>CAYOCB010000001.1:0-433691 GCA_964402355.1 uncultured Lacrimispora sp.
GTATCTCCTATCGGACCTGTCGGGCCGGTATCTCCTATCGGACCTGTCGGACCGGTATCTCCTATCGGACCTGTCGGACCGGTATCTCCTGTCGGACCTGTACAACACGGACCTGTTGGACCGGTGTCTCCCGTTGGGCCGGTATCCCCTGTCGGGCCGGTGTCTCCTGTCGGGCCTGTTGGACCGGTACAACATGGGCCGGTTGGGCCGGTTGGGCCGGTTGGGCCGGTTGGGCCAGTTGGGCCAGTACAACATGGGCCGGTTGGTCCTGTTGGGCCGGTTGGGCCGGTTGGGCCGGTTGGGCCTGTACAACATGGGCCGGTTGGGCCGGTTGGACCCGTTGGGCCGGTTGGTCCCGTTGGGCCAGTCGGCACTATAGGACAAATATCATCTTCTATAATAACTAATGTCCCTTTCAGTGGTGCTGATGCTGAAAAATATATTGTTGTCGAACTTACATTTACTAGCGATAAGGTAACAGGAGCCGTAATTACATCAATTATTCCAACTCCCAGAACCTTGCTTGTATTAACCTGAGGATTACCCGCAATAAAATCTCCTTGTGAAGAAACCAGTGCAAAGGCTGTCCCACTTACGTCCTGTATAAACTGTGTCGCTAACCACCAGTCAACAAAATATCTGCCTGCCTCCGAAAAAGTTATCACACCTGTAACTGAATTATAGGTAATACTTCCCGCAGAATAAGCTATGGTATCAAAAAGTACATTCGAACCGGCAACTACAGACGTAGCTGTAAATAAATTTATTTGAAGAGCACTATTACTCATAGTAAATCCCCCTTTTTTTAATAGCAGACGCTCATTATAAATATGTTAACGCCTATACTTATATTATGATAACATACCAAATTTGGATACTTTCTCTCCTTTTCAAAAAATAACAAGGAATAGTAACTATATCAAAAACCGGGGTGCTGTCATACCAGCTGATTTAAATTAGCTGGTACCCTGTTCTTTTCGTGTGTTTTTAGAATTCTTTTCATTCTTAATTTACGAACAATAAAAAATAACAGATAACTACCAGACCTCTGATTTTTCAGAAGCTCTTAGTTACCTGTTATTTTAAAATATATACACTTTTTTAAGGTTAAATAGTTGTGTACCGCAATCCAGTCAAGCTTTATCATGTAAAAAGCGGCGTATAAAATTTTATAACATCAAAGATAAAAAAAGAATTTTATTCATCCACGGAGTCGACAACCGTAATAGTTATTTATAAACTGATATGGATGCAGCCTTTATGCCAATAAAAGAAAATTTGATGCTGAATGGACAGCAGAAACCAGATTATAAGCAAAATCAAGAAAAGTTTATTCATCTTTATAGACTTTGGTTATTGTATTATTATTAAGTAAATATTTTTAAATATCTGATCTAACTACTACTATGTAAATATTAACCATATTAATCTTTATCAATCAGGAAATTGAACATTTCCAGGTACAATATAGGCAGAGGAAGTACCACTTTCCGGAAGTGCAGAAATTGTATCCGTTATCACTTGATTACGATTATCTGTCATTCTGATTTTAATCGTTCCTGTCCCCATATTAGTGGCAACGAAATGGTTCCATTCCATTTTTTCCATGTTGATCCATTTCCCATTTTGATAATATTCCATCTTTAAAACAGGATATTTATGATTTCTTACTTGAATCGCTGCCCACCATTGACTGCTTCCTTCCTTAATACGGTAAGAGACATTTCCTTTAACCGGTGCTTTTACAACCTTCCATTGAATGTCGATTTTACCTGCGGACATATCACCTATCTTAGCAAAGGAAGTTGGACATAAGTCAAGTGCACCATTGGCACCTTCAGGGTATAAATCAGTGACATATACGGTTGTAGTTCCTTTCGGTCCCTTTACTTGCAGATACGCTCCTGCCAATGCTGCTTTTACTCCATAACTGTTATAATCCGCAGGATTTAAAGCTGTTATCTCCATATTGGCTGGAATTGGATCTAAAAGAGCACAGCCACCTGAATATCCGGATCCGGTATAGGTAGCATAGCCTGAATGCATTTTATTCCAAGTGTCACCGGAATTCAGAGCGGAGGCCGTTTTTACTGCTTCATTCGCAGATAAACCTAATGAAGAATCAATGCCAAAAGTAGCAGCGGATGCATTGACTCCTCCTATTGATAAAGTGAATATGGATGCAATTAAAATTGAAACTACGTGTTTTTTCATTTTAACAACCCCTTTCTTTTTCTTAGATACACATTTAGATTGTAGTGTACGGTAGTCAGTAACAAATGCTTTCCTCTAGTTGCTAAATAGAAAGGGTGCTCTTGTATACAAAAATCAGAAAATTCATTTATATGTTTATCAAAATTTATTCATATAAAACTATTCAAAACACAAAATAATGTTCAATCCCTCCTTTTGCAGTATGCCTTTCTATTTATAATATTACCATTATTTTCCATTTGTGTAAAGCCTTAATATAAGCCTTATCCTTACTTCATGCCTTATAATAAAAAGAGGAAAGATTCCCGGCACCGGGGAATCTTTCCTCCTTTACAGCTGCAATTGTCGGATATTCGCAATCCGCTTCGTTACTTGCTCACAGCGTGCCCCGCTCCATCGGGCATAACCTTATTACTAAATCCTTGATAAGGTTAAAATCAAATGATCCACTCCTAAGCAAATGGATTTTCTGTCTTATAAAGCATTCCCTTAGGCTGGTTAAATCCGATTTCCTCCACGCCAAGATATTTAAATACCTCAAATATGGCCTTTCCGTAATGTCCGAAGGCTACTGCCCCATGGTGCGGGAAATTCTTCTCCACCAGTACGTGGCGGTAGAATCTTCCCATTTCCGGAATTGCGAAGACACCAATGGAACCAAAGGAACGGGCAGCTACAGGAAGCACCTCTCCCTGGGCAACATAAGCACGCAGCAGATTGTCCGCAGTACTCTGTAAACGGAAGAATGTGATGTCTCCTGGAGTAATATCTCCCTCAAGGGTACCCTGGGTAACCTCTTCCGGAAGAGCTCTTGCCATAATCATCTGATATTTCATGGAGCAGGCAGCCAGTTTTTTGGAGCATGTATTGCCGCAGTGGAAGCCCATAAAGGTATCCTGATGGGTATAATCATATATGCCTTTAATATCCCCGTCATACATATCATCCGGAACCGTATTGTTAATATCAAGCAGGGTTACGGCATCCATACTCACACAGGTTCCGATAAACTCACTGAGAGCACCGTAAATATCAACTTCACAGGACACCGGAATACCCATTCCGGTCAGACGGCTGTTCACATAGCATGGAACAAAACCAAACTGGGTCTGGAATGCAGGCCAGCATTTTCCTGCAATTGCAACATATTTGCGGTAGCCGCGGTGTTCCTCCACCCAGTCTAACAAGGTCAGTTCATACTGGGCAAGCTTTGGAAGTATTTCCGGCTTATTATTCCCCTCTCCCAGCTCTGCTTCCATATCCTTGACCACTTCCGGAATTCTCGGGTCCCCGGCATGCTTATTAAAGGCTTCAAACAAATCCAGTTCGGAGTTTTCTTCAATTTCCACACCCAGGTTGTAAAGCTGCTTAATCGGTGCATTACATGCCAGGAAATTTAACGGGCGGGGACCGAAGCTTATGATCTTTAAGCTTGAAAGGCCTACCAAAGTTCTGGCAATGGGAAGGAATTCTTCAATCATGTCAGCACATTCCTCAGCTGTTCCAACCGGATATTCCGGTATGTACGCCTTGATATTTCTCAGCTTTAAATTATAGCTGGCGTTTAACATGCCACAGTAGGCATCGCCTCTTCCCTGGGTCAGATTATCTCCGCTTTCTTCCGCCGCCGCAATAAACATAACCGGTCCGTCAAAATGCTTTGCAAGAAGGGTTTCCGATATTTCCGGCCCGAAATTTCCCAGGTATACCACAAGAGCATTGCATCCGGCTTTCTTTACATCCTCTAATGCCTGTACCATATGGATTTCACTTTCCACGATGCAGACAGGGCTTTCATAGATATTTTTTCCATCATACTTTTCTTCATAAGCCTTAACCAGAGCTTTTCTTCTGTTTACTGACAGGGATTCTGGGAAACAGTCCCTGCTGACCGCTACGATTCCAACTTTTAATTCCGGGATATTATTCATATATGACTCCTCCTGTTATCCTTCAGGCAGTCCCTTTTCAGCATCCTGCCTGGTTTCATTTATTGGTTTTTCCTTTTAAACAGACAGGTTTTCTCCTGTTATTCCGATATAGGCCTGGACAGGAAGCCCGCCCTCTTCATGACCAATCAGCCATTTGTTCTTAGCAAACAGCAGCCGGTCCTCTTCATTTGCCATTTCTCCTACAGGCTCTTGCTCTGTATTGGTACCTTTCGGAAGAATCACCACACAGCGGAAACCGCCTTCCTTAACGTGGCACGGAGCATAATGAAGCGTTGTGGCATATACCTCAACCGCAGTTCCTGCTGGAATGAGAAATGCCTCCATTTTGCCTGAATCGTAGGTATATTTCGTTGTAATATCCTGCTGTTTTCCCAGAATCAGTACCAGATCCGTCACTGCTATATTGATTTCCGAATTCCTGTGATATTCCACTGCGTTCAGTTTTTTATTATGACCATTGCAGTACCCCACCTGTATAGGCATTCCTCCGTACAGATTCTTCTCCATTTTAGCGGAAACAGCCAGAGACTCCAATTCCTCTGCCGACGGAACGTATATCACATCTTCCGGAAGCGGTGTCTCTTCCATTTTTTTTAACAATTCCCCAACCTCATATCCAGTAACCACTTTTCCGTAAGCGGCAAAGGCCGGGTCTGTTACCGGTTTGATTGCCAATCCCATAGTTTTTCGCCTCTCCTTTTGCTATTCTCCAAATACAGCCTGATAATCTTTCTTAAATTTTTCTATTCCCTGGTCCGTGAGCGGATGCTGCGTCATCTGGATCAATACCTTATAGGGAACCGTTGCGATATCAGCTCCTGCTCTGGCACAGTCGATCACATGAATCGGATTGCGTACGCTTGCTGCGATGATCTCCGTCTCTATACCATGTACCTGGAAAATCTCCGTAATATCGCTGACCAGGTCCATACCCGGCATGGAAATATCATCCAGCCGTCCCAGGAACGGAGATACATAAGCTGCACCGGCTCTTGCTGCAAGAAGGGCCTGGGCAGCGGAAAATACAAGGGTGACATTGGTTTTGATTCCTTCTGAATTCAGAACCTTTACCGCCTTTAAGCCTTCAACAGTCATGGGGATCTTTACTACCATATTGGGATGGATCGCTGCAATCTCCCGGCCTTCCCTGATCATGCCATCTGAATCAGCCGTAGTAGCCTTCACCTCGCCGCTTATAGGACCGTCTACAATCGAAGCGATTTCCGCAATTACCTGACTGAAATCACGGCCTTCCTTTGCAATCAGTGACGGGTTCGTGGTAACCCCGCAGATAATCCCCATCTCATTAGCCATTCTGATTTCGTCTACATTTGCAGTATCAATAAAAAAACGCATATCCCTTTCCTCCTTGCTTATTCTTTTTCATAAAGTACATTATAAAGCTGCCAGTGTTTTATAGCTGTCCTTTAAATCCACATACAGCTTCTTGTATAACTGATGGTATCTGCCGTAAAGCTCTGCCTGACGGGCATCTGGCTCTGCAGACTTGTCTTCCGATATCAGGACATCACAGGCCGCTTCCACACTCTCATAAATCCCGCATCCCACTCCTGCCAGAATGGCAACTCCAAGGGCCGGTCCTTCCGTCTGGGCCACGGTCTTAACCCCGCAGCCATACATGTCTGCCAGCATCTGACGCCAAACCGGACTCTTTCCGCCGCCGCCGCATGCCATCATCTGACCGACCCGGATTCCCATCTCCTCAAGAATATCATTGCAGTCACTGAGGGAATAGGAAACGCCTTCCATAATGGCACGCAGCATATGAGCCTTTGTATGTATGGCAGATAGTCCGAAGAACACTCCCCGGCAGTCCGGGTCCAGATGAGGGGTCCGCTCCCCCATCAGGTAAGGCAGGTAAATCAATTTATTGCTTCCCGGCTCCACCTGGCTTATGTCTCTGTTAATAAGGTCATAGACATCAACTCCCTGTTTTTGGGCCTCTTGCGAATAGTCCTGACAAAAATGATCTTTAAACCATTTTAAAGACAGTCCTGCTGCCTGGGTCACGCCCATAACATGCCAGGCTCCCGGTACCGCACAGCAGCAGGTATGCACTCTTCCCTCCGGATCAATGGTAACCTGGCTGCTGTGTGCGAATACGACACCAGAGGTTCCAATAGTAGTAAACGCCGTCCCATCCCTTACTACACCGGTTCCTACCGCAGCAGCGGCATTATCGCCGGCTCCTCCGACCACTTTTGTATCTGCCGAAAGTCCTGTTCTCTCTGCAATCCCCGGAAGAATGGTTCCAGTCACTTCACAGGATTCATAGACCTTTCCTAAAAGCTCCGGATCGATCTCCAGCTTATGAAGGACTTCATCGGACCAGCACCTTCCGGGCACATTGAGAAGCTGCATGCCGCTTGCATCTGAAACCTCAGTTGCATATACCCCGGTGAGAACGAAGCGGATATAGTCCTTGGGCAGCAGGATATGCCTGCATTTTTGATAGTTTTCCGGTTCGTTTTTTCTGACCCATAAAATCTTAGCTGCCGTCCAGCCGGTAAGCGGCGGATTTGCAGTAATCTCGATCCAGCGTTCCCTTGGCATAAGGCTTTGCATGTCCTCTACTTCAGCGCCCGTTCTCTGGTCACACCATATAATGGAGGGCCGGATCACTTCATTGTTCTCATCAAGCATCACCAGGCCGTGCATCTGGCCCGAAATTCCGATTCCCTTAATATCCTCACTTAAAACCCCTGACTCTGCAACGACCTGGGAAAGAGTTTTAAGAACCGCTTCCCGCCAGTCCTCCGGCCTCTGTTCCGCCCAGCCGTTCCGGGGCTGGTAAAGAGGATATTCTATGGATGCAGAAACCACCACATGTCCTCTTTCATCAAACAGAACGGTCTTTGTCGCCGATGTCCCCACATCGATTCCAATCAGATAATTCATTCTGATACCTCCTCTTAAAGTCTCTGCTTTCAATTATAATATACCTGTCATAAAAAAGCGTGCTTTTATTTGTCCAAGTAATAGCACTTTCTTGCACTTTCTATATTCATTCCTTTAAAGGATCTCTGTTCAGACATGGAAATCATCTTGCTGACTTCCTGCTTTCAAAATAGACGAAACTGTCAATGGCATCCAGTATATCCTTAAAATCCTCTCTGGGTGCCAGATTAATATACCGTTTAAACAGTTCTTCCTCCTGCTTCCTGTAAGGCCCATAGAAGATATCATAAAGATTATGTCCCCGCATATAAATCCTGAATTCTTCCATATGGGCCTTTAATACTTCTATGGAATCGATCTCCCTGCCCAACACCTCTATAAAATGTTTACCGCACTTCAGCCGGTGGAGATACTCCTTCCATTTATCAAACAAAATCCGGTAGAAGTCCTCTTCACTTTTCACGATCCCCAGTTCTGTCATGATTTTGGGATTTAGAAAGTAATTCTCAAATGAATAGTATTTTAATATGAGGACATTCCTTCTTGTAACCTTGGGGAGCTTATCAATATCCTCCAGATTGCGTTCCTCATAATACCGGCAGAGCTGCCCGGCCAGTTCTTCCGGATTCATGCCGTCTCCATCCCGGATCATCAGGAACTGGTCCCGCAGATATACCTGATTCATATATTTTAAATTGGCATAGGTCTTGATATTGGTGCAGCTGTTGGTCGTTATGATGGAAATTCTGGAAAGCTTCCCCTCGCTGTCATAAATTTCCGAATAATATTTCTCCAGCAGAAGGGGCAGACGGCTCTTATCCTGTTTTCCCTCCACGATAAACACAAAGCTGACACCTAAAAGATCATTGGCGCCATAACCCAGATCATCCAGAATGGCATCAATATCTGTACTGCCCTTGACTACAGAATAACCGTCTCTTTCTAAAACCACCTGTCTGATCTGGCGTCTTGTAAAGTTAAACAGCATATTAGGCGAATGCGTGGTAAAAATCACCTGATTTTTCTTGGATAAATGATAGAGGATTTCACTGGACACTTTTTGGAGCTGGGGATGGAGAAATATCTCAGGGTCTTCCACGATAATAATACTGGGTATCCTCTTATCCTCATCCGTATAAGTCTCCAGAAGAGACAGCATATAAAGGCTCTTCATACCATTGCTCAGGTTGCCGATAGGACTTATCTTTCCCCTTTCCACGTGATAGGTTTCCGCCGTTACCTTGAACATCTCATCCGGATTGCAGCTTAAGGCAAACCGGATTTCCTCATATCCACCGTTCTTTCTGTAGTTTTCATTGACCCTTTCAGCTAAATCATTTAAATTTAACTGGTACATCTTATATTCCAGCAGCTTAGATGTCTCATAAATCTGCAGCTCTTCCGGCTTCTTCTGGTTTATCAGGCCGATGCATTTAAAACACTGGTTGCATTCCTTAGCTCCGTCAAACATACACACATGATTCCTCAGCTTATTGAGCTGATCATCCTCCTGGAACAGCAAAAGATCATTCTGGAACTGGTTTAAGTCCCGTTCTGAATCAATGTAATACAGCCTGGGGAAAATCTCCCTGACATACCTGTTATTCTTCCGGTATCCGTCGTTAAAACGGATATCTCCATTCCAGTTGACCTGGTAGGTAAAGGTCAGGCTTCCGGCCTGATAAGAAGGAAGTTTGGCCTGAAAATCATGAAACCACGCATCAAACCGTTTATACTGGCTCACGATTCCGCACCCGTGAAACATCATTAAATCCTCCTGGGTGATTTTAAGAGCCATGGTTATCTCAATATTTTGTTTCTTCTCATTAAAATCCTCTTCCGTAACCTCATAGACTCCTGCTGCTGCCCGTATGGCATCCAGGACTCCTGTTTTGCCGGTATTGTTTTTTCCAACTAAAATCAGGGCTCTTTCAATGCCTTCAATCTCCATATCCCGAATGGATTTAAAATTTTTTATATGTACTGAAGTAATCTGCATAGGCCATCTCCTTTATAAACCCAAGTATAAAAGGCGGGCCGGAAAATTTCAAGTTCTGATGCAAAAAATCACACTGCTGATTCTGCCCCATCATAGAATAGATTATATTCTTCTCACAGGAGTGATCCCTATGCCTGATACAAATCCGGTGCTGACACCTATGCACTATATTTATCTCATTGGCGTTATAGTCATTCTGGCTGTCATGGTCTTCAGAAAGGATACCCCCCTGGTCTGCCTTGCCTTTCTCTTCCTGCTGGGTCTAGCAGGATTGGGGTCTGCTGCCGGAGGTATCATGACCGTATTTAATGCGATTGTGTATTCTGCCAGGGAATTTATGGAAATCATTGCAACCATTGCTCTTGTTACGGCTCTCTCAAAATGCTTAAAGGACCTGGGAAGCGACTGCCTGATGATGATGCCCTTGGCCAGGGTCATGAAGTCGCCTTCCATTACCTGGTGGATTCTGGGACTCACCATGCTGCTGTTCTCTCTCTTTCTCTGGCCCTCCCCGTCGGTAGCCCTGATAGGTGCCATTATGCTGCCCTTTGCAGTCAAAGCCGGGCTTAAACCTCTGGCGGCGGCTATGGCCATGAATTTATTCGGCCATGGAATTGCTTTAAGCTATGACTTTGTCATCCAGGGTGCTCCGGCCATTTCCGCAGGCGCCGCATCAATCCCTGCATCGGATATCCTGACCCATGGCCGGCCTTTATTTCTGGTTATGGGTATTGTTACAGCAGTTTCTGCATATCTGTTAAACAGAAAAGAGATTTCTGCCTGCTGTCCTGTTATTTCTGTCCAGAATGCAGAAGAAAGTCCGGATATCAAAACCTCCGCTGTCATCATGGCATTTCTGACTCCCCTTCTTTTTGCAGGAGATCTGGTTCTTATGCTGGTCTTCCATTTAAAAGGCAAAGATGCCAACAGTATGGTTTCCGGCACTGCCATTCTGAGCATGTGCGTGGGAGCAGTCCTGGGTTTTGGAAAACATTCCTTAGAAAAAGTAACGGAATATGTTACCGATGGCTTTCTTTTTGCCATTCGCATATTCGCTCCCGTTATTCTCATCGGGGCCTTTTTCTTTTTAGGGGGTGAGGGAATTTCTTCCATTATGGGGAAACAGTTTCAGGGAGGAATCTTGAATGACTGGGCCATCTGGCTGGCCCAAAACACTCCCCTTAACAAGTATATGGCCGCATTTCTGCAAATGGCGGCAGGAGGCTTAACCGGCCTGGATGGCTCCGGCTTTTCGGGTCTTCCCCTAACCGGCTCTTTGGCAAACACCTTCGGCATGGCAGTCGGGGCTTCCGTTCCTGTCCTGGCCTCGCTTGGACAGATTACTGCCATTTTCACAGGAGGAGGAACCATTGTTCCATGGGGGCTTATTCCTGTTGCTGCCATCTGTAACGTCGATCCGCTGGAACTTGCCAGAAAAAATATACCTCCGGTCCTCATCGGATTTCTAACTACTTTTGCTGCTGCCTGTTTTCTATTATAAATGATCCAGTCATAAGGAGGATTTGCCATGTGTGGAATTGCTGGGTTTTACAATCCGAAACGCGATTACCAGAAAGATAAATTCCAATACGAAACGATTCTTAAACAGATGTCTGACATTCAACGGCACCGGGGACCTGATGAATCCGGCATCTGGCTCTTCGAGCATGGAGGCATGTCCCATGCCCGTTTATCCATAATCGATTTAACAAACGGCAGCCAGCCTATGAAAAAGACGGAAGCCGGAAAAACCTTTGGTATTGTATACAATGGAGAAATCTATAATACAGAGGAACTTCGCCGGGACCTTATAAAACAGGGGCATTCCTTTAAAACCACCTGCGATACAGAAGTAATTCTGACCGGTTATATGGAGTATGGAGCTGATTTTGTTAAACAGTTAAATGGGATCTTTGCCTTTGCCATTCTGGATCCGGTCCGGAAACGGTTAAGTCTCTTTCGGGACCGCTCCGGAGTAAAACCGCTCTTTTATACGGTCCGGAATGAAGAGATCATCTTCGCCTCTGAATTGAAAGGAATCTTCGCTTATCCAGGTATCCGGCCCGTTTTAGACCGGAAAGGAATGAATGAAATATTCTCCATAGGACCGGCCCGCACCTATGGCTGCGGAGTATTTCAAAATATAAAGGAACTGCAGCCCGGTCATATGCTTCTGTGTTCAAAAGACGGTTTTGACTTAAGGAGCTACTGGAAACTGGAAAGCAGGCCCCATGAGGACAGTTATGAAGAAACCATTGAGAAGACAGCCTATCTGGTACAGGACTCCATCCGGCGTCAAATGGTTTCCGATGTGCCGATCTGTACCTTTTTATCCGGAGGAGTGGATTCCAGTCTGGTTTCCGCAGTCTGTTCCGCAGAGCTTAAGAAACAGGGAAAAAGACTTACGACCTTTTCCTTTGATTTTGTAAACAATGACAAAAACTTTAAAGCCAGTGCCTTTCAGCCAGCCCAGGACCGCCCTTATGTGGATCAGATGGTAAAATTCCTGGATTCCGATCATCATTACCTGGAATGTGATAATATAACCCAGGCGGACCGTCTGTACGATTCCGTCCTGGCTCATGACCTGCCGGCCATGGGGGATATCGACTCATCTTTGCTGCACTTCTGTTCCCTGGTCAAAAAACATAACAAGGTAACTCTTACTGGTGAATGTGCGGATGAAATATTCGGAGGATATCCGTGGTTCCATAAAAAGGAATGCTTTAACGCCCATACCTTCCCATGGACCATGGACTTAAAGCCCCGGAAGGCGGTATTAAAGGCTGAATTTACGGATTATCTAAGAATGGATGAATATGTACGGGAAACCTACGAAAAATCCATAGCAGAAACACCTGTCCTTTTGGAGGATAATCCGGTAGAGGCCAGAAGGAGGGAAATCTCCTACTTAAATCTTCGCTGGTTCATGCAGACCTTATTAAACCGCATGGACCGGGACAGTATGTATTCCGGCTTAGAGGCCAGAGTTCCCTTTGCAGACCATCGGATCATCGAATATGTCTGGAATGTTCCCTGGGATATGAAGACACGGGACGGGGTCGTAAAAAATCTCCTGCGTCAGGCCGGAAAGGGTCTTCTGCCGGATGAAATTTTATTCCGGAAGAAATCCCCGTACCCCAAAACCTACGACACCAATTATGAAGCACTCTTAATCAGACGGGTACGGGAAATGATGACCGACGACTCCTCTCCTGTCATGGAATTTCTGGATAAAAGAAAACTTGAAAAATTCCTGTCCAGTCCTTCGGATTACGGAAAACCCTGGTACGGACAGCTCATGGCCGGTCCCCAGATGCTTGCTTACCTTCTTCAGATCAACTTTTGGATGAAGACATATCATATTTCAGTGGAATAAAAATCAGGAAGTGCAAAGGCCTGCCCGGACCGTTGCACTTCCTGATTGATTAAAGATTATGCAAAACATGAAATCGCTTGATATCAAACCTTATAATATCGCCAGCCTGATATTGATCAGATGTTATATTAATCGTTACACAAGCATTTTTTAAACAAACATAAAGGCTGTAATAACTTCCTTTATAAACAACCTTTTGAATTTTTCCTGAAAATTTACCATTCTCCGAAATGAAAATATCTTCCGGCCGAACAGCCAATAAATCCTCTGGGGCATATAAACATTCCTGGCTGAATAAATGCTGGTATTCAATCACGTTATTTTCTCCTACAAAACCTGCAACAAACTGATTTTCAGGGAACTTATAAATATGACTTGGGCAGTCTTCCTGAATAATTTTGCCTGAATTCATAATCACCATGCGATTTGCAATTTCAAATGCTTCCTTTTGATCATGCGTGACATAGATCATGGGAATTTGAAGATCATTTTTTAATTGTACAATTAAAGAAAGCAATTGAGTTTTTAAAGCCGCATCAATATTAGCCAGAGGCTCATCCAGAAGAAGTATGGCAGGATCACCTGCAATTGCACGGGCAATTGCCACACGCTGTTTTTCTCCTCCGCTGAGTTGTGAAGGAAAGGCATTTCTCTTGTCTAAGAGGCTGACATTTTTTAACAGGCCGGTGACACGAGCCATAATGTCCTGTTTTTTTAGCTTATGAACCTTAAGCGGATAAGAAATGTTATCAAAGACATTCATGTGGGGCCAAAGGGAATAATCCTGAAATACAAACCCGTTTTGACGCTTTTCTGCCGGAATATTTATGTTGTTTTTACCTGAAAACAGCGGCTTTCCCTTAAATAAGATTTCGCCATTACAAGGTCTGATAAGTCCTGCTATGGAATAAAGCAGAGTGCTTTTTCCACACCCGCTCGGCCCCAGGATTACCAGCAGATCATTTTTATAGATTTTAAGGTTGAAATGTTCTATAATTTTTTTCTTTCCATACTTAATTTCCAAATCATTTATCTGTAATATCTCCATTTACGTTCTCTTTTCACCTATTTTATTTACAAGAATATTTCCAATGATACTTAATACTATTACTATAACTGCAATCGCAGAGGTCATTTCCAACCCATAGGAATTGGATTGAATGGTAAAGAGCAATACCCCAACCGTTTCATTTCCCTTTGAATACAACAGCAGTGAAATAGGAATTTCTCTGAAGGCAATTAAGAATGAGACAATCCATCCAGATACCACTCCACGGATAATCTGCGGTAAGAACAAATGAAGAATACGCCGCAAAACTGGTATGCGCAAAGTTCTTGCCGATAAATCAGTTGATGGATTTATGTTTTCCGAAAGACCTTTTATCTGTTTTGTAATGATTGGAATGAATAAAACGATATACGTGAGAATAATGATCCACTTAGTTCCATATAGTTTAAACGGCGGATTAATCCAGGCAAATATTGCACCAATAGCCAGAATAATATTGGGAACGGAGAGGGAAAAAGAGGAACATGTCATAAGCAAACGCGAGAGCTTTGAATTTACATGTTTATAAAAATAAACAATCAAAACCGCAAATCCAGCAGCTATGCTGGCTGAAAGTATTCCATAAAAAAAGCTGTTCAAAAATGCACGCTTTATTAAATCATTTTTAAAAAGCACTAATAAATAATTATTGACTGTCATGTTTTTAATTGTCAGTTCCAATCCCCATCTTTTCATAAAAGAGGATAAGACCAGTGTAATAAGAGGACAAACCAGTACTATGAAGAAAAACACAAAGATTACAGGGTATATGAATCCGATTTTCCCTTCAATGCTTATAAGCTCCCGGTTACGGACATCCCCAGTACAATTGGAGTAAAAAGTGCGGCTTTTTATCCATCTTTCCGTTATAAAGTAAAAAACATATGATATTGCAATCAGAAGAATCGACAAAACACTTAAAGACGGAATGTCAAGTTCTGAAAGGGCTTTATAGATTCCGGTAGTCAGCACTGCTTTTCCAACCGGCAATGCAAGCTGGGCAGCAATTCCGAAATTAGCCATAGTCCGGCTGAAAATAAGCAGCCCGGTAGAAAAAAAAGATGGCAGAACAAGGGGCAGGGAAATTGATCTTAAAACCTCATACGGAGATCCTCCCGATATTCTTCCAGCGTCTTCAAGTACTCCACTGCTTCTCCTGAGTGCATTACTTATACCAAAAAATGCAAAAGGATAAAGATGGATGGATAAAACAATGATGACGGCCCAAAGAGAATAGGGACTGAATTTATATTGAAAGCCTGGATTAAATAGTTTAATAATCCTGTGCAGGTATCCTCCTTTTGATGTTATTTGAATCCATGAAACCGAAATGATATAAGATGGTATACAGAATTCCAGAAAAACCAAAAAGCGAATCATTTTTTTAAATCTAAAATCAGTTTTTTCAGTAAGAAAAGCCAGACTGCCTCCCATCAGACCAGCCAGGACAAGCACACCTGCCGCCACCAGTAAAGTATTCCAAAGCGATTTATACGTGGTAAGTGAGGTGAAAACGCTGATATAGGCATTAATGCTTACGCAGCCGTTCTCTGTAAAACTGTTTTTTACAATATTCAATAAGGGGAATCCGGTAATGAATAGAATAAGGATAATAGAAATAAGCAAAACTAAATTCTGCTTATCAAAATTTAGTTTTGCTCTTTCCATTTTAAATTGTATATTGGGGTTAGCTTTGGAATATTTGTTCATACAATTCCTTAAATACATCCTCATTTTCAGATGCTGCTTCCCAGTCAATATTTATTTTTTCAACACCCTCCGGCAGATACTTATCTGCAATATCGTTTCTTACACTAACAAATCCATATTTGGTTGTAATTGTCTGCGCTTCTTTGGTTAAAAGATAATTAACCAACTCTTCAGCTATTTTCTGCTCCTTCTCTCCACGCTCTTCCTTTTTGATAATTGCAATCGGCCTGTTAATAGCAATCGCGCCTTCTTCCGGCCAAATATTATCAATAGAAATTTCATAGCCTTCTTTCTTTGCCTTATTCTGCAGACGAATTACGGCATCATGCGGCGCTATTCCCAAATCGTACTGCCCTTCAAGAATCAGAGATGGAACCTGTCCGTTTGATTTAGTAAGCAGCATGCCATTTGTATGCAGTCCCCCGATATAGGTTTCACCTTTAAGCTGATACAGGCAGGAAGCAATGCCGAGTGCCGTTGATGACTGTGCTGCATCCGCCATAACGATTCTGTCCTTATACTGCTCCCTTAAAAGATCTTCAAAACCGGCCGGAGCCTCACCTTCGCTAAAGGTTTTCGTATTGCAGATAATGGTTACATAACGCCGGTTAGCATATAAATAATTATGTTCAGTTTTAAATTCTTCATTTATGTATGCTGTATTTTCAATAGATGACAAATTTTTAAGAAGCCCTTCATCATCCAGCTTGTTATAGATCAAAGGATCAGATCCCCATACCACATCAGCCTGTATTTCACCCGCTTCTTTTTCTGTCCAAACCTTATTTCTGACTTCACCACAACTCATAATAAGAAAATCTGCCACATCACCTCTTTCTGCTTCAAAACCTTTTTCCAGCTCTGTAAGCATAGCTTCGGGCCCAGAAAGATAAACCAATATTTTTTCTGCTTCAGCCTCAGCCAATGCAGAGGTATTTTTGGTTTCTCCTGTATTATTATCAGCACTCTCAGTTTCAGAAATCTCTGATGATGCAACCCCCACTTTACTCTGGTCTCTGTCAGCACTTACTGTACAGCCTGAAAGAGCCAGCGAAAATGCAAGTAATACAACTACGTTGATTTTTTTCATTTCATTCCCTCCTGAAGACTTTTGGTATGATTAGCATGACTTGTTATTGGCACACGCCAGTTAGTCACGCCTAACATTCGTAAACTTTAGCACCTTCAGTCTGCTTTGTCAATACAATATATACTTTTTTATGATATATGGAGAATTATTCCCATTTACAAAAAATTCAAGCCTTCTGTTAATATATTGTAAGTTTAGAAAGAAAACCGTAAGGCAGCAAAGGCTGCCTTTTATGGTAAAATAGAATCAGCATATCAGACTGAAATGAGGAAATGTTATGAAAAAATATACCATAGGGGAAGTATCCAGCCATTTAGGTTTAAGCCGTGATACCCTTCGTTTTTATGAAAAAAAAGGGATTATCCGGCCTGAAAAACAAAAGAACGGATACCGGAGCTATACATATGAAGATACCCGTAAGCTTTTGGATATTATGTTTTACCGAAGGTTAAATTTCAGCATTGAAGATATTAACCGGATTCTGTACCAGAGTTCTTTTCCTTCTCATTATACCATGATCCGGGAAAAAATCGCAGAGGAAAAACGCCAGTTAAAGCAGCACCGGCTGTCTCTGATCCACTTAAAATATTTAGAGCAGCTCTATAAAAATGTAGAACTATATCTCAACTGTTACGATATCCGTCCCATGCGGCACTATTACAGGCTGGATAACAGCAGACTGATCGACCAGTTAAAAATCTTTGATTTTTGTTATGTTTATCAGGAATACCAGATTCAAAAGCAATCCGCAGTTCAGACCGATGAATACTTCCTGTTTCCGGCGAATACTGCATCCATACTGAATATCGAACCGAAGATGAAAGGCCAGGGGATTCTAAAGCATGAGCAATGTGTCTATACGGTCATTGCCTCAGTAAACCGCATTCTTACACCCCAGGCGGTTACAGATGCGGCAGAATGGGCGGAGGAACAGGGATATTCACTTCTTGGCAAGGCTTACAGCGGTTATCTCTTAAGCTGTGCCTATAATGATATGCAAAAGGAACATGAATACCAGGATAATACTGCGCCGATCCATTATATTGAATTGTATCTGCCCATACGGACTCAATAAAATTCACATAAAACAGGAGCATACCTGCTGATTCATTCTGCAGGTGTGCTCCTGTTTCTAATATTATTAACTCTTCGTTTCATACGTTTATTTAAAATAGTTCACACCGGATTCAAAAATCTTCATATCCTGTTCACCGTAAATATTCATGGCAACCCCATCTCCGCGGCGTTCGGAGTGAGCCATCTTGCCAAGAATACGCCCATCCGGACTTGTGATACCCTCAACAGCCATATAGGAACCATTGGGATTCCAGTATTCATCCATAGTCGGGCAGCCTTTATCATCCACATACTGGGTCGCTACCTGGCCATTCTCAAACAGCTTTTTAAGCCATGTTTCATTGGCCACAAAACGTCCCTCTCCATGAGAAGCCGGATTGCAGTAAACACTGCCAGTCTGCGCTCCTGTAAACCATGGGGATTTATTGGAAACCACCTTTGTATAAACCATCTTGGAGATATGGCGTCCGATAGTGTTCATTGCCAGGGTTGGGGAATCTTCTCTCTGTTCCACAATGGTTCCTTCCGGAACCAGTCCCAGTTTGATCAGTGCCTGGAAACCATTGCAGATTCCCAACATCAGGCCGTCTCTCTCACTCAGCAGCTTTTCGATCTCTTCCTTGATTACCTCACTTCGGAATACAGCAGCAAAGAACTTGGCAGATCCTTCCGGTTCATCACCTGCTGAAAATCCGCCGGGAAACATGATAATCTGGGCTTTTGATATTTCATTGCGGTATACTTCTACAGAATCCCTGATATCCTGGGCACTCAGATTTTTAAATACCTTTGTCACCACATTGGCGCCAGCTCTTTCAAAGGCTCTTGTGCTGTCGTACTCACAGTTGGTTCCCGGAAATACGGGGATGAATACCGTCGGCTTTGCTGCCTTGTTCCTGCATACATACAGATCTTTCGTATTATAAAGCATCTCGGAAACCGGAGTCTTTTCTACACCTGACTCAGTAGGGAATACATCTTCCAGTGTCTGGGTCCAGGAATCCAGCGCCTCTTCCATGGAAATAGTAACATCCCCATATTCGAATACACCCTTATCCGTCACTTCACCGATAATTGTATAAGGGACAGCCAGTTCTCCAGCCTTTCCTTCAGGAACCTCACATACAATATCGCCCCATCCCGCTGCAAAGAAGTCTTTCGGTTCCAGATTGTGCTCAATCTTTACGCCCCTCTTATTACCGAAAGCCATTTTGCTGACAGCCTCACAAAGGCCATGGCCTTCCACTGCATAGGCAGAAATAATACGGCCTTCGGAAATATCTTCAAATAACTTTCCATACCCTTCCATAATCTGCCCGTATACCGGCAGGTCATACGCATCCTTCTCAATCCGGAACACTGCAATTCTGCTTCCTGTCTTTTTAAATTCAGGCGTGATGATGTGCTTCTGGCTTGCAACATCCACTGCAAAGGATACAAGCGTCGGCGGTACATCAATATCCTGGAAGGTACCGGACATACTGTCCTTGCCTCCGATAGAAGGAAGGCCAAAACCAATCTGTGCGCTGTATGCTCCAAGGAGCGCTGCAAACGGCTGGCTCCAGCGGGCCGGATCCTCTGTCATCCTGCGGAAATACTCCTGGAAGGTAAAACGGATTTTTTTATAATCACCGCCTGCTGCCACAATTTTCGCAACAGAGGATACCACTGCATAAACCGCACCATGGTACGGGCTCCAGCTTGATAAGTACGGATCGAAACCGTAGCTCATCATGGTTACGGTATCGGTCTTCCCTTCCATCATCGGAAGCTTTGCTACCATGGATTGGGTCTCTGTCAGCTGGTATCTGCCGCCATAAGGCATAAACACACTGCCTGCTCCAATGGAACCGTCAAACATCTCAACAAGGCCTTTCTGAGAACATACATTTAAATCAGAAAGCAGCTTCACCCAGGCATCCCTTATACTGGAAATCTCCTGTTTCGCAAAGGCATTGCCCTCCCTGTCCGGGACCTCCACAACAACGGAAGCTTCCTGATGGGCACCATTGGTATCCAGAAATGCACGGCTGATATCCACAATGGTTTTTCCTCTCCAGTTCATTATAAGCCTTGGTTCTTCTGTTACAACAGCCACAGCCACAGCCTCTAAGTTTTCCTCTGCCGCATAGGCCAGGAATTGGTCAGCATCCCTGGGATCAATCACAACCGCCATACGTTCCTGGGATTCAGAGATGGCGATTTCTGTTCCGTCAAGTCCTGCATATTTTTTCGGAACCTTGTCAAGATCGATCTGTAAGCCATCTGCAAGCTCTCCAATGGCAACGGATACACCGCCTGCGCCAAAGTCGTTGCATTTTTTAATAATCCTGCTTACTTCTTCTCTGCGGAATAACCGCTGTATTTTTCGCTCAGTAGGTGCATTGCCCTTCTGAACCTCCGCTCCGCATGTCTCAATGGAGGCTGCCGTATGGACCTTAGAGGAACCGGTTGCGCCGCCGCAGCCGTCACGTCCCGTGCGGCCGCCAAGCAGAATGATGATATCCCCCGGATCAGAAGTTTCCCGGATGACATTCTTTCTTGGAGCAGCACCCATAACAGCACCAATCTCCATTCTCTTTGCCACATAATTGGGATGGTAGATTTCCTTCACATATCCGGTTGCCAGACCAATCTGGTTTCCGTAGGAGCTGTAACCGCTTGCAGCACCGGTCACAATCTTTCTCTGGGGAAGCTTGCCTTTTAACGTTTCATTTAACGGCTTCACAGGATCGGCCGCTCCGGTAACACGCATGGCCTGGTAAACGTAGGTACGTCCGGAAAGAGGGTCCCGGATGGCACCGCCAAGACAGGTGGCTGCACCACCGAAGGGTTCAATCTCCGTTGGGTGATTATGGGTTTCATTTTTGAAATTTATAAGCCATTCTTCTTCCACGCCGTCATTCTCTATTGGAACAATGATGCTGCAGGCATTGATTTCATCAGAAACCTCCAGATCCTCAAGCTTACCTTCCATACGAAGCTTCTTCATTGCCATGAGTGCCAGATCCATCAGACAGACAAATTTACCGCTCTTGCCCTTTAAAACCACTTCCCGGTCTGCCAGATACTCACGGTAGGTATCCTCCATAGGCTTTCTGTAATCCCCGTCTGTAAATGTCACATCCGTCAGTTCCGTCTGGAAGGTGGTATGGCGGCAGTGGTCAGACCAATAGGTGTCCAGCACCCGGATTTCTGTCATGGATGGATCTCTTTGTTCTTCGGTCCTATAGTAATTCTGGATATGAAGGAAATCCCTGAAAGTCATAGCCAGATTTAAAGATTCGTATAATTCCTTTAATATGTCGTTGGAAAAGTCCTTGAATCCCTCAAAAAAAGCCACGTCTCTGGGAGTTTCGTAAACCGTGATCAAAGTCTCCGGTTTTGCCTCATCCGTTTCCCTGGAATCCACCGGGTTAATGCAGAAAGCTTTAATTTCAGAAATCTGTCTGTCATTTAGAACACCTGAAATCACATAGGTAGCCGCCGATTTGATAACAGGCTCCTCATCTTCCTTTAATAGCTTAACGCACTGTTCTGCAGAATCAGCCCGCTGATCAAACTGGCCAGGAAGGTATTCCACGGAAAATACCACTTCCTTTTCTTTTACTGGAAAAGTCTCTTCATATATCTCATCCACCGGAGGTTCGGAAAAAACAGTGGACAGAGCCAGCCCATAGGTTCCGTCAGATATATTTTCAATATCATACCGGATCAGTACCCGCACACCGGTCACAGTGCTGATTCCCAGATAGTTTTTGATTTCCTCTTCTAATTCACGTGCCTTTACTGCATAGGCTGTTTTTTTCTCAACGTACACTCTTCTTACACTCATAATTTCCTCCTTGTAAAGAATCCTTATGGTTTATCAGGGACATACCTCCCTGTTATTCTCTGCTACCATCATACCACAGCATACATCAATTAGTGAAATTAATATATCTTATGTTATTAATTATCGCAATTAATATATAAATATCCTAAGGCTTCTATATAAAGAAGTAATTTAATGATTATCGATTTTCTGTATAATACAGATGTCTTGGAAGTCCGTCTGCCATTATAGGTGTCAGTTCCGCCTGAATCAAAGGCCGGATGTAACTTACAAATTTTTCCGTCACGTAATCTCCGTTTTTATTAATCCACTCTCTCGGTACTTTTTTCTCAATATTAGCCACCTTATGTACATCATAAATATCGGTTACGCAAATATACGGATCATCGGAAATCCTCTTTAAAATTACCATCTTTCCGGTCTCCCCTTCAAATGCTGCTTTCACGGCCGCTCCGCCAACTAAAAAAGCCTCCGTAATATCTACCCGGGATACGATGTGGGAGGCACAGCGCTGCAGAGAGTTGAATTCAATGGCCCTGGTCTTACAGCCCACCTCCTTTGAAATCTTCCCTGCCAGAAATCTGGCCGCTCCTGTAAGCTGACGGTGTCCAAAGGCATCCACATAATCAACATTGTCGGTCAGTTCACAGACATACCGGCCATCCGCTACTTTCACTCCTTCAGAGATTGCAGCCACGACAGATTTCTTCCTTTTATGCAATTCTGCTATCTTTTTCATAAAACGATCCACATCAAATGGTATTTCCGGAAGAAAAATCATATCCGGCCCTTCACAGTCTTCGCATTTTGCCAAAGCTGCCGCACCCGTAAGCCAGCCCGCATTGCGTCCCATGATCTCCAGTAAAGTCACATTCTGCTGGTCATAGACAAGACCATCCCGAATCACTTCTTTGGTGACGGAACCAATATATTTCGCAGCACTGCCATAGCCTGGGGTATGGTCAGTTGCAGCCAGGTCGTTATCTATGGTCTTTGGAACTCCCATGAACCGGATCCTGCTGCCATTCAATATTGAATAATCAGAGAGCTTTTTAATGGTATCCATGGAATCGTTGCCGCCAATGTAAAAGAAAAATTCAATCTCCATTTCATCAAGAATCCGAAAGATCCTTTTATATATCTCCTGGTCCTCATAAATTTCCGGAAGCTTGTACCGGCAGGAACCAAGATAAGAGGAAGGAGTGCGTTTTAAAAGCTCAATATCCAGATCACTTTTAATATGATCCGATAAATCCACCACCTGTTCTTCCAAAAGTCCCTGGATGCCATGGAGCATTCCGTATACCTTCTTTGCCCCTCTGTCCCTGGCAGTCTTATAGACTCCAGCCAGGCTGGAATTAATGACCGCCGTTGGCCCGCCTGACTGGCCTGCGATGACGTTGCCTCTGATTTCTTTCATATCTGCGCCTCCTCCCTGAGCATTCAGGTTGATTGTAAGTACTTACAATTTGTGATATTGTAATCATAGTATAGGAAAACAAAAAAATCAACAGTAGTTAATTTATTCACAATTTTTCATTGTTTTACATCAGATACAGCCATTGACATCCTGCTGCTTTTTGCTCCTTTACCATTTGGATTTTTCCCACAATTTCCGTTTTATTTTTAAAAAAAGCACTTGAAAGTTTCCTTAATTTACACTATAGTATAAAAGAATTTTTTTACAAAGGAGCGCTATATATTATGGAACTTGATCAATTATTAAATGAATTATCCAATAAATATTCATTTGAGAACACCCATTATAAGACTGATGAACAAATCCCAAATCTGGAGGCGTGCATACAGCTGAATGAGAAACACATTAAAACGTTCATACAAAAAGCCGGACAGTTAAATTCCCTGGTAGAATCGTGTGCCAATATGGTCAGTATCTTTGACCAATCCACTTCGAAGGAGATCCTTTTAAAGACCTCCCTGCGCTGTGCAGGAAGCAACTGTCTGTATATACGTACCACCCCTTCCATGCTGAAAATCCTGGTGGAAACACTGTTTGATTAAGTATTAAATCGATGGGGGGCAGCTGACTTTCCGTCAGCCGCCCGCCCATGTTTTCTTAATCCGCCAGATGAGAGGCGTCATTGATTTCTATCATCATAAACTCTTCCGTAATGGGATTATAATTCACCGTTGTAATACTGGCATTTTCCACAATAATACCTGATTCTTCCTGATTATCACCCATCATACAGGAAATAAGATTGGCTATGGTCGCACCATGGGAAACCACTGCAACATCTTCCTGTCCATTGGTTCTTTTTAAAATTTCTTTTATGGTCCATACACAGCGGTTTTTGACCTGTTCCTGGCTCTCCCCGCCCGGCGGCGTGACCTCGGCCGGATTTAACGTCCAGCATTCGTATTCTTTGGGATATGCTTCCTTAATCTCATCCCATGTCATGCCTTCCCACTTTCCAAATTCTACCTCGATAAGCTGGGGCATTGGGCAGATTTCTACGTTTTTCCTTCTGTTAATCATTTCTGCAGTTTCCACGGCGCGCTTTAGGGTGCTGGTAAATATTCTGGAAACAGGACGGGAATCCATGCCCTCTGCCAGCCGCTCCGCCTGCCTGCGTCCCGTTTCATTCAGCAAAACATCATGTCCTCCCTGGATTTTCCCTTTAATATTCCAGTCTGTCTGCCCATGGCGTATTAGATAAATCTTCATCTTTTCTCTCCCAAATTCTTTATATCTCGTAATTATAATCCCCGTTTTCCTCTTCCCCGGTGATCTCAATGCCTTCCAACCCGGACAGTACTTCCATATCTGTATTTTCGGCATTCATACTCATGGCATCCATGGCCATTTTCATGATTCCTTTTATTTCTTCAACGGTCATCTTCATCTTCTCTGCCAGTTCCTCAACAGTAGCTTCCCGTCCCAGTTCTCTCGAAAGGGCCTGAGATACCTGCTGCAGAACATTCACCCTGGCTGCCAGTTCTTCCCCGGTCCGGTCTGCGAACTGCTGTTCCTCCACAGCCAGCTCAAGGGCCTTTCGGATCATCTGACTGGCAAAGCTGTCAAATTCCGGTCCGTTTTCTACCCTGGTATATTCTTCGACTGCCATAATCAGGGCCATATTCGCTTCCTGGACAAGATCCGTCATGAGTACACCTTTGCCGTCATATTCCTTTGCATATTCCAATGTAATCCTTAAATTTCCTTCGATCAGCCTTTTCTTTGCTTCTTCCATGCCTTGTGCGGCCTCTTTCAAAAGCCTGATCTGTTCTTCCTTTGTGCAGGGGGTAATGTCCCCAATCTCTTCCAGGTACATCTGGTAAAAATCATCATGCATCACTTATTCACTCCTTCTTACTTTATAACCGGCTCCTGTGCCCGTTACTATACCGCACACCAGGAAATTTGTCAAATTCCTTTACAAACCAATCAACTCCATGATAGAATATACCTATATTTATAAGGAGGACTAATAATGGATATAAACTATGAATTGTACAAAGTCTTTTATCACGTAGCCGCCACCTTAAGTTTCTCAGAAGCTTCCAAACAACTTTTTATTTCCCAGTCGGCAGTCAGCCAATCCATCAAAGTGCTGGAGAAAAAACTGAATCAGACTCTTTTCATCCGAAGCACGAAAAAAGTCCAGCTTACCCCGGAAGGTGAAATTCTCCTAAAGCACATTGAACCCGCCATCAATCTGATCCAAAAAGGGGAAAACCAGTTATTGGAGGCCAATACCCTAAATGGAGGCCAGCTCCGCATAGGCGCCAGCGACACCATCTGCCGCTACTATCTGGTTCCATATTTAAATAAATTCCACAAGGCTTATCCCAATGTGCATATCAAGGTCACCAACCAGACCTCCATTGAATGTGCCCATCTGCTGGAAAACGGCCAGGTGGATTTTATCATTACAAATTATCCGAACTCCGGCCTGTCAAGTTCCCAGAATGTACGGATCATCAACGAATTTTCCGATGTATTCGTTGCCAACCAGGAATACTTCCCTTTAAAAGGGCAATCCGTGAGCCTTCAAAAGCTCCAGACCTATCCTATCCTGATGCTGGACCGCAAAAGCACTACCAGCGAGTTCCTGCATCACATGTTTCAAAAGGAGCAGCTGGACCTTGTGCCTGAAATTGAACTCAGCAGCAATGACCTCTTAATCGATTTAGCCCGGATCGGCCTCGGCATTGCATTCGTCCCGGATTTCTGCATTCCAGAAAATGACAGGGACTTATTCTCAGTAAAACTATCCGAAAAACTGCCTTCCAGGCAAATGATCGTGGCTTACAATGAAAATATACCCGTTTCCCAGGCCTCCAGGCAGTTCATAAACATGCTTTAGAGAAACAGGCAGGCTGTCGTTTCTTTATGGAACGGCAGTTCCGCTTTTCTATCTTATTCCTCATAAGACATCAGGAAAACGCTCCACATTTCATCATGATACAGAAACCCTTTCTCATTGCAGCTCTCCACCGCAAATCCTGCCTTTTCATAACAGCGTCTGGCTCCTGGATTATTTTCAAAAACCTTTAACGTAATCCGTTTCATTCCCAGCAGTCTCACCCCATAGTTCACGGCCATGGATACCATCTCCCTGCCGAGTCCCTGCCCCCGTCTTTTCGGGTCAATCACAATAAATCCAAGATGTATGCTTTCCGCATCATAATCCGCACGGGTCATCTTAAAGCTGCCCGCAGGAGTTCCGGACTGATCGAGAACCGTAAATCCCCAGGACCGTTCATCCTCTTCCATCTCTTTATAGTAACCGTTCATCTGTTCCTCTGTCAGAGGAAAAATGAAATGATCCCCGCACCACATGTGCATCTGGCGCTCTTCTGTCAGCCAGTTTATCAGGAATCTGCCGTCTTCCCTTTTACAGGGACGCATCCTTAAATTTCCTGTCACTCCTTTTTTCTCCTTCCTCAATTCGACCGGACCAGAAGCTTTTAACCACTTCTTCCACATTATTTAACCGTACCTCATAATATCCCTCCCATTCCCTTGGAAACAATGCCTGATAATCCGGCTTTAAAAACCGTTCATCCAATAAGGCAATGATTCCTTCGTCACGAACTGTACGGATCACTCTTCCTGCTGCCTGCATGACCTTGTTCATTCCCGGATACTGATAGGCATAATCAAAGCCATTCTGCTCCCTGCCGTCAAAATACCCTTTCAGTATCTCCTGCTCTGTTGAGACCATGGGAAGTCCGGTTCCCACAATGACCGCGCCAATCAGGCGCCCCTCCTTTAAGTCAATTCCTTCTGAAAAAATGCCGCCCATGACACAGAGAGCCACAAAAGAATCTTCCCTTTCCTCTGTAAACTCCTTAAGGAACTCTTCTCTTTCCTGTTCGCTCATATGGGAAGCCTGGGTTAAATAGGTAAACTCCGGTCCCACCTTTACCTGTTCCTCCAGTATGGCCTCTACTGCCTTAAGATACTGGTAAGACGGAAGAAACACCATATAGTTTCCGCTATGGGTGGATACAATCCTCCGTATATAATCAACCACCTTCTGGTATTCCCGGCGGTTTCTTCTGGTATAGCGGCTGCTGACATCGGATGCCACCATGAGAAGTCTCTTCTTCTGATCAAAAGGAGACTGGGCGTAAACCGCATATTCATCCTGATCTCCGCTTAACAAATCCTTATAATACCGGACCGGAAGCAGCGTTGCAGAAAAGAATATGGTGCTGTTGCCTTTGTCAAGACACTCTTTTAAATTCTTTGCCGGATTAACACAGAACAGTCTGAGCATAAAACGGCCATCCGGTAAGAGTTCCGTATAAATCCTGTAGTTTTCATCCAGCCGGTCATAGATATTCAAAAGATCCCGCAGACTGAAATAGAAATCCAGAACCATATCCCGGTCTCCAAATTCCTGATTGGCTTCCATAAACTTCTCCATTTCGCCAAAAAGACTCATGATACCGGCCATAAAAAAACGGATATCGTCCACTATCCGGTAACTCTCACATTCCCGCTTCATTTCCAGAAGCTCTTTATTGCATCGGTCTAACATTCTGGCTATCCTGGAATCCATGGGCTTTATGATCTTTTTAATAAGAAGGAAGTCCTCCTTATAAACAACCGCACTATACATTTCCCTGGCTCTTGGCACCAGATTATGGGCCTCATCTGCTAAAAATAAGTAGTCTCCGGAGCCCCCCTCAGAGAAGTAACGCTTCAGCCGTATATCCGGATCAAAAACATAATTATAATCGCAGATGATGGAATCCACCCAGTTGCTGATATCCAGGCAGAATTCAAACGGGCATACCCTATATTCTTCTGCATAACGAAGCACCACTTCCCTGGTAATACCTGCTTCCTTATGGATTATATCATAAACGGCATCCCCCACCCGGTCAAAATGCCCGCTGGCATAGGGACAGGCATCCGGATTACACTCCGGTTTTTCAAGGAAACACAGCTTTTCCTTGGCTGTAATGGTCACTGTATTCAGATACAACCCGTTTCCCCTTAAAATATCAAAGGATTCCTCTGCTACTCCTCTGGTTATGGTCTTTGCAGTCAGATAAAAAAGCTTGTCCCCCAGACCTTCGCCAATGGCCTTAATTGCAGGATAGACCGTAGACAGAGTCTTGCCGATTCCAGTAGGAGCCTGTATAAACAGATTGCGCTTTCTGGCAATACTGCGGTAAACCGCAATTACCAGCTCCCGCTGTCCCGTCCTGTAAGGATAGGGAAAAGACAGATCCCGGATGGATTCAGCCCTTCGCAAACCATGGCTGTATAAATATCTGGCCCACTTGATGTACTCATGAATCAAGCCCTGAAACCAGACATCCAGTTCTTCAAAGGATTTTTCCACCTGAAAACGCCGGATCTCTTCTGTTTCAATATTGCAGTAGGTCATCTGCACGACAGCCCCATTAAGCTGATGGTCAAAACAGTAAAAATATCCATAGCACATAGCCTGAGCCAAGTGAACCGGTACAGGCTCCGTCAAATACGACAGATCCATATAAATACCCTTGATCTCGTCAATGGTAACCCCTTCCGGCTTATCAATGATGCCATCTGCCCGGCCTTCCACCAGAATCCGGAACCGGTCCTCTTCCACCACATGCCTTAAAGCAACCTCTGCCCGGTAATCCGTTCCCATACGGCGCTGAATCTTCCTGTGTATCCGGCTGCCTTCCTGCATAGCGGTTTTCTCAGCCCCCGACATATGCCGATTATCCAGGTCGCCGGAACGCAGCACAAACTCAACCAGATTCCTGACCGATATCTTCAGAACTTTTTTCTCACCGTCCTCCATTCCGGCTTGACCTCCTTTCCATACATACCTATCCGTCTGCTCATTGCCTGCATAAATAAAAAAGGAAACTGCAGGCCATCTGGCGTACAATTCCCTTTTTCATAGTCTCTCTTTATGCCGCTGTATATTTGCCTGGAGTCTTTGATTCCAGGAATGCTTCAAATACTGCGTCCTCACCGTTAAGCTCAACGGTAAGAATCTGTGTCAGGTCTAAACTTAAAACCCCTAATATAGACTTTGCGTCAATGGTTACTCTATTGTAATATACGTCTATGTCGAAATCACATTTGGCAGCAGCAGCAACGAATTTTTTCGCTTCAGCAACAGTTGGCAGCATAATCTTAAACTGTTTCATAATCAGGACTCCTTTTCTTATATAAGAACAGTTATTTAGTACTTATAACATGTTTGACATGATTTGTCAAATAATGTTTCATAACAGAGTTTAGTACCTTTTTTTGTGCACAACAATTAATTGTTATCCAGATTACCTGCCATACTTAAGCATTTTTTTGATGAGACATGTTCAAAATTGGGAATCATTCTTAATAAATCATTTTAAAATAATTTATTTTCACAGTTTTACTCTTTTATTTTCATAAAAAACGCCAAATACAACGATCCGTTGGTAAATACCTGGAACGGATAAGGTTTATTAATAGTTATTTTATCTTTATAGTACCATAAATAGGCATTTATTAACAGCTGAATATATTTTTTATTTTTCACAAAAAATTATTGCAATTTAAAAACTTCTATGCTATACTGTCTAGGTGCTTCAGCAGGGACATAAAATATTACTATAGGGGAATAGTTCAATGGTAGAGCAACGGTCTCCAAAACCGTAAATGGGGGTTCGAGCCCCTCTTCCCCTGCTAAACTAAAAACAATACAAAAAGCCTAAGAATCGTTGAAAATCAATGGTTTGTAGGCTTTTTTTCACTTCACGGATAGAAAAAAAGGAAAACTATGATTTCGTTCTTTCTTCTACACCAATCTATACCATTCTGTTTTGGTCGGTTTTTTGGTCAGTGCTATATCATTCCTGCTGCCTGTCCGGTTACAATCAACCGAGTGGCCTTCACCTCATAAGGAAAAATATCTATATTACTAAAGCCTCTGAATCCCCTAAAATTACCATAATCATTAATATTTGTAGTGAATTTTAAAATTGACTTCTTTGTTGTTTGATATTTACTATATACATTTAAGAATAGTATAAAAATAACACTTCCGATAGCTGCAATATCTCTGGTGGCTTCTTTAATATCATCTACAAAATATACTTTTGGATGGAACCCTATATATCTGTTCTTTAAATTAGCACGAATTATTCCTTTAATTGCCAATATAATATATTAAACTTAAAAATAATAGTAAAAAATTATTAGGAGGCTATCCAATGTCAAATATCCCAAATTTTGAAGTTAATAAAACGATTAAACCTGATAGCAGTATAGAAGAACAATTAGCATTAAAACGATATGTCAGCAGAATGAAACCGAGAGAAAATACACTTTTAAAACTACGAACCCAAAATCCACTGGAAATTGATTCACCAAATCGTGTTGCAGCCAGAAAGGCAATGATCAACCCTAAAGATTTATATTCATTAGAGGCTATAGTTGGAAATAATGATATGTTTCCAATTCATTATCTGGAGAAAGGTCTTATAGCTGCTAAATCCGTATGCAGAATTATAATTAATGATCATAACGGTAGATTATTGGGGTTTGGAACCGGCTTTATGGTTTCACCCACTTTACTAATTACAAATAATCATGTCCTGCCTAATTCAGAAATTTCAGCAAATAGTATTGCACAATTCAATTATGAACAAGATTTAAATTTTATAGAACGTAAAACTGAAAAGTTCAAATTGAGACCAGATACTTTTTTTATGACTGATGTAGAACTGGATTTTACATTAATTGCAATTGAAGAAAAATCATTATCCAGTGTTGACATCAGTGATTTCGGATATTTACCATTAATTAAACAAACAGGAAAAGCATTATTAGGAGAATATGTATCTATCATTCAGCATCCCAATGGCTGGTATAAATCCATTGTATTACGCAAAAATGAAATTATTGATATGTTTGATCATTTTATACATTACACAGCGGATACAAATGAGGGGTCCTCAGGTTCGGTTGTTTGTAATGATTCCTGGGAAGTGGTAGCACTTCACCATGCGGGGATAAAAGATCCCCAAAATCCAGGAAATTATATTGCAAATGAAGGGATCCGTATTAGCAGTATTTTACAATATATAGAACAAAATAAATATTTACTGAATGATAAACAACAAAAACTGATTGAAAATTTAGGAAAAGATATTGATGTTCAGTTAAATCAAACGACAGACGGCATTACAAATACTAATAATGAGGAAGATATTGTAGCTGAAGACTTTAGTTTAGATAGATATAATGATTTAAATGGGCATAACATAAACTTTCTTGGGGAAAATCATAAGATTCCATTGCCTAAGATACGGACTGATTTAGAAAAGGATATCACAGAAACCGTGAGTGGTGAGAAAATTTTAAATTACACACATTTTTCAATCATGATGAGCAAATCAAGACGATTAGCATTTTATACAGTTGTTGATATTGATGGAAAACAATTAAAAGAAGAAAAAAGAGTCAAGTGGCGTTATGACCCAAGAATAGACCGTAAATATCAATGCGGAAATGAACTTTATCAACACAATAAAGTGGATAGAGGCCATTTAGTCAGAAGAAGAGATCCTGTTTGGGGGGAAGATTCTTTCAATGCAAATGAAGATACCTTTCATTATACGAACTGTGCTCCACAGCACGAAAAATTTAATCAAAGTACAAGTTTATGGCTCGGTTTAGAAGATTATTTATTAAATATCTTTGAAGGAACCCACAAGGCCGTTGTTTTTACAGGACCAGTATTCAGAGAAAATGATATAAAATTTCGTAATGTTAAGATACCGGAAGAATATTGGAAAGTTGCTGTTGTAATGAAAAGCGATACCCAACTGTCTGCCACTGGATATATTGTATCACAGAAAGAATATCTTAACGATTTAGAAATTGCAATACCAGGTGAATTTAAAACATTTCAAGTAAAAATCTCAATTATAGAAGCATTAACCGGTTTGGATTTTAATAATCTTCGTAATTATGATCCATTAGAACGCTTGGAATCCACCACGTATGGTACACTTATTAAAAGTTTTAATGAAATAATTTTTTAAATGCTATCGAAGAGTACTTTTCACCGCAGCTATACGATACCTAAAGAAACTGGTAAATGCGGTGTAAGGAAAGACACTGATATAAATGCGTAAACTCTTTTTAAGACCAGAAAAATGCCGTTCAATAGCTATAAATCAGCTATTGAACGGCACCTCCTGTTTAAATATTTTACTGAGCTACAATCTTTTGCCATTCTTCAATCAAAGTTGGTTTGATATCATTTAATACCGAATAATCAAAGAATGTACAATTATCAAATTCTTCCTGTCCATATACTAAGAATTCATTCTTCTCATCTGACATCGTGGCATTCTTGTTGGTAGGTGCTTCATTATTCGATTCTACGAATTTTTCCTGGGTATCCTTCTGAAGCGTATATTCAATAAATAATTGAGCCAGCTCTTTATTAGGTGCACCTTTTACGACATTTATATAAACATCATCTGCAAAGTTACCTTCTTTTGCATCCACCCGTTTCATATTCAGACCGGAACTTTGCAGAATCGGAAGCATAAAGTCCATATATACAGAAATAGCAGCTTCTTTTTGTGTCAATGCAGAAACCAGCTCCGTTGTATACCATAAACTGATATTATCTTTCTTTTCCGCATAAAAGTCCAAAGCAGCCTGATAATCATCCAAACCTCCGCCTAAATCTTTTGCTATAGCGGCAAACACGTAAGGACCGGCTGTGGATGTCATAGCCGGAAGGGCAACCAGACCGGCATATTTATCATCAAAAAGATCCATATAAGACGCAGGCGGTTCTAATCCCTTTTCTTCCAGAATATCCGCATTGTAGATAATTCCAAAACGTCCGGCACATACCATTGGTCCATATCCGTTTTTGTTTTGGGCAAAATCATATAATTCGTCTGTGCTTGTAACAACGCCTGGATCAATCTTTTCAAACAAATCTAAATTTTCTCCCGTATACGCAAATGCACCGGAAAGATAAACAATATCATCTTCCACTGCGCCGGATTGTTCCTGAGACTGTATCTTTGCAATACGGTCCGAGTTAGCATTTACTTCATCAATCACAACGGTACAACCGTATTTCTTTTCAAAATCCGCTGCTAATTCTTTGGTTGCCTTGCCTGTGGCACCGCCCCAGGTACATACCACCAGTTCCGTACCAGAATAATCTTTTGCTTCATTGACAGCCCCCGTTGTCTCGGTAGATGACTCTGCTGCTGCCGTGGTGGTTTCCTTTGTTTGATTGCTGCATCCGGTAATCAAACCTACGGATAAAATAGTTGACATAAGTATCGCGATTTCCTTTTTCATAAGTCTCCTTTCGTGTACCTTTCCTAGTGAATTTATTTTTTATATATGATAACCTTGTCCTCAGGGAAGGAATAATAAATTTCTTCCCCAACATCAGGTCCTTCATAATCAGAACTGTTTACATGCAGAATCAAGTCTCCTTCTCCTGCTATGTCTAAACGTGTCATGGTTCCTTTATAAGTCTGACTGACAATCTTCCCCTTATAGAAGCCCTCCGTAAAAGATTCTGAAACCACAATGCTTTCCGGTCGGATTGCTGCCGTTACCGTATCGCCTTTGGAAATCTCTTTGATGGATTCATGAGAAGAGTGAATCATGTAATCTTTTCCCAATTTTATATCTAACGACTTTTCCTGCTTATGAATGGCAGTCCCTTCAAAGAAATTTAAAACCCCCATAAATTCAGCCACAAATAATTTTGAAGGATAATGAAATACTTCCCGTGGAGTTCCTTTTTGCAAAATACGGCCTGCATTCATGATAACCACCCGGTCTGCCAAAGATATGGCCTCTTCCTGGTCATGGGTAACAATAATGGTGGTTATTCCCAGTTCTCTTTGAATTCTCTTTATTTCCAGCTGCATTTCCACCCGAAGCTTTGCATCCAGATTGGAAAGGGGTTCATCAAGGAGCAGGACAGCCGGTTCCATTACAAGCGCTCTCGCCAGGGCAACACGCTGCTGCTGTCCTCCGGATAGTTCTTTTGGGTAACGTTTTTCCAAACCTTCTAAGCGAACCATTTTAAGAATCTGTTCCACTTTATTCTTAATCTGTTCCTTCTTCATCTTTTTAATCTTCAAACTGAACGCAATATTATCTAATACAGTCATATGGGGAAACAGGGCATAATTCTGAAAGAATATTCCTATATTGCGTTTATAGGCAGGGATCTTATTTATTACGTTTCCTTCTAAGGATATGGTTCCATTGTATGGTTCAATAAATCCTGCTAACATTCTTAAGATTGTTGTTTTACCGCAGCCGCTTCCTCCTAACAGAGCAATTATTTCACCCTTTTCAACTGTTAAACTAATATCCTCCACTGCAGTAAATTCACCAAATTTTTTTGTTAAATTTTTTATTTCTAAATATCCCACTGTGATCCTCCTTATTGTTGTATAAGCATATCCAACCCTACCAGCCGCTCCATTGCTATCATTAATGCCAAAGAAATCGCCATCAGGATAGAAGATATTGCAGCTACCGTCGGGTCAAAAGAAAATTCCATATAGTTTATGATCTGAACGGGAAGTGTCGTAAATTTTGCCGAAGTAAGGAAACTGCTGATAACCACTTCATCAAACGAAAATAAAAAGGCTAATAGTGCACCGGAAAGAATACCTGGTTTAATCATCGGAAGGGTGATCTGAAAAAAAACTCTTACAGGACCCGCCCCAAGACTCGCCCCCGCATCCTCCACATACCAGCTATGGCTCATAAGCACTCCCATCGTGTTTCGTACAATGTAAGGAAGGATAATGACAACGTGTCCCATGGCAATCTTCATAAATGGAGTCAGATACCGCATGGATGCTGTCATTTGTAATATTACGAAGGCAAAGGAAATAGAAGGTATGAACATGGGGCTTGTATAAAAGTTTGTTAAAAATCCTTTTCCCTTAAAATCAAATTTCGTAACACTGACAGAAGCAAATACGCCGATAAATATATCAAACACAGTAGCAACAAAAGCTATTTTAATGCTGTTTATAAATCCTGCTAAAAATTTTGAAGAAGCACCAAATATATTCTGATACCATTTTAATGAAAATCCCTTAGGTGGAAAGGTTATGATCTCCGTTGAGTTAAATGATACAAGGACGATAACGATCATGGGTGCCAATATGAATGTATAGGCCAATACCGTAACCAATTTGCAAAATAGATTTACTTTTCCTTCACGCATTCTTCGCACCTCCCACATGCTGTAAGGTTTTTATGCTGACAAAGTTAAACATCACCTGGAATAAGAGGATCGCAAATACAAGGATATAGCAAATGGCATTGGCAAATTCCAGATTATAGGTCGTTTTCACCTGATTAAAGATTAAAGTACTGACCGTTAGATACTTTGCTCCTCCTAACAGCTGAGGAGTTATATAAGAGGTCATACTTAAAGTAAATACAAGGATACTTCCTGAAAGTACGCCTGGTGCACTAAGAGGCAGTGTAACTTTTAAAAAAGTTTTTACAGGATTTGCCCCAAGACTATAGGCGGCATACTCTATATTATAGTCAATCCCCTGTATAACACTTGTCACAGATAAAATCATATAAGGCAAAAGCAGCTGTACCATACCAATTAAGACAGCAAGCTCTGTATACATGATTTTAAAAGGTTTTTGCCTAAGACCGGTCTGAATCAGAATTTCATTTATGATTCCATGATCTCCCAAAATAACCATCCAGCCAAACCCTCTGACTACAGCACTTACTAAAAAGGGAAAAACGGTCGCAATTAACAGAATTCCTTTTATTTTGGATCTGGTACGTGCTAAAAAATAAGCCGTAGGATATCCGATTGCAAGTGTTAAAACGGTTGTCTTAACCGATAGCATGATTGTGCTCCATAAAATCGACAGATAAAACGTGTCGGAGAAAAATTTTTTATAATAGGTTAAATTATCTGTCAAAATCGCTTTTATGAACGTATAGACCATGGGGATGACAAACATTACCAGTAACGTTATGAGACAAGGTAATGACCACATTAATATTTGCCTTTTTTGTTTCATAAGCTTATCCTTTCTAAATTTCTTAAAAAAAAGCAGAGTTGCCTTAAATAAGCGCCTTTGCTTTAAAAAATATGTTCGTTCATTCGATTTTTGTACATTACATCGATTGTTCTTTCTTGTGCCAACTTCTTTAGTCAAAACGGATATTCGCAATCCGCTTCGCTACTTGATAAGGTTAAATTCTCCTTATAATCAATTCAGCCGGATGCAAAATATTATCAGCTACGGGACAGCGAGATAAAACTGCCTCCTCCCATTCTCTTAATTGCTCTTTGCCGGCATCCGATTCCAGTTTCATACTCACTACTATTTTTTCAAATCCGGCCCGGTATGATAAATCATTGTATAAAAAACGCTCTCCGTTGATTTCTCCTTCCACATGAATTTCCATCTTTTTTATTTTAATGGAATGTTCTTTCGCCGCCCATTGTCCTATGGCATTGATACATCCTGCAAGAGAACATAAATACATTTCAACCGGACTAGGTGCCATATCCTCTCCTCCAAACAACGGAGGCTCATCAATGATAACCTGGTGTCTGCCGGCCTGTATTACTGTTTTAGTGCTGTCATGCGCGATTGCGTCCACACTTATTTTAGCCATTATTCTTCCTTTCTAATTTCTTCTTTGCAATACCGGCAAAGAAGCAGGTGCCGTAAAACAATCCATCCTCATCCATCAGATAGGCTGGATTGTGATGGGCAACGGCAGTTCCTTTCTCCTCGTTAGCCGTACCAATTTCTACAAAGCATCCCGGACAACCTGTTTCGTCCGTAAAGGCCGAAAAATCCTCACCAGGCATGATCATATCGATCTCTAACAATTTATCTTCCCCAAACCAATCCTTAATCACCATTCTTGCATCTTCTGTAAGCGACTTATCATTGACAACAGAACCGTAACCCAAATCATAGTGAAACTTATATTCGGCTCCGCAGCTGCTGGTAATTCCCATTGTGATGGTCTCAATCCATTGAGGCATCTTTTCCCGCAATTCTTTTGAAAATGTTCTCACCGATCCGGTTATGTTCATTTTATCAGGAATAATATTGTAAGCATCACCCGCCTGGACCTTGCAAACTGATAAGACAGCAGGCTCCATGGCTTTTGTCTTTCTGGATATAATGGTCTGTAACGCTGTAATGATCTCGGAACCTGCCACAATGGGGTCCACACAGCATTCCGGCATGGAGGAATGACCGCCTTTTCCTATAACGGTAATATCAAACCGGTCTGTCGCAGATGTTAACACCCCTTCTCTTACTCCAAAGTAACCGGTAGGGTAATTGGATGAAAGATGTAACCCATAAATTTCTTCAACACCTTCCATGACACCAGCTTTTACCATCTCAATCGCGCCTCCCGGCGGCAGTTCTTCCGCATGCTGAAAGATACATACCAGACTTCCTGCCATTTCATGCCGTTTTGTGCTGAATAATTTGGCAATCCCAAGGAGAATGGCCGCATGTCCGTCATGACCACAGGAGTGCATTGCCTGTTCATTTTTTGAGACATAATCCAGATCATTGATCTCTTTCATCGGTAACGCATCAATATCAGCCCGAAATGCTATGGTTTTACCGGGTTTTTCCCCGATAATTTTTGCTGCCACACCCGTTTTCGTCGGACGGCTGATTTCAATACCTCCAAATTCCTCCAGTTTTTTGACAATAAAGGCCGTTGTCTCATACTCTTGAAAGGAAAGTTCTGCATATTCATGAAAATGTCTTCTCCACTCAATGATCTGGGAGGCTATTGACTTTATCTCTTCTTTTAATTTAAGACTCATTATCGGCTTTCCTTTCTATAACAAGTGTTTTAAGATACTTATCTAAGTTTCATTCTTTTTATCCCGGACTCTTTTCGTTTCCAGAATCAAATCCGTCAGACAATGTCTTTTCACATCAATAAGACCTAAATCCGTCAGCCCTAACTGTGGCACTGTGGGCAGAGAGATAAAGGAAAGTGCCATAAAAGGTGCCGTACTCTTACAGCCTTTATCCATCACAGTTTTATTTAACGATTCCATTCTCGATAACACCTCTTTTGCCGTCAATGTTGACATCAGTCCTCCAAGGGGCAATGAAAGGGAATCTATCACCACTCCATCGCAGGCATAAACAAAACCACCATGAAGACGTTCTACTTCTTTTACAGCCCGTTCCATATCTTCATCGTTGGTACCGACTACTACGATATTGTGATGATCATGGGATACGGAAGAAGCCATGGCTCCCTGCTTCAGTCCAAAACCGTGTACCAGGGCGGTGGATACGCCTCCTGTTTTTCCATATCGTTCAACAACTGCCAATTTTAAGATATCCCTGGATAAATCCGCGTTTATCTCTCCACTATGAACCTCCATCCACTCTTGTTTTTCCTCATTGATAATCTGTTCTTCCATTAAGTGGATCACTCTGCACTTTGCTTTCATTCCATCTGTCTTTATGCTAAAATCCTCTTTTGAAAAAGATTCCCTGATATGTACGGTATCAAATAACTCCTGCGGATAGTTTATCTTGTCACAAGGTTTTACCCCATTTTGATCCGCTACAACTTTTCCATCTTTTAGTACCATAAAAGGAGTTATCCGCTTTAAGTCCTTTAGTAAAACTATATCTGCAAAACGTCCTGGTGCAAGACAGCCGATCCTGTCTTCCATACGAAAATGCTTTGCCGTATTGATTGTGGCTATTTTGATGGCCTCTACAGGATCCATTCCCAGATTTATGGCTTTTTGTATGTTATAACTAATATGTCCTTCACGGAAAATATCGTTTACATGTTTATCATCCGTACAAAACATCAGATTTTCCAAGGGAATATGATGTTTCAATACTCCTTTTATCAGTCCTTCTGTGTTCCGTTCGCTGCTTCCTTCACGGATCATTGGTTTGATTCCAAGACGGAGACGATTGATTAGTTCTTCATAGTAAACAGATTCATGATCATCCGATAGATGTCCGGTGGCATAAACATTAAGCTCGGCCTCATTCAGTCCAATGGCATGTCCATTGCATATTTTATTTTTGTGATAGGCAGACAATACTTTCTCTAAATACTCTTCTCTTTTTGCCATTATTTTGGAAGAATCCAATTCTCCCAGGCTGATTGCCATATCCGTCTCCAGAAGCTTTATCACTTCTTCCACCCCAAGGATTCCACCAGTTGACTCAAGACCCGGAGCGGTTGGTACACGGGAAGGAACTTCCATAAATAAACGGATGGGCAGATTTTCAGCATTCCCCATTAATGCCAGCAATCCTTTGATACCTGCCACATTCGCAATTTCCATTGCATCGGCACAAAGGCTTGTACTTCCCCAAGGTGTTATTACCTCGCTTAAAGCCTCCGGTGTCAGCAAGGTTGTTTCAATATGCATATGTGCATCGATAAACCCCGGAACCGCATAACAGCCTTCGCCATCTATCACGTTATGCGCCTGTATCTTTTCATCGTTCATAACCGATACGATCCGATTCCCATAGATACCTATTGATGCCGGATAGATCTCATTGGTAAATACATTTACCAGTTTTATATTATGAATGGACAGATCCAATATTCTATTTCCATCTGCTGCTTCTAATTCTTCTTTTAATTTTACAGCATCGTAACCCTTTGAATGTTCCATCTATCCACTCCTTTATATTTTTTTACGCAATATCGTATGATGAAGCTTACTATCCGGATAATATTCTTTCGAATATAAAACGGGCGTTCCATAAAAATCATAACCAATTTCATCAAGATAAAGGATCGGTGCTCCCGGTTTTACAGAAAGATATTTCTCAAGTTCTTCATCGCATAACATTGCACGAACTTCCGTTAAATCCATATATACTTCAATATGGCAAAATTCTTTCAAAAAATCAAAAATCGGTTCTCTTAACTTTTCTGTATCATAATTTTCTTCTTTTACCAATGACAGTGCAATATAATCTTCGCAATATAATGCCGGTTTTTTATCTGCTGTGATTAAGCGGTCTACTTTAAATACTTCTTCTCCCACCGCAATCTTAAGTTTTTCTGAAATTTCTTCATTCGCTCTTATCCGCTCTATGGTTACAAATACGGTTTCAGGCGTATAGCCGGCCTCCGTGATCATATTTAAAAATTCTTTTTCTAAATCCATTCTGATCCGGATATCGACTACATGCCTGTTGATAACCGTTCCAACGCCATGTTTGCGGCTGATAAACCCTTCTCTTTCCAGTATCATCAGAGAATCTCTGATTAAAGTTCTGCTGACTCCCATATCTTGGGCCACTTTTACTTCAGGAGGTAACTTATGATCCTGCGCATATCTTCCCCAACGTATTTCTTTATATATTTTTTCAGCAATTTCATCTGATAACTGTACTTTTTCCATTCGTTTCGCCCTGCCATATATCAAAATAGGTACTACCTATATTGGTACTACCTATTTTAGTATATAAATTATGATAATATTTGTCAATATAATTTTGAAACAGATGGACTATGACAATAACATGTACAAAAAATGCGTCTTGACCGGACCGCCTAAAATCCGTTTCAAGGCGCATTTTTCTACTATTTTGGTTGTTACTTTGTACAATCATCTAACAAGTATACATTTTGCAAAAGCCCACCAATGCTTTCATATGATAACCGGCCGGATAAAGCATCAAGTACCCGAATGTGAGATTATATTAACTTTTCCTCCCCCTGCTTCAGTTACTTTATTTCCTGCGTTATCCGTAAATTCCGCTTCAATGACAAGACCGCTTATGACAGCCTCCGGTGCTGTCCAGGTACCTTCATAATAGCCTTTCTCCACTTCTTTCATTGCTGTTATATTATTTGACTGGGTTTGGGATCTGATTGGCAGGACGACCTGAAATGCTCCTTCTCCGCCTGGCTCGCTGCGAAAGCTTACCGTCAGTGTTTCCCCGGCTGTCAGCGTAACATCCTCTGAAGGTTTTAAATCCGTGATTTCCGGCAATCCCTGTTTCACAGTTACGGTGACTGTCTTCTCTGTTGTATTACCCGCAAGATCATAGGCTTTTACCTGGATGGTATTTTCTCCTTCCTTTACGATTTTCTCAACACGAAAGGCCCCATTCACAACCTGGACGGGTTCTGAGTTGATTTCCAGTCTGTCAAAATATGTATCTGCTGCGGTTCCAATAATGTCTATGACTCTTTCCTTTGTTTTCAATCCGTCAGATGGCTGGGTAATGGCTAATTCCGGAGCAGTTTTATCTTTGATGACAGTCTTTCCGGATGATTGTTCCGTTTCTTTTTCATTTGATATTACAGCTGCCGTAATCACGCTCTTTTCCTCATCCAATGGTATTTCCTTATGGAAGGTGTTATTCACTATGTCTGCTTCCCCCACTTTAACACCATTTGCATAAAGAAGAACCTTCCCTTCTGCCTTTACTTTTCCTTCTACTAAAACAGAATCCTTATTGATATAGTTAACCTCTTTCAGGTTAGTGATTTCCGGCGTATCGGAAGAATATTCCATTCTTGCTCTTATCATTAATCCGCCCTTGGTATCTTTCTCTTTCAAAGGAGTAAAGGTATCTCCTGAATACAGATAGGATCTGTCAGCATAGGTACTGGATTCATCAATACCTGTTCCGGGTGAAGAAGTTCCGGCAGCAGTCTGGCAGGTTGCAATAAAGAAATCTCTGTCCGTTGAGAATCCTAACTCAGATAAGTCAATATAATTCCATTTTCCTCTTTCGACAGTAACAATCTTAGGTTCCGCATGGATCTTTACAGGGTTTCCTTTCTCATCGGTATCATACAGGGCAATGCCGATTGTATCTCCGCCCGGAACAGGCCAGTCAGTTCCCCAGAAGAAAATATTGGCTCCATTTACCTTTCCGTATTGAGCCGGTGTTACCTTTATAGCCAGACCGTCGTCTGCAGAATTCAATACAACCGCATTTTCACCGGTACCGTCATCATAAACGATTTCCTCTTCATAACCTACGAATCTCTTAAGGGGTATCTGCAGATTGGAGGTTTTATTTCCTTCAACCACAGCAGCTGCTTCTCCCGGCTCAAATCCGTCTGCCATTACCTTTAGGGTATAATCACCTTCATATACATCAGGTATGACAAAGGACCCGTTTTCATCAGCAGTAACCTCCGGTATCCTGGAATCTTCTTTAATTCTGATCACGGCATGAGCAGCCGGTGCATTTGAATACCGGTCTACAACAGTTCCTGTAATGGTTCCTTTCGGTTTTTCTTCCATTAACAGATTCTCATTAATGGTCTGGTTTTCCTCCAGATGAACTTTCGTTTCAACAGGATCGTAACCATAAGCCTCTGCTCTTAATGTCCAGGTGGTATCTCCTTCATTCACAGCATGTTTCAATCTGAATTTTCCATCCGCAGGATTTGTTCTAACACTTTTGCCTGTCTCCAGAACAGTTACCACTGCATCAATGGGTGAACCAGTTATTACGGAGGGTCCCTGAGCGTGTTGGAGGACAGGATTATCGGAATCTTTAGTTTCCTTTAAAACCATGCCTTCTATGGTACCGGTACGGCCTTCTATTCTGGATACTGCCTCGAACGCATCAATAAGCCCATAACCATAGCCATTGTTGGGATGTCCGGAATCAGCATTATCTTCCAGGGGTTCTGCGGTATCCTCTAACAATGATTCTACTTCATTTATTTTCAGAGAATGGTTCGCAGACAGGATTAAAGCCATAGCACCTGTAACGGCAGGTGCAGACATACTTGTACCGCTCCAGCCGCTCTCATATCCACCAGGTACGGAAGAACGAATACTGACTCCGGGAGCTATGACATCCGGTTTCAGATTATTATAGGGTCCTGGTCCTCTTCTTGAAAAATAGCCTCTTTTATTATTTCTGTCCGATGCTCCTACGGCAAAACATTCCGGATAATTGGCAGGGTTGCTGACAGAAGACCGGGGTGCAGAACCTTTTTGATTTCCTGATGAAAATACCGGTATGATTCCGGATGCTATCCAGGATTTTACCATAGGACGGAACCACTCATCCAGTCCCGATCCTCCACCCCAGGAGTTATTTATGATATCCGGTGCAGCTGCCGGATTTCCACCCGGTTCAAGCATCCACTCTGCTGCAGATAAGATATTATTTTCAGCACCCCCGTCAGCCGTAAATGCTTTTGCAGTTATCCAGGTTGCTCCCGGTGCAGCTCCTACTTTATTGCTTCCATCCGGTTCTTGTCCCAATATGGTACCCAGTACATGGGTTCCGTGGGGCATGCTTGAATCATCAACAGGCATGGTACTTCCATATACAGGGTCATACCAGTTTCCTGAGGGATTCGGATTATCGGGATGCTTCGGGTTATATCCCCTCCATTTTACCTGCAGAGCCGGATGATTCCAGGTCGCCCCCGTATCAATGGTACCCACAACCACACCGGTTCCATCAATACCAAGATTCCATACCTCATTTGCCCTGATTCTCTCGATATTCCATTCTACACCATCTTTATTCGCCTGAATCTCTTCCGATGTAATCAAAGGCTCGTCGATTTTTACTATTTTGTTCTCATATATTTTCTCTACTTCATTCATATAAGAAATAGTTTCAATGACATCTTTTGTTGCCTTTACATAGACTGCATTAATGATGTAATATGGTTTATATTCTTCTATACTCCCCTTATCGCTCTCCTGGTTCAGATATTTTAACAGGTTTTGCTGGGAGTCCTCTGCATTATCCTTTAATGCATCAATTACCTCTTTTCTGACCTCTAATTTCGATTTATATGGAGTGAATGCTTTACTAAGCCTGCTTTCAGCCTCCCTGGCAACCTCCATACTGTCTACCTGATTTTTTAAATAAATAATAGCTTCAGCATAATCCCCATCTGAAAGAGAATCAATAAAGCCGGACTCTATCTTATTTTTTGATTCCGTCCGCTGCTCTTCCTTCGCAGTAGAAAACGGTATCGATTGGTTATTTTCTGCTAAAGCATTGACTGCTGGATTAAAACTCATAATAATGAGTAATAAAACTGAAAGAAGTATTTCCCCTGATTTTCTCTTTTTCATATTTTGCACCCTTTCCTAGTTCTGGTTTACCTATTATGCCGCATACCAGAAGTGAAATATTTTTCATAGGCTGAAAGAATAAATATTTGTCATTCCTTTCTGTTTAAATTTTCCTTCAACCCAGGATACTTGACGGAATACTATGATTCCGTCATAAATTCAACCTTTCATCACTCCTAACCTCATTATATTTCTTAAAGATATCCGCCCTTTTTTCCATATGCCTCCCTTCTCTTTTGTAGGGCAATTGTCTTGTGTTACCCGAAATTATCCGACTGTCATCTATGTACTACTTATTGGACAAGCTTTTTTGAGTTTTATATATATATATTCTTTCGATTTGTTTTTTATGAATAAATATATGTTTTTTTTATTAACTTTTTTCTTAATTTTCTAATATTAAAAAAAACAGTTTTTTAATAATGCATTATATACAATTTCTTTTATTATTATCACTATATTTCAGGCATATTTAACAACCATAACTTTTGCTCTGCGACTATAAATCACTGTTATCTGCCAGTGTCTAAAGACTCATTAATGACTTTTGCCTGATTATTGCTTTCAGCTTGTCTTTTACTTTTTTAAGTGTGATTTTAATAAAAAAACAAATCCAGATGCTAGGTGATTATAGCATCTGGATTTATCGCTTAACTTAATGACATTGGCTTTAGAGGGATCATATCAATGCAAGGCTTATTTTTATTTCTTTATACAAAGACAGCTTACGTAATGCGCATTCTCTTTTTCTCCTGCTACATTTTTCAGCTCATAGTTCATTTTTTTACACTCATCTTTTGCAATTGTGCAAAGTGAATAATACTTGCACCCGGTTTCTATCTGATCAATTGCTGGAACCTTTGCCCTTTCGGTAATAACTGTTTGTATTTTCTCATCAAGCTTAGGGATGGCAGATAGAAGCATTTGAGTATAAGGATGCAATGGATGATCATAAATTGCTTTTGCATCTCCCATCTCAACAATGTTTCCTTTATACATTACCGCAATCCGGTCGCACAAATAATAAACAAGATTTAGATTATGGGATACAAAAAGGAGAGATAAACCACAGGAATCATGGAGATCCTGAAAGAGATTTAGTATCTGCGCACCAACTGATACATCCAATGATGAAACTGCTTCATCCGCAATAATCAATTGAGGTTGTAAAATAAGCGCACAGCCTATACCTACTCGCTGCCTTTGGCCTCCGCTTAATTCATGTGGATAGCGATTTCGATAAGAGGTGTCAAGTCCTACCAGTTCCAATACTTCGTTGACACGCCTTCTTCTTTCTTTCGCGTTACCTAACTTATGTATTTTCAAAGGTTCTTCTAACATAAAACCGATTGTTTTTTTTGGATTTAGGGCACTCATCGGATCTTGAAATACTGCCTGCACGATCCTTGAAATTTCCTTCTTTTTGTTCTCTTTACGATCCAGATTGTAGATTGATATTTTTCCTTTAAAATCTATTAATCCTAAAATCGCCTTACATAAAGTAGATTTTCCACAGCCACTTTCCCCAACTAATCCAAAAAATTCCCGTTTGTTAATATGAAAATTAACATTGTCCAAAATCTTTACTTCCTGATTTCCTTTTCCTAATCCAAACACATTTGGCTTATATGAATTTGTAACATCTTCAACTCTTAAAATCACATCAGATTCGGGCATATTCCTTCTCGCTTTCCGTGGCTGTCAAATGGCAGCTTACGCTATGATTTTTTCCAAGCACAATCGTAGGGGGATTTTCTTTAAAGCATACGTCGGCTGATCTCTCACACCGCAAAACAAACGGACATCCTGATTTATGTTCCTCCAAATTGGGTACCCGCCCCTTAATACAGGAAAGCCGCTTTCCTTTGCAGTCTCTTGTTGGAATCGAATTAATCAGACCTTTGGTATACTCATGTAAGGGATTTAAAAAAATATTTTTAATTGTTCCATATTCGACAAATTTCCCGGCATACATTACCAGCGCCCGGTCACAAAAATTTTTTATTACTCCCAGATCATGTGATATGAAAAGAATGGAGGTATTATATTCTTTGTGTATTTCTAATAACAGAGCAAGAATTTGTGCCTGCGTGATCACGTCTAACGCCGTTGTCGGTTCATCAGCAATAAGAAGCTTCGGGTTACAAATAACTGCCATCGCTATCATTACTCTTTGGCGCATACCGCCGGATAACTGGTGAGGATAAGAAGCGGTGCATCGCTCCGGTTCCCTTATTCCAACCTTTTTTAATATACTTAACACTTCATTCTTTACTTCCTGCCTTGTTGTCTTCTTATGCAGCAGTACCACTTCTTCAATCTGCTTTCCGATTTTCATTAAAGGGTTTAGAGAAGTCATAGGCTCTTGAAAAACGATGGATATATCCTTACCTTGAATTCTACGAAACTCCTCTTTTCTAATTGAAACTAAATCTCTTTCCTCAAATAAAATACTTCCACCGATTACGGAGATGCCTTCTGACAATAATCCCAGAATAGAAAGTGCAGTTAAGCTCTTCCCGCAGCCTGATTCTCCTACAATTCCTAAAATTTCACCTCTTTTTATATCAAAACTGATATCATCCACTGCCTTCAAATAACGATTATGCTTCTTAATCCCGATGGATAAATTTTGTACACACAATAAATTATCAGACATTGCAATCCTCCCTAACAATATTTTTTCCGGATTCCCTCTCCCAGACTATTAAAGCCTATTACAGTTATCATAATCATGATACCGGGCAGAAATGAGCACCAGGGGGCAGAAAACAAATAAGCCTGCGATTCGTTCAACATCCGGCCCCAGCTTGGAGTCGGCGGCTGAATCCCAAGTCCCAGGTAACTCATACTGGATTCTGCCAGTATAGCATTGGACAGTCCCAGAATAACGGAAGACAATAAAACAGGAAATACGTTAGGAAAAATATGGACTACAACAATTCGAAATCCGGAAGCTCCAAAAACTTTCACATAATCAACAAATTCACTATTTTTATATTGCAATGTTCCGGTTCGTACAATACGTGTAAAACTTGGGATAAACATGATGCATAATGCCGGAATGATAGTAAATTTCCCATTATCTAAAACGGAAACCATCACTAAAGCAATCAATATTCCTGGGAAGGAAGTCGTTGCATCCATCACGCGCATAATGAATTCATCTAACAGCCCTCCGATGTAACCGCTTACCATTCCTAATACGCTTCCAACAAATGCACTTCCAAAAACGGTACATACCGATACAAATAGTGTAAAACGTGTTCCAATTATAATTCGACTTAGAATATCTCTGCCCATATTATCAGTTCCAAATAAATGGAGAATGCCTGGTGCTTGAAACATCTCCAGGTTATTCATTTCATTTATGTTATAGGGTGTATAAAAAAATCCAATCAAAAGCAAGAATAAGATAAATGCGGTTAAAATTCCGCCGATTATTAAATTGACATTTGCTTTCATATCAGCCTCTTTCTTACTCTATGCGTATTCTTGGATCAAGTATTTGAAGGATTACGTCTACCAAAGAATTTGAGAGCACTACGATAAATGCAATCAATACAACCAATGTCTGAATAAGCGGATAATCTCTTGCTGAAATTGCAGCAATCAATAATTTACCCAGCCCCGGTATGCTAAAAACCTGTTCAATGATGATACTTCCCGAAAAAATATCCCCAACCATCATTCCTAAAATCGGAATTACAGGTACTATTGCATTCTTCAGAATATGTCTGTACAATACTCTGTTCTCCGTATTTCCTTTGCCTAAAGCGGTTCTTACATAGTCAAGTTTTCTTTCACAAAGAATGGAAGACCGCAAAAACTTTATGATCACTGCAATGTTAGGAATTGCAATTGCTAGTGCAGGATAGAAAAGGTATTTTATAAATTTAATAAAATCATCCGAGTAGCTTATATACCCTCCTGGTATAAAAAATCTTAACGATAGTCCGAATATCCAAATAAATAATATTCCCAAGAAAAAATTAGGAAATGATATGCTAATCATCGTTACTGTATTAATACATTCATTAACAATTGCTCTTTTCTTTTTACCGCAATACAATCCGACCGGAATGGATATGATCAGGATCAATAGCATAGACATCAGTGAAAGAGCCACTGTAACAGGAATGCGGTCTGCAATTAAATCTTTTACCGGCTTGTTATACTTAATGGATACCCCAAAATTACCGGAAGCTAATCCTTTAAGCCAGTTCAGATACTGATTAGGTAAACTTTTATCAGTTCCCAATTTTTCACGCAGCGCAGCCAAACGCTCCGGCGAGGCCTCAGTGCCAAGAATTTGCATCGCCGGATCGCCCGGTATAATATGAAACGCTGCAAAAGTCAGTATTGAAATAGTAAAAAGGGTAATGACTACTATAATAAGCTTTTTCACTATACGCTTCATATAAAATCCTCCAAATGATCTGAATTCCTATTACTAATGTCAATAACTAAGCGAAACACAAGGTTACATTTCATCTGGCTTTCCATGTATGAATGGAGCTGCATACAAGTTTGTTTACTCCGTTTTATAAATGGCAGACAAATCTAATACATACAGCGGATAATTTACAATTCCAGTAAAACCTTTTCTAAATGCATACAATCTTGATATATCTTCTATGTAAACGCTGGCCGCATCCTTGGATAAAATATCCTGTGCCTGTTTGTATAACTTACTGCGCTTTGTTTCATCTGGTTCTTTTACAGCGGAATTGTATGTATTATCGTAATCTGCACTGCTGTAATTTACAAAGTTATTATCTGCAGTTGACAAATATCTTCCTAAATAGCTCTTTGCAGAAATATTAGGGCCGTCTACCGATATAATCGTCGCTTCATACTGTCTTTCGGTATATACATTGTTTAACCATGTAGACCAATCTACAGACTCAATCGTCGCATTAATTCCGATTTGTTTTAATTGGTTTACAATTACCTGTGCCGTATCTATATGTACCTGATAAACAGATGGAACGGTTATCTTTAAACTAAATCCTGTTGCATAACCTGCTTCGTTCATTAATTGTTTTGCTTTATCAACATTCTTTGAATAAGCGTTATCCAAAGAGGTATCATAAATTTTGGAGAATGCCGGAATTACAGGGCTTCCAGCTCTCTTTGCATATCCTTTGTTTACTGTCTGAATTATCTCCTGTGCATCTACCACATAACTGATAGCTTGTCTCACTCTAATATCTTTTAATGGCTCATAGGTATTATTTAAAGCGAGTAACTGAACGGAGTTGGATGGAGTTTCCTCAATAGTATACTCTTTTGAATCTAACTGCTGTAAAGCAGAAAAATATTCTACCGAAAGCAGATCAATGGTTCCTGCTTGAAACTCCAGCAATGCAGCAGTATTATCTGCTACCGACTTATAGGTTACTTTATTAAGATGGGGAATTCCTTCCTGCCAATAATCGGAATTTTTTACCAACTTAAGAGATTGTTGTTCCGTGAAGGATTCTAATTTATAAGGGCCTGTTCCAATAGGTTTTGTCTCCAGATCCGTAGAATCCTTAGGAACTATGGCAGTTGTCATATACGGTAAAAAATCATTATCCATTTCTTTTAAATGGATAAGAATTGTTTTACTGTCGGCCGCCTCAGTGGAGGCGATATTATCGTAGCCGGATACCTTTGCAGAAATCGCCTGATTTATGGAATAAATCACATCATCTGCTGTTACCAGATTACCATTATGAAACTTAATACCGTTTCGTAAAACGAATGAATAAGTTCTTGCATCTTCAGAAACCTTATAGTTTTCTGCAACTGCAGGCACAAATCCTCCGTCCGTGGTTGGTTTTACCAGGCCTTCATAAATATTAAATAATATACTTCTGGTATCTGCCCCCTGCGATATAAATGGATCAAAACTGGTTGGCTCATTGGTCATAGCTATCACCAATTCGCCGCCTTCAACGATTTTGGTTGTTGTACTGTCTGTCTCCGTAGAAACACCGCTTTCTTTAGAATCTTCGGTTGATTGGGCGATCGCTTTGGAATCCATTGTTTTATCAGCAGAATCAGAAACTGTCTTTGCATTGCAGCCTGATAAAACCCCGGTTAACAACAGTGTAAGTACCACAAGATGTATTTTTTTTATACTTTTTTGTTTTTTTTTATTCATATTATCCCTCTCTTCCTATCAAATGGAACCTGTTTATTTAATTCTGCTCAAACTTACCTGTATCCTATGCAGTTTCTCGTATGAAAGTATCCAAACGATTCAATGATGACATGCTTCCTCCTTTACTAAAATCTTGGCTATTTCAGATAAATGATTACTATTCGTACCGCAACAGCCTCCAACAACTTTGAACATAAACTTATGATATAAATTAATCATACTTTGAGAAAAAAGATAAGGTGAATCATTTTGTATTGTATTGTTATCTTCTAATTCTTCAACTGAATTTCTAGAGCCATTCCCACAAGCTCCATATATTCGTTGAATAATTGTCTTGTTTTCTTTACAATTTAAACAGGAATCTATGTTTTTCGGGTGTACACAATTAATCATATAAAAGATTGGCGGATGTAAAACCGTAGCATCAATTGTTTCAATAGCAATACTCAGCAACGTTCCATCTAATAATTTGCCATCCTTTCTTACTATAAAACTAATAATATACTCGCAACAGGTCTCAGACATAGCTTTTGAAATCCCCACCGCTTCAGATAGTGCTGGCATTGTAACAGCAATTAAAAAGTCAACACCGCTGGTAGCTAATCTAGTAATCTGATACTGATGAAATGTATATGCCTCATCCTCTGATAAAGATTCGGCATAGTTGTAAGAATTACCTTTTGTAGATAGCAGTCCGCCAATTAGTATGTTTGACGAATATTCCCCGTAAGAATCTCTAATATCATTTAAAAAACTTACTTCATCACTAAATAAATTACGGTCCTTGTAAGAAGAATTTTTAATTCTATTTTTTTGAAGCCGCCTTGAGGGTGTATCTATTAAACATGGAATCTTATATTGGTTTCCCACATCAAGAATCTGTTTATACAAATTCGCCAAAAGTTCTCTAGCATGTGTATCATATAAATAACTGGCATAGGATATATATTGGTCTCTTTTTATATTTATTTGATGAACCACTTGGTCAGTTATGGAATGATCATAAAGAAGAAACTTATTTGATATAAGCATTTCTGATATCTTCACTTTAAGCGCCTCCTTATAATGCGATATCAATAATACTATCTTTTTTAATTCCAACAAATCCTGTTACTCCAACAGCTTTCATAAATTTAATTTACAATCTTCATACTCGTACTTTAAGCCTGATTGATAAGCTTGCATAACTCTTATTGTGCAGGAATTTAGACAATAGGCCAATTTTGAACAAGTATTACAAACTTCTTTATATTTTTTGATATTTCTATACATTTCAAAATATTCTGAATTTGTCCAAATATCTTCTATCTTATTATTTTTGAAATTTTCTTTTGCATAGGGAGAACATGCACATGCAGAAACATTTCCTCTGTTTGTTGCATATAGCATATAGGTTCCACCTTCGCAGATTTGATAGATATTGGAACTTGGCATCATAAAGGATTGTGGAGCAGAAATAAAAATTTTATCTTTATATTCCTCCTTATATTGTCTAATCGTTGCCAGCGTTGATTCCAGGACGTTTGAATTTATTTTAATCTTATCCCAGATACTTACCGCCCCTCCCACTGGCATAACCGGATAAAAATATACACTATATAATTTATACTTTATGCAAAATTCAATAATAGCCTTTACTTTGTTTACGTTTTCCTTAGTTAATACGCAACATACTCCAAACCGCAGACTTTTGGGAATAATCTTAATAAAACTATCAATATTGTCCTCAATGAATTTATTTCTAATTCTATCCTCCTCGTAAATGGTACATTGATTATAGGATATCTGTAATTCATCAAGCCCCACATTGACTAACCGATCAATATTATCAATAATGCCATATCCGCTTGTAGATACCAGAATTCTTATATATCCCAAATCTTTCGCATATTTAACTAATTCAACTGTTTCGTCGGCATATTTACCAAATAAGGGTTCTCCACCAGTAATATTCAGCGTATACGCACCCATTTCAAAACAGTCATAGACGAGTTTTTTCTTTTGCTCAAAGTTTATGTACTCCTCTTCCTCATGTATTTTTCTACTACAATAAGAGCAATTAAAGGGACAGGCATCGGTAATTGAAAATTCTAGTTTGCTCAATGTTATAATAGTCTTTTTTATGCAATCACTATCCAATTTTTTCACAATTTTAAAAGGATTAAAAGGAAAAATCGGATGAAAATTTTTGCTATTAAAATTTTTTTCAAGTACAAGCAAATTAGAATTAATAAACTTAGACAAGCTATCCTGAATTTGATCCGTAAGAATTACACGGTTTTTGTAGTTATTCGATATTATTTCTTGAATACTAACGACTTCTGACTGCCCATTGCAAAAAAGATAAACTAATATCTCATCCAGTGAGACTTTCATTTCAATACCAAATTGTGTTAAAATTGTAAATTCATTATTACCTTCTTTGAAAATTGATTGTCTTGGCTGTGTATATTTATAAATACAGTTTATTGAAGTTGAAATCAAATCACTAGCACTATCTCCAATATGAATAATTTCATCTGGCTTTATATTTAGGTTTGATAATATAGAATCAAAGAATTTTCCGTTTACCGATAATTTATAACACTTCATTTCTTCTGATAGAAACGAGTTACTAACACAATTCAATTTATTAATTATTTTGCCGGTCATTATTCTACTGGAATCGCTTGAAATTATAATTGAATATTTATTCTTTAAGTGATCTAACACTTCTAATACTTCTGGATAAAATGGGGCATTCCCATGCTCCTTTATTAGGCTATCCGCAATATTTTCTGCTCTTACATCCAGATTATTTTTCTCTATTATGTTTTCAGCACATTTTCTAAAAACCGTTTTCATGTCAACAAAATGGTTCTCGTTCAATACCAGGCTCATCACATTATCATATTCACCAAATAATCGTTCCGAAAAGTAATCTGCTTTTTCTTTTGTACAGTCTTTTCCAAAAACCCCTTGCCAAATATTTAACGTTCTTTTGTTCACATCTACAAGTGTTTGGAACATATCAAAGCTGACAATTTTATACCTCATTCCTTCACTCCAAAAATATCTTTATAAGACTTAACATCATCGACAGTTTCTGCACTTTGAATCCCATTAATTGCTGCAGCAGCTAAAACCTCCCCGGCCAGTACACCTAAAAGATTTATATCGCAGGTGTGATTTCCATTTGATAAAACAAAAATTGCGTCGCCATCTAACGTTGTACCATATGGATAGATTGTATTTGACAAACCGTTCGATGCCATCTGTGCAACCTTTGTACATTCTGATTTTGTAAGCTTTGCGTTGGTAGCTACAACCGCTATTGTAGTATTATCCATATGATAGGAATATGACATGTCCTGCTGTTCTAGCATAATCTTAAAAGTATCTTGTGGCTTATTATTGAAAAGAGGACCCGCTAATATAGTTTTTGATTTTGAATCCCGGATATCACCAAAAGAATTTACTGCTACTATAGCACCCACTGTAATACCATTTTTTAATGAAATGCTGGCACTGCCGATACCTCCCTTCATACATTTATCAAAACCTAATGCTTTACCTACTGTAGCACCTGTGCCAGCACCTTTATTTCCTACTTCTATTTTTCCGGCCTTAGCATTCGTACATGCAAGATATCCCATATCCTTATCAGGTCTTACTGCGCTATTACCTAAAGATAAATCAAATAAAACAGCTCCCGGAACTATTGGAACCCGACCGTAACTTGTTTCAAATCCGTATTTTTTTTCTTCAAGGAACTTCATTACTCCATCTCCAACTGCAAGTCCATACGAACTTCCCCCTGATATAAAAACTGCATGTACCTGATTATTAGACATCAATGGGTTTAGAAGACAGCATTCTCTAGAACCTGGTGCCCCTCCTCTAATATCTACCCCACAGGCTGCTCCCTCCGGGCACAATATAACGGTACACCCAGTCATATTTTTTAAATCAGACACCTGACCGACAAATATTCCATCTATATCTGTAATACAATTGTAACTACTCATTATTCCCTCTATTCTCATCATTGTATTAGACATTTCCAGTCAACTTATTACTTCAATCTTTACGCTTCACCAACATAAAGCAGACGTGGATATGAAACCTAATCTATGCTTGCTGTATTATACTTTGAATAATATCTTTTGCCTTATCTTTATCTAATAATTCACTATGGACAAGGGATTTTTCATTTGTATTTGAGTAACCATGATCAATCATTTTTTGAATTTGCAATTCATATCGATCATATCCAAATTGATTTCTGTACAGTACCCGATCTGCTATATTTAGGTTACAATTACTAGTACATGACTCACATTTGCTTGGCTCTACCCAGCCCCGCGTAGTAATATAATCTATAATCAACGATTTATCATACTTTTCAAAATTAAAATATGGAACAATCTTAATATCTGTATTTATATTCTGAGTAAAATTATTCATATCCAATTGCTTATAATGAAGAAATTCTAAGAATGGTACAACAAATACATTGTATACTTCATTAAATGGTATCTGCCCATTACACATGGTAGTATGTTTACCTTCTGCTATTTGCCCTGGATTCCAACCGCCAAATATGTACTTTATATTATTTTGCAAAGCATATTTATAAACCACTTCATACAAGAACGAAAAACATGGCCAGCAAAAAACTCCATTTCTCTTAAAATAGGATAAATACTTGTTATCCTCAGAAAAATTTTTATAACAAATAGAAAGTGCTTTATGAAATAATGATTCGTTTGGTCTCAAAAAACTATGTATTATATCTAATTTCGATGTAAATCTCTGCACATTTAGCTTAGCTTCCATTTTCATAAAACCATTATCAAATGTTAACGCATGAATATTAAATAATCCTGTCTCTTTCAGTTTTATCAGAGTATAGGTACTATCTTTCCCTCCACTATACAATACGATAATATCCGTTTTGCCCTTACCAAATATTTGATAAATATCTCCCATATTAAAGCTCCTTTTCTAATTTCTTTTTAAAATAAAATATTTTTAAAGCTTGAATATTGATTTTCTCAGAATATGTTGTTGGAAATTCATCTACATAAATAATCTTTGGTTTTGAAACTCTGCTGAATGCAGCTTGAATCTTGGACTGAAATTCATCTTGATATTGCTTATTAACTAATTTCACAAAAGCCACTGGTATTTTATTTCGCTCTTCGTCTTCAATGCCAACTACAACAGCATTTTCTACATTTTTATCGGATACTATTATGTCTTGTATATCTAAAAGATATACTTTTTCACCACAGCATTTAATAACATCATCCTTGCGCCCAAGTAAATGAAGTGAATGTTTCTCATCTAAATATCCAATGTCTGAAGTTGTATACCAGTTGTTTTTACTTAATAATGTCCCATTATAATAACCTAGCATCATAGTATTTGATTTTATTTTGATAATACCTTGATTTTTATCTGTTTTTTCCTCTGGTATAATTGTTACTTCATGCCCAGGCAGTGGCTTTCCTACCGAACCTACCAATGGATTTTCGATATCGTTAATGCATATCCCACACCCCATCTCCGTAGAACCGTAACCTTCTATAATCTTAATATTGAATTTTTCTGACATTTCATAGATTAATTGAGGATTACAGGCAGAACCCCCGGATAAAATAAATTTAAGATTTGATGTGTCATAATCTGTTGGTTGGACAGAATTTAAGATACGATACAATAAAGTTGGTACAAGATTTGTCTTAGTAATTCGATAACGTTCCATTACAGATAATATGTTTCTTATATTCTGTGAATTGCATATAACAACGTTAGAACCATAATGTAAGGGAGTGAATACCGAAGTAATCTGACCCGCTATAAATGAAAATGGCAACGTAGCCAGATAATAATCTTCACTAGAAAGTTTTATATGTTCCCCAATTTGGATTACATTATTGACATAAGCTCTATATGGAAGAATTACGCCTTTGGGTTTACTTGTAGTTCCTGATGAAAATAAAATAGAGATTGGTGTATCATCATCACCAAAATGTTTATCTATATCATTCAAATTAACATTATTCTCTAAAAAAGTTCCTTTATCATATAAGAAAACCTCTTTTTCATATGTTTGTATTAAAGAATCCAAGCAAGAATAATCATTACTTGCTATAATTAATTTCGGCTGTATGTTATCTATAGTTTTTTCTATATCTTCAAAAGAATTTTTTATTGGAACAACACTTACAATTGCACCCACATTTACAATAGCTAAGAACACAACCACCGTTTCAAAAGAATTATTGGGTATTAAAACTAAATTATCAGAAGTTTGTATCTCTCGTTCTAATAAATAACCACTAAATGCCCTCACTTGCAATATTAAATCTTGTTTAGAAAAAGATCTTTCTTCATCTCCTTTTCCTACATCAATAATTTTCTGCATACGATTTGTATTATTGCATATAAAATCCACTATATTGTATAACATTCCTGTCTTTTCCCCCGTTTTACGTCATATAATAAATGTGTATTTCATGTCAAAGTTTTTAGCTTTCCACAACTTCTTTCGTCGCTTATAGAAAAAGTGCAATTATAAAAATTTTCATATGCGGCTATTTGGGCAAGGTATTTTAAAATTCATGGTATATTTTGTAGTAATATCTCCTTAACCTCATCAACTTTCTTATCCATTTTTAATAACGATTCACTATTATCTTCTACAAAAGGACTTTTTACTGATTTTAAGTATTCATAGTCTCCAATGATAAGGGCCATAGGATATACAAACTGACCTAATTCTTTATGAAAATAAACTTTTCCATATTTCCGATAACCTTTACCACTGTAATAATGGACCAAATAATCATTGGCATTTAAAAAATCTATATCAACTCTTTCATCAACTAGCAGTTGATATGCAAATTTCATCATAGACGTGCCTAATGTATTATTTTCACCCCGATATGATGGTTTAATCATATATTTTGTACCTTCTGTTATGGTGAAGTTATCTGTAATTTCTTTAGGAATGCTGTATTCTGCAAGATTAGAAATGTCATCCTGTGGACGATATATATGTATCCTTGATGTACCAACCAATTCATTCTCTATATATGCAATGATAATCTTTGTTGATGGCAATCTATCCTCTGGTTCTATGATGGTTCTCATTTTATGGTCTGCATATTTTTGCGTCCGTTTCATTTCCTCAACATAGACTTTATACCTAAATTTACCCACCTCAAATAACTCCTCTTCCGTACTCAGAACCTTGATTTTTTCCATACTATCTCTTCCTCTACATGCATTTTTTTAATACTTAAATATAACAGACAGCTTGTCATACTGAGACATTGCATTCTACATAAACTAGCTGTTTTTCTAATATGACATGATTGCATGGTTAACCTCTTCGACAAAAGAATACATTCCATCGTAATCCATGTCTGAAAATATCTGCTTCATCCTATTACCTATGACGTTTGCATCAGTATCTAAAAACTTCGAAAGTAATGCTGTATCACCCATAACGTTGATATTTACCCCTTGCTTATCAAGCTCTCTAGCAAATTCATCGGATAGTAAAGCGGCTTCTTGTTGTGAAACACCACCGATTTTGTAATCATATACATCCCAATAACTGGTCGGAAGATAATGTCTTATTTCACAACTGACAAGGCTTTTGAAATGTGCTTTTATATTTTCTACTTCTATTAAATAATGTTCCGGATTCTGGCTCCACCTACTCCCTGGCATTAAGCCCGGATAAAATATTACAGCTCCCGCTCTTGGCTGATCCTTAAGCAAAGAAACAATAGTGTCCTGTGTAAACTTGCGTGTTTCTTCGTTCTCATGGGGCGCCGGATATATAAAGCTGCATGTTGTATAAATGTTCTCCTTCAATGCTGATTTTATGATATGTATTGCATCATCTAAGTTTAAATATTTGTTAAAGTCCTTTTTAAGAATATCTTGATGAAAAGACTCTATTCCTAAAAATACACTAAATAGCCCTCCCTCATGAATCGTTTTCAAATCACAACCGATCAAATCGTTGACATTTGAAAAACAATTGTATAGAATACGCCTATTATCAGCTATATTCATCTTACCCATCTGTTCCAACAATTTTCCCGGAACACATGATCCACCCAAGTTGAATGCAGATGTCTGTAATACCTTACAACAATATTCAATTATTGACCGTAACCTATGTATTGAAAGTTCTTTTACTCTGCGACCTCCCAGTAATGTATGTGTACAATAGGCACAATTATTACTGCAGCCACGGCTTTCATCTAAAGTAACCACTCTAATTTTTTTATTTAATTCATGTGCAGCCGGATAAATTTCTTGATCATAAACAGGAAATATTATTTCATCCAGTGGAAAATCATGAATTCTCTGATTCTGTATCATTTTCCCATTCTTGAAATAAATAATACCTTCTATTTCTTCAATCGAACGTTCTCCAGCAATATATTCTGCTATTTGTAGAATAATAGCTTCTCCTTCTCCAAGCGTAACCGCATCGAAAACATCTAAGTTGTCTATATATTGGTAAAACAATGTAGCTGCGGGACCGCCAGCAAAAAATTTAACACTTGGGAACTCTCGTCTTAGCTCTCCAACTAGTTCTATAATTGCTTCAACACCACGTCCCAGCCATAATTTGAAGCCTACATAGTCTAATTTTCTTGCAATAATCTCTTTTTTTATATTTTCATAAATGACCTTGTTATATTGATGCAGCTGCCAATCAATTGTTTCTTGTAATTTAAAATGTTCTGACTGAACCGTCTTTAAATTTACTCCGCTTTTATATTGTCTATTTACTTTAGCCAAAGCCGTTTTAATTGAAGGATTATTGCTCATAACACAATCCACAACACTTGGAGTATTATAGTCGAGTATTTTTACGGAATGACCATTTTTAAGGAGAATCCCTGCTAAATCAGCTAACCCATTGTCAAGGAAAAAGCACGATGCGGTATAAGGCATTCCAGCATATGATACTAATAGACATGAAATTGATTTTCCCATTGTTCTCATCTCCTAATAATATTTTATTACTAATTTTTACATATGAACAAACCTGTATTTTATCAAAAACTATCTCCTTTTAAATCCAAATAGATGAATTCATCTTTATTTTCTAATGATTTTTTATATTTATTTATTATATAAAGATCAGCATCGAATGCTAATTCCGGAAGGTTTGAATTTATGTCAAACCATGAAGCCTCATCAATATCATCCCCGGGAGTAATTGAAGTTGTCACAGGCTTAGCCAAAATAACTATTACAATGGAATTTATACCATTATCTAATTTATTTGAAACCACATTTATAATTCCCTGTGGTTGTATTAATATTCCTGTCTCTTCCTGTGTTTCACGAATAGCCGCTTTTATATACGTTTCTTCATACTCAATAAATCCGCACGGCAGGCACCACTTGTTTGAATAAATGGATTCCTTAGCTCGTAATCCCAATAAAACACGGTTTAATTCATCTACTACTAATGTTGATATACATGGAAAAGGATTTTGATAATATATAAACCCACATTCTGGGCAAGAAAATCTGGCAATACTCCCATCAATAAATTTATTACATATATGTCCACATCGTTTACAATATATTTTATTACTCATTTCATATCCTTTCACAATTAACCACATTACCTCAAATTAAATAATAAGATTAGTATCTTAATTTTTTGATTTGTGTATTGTATATTTATTTTTTTAGCCCTGACATTATCTTTAAATATCCCCGTATAATCATTCAGGCATTATCTGGTTGTCCATAATTCATTCTTGTCCCTCCTTAAAGCAGCATATGCCTTATCACTTCTTTTAGAAAGTCATTACTTATAGTTAATATTACTCTATTTATTACAAATCATTTTATACCTTTATTTAGAGAAATTGCTGGTTATTGAATTATATTACTTTTTTCAAGCAGACAATACTATAATCTAAATCTAATAGCGTTTTAATCATTTTTGCAACTCATTTCATAAGTCATTTTCATATAACTATTAATTATTAATAGTAACTCTATAAAATATATTACTTCTTTTATAATACTACCAATTTAAAAAATATAAACCTTTTTCAATCGCAATCTTCGACATTATTTAGTAGATTTTATTATTTTAAAAATTTATTTAATATTATTTTTTAAACAGTATACAAGGCTCTGCTTCAAAGAACAAAGTCATTTTCCAGTTCTCTAATGATGCAATGGCCGGTCTTGATTTCTTTACTTTGTAAATACGAAAGACTCCAATTCAAATAATTGTCTGCCTTGAAATTGTTTAGCCCCCCATCCTTCTGTAATATCCTCTGCTAAAAAGAATACTGCATGATGTCCTGTAACATTTCTTATCACTGTTCTGCTGATTTGGTCATCCATACCAATCTCACAAACACCAATTTCTGTACCGCTCTCATAATCATCCAAAATAATCTTTATCCTGCTGCGGCACCCGGCTCCCCTGATTTTTACTACAATCTCCATGGTTTCGCTGGAATTATCAATTCCAAACTCATAATATCGATATCCAATAACACATCCATTTAAAATATTGGTTATTCCTCTGTCAAACTCATTGCGCTCTGTTACAAAAGCTCCCCCTTTGATAATACAAGCAATATCCGCTGGTGTCTGCCGGTATGGGTTTAAGGCTTCTTCAAAACCTAAAGAAGTCATTTTTACCTGTGGAATTGTACCATCCGGACAAATTTGAATCTTTTCTACACATGCCCTTCTGGAAAAAACTGTGTTGTTTGTCATTCGATGATAAAAAATATACCATTGACCTTTTATGCAGCAAATCGAACCATGATTATTCCCTCCCGGATAATCCTCACCGTTATCCACTATAATTCCCCTGTATGTAAACGGCCCCCTGGGAGATTTCGAAGTCGCATAAGCAAGACAGCTTCCTCTTTTGGGAGAATAGATCATGTAGTAAATATCACCTGCTTTACGTATCGAGCAGGCTTCAAAGAAAGCAAATGGCGCTTCTGCCGGGATGATATCTTTTTGAAAAGTACCTTCTAAAATTTCATACATATTATCCGGATTGATTTCTGCCATATAGGAACGTTCAAATCCACAATATATATATACTCTTCCATCCTCATCGGCTAATACACCTGGATCTACAAAAATCCCCTTATCAAATCCTTCTAAATCATCCGGCATAGAATATTGATACTGGGACAGCAGCTTAAACGGTCCTGCTGGTTGATCACTTACTGCCACACATCCCTTGGAATTTACAATATAGGCATAAAGATAATATTTTCCACCTTTTTCCACTACATCAGGAGCATATAACTTCCGGTTTGACCATTCTGTATCTGAGGAGTGATCCCTGTCAGCTTTCGTATGAAAGCTGTCACCATGGCATTGCCAAAAATTCAGGTTATCTAATGAAGCCGACCACACTTTTAATTTAAAATCACAAAATGAATCAGAACCTGCCTTATCATGTGAACCATAAATATATACCCTGTCTCCAAAGACCCGGGGTTCTCCATCAGGGATATATTCCCATAAAGAGAGAAATGGATTTGCCATAAACGATCTGCCTTATTGCGCTAAAAACACAACCCTTTCTTTAATAATAGACACAATCACTTATTACTTCCAAAGCAAGAAAATCCAGCAGTACTTAGTTTAAAGAAGCCGCTGATACTGCATCCTCTGCTTCCTTACGTCTTATGGCTTCATTTCTCTGATATTGATCGCAATCTGCCAGACCATAACTTTCTGCTTTCGAAATCATTTCTTTTATGTCGCTTTCAAACTCAGTATCAGAGGAAGCCAGCATAGCCCTCCAGGAATAGTTTTTAACACATTCGCTTACCTGATTCCATGTAACCATCAACTCGTCAGATTTTGCAGTTGGTGAATAAGTAGTTACAGGAGACAGAGTATAAGGTCTGGAGGCTAAATATTCATCCATTGAAGAAGAACCTGTATAATTTCTCCAATCCATTTCAATTTCAGAAGCAGCTGCATGTATATTGCTTTCCCAGTGATTACGATTATATGTCTCCCCATTAGAATCCAGATTCTTTGCATCTGTTGACCATATGGATATATCCATTTTATTCTGTCCATCTTTAAATAATCCACTGTATCCATTCGTCATCACCGTCTCCCCATTTGTAGCACAAGACCGACCTAATTCGGTGAAATGAGTCTTGCCGTTCTCATCATAATACCAACAAATATCCCTGGGTCCATATAGATCAGTCATTTTACCCTCCGGTGTTGCCATCCAATTGATAATTGCCATACATAGTTCCGGATACTCAGTGTTCGTGCCAATGGACCATACATAATCCCCTCCATATATACTCTGACCGTAATTAATAGGGGATGCTTCCTCTGGAATTAAGGTGAACATACCCTTTCCCTCATCTAAATGAGTCTGGGTATTGAATGCATCTGATCCTAAAAAGTTAAAGGGGGTAAAGAAAGCAGTACCATTACGATAATCTTCCGCACAGCCATCAAAGCCCTGTGTCTCCGAATCAGGATCCATTTCTCCAGCCTGGTACAAATTATTATAAAATTTCAACATTTTAATATAGGGACTGTTCGAAGCAACAGCCGGAATATAGCTCTGAGTTTTCGAGTCATAAAAACCAATACCAAACTCATCATAACCATAATAAGCAGTAACCATTGATTTAGGAAACATTACCATAGCATCATCCCAGTCATTGAACAAAGATACTGCATATGTCTTTTTACCATTTTCGTCAGCCGGCTCTAACTGATGCATCTGAATAAGCACATCAGCAAAGTCATCTATATTTTTAACATCGGGATATCCCAGTTTCTTGTACAAATCCCAGCGAGTCGACCATGCACTTGTAAAACTGGAAATATCTGTTGAATTCACACCTATATTATTTCCTATTCCATAGGTTGTACCGCCGGAAATGTCTTTATTTTTTTGAAGTGCTGCCTGCATATGTTTCTTAATAAAGGGACCATATTCCGTTAACAAATCATCCTCATTCCAGTCCATCAACATACCTTTTGCTATCGCATCCTGATATTTGTCACCATTTGATCCCCAGATTACCAGATCACCCAGATCACCTGCTTCCATACGAGTCGTATAGGTAGTACCGTCAGGGTCAGGAATAATGTTGAGTTTAACATTGAATTTATCTTTCATAACCTTTGCAAACCATCCAATCTGTTCTCCTGAATAGTTTGCAGTTTTAGAATATACATTAAGCGTAACTGTCTCCTTTGGAATAATGTCACTCAAGTCAGCTTCATTGCCATCTCCTTTGATAACAGGGCTGTCAGAGTCTTTTTCTGTTATGGCTGCTCCTCTTTCTCCATCTTTTTCTCCCTGAGCTGACTTGAAGGCAGTTCCACAGCCCACCAGCGCCAATGACATCATCACAACGCTTAATACAAGACTGGTAACCTTACACGATATACGTTTATTTCTCTTCATAATACTTTCTCCTTTTTTCTTTTATAACTAAGAACCTCTCGGTTTCATTTACTTTCTTTTACTATCAGCCTTCCTTTTGCCGCCACCCTTACTGGCGCATCTTATCCTTTAACAGCTCCCAGCATAATGCCTTTTTCAAAATATTTCTGCATAAACGGATAAACTGCCATTATAGGAATAACCGTAACCATAGCCACCGTATATTTTACCACCTTCATATTCATCAGGGAGTTAAGCTCAGCCTGGCTTAACGTCCCCCCTGACTGCATCGTGGATGCCAGATTGGAGGCTTGATTGAGATATATGTACAGCCGGTGCTGTAAGGTATACAACTCTGGTTTGGCCTGCATCAATATCAGTGAATCCTGGAAAGAATTCCAATGTCCGACTGCTCCAAAAACAGCTATGGTAGCCAGGATCGGTTTACAAAGCGGCAATACCACCTTGGTGAAACGCTGCCAGTAACTGGCTCCGTCCAACTGAGCACTTTCTTCCAGTGAAGCTGGAAGAGACTCAATATAGGTTTTAACCAGAATCAGATTATATGGCACTACGATGGAGGGTACAATATATGCCATAAAATTATTGGTCAGTCCCAGCATGGACATATTCAAATACCAGGGAATGAGCCCCGCATTCAGGTACATCATTATGATTACCATACGAAACCAGAATCTGCGGTGCCACATCTCCCGTTTCGTAAATATATATCCGCAAAGTGCAGAACCAAAAACCATTAATACAGTACCAATCACTGTACGGGCTACTGTTGTTCCCAGTGAAGTCAGCAAATCCCCTAACTGAATGATGGATATATAGTTGCCCAAGTGTATACCCCTTGGTAAAAAGTTGATTTTCCCTGCTGTAACCAAATCATTATTACTAATAGTGTTTATGAATATGTAATAAAATGGCAAAATACACAGCAGCGTAAAAATACCGAAAACAGTATAATTGATAATGTTAAAAACCAGGTCTCCTGCTTTCATTGGTTCACTGTGTTTTTTTGAAGCTGTCATTGCATTTCCTCCCTCCTAGATAATATTCTCTCCCCGTACTAATTTAGCGATCTTATTAGCCATGAGAACCAGGATAATACTGATAACCGATTTCAGCATACCAATAGCTGTCGTTAGTGGAATCAGCCCTTTTGTTATACCTAACTCGTATACGTACAAGTCAAGCACCTGAATTGCTGCAGAATTAGTAGAATTTTCAAATACAAGATATTGATCCATACCATTAGAAAGAATATTTCCAATTGAAAGTAAAAGCAATACACAGTAAGTCGGTAATAATCCCGGAACAGTGATATGCCGCATACGCTGAAATCTGCCTGCACCATCTACTTTCGAAGCATCGTACAGTTCCTGGTCAATACCAGAAATAGCTGCTATGTAAACAATGGCCCCCCATCCAAGTCCTTTCCACATCCCCCAAAATAACATCTGCAGCCATATATGGTTACCACTCATCAGCATGTTGTTTCCAGTTGTCCATTTCTCTATACTTATCATAAAGCTGCTGATAAACCCATCAGCCGAGAAAATGGATAATGCTACGGCAAAGATTAACACCCAACTGATAAAATTAGGAACAGTCGTAAAGGTTTGAATAAAACGGCGGTACCGATTGCTTTTTATTTCCGAAAGAAATATAGCAAAAGCCATACTGACCCAGCTGGTTGCAAGACCCAGACCGCTCATGCCTAATGTATTTTTCATAACACGCATAATATCATTACGTGTAGCTTGGTTCTGCAGCAGGTAAGTAAACCACTTAACTCCTACAAAGTTTTGCATCGATAAGGTATCTCCTGCTTTATAGTCAAAAAATGCATAACGCCATCCTAATAATGGAAGATATCCAAATAAAACTGTTAACACTATAAAAGGCAGTGCCAATAGGAACAACTGAAATTTTGATTCCATCTTTAGTTTTTCAGATTTATCAGCCCGTTTACCTGCAGCCAGCAAACTTAGACTAACTACCGCCACTACTGTTGATATAGCTAATAGAGCATAAAAACCAGCTGACAAGCCCGGACCTACTTTATTTAATTCAGGTGAATCCAACAGAGAATAATAACTGCCATAGATACCAGTCAATCCTGCCAGAGTAATGAAACTTCCTGTTAAAATGCCGCCAGTACCTATACGCTTTAAACGATAATTTCCTAATGTTGTACAAGTGCTGAATCCTTGAATGATTATTCCAGCACAACAAACCAGACTGCTGACCATCAGAATGATCATGCTGGATTCACTAACCCATTCTTTACGGAATGCCTTTCCAAACCCCCTGGTTAACTGACTGTAAGACAATCCTGAAGTAAAAAGTGATAAATTACTGCTCATCAGACTCGTTATACGTGATGGGTTAAGAGCTGGAATAAACAAAAAAATGATTCCTGCCAGCACAGCTGTCCGCAGTACAATATAGATCCAATCCCCCCGGTTTTTAGCAACGCTTTTCCATTTACCGTTATGCAGCACCACATTCGAACGCATAAAACACCTCCTAGTTTGCTTTATAATATACCCATTCAATACGTGCTGTATCTTTGCATACCTTTCCATTGCCGGTTGCATATAAAGCGAAGAAATTACCTGTAAAGTTTCCGCCTACCTCTGTAGTCAGATATCTGGTTTCTCCTCTTCCCAACTCATAGAAAACATGCCCGTCTCTACTGTAGCTAAACCTGTAATACTCCTTAGTGCCTTCCAATTCCAAATACACCTCAGAACCATCATACAATGCCTTCTGTTCTACCTTCCAGAGCGAACCAATTTTTCGCCGCACAATCAGGCAGACTTCTTCCTTTATACGGGTAAGTGCCATTTCATAGTGATGGTCGCGGTTCATGTAAATGGAAATACCTGCTTCCTCGTTCTCATATTGAGGAGAGAATTCCAGCTTAAGTCGGACTGTACAGTCATGGTGTTCCTGGCGGAATGCTAAGAAGGTACTGACATCTGCATCTGAGAGTGTTGCTGCCATTCCCTGCAGCAACAGACCATTTGGACCATGCTTTATATAACTAAAATCCGGATTATAAAGATAAGTCCAGCGTAAACTCAGTGCTGCAGATGTAAAATCATCATAAAATTCATAGGGTTTTTCTGCTTTTGGAACTTGAACAGCGCCATGATTAATTTCTGAAGAGACATCTGTCTCCAAGAGGTCTGTTTGTACCTGGACCTCAACAATGCCTTGATTACCAAGAATCGGCCAGCCATCTGCTGTCCACTTAACTGGCACAAGAAAAGTTTCTCTGCCAAGATTATATTTTGGCGGATACGTGATCGGACGAACCCCCAGGCATACAGCCCACCAATTTTTATTTTTATCCTCAACGAAATCCGCATGACCAGTTGCCATGACAGGAAGCCCTAAACTACGGCTGCTCAGAATAGGATTCTTTTCATAGGCTTCATATGGCCCATCAATTTTTTGACTCCTTGCTATGGTTTCCATATGGCCGTATTCCGTTCCCCCTTCTGCAATCATTAAATAATACCAGCCATCCCGGCGGTAGATGTGAGGTCCCTCAGGGCAGCAGCCTCCGGTGCCATACCAAATATACGTTTGCTCACTCAGAATTTCTCCTGTATCCGGATTAATCCGGCATAAATAAATTCCGCCATTGGAACCGCAAAAATATACCTTTCCATTTTCGTCAAAAAATAAAGATGGATCAATACCATTGCATTTCAGCCAGATTGGCGGTGTCCATTCTCCATAAGGATCCGTTGCAGTAACTATAAAATTACCAAAACGGGTATCCATTGTATCTGATGTTGTCACATTCGTGCATACTACATAGAATCGTCCATTATGATAACGGATAGTCGGTGCATATATGCCAGAAGCATTCGGATTGCCATGCATCAGCGGCAAATAGCCGCTATTCGTGATACAGTATCCAATCTGCTCCCAATCCACCAGATTTTTACTATGAAACAATGGGATACCTGGAAAAAATTCAAATGAACTTGTTACCAAGTAGTAATTATCACCAACAAGGCATAAACTGGGATCAGGATGGAAACCTGGAATAATTGGATTTGTATACTGCATTTAAAATCCTCCTCTAAGGGTTTTTATTTTATTTGCGACTGGTCGCCTAATTAATAAACATGCTCCGTTTCACTTTTGATTCTATGCGAATCTACTAATATTATCATTTATATCTATAATTATATATGTTTTTATAAAGTAATTCCTTTACTCATAGGACATTAATTAGCACGATTCAGCCAGTATAATATGAAAGGAGTTTACAATGGAGTACATATTCTTAAAATTAGAAACATTTGTAAACAATAAAAATTTTCCTTTTGTCGCAGAATATGGATATCATGACACTGACATGTTTCTGCATAAGCATGAGGATTTCTATGAATTAACAATCATTTTAAGCGGCAGTGCTACTCATGTTGTGAATAATGAACGGTATATGATACACAAAGGTGACGTTTTTGTTGTCGGAAGAGATCTTATACATGGTTTTGAAAATCCTTCTAATTTCAAAATTTGCAACATCATGTATAAACCGGAAATTATCCTTAATACTACCCAGGATATACAGGAATCTGCTGGCTTTCATGCTTTATTTGTTCTCGAACCATATTTAAACAGAGATTTCCATTTCACTAATCACCTCCGATTACCGGTTCCTGTATTTGAAATGGCAAACCAAATTATCTCCGGCCTGGTACAAGAATACCAAAACCAGCATATTGGGCGTACAACAATGCTTTATTCTCTATTTTGGAATTTAGTTGTATTGCTTTCAAGAGCCTACCAAATACAGGAGCAGCCTAAGGACAGCCTTTTAAACATTGCTGTTCCATTAGCTTATATTAACAAAAATTACCGTAATCCAATATCGGCCAAAACTCTTGCTTCACTTGCACACATGTCGGTTCGTAATTTTTCCAGAGTATTTCATAAAGCTTACGGTGTTTCACCTATCAATTATATCATTCAACTTCGTATGCAGCGTGCATATGAACTTTTACAAAATTCAGAAATTTCAATCTCTGAAGTAGCTTATCTGTGTGGTTTTCAAGACAGCAACTATTTTACCAGGCAATTTAAGCATGCTTCGGGTTTTACTCCCAAAGAATATCGTAGTTTTCTAAAGGATACTACCGATAGAAGCAGCTGATATTTCAAGTTAAAACGGATATTCGCAATCCGCTTCGCTGCTTGCTCACAGCGTGCCCCGCTCCATCGGGCATAACCTTATTACCACTTCGTGGTATTTTGGAGCTTTGACTCTTACGGAAACAAGGAAGTCCATACCCCTGCTTTGAGAAGCGGGGGTATGGACTTCCTTGATAAGGTTAAACTCCAGTAATAAAAGTGATCTAATTGGATGGCGATTTTATGGTTGCACTATTTATTAATTCTAAAAGTTCGGTTTCAGGATTGTTTCGTACCTGACTGTCCGTATCAAAAATCATGGTGGCTCCGTTTGCGTCAGTGAACATATCCCACTTTAATGTTTCAGTACTTGGATTTCCGGTATACGCAAAGCTGATAAGTGCACCTGATGCAGCTTTCGCAACCTTTTGGGCATTCACTTCGTCACCTTTCACCATATATGCAATCTTATCCACATTATCAAACAAAAATGGAAGATCGCCGCCGGTATGAAAAGGAGTTGCACCGCCGAATATGGGAAAATCATATGCATATATGCTCAGGTAAACCGGAGCTCCCCCCTGAGCGGCTTTTTGTCTTGCTAAAGTAATAAAAGTGTTATGATTTAAAACCGGATTATCATTGTCATTAAAGTACATAAGATCAAACAGGTCATGGGACGGGTAAGCCTTTTTGAAGGCTGCAATAATTGCATCGGTTTTATCACCATATTTTTCTTTGAGCAATTCTTCGATTTTTGCATCGGTCAAATTCGGTTTATAGTAACTTGAAAATATATCATTGGAAACGTCAGGATCGCTATTTGATAAACCTTGAGCATTAACGGACATTCCCGCCAGATTCGTATTAAGCTCCGAAAAAGTACCGCCGATGATCAAAGGAATATTTTGGGCAAACGGTACGAATTCCCCATTTGTTACCGTAGCTTGAGGATAGTAATCTCCATCCGCTACCGGGCAAAAATTAACATTTGCTTTCGTACAGGCTTCTATTAACTGGCTATATGGAATATCCCGGATTTGATCCACTGTAGCTTCTGTCAGGCCAAGAGCCTTAATAACCTTTTCCGTCTGTTCCTGCGCTTCTTTCTTTGTCTGTACGAAATTAGCCGGACTTTCACTTACAGCTTTCCTGAAAAGTCCCTGTGCGGCAGGTATTCCCATCAATGTCAGTACCTTACCTCCGCCGCCGGATTGTCCGACAATAGTTACATTATCCGGGTCGCCGCCGAACTGGCTGATATTCTTTTTAACCCATAGAAGCGCCGTTACAGTGTCCACCATACCGAGGTTCCCGGTATTTTTGTATTTTTCGCCATACGCAGAAAGATCCAAAAAGCCGAGTGCATTCAACCTGTGATTGACGCTGACGAACACCACATTGCCAGACTGGCTGAGGTTTTTTCCTTCATAATATGCCAGATCACAGGATGAACCCGAACTGAATCCACCACCGTGTATCCAGAAGATAACAGGTTTCTTTGCAGCGGTATCGAGTGACTGAGTCCATACATTCAAATTTAAACAGGAATCCTCATTAGGTATGTTGTTCACACCGCTTCTTGTCAAGAATTCTGCCTGACTTACTGAAGTACTGCCATTCGGGCAAATCTCACCATAATGCTGAGCCGTATGAATACCATTCCACTTAGCAACTGGTTTCGGCATTTCGTAGCGTCCTGCCTGGGCATAAGGAATACCCAGAAATATGTATGTACTGTCCTCTTTATAACCTAATAAAGTCCCTGAATCAATGGCCGCGAAAGCTGGTTCTACACAGTTTATTTTGTTTTGGCTCTGTGTTGGCGCTGACGCAGCAGCAGAGGTATTAATGCTGTCTTTGTCCGTCTGGCTTTTGCAGGCCGTAACATTCAAAACCAGCAGCATCATACCGAGTACTGTTACAGTGGTTCTTGTGATTTTCATGTTCTTTAATCTCCCTTCAATACAATTATTCTATATAATATCCGCCTGTGTAATACCATTATTACATCCCCCGATAACAACAATTCCTGAATTTTGCCGGAACTTCGGATTCTGTCCCATTACCTGTGGCATACATGCCGACATACACACCGGTAAAGCCCCAAATAACCTCTGAAGACAACAATTTCGTCATACCGCTCCCAATCCTTATCTTCTCACCGGAACGGTTTATGCATCCGAAATGATAGAACTCTCTGTCAGCTTCTACAAACAGCCGGCTCTCCGTCTCATCAGCGGGAAGTTTATCTTCGGCATACATTTCCATATCCTCTACAACCTTATGCAGCTGTATAATCAAATTCTTTCCTTTCCTTTTAATACCTAAATCGTAATGCGCACGATTGGAACAAATCACCGCAATTCCAGCCTCTTCCTTCTCCGATTGGGGACAATAATCAAGGGTAACAGAGAAATCCATTTTCATATGACATTGCCTTCTGCCGATGAATGCCGGTGCTGCCTGATCGGACAGACTGGATTTATTTCCATATAAACTCAGTCCATTACCATCGAGCCGGTAGTCCGTTAAAAATTCACGGATATAATTCCATTCCAGTCCTAAAACATGATTATCAAACCGGTCTATTACTGCTTCTCCCAGGCGGCTGTTCTGGATAACCTCCGGTAATTCCGGAATACTAACATGAAATTTAGGATTTCTGCTATTGGGTACAACCGGCCAGCCATTTTCCCATATGACCGGTACAAGAGCGGTTTCTCTCCCCAGATGATGGTATTTCACAGTTGATATCCTATAGCAGAGGAACACCATCCACCAGTTTCCGTTCTGATCTTTGACAAGGTCTCCATGACCGGTCCCCGACAGTTCCGGCTTTGCAGCTTCCTGCGCCGTCAGAATCGGATTGTGGGGACACGGTTCAAATGGCCCCCACGGCGACAGGGAGCGAAAAATGGTAACTCTATGTCTTAAATCTGTACCGCCTTCTGCCAGAATAAGAAAGTAACGGCCGTCGATCTTGTAAAGATGCGGGGCCTCCGCACAGCGGCCGCCTGCCCCGTAAGAAATCACTTTCGGAGGGTCTATTACATTTCCTGTTCCAATATCAATTCTGGATTGTTGGATGACGATCCTTCCTTCCGTATCATGACTGGGGCCCCAGCCATTACTCGTAAGATAAACACTTCCATCACCATCAAAAAACAGGGATGGATCAATCCCATCCTGTTCCAGCCAAATAGGTTCCGACCATTCTTCTGCCGGATTATCAGCGGTTACGATAAAATTTTTTTTATTTCCCATAGAAGTCATCGTACAGACTACGTAAAATTTTCCGTTATGATAGCGGATAACCGGAGCCCATATTCCTTCTGAAGCTTTTACTCCCTTAAATTCCATTTGACTTCTTCTTGTTATACAGTAACCAATCTTTTCCCAGTTTACCAGATCTGTACTGTGTGATACTACTATTCCAGGCAGATATTCGAAGGTACTGTTAACCATATAATAATCGTCACCAGCACGGCATACACTTGGATCCGGATAAAAACCGGTTAATACAGGATTCTGGTATTCCATACAGCCCTGTTCTCCTTTAATATATTTCATGCTTTTTGTCTTTTTAATCCTGTTTTCTCTTTAAAAAAACAGTTCGTTATGGAAAGTATCCCAGAATGGCTTCCCTTACATTTCTGACCCCAGCCAGACGGATTCCATCCACCTTCTTCATCTTCTCCAGAGAGGTACTGGGCAGCACGCAGGTTTCAAACCCAAGCTTCTTCGCCTCACTTACCCTCTGCAAAGCCTGTGAAACGGCACGTACCTCACCAGATAATCCCACCTCACCGAAAATAATGGTTTTCGGGTCTACTGCCCGGTCCTTCATACTGGATACAATCGCCATAATAATGGCAAGGTCCAGGGCCGGCTCATTCATACGCAGTCCTCCCGTTATGTTTACATAAGCATCGAAATGGGACAGGTCATAGTGACACCGTTTCTCTAATACCGCTAACAGCAGGTTCACCCGGTTGTAATCCGTCCCCGCAGCCGTTCGCCTGGGCATTCCAAAAGCCGTTGGCGTAATAAGAGCCTGGACCTCTAACAGTACCGGCCTGGTCCCCTCCATGGAACAGGCTACCACCGCACCGGAAGCATCTTCGGGCCTCCCATTTAACATATACTCTGAAGGATTTTTAACCTCAGCCAGCCCGCTTTCGATCATCTCGAATACTCCGATTTCATTGGTTGAACCAAAACGGTTCTTGACTCCCCGGATAATCCGGTAGGAGGCACTCCTCTCTCCTTCAAAATACAGAACCGTGTCCACCATATGTTCTAAGACTCTCGGTCCTGCCACCACGCCTTCTTTGGTCACATGTCCCACGATAAATATGGCAATCCCGGCTCCCTTGGCAATCTGAAGCAGGATATTAGTGGATTCTCTCACCTGGCTGACGCTTCCGGGAGCGGACGATATCTCCTCCCGGAACATGGTCTGTATGGAATCAATGATCACAACGTCTGGTTTTTCTTCATCAATGACGCTTTCTATGGAATCAAGACTGGTCTCACAGAGGAACAGAAGGTCTCCTGAAACTTCTCCGATCCGGTTTGCCCTCAGCTTAATCTGCTTTAAGGATTCTTCCCCTGATATGTAAAGTACCTTCTGTCCGGATGCTGCCAGATTGCGGCATACCTGAAGCAGTAATGTGGATTTGCCAATACCGGGATCTCCTCCCACAAGCACAAGAGAGCCTTTGACAACACCACCGCCCAGAACCCGGTCCAGTTCCTCGTATCCGGTCTTCATCCGGTCCTGCTCATTAATCTGGATTTCCGACAGTCTGGAGGGTTTCACCTTTAAGGAGCTGCCCGCAGCCGCATTCATTCTGCTTCCTATTCCACGCTTTGTCCCTGAATCGTTTTTTCCTGCCGGCTCCTCTACAAATGTATTCCATTCCCTGCAGGCCGGACACTGTCCCAGCCATTTTGCCGATTCATATCCGCACTCCTTGCAGAAAAATGCAGTAGCCTTAGCCTTTGCCATATGAATTTCCTCCTAAAAACGTCAGGGCCCGGCCCTTTGATAAAAGAGCCGAGCCCAACTGACAACCTGTTATCTTCTGTTTATTTTCACTGACACAGGTGTTCCTTCATTCAGTTCCACGCTGACGGACAGCTTTCCGCTCATATTGGTTCTCATGCTTCCGACAGCAGAGCCATCTACATATACCTCATATTCACTGTCCTCTGCCAGCTGAATGGTCAACTGTGCATCCTTGTCTCCTTCCACCTCAAACTCCACTCCATCATTGGATACGGTGAAATTCGTGGCAGCAGTTCCCGGTACGGATTCGTAAACGAACATACCATTACGTTCCAGCTTGGTTATCTCGTAAAATGTCTTTACTTTATATAAATCACCATCGTGTTCAAAATCCTGTAATTTTGACTTTGTTCCTAATTTGTAATTACCAAAACTGATCGTTCCGTCTTGTTCTGTGCGGATTAATTCTTCAATTACCGGCATCGGTTTGCCCTCCTAGTATTTTGTTTACTTATCCTTTTTTGCGAAGAACAGATGCTATCGCTTGTAGATATTATACACGAATTGAAATAAAATGGCTAGTTATTTATGAGCTCTCTGACAGAAAATTTTAAACTGTCAGTTCCCGCCGCCACTACAACCGTATCTCCTGTTTTAACCGTTCCGCTAAGGATTTCCTCTGCCAGCTTATCCTCCAGACAGTTTTGAATAGTACGCCTGAGGGGTCTTGCACCATATTTTTCATCATACCCCTTGTTAATAAGGAAATCCTTGGCCTCCTCTTCAACTTCCAGGGTAATGCTCATCTGGTCTGATGTCCGTTTCATAATATCTTTCAGCATAATTGATACGATATCCTTCATATGGACTTTGTTCAGCGGATGGAATACGATGATCTCATCGATACGGTTAATGAATTCCGGCTTAAAAATACGCTTTACTTCTTCCATCACCCGCCCCTTCATAAGCTTATAATCTGCCGTTTCATCTGCCACCGCGCCAAATCCAAGCCGTTTCGGAGATATGATGTTTTCTGCCCCGGCATTGGAGGTCATGATGATAATCGTGTTCTTAAAATCTATTTTCCGTCCCTGAGCATCTGTAATATGCCCGTCATCCAAAACCTGCAGCAGAATATTGAACACATCCGGATGTGCCTTTTCGATCTCATCAAACAAAATGACCGAATAAGGATTTCTGCGGACCTTTTCACTTAACTGGCCGCCTTCATCATAGCCTACATATCCTGGCGGGGAACCGATCATCTTAGAAACACTGTGTTTCTCCATATACTCAGACATGTCAACCCGGATCAACGCATTTTCCGTTCCGAACATGGCTTCCGAAAGAGCCTTGGAAAGCTCGGTTTTTCCCACGCCGGTAGGCCCTAAAAACAGGAATGAGCCAATGGGGCGCTTTGGATCCTTTAACCCTACTCTTCCCCGGCGGATAGCTTTTGCTACAGCCGAAACGGCTTCCTCCTGGCCGATAACCCGCTCATGAAGGATTGCTTCCAGATTTCGGAGGCGTTCACTCTCCCCTTCTTCCAGCTTTCTTACAGGAATCTTGGTCCAGTTAGATACTACATCAGCGATTTCTCCTTCATCTACAACAAGCCTTTTTGTTACTTTTTCCTTTTGCCATTTATCACGGATTTTTTCGATTTTTTCCCGCTTCTTTTCCTGCCTCTTTTTAATTACCCCTGCCTTTTCATAAGCCTCTGCTTTAATGGCATTCTCTTTTTGATCTTCCAGCCGTTCTATCTCTTCTTCCAGCTCTTTAATCTCCCCCGGCTCCACAAAAGTCGTAAGCCGTACCTTGGAGGATGCCTCATCAATGACATCAATGGCTTTGTCCGGCAGAAACCGGTCATTGATATACCTGGAGGACAGCTTCACCGCTGCCTTTAACGCATCATCGGTTATGGTTACCTTATGATGTTCTTCATACCGGCCTTTGAGACCTCTTAAGATTTCAATGGCTGCCTCCTCGGAAGGTTCTTCCACCGTGACCGGCTGAAAACGCCGCTCCAGGGCAGAATCCTTTTCGATATATTTACGGTATTCTTCAATGGTAGTTGCACCAATTAACTGCAGTTCCCCTCTTGCCAGTGAAGGCTTTAAGATATTGGAGGCATCAATGGCACCTTCCGCTCCTCCGGCACCGATGATGGTATGAATCTCATCAATGAACAGAAGTACTTCGCCATCTTCAATGACCTCGGCAATCACCTTTTTGATTCTCTCTTCAAATTCCCCCCGGTATTTGGATCCAGCTACCATACCGGATAAGTCCAGGGTCAAAAGTCTCTTTCCGGCTATGGTTTCCGGCACATCGCCTTCGGAGATCATCTGGGCCAGTCCTTCCACAACCGCAGTCTTACCGACTCCCGGTTCTCCAATCAGACAGGGATTGTTCTTGGTTCTCCGGCTTAAAATCTGAATCAGCCGCTTAATCTCCTGCTCTCTTCCGATAACCGGATCCAGTTTTCCAGAAGCAGCCAGTTCTGTCAGATCTCTGCTGTAGCTGTCCAGAGTAGGCGTATTTCCTTTTCCTTTCGGCGCTTTCATAAGTTCCTCCTTATTGGCAGGAGCATCTTCTCCCATGGCTGACAATACATCGATATAAAGCTTTTGAATGCTGATCCCTATGGTATTTAGAAGCCTGGAGGCCACACAGTCATTGTCCCGGATAATAGAGATGAGCAAATGCTCCGTTCCGATTAAATTCGCCTTAAAGCGTACAGCTTCCCGGTAACTGTTTTCCAAAACCCTTCTGGCACCAGGTGTATATCCTCCGTCTTCCTGAAGCCGGACCGCCTGATCCGGAGCAATCAGCTGGCTGATAAGGCTCAGAACCTTATCCTCCTTTATGCCATTTTCTTCCAGGACCCTGGCAGCTACCCCGCTCCCCTCTTCCAGAAGCCCAAGCAATAAATGTTCTGTTCCCACATAGCCGTGGCCAAGACGTTCTGCTGTCTGTACAGCCAGGTTAATCGCCGTTCTGGCCTTTGTCGTAAATCTGTCTATCATAAATGAAATCCTCCTGTCATGTTAATTCCGGCAATTCCTTCCGGATAAATTCCGCCCTGGCTCCATCCAGTTCTTCCTTATTTAACGGCCGGTCTGTAAGCTTCTGTAAATTAGCCGGCTGGATTCCAAGCATCAGACGGTAGACGGAAAAATCCTCCTCTGTATGAATCAGGCCATCCGTAAGCCCGGCCATAATCTGGGATAAAAAAATCATGGCATCCCTGGCAGTCAGCCTTCTGGCGTATTTTAATACTCCGTAAGATTTATAAACCTCATCCTCCCGCTCAATCCGCCGCCGCTGAAGAGAAAGCTTCCTTATCTGCATCTCCTGATTCGTCAGCTGAATTGCGGCTTTTGATACCGTATCTAGGATTTCTCTCTCTGTCTGCCCCAGGGTTTTCTGGTTTGATATTTCATATAGGGAACCAAAATTCTCTTCTCCCTCTCCATATACACCACGGATTGCAGTACCAAAACGGCTCATGTCACCAATCAGGCTGGAAAATTTCCGTCCCTGGGACAGCATGGGAAGATGTATCACCGCTGTGGCCCTGAGTCCGGTTCCTACATTGGTTGGAAAAGTTGTAAGATAACCATACCGGTCGTCAAACGCATATGCAAACCGCTCATTGATATAATCGTCAATCCGGTCCGCCCTTTCCCATAGCTCTTCCAGATGAAGGCCGGACTGGAGCAGCTGAATCCGAATGTGGTCATCACAGTTAAGAACAATGCCAGTATCCTCATCTTCAGAAAGAAGAATACCCACAGGCTTATTCTTTAAAACAGCAGCCGAATTCAAAACACGGCGCTCCTTTAATGCCACCCGGTCAAGTTCTTCCAGATCATCCAGCATGGCAAATTCTAAATGCCTGCCTTCCTCCTTCTCCAGATCCTTCAGGCCGAATTCCAGTTTTCGGATCATTTCCACGCTTTCCTTCTCTTCAAGCTTTGCGGGAAATTTATAATCCTGCCAGTTCCTGACCAGACGAATCCGGCTGCTTATGACCCCTGGCCGGCTATTATCAGTCTGTTCAAACCATCTAAGCATTGGTATCATTTCCTTTCTTCAATTCTCGCAGACGGTCACGGCATACTGCTGCAGTCTCATAATCCTCAAAACGCAGCGCTTCCTTAAGTTTCGAATCCCACTGGAAAATTTCCTTTTCCTGGCTGGAAGGGACGTTTTTCCCTGCTTTGCCGTCTTCCGCCTTACCTTCTTGGTCAAAACGTTCCGATTTCTGAAATACCGGAGTCTTACCGGTATGGTTAAGGCTTCCCTGAAGCTGTTTTAAACTGTCCTCCATGAGAGGGCCAAATACACTGTAGCAGTCTGCGCATCCAAATCTGCTGTTTTTAACAAACTCCTCGTAACTGGTCCCGCAGGATGGACAGACGATCTGTTGAAGCTTATCCGGTCCCTGGCTTTTATCCTCTATCCCTAAAAGACCGGAAAGCAGCTTTCCTAACGGAAACTCCCCGTCAAATATTGCTGCATAAACTCCAAAATCCATCTCCTTTGCGCACTGGGCGCAGAAATGATGTTCCTTTTTTACACCATTTACCACTTCTGTATACTGTATATTTGCTTCGCGAATCTTACATTTCTCGCATAACATAATGAACCTCCAATCCGGTGATCACTCATCCCTCTGGCTATATAAAAATGTATGGAATATCTCGTCGACCAGCTGGTGGACCTCTTTACAAGACACATTTTTACAGATGCCTCTGGCTAATACAACACTTAAATCTTTCCGCATCTCGTTAAGGACCTGAATTTTATCAACATCCAGAGATACAACGGCTCCCTTGCGACGGTCCAGTTTGACAAACCCTTCCTGTTTCAGCACAGAGTACGCCTTATTTACCGTATGCATATTGATACCTATGTTGTCGGCCATCTGGCGCACGGAAGGCAGGGGGTCCCCTTCTCTAATACTTTCCGTGGCGATTCCTATGATTATCTGGTTCCGAAGCTGGATATAAATCGCTTCATCACTGTTAAAATCAATTTGCAATAACATGTTTTCACCATCTTTCGTTATACCTGTTATATACATAATAGCACACAACATGAACTTTTTCAATATCAAATGCACATTGGTACAAATAACCTGTTTTGCCACATAATCTATATTATCTTTTTAATTATAATATGTTGCTTCAATCCAATATTAAACCAGACAGGCAATTTATTATATCAGACAGCTGCTGCGTTATCAATATTCCTTTTATCCTTGCATTGGAATCCGGTAAGAGAAAAGCACCTGTTTTAGATATTTATCTTGTCTACTTGACAAGGGGCATATCAATTCCAGGTGCTCTTCTGCCTATTCACTGTAATATATCTTTAATCATCCAAATCCATAAACTCAAAGTCATCCTCATTGTCTAATGGCTCTGTCTTCTGTTCAGGCCTGTTCCAGTCCTCATGCGGCTGCCTGGCAGCTGCGTTTCCTTCCGGCATGTCCATCTCATCATCAAAGGATTCCGGATCTATATGGATTTTTGAAGACTCTCTGTCAAACTCTTCTCTGCTGTACCTTCTGATCCTGCCTGCCGGCATCCTTTCTTCCGGTTCATTGTATAACCGGTCTGCGACTGCTCCCATACTGTTTTCCCTTTCGGAACCATCTTTATCTTCCCAATCGTAATCCGCTCTTACACCTCTTCTTACAAGGATAATTACAACAACCAGCAGAACAAGTGCCAACACGCTTACCGCAATCAGAATATAAAACTGTATATGGTAATCACTGATCAGTTCATTGTATGTGTTAGCTATTTCCACATATTTATCATTGGATACTCCGGAGGCAAAATACCTCTGAATGGTTTTCTCAGAAAGATCATAGCGGTAGAAATTCTTTTCTCCGTTCCAGTTCATGGCATAGAAGAGGCAATACTCCGGTTCCGCTTCGGACTTTTCAACCCAGCCGGTCACCTGTATACCGTCTATGTCAACCTGACGCTCCTTAAATCCTTCCGGTACAGCTGCATCTCCATCTAACGGAATAATAACAATAGCTTTGGTACTGGTCTCTACCGAAACGAACCGGGACCAGGAATCTGCCCCCTCATTATAAATAAAGAAGCTGCTGTTTCCTCCTGCATCCTGCAGGTATAGCAGAAGAAGGTCTTTTTCCAGTCCTTTTCCAGCCATGACTTCATTGCCCTTAAACTTATAAGTTTCCGCTTCAAAGCCTTCCGGAAGTGATGACTCGTCAAAGGAAGAAGCCACACTATACTCTGTTCCATCAATGGTCACCTTCACAGCGCTGAATTCAGCGGCAGCAGTTTCTCCATTTACATTCGCAGCAGGTATGGTTTCACCGCCCTCATCTTTCGTGACCAGTATGGTATAATTCTTAACAGTCTGCCCATCTTCTGCAGTCACCTTGACGACTACCTGGTTCTCCCCTGCCTTAAGTCCCTTTTCCCCACTCAGAGTCACACTGGCCCCTGCATTGGCAGCCACTGCATTTACGATAAGGTCCGCTGTGCTGTTATCGACTTCAGCCGTATAGCTGTCAACCGATGCTGAAAATTCAGGAGTCAGTGTCCCCGGTGATATCTTCAGTGACTTTAAGGCAGCATCCTTTGAATAAGTTGCAGGAGAGGTTACTTTTACTGTTGAAGTCCCCTGTTTGCTTAAAGATAGTGCCTGGGAATCTACATCATAAATTTCCTGGGAAGTCACACTGATCTTGGTATTTCCCGCCTTAAGGGCTTTAAATTTCAGGCTAAACTGAAAGGCTTTCTGATTTTCAGAATCCATAGTACCCAAGACCTTAATGGCTCCTGCACCGCCGTTTGCATTGGTTCCGCTGACAAACTCCAGAATATTGGGGTCGTAAGCCAGCATGATTTCTGCGGTGCCAAGCGCACTGTCACTGGTCACCTTCATCGTTACCGTCACATCATTCCCCACCATGACCGATGGATCGGAAAACGCGATCCTGGTATCTGCAGCCCAGGAAACCATCTGTCCCAGGGGAACGGTAAATACCATCATACTGACCAGCATAAAGCTTACTATCAGTTTTTTCAGTTTTTTATTCATATTGTCTCCTATTTTTATAAAACATTAAAGTCCAAGAACTTTCTTCTGTAAAAGCAGAAGGTCCTGTGAATTCGCTTTGCCATCACCATTTAAATCTGCTGCTGTCTGAACACCTGCCGTCAGAGTTTCCATTCCGAGAATACAGCGCTGCAGTTTCAGCACATCCAGACTGTTTACCTTACCGTCTCCATTGAGATCACCGCTGCCGCCGGAGGCAGGACGGGCGGCAGTGCTTTCAGCCGGCTGTGCAGAGGTTTGTTCCTGGCTCTGTAACTGCGTTTCGCCCTTAAGGCTGATTCCCGGACCCTGCTGTACACCGGTAGAGGTCTGTACGGACAGGTTTGTGGATCCATCAGGAGCTATGATTACATTACTTCCTCCCGGTGTCCCTGTATTCTCTCCTGCAGAGGGACCGGGTACTCCTGGTCCGCCATCTTCTCCGTTTCCGGAAGGAATACTGCCGGTGGAAGCTGCATTGGTCCCCGTATTAACAGCCGATGAATAAGTGGGGCCATTATTCTGCCTGACTACATGAAGGATATATTTCCTGACATTTCCATTTTGAGCTGTAACTGTAACATTGATATCATTGCTGCCGTTCTGAAGTTCTACCGTACCGGCTGCACTCACCGAAGCGGCAGAATTCAGCGGAGCAGCATTCACCGAAATGCTTGATACAGACGGATCCACAATCAGGTTGTATTCCAGCGTATCCCGGTTAAAGGTCGGTGTCAAAACAAAACCATCTACGCTTAAACTGGACAGCTTGTTGTTTGGATTTCCATCTCCAGTAGGCTGGCTGCAGGCATTATCCGGCATGTTATTATAAACCGGTATTTTGAATTCCAGCACAGACTGCTTCATGTCACTGTTATAAGCTTTTGCATAAACAGCACCCTCTGATGCGGACGCCTGTACATTGGTCATATACTGGTGTTTATATAAATTGGACCCCTGTACATTAAACTTCTTTAGATAAAATGTATCCTGCCCAACTTTTAAGTAGTTATTACCATAATACAATGCACCGCCTAAGATTGATTTTTCAGGCGAATTCCATGGCCTTTCATAAGCACCGGACTGGGAAGCCCACCATAAGCCTCTCTGTACGGCGGTCATGCTGCCGGACTGGTATGCTTCTATATTGAAGAAATTGTAATATCCCTCATATCCGCTTTCTGTTCCGGATATGCTCTTTCCTGTTCCGGAAGACCCCTGTTCCTGAATGATCATAGCAGCCAGAACATAGGGATTCACACCGGACTGAGTTGCTGCGTTCATAATGATATTCATATAAGAACTGCTTCCAGTTGCCGTCACACCTGAATTGTCTGATGAAGGCCCCGTCAGACTGGCCCCCGGTCCATATTCCATAAGCACCTGAGGGTTCTTAGGCATAACGGAAGCCTGCGGTCCCTCCAGGCTGACCTCATCTGAACCGGAACTCTCCGTCCCGCTCCCGTTTGAAGGTTCTCCGGCAGAAGGGTTTATAGCTGCTCCCGGTCCTGTAACCGCTCCGGGCCCTATGGGAACTGCTCCGTCAGATGAACTGTCTGTGGTGCCCGTACCGGAATCAACGGCGGCGGACTGACCGGATAAAAAAGTTCCCTTTACCATGGTCTGAAGTCCCTCCATGGTTTGTTTGCTGCTGTCATATGTATGGGTCAGAAATTGGAATACATTGGTCTCATCCAGGAAATTTCTGGGATCCATATAATATTTGACAATATCTTCCGAAGCAGTTACCCAGGTGCTGCCGTCATAACCCACCCAGGAACTTGTATCCCAGTTATAGGCGCCATCCTCCATGGATTTCCAGGAGGACATACTGTTTGCGTGTACCAGCGTCTTACCAACCATGCTTTCTTCCTTAACTGCCGTATTCCAGTCCAGATTCGTATTCTGGGCGCGGAACACCCATTGGGGATACTGTGCATGTAGCGCACGGAGCCGGATCTTATAACTTTCCGGAAATCCTTCTGCCGTAAGACGGGACTCAAAGTCCGCATCATTGGTATATGCTGCCGGAAATTTCAGAAAGCTTTTCGATACATATCCGGTAACCGTCTGTCCCCCGGAATTCGAAAACCGGATCTGATACCATAATACTCCGTCAGACGCATTTTTCTCATCAACTACCGTAACGGATACACCGCTGGCCAGTTTTGTAACGATAGAATAGGTCGTACCCGGCCCGCTCCTCACATTCAGCGTGGTAGCATTAACCGTGGCCGGCCTCTCTGTATAAGCATACGCATTTATGTATGGTGAAACAGCTCCCGTGAAAGAATCCACCATCAGGACACTGGCCAGTAATACTGCCAGCTTACGTGCTTTTTTATACTTTTTCATCTGTCTCTCCCAATATGCCTCTAGTATTTTAAAATCATCCAAATAAATGTAAATCATACATTTATTTATTATAATGACATTTACTGCCATGTGTCAACTGAATCAATCAAAGTTCATACAAATGGAAATATTTGTAAGAAAATCTTTAAGGTTCTATAGCGGTTTTTGGCATTAAAAAGGCCTCCCCAACGGGAGGCCCAAATTCCATCCGGTTATACCGGATATGCCTTATTTTCTTTATCTGCCAGGGAAGAATCCACTCCGGTCTGCTGAGCAGCCCGGTATTCGAAGAATTCCTTTGCTACCGCAGGGAACAGGGCATAGGATAATACATCCTCATCCTGCTGCTTCCACTGTGCGCATTCCTTTTCAAACTGAGGAAGCTGGGGCGGAATCAAATCTGCCGGACGGCAGGTAATCGGTGTCTCATCACCGATAATCTTCTTCTGTACTTCTTGGTTAAACGGTTTGACAGTCTGTCCAAATTCACCCATAAGTATCTTCTTGGATTCTTTTGTAACCATCTTATAACGCTCGCCGCTGATAACATTCAGCACTGCCTGTGTACCAACGATCTGGGAAGAAGGTGTAACAAGCGGCGGCTCACCAAAGTCTTTTCTTACTCTCGGAACTTCTTCAAGAACCTGCAGATACTTATCTTCCTGACCAGCTTCCTTTAACTGGCTGACCAGGTTGGAAAGCATACCGCCAGGTACCTGATACTGCAGAGTCTTGATGTTAACGCCCAATACCTTCGGATTCAGACGTCCGCTCTTTAAGGCTTCCTCACGGATTGGCTGGAAGTATGCCGCTATATCAGCTAACAGGCTCTGATCATAACCTGTGTCATAAGCAGTTCCGCGGAAGGTCTCAACCATAACCTCTGTAGCCGGCTGGCTGGTACCGAGAGCCAGTGGTGACATTGCGGTATCTATAATATCACAGCCTGCTTCTACTGCCTTTAAGTAAGTCATGGAAGCAACACCGGATGTATAGTGGGTGTGCAAATCGATTGGCAGATTGGTAGACTCTTTTAAAGCCCGTACCAATTCATCTGCCTTATATGGAATCAAAAGTCCCGCCATATCCTTGATACAGATGGAATCAGCGCCCATATCCTCAATTCTCTTGGCAATATCCTTCCAGTAATCCAGCGTATAGGCATCACCAAGGGTGTAGCACAGAGCAACCTGGGCATGGCCCTTCTCTTTGTTGCAGGCCTTTACAGCGGTCTGTAAATTGCGGATATCGTTTAGACAGTCAAAAATACGGATAATATCAATACCGTTGGCCAGAGACTTCTGTACAAAGTACTCTACCACGTCATCTGCATAGTGGTTGTAGCCCAAGATATTCTGTCCGCGGAATAACATCTGCAGCTTTGTATTTTTAAAGCCATCCCTTAACTTTCTCAGTCTCATCCAGGGATCTTCCTTTAAGAAACGCAGGCTTGCGTCAAAGGTTGCGCCGCCCCAGCATTCTACTGCGTAATAACCAACCTTATCCATCTTTTCCACGACCGGAAGCATCTGTTCGGTTGTCATTCTTGTAGCAAGCAAAGACTGATGTGCGTCACGAAGGACGGTCTCTACAATCTTAACCGGCTTTTTCTCTATTTCTGCCATTGTCTTACCTCCTGGTTATTATTATTTCACTTGATTACCGGGAAGGCTTAAAAAGCCTTCAGCCGGTCAGATTATCTTACTCCGAAAATAGCCATGAATGTACCGGCTGCAACTGCAGTACCGATTACACCTGCTACGTTTGGTCCCATGGCGTGCATCAGCAGGAAGTTTGAAGGATCAGCCTGAGAACCTACCTTCTGTGACACACGTGCCGACATGGGAACCGCAGATACACCTGCAGAACCAATGAGCGGATTCACCTTGCCGCCTGTTGCTTTGCACATCAGTTTACCAAATATTACACCGGCAGCTGTTCCGATGCTGAATGCAACCAGACCTAAAATTACGATCTTAATAGTATTCCAATTCAGGAATGCTTCCGCACTTGTGGTTGCGCCAACGGAAGTACCAAGCAGGATAACGACTATATACATAAGAGCATTCCCTGCAGTTTCTGCAAGCTGCTTTACGACACCTGATTCTTTAAACAGGTTGCCCAACATCAGCATGCCGATTAACGGAGCAGTGGTCGGAAGAATGAGACATACAACTGTCGTTACAATGATCGGGAATAAAATTCTCTCAAGCTTTGATACGGGACGAAGCTGTTCCATCTTGATCTTTCTTTCTTTTTCCGTTGTCAGAAGCTTCATGATGGGCGGCTGGATAATCGGTACCAGAGCCATATAGGAATAAGCTGCCACGGCAATCGGTCCCATCAGGGCCGTCTGCCCCAGCTTGCCGGCCAGGAAGATCGAGGTAGGTCCATCCGCACCTCCGATGATGGAAACAGCTGCCGCTGCTTTATCGTTGAATCCTAATAAGATTGCAAAGAAATAGGCAGAGTAAATGCCAAACTGGGCTGCAGCTCCCAGAAGAAAGCTTTTGGGATTGGCTATCAGAGGGCCAAAATCGGTCATGGAACCAACACCCATGAAAATCAACGGGGGAAGAATTCCCCATTCATCCAGTTTAAAGAAATATTGCAGCAGACCGCCGCCAGAACCACTTGAGTCTATCTCCTTCATAATATCCGGATAGATATTTACCAGCAGCATACCAAAAGAAATCGGCACCAGAAGCAGGGGCTCAAATCCTTTTCGAATAGCCAGGTATAAAAATACGAAAGCTACAAGGATCATGACCAGATTTCCTGCGGTCAGGTTACAGAATGCGGTCTGCTGAAGAAGATTGGTAAATGTATTACTAATATAATCCATGTTAATCCCTCCATATGGAATCCGCGCTATTTAACGTTTGGCGGATCTTACCGTACTAGTTTAATGTAGCTAATGTTGCGCCTGCTTCTACTGAATCGCCGCTTGCTACATTGATACTGGCAACTGTTCCATCGGAAGGTGCTACAATTTCATTCTCCATTTTCATTGCTTCAAGCACGATCAGTACATCGCCCTTTTTAACTGCCTGTCCTGCGCCTGCCTTAACGCCAAGGATCTTTCCCGGCATTGGAGCAGTCACTTTTACGGAACCTTCTGTCCCTGCAGAAGCTGCCTTCTTTGGTGCCGGAGCTGCTGCTTTTGGTGCTGCTGCCTTCGGTGCTGCTGCAGGAGCGCCTGTAGATGTCCCTTCTTCTACGGTTACGTCATAAACATTACCATTAACTGTAATTGTATAATTTTTCATGATGATAATCCTCCTGATTAATAAGCTTTTTTCCATTTACCGGCTGGTGCGCGTCTGATTGAACGGACTACCAGGCCGCTTGGTGAACTTCCTGTGGATGCTGCGATCGCTGCGGTAATTACTGCCACAAGCTCCAGATCATCTGTCAGATCCTCTGCTTCCTCTGCTGCTTCAGAAACTGCCGGCGCAGGTACAGGAGCCGGAGCCGCCGCATTGCCTTTTTCCTTCATTCTGGCCTCAAATGTATTGATCGTCTTGAAGCCGCTGATAAGAAAGCTGATGAAAATCAGCACAATAAAGACAGTTCCCATTCCCATAAGGGTATTAAGTCCAGCCTTTACCATCTTCTCTTTTAATGTATATTCCGGCATAAAAGCCACACCGGTTATCTTACTGAGTTTGGAATCCGTCGTAATGGAAAATTCCATTACTCTCTTTTCAAAAACTGCATTGACCGTTGCACTGTAGCCATCTTTCAGCTCCTCTACCTTCACCGGTTCCTCAATCGATACAAAGCTGCCAAGTTCATCCTTAACATTTTCCCAGGAATCTACGCCCTCAGCAAGCGCTGCATACTGTTCCTGCATCTGCATGTTCTTTTTGAAATCAGCAATCTGACTGTCCTCAAGACCGGTATACAGATCCAGGAACGAACCCGGAAGCTGTTCCATCTGTGCCTGGACATTGGCATCGATTTCCTCCGATGCGGTATCGGCTTTGCTGCAAGCAGATAATGAAAAGAGACAGACCGCCATACCAAGTCCCAATACTACTCGTTTCATATTCTTCATATACCTGTCACCTCATTCTATATCGTGCCATGTTTTTTTGCCGGACGATCCTCTCTCTTTGTGAATAACATCTCGAATGCAGCAATGACGCGTGCCCTGGTCTCGCTGGCATCGATGATATCATCAACATATCCTCTCTTAGCTGCAGAAAGCGCACTGGACTGAAGAAGTCTGTAGCTTTCAGCCTTATCATTTATAAGGCTCTTTCCATCTTCGGCTTTTGCGATTTCATCCGCATACATGATCTTTGCCGCTTCGGCAGGATCCATCATGCCCACAGAGGCTTCCGGCCATGCATAGACGACATCTGCGCCGATGGATTTGCTGTTCATGGTCAGACAGGCTGTTCCAAGTGCCTGTCCTATGACAACCGTTACTTTCGGAACCGTTGCATTGGCAAATGCATAGGTAAGCTTTGCAGCCGCCCTGGCAATCTTTTTCTCGGAGCATTTGGTTGCCTTATATCCTTTTACATTCACAAGTGTAAGTACCGGAATATTAAACGCATCACAGAACTCAACAAAACCGGCAGCTTTCTCGCAGCCCTGCTCGCTTAAAAGAGCATCGTATTGCGCAGTCCTTACTCCGCTTTCATCATAAGATTCTGTTCTGTTGGCGACGCATCCCACTGTTGTTCCATTTAAACGGATAAATCCGGTTACCATAGAAGGTTCATATTCCTTTCTGGTCTCCATAAAGAACTGATTATCAGATATCTGAGCCAAAGCAACAGCCGTATCGCCCACATAATTTGCCAGATCGGAGCATACACGGTTCAAATCATCACTGCACTCATCATAAGACATGTCATCTTCACTGTTGGCAGGGAGAATGGATACAAGAGTTCTTAACTGGTTTAAGATTTCCTCTTCATCACCGGTAAAATCCACCAGTCCGGTTTCCCTGCTCTGGAAATCTGCGGAAGCAGTATTGCATTTTTCCGTATAGTTTTCCTGGATAGCATTCGGAGAATTAACAAATAATCTTCCGCTTTTGCTTTCCATAAAGGTAAAGTCAGCCATCGCTGCAGAAACAGCCATTCCGCCGCCGCAGGTTCCGAATATTGCTGTTATCTGTGGGATCACACCAGAAGCCAGAGTCTGGCTCATATAAATCTCACCAAAACCATTTAAGGCATCGGTTGCTTCCTGCAGCCTTAAACCGGCACAGTCAACCAATCCAATTACAGGTGCTCCCGTTTTCATCGCCACCGCGTAAAGTCTTGTAATTTTTTTTGCATGCATCTCACCTACGGAACCGCCAAGTACTGATGCATCCTGGCTGTACACATACACAAGGCAGCCTTCGATGGTACCGTAGCCGGTAACAACACCGTCAGCAGGAGTTTCCCTTGCTGCCATGTTGAAGTCCGTGTTCCTTGCGGTAATGCAGCCACCAACTTCAACAAAACTGTTCTCATCAAGCAAAGCATTTATTCGATTACTTGCTGATGTTTGTGTTGAATTACTCATTTTGCAATCCTCCATTTTGTAATATTTGCATAGTTCTGTTAAGAATTTAACAAAGAACCATAGAATAACACCAATTTCTGCCGATTATAATTGTATAATTAATTATGACAAATTTCAAGCACTTTTTGGTAAAAAAAGAGCAAGAAACTATGAATTTTTAACAATCCACTGCTTCTTACTCCTATTCTTTGTTAGCATTTTATCACAATGCATTCACACTTCCGTCATATTGTATAATTTAGGAAGGTTCATTTATGAATTATGCACAGGCTTATTCTCTGATCTCTGTAATACCTATGCCTTCCTTTGCATTTTCCAGGAATGTAATACCTGGTGATTCTTCTCCCATCACCGTACCTTCTTTTGTCATTTTTAAAGAAGCTGTATCCACATTAGCCACCGCCACCATCAGATCGTCTCCAAATACCATATCCGGATTCTGCTTCATAAGGTCTTCCCGTTTCTGAAGAATGATCGTATCCTGATCTCCGGTTATGAAAACACATGGATAAGACAACAGATCCGCAAACGCCTCCATATCCCTGTCTGCCACCGCTTCCTGGACCCTTTCTGCAAACACTTCCGCTTTATCCGGTCCGGTGCTTTCTCTGTTTTCCATATTAAAAGCTCCAGGTCCGGCTTGATCTGCATCCTCTGCCGGTCCGCCGGTCTCATCTTTCATAATTCCTTCTGTTCCGTCTTCTTCAGACTCCGTGGCTGCAGTTCCTGATTCCGTCACTTTATAAGAGGTCCCGCCTGAATCTGCAGCTTCCTTTCTGCCGCAGCCAGCCCCTAAAAGCACTGTAAAGATTACGGCAAAACAAATGATACTGATTCTCTTCCTGAACATAATTTCTGGTTCCTCCCTGTGTCTGTTTTCTGCTTCGGCCACAGTATAGCACCCGGGAAGCTTAAAATCAATAGAGTTTCAAAAACCGTAAACCTTAGTCATTTTTCTGTAAGATTCCATACAGTTCTTCTTAAATTATTTATATTCCTTATGAAGTGTAAAACCCCTTCCCCGTACCTCATTGACCTGATTAATGATCATAAAAGCATTGGGGTCCATTCCCATGACCAGTTCATTCAGCCTGGAAAGCTCCCTTCCTGATATTACGGTAAGCACAGTATAAGATCCTGTCCGTAAATGCCCGCCCTCACTGGCAAGCAGTGTGGTCCCCCTGTCCATCCTGGACTGAATGGCAGTACTGATCTCCTCATAATTTCCGCTTATGATCTTAACCTGCATCTGGGTGCGTCCGATTAAAAGAACTTTATCAAGGACGGTGGTATACAGAAGTACCAGAAGAATTCCATAAAGGATCTGCTCCTTATCAGAAAATATCATCTGAGCCAGCAGGATCAGACAATCAAATACCGACATGGTCATGGATACCGGCAGATTGTATTTTTTATTTAAAATCAGGGGCGGGATATCCATACCACCGGTGGAGGCGCCTGCCCGTATTACCAGTCCGATCCCCACCCCGATAAATAGTCCTGAAAAAACGGTGGCCAGCATCCGGTCTCCGGTCATTGCGGCATGACCAAACAGACTTTCAAATACTCCTAAGATAAATGGATAATAAAATGTACTGATCATGGTAGAAAAGGCAAACGATCTTCCCAGTACCATAGCTCCCGCCGCAAACATGATAATATTAAAGCCCCCCACAAAAACGGCTACCGGAATGCCGAATTGGTGATGTGCCACCAGAGCCAGTCCCGTGGTTCCCCCTGTAATAAGACCGCCCGGCAGAATAAAAAGGACTACCGCCAGGGCATAAATGGTATTGCCGGCCAATACCGTAGCTATTTTTTTCATATTCATACTTTTGCAGCTTCCTTTCCTGCTATAATCAAAGAACTACCTGATATGACCGGTAAGGAACTTCTGCCTCAGCTGTTCTCTCTTTTCTTCCGTTATACCGATCTTTTCTATTAAATATGTATCAATACTCCCATAGGAATTCTCCATTGCCTCAAAAGCATGAATCAGGTAATCCTCAGAAACTGTCAAAAGGACACGTACGCAGTCTGCCAGGACGCAATTCCCGGTATCCTCTTTCACCTTTCTGGCAAACTGCTCCGCTCTTTCCATTACATAATCATTGGTCATTACAAAGTCATGAATAATGGTATCACGGTCCACTCCAAGGACGGTAAGAACAAGAGCCGTTCCGATCCCAACCCGGTCCTTTCCAGCCGTACAATGCCATAATACCGCCCGGTCATCCGCTTCCAGCAAAAGATCAAAAAAACGACCGTAGTATTCAGCCGCATGGTCATTTAACACCAGGTCCTCGTAAAGCCTGTCCACATACTTTTCCGGATTTCCTCCAAGGGAAGATGCATGAAGGAGAATTCCCTTTACAGCATCCTCCTTCTTTTCTTCTGCCGCTTTTTCCTCATCTTCAAATGTGATTCCCACAGTTTTTTCATCAAGGATCGGGTTAAATATATTATTGATTCCCAGAATCTCCGGATCAGGCTTCTGACGGCGCTCGGTATCTGTCCGGAAATCGATTACCATTCCCAGACGGTACTGGTCCGCCAGTATCCGGATATCACGTTCGGTAGCTTCGTACAAAGTCCCGCTGCGTATCAGCCTTCCTGGAAGGATCCATCTTCCATCCATGGTCTTATATCCGCCTATATCCCTGGTATTTGGCAGGCCATCTAATGCGATCCGCCCGATGCAGCAGTTTTCTTTTTGATTTATCTTCATATCGTCCTCCTGTACCGCTTATGTGTTTTGGATTTTATAAGTATAGCATAATAAGCTTCTAAGAGGAAGCGGTGATTCCCAAAAGTCCCGTCATAGATAAATATTTACTTATAATATTTTTTATATACCAGCCTGCAGTCAGCCGCTCTGCTCCTTCTGTCAAATAAACCGGGTAGGTCTTTATTACGTCTCCATTCAATCGGTAAATAACCGCCCCTACTGCCTGCCCCTTACGGACCGGAGCGGTCAGTTCCTTCGGAAGCTCCGCCTGCACGGAAACAGCTTCCTCATCTGCCAATAGAAGCCTTAGACTTTTCTTTTCCGATTCCCCGATGGCACAGGATACCATAACAGGATCCTCCAGGCGGCCAGAAGAGGGAACTCCCTTTTTTACTGCTATTTCAGGCAGAACTGTCTCCTCATATACCTCTCTGTAATGATAGTGTTCCATTCCGTATTGGAATAACTTCCTTGCATCCGACCATTTATAGGTCTTATGGGGCGGCCAGCCGCATCCTAAAAGAGCTATGGTAAATATTCTTCCGCCTTCCTTAACCGCCCCCACATAGGAATATCCGGCTCCCCCCGTAAACCCCGTCTTACCAGAAAATGCTTCGTTCATCATAGTCAGAAGGGCGTTATGGTTTATGCAGCTGAAGGACCGTTTCCCCTTCAGATCCGTAAAGAAATAATTTGAGGTACCCGTGATCTTTAAAAATTCTTCCTTTTTCGGCGACTGGCCAATGCAGTAATTCATAATCCGGCAAAGGTCCGCTGCAGTCGTGGAATGTTCCTTCACCTGTCCATCCTTTTCTTCTTTGGCATCCAGCCCATTGGGGGTGATAAAATATGTATTGCTGCAGCCCAGATCCCTGGCTTTCTGATTCATCAGGGCAGCGAAGCCCTCCCGGCTCCCTCCAACGTGTTCTGCAATCATCATGGCGGAGTCATTATGAGATTCCAGCATCAGACTGTAGAGCAGATCCTTAAGCAGGAACGTTTCTCCCTTATAAACCCCTAAATGGACCTTCGGCTGGGCTGCTGCATTCTGGCTGGCAGTAACTGTATCACCAAGGTTTCCATGTTCCAGTGCAATAATACACGTCATGATTTTCGTTGTACTGGCCATGGGCCGGACCAGATCCTCATTTTTCCCATACAGAATACGGCCCGTTAAGGCATCCATCAGGACCGCCGACTGGGCATGAAGTTTCAATTCATCCTTTGTCTGTTCCGGAACTTTTTTTACAGCATTCTCCTCTGTAATTATCGTATCTTTATAGATAGTCTCCTGAACTGCCGGCCTGATTGCTGCTGCCCCTATTTCCAAAAGTAAGGCAAAACCGGCTGCTGCCAGAAATATCCCAATGGCCTGCCTCATAACAGAGCCTCCCGCTTGACTTTATTTTATCCTATTCCACAGTTTTTTTAATTATTCCCTTTACTTTTCGAACGTATATTCGTTATAATAAAAATCAGAAAGGAGGGTTTCATATGGCACTGGAACCACTGGTTTTTCACATTGACGTAAACGCTGCATTCCTAAGCTGGGAATCCGTTGACCGGTTAAAATCCGCCCCGGATACCCTGGATTTACGCACGGTCCCTTCGGCAGTGGGCGGTGATGCCGCTTCAAGACACGGCATCGTACTGGCAAAATCCACTCCTGCCGGAAAATACGGGATCACAACCGGCGAGCCTCTTGTAAAGGCCCTGCGCAAATGTCCCTCCCTGATTGTGGTACCTGCCCGTTTTGACATTTATATCAAAAGCTCCCGAAAGCTGATGGAGCTGCTGACTGATTATACGCCTGATATTGAAAAATTCAGCATTGATGAGGCATTTCTGGACATGTCCGCCACCATCCACCTTTTCGGTTCTCCCTGGGATGTGGCAAATCAGATTCGTGAAAGAATATGGCGGGAACTGGGTTTTACCGTAAACATCGGCTTAGCTCCCAATAAACTCTTAGCCAAGATGGCATCGGATTTTAAAAAACCCAATCTCTGCCATACCCTGTTCACCGATGAGATCCCTGTAAAAATGTGGCCGCTTCCCATTCAGGATCTGTTTTTTGTAGGACACTCCGCCCAGAAAAAGCTGGAGAACATCGGCATACATACCATAGGTGATCTGGCAGCCTGCAATGTAAATCTCCTAAAGCCTATTCTGGGGAACAAGTATGCCTCACTGATCCATGGATATGCCTGCGGCATCGACCCCTCCCCGGTAGAAGAACGGGAACCGATAAACAAAGGCTACGGAAACAGCATCACCTTATCCCGTGACGTAGACGACATCGATTCAGCCTGTCAGGTCCTATTGTCATTAAGTGAAACAGTAGGTGCCAGACTTCGGGCAGACCACGTTTTGTGCGACTGTATCTGTGTGGAAATCAAAGACTGGGATTTTCACACCCAGTCCCATCAGATGACCTTAAACAATCCCACTGATTCCACCACAGTCATTTACGAAAATGCCGGCAGATTATTAAAAGAATTCTGGAACCGCACTCCCCTTCGTTTAATCGGGGTACGCGCCACCAAGATTTCAGAAGAAGGCTTCAGCCAGTTAAACCTTTTTGAATCCCAACAAACCAGAAAAATGAAAGAAATGGAAAAAGCCGTGGATCACATCCGCAGCAAATACGGAACCGACAGCATCAAACGTGCCAGTTTCTTAAAAAAAGAAACACTCGTAGACCACGCCGCCGGAAAAGGAAAACACTTACCCGGGTAATAAATCACCTTCCGGGGGAAGATAATTTATTTCTCCCCAACTAAAAATTTTTTTTATCTTCTACCAATACACTCAGCGGAAATGGAAAGCTGCCAGATATTTCGGCCGGAAAATGAGGGAAGGCTCCCCGGATACGGCGATTTTTGCAGGACGTCGATAGGCGTTAGGGAGAAGGTGCGAAAACAGGAGGGAAAAAACCGGACCTACAAAGTCCGGTTTTTAGACACCCTGAATCGCGTTTTCCATCAGGAAAACGGGATGAATGGTGTCGGTGCCCTCCTGTTTCCGTGCCATCTCCCTTACACCTATCCCGTCCGAAACCATGAGCCGAATCCGGGGAGCCTTCCCTCATTTTCTTCAAAAATACCAGGAGGAACAGCTTTCCATTTCCTCACAACATCCCTTCAATAGCCTTAAATCCTTCTCCAAACACTTCATTGGAATCGGTTATAATCATAAAAGCATCTCTGTCCGACTCATGGATCGCACGGCGGATCGGAACCACCTGGCTGTTGTTGCAGGCACACATCACTACTTTCTTTTCATCTAAGGAATAGGACCCCTGTCCCTGCAGGAACGTACAGCCCCTTCCGGTGGCTTCCTCGATCCTTACTGCCACCTCCACCTCATGAGAGGTCACAATAAAGACAAGCTTGCCCGTGCCCAGGCCATACATGATCTTGTCTATTACCATAGTGGTAACAATCGATGAAACCATTCCCAGAATTACCGCATCCAGATTACGGAATACAAAGCCTCCGGCAATGATAACAACCGCATCCACAACCAGGGATATCTGTCCAATGGTCAAATGGGGAAAGAGCTTCCTTATGGCCATGACCAGAAAATCCGTGCCACCGGTAGAGCAGTTTCTTAAATAGACTATGGTTACCCCCAATCCCGAAAAGATTCCGGTACAGGCGGAGGCATACAGAGGATTCCCGTTATAGACAGGCATAATAGGAACTACATAATCCAGAACCAGCGCAAATATTATCATGCTCTTCATGGACCGGAGCAAAAAACGTCTGCCCAAAAGCTTATAGCTGACCAGCAGTATGGGAATGTTAAGGACAATACTGGTAACACCCATGGGAAGCCTGAACAGATAATGAAGAATCAATGCGATACCGGATACTCCAACTGGAGCAAACTCCGCATTAAGTGCAAAGTTATAGATTCCAACATTGAATAAAAATGCACCTGCCAGATCACACAGCAGATCAACCCCAAGCTCCTTTGGAGAATATTCCTGTTTTATTGCCATCATGAGTTTGCTGCCTCCATTTCTGTTAACTGTATTTACAATTATAAAAGATAATCTTCAATTACAAATTCCTTCTTACCGACCCGTACCTGTTTAATGAAGACACTGATCTCTCCTTCTTCCTCTGAGCATATTCCGGTCACGTTAATCTGTGTCTTCCCATAGGATTCCGTCAATTGGATTTCTTTATCCAGTATTTCACGTTCCGAAAGCGCCTCGGCAAGCTCTAAAAGAATCTCCTCCACATCTTCACCAATGCGGTTTCTTTCAAATTCTGCCTCCAGTGCCTGATAAATCTCTTTATTTAGCATAATCTTTGCCTTCCTTCGTTTTCTACAAATATTATACCCGATAGAATTTCCTTGTCAATCATCACTCTCAATGATAGAATCAATTCATGAAAATGATCATGACATATACCATAACCCAATCAGCAAATGAAATGCCTGTGAAACATTATTTATCAGAGCAGGGATATTCCCAGAGCCTGATCCGGCAGCTTCGGAATACGGAGAACGGAATTACCATAGGAGGAAAGCCTGTATATACAACGCATATTCTAAAGCCTGGAGAAGTTCTATCCATCTGCATGGAGGAAGATCCTGTCTCTGAACATATCGTGCCCACTCCCATGCCTCTCAATATCCATTACGAAGACGACCATATCCTGGTGATCAACAAGGAAGCCGGCGTACCTGTCCACCCGTCCCAGGGGAATTATGACAATACCCTGGCTAATGGAATTGCATATTATTGCAAAGAAAAAGGGGAATCCTTTCCCTTTCGGGCCATTAACCGTCTGGACCGTGATACGACCGGACTTTTGATTGTTGCAAAAAATCCATTAAGTGCCTGTATCCTTTCCGATATGGTAAAAAATCACCGGATTCACCGCCGTTACCTTGCAATTGCCTGCAAAGAGACACCGTCAGAAGGAATCATCGACGCTCCCATAGCCAGGCTTCATGGCTCTGCCATCGAACGGTGTGTCGACACGGTCCATGGAGAAGCGGCACGTACCCATTACAAACGACTTTTTTATGACCCGGTGACCGGGCATTCCCTTTTAGGGATCCGCCTGGAGACCGGCCGTACCCACCAGATCCGGGTCCATTTAAAATTCATTGGACATCCCCTGCCAGGGGACTTCCTTTATCATCCGGACTACCAATATATCAATCGGCAGGCACTTCATTCCTACCGGCTGGATTTCCTGCATCCAATCAAAAAGGCGACCCTTTCCTTCGAGGCTCCCCTTCCGGAAGATATGCACTTCACTGGTATCACAGCCACCGAAGGCCTTTGGGATAATGATTTTTAAGAATTCCGCCTGCCAGTTTGGCAAACCCAATGGAATATCCATCGGTATTTATAAGAACCCAGCCTTTTTGATTTAAACAATCATTCGGAAAAGCCTTCTCAGCAAGCGTTTCTCCCTTTAAATATTTTATAATTTCTTCCCCAGCCGATGATAAATCCACCCATTGATTTACCTCTTCCTTCTTAAGAAAAAGTGCCAGGGCATGGGAGGGTTCAAACCGGTTCTTTTTCATGGTTCCCATGTGGAGTCCTGGACGGATTATCTTCATGCCTTTAAAATCAATCATTTCCGGCGGCAGTAAATACATCTGATCACCGAAAAGGACATATTCCTTTCGAAGAAGCAGATATCCGGGATTTCTCATCAGTTCCTTTAAGAATTTTTCTAATTCTTTTAATACGGATTTATCTTTTATATAATCAGGTACTGCCTGTCTTTTTTCGCCTGTCCCCAAGCTTGCTTTTTTCAAAACCGCAAGGTAATGCCCCTCTCCTTCTGCTTTGTGAGGCCAGATGCGGAAAGTCCCCTTCAGATCTTTTAAACCGGTCTTGCTCCAATCCGGCCGTCCCTGACTGAGACCGGGCCTGTTTTCCATAACTTCGACGGAAAATTCCGGATGGTTAAGTAGAAATTTTTCTATCACCTGTTCGTTTTCTTCCGGTGAAAATGTACAGGTGGAATATACCATTCTTCCGCCTGGTTTTAACATGTCCGCAGCATTATTAAGGATTTCTTCCTGGCGCACTGCGCAGTTATTTACATGTTCGGGAGTCCATTCCAGCCTGGCAGCCTCATCCTTTCGAAACATCCCTTCTCCGGAACAAGGTGCGTCCACTGCAATCCGATCAAAAAATTCCGGGAAACGTAAGGTCAGATTTTTCGAATCTTCGTTTGAAACCACTGCATTTCCAATCCCCATCCGCTCCACATTCTGGGAAAGAATCCTGGCTCTGGCCGGATGGATCTCATTGCTTAACAGGAAGCCTTTTCCCTGAAGCCTCCCTGCAATATGGGTGGTTTTTCCTCCCGGCGCTGCACACAGATCCAGGATTTTCTCCCCTGGCCGGGGATCCAGCAATTCAGTGACAGCCATGGCACTTGGCTCCTGGATATAATAGAGACCTGCTTCATGGTAAGGATGCTTTCCCGGACGCTCACCCGCTTTATAATAATACCCCTCGAAAGACCACGGAATTTTCTTTAATTCAAAGGGACAGGTTCTGCCAAATTCCTCAGCTGAAATTTTTAAGGAATTTCTTCTTAAACCGAAAACCCGCTCCTTCTCATAACTTTCTATAAAAGAACCATATTCCTCTCCTAAAAGTCCTTTCATTTTCTCTGTAAATAATTCCGGTAATTGAATCATTGCTTTTCCTCAAATTTCAGTGATATTTTTCATGTTAATACAGTAAAATCAGGATTTCGATCATTTTTAAAAAATGAAAGTACCCCTTCTGTCCAACAGGGTCAAATCAGGTTAAGGCCTGATAATTGAACGTGCTCCAGCCATTTTTTCTGCAATTTCATACATATTGGTAACAGCTCCCACCTTTAGCTTATCGGCTAATTCAAAATAATTCAAACAGGTCCCGCAGGTTAAAATATCCACTCCCTGGGCTTCCAGATTCTTTAAATCCTCTAAAGACTGAGAGCCTTCAACAGATAGCCTGGCTCCTCCGTTGTAAAGAAGAATTGTTTCCGGAAGCTCGGCTAGCTGAGTAAGCGCATATACGAATCCTTTCATCAGAAGACGGCCCAGCTCTTCATTTCCACTTCCCATCTGATCTGAGGAAATAACAGCTGCCAGTCCTTTTTTTCTCCCATCCGGAATACACTCTTCCTGTTCATTCCTTTCCTCTAAAACAGTGTTCTGACCGTCAAGACGAAAGAGAATCTCAAATTCCCCGTCTGCTTTTTTTTCTGAAGCTGGAGCAAGTCCCGCATAATTTCCCAGCTTCATAACATTCTGCACTGCAATTTCATTGTCTACAAGGATCTTTAATGTACCTTCCTTCATGTCTTTCAAGGCTTCTCTGGCCTTTATTACCGGCTGGGGACATGTTAGCCCTCTGGCATCTACTAATTTTTCCATTTATACACTCTCCTTATTATTTTTCTCCCGTTCCAATTCTTCCATTACAATGATCATGGACCTCAAAAGCCGTCTGTTATTCTTGGACAGCACTGCTGCCTTTTGTATCAGCTCGATCATCTCGTAGTCGTTCTGATGCGGCTCACCGTCTTCTGCATCCTCCTCCAGCATGGAGAAGAAATCCGAAAGCTTTAGGCCAAACGCCTGACATATTTTGCAGAGCTTTGGAAGGCTGATATTGGCCCTCCTGCCAAACAGACTGGACAATGTGGACTGAGCAATCCCGCTTTCCTTTGATAACCTGTACATAGACCACTCTTTGCTTTGGCTGATTTCTTCTATCTTTTTTAATACCGCTTCGTTGTCCATATGTGGATATCCTCACTTCCCATAGATACGATTATAGTAGTATATAGTATGCAGATTTGACAGATTGTAAAATTCGTTGTATACACTTCTAATATTCGTTCTATTCTATGAATTGTAAGGCTTTTAAACTTATTTCCTGTAAGATTATAAAACCGGGACCTGCCCCACTAAAAGGACCTGCCCCGGTATTCATCTGTTTATTCTTCGTCTTCGTCTACCAGCTCGTCGTATTCCGCTTCGTCCAGTAATTCATCAAAGGCATCTGCTACGATCTCGTACTCTTGGTCATCCTCGATATTCTCAAGATCCGGCTGCCCATCCTCCTTCTCAGAATAACGATACAGATAAACCTCTCCTTCTTCTGCCTCAGGGCCATCAATGGGAAGCAGTGCAATATAATCCCTTTCGCCAGCAGTAAAAATGGTAAGTACAACGCACTCCAGTTCTGAACCATCATCCAGAGTGAGCGTCACTGTCATCTCCTCCTGCGGTTCCATATCATCGCGCTCTAAATTAGGATCCTGTGCCATCCTGATACCTCTCTTTTTCTCTCTCTTATTATTACGGCGTCCTTTAACGCCTGATTCCACTCTATCAGACTATCTGTCAAAAATCAAGGGATTTTAACTTAATATTCAATTCCTTCCCTTGCGGTTATTCCTTTGTCGAATGGATGCTTTATCTTCCGGATTTCCGACACATAATCCGCTGTTTCTACAAGCTTCTCTGACGGATTCCGTCCTGTTAAGACCACCTCCAGCCCCTCCGGACGTGAGTCCAGAAATTCCAGGACCCGTGTTTCCTCAACCAGGCCGAAATTACACACTGCCATGATCTCATCTAATATGAGAAGATCGAAATGCTCCTTATGAGCCCGGTCCAAAGTTGTCTTAAGCAGTTCCGAATAATAGTAACCGGCCTCCTTTTTTTGTTCATCCGACATACGGGAAAAAAAACCGAAACTCCGGCTACACGGTGTGACAGTTATTTCCGGTAACCCCCTAAGGGCATTCACTTCCCCGGACTGGTCTGTTTTTAAGAAACGGGTAACCAGCACCCTTTTCTTACAGCCCGCAGCCCGCACGGCCAATCCGATGGCCGCAGTTGTTTTTCCTTTTCCATCGCCGCAGTAAATATGTACACAGGAACTCATTACCTGTTCTCCTTTCTTCAGTCACGTCCCAGGTATTCCAGGACAAACCGGGATACCTCCTGCTTTTTATTGTATCTTTCCCGGACATAATTAATATGAAGCCTTTCCCTTGCCCTTGTCATAGCAACATAGAACATGCGCCGTTCCTCCTCCATATCAGCAGGAAGGACTGCCTTATGATGAGGTGTTACCCCTTCATTGGCATCTAAAATATATACGATCCTGTATTCCAGCCCTTTGGAACTATGCATAGTCATAAGGGCTACTCCCGCCGGGCGGGCTTCCTTTGACTGTACCTGGTTTTTCAGTTCTTCTCCGTACTCCTTCATATGCCGGAACCATAGATCAAATGCCGGAAAATTGGCTGCGCTTTCCTGCAGCTGATCCAAAATCTCCAAAAGCTCTTCCGGTTTCATTCTGCGGTAACTGGCATAATCCCGGATGTAATCATCATAGCCTACAGCCTTTCTGATATAATTTACTGCAGCAACAGGAGCCATATTTTTTATCATCTTTAAATCATATTCCAGCTGTTCGATCCGCTCCACCATAAAGCCTTTGTCCTGGTAAAAGGATTTGACCGATTCCCAGTTTACCGGATTGCTTTCCAGCGCATCCCGGCTTACGTACCTGTTTGGCCGGTTGATAATCTGGAATGCATCTGCTCTGGAACATTTCCCGGATGCCGCATGAATATAAGAAATGATATTTTTTGAAATCCAGTGATCGTAAAGATTCGGTACGGTATCCTTCATGCAAAAAGGAATATTGTACTCCATCAGCTTTTCGATCAATAATCTGGGACCTATATTGGTCCGGTAAAGAACAGCGATCTCCTTTAAGGCAAATCCTGCTTTCGCATAATCCATGATCTCACGGACGATTTCCATAGTCTCTTCCTGGGGATCCTGCCATATTCTGGTAAGGACCGGTTTTCCATGTCCTCTTTTTGTAACAATCTTCTTGGGAAAACGCATTTTATTATGGGTAATGAGTCTTCCAGCCGTCTCCACAATTTCCCTTGTGCTTCTGAAATTGATATTGAGGAGAACCTTCTCTGCTCCCGGATAATCCTTTTCAAAGCCCAGCATGATCTCAGGCCTGGCCCCCCGGAACCGGTAAATAGACTGGTCGTCATCCCCAACAATAAACAGATTATTTTCCGGTGCTGCTAGCATCCGGACAATCTCATACTGTACCCGGTTAATATCCTGAAACTCATCTACCAGAATATATTGATACTTATTCTGCCAGGCCTTAAGGATATCCTGTCTCTGGGAAAACAGTTCATAGCACATGACCAGCATATCATCAAAGTCAATGAGATTGGACCTGCGGAGCCGGTCCTCATACCCCTGATAAAGCTGTTTAAAAATCTCCTCTGAGCAGTTCTTCGAATAATAGTGATCTAATTCAATCATCTCACCCTTTACGGAACTGATCTCCGACAGGATGGAAGCTGTAAATTCTGCTTCATCCTCCACCTTTACCCTGCATTTATCCATTTCTTCTTTTATAAACTGAACTTTCTGCTCCTCCCTGACAATGCTGCGGGCATCATACCGGTAAGCAAATTTCAGTATCCTGAAAAAAATGGCGTGAAAGGTTCCAAAACTGACCGCAGACGGTCTGCCATCCAAAAGGCCTTCAAAACGCTCCTTCATCTCCCTGGCTGCTGCTTTGGTAAAGGTAATGACCAGAATATTTGCTGGATTTACACCGTGCTGTTCAATCAGATGGCATATTCGGTGAGTAATGGTAAATGTCTTTCCAGAACCGGGCCCGGCAAGAACCAGCATAGGACCTTTGTCATGGAGTACCGCTTCCTTCTGTGCCCCCTCAAACGTAACTTGTTCCTTCATGAATCCTCCATATTTATCTGCTGCTTCGCATAAAGCCTTCAGGTCAAGTCAAAGAAAAGCAGAGATCCGGCCACAGCCGGAGCCTCTGCTTCTATATTATAACTTATACTGCCCCATTGCTTAAAAGCTCGATTCCTTTTTTTATCCTGATAAGTGTCTCTTCTTTTCCAAGAACCTCCATAATCTCGGTGGCGCCTGCCGGAGTCATCTGCTTTCCCGACACCGCAGTACGAATAGGCCACATAACAAAGCCGGTCTTGCATTCCTTTAAAGAAACATATTCAGACAGCGTATGATACAGGGCATCATTGCTGTAATCATCCTGAGCTTCAAGAATTGGAAGAACATCCTGCAATACAGAAAGGGAAGTTTCGCTTCCGGTTTTCATTTTCTTATTGGTATACATAGCAGGATCATACTCCGGAAGCGCCTCAAAGAAATCAATATGACCTGCTATATCCGGAAATATCTCAATCCTTGTTTTTACCATGGCTGCTATCTTTTTCAGATCCAGATCTTTTTTGATCACGGACTTAAGGGTAGGCTCTGCCAGTTCATAGAACCGGGGAAAGCTCATGGACTTCATGTACTCACTGTTCATCCATTTTAACTTTGTCATATCAAATACAGCCGGTGATTTACTGATATTACGGTAATCAAATTCCCTTACCAGATCCACCAGAGAGAAAATCTCCTGGTTATCAGCCGGTGACCAGCCCAAAAGCGCCACATAGTTAACGACTGCCTCAGACACAAAACCCTGATCGATTAAATCCTCATAGGAAGCGTGTCCGCTTCTTTTGCTAAGTTTCTTATGTTCTTCATTGGTAATCAGCGGACAATGAACGTAAACAGGTACTTCCCAGCCAAACGCACTGTATAAACGGTTATACTTTGGAGAGGAAGAAAGGTATTCGTTGCCTCTCACCACATGGGTAATTCCCATCAGATGGTCATCTACTACATTTGCAAAATTATAAGTAGGATATCCATCGGATTTAATCAGAACCATGTCGTCAAGCTCTGAGTTATCTACCGTGATATCACCGTAAATCTCATCATGAAAAGTAGTCGTTCCTTCTGTGGGATTATTCTGGCGTATGACATACGGCATTCCTGCAGCCAGTTTCGCTTCCACTTCTTCCTTAGAAAGATGGAGACAGTGCTTATCATAAGTCATGATCTCCTGGCCTTCTACTGTCTTTTTAAGGGAATCAAGCCTTTCCTGGGTACAGAAGCAGTAATATGCCTCTCCCTTCTCCACCAGCTTCTTTGCATATTCCAGATAAATCCCGGATGCATGGCGTTCACTCTGGACATAAGGACCTACACCACCATCCTTATCCGGTCCTTCATCATGGATCAGTCCGGTCTCTTCAAGGGTTCTATAAATAATCTCGACTGCACCTTCCACATAACGTTCCTGATCCGTATCTTCGATGCGGAGAAGGAAATCTCCGTCTTCATGCTTTGCAATCAGGTACGCATATAATGCAGTTCTTAAGTTTCCTACGTGCATGCGGCCCGTAGGACTTGGCGCATATCTTGTTCTTATCTTACTCATTATGAACACACTCCTATATCTTCTATCTCATGATGGGCCTTTTAAAAAAGCCGTGAAATTCATTATATAACGAACTACTTGAAAATACAATGATTTAGCGGAATTTTCTTCCTTATTCACAATCCCATAAGTTTACAGGCCAGCTGAAAATAGATGATTAAACTGACTGCATCTACAATCGTAGTAATTAACGGTGCCGCCATAATGGCCGGATCCAGCCGGAATACCTTAGCTACAAGAGGAAGAACCGCCCCGATCGTCTTTGCCAGAACTACCGTGATCATAAGACTTAACACAACAGTCAGACAAAGCAGCTCCTGCCCCGGATAGAGAATGGCAAGACGGATATAATTTACGATACCCAGGATCAGTCCTACGATCAAGGCCACCTTTAATTCCTTAAAAACCACCCGGAATACATCTCTGGTTCCAATTTCTCCCACAGCCATTCCGCGGATGATCATGGTGCTGCTCTGGCTGCCTGCATTTCCGCCGGTATCTGTCAGCATGGGGATAAAGGTCACAAGCAGCGGTATGACCGCAAAGGCTGCCTCGTATCTGGCCAGGATTCCCCCGGTGATCATACTGCTGATCATCAGAACAAGCAGCCAGACAATCCGGTTTTGGGCCAGCTTAAAAACACTGGTCTTTAAATATGGCTTTTCACTTGGTAACATGGCAGCCATCTTCTCAAAGTCCTCTGTGGCTTCCTGTTCCATGACATCAACAACGTCATCAACGGTAACGATTCCAACCAGGCGTTCCTCATGATCCACCACCGGCAGGCTTAAGAGATCGTATTTACGGAAGTTCACCGCCACCTCCTCCTGATCCTCCGTGGTAACTGCTTTTATGACATAAGTATCCATGATGTCCCCTATGGTCATCTCATATGGATTCATCAGCAGATCCTTTACGGTAACCACTCCCTCCAGTCTTCTCTTGGAATCCATGACATAACAGGTATAAATGGTCTCCTTATCCACACCATTCTTTCTGATATAGGCAAATGCCTGCTCTACCGTCATGGTTTTCTTAAGCCCCACATACTCTGCAGTCATGATACTTCCAGCACTGTTTTCCGGGTATTTTAAAAACTGGTTGATCAGCTTTCTGGTATCCGCAGCAGCGTTCTGAAGCACTCTCTTTACCACATTAGCAGGCAGTTCCTCCAGCATATCAACGGCATCATCCACAAACAGGTCTTCAATGATCGCTCCCAGTTCGTGGTCGGTTATGCTGTTTATTATGTGCTTCTGTTTCTCAACTTCCAGACATGCGAATACATCACTGGCCAGCTCCTTTGGCAGCATTCGGAACACGACCACTGTTTTCTCAGAGTCCAATGCCTCTATGAACGCGGCAATGTCCATTTCATTGAATTCCTCAAGTACTTCCTTTAATTTGCGGAACTGACGGCTGCAAGCCAGCTCCATCAGCTCTTCCATATTGAATTTCTCCTGCATTTGTTTCTTCCTCCATATGAACCTGTTTACTGTCATGGTTTTATGGAAGCAGCAAAGCAAAATAGCCATTATTACAGATTAATCCTGTAACAAATGGCTATCATAAACGCAGAGAGCTGTCCTCTTTAAACGGCAGTGAAGCCAGAGCAGAACCGAAATACCTGACTCTGTCCCACTACCACACGCTTATGATAATTGTCTGCTTCCATCTTCTGACTTCGACCTTCCACTCTGGTTCACTTCCTTTCCTGAATTATTTTCCTAAATAAGGATAACAGCCGCCTTTTAAAAAATCAATCCCTAAAATAGTTTATTTTTATCACATTCCCGGACCGGCTGTTTCTGCCCAGGAATCCAAAGGTCCCGGTTCCTCAGTCTGATCCGGTTTTTCTCTCCCTGGATGTACCGTACCGGAACTTCTTCCCGGTCCTTTTATTCCCGGACCTATTTCCTGAGGCTTCTGGGACTGTTCTTCCGCCTCCGGCAGGGATAATACGTGGTCAACAGCCTCATCAAGCTGCTGCTTTAACCCATCATAATATTCTGTAGCATTTAACTGGTCCAAAAGGATGCGGGCGGTATTTATTTTTTCATCCGTGGTGCTGTCACGGTGATCCATGGCGTTCAAATCCCCAATGATGGACTGCAGACCGGCAGCAGCCTCCTCCACCGCCTGTTTGGATGCCTGTGCCGCCTCCAGCTCCTTCTGAGCCTGAGACTCCTGCTTCTTGCGCTCCTCCTCTTCCTCCCACTTATCTGCATCAGCCCTGGCGGCAGCTTCTGCCACAGAGGAAAACAAATCCTTCAATCCTGTCTCATAGGTTGTTTTCTCCCCTGCGGAATCTACATTCCAAAGAGAAACGGTTGCCGGCATCTCCCAGTCCTGTAAAGGAAGGTCTTTATTGATCTCGGCCATGAAATCATGCCAGATCTTTCCCGCATAGGTTTTTCCATAGATACCAGGCATAGCCTTCGGAGTGTCATATCCCACCCAGACAGCAGTGGTGTAGTACTTTGTATATCCGCAGAACCAGGTATCCTTACTGCTGTTTGTAGTCCCGGTCTTGCCGGCCGCTGGTATATCAAGACCCAGTCCGTAGCCCGTGCCGTAAGGCTTATCCAGAGTTCCCTTTAATACATCCGTAATCATATAAGCAGTATCCTCGGTGAAAATCCTCTCATCTGACAGATTCGCCTCAAATATCTCACCTTCATACTGGCTCTCTATGCTGGTAATACAGGTATTGCTGCTGTACATACCTTTATTGGCCAGAACGGAATATCCTCTGGCCATATCCACCACCCTGGCACCTTCCGTAAAGCCTCCGATGCTCATGCTGATGTTTCCGTTGTCCAGATAGCTTAAACCGGCAAAGTGCATCTTACCCAGATAACGGATCCCCGTATCTACTCCGATATCGGCAAGTATCTGCCAGGCCACGGTATTAAGGCTCCTGTTAAGTGCCTCTCTGACCGAAACACTGCCATAATACTTTTCGCCGCTGTTCTTGGGTCCATTGTCAAACAGATGATCGTTTACATGCCTGGATGGGTAATAGAATCCGGTTTCAAAGGCCGGTGCATAATCGATCAGAGGTTTTATGGTCGATCCCGGCTGCCGCTTGCTTAAAAATCCCCGGTTGTACTCATCATCTGTGCCCCGGCCCCCGGTAATGGCTACCACATATCCGGTCCGGTTATCAATACAGACCGCAGCACCCTGAAGGGCATATTTCCCGTTATCCTGCCGGTCGGTGAAGCCTTCCAGCCGTTTGTCAATGGTATCCTGAAGGGTTGTCTGGACAGCAGTTTCCAGACTGGTATGTATTTCAAACCCACCGTTTCGGATCATATCGCTCTTTGCCTGATAAAGCTCCTGGTACTGTTCCTTATAGGAATCATAAGCCGCCTGATTATTAAACACATACTGAAAAACAAACCCGTCATTCTTCATCAGTTCCAGCGCTGCACAATGAATCGCATAGCTTGTCTGATAATTTTCCGTAGTTCCGGCTTCGTATACTTTAGCAACGGTTATGGTCTGGTTCTTTGCATAATCCCTTTCTTCTTCCGTTATGAGCTTACAAAGAGCCATATTATCGATGATCTGGTCTCTCTTTTTCTTTGAGTTTTCCGGATGGGAAACCGGGTCGTACCTTGACGGATTATTGCTGATTCCCGCCAGGGTAGCTGCTTCCCAGACAGTCAGATCCTTTGCGTCCTTATCAAAATAATAACGGCTGGCCTCTGCCACTCCGTAACACCGGTTAGCATAGAAATTGGTATTGCAGTAGAATTCCATAATATCTGCTTTGGTGTATTTCTCCTCCATCCGTGGAGCGGTAAAAAATTCCGTCAGTTTCCTTTGAAACGTCTTATCCTGTGTTAAGTAGGTATTCTTGATCACCTGCTGGGTAATGGTGCTGCCTCCCTGGGTTATGGTCCCTTTATTTTTAACAAGCACCACACCGGCACGTAAAAGACCAAGGTAATCAATGCCATGATGTTTGTAAAATCTTCTGTCCTCCTGTGCTATATAAGCATTCTGAAGATTCTTACTGATATCCGTAATCGGAACATATTCATAATGACCGGAATTAATGGTTCCAATCAGAGTTCCATCAGAATCGTAAATTCTCGTATCCATCGGTTGGGAAAAATCCGTCCTGCTTGTATTGCTGATTATGGAATCGGCCTTTTCTTTACAGGTCAGGATCTCAGCCTGATACTTAAAAAAAATGACGCCGCCGGCCAGGCAGCCCAAGACCATTACCGTTAGAAATACGAAAAGAATGACTTTAATAGGCCGGAAAAATATAGACCATGCACTTTTGTGCTTTTTTTTACGTTTTCCCATAAAATGCGCCTCCCGCTTATCACCTTTTTTTATATGACAAAAAAGAGAAGCCTCTTTATTTAAGACTTCCCGTTTGTTTTCAAAGCTGATGACGGGACTCGGACCCGTGACCTCCTCACTACCAATGAGGTGCGCTACCACCTGTGCCACATCAGCATTTTTTCGTTCGCCGCTCGAACCTTGTACATCATAGCATGGGAAAATCTATTTGTCAACATTATTTTAAGTTTTTTATTAATTACATAAAATAGCAAAAATTTAAAATACTGAAGAGGACAGGATATCCTTTGCCCGTTTCCTGCCCTCTCCATCGCCGTACCTGTAAAAACAGGTTCTTTTAAAAAATACCCTCAAAGCTGTCCCGAAGGGTATCACAGGATTTTTGAAACTGTTTCATTTCTTCTTCCGTCAGGGACAGAGGCAGGATTCTCTGTACCCCATTCTTATTAATGATACAGGGTGCTCCGGCGTATACCTCAGACTGCCCGTATTCTCCCCTCAGCATGACCGATACCGTTAAGACGCTGTTCTCGTCGCCCAGGATAGCCCGGGTAATTCTGGTCAGAGCCATACCGATTCCATAATAAGTAGCCTGCTTCGCTTCAATAATACGGTATGCAGCTCCGCGGACCTCTTCCTCGATCCGGTTTAACTCTTCCCTGCAGACCATATCATCCTCCCCTCCGCTGCCGCAAAGGGAAAGAATCGGTTTGGTTGCAATCATGGCCTGGCTCCATGGAACGAATTCGCTGTCTCCGTGCTCTCCCATGACATAAGCGTGGACATTCCTTGGGTCGACCCGCAGGGAATCCCCAAGCAGATAACGGAGCCGGGCCGTATCCAGGGCAGTGCCGCTGCCCAGCACCCTCTTTGGATTAAAGCCGGACAGAGAATAGGTAATTCTTGTCATAATATCTACCGGATTGGTAGCCACCAGAAAAATTCCAATAAAACCGGACTCCGTTACCGGCTGTACTATGGATTCAAATACGGCTGCATTGCGTTTTAAGAGATCAAGCCTGCTTTCTCCCGGCTTCTGTGCCACCCCTGCACAGATCACAACAATATCCGCATCCGAACAATCCCGGTAATCCCCGGCATATATTCTCATGTTAGACGCTGAAAAAGCAAGTCCATGGTTTAGATCCATGGCTTCCCCCTCTGCCTTTTTTTTGTTGATATCGATCAGAACCAGCTCATCGCAGACACTCTGGTTCAGCATGGAATACGCATAGCTCATCCCCACCATGCCAGTACCCACTAACGCAACCTTTCTTTTATCAGCTCTCATCATAAACCACTCTCCTGTTATTCTTACAGCTAGTGTACCTGTTTGGTTCGAAAACTATTCTCTCTACAATCCCCTGTCTATTTTTTTGGTCATTAATTCACTGTTGCTGCTGTAAATGACGGCATTCTCCCTGCTGATCCTCCCTTCTTTATATAAGTTCAGCAGGCTGGTATCCATGGAGACCATTCCTTCTTTCTGTCCGGTAGCTATTACTGAATCAATCTGGTGTGTCTTTGATTCACGAATCATATTTCTGATCGCATTGCTGAAAAACATGATTTCAAATGCAGGATAAACCCCGCCATCCACAGTGGGAATCAGCTGCTGGGACACCACTGCCTGTACGACCATGGAAAGCTGCATCCGAATCTGCTGCTGCTGGTTCGGAGGAAAATTATCGATGATGCGGTCAATGGTATTGGCCGCTCCAACCGTATGCAGGGTAGAAATCACCAGATGACCGGTCTCCGCAGCCGTCATGGCAATCCTTATGGTTTCATAATCCCTCATCTCACCTACCAGGATCACATCAGGAGCCTGCCTTAAGGCCGCCCGCAGACCGGTTACATAGCTGTCCGTATCCGTCGTGACCTCTCTCTGGGTTACAACACTCTGTTTATGTCGGTGCAGGTATTCCAACGGATCTTCCAACGTTATGACATGGGCGTTCCGGCTGTTGTTTATCTTATCAATAATGCAGGCCAGTGTCGTGGTCTTACCGCTGCCTGCCGGTCCTGTCACTAATACAAATCCCTTTGTCATTCTGGCAATATTCATAACATTCTCCGGAATATGAAGCGCTTTATAATCGGGCAGGTCAAAGGTCACCACACGAATTACCGCCGCCAGGGAACCCCTTTGCCGGAATACACTGGAACGGAACCTGGAAACTCCCGGTAGGGCAAAGGAAAAATCATCGTCTCCATGCTCCCGTACCTTCTCCATGCTGCGATTTCCGGCCAGACCGTATAGTTCTGTAATCAGCGCCTCCATCTGAACAGGAAACAGTTTTTCCTCATTCTGGTATACGATCCTGCTCCCGATTTTATATGAAAAGGGCATGCCGGGTACCAGAAAAATATCTGATGCATTCTGCGCCACGGCAGAGCTTAATAAATCTATTACTTTCATCGTTCACTCCTGCTCATTTGTTCTCCCCTCCGGTCCACACCGGCATGGAATCATCAATCTCTAAATCTTCTGTCTGGATTACCTTCCACTGTGATATAAACAATTTTCCGTTTCCATCAAGCAGCGGTACCAGTTCAATGGAAAGTGCCTGTGACCGCTCCATGGCAATTTTCTTAATCACAGTCCCAAGTTCCGGTCGATAGCATTCTCCCAGTTCCCGGCTTAACAGCTGTTCACGTTCTTTCTGGTCAGAGCTCTTCTTACAGACTGCCGCCGTTTTTTCAGATACCATACGGTAAAATGTCTCACCCTCACTGTCCGCCCGGTAATACTCCTTTACTGCCAGAGCATTGCGCTCTGCCAGATTCTTCTCACCTTTTGCCGTACTGAGGGAAAGCATTCCAAAGGTCACAAGGCACATGACAATAAATAGTAAAATAAGGGATGGACTGCCGATACCTGCTCTGTATCCGTTTTCATGTTTTGCCATGCTTCCACCTCCGTTAATATTAGGGTTCATGCCTGCTTACGTTAAGGCTGTATACAGAATTACCTCCCCGGCTTACGGTTATTTCTGCCTGACCCGGATCAGACAGCTCCGTCTTTACATAAAAATAAGCATCTGCAATCCTGCAGGGATCCCCGTTTCCATCAAACCCCATCTGATAACCTTCCGCCCGGTCCTCTTCATGTTCAGCAAGGAACTGTTTCTGTAATCCTTCCGGCCCCTCAGCTTTCCAGACTTCTGCTATGCTTTGTGCAATCAGCACGCCCTGGTTTAGATCGGATGCTTTCCGGCTTATCAAATCGGCCTTCACAAAGGTTTGTACGCAGATGCCTGTACAAAGAATAAAGAAACATACAACTGCAATCATCTCCATCATGAACACGCCTGACCGCTGCTTTCTATTCATCTTTCAGACCTCCGCTCCTTAGGGAAAGCCAGAGGCCGCCTCCGCCCTCTCCTTCCGTTTTTACATGAAGCAGATTCCCGGACAATTCCATAGATACCATACTGCATTCCATAATCTCATTCCCGTCACCGGCTCCCAGACCGCTGTCCGCATCCGTAAAAAGTTCCCATAACCTTCCATCCTGATAATAGATGTACGTGGCATAGACCGAATCCTGTATCTTCTGTTCCAGTCTGAGGACCTTGACCCCCTTTATTTCCGTAAGAGATACCCTTCCTGCCTCATCTGTCTGCCTTACCTTATTGGCTATGTAACTGAGAGCCACATCTTTCTGATAGGTGTTTTCTGTCCTGATGCTGATATTTTCATAGACCCTGCCGCCAATGAGAACTGAAAACAGGGCACAAAGTATAAATACGAGAAACAGCAGTATGGTAAACAGGGAACCGGCCAGCCGGCCGTTCCTGCTATCTTTCCCACTCATGAGACTACCTCCGGTTATTGTTCATGCGGATGCAAATTAACGGTAATATCCGGCATGAAATTAGAGGCAAAGCCGCTGTAAAATACATCATACCGGTTCCTGTCAATCTGTATTCCATAATTTTCCTCCAGATATTCCACACTTGGCGGATACCTTCCTTCAATAGCATAACACTGGACAGATGCCCTTCGAATGGCATCCCGAAGTGTTTCTGCACCTTTTGCATCTGCCTTTTTTGAAAAAAGAATAACACCGGATACAAAAAAAACGATTACACAGGCAAATACAGCCAGGGAAATCAGATAGCCCCAGATTCCCTTAAGGAAGCGTTTCCATCTTTTCAACCCAATCCCTCCTAACCGATCGCTGATAAAATTCCAGTCAGCGGAAGCATTACGGAAAGAAGGACCAATCCTACCGCAACAGCCAGTATTGCTACCACTGTGGGTTCAAACCGGCTTATCATATGTTCCATGGCGGTATCCGCCTCTTCTTCATAGCTTTTAGATATTTCCGCCATTACGCTGTCTAAACGCCCGCTTCTTGTGCCCACCTTTATCATCTGTACATAGAACCCTTTAAACAGTCCAGTATTCTTCATGGCGGTATAATAATCCGTTCCTGCATCAAGGTCTTTTGCACAGGCCTTTATCTTCTCTTCTACCATGGGGTTTTCCACAAGCTCTCCAGCCAGCTCCATGCCTTTTATAAGATCCAGTCCGCTGTGAAGGGTCAGTGCCAGAACGGAAGTAAACCGGCGGTTCGCTATTGAAAAGGCGATCCGGCTCCTTCTTTTCGTCCATTGGATCAGGCGTTCAGCTGCAGGAAACTCTCTCCCCTCTCTGCCGGACAGCCACACCACTCCAGCCACTAAGGACAGGAGTATTCCCGCTGCCAGCCCTGCTGTACAGAATACACCGCCCAGCCTTGTTGCAGCAAGAGAAACCGGCGGCATCTCTGCCCCCAGCTGTTCATATACATTTTCAAAAACCGGCATGACCTTTGTAAATAATACAAGAAGTACCACAAGAAGCATAAAAATCATGATTATCGGATAGGTGACCGCATTCTTTATATTTTTCATAAGGATATGCTCTTTTTCGTAATATTCAGCCAACGATTCCATCACCTGATCCAGGGTCCCGGTCTCTTCTCCCAGCTTTGCCATTCGAATTACATAAGGCGGATAAGCACCCGTTTCCTCCAGTACTTTTGAGAAAGGAATACCAAGCTCTGCCTCCTCTGCCATCTTAAGCAGGATCTTTTTTTCTTCATCCCACGCCGCATCCTCCGCCATAACAGACAATCCCTCGTCAAGAGGGATCGCCGCATGCAGAAGAATCGATATCTGGAGACAGAAAGCGGAAAGTTCCCTGGGGGAATATTGTTTTTTCGCTTCCTTTGCCATATGTCGTTTCTCCTTTTTCCTGTGAAATTCTTAATATGTATATTTTGCTTTATAATTAGAACTGTTTTTGATGTATTCCTTAACAGACGGGTCATTACCTCCTGAAGAAGCAAAAGTAGGATCCATGAGCTTCCAGTCGTATCCGTCAAAATAAATGATGTTATCCACCCAGCCCTGCCCGTCAATGTATACATTTACCCAGGCATGATAAAGGCTTCCCGTATAACCCACCACAAGCTTTGTAGGAATATTCTGGGACCGCAGCATGGCTGTCATGACTGCTGCATAATCAAAACATATCCCCTTTTTCTGGTCCAGTACATTGTCAACATTGGGCAGATATCCGGATTGGACCGAATTAGCCAGTGCCGTATCGTAGGTGAAGTTATTTACAACGAAATTATAAACATTGGTAACCACACCAATGGCATCAGCTGCAGGTGCCGCAAGCTCTGCACCTTTCCGGACAACCGCACTTCCTGCCGTAAAATTTACATACTGGTTTGGGTAAAGGAATGGTTCGAACTCATCCGCCAGAGTCACTGTGAGCTCTTTGCTGGATTTAACAGCATACTGGGTTCCCTGTACCTGTTCAAGGACCCGGACCATATACGTACTATTTCCTTCCGTCAGAGGAAATACCTCATAGGAAGATCTGGCATTTAGATCATATGTATAAGTCTCTCCGCCGTTTTTTATCACTTGTACTTTTATTTTCGATGCATTACCGGTATACTGGACCATCACATACCCATGACTCGTATTCGATGCATCGATTACAACGGAATTGCTGCTGTAGGTAACAGTACCGGAGGCAGCCGGGGTTTTTACATTGCTTCCCTCCGGTTTTGCATACAGAGGAACAGCTTCATCAGCAATGCTTACAACGGTTTTCCACTCGATGCTCCCCTGTGTACTGTCCGCTGCAGTTATGCGGTTGCCGGAAGCACAGCCGTATACAGAAATCAATATGACTGCACAGACTGTTGCCAAAGCCGCACCATTCTTTTTCATATCATCATCTCCTAGTCTGTTATACCAACCGCTGCCTTACAATTTCATAAGCCAGCACACCTGCTGCTACAGAAGCATTCAGGGAATCAATGTCACCTTTCATAGGTATGGAGGCCGTCATATCACAGGCTTCCCGGACAAGTCTTCCAACACCAGTTCCCTCACTTCCGATCACAAGGCCTATGGGCCCCTTTAAATCAAGCCGGTACATTAGTTCCCCCTCCATATCGGCACAGACAAACCACATGCCTTTTTGTTTTAATTCTTCAATGGCTGCTGTCAGATTGGTTACTTTCGCTACGGGCGTATAGTTAAGCGCCCCGGCAGAAGTCTTTGCAACTGTGGCCGTAAGCCCCACAGCACGGCGTTTTGGAATGATAACTCCATGGGCTCCCGCTAAATTGGCAGTACGGATTATGGCCCCCAGATTATGAGGATCCTCGATCCCGTCTAAAAGGAAAAGAAAAGGCGGTTCTCCCTTTTCCCCGGCAGCTTTCAGCATATCTTCCACCTCAGCGTATTCGTAGGCTGCCGCATGAGCGATGACTCCCTGGTGATGCCTTTCCTCTGACATCTGATCAAGCCGCTCTCTTTCCACAAACTGAATAACGGTATCCTTCTTTTTAGCCTCCCGGAGAATGGACTGGATGGGGCCATCCTGGACACCCTTCTGCACATACAGCTTATCGATTGTCTTACCGGACCGAAATGCCTCCAATACTGCGTTTCTTCCTTCTATCGTAAATTCCTCTATCATTCCAGTTCTCCTATCTTTTCAAGTCCTCTGCCCACCAGCGTAACCAGACGGTTCAGACTGCCGTTTAAATACAGGTAGCCGCACAGCGCTTCAAATCCGGTTGCGTTCCTGTAATCGGCAATGGTTGCGTGCTTTGCCGTGGTCCCGGATTTTGCGTTGCGCCCCCGTTTGTATACCGCCACCTCTTCCGGTGTCAGCTCCTCATCATCCAGAAGTCTGCGGATCATCTCTGCCTGAGTTCCCGCATTCACCAGCCTGGCACTTTTTTTATGCATATTATTTACCTGGGTGCTTCCATGATTCATGACCTTTGTACGCACTATTACTTCGTACACCGCATCACCGATATAGGCCAGCGCCAAAGGGGAATAATTATTTGCTTCTACTTCCTTTAACTGAAATGTCTCCTTAAAAAATTCAGAGAAAGCAGAAATTGTTGTTATATTCTCTTCCATTTTACACCTTCCCTGGTGTCCTCCAGAACAATGCCCTTATTAAGAAGGTTCCCGCGGATCTCATCAGCAAGTGCAAAATTTTTGTCCCTTCTGGCCTGTTGTCTCTCTTCGATCATGGCTTCTATCCCGCCTTCCAGAATCTCTTCTTCTTTTTCCGTACTGATTCCCAGTACATCGCAGAGTCTTTCGATGGTTACCTTTAAGAAGGCCGCATATTCCCTGGAGCTATCCTCTCCTGCAGTGGAATTGCTTAATTTTACCAGCTCAAAAACGGCGGATATGGCATCTGCCGTATTAAAATCATCCTCCATGGCAGACTCAAATTTGGAAACCAGATCTTCCACAGCCTTTTTATCTTCCACGCTTCGGAGATCTACTGTTTTTGCAGAAGCTTCCAGGCTCCTAAGCTTATCTGCCGCTGTCAGAATCCTCTCCAGCCCGTTCTTTGACGCCTCCATTAAATCCGCACTGAAGTTGAGCGGACTTCTGTAATGGGCACTTAACATGAAGAAACGCAGCACCTGGAGGTCATATTTTTCGCTGATCTCCCTTACGGTAAAAAAATTACCCAGAGATTTGGACATTTTTTTATTATCAATATTTAAAAACGCATTATGCATCCAGTACTTCGCAAATTCTTTCCCGTTAGCCGCCTCGCTCTGAGCGATCTCATTCTCATGATGAGGGAAGATCAGATCTTCTCCGCCTGCATGGATATCTATCTGGTCTCCAAGATACTTCTTAGACATGACAGAGCATTCTATATGCCAGCCCGGACGGCCCTGGCACCATGGGGAATCCCAGTAGGGCTCTCCTTCTTTTTTCGGTTTCCAAAGCACAAAATCCGAAGAGTCCTCTTTCCCATCCTCACCGGTCACCTTAATCTCACGGAAACCGGACTGCAGGTCCTCTAAGTTCTTATGGGACAGCTTTCCATATTCTGCAAAGGATTTGGTACGGAAATAAACCGTTCCATCCAAAGCCGCATAAGCGTGGCCGGAGTCTATCAGACTTTCTATCATTTCCAGCATTCCGCAGATCTCCTCCGTAGCCAGAGGATTTTGGGTAGCCGGTTTGATGTTCATGCCTTCCATATCCTTTTTGCATTCTTCAATGTACCGCCTGGATATGGTGTCCGCATCCACGCCCTCTTCAATGGCTTTCTTAATGATTTTATCATCCACATCTGTAAAGTTGGAAACGAAATTCACCTCATAGCCCTTATATTCAAAATATCTTCTGACCGTGTCAAATACAATCATAGGCCTGGCGTTGCCAATGTGAATGAAATTGTAAACCGTAGGCCCGCAGACATACATTTTGACTTTTCCTGGCTCTAATGGTACGAATTCTTCTTTCTGTCTGGATAATGTATTAAAAATCTTCATGGTATCTCCCTTTCATCATTCCTTTTTTACGCAGGCATGAACCAGGCCAGCTTATTCTCCTGGGGACCGGCGGGCTAACTGTAAGGAACCCACGGGCGTGTTTTTACGGTTTCCGGCTGCATCCTCCGCATCCTCCGCAGTCTCCTGTCATGATTCGGTCATCATAACAGTAATCTTCCACGGACGTAAGCAGGGTAACTGCCTGTGATGAGATCCCCTCTCCGCTTCCTGTAAAGCCAAGTCCTTCCTCTGTTGTAGCCTTTACATTCACCCTGCCTGCCGGCAGATTTAAGGCATCAGCTATATTTTCTGCCATCTTCAGCCGGTAGGCCAGCAGCTTTGGTTTCTGTGCAATGATGGTTGCATCAATATTCTCAATTACATATCCGCTCTTCTCCAGGAGCCTTCCTACATGTTTTAAAAGTTCGATACTTGATATTCCCTTATATTCAGGGTCTGTATCCGGGAAATGTTCTCCGATATCTCCCAGCGCCGCTGCTCCTAAAAGGGCATCCATTACCGCATGGACCAGAACATCGGCATCAGAATGGCCTAAAAGACCTTTCTCATAAGGAATCTTTACTCCTCCCAAAATCAGTTCTCTTCCTTCGGTTAGTTTATGCACATCGTATCCCTGACCGATTCTCATACTAATCCCTTTCTTCTATCTATATACATATCTATACAATCATACGCAGTTTCTTTCCAATACATCGAAGCTGCACGTCATTCTGGCAGAAACAGCTTTCTCCGTCTACATGGACTGCCATTGGACGGTCCATATGAATCATCACTTCTTCACAGGTATAAAATCTGGTCCCCTTATTCAATGACTTTCTGCCCAAAAGAGAATTGAACAGTACGGGTACCAGCTTGCGCTTCTTCCTGTTATTCATTACGCATATGGACAGCTTTCCATCCTCAAAGCTTGCATCGGGAGCAAATTTAAATCCTCCTCCCTCATAGGGATGGATATGAACGGATATAAAATATGCGTGATTAAATTCAATCTTCTGAACACCGTTAAGGAGAATGTGGCCCTTTGAAGGCTTTGCCAGAGCCAGCTGCTTTATTCCAATCAGAAGATAGGCGATCTTCCCTATATGGAGCTTATGAAACAGCCCTTTTGACCTTGAATAGAGAAGATTGTGGCAGACAGCCGCATCCATCCCGATTCCTGCGCTGACCATAAAGCGCCTGTGGGATATTTCACCTTCTCCATAGGACAGAACACCATAATCCATAAGCTTATAATATTTCGGATGCAGAATCTTTTTCAAACACCTGACCGGACTTTTGGGAAGCCTTAAGCTTCTGGCCAGATCATTGCCGGATCCTGCCGGAATATACCCTAACGTAACAGATCCGCTAAAGAACAGCCCGTCCAGTATTTCATTAACAGTTCCATCTCCACCAACGGCAATGATAACGCTTGATTCCCTGCAGCCTTCCGTCAGTTCCCTTGCAAATACCCTGGCATCTCCCGGCTTTTCCGTTAGAAATGCCTGGTACTCCACTTCGCCGGTTATTAATGTTTTTTCAAGTTTTTTCCAGATAATTCTTCCCCGTCCGCAGCGTGAGTTCGGGTTTACAATAAAATAGTACATGGAATCCCTCCACCTTTTACTATATGTAAGTATAACATAAAACAGTCAAAATGAATATAAAAAAAATGGAAAAAGACCACTCGATCTTGTCGAAATATAGAGAATCAAAAGACAAATCACATATATTTTTAAAAAACAGCGATTTTTCATTGTATTTGTTCCTCATCTAGTATATAATAGCTTAATATTTCTCAATAAATCGAAAAATTTTTGACATTTCAATAAAATTATTGGAGGTAAAACAAGAGAACGGAGACTGGGTAACATATGTTGACTGGTACGGAAGCAAAGAAGAACTTGGTGCAGAATTTTATAATAACTTCTACTGGATAAAATTTTACGACCTAGAGAATACAGATTCGTTCAATGCTTTTCAGCTGGATCTTATCAGAGTTAAATAAAAGATGCCTCATGTGTCTTTGATACTGCCCATGATATTTAACCATTAAAGACTTCTTTCCCATAAAAAAACACATTGAATCTAACTCAAACGTCAGACTTCCAATGTGTTTTCCTAAAGTAGCGGAAGGGAGATTCGAACTCTCGACACCACGGGTATGAACCGTGTGCTCTGGCCAACTGAGCTATTCCGCCATATTATATTCATTCGATGAAATTCATTCATCAATGGGACCTACAGGGCTCGAACCTGTGACCCTCTGCTTGTAAGGCAGATGCTCTCCCAGCTGAGCTAAGATCCCAGTTTATCAACATTTTTTGCTGTCTTCTTCGGCTTTTTGTCCCCCCGCTCCCGACTGCCTCATTAGTATAATATGAATTGTATTAATTGTCAACACTTTTTTGTCAATTTTTTTCTTTTTTATGAACCATAAATTTTCCTGATTACAGTAAAGTTTTCTTGGAATTTCCACTTCCAAAAAGCAAATCAAAAAGATCTCTATAATAAGTATTATATATACTTCCTTTCCTCCATATAAAGGTAAAATCGTGTGTTAACTGAAAATCTTCCAGTTCAATCCTTTTAAGTCTTCCTTCTTCCAATTCTTTACTTACCGCCGCTTCATACACAAACGTAATGCCTTTCCCACTGGATACCATGTGCTTAATGGCGCCTATATTGCTGATCTCTATTAAATCTCCGAAAGAAGGTCTTCTATTCTTTTGACCTCTTTTCGAAAGGTATATGCAGGAGCACAGACTGCTGCAAAAGGATTCGAATCATAAACCAGAAAATCATATTCCTTTTTCTGAAAGAATCCCTCTACTATAGCAAATTCAATCTCCCCCTGATTCAGCTTTCCAAGAAGTTCTCTGGTATCCTCTACTGGTATCCTCTACTGCCATTCTTACCACAGCTTCCGGATAAGCATCCAAATATCGCTCAAGTGCATCTGGCATCACATATTCTCCAATCGTTCTGGTGGCTCCAAATACCAGACATTGCCCTTTTCCTGACTGCTGTTCGATCACTTTCCTAAGATGCAATTCATCATCCTTCATTGTTATGGCAGCAGCGCCATTGGAACCAACACAGATTTGATCAAACTCATCCGGACGGGAAAAAAAACAATTCTGCTGGGCTTTTACTGCTGGGCCGGAATATCAGCGGTCAGCCTGGCTCTCCAGATTATTCTTGGAATCTGGTAAGCTTAAAGCCGGCCGGAAAAATTTTCCGGACCAGCCTTATTAAGCTTTTTTTAAAAATACCGTTTTATTATTGTTTTTATTTTCCCGAACTTCCAGCTGTCCAATGCTGTTTACAAATTTTGAAAACGTGGAATAACCATAATCCTTAACTTTAAAATCTGCAAATTTCCGGTGAATGCCATTCCCCAGAGCGGCCAGCTCCATACCATTTTTCCCGCTGCCCTTTACAAGCTTTACCGCATATTCATCCAGTTCCTGTTTTCTGGTACGGTTGTCCTTCATCCGTACAGTAACTACATTATTGGATTTTCTCAGTTCAAAGCTGTCCATCTCTTCCAGAAACTTGGAAAGTGAACTGTAACCATAGTTTCTCACATCAAAATCAGAGTATTTCTTAACCAGACGGTTCCCGATTTCTCCAAGCCCGGTGGCTTTGTTCTTATCATCGTTTTCTAATATTATAGAAGTGATGTCCTGCTCTATAACCTCTCTTCCAATGGCGCCTCCGCCTGTACCATCTTCCTCCTGGTCAAGGAGGACTTCAAGATTTGTAAATACCGTGCAGGCCGCCCGGAAGGATTTGGGTGTTTTCTCCTCTCCCATTCCAATGACTTCTTTTCCGGATTCACGCAGTCTGCTTGCAAGACGTGTAAAATCGCTGTCACTGGAAACGATACAGAAACCATCCACATGATCCGTATAAAGCAAGTCCATGGCATCAATGATCAATGCGGAATCGGTAGCGTTTTTACCCACGGTATTGGAAAACTGCTGAATCGGGGTGATCGAATTTTCTAACAGCTCCTGTTTCCATTTTCCCATCTGGGCACTGGTCCAGTCACCATAAATTCTTTTGTATGTTATGACACCGTACCGGGTCATCTCATCCAGAATGCTCGTAATGTATTTTGCCGAAATATTATCCGAATCAATCAAAACTGCAAATTTTTTGTCACTCAATACTCTGCTCTCCCGTCTTTTTATTTTCCATTTTTGTAAAGGTATGCCTGTACATTTATTATATTTCATTTTTCCATATATTACAATATTATCACTATGGTTATTCTGGGAGATTTTTTATAACGTATTTTGCAGAACATAATCCATACTAAAAACGAAAGTGAATAATCATTGAAAGGAGTGTTAGTATGAATTCATGTACTTGCAATACGTCAAAAGGAAGTCCTGCTGCACCGGCTGATGCTGCTGTACTTGCTATTGCAACCATTCCCATGCAGCCCTGGGAACAACCCTATGATCCACAGACAGCATTAAAACATGGTACAATCTTCCCATGCCTGAATCTTCCTTTCTATGTTACAGGAGGTGAACAGTAATGGCAGATCAGAAAAATCTTTTAAAACAAATTACAGAAATCAGTTTTACCATTAATGACCTGAATTTGTATCTGGACACTCATCCTCTGGATACCAATGCATTGTCAGCTTTTAAACAGGCTATGGAACAAAGGAAGCAGCTTTTAAAGACCTATGCGGAAAACTTCGAACCACTGACCATAGACTGTGTCTGCCCTGATACCAATAACAAAACAGAATTCCATACCAGATATGCTGGGCAAAAGCATTTCACTTGGGTGGACGGCCCGCTGCCATGGGAAGGAGGTACTAGTTAATGTGGAATTATGAAAAAAGACTGCAGTTTCCTGTAAATATCAAAAATACCTGTCCGAAAACAGCTTCTCTAATCATCAGCCAGTTCGGCGGACCAGATGGAGAGCTGGCTGCTTCCATGCGTTATCTTTCCCAAAGATATTCCATGCCATGCAAAGAAGTCGGCGGTCTCTTAACAGATATCGGAACTGAAGAACTGGGACACTTGGAAATTATCAGCTCCATCATTTACCAGCTGACTAAAAATCTGACGATCGAACAGGTAAAAACAGCCGGGTTCGATGCCTATTATATCGATCACACCACGGCCCTGTGGCCTACGGCTGCCGCCGGCGTACCATTTAATGCCTGTGAATTCCAGTCCAAAGGAGATGCCATTACAGACTTAACCGAAGACCTGGCTGCAGAACAGAAAGCAAGAACCACCTATGATAATCTGATCCGTATCATACCAGATCCCGATGTCAGAGAACCGTTACAATTTCTCCGGGAAAGAGAAGTCGTTCATTTTCAGCGGTTTGGTGAAGCGTTAGAAAAAATAAAATCCAATTTAAATCCTAAAAATTTTTATTATTATAACTCGGAATTTGATAAACAATTCGTTAAAAATCCTATGTAAATGAGAAAAAGGCTGGAACTATTGCTTCCTGTTCCAGCCTTTCTTCTACTTTATTATTTTTGTTCATGATAGCTGTATTTTAACAGTTCATAAATATCATCCGTAACCGGATCATCTTTATAATATCCATCTAGAAGAGTTAATATTTTGGCTGCAAATTCTGATGGCACCGGCAAATTCTTACTGGCAGCGTGCAGATCTGCTTTCATTTCACTTACCACATCCCTTTTAGACGGAATTGCAAGGCCATAAATCTTACAGAGCATCCCGATTGCGGCACATGCCTCATTAGGAGAGGTAAGAGGTGCGTTCTCAAATCTGGTCTTTATCTCAACCGCCTGTTTATTGATGTAGAATACCATAATTTTTTTCCTTATATATTTTTGACCTGTGCAATGTCGATCAGCGTCAGTTCATTTGCCCTGTTTTCCATGCTGGTTATTAAGGCGGCCGCAGTATCCAAGGAGGTCAGCACCGTAACACCGGTTTCTATGGCATTTCTTCTGATTACAAATCCATCCCTGCTTCTGTCTGCTCCCTGAGGCGGAGTATCGATTACCAGATCGATCTCATGTCCCAGAATCAAATCCAGCAGGTTCGGAGATTCCTGTTCCAGCTTCCGTACCTGAAAAGCTTTTATGCCATTGTCGTTTAATACTTTGGCTGTACCTGCAGTGGAAAATATCTTATACCCCTGTGCTTTAAATCTTCTTGCTATATCAAGGATTTCCTCTTTATCCGAATCCTTAACGGTTATGATCATATTCTTATGCTTTGGCAGCTTGATGCCTGCTCCTGCAAAGGCCTTATAGAGAGCTTCGTTGAATGATTTTGCTATCCCCAGACATTCACCAGTGGATTTCATCTCCGGACCCAGGCTTATATCCGCTCCCCTGATCTTTTCAAAGGAAAATACAGGCATTTTTACAGCTATATAATCTGCCTCCGGCTGGAGTCCAGGATCGTACCCCAGGGATTTGATGGAGTGTCCGCAGATAACCTGAGTTGCAAGAGGAACGATCGGAATACCGGTAACCTTGCTGATATAAGGCACGGTACGGGAGGAACGGGGATTAACCTCAATTACATAAACCTCCCCGCCGCTGACAATAAACTGAATGTTGATCATACCTTTGACATGAAGTGCTCTTGCCAGTCTTCTGGTATACTCCACAAGTATTTCCTTTGTCTTCTCACTTAAGCTTTGAGCCGGATAAACGGAAATGCTGTCTCCGGAATGGACACCGGCTCTCTCGATATGCTCCATAATACCCGGAATCAGAATATCTTCTCCATCGCATACCGCATCAACTTCAATTTCCTTGCCAACGATGTATTTATCTACCAGAATCGGGTGCTCCTGGGCTATCTGATTGATGATTGCAATGAATTCATCAATATCCTGATCGGAAATTGCGATCTGCATGCCCTGTCCGCCCAGAACGTAGGAAGGTCTTACTAAAACCGGATACCCAAGCTGGTTAGCCGCTTTCTTGGCTTCTTCTGCCGTAAATACCGTCTGTCCCGCAGGTCTTGGGATCTGGCACTCTTCCAGAATCTTATCAAACAGCTCCCGGTCCTCTGCTGCGTCTACATCCTCTGCCGCAGTACCCAGAATCGGCACTCCCATCTTCATGAGAGCTTCCGTCAGCTTAATGGCCGTCTGTCCGCCAAACTGGACTACCGCACCATCTGGCTTTTCAATATCAACAATGCTTTCCACATCCTCCGGAGTCAGGGGTTCAAAATACAGCTTATCCGCAATATCAAAGTCCGTACTTACCGTCTCCGGATTGTTATTGACAATAATTGTCTCATAGCCTTCCCTGCCAAAGCTCCATGTACTGTGAACCGAACAGAAGTCAAATTCGATACCCTGGCCAATACGGATCGGGCCGGATCCAAGAACCAGGACTTTCTTTCTGCCACTGGTTTTCTCAGCTTCGTTCTCACTTCCAAAGCAGGAATAATAGTATGGAGTTTCTGCCGCAAACTCCGCAGCACAGGTATCTACCATTTTAAATGCGGCTGCGATGCCGTTATCCTTCCTCATCCTGCGGATTTCCTCTGCATGGATACCTGTCAGGCCGGAAATGACCGTATCCGGAAATTCCAGTCTTTTGGCTTCTTTTAATAATTCTATGGTAAGCGGCTCCTTTTTTAGTGTCGCTTCCATCTCCACAAGAATTGCCAGCTTATCGATGAACCACACATCAATTTTTGTGATATCATGGATCTTTTCATAAGAAAACTCTCTTCTTAATGCCTCTGCAATGACCCAGATCCGCCTGTCATCCACAAGCCGGAGAGTATCCGTAATCTCGTCGTCCGTAAGCTTTGTAAAATCATAGGACATAAGGCTGTCCACATGCTGTTCCAGAGAACGGATCGCTTTCATTAAACCGCCTTCAAAATTGGTACAGATACTCATGACCTCACCGGTAGCCTTCATCTGGGTTCCCAGGGTTCTTTTGGCACTGATGAATTTATCGAATGGAAGGCGGGGCATTTTTACTACGCAGTAATCCAGCATAGGTTCAAAGCTTGCGTAAGTTTTCTTTGTCACTGCATTTTTGATTTCATCCAGCGTGTAGCCCAATGCAATCTTGGCTGCAACCTTTGCAATCGGATAGCCAGTTGCTTTCGATGCCAGAGCAGAGGAACGGCTTACACGCGGATTCACCTCGATAACACAGTATTCAAAGCTCTCCGGGTGAAGGGCATATTGTACATTGCAGCCGCCGGTAATCCCCAGCTCACCGATGATCTTAAGGGCTGAGGTACGCAGCATCTGGTATTCCTTATCCCCTAAGGTCTGGGAAGGTGCCACTACAATGCTGTCTCCGGTATGAACGCCAACCGGATCGATGTTTTCCATATTACATACGGTAATCACGTTACCGGCACCATCCCGCATTACCTCATATTCGATTTCCTTCCAGCCGGCGATGCAGCGTTCTACCAGAACCTGTCCAACACGGGAAAGGCGGAGTCCGTTCTCAAGGATCTCACGGCACTCTCCCGGATTTTCAGCAATGCCGCCGCCGGAGCCTCCAAGAGTATAGGCAGGACGAAGAACCACCGGATATCCGATCTCCTGGGCAATCCGCAGACCGTCTTCCACATTTTCCACAATATCAGACGGAGCAACCGGTTCGTTGATCTTCTCCATGGTTTCCTTAAACAATTCCCGGTCTTCCGCCTTCTTAATGGTCAGGGCTGTGGTTCCGATCAGGCGTACGTTATGCTCCTTTAAGAAACCGGCATCTTCAAGCTCCATGGCAAGGTTTAAGCCAGCCTGGCCTCCAAGAGTAGGAAGAACACTGTCAGGCCGTTCTTTTAATATAAGCTGCTCAACTACTTCCACAGTCAGCGGTTCGATATATACCTTGTCCGCAATGTCTTTATCTGTCATGATGGTCGCCGGGTTGGAGTTTAAGAGCACGACTTCAATTCCTTCCTCTTTTAAGGAACGGCAGGCCTGTGTTCCGGCGTAGTCAAATTCTGCTGCCTGGCCGATGATGATCGGGCCTGAGCCAAGAACGAGTACTTTTTTGATATCCAGAATCTTGGGCATTATTTTCCCACCTCCATCATTTTTAAAAACCTGTCAAATAAGTAACTGGAATCCTGCGGACCGGGACAGGCTTCCGGATGATACTGTACGGTAAATATATTTTTATTCGTATAGCTCAGTCCCTCATTGGTACCGTCGTTGACATTGACGAATGCCGGAACTGCCACTGCCTTATCAATGGTATCCACATCCACCACATAACCATGGTTCTGAGAGGATATATAAACGCGTCCGGTTTCCAGATCCTTTACCGGATGGTTCCCTCCGCGGTGGCCATATTTTAATTTGTGGGTATCGGCACCTGCAGCAAGGGCCATGAGCTGATGACCAAGGCAGATTGCAAAAATCGGAACATCGGATTCATATAGTTTTCTGATCTCCGCAATAATTTCGGTGCATTCCTTCGGGTCTCCCGGACCGTTGGATAACATGATCCCATCCGGATTCGAGGACAGAATCTCTTTGGCACTGGTGCCGGCAGGATAAACCGTCACCTCGCATCCTCTCTCATTTAAAGAACGTGCGATATTCTTCTTTGCACCCAAATCCAGCAGCGCCACTTTTTTTCCGCCTCCGGGAATGGTATATTTTTCCCTGCAGGTAGTTGCTTTCACCACACCGGTAACCGAATATGTTTTCATGCGCGTAATGGCTTCGGCAAGATCGTAATCCTCATTGGTCGTGATCATACCGTTCATTGTACCTTTTTCTCTTAAGATTTTTGTTAGGGCTCTCGTATCGATACCACTGATACCTGGAATTTTGTGTTCCTTTAAGAAATGCTGAATGGTATCCTCGCTTCTAAAGTTGCTGGGGATTCTAGATAATTCTCTGACAATGTAGCCATCAGGCCACGGTTTTAATGATTCCATATCTTCATGACAAATGCCGTAATTACCAATTAGGGGATACGTCATCACTACCGCCTGTCCCGCATAGGAGGGGTCGGTGAGGACTTCCAGATAACCCGTCATGGAGGTATTGAATACAATCTCGCTGATTATTTCCCGTGCTGAACCAATGCTCGTTCCTGTAAACACGGTACCGTCTTCCAGTATTAAAAAAGCTTTCATACGCAAAGTCCCAATCCTTTCTTAATGCTATGGTTTTTGAGCCAGCTCAAATCAGCCCAAATTGAATAGATTATACATTATTCGGCGACATTTTTCAACTGTTTTCTACGTATTCATTTTACTATCTTTTATACCATTTTTTCCATATTTTTATACATTTCAAACAATTTTACCGTATAATTATTCAAATCGCTCCTGGTAATTCTTATAAAGTATACTTTTTATTTAATTCGCTCAAACTAATAATGAGGTGATAAAAATGATTGATAACAGAGAACTGCCTATAGGTTTTACCATGGAGTTAGCGCAGCATTCGGATGTTCTGAACCGGTTTGCCGGTCTTTCAGAAGATGAACGCAATGAAATCATCGACGGTGCCAAAAACATTGAAAGCCGGGATGAAATGCGCGGCTACGTGGAGTCAATGTTTCAAGAACCAAAATCATCTTTCTTTTAAGGACCTCCGCGGGCGTCAATTTTTTCTCGTCCCGCGGAGGCTTTTGTAATCATTCTCTCTGCTTCTTCATATATTTAAGTAATTATTTTAATAAGGGGCATTGTATGAAAAAATACATGACAGCTCTCCAGCAGGCTGAAACATCCACTGGTTCACTCCTGGTAAATGTGGTTTCTTCTGAAAATAACTATCCCATAAAGGATGCTGAAATATCCGTCTCTTATACAGGGGATCCGGAAAGCACACTGGAAAAGCTGACTACCAATTCTTCCGGACAGACAGAGACAGTAAGTCTTTCTGCTCCTCCAATCGAATACAGCCTGTCGCCAGGTCTTGTTCAACCCTATTCAGAGTATACACTTATGGTCCGGGCCCAGGGTTTTGCACCAGTGGCTGTCTCCGGTACGGAAATCCTGGCAGATACCCTGGCTATTCAGCCTGTGACCATGGTACCGGCTCCGGAAGAAGTTACTCCGGAATCTCCTATTGTTATTCCGGACCACACCCTCTATGGAGATTATCCGCCTAAAATTGCAGAAGCAGAAGTAAAGCCCGTATCAGAAACCGGTGAAATCGTATTGAGCCGCGTGGTCGTCCCTCAGACTGTCATTGTTCACGACGGGGTCCCGACTGATCCGACAGCTACGAACTATTATGTACCATACCAGGACTATATTAAAAACGTTGCTTCCTGTGAAATCTACGCCACATGGCCCCGTGCCTCCATCACTGCCAATGTCCTGGCTATTATGAGCTTTACCTTAAACCGTGTCTATACTGAGTGGTATCGGAATCAGGGATATAATTTTACCATTACCTCTTCCACAGCTTTTGATCATAAATGGGTGTATGGCCGGAACATTTATGAAACTATTTCCCAGGTCGTGGATGAGATCTTTAACAGCTACTTATCCCGTCCTGGTATCAAGCAGCCCATACTTACGCAGTACTGTGACGGAAACAGAGTGAAATGTCCGAAATGGATGTCCCAGTGGGGTAGCAGCGACCTTGGAGAACGCGGCTACACCCCCATTGATATCCTCCGGTATTATTACGGGAGCGACATGTACATCAATACTGCCGAGCAGGTATCCGGTGTGCCCTCCTCCTGGCCAGGTTATAATTTAAATATCGGCGCCAGCGGTGATAAGGTCAAGCAGGTTCAGGAACAGCTCGATACCATTGCTACTGTCTATACCGCTATCCCGCGTATAACAGCCGACGGGATCTACGGTCCGCAGACCGCCGAAGCAGTCCGGCAGTTCCAGACCATCTTCGGACTTCCGGTAACCGGTGTCATCGATTTCACCACATGGTATAAAATATCCTATATTTATGTGGGTATTACCCGTATTGCAGAATTGGTTTAAACAAACAGGAGTAAAAACAATATAAATAAGGGAGAGAACCTGGAACCGTTTTTCCACGTTTTCTCCCTTTTCCTGTCTTATAAAACAGCCCAGGCACTACCCCTCTCCTCCCAGCTTATCAGCCAGGATGTATCCCAATAAGGCCAGGGATATCCCTCCCAGCAGCTGGTACAGCCTAACGCTTTTCCATGGTATATCCCATAAAATGACAAATGGGGAAGAAATTACCAGGCCAATGATTATCTGATACATCTGATGTTCATGGCAGGTAAGAAGCTGTTCTATCACTTTCGCAAATAGAAACACACCTATTACAAGACCTGTAAAATATGGCACAAGTACCAAACCATTGAAAAAAAGACTGGAAAAATCAAAAGATGAGACTGCTTTTATGCAGGCATTATTGGTTTGAAGCAAAGGCTCATAGACTCCAAGCATCATCATGATCATAGATCCGCTGACTCCCGGAACAACCATGGTAGCTGCTGCTGTCAGGCCTATCAGAAATAAGGATACTGCCCAATAACGTCCGGAAGAAAGATATTCTGCACCAAAAGCCATATTCATCCCTTCTCCGCTGTGACCGGAAGCAATCACACTCTCTGCCATAAATGTAATCAAAAGTACAATGCTTAAGCTCAAGCCGGCTGTGAAAATCCCCTTTTTCCTGTCTTCCCAGTCATTGGTAAATGATTTTTGAAAAAGAGACGGAAGTCCGCCTACAATCAGCCCTAAGAATGCCATTTTAGTTTGAAGGGGATATGTATGGAAAAGGTATTCAAAGGCCAGAGAAAGAAAAATAATGCCTGTGACAGCACCGATCCCGTAGGGAAGAAGAATGCGGATGCTTTTTACCGGCTCTTTAAAAAGCCGGGTTACCGCATGAATGATCGTATCATATACTCCCATGGTAATGGCCAGCATCCCCCCGCTGATACCAGGAAGTATGTTAGCCACGCCGATGATCACTCCCTTTAATAATTCATTGATATACTCCAAGCAATTCCTCCTGAATTCAATTTGTATACCATATCCTATGCCTTTAACACTGCTTCTAATACCTGTTTTACCCTTTCCAGCTTATAATCTGCCAGGCTTTGGTCAAACTGATACCGTTCATCAATGATTGCTGCGATTTTCATTCCGGCCCGGTAAGCTGCTGTAATTCCGATGGTGGAGTCTTCAACCGCCAGACATTCCTCCGGCGAAAGCTTAAGAATGCCTGCTGTATACAAATAGATTTCAGGGTCCGGCTTGCTTCTCTTAAACTGATTGCCGCTGACAACTGCTTCAAAATAATGCCGGATTCCATTTTCCCGAAGGACACGTTCTACCAGTTCCAAATGAGTGGAAGAAGCCAGAGCAAGTCTGTAACCATCTTTTTTCAGCTGTTCCAATGTTTCCGTCACCTCTGGCCGGAACAGCATCCGGTAGTCGATTTCACTGTAGATATCTCTTTGCCGGAACTCTCTTCTCAGTTCTTCCCAGGTCTGTCCATTGTTTATGGCTTTCTGAAGCACTTCCCACGATTCTTTCTTGGTAGCTCCTACCATGGGAAACAGCTGCTCCATTTTTACGTCAGGATTTTTCTTTCGGGCAAATTCCAGCTGATACTCCAGATAAACACCTTCACTGTCAATGATTACACCATCCATATCAAAAATAACTGCCTTTATCATATTCTTTTCTCCTCTGTCTTACTCTGATATGACATTACGATATGGCAGCCTGTTTTGTCAAGTTAAAAACAACCTAAAAAAGCCGCGGGGCGGGGCTGTCTAATCAAAGCCTTTGCCCCGGCGGCATATAGGTTTCAATACACAGCCGGTCTTTTTACCATAAATGTATTATATCCGCATCGCTTAAGAGCCAGCTCCATGCATACTGCATTATCTATATTCCTAAATGCTCCTATCCGAACCTTATATAATCCATTCTCATACACGATAAAAGCCGGAAAACCCTGGGATTTTAAGGTATTGATCTGATCCTCAGCCAGAGACCGGACTCTGAATGCTCCGGTCTGTATCTGATAATATTCCGGTTTTTCCTCTTCCTTCTCATTAAGGCTCTTTAAAATTCCGTCAGCTATTGCTTTGGCAATGGCGTCAAAATTCTGATCGAACAGGCTGTTATCCGCTTCATTATCAATAAATCCTGCCAGCACCACGACCGACGGGACATTCGTCCGTCTTAAGACCACCAGGCCAGGGCGTTCCATAACACCCAAGTCAGTAAATCCCGCCTTATTTAAGGCTTCCCCGATATTTTTTGCTGCCATGGCAGGTAAGCCTTTATCTTCAAATACCAGAGTCTCCGCTCCAGAACCGGTACCGGGAACCGGCATAGCATTCCTGTGGATGGAAACGAATAGATCTGCTTCCGCATCATTGGCCATCATGGCCTTTTCCAGCGGTGTATTGTACGTATCGTCAGTTCTGGTATATCTGACATCGACTCCATTGTCCGCAAGAATATTCCCTACGGCCTTAGCAAGCCTTAAGTTATCATCTTTTTCCTGCCGTCCGTTATAGGTTGCACCTGAATCGGCACCGCCGTGTCCGGCATCTATTACTACGATCTGTCTCTCAGCCAAAAGAAAAACTCCTTTCACAAACTTCTATTATATAAAGTATGTGAAAAAAGTCTTCTCGGTACCACATTTAAGACCCGGATTTATTCATTTTCCCCTAATTCTGCCATCACATCCACACCTCTTGGTCCTACTGGGGTAGAAAACACGATCTGGGTACTGGTCTTCCCGTATTTCTGAAGCTGACCGATAAAAATGTCCAATTCCATGGTACTCTGGAAAGCCACTTTGATCAACATGGAGTAATCACCTGTCACACAGTTGCATTCCAGTACATTGGGAATCGCTTCCATATAGGAATAGAACTGAATTTTGTCCACCGGCGAAACATCCAGATTGACAAATGCAATGATATGGTATCCCAGTTTCATTGGATCCACAGCAGCATGATATCCGGTTATGATCTTCTCCCGCTCCAGCTTTTCAATTCTGGAGGAAACGGCAGGCGAGGACAGAAATGTATTTTCTGCTATGTTCTTTAAGGATGCCCGGGCATTCTTTTGCAGTGTCTGCACTATTTTCTTATCAATATCATCCATATCTTCCTCCTTAAATAAAAAAGCGCCAGTACTTCCAAGGTACTGAACGCTTTTGTTCTTACAAAATTAAACTGCAATCTTATAAATCTTTCTCTGATAATATCATATCGAATTACCAAACACTTGTCAACGTTTATTTTCTTAAGGATGGTATTTTTTTCATCCGTTCCATCGCTTCCACTGTATTTTCATAGGTTCCGAATGCTGTCAGACGAAAATATCCCTCACCGCTTGGTCCAAAACCGCTGCCGGGAGTTCCCACCACACTGGCTTCTTCAAGGAGCCGGTCAAAGAATTCCCAAGAGGTCATACCTTCCGGAACCTTTAACCAGATGTAAGGGGCGTTTACCCCGCCATAAACCTGACAGCCAGCTTCTTTTAGTCCATCATAAATGACTTTCGCATTTCTCATGTAATAAGCCACCTGCTCCTTAAGCTGCGCCTTTCCCTCCGGAGTATAAACGGATGCTCCAGCCTTCTGGATAATATAGGGAGCACCATTAAACTTGGTTCCGTGCCGTCTTGCCCACAGAGAGTGCAGAGCCACGCCTTCCCTTACAAGTGTCTTGGGAATGACGGTAAAACCTAATCGGACACCCGTAAAACCGGCATTTTTAGAAAAAGAGCGGAACTCAATGGCACAGGTACCTGCTCCTTCTATTTCAAAGATGGAGTGGGGCACATCAGACTGTGCAATATACGCCTCGTAGGCAGCATCATATAGAATGACAGCACCATTATCATTGGCATAGTCCACCCACACCTTCAACTGGCCCCTGGTCAGGGTCGTTCCCGTAGGGTTATTGGGTACGCATAAATAAATCAGGTCCGGAATCTCCTTTGGAAGCTCCGGAACAAAATTATTTCCGGCCGTGCATGGCATGTAAATAACATTGCTCCATTTCCCGGTCTTTTCATCGTAATCCCCTGTCCTCCCTGCCATGACATTGGAATCTACATATACCGGATATACCGGATCACAGACTGCAATCCTGCAGTTCTCAGCAAAAATCTCCTGGATATTTCCGCAGTCGCTCTTCGCACCATCGGAAATAAAAATCTCATCGGCAGAAATATCACATCCCCTGGTTTTATAATCTTCCTTTGCAATGGTTTCCCTTAAGAAAGCATAACCCAGATCCGGTGCATAGCCGTGAAAGGTCTCTGCATGGCCCATTTCATCCACTGCCCCATGAAGAGCCTCAATGATAGCCGGTGCAATAGGCTGAGTCACATCGCCGATTCCCAGCCGGATCACCTTTTTATCAGGATTCGCCTCTGTATAGGCATTGACTTTTTTTGCAATAGTAGAAAAAAGATAGCTTCCCGGAAGCTTCCGGTAATTTTCATTGATTTTAACCATAGTTCCTCCTGTAAATTTTATAAATTTGTAATATTAAACTCACCTTCAAACACTTCCACCGCAGGACCGGTCATAAATACATGGCCGCTGCCTTCCTGGTCCCAGTGCAGGGACAGGCTGCCGCCCTTTAATTCCACTTCCACGGTATGAGACGTACGCCCGCTTAAAGCAGAAGCAACCGCACTGGCCGTCGCCCCGGTCCCGCAGGCCCAGGTCTCCCCGCTTCCCCTCTCCCATACCCTCATACGGATATAGTTCTGATTTACCACTTCAATAAACTCAGAGTTGGTCCGTTCCGGAAAACGCTCATGATTTTCAAAAAAAGGCCCCATGGATTCCAGGTCCAGTCCGTCAATATGATCCATATAGTAAACAGCATGAGGATTTCCTATGGATATGCCGATAAACTCATAATCCTTCCCGTTAATACGGATAGGCTCCGGCACCTGGCTGATGATCTCAGGCACCCCCATATCCACCGTTATCCGTACAGCCTTACCATTTTCCTCATTAATCTTCAAATGTTTGATTCCAGCCTCTGTCTCCACATCTATTTCTGTTTTTTCTACCAGCTTATGGTCGAAAACATATTTTCCCACACAGCGGATTCCATTTCCGCACATCTGGCTTTCCGAGCCATCCGCATTATACATCCGCATACGGCAGTCAGCTGTTTCGGATGGGCAGATCAGAATCAGCCCGTCGGAACCGATTCCAAAGTGTCGGTCACTGACTTTTTTAGAAAGTTCTGCCGGATTTTCTACGGTTTCCTCAAAGCAATTGATATAGACATAATCATTTCCAATTCCCTGCATCTTTGTAAATTTCATAATTCCCCCGTAACTATATATTGATCAGACTCATGATCATCTGAGCTGTTTCAACCATATTGGTACCGCTGTCCATGCTGCATTTCTGGATATACCGGTGTGCTTCAGACTCAGACATGTGGTTTCTCTCCATCAGAAGCTCTTTTGCCTGTTTGATCAGTTCCTGTTCTTCCTTACTTCGCTCTTTCGGCTGGCTTTTTAATTTCTTCCGTCTTCTGGCCAGGGATTCAATCATCATTTCCAGAGTGCTTACAAGATCCTGGACCTTTAGCGGAAGTCCTAAGCATACCACTTCCTCAGGTGCCCTTCCGCTCCATTGGCTTGGTGAAGCCACAAGAAGCATCTGCATTCCTCTGGGAAGGCATTCATAAAGCTCTTCATATACCATATCCGCAAATCTGCAGCCGCAGACCACGATTCCGCTACCCAGTTCATCGGCGCTGTTAACCGCCTGGGCACCGGAGGTGCAGACCGCTGCGACCGTAAAGCCATTTTTCATAAGAATATTTTTAATATTTTTCGCATCCTCCGCCTTGGAAAACGCCACTATCACATTGGTCAAACACTCTCACCTCCAGGTAACCGTTTCAGGTAACAGAATCAATACTTATAAAGGTATTCTTCCACTTCCCAGTCCGTTACCTGCACCCGGAACTCCCGCCATTCCGTTTCCTTGGCTTCCAGGTATTTGGTGTAGATATGTTCTCCCAGTACTTCTTTCATAAATTCATCGTTCTGTAAGGCTTCGATTGCTTCTCCCAGAGTCTCCGGCAGCTGCCTGATGCCCTTTCTCTGTATCTCTTCCAGGGGCATTGTGAATATATTACTGTCGACACTTTCCGGCGGGGTCATCCCTTTTTCAATTCCGTCAAGTCCTGCTGCCAGACAGGCTGCCAAAGCCAGATACGGATTCACGGCAGAATCGGGACAGCGAAGCTCTATTCTGGTACTCAGCCCACGGGAGGAAGGGATCCGGATCAGCGGACTTCTGTTCGCTTTGGCCGACCAGGCAATGTAAACCGGAGCGTCATACCCAGGCACCAGGCGCTTATAGGAATTGACCAGTGGATTCGTAAGTATGGTCATGCCTTCCATATGATAGAGGATGCCGGCCATAAACTGGTAAGCAATTTTACTTAAGCCCAGTTCATCTTCCGGATCCTCAAACAAGTTTCTTCCGTTTAAATCTGCCAGGGACATATTCAGATGCATACCGGATCCATTCACCCCTGCCTTAGGCTTGGGCATAAACGTGGCATGCAGACCATGACGCTTGGCAATTGCTTTTACAGCCATCTTAAAGGTCATGATGTTATCAGCCGTTACCATACCTTCTGCATATTGAAAATCAATTTCATGCTGGCCAGGTGCTATCTCATGATGGGAAGCTTCAATCAGGAATCCCATCTCTTCTAAAGTCAAAACCATGTCACGGCGTACGTTCTCTGCCTGGTCAATGGGCGATATGTCAAAATAGCCCGCCATTTCATGGGTTTCTGTAGTGGGCCGTCCTTCTTCATCCGTATGGAAAAGGAAAAATTCACACTCCGGTCCTGCATGGAACACATAACCCATATCCTTCGCTTTATTCAGGACCTTTTTCAGTACGTATCTTGGATCCCCTTCAAATGGCTTCTTATCCGGGCAATATACATCACACATCAGCCGGGCAACCTTCCCCTGCTGAGGACGCCACGGAAAAATTTCAAAAGTATCAAGATCCGGATAAAGATACATATCGGACTCTTCAATCCGGACGAAACCTTCAATGGAAGAGCCGTCAAACATACAGCGGTTCTCAAGCGCCTTGCCCAGCTGGCTTTTAGTAATTGCAACATTTTTCAGCATACCGAAAATATCAGTAAACTGAAGCCTGATAAATTCCACATCTTCTTCTTCAACAATTCGGAATATATCTTCCTTGTTATACTTGCTCATAATGCATCTCCCTTTCTTATTCCAGAATAAAGAGTCCCGCTTTGCGAGACTCTCCGCTGCCGTGCGATCCTCGCGGAGCGTTTTTGCTCTATGGGGAACGATGTTTCCTATAGAAAGTAATTTCCAAAAATAGGGTAGGCAAACACAGTCTCACTTCAATGGACCTTCTTTGCACCACCCCAGTCATATGTGTAAAATATAACAGCTTGGAAAAAATTTGTCAATGTGTTTCTTTGTGAATCTGATGTTTCAATGCCCGGATAGCATTGAGAATGGCGAGTACCGATACACCGACATCTGCAAATACCGCCGCCCACATGGTTGCCAGTCCGACTGCTGATAAAAGAAGCACAAGCACCTTTACTCCTATGGCAAAAATAATATTCTGCTTCACAATACCAATGGTTTTTCTGGCAATCATAATGGCATCCACCAGCTTTGACGGTTCGTCCGTCATGATCACCACATCTGCCGCTTCTACCGCGGCATCAGAGCCGATCCCTCCCATAGCTATACCGACATCCGCACGGGCCAGGACCGGAGCATCGTTAATTCCGTCACCTACAAATGCAAGGGTAGTTCCTGCCTGCTTCTTTAATAACAGCTCCTCTACCTTTCCCACCTTATCGCCGGGAAGAAGTCCTCCATGGACCTCGTTAAGTCCCAGCTTTTCACCGACAGCCATACCCACCTCTGGTTTATCTCCTGTCAGCATTATCAATTTTTTTACTCCTGCTGCTTTTAAACCAGTTAAGGCTGCCGGTACATCATCACGAATGGTATCGGAAATGGTTATAGAACCCAGATAGGTTCCTCCATCTGCCACATAAAGCGTGGTTCCAATCTCAGAACCTTCCTTATAAATAGTGATTCCCTGCTGTTTCATAAGCCTGGCATTGCCAATGTACAGCTCCCATTTTCTCTTATCTGCTTCCACCTGGGCCCGGATTCCATATCCTGCTATTTCTTCTACTTGTCCGATCTTTGCCTCATCCACAGGTTTTCCATAGGCTTCCTTAACAGACAGCGCAATCGGATGGTTGGAATGGAATTCTCCATAAGCAGCCAGCTTTAAAAGCTCCTCTCTCGTTCCATTCACAGGGTCCACACCGGTCACCTTGAATTTACCGGTGGTCAGGGTTCCGGTCTTGTCAAAAACGATTGTTTCCAGAGACGCCACTGCCTCCAGATAATTGCTTCCTTTCATAAGGATTCCCTGCTTAGACGCTGCCCCAAGTCCTCCAAAAAAGCTTAAAGGCACGGAAATAACCAGTGCGCACGGACAGGATACTACAAGGAAACTGCAGGCACGATAAACCCAGATCCCCCAGCTGCTCCCGGATAAAAGAGGAGGAATCAATGCCAGCAAAAGAGCAAGAACTACCACAACCGGCGTATACACCCTTGCAAATCTGGTTATGAAATTCTCTGCCTTTGCTTTTCTGGAACTGGCATTTTCAACAAGCTCCAGGATCTTAGCCACGGTAGAATCATCAAACAGCTTTGTTACACGGACCTCTAAAACACCATTTATATTAATGGAACCGCTGATGACGGCATCTTTCTCCTTTACCTCTGCCGGCATGGATTCTCCGGTTAACGCCTTTGCATCAAGACTGGCGGAACCTTTTATTACTACTCCATCCAGAGGTACCTTCTCTCCTGGTTTTATAACGATCCGGTCTCCAATCTGCACGTCGTATGGATCTACCTTCTCTTCCTTTCCATCCCGGATTAAATTAGCGTATTCCGGATTAATATCCATTAATTCCGTAATGGATTTTCTTGACTTGTTTACTGCATAATCACTGAATAATTCACCAACCTGATAGAACAGCATAACTGCAACAGCCTCTTCTAAAGCCCCGCAGCCGATTGCGCCAAAGGTAGCGACCGACATCAGGAAATTCTCATCAAATAACTGTCCATTTCTTAGATTTCTGACCGCTTTTATAGGAATATCATACCCTGCGGCCAGATAAGATATGAAAAAGGAAATCCAGTACCAGCTGTTCCATCTCCTAAAGAGAATGCCTGCCATATAAAACAGGGCACTGACTGCAAGCCTTGCTGCCATTATTTTCTGCTTTTTCGTCATAACAGCTCCTTTAATCTACCGAATAACCTTAAATTCTGCTTCCGGTTCTATCTTGTTTGCTGCTTTTCTGGCTGCTTCTACGATTATCTCTGATTTCTCATCTTCCACTTCCATCGTAAGCCTCTGGGTCATAAAGCTTAGAGATGCGCTCTTTACTCCTTCTAATTTCTGAACCTCCTCTTCGATCTTGGCGGCACAGTTCGCACAGCATAATCCTTCTAATTTAATAATTTTTCTCATATCTATTCTCTCCTTTTCATTCATTAATATGCTCCATTCCCTGAGCAAGTATTGTCTCAATATGGCCGTCTGCCAAAGAATAAAATACCGTTTTCCCTTCCCTGCGGAATTTAACCAGGCGCATCTGCTTTAGCATACGAAGCTGATGAGAGATTGCTGACTGACCCATCTGCAGAAGATTGGCGATATCGCATACACACATCTCAGACTGGCTGAGCACATAAAGAATCTTAACTCTGGTGGCATCACCAAATACCTTAAAAAAATCCGCCAGATCAATAAGTTCCTGTTCCTGCGGCATAGTCTTCAGCACCTGATTCACAACGTTTTCATGAACGCAGATAAAATCACATTGATCAAACTCACAGTCCAGAATATTTTTTTTGCTGTCCGGCTTCATTAAGCACCTCCTGACTTTAAATATATTATATGTTGTCATATGAATATATGTTCATATGTTAATATTATCATTTATTCAGAAATTGTCAAGAACATTCTTATAGTTCTTGACATCCCATTCCTTCAGTGGTAGACTTAAATTCCTTTTCCAAATCTAATTTCACATCTGATATTCAGGAAAAGAGAATATTGATACCACGGTAGAGTCCCCGGGTAACATTAAAACCGGAGAGCAGCGCTTATGCCCAGCCGCGCTCACCGCTTGGCAAGATATTAAGGCACTCTGACCAGTCATGACAGATTTCTTAAGATATACAATCAAAGAACTGTCCGCTGCTGGAGAGATCCCTTTCAATATTACTACCAGGAGGAATATTTATGATTCAAGTGGAACACATGAACAAGACTTTCAAAGTCGCAAGAAGAAGTGCCGGTTTTTCTGAAGCAGTTAAGGCGCTTTTTCACAGAGAGACAGAATCGGTCCATGCTCTCCAAGACATCTCCTTTACCATAGGAGATGGAGAAATGGTCGGTTATATCGGCCCCAATGGTGCTGGAAAAAGCTCCACCATCAAAATTTTAAGCGGTATCCTCACACCGGACAGCGGAACCTGCCTGATCAATGGGCGAATTCCATGGAAGGAACGGAAAGCGCATGTGAAGGACATCGGTGTTGTCTTCGGGCAGCGCAGCCAGCTCTGGTGGGATGTCCCAGTCATTGATTCTTTCGAACTGCTCCGCGACATCTACGAAACTCCCCAACCCCAATATGATAAAACTCTGGCTGAACTTACAGAACTTTTAAGCTTAGGTGAACTTGTGCGTACTCCGGCCAGACAGCTGTCTTTAGGCCAGAGGATGCGTTGTGAAATTGCCGCTTCCCTTCTTCACAATCCCAAAATTCTATTTCTTGATGAACCCACCATCGGCCTGGATGCAGTCTCCAAACTGGCTGTAAGGGATTTCATCCGAAAACAGAACAAAAAACACAGGACCACAGTTCTTTTGACCACCCACGACATGCAGGACATTGAAGCTCTGGCACACAGGGTGCTTTTGATCGGCAAAGGGCAGCTGCTTCTTGACGGCACTCTTGCAGACCTTAAATCCCACCACCCCACCAATGAAGCCACACTTGATGAAATAGTAGCCTCCCTTTACCGGGACTACAGGATTTAGGAGGCTGACCCATGAAAAAATACTTGTCATTTTTTCGAATCCGGTTCATCCACGGACTTCAATACCGGGCGGCCGCTCTATCCGGTATGGTTACCCAGTTCGTATGGGGAACTATGGAAATTCTCTTATTCCGCGCCTTTTATGAGGCGGCTCCTGACAGTTTCCCTATGGAATTTCCGGCCCTTTCCACTTATGTATGGATGCAGCAGGCCTTTCTCGCCCTCTACATGACCTGGTTCTGGGAATCGGAACTTTTTGAGTCCATAACCACCGGCAATGTAGCTTACGAACTGTGCCGTCCCGTACGCCTTTATAATATGTGGTTTACCAGAGGTCTGGCTGTCCGCCTCTCCAAAGCAGTGCTGCGGTGTATGCCCATCCTTCTGTTTGCATGGCTGCTGCCCTCCCCTTATGGCCTTACACTGCCAGCTGATTTGAAAACCTGGTTTTTTACCCTTTTATCCATGACACTTGGATTATTTTTTGTTGTGGCCTTTGGAATGATTATCTATATGTCCGTTTTTTATACCATATCAGCCCAGGGAATCAAGTCAATCGTCACATCCCTTTCCGAATTTTTAAGCGGAGCGGTGATTCCCATACCCTTTTTGCCGGACGGAATCCGTAAGCTTGTAAGCATTCTGCCTTTTGCTTCGGCCCAGAATGTCCCTTTCCGGATTTTCGGCGGCGACCTGGCAGGACCGGACATGTACATAAGTCTGATCGGCCAGGCATTCTGGCTGATATTATTTCTTATCATCGGACGTTTCATGGAGCAATATGCTCTGAAACGCATTGTGATTCAGGGCGGCTGAAAGGAGGATTCCCATGCATTCATTCCACTTATATAAAAACTATCTGCTCATCCATTTAAAGAGTATGATGCAGCATAAGATGTCATTTTTTTTTACCACGGCCGGTCAGTTTCTGATTTCTTTTAATGTATTCCTTGGTGTTTATTTTATGATGGAACGTTTCCATGAAGTGAAGGGGTTTACTTACGGAGAAGTCCTGCTCTGTTTTTCCATCACTCTCATGGCCTTTACCATAGCGGAAACCATCTTCCGCAGCCTGGACACCTTTGAGACCATCATCGGAAACGGAGAATTTGACCGAATTCTTCTACGGCCCAGAAACTGCTTATTTCTGGTCTTGTGCAGTAAGATAGAATTAACCAGAATCGGCCGGCTCTTACAGGCCATCGTCATGTTTGCCTATGGACTGTACTCCAGCCGGGTTTCCTGGACATTTACCCGTGCAGCCACCGTGATCCTTATGATTCTTGGTGGAATCGCAGTCTTTGCGGCTGTCTATATGATCTTTGCCTCCATGTGCTTTTTCACCCTGGAAGGGCTGGAATTCATGAATGTATTTACAGACGGTGCCCGGGAATACGGCAAATATCCCATAGGTATTTATGGAAGAAACCTTTTAACCATCTGTACCTTTATCATTCCTTTTGCCCTGTTTCAATACTATCCGTTTTTGTATCTCACAGGCAAGACCTCCAGGGTTTGGTACTGTATTCTTCCGCTGGCGGCCTGCTTTATTTTGATCCCGGCCATCTGTTTTTGGAATTTCGGTCTGGTCCGATACCAGTCCGTCGGTTCCTGATCCCATAAAAAAACCGCGTAATACATACAATCCAAATTACTGGATATTTGTATTACGCGGTCATTATTTATTTAACAGGATAACTTAACCAGAGTATCATCAGTTAGTGGCCGCATGTCCCGCCGTCATGATGGCACTCATGATGACCGTCCTCATGATGATGGCTGCACTGCGTATCCGGATTATAGATCAGGCTTCCACCTAAAAAGGATTCCACCGCACTGTCCGCACTACCGTTTACTCCCGGGAAAACAGCTACCCCGGCTGCGCTCAAAGAACTTCTTGCACCGCCGCCGATACCGCCGCAGATCAGTTTCTCCACACCTAAATCTCTTAAAAATACAGCCAGTGCACCATGACCGTTTCCATTTGTTCCCACCACATCGGATGATGCCACTCTGCCATTTTCTATCTGATAGATCTTAAACTGTTCAGTTTGTCCAAAATGCTGAAATACTTCTCCATTTTCATAAGTTACTGCAACCTTCATAACTACAACCTCCTTTTATCATTCATTCTCACTAAAACCTGTATATAGTTTATGACATAAATGATAAATTTATTTATAGTACTCTTATCTGATCAGTATCTGAATCATTCTTTATCTTCAATTGATAACTTCATTTGCCTGGTCACTGGACAGCCATTGCCCCATTGGAGCCAAAGGTATAGGAAGTACCGTCAATATCCATGGTCGTATCATGAATCATAATTCCATTGGAATCCAGATAATACCAATTGCCCTCCACTTGAATCCAGCCGGTCTGTTTTATATAATTTTTTATATAGTACCAATTACCATCAACAACCTTCCAGCCTTCAGCGGGAATCAGGGAACCATAATCAGTAAAGGAAAACTCTATGGTCACATCCCCGTCAATCCCATCAACCTTTCCCTTATCCGTACATTGCCAGATGGTACGGTTCTGACAGTTATTAACCGTTCCATATCTTGCATACCAGACATCATAAGGAATCTGGCTCATATCAATGTGATTGGTCAGCCATTGATTATTTGCATAGATAATCGGACGATACCCTGCATCCGAAATAGTTTTACAAAATGCATTGATATTATCCGTAATCTGCTGTTTTGACAGATTGTTGTCAAGAAGGTACTGGGACTCTACATCATATGCAATCGGATAGGAGATCTGATAATCCTTTACCATCCGGAGCACATATCTGGCTTCCTCCACTGCGGTCTGGGTATCAAGAGCCTGGGTATAAAAAAACACCCCTGTTTTAATTCCGTTTGCCGCTGCACTTGTCATATTAATGGAATAATAGGGATCTCTGTCATTGAAATAACCAATGCGGACCATAGCAAATGAGACCCCGTCGAGGGCCACCTTATTCCAGTCAATACCACCGTTTTCTGCATTCTGGCGGTTCTGGTATTTCGTCACCGTAATCCCCTTCTCCAATGCGCCCGCAATGGGAATTCCGGCAGCATCCATATACTGTCCGTTTTCCATATCCCATGGTTCTGCAGAAAAACCATTGATCGGTACCGCCAATGCTGCCAGAGACAACAGACAGGCAGTCAGGCAGGCTTTCATTTTAAATCTTATGTTCTTTTTCATCATATCCTCCAAGAAGCTTAAGACCGCATTTAATGCATTTCCTTACGAAACGTATTGATATCGTGAATAAGAGTTTTCAAACTGCTGATAAATGAGTCAAATGCTCCGAATTCATACAAATTAATAACCAGCATCCCAAAGGGCACTGCCAAAATCATCCCTGCAATCCCGCTGACCTTAAAACCCAGGTAGAGAAAGAGCAGGGTCATCAGAGGATCCAGTCCCATGGTATCTCCCACAATTTTAGGCTGGATGACCTGTCTTAATACCAGCGTAAGGACATAGATAACCACAAGGCCAAAGCCAAACGCATACTGGCCTGAGATCAGGCGGATCAAGGCCCATGGAATCAGGATCGTTCCGGTTCCGAGAATAGGCAGGAAGTCAAGAATGGCTATGACAACTGCAAGGAGCAGCGCATAATCCACACCCAGAATCAGAAAACCGGCGGCCAGGACTGCGGCTATGATAAACATGATCTTGAATTGAGCCAGAAAATATCCGCCCACCAGATGCCTGACGTCTTTTTTTAAATACCGGTAATACTTGGTTCCTCCGTCCGGTATATACTGGTGAAACACCTCCAGGATCTTATCTCTGTCCACAATGAATAAATAAGAGGAAAAAATCGTCACGATGGTATAGACCAGTGCCGCAGGTATGCTCTTTACCACATTTCCGGCTGCCATAAACGTAGGCGAAGCGACTTTTTGTACCATCACATTTAAGGATTCTCCCATATGGGTAAAAAACTGGTTGACCGAATCCTGAATTCCCTGGGGCAGGAAGTGCAAAAGAGCTTCCGCCTGAATCAGTATCTTCTGAACCTCCACCGATGCGGAATCATAATATCTTGGAATATCTCCGATAAATCCGGCTGCCTCGGTGATCAGCTTGGAAATCAGAAAATAGAGCATCGCAATGATAAGGGAAAGCACCGCAACCACAATCAGCATGGAGCTGTGTTTCCTTACGATCTTCAGCCTTTTTTCCAAAAAGCGCACCAAAGGATTCGCAATGATGGCAATGCCCCAGCCTATGACAAAGGGAAGGAAGAATTTTAAAAGCCTGGGCCCCCATACACAGATGAAGTATATGACAATAACCGGTATGATTATATTTAAAAGCAGCCTGCAATATTTCCTGAAAATTTCCATTTTTATCACCCGCCTTCATTATACTCCCCAAAAGCCTCTGTGACAAATGAATAAAATCTAAAGATATTCTTTCAAAAACCGGTACAGCTTCTCCATCTCTTCATCGGTACCAATGGAAATGCGCAGACAATGATCAATCCTTGGCTGTTTAAAGTACCGGACAAAAATATGCTTTTTTCTCAGAGCATTGTAAATATCCTCTGCCGGACGATCTTTGTGGGAAGCAAACAGAAAGTTTGACATGGAATCCGGGAAGGAAAATCCCAGTTCACGGAGCTTTATCTTTGCTGTCTCCCTGGTCTTTATGATCTTTTCAAGGGTTTCCTTAAAATATCTGTCATCCTCAACTGCCTTTGCACCCAAAATCAGGGAAGGCGTATTCATGGTATAAGAATTATAGGAATATTTCACATCATTTAACGCACGGATCAGATCCGGATGACCATAGGCACATCCAATTCGCATTCCAGCCATAGAACGGGATTTGCTGAAGGTCTGCACCACCAGCAGGTTCTCATACTTCTCCGTCAGCTTCATGGCACTTTCTCCGCCAAAATCAATGTACGCCTCATCTACAATTACCACAGATTTCTGATTATGTGCTATGATATCCTCTACCTCTTTAAGAGGCATCAGTACTCCGGTAGGCGCATTGGGGTTTGGGAATATGATTCCCCCATTTTCCCTGTAATAATCTTCCTTCCTGATACAAAAGCCTTCATCAAGAGCAGGAGTTTCATATGGTATCCGGTATAATTCTGCCCAGACTTTATAAAAAGAATAGCTCACATCAGGGAACAGAATCGGTATATCCGAATTGAAAAAAGTCAGAAAGGCGGTGGCTATCACATCGTCAGATCCCACGCCTGCAAAAATATGATCCTCTCCTATATGATAATATTCGGAAAGGGTACCTGTCAGAACAGAGGCAGCCGGATCCGGATATTTGCGGAACTGCACATAATCCATGGTTTCAAGGGCTTGTTTTACGCCGGGCGCAGGCGGATATGGATTCTCATTGGTATTTAACTTGATCAGGTTAGCTCCCCTGGGCTGCTCGCCCGGCACGTAAGGGTCCACCCTGCGGATATTAGCTTCCCATTGCCTCATCTCATTTCCTCCTTTTTTCCTATAAGCCGTACTGCTGCGCTATTTTCTTAAATGCAGGCAGGGAACGCTTAATCTGTTCATAGGATACGCAGTATGCAATCCGTACGTAACCCGGACATGCAAAGGAGCTTCCCGGCACCACAAGTACCCTCTGTTCCTTACAATACCGGCAGAATTCCTTATCATCCACCGGGGTTTTCACAAATAAATAAAAGGCTCCTTCCGGCTTGATGCATTCAAATCCGAATTCCTTTAAACTGTTATATAGAAGCTCCCGGTTCCTGTTGTAAGCCTCCAGATTCACCTGTTCATCCACACATCGCTTCACCACACGCTGCATCAGGGAAGGCGCATTGACACATCCAAGCACACGATTGGCAATCGCAGCGGCAGCAATCACCTTTTCACTGTCCTTAACCTCATCAGGAATCACCAGATAACCAATCCGCTCACCAGGAAGGGATAAGGACTTGCTGTAGGAATAGCAGACCACGGTATTATGATAAAATGGAGTAACATAGGGAACCTCTGTCCCATCATAAGCCAGCTCCCGGTAAGGCTCATCCGAAATCATAACTATGGAGGTTCCGAACTCTTTTTCCTTTTTCTCCAGTATTCCCGCCATCCGTTCAAGCGTCCTGGCAGAATAAATGACGCCGGTAGGATTATTGGGTGTATTTATAATAACCGCCTTGGTCCTTTTGGTAATCCTCCGTTCAAATTCGTCAAGATCGGGCTGAAAGCTGTCTGTATCCGGCGGCACCACCACAAGCACCCCGTCATAATTCCTGATATAGGAGCCATATTCCATAAAGTACGGAGCAAATACCACCACCTCATCACCGGGATCCAATATGGTTTTCAATATCACGTTCATGCCGCTGGCCGCCCCGACGGTCATCAGAATATTTTCCAGATGAAACTGAGTTCCAAACCGACTGTTTAAAGACCGGGCAATGGAGTTCCTCACATCTTCATATCCTGCATTGCTCATATATCCATGGATAAAAGTAGTCTCCTCCTCCTTAACTATGTCTAAAATAGCCTGGTTTACCGCAGGCGGAGCCGGTACATTGGGATTCCCAAGACTGAAATCATAAACATTCTCTGCACCGTATTCGGCTGCCAGTTTCTTTCCTTCTTCAAACATGGCGCGGATGGCGGAATTATTCTCTACAAGTGGTCTCATTTTATCTGCTATCATAATCTTTTCCTTCCTTTATCCTAAATGTTTTTATGGGGATTATATCACAAGTGGCGGAAGAGGTCTATTCATATTTTACACAGCCCCCATCTAAAAGCTGCCTTGCCTGTTCCAGTGCAAATCCGGCCTTTTCATAACAGCTTTCAAAATTACTGTTCCGTATATCTATCATAACAAAACCTGCATGGGCCGGAAGCAGTTTATCCGGCTCCTCACCCGTTATTTTCTCCTTTAAGACGCTTATAATCCGTTTCAGTTTGTTTTCCATATCACTTTCCCGAATGTTTTTACAAAGTACCAGTACCTCATATTCCCCATTCAGGCAGATGATATCATCTTCCCTGAAAAAATGCCTGAGCCGTTTCACCTGCCTTACAAATAATTGTTTTCCAGCTTTGCAGCCGGGATTCTCTTCTTTTTGGGGCCTGCAGATCTCAAATAGTGCCAATGCAGAGTACTGAAATCTGCGGTTTAACATATAATTTTCCATCATGGAGACGGCTTCCTGCCTGCCAGGCAGCCCGGTTAACAGATCCGGCTCCCTGAAGCTTACGCGTTCCGCCTGATGAAATAGTTTACGGTTGTCTTCCACCTGTCTGCGCAGCTCAATAATCTCATCTATGTTCAGCATGACCCCATGCAGAAAGCCTCCTTCTGTCTTTACCGTCAGCTTTGCATGGCACAGAATCCAGATATAACCGTGTTTTGACAGGACCCGGAATTCAAGCCCCCGTAAGCTTTCATCAGGTTTTAAAGCTGAAATCTTCTTTTTAACCATGTTCCGGTCTTCCGGGTGGATGATGTCCATAAGCTGTCCATGAAACCGTTCTTTCAGTTCTCCATTCGTAAAACCTATAATTTCCAGGAAACCGGGGCTGATATAAAGAAGATCCAGCTTCTCTGATTTTCTGCATCTGTAATATCCTCCGGGAATTCCGGAACTTAAAAATTCCAGTTCATCATGTTTAAATTGAAGGGTATCATTGGTATCCTGTAGTTTTTTCTGTGCCTGAACAGTATCTGTAATATCCATACAGGCGCTCACGACGGCCATCCGGCCATCCACAGCCTGTACCACGCGGCCCTTGGTCAAAAGCCATAACCAGCTTCCATCCCGTCTTCTCATACGATTCCGAAATGTATATTCCATACCCGGTGAAATACAACTGATCATATTTTCCTGAATCAGCTTAAGATCCTCTGGATGAATAATATTAACGACCTTACCGCCAATATCCTTTGCAAATACCTCATAGGAATCATATTGCAGAAGATGGAGCATCTCATTGTTGGCAAAATAAAGAGGAAATCCATTTTCACAATAGATTCCAAGAAGTCCTCCGGGGGCTACCTGTGCAAATAAGGCGCTGGCCGCCCACTGGTTCTCCTGGGCTATATTTTCAAATGAAATGCTTCTTCCCGCAAACTTCAGTACATCCCCCAGCATCTTCTGAGAATCCTCCAGCTTCTGACGCTGCTCCATCTGCTCCGTGACCTCCCTGACTGAGCCATAATAAAGGCGGCGCTCATCCTGCTCTCTTAAAAAAAACACCCGCAGATGGATCCACATAAGTTCCCCGCTTGAACGGAAGCGGCGGAAAATGCCCTCCGCTCCATGAATGGGATTCCTATATGCTTTTTCAAAAATATTTAAAACCCAGTCTATATCTTCTTTATAGATTTTATTAAACATAAACCGCCTGCGGTCTTCCATATCCGCCGGATTATCTCCGGTAATGCGGTAATATTCCTCATTGACCCTCAGAACTTCACAGCGGTCCTCATATATTTCATAAAGGGCAATTGCCCCCAGCATGTTATTCAGCATGGCTTCACTGGTAATATTCTCATTAAACAGATCCTCCAGCTTAAGCTGCTTCATCTGCCGGGCCTGGATTCCGCGGTAGTCCACATTATTATCTTCCATCAAAAGTGTTTCAACCTGTGATACGGGAAGGGGTTTATAATAATAATATCCCTGCCCGTAAATACAGCCGATATTGATCAGAAAATCCACCTGTTCCTTTTCTTCAACTCCTTCGGCTATGATCTTCAGCTGCATGACCCTTGCCATCCGCACAATAGTCTCCAGTATTCCCATTCCCCGGCTTCTGCTGTTATCATTCATATCCAGGAATTTTGTATCAATCTTGATGACATCCACATTGACATCCTTTAACATATTCAGGGAGGAATAGCCGCTTCCGAAATCATCCATATATACCGGAAATCCTGCCCTGCGCAAATCTTCCACTACCTTTCGGATCAGATCATAATCCTCTGCATAAGCGCTTTCGGTAATCTCTATTTCCAGGAATTTCGGATCGATCCTGTATCGGTCTGCCAGCTCCTTGAATTTTGCCGCCACATCTATGGCGTAAATATCCATACGGGACATATTAACGGAGATCGGAACCGGCCGGCGTCCGGACTTGATCCAGCTGCTAAGCTGCCGGCATACCAGCTCCCAAATATAAAGATCCAGATAGGTAATAAACCCATTCCCCTCCAGAAGCGGGATAAATTCACCGGGAGAAACAAGGCCCCGGATCGGATGCTGCCACCTGACCAGCGACTCAAGACCAATGATCTTTCCTGTCAGCATGTTACACTGAGGCTGAACATAAAAAATAAACTCCTTTTTTTCCAGAGCACGCTGGATTTCCGACAAAAGGACCTGATCGTTTTCCATCTTACGCTTCATGCCCGGGTCATACCAGCCAATGCGTTTGGCATAATTGCCCTTAACAGAGTTTAATGCAATCGCAGCTCTGTCATACATCATGCTGACCGGAAGGCTTAAGTCTTCTATGGGATAGATGCCGAAAGCAGGCAGAAAACCGGCATTACCGCCGTATTGCCTGGCATATTCATTGATTTCCTCTTCCAGATCTTTTAAAATGCATAAGTCTTCCGGCAGAATGATAACAAAATCATCTCCTCCCATATACCCGGCAACAGAATCACAGGATTGTTCCACCTCTTTTAAATGATCTCCAATTTTAATCAGGAAGCGGTCTCCCTCTTCTTCCCCATACCATTCATTGAAAAGTTTAAAATGCTCAATATCGATGGCCACCATAAAATATTCTAAGTCAGACTGCCTTTTTAAGAGCTGTTCCGTTTTTTCAAAGAAAGGTCCGTAACGGAAAAGTCCTGTCATGGAGTCGGTTTCCTCCCGATTCTTTTGGCACTTTCTCTGATCTTCCTCTTCTTTTTTCTTCCGGTGGTCAATATCCTGGATATAGCACATAACAATGGGGTCTCTGCATTCACTGCCCTGGATTAAAACAGCAATCAGGCAGGACCAGCAATATCCTCCGTTCACCAGTTTTTTGCGGAATTCCCCTCTTATTATCTTTCCGTTCGCCTGCAGGCGTTCCTGCAAAGTGGAGAAATCCCAGAACTTCAGGAAAGCTTCTCTGTCATCGGGATGGACCATGTAATCGGCCACCTCCAGGCTCATGGAATCCAGCTGCCCTTCCAATTCCGGCATCCGGAATTTTTCATTCTTATGAAATAGTATTTTATAAGTATTCGCCGTAAGATTCAATTCAAAAAGTTCATCATAAACCGTTGTATCCGTCAGATTATAAAAAAGATTCTTATTCTTCTCATTCACGGAACGGAATATAATGAGTCTGCACCCCCCATATCCAGGCCAGTCAATGTTACCGGAGGAAACATCCAGCCATTGTCCGGAGGCAGTATTATAAAAGACCGAATGATCGGATTTGTGACTGAAACCCGGACAGTCCGTACAGGGAGTGTTCTCTTTGCCTACTCCCTGATAACAGTACATTCCAACTTTTAAATCCGGATAAAATGCCTTAGCCATTTCATTCAGATAAATGATCCTGTAATCCTGATCAACTATGTAAATACCGGCTTCACCGTATTCAGCCGACATACTGTTCATAAACCCCCGCCTCTCCTGCATTCCAATATTTACGCACAAATCAAATTATTATACTATTATAGTATGAAAACACTCCTTCCGTCAACATGTTCACAATCTTCTTACGGCATTCCTTTTCCACCCCCAAAAGAAGCATTTTCATAATACGTTGTTGAAGACAGGAAGTCTAAGAGACGTTTTCAATCAGCCGGGGGGTATGCCAGGAGAAAAATTCTCCTGGCATACCCCCCAGCTGATCACTCCGCTTCTGCTTTGTATTATCTAAATCCGGTACACGAATATTACTCCAGCACCCGAAGCTGCTCTGCCATTTCATGGGAAAGGATAAATCTACCTACATACCCCACTTCTCCGGTCATCAGTACACCACCGTCTTCTTTTATTTCTACCTCCAGCACACCGCCCGGCATGTGTACATACATCTTAGGATCTGTAAGGCCCATACGGTATGCAGCTCCTGCCGCTGCACAGCCGCTGGTCCCGGAGGCCAGGGTATATCCCGCTCCCCGCTCGTAGATTTCGATTTCTATATTTGTACGGTCCACAACTTTCAAAAGCTCCGTATTCACCCGTTCCGGAAAATAATCGGCCGACTCCGAGTGTTTCCCGATCCGGCAGGCCAGTTCCTTCGATATATCATTAAGCCAGATGACACAATGCGGATTTCCAATGGATACGCAGGTAACCCGGTAAGGAATGCTTCCGAACATCATGGTCTCCCCCAGCACTTCCCGCCTTGGTCCCTTTACCGGAATCTCATCACTGAAAAAGTTAAGCTTCCCCATGGAAACCTTAATTCTGGTTCCCTCTTCATTCAGGTATTGAATTGTCTGCTGCCCGCTTAACGTATTGACAGTAAAATGGTTTTTCTGCACATATCCCGCATCTTTTAAGTACTTTCCGAAAATACGGACACCGTTGCCGCTTAATTCGGCCTCACTTCCATCAGGATTCAAAATCTTCACTTCCAGCCTATCCTGTCCCAATATGGGACCAACCAGAAGCCCGTCAGAACCCACACCGAAATTCCGGTTGCAGATCAGGCGGATGCTCTCCCCAGTCAGTTTCAATTCGTTCTTGTTCGGATCAAAAATCAAATAATCATTTCCCAGCCCATGATATTTTTCCAAAGTAATATTCATTACAGAACTCCTTTCCCGTGTTTAGCAATATCCTCGCATAATTCATTATATGATATTCCGGCTGCCCCGGCCTCCTGCGGAAGAAGGCTGTATGGTGTCATTCCAGGCAGGGTATTGGCCTCCAGGCAGTAAATGCAGCCCTCCCCATCCATCAGAAAATCCACCCGGGAATAATATCCCAGCCCAAGGACTCTATGAACCTCCAAAGCCATCCGCTCCATGGTTTTTGCATCCTTCTCCTTAAGACTCGCAGGACAGATTTCCTCTGTCTTACCTGGCTGATACTTATTCTCATAGTCATAAAATCCGGTTTTAGGAATAATTTCAATAGCAGGAAGGGCCTTTCCTCCCAAAACAGCTACGGAAAATTCTCTGCCCGTGATTTTTACTTCGACCAGTATCCGGGATTCATAAGTAAACGCAAAATCAAGGGCCTGCCTCCATTGTGTTTCATTTTCCACCATGGTAACACCTACGCTGGATCCGCAGCCGCAGGGCTTTACCACACAGGGAAATGAAAACGGTTCCCGCTCCTCTCCCTTTAAATAAAGCTTCCAATCCGGGGTTGCTATACTGGCAGCACGCATCAGCAGCTTTGCAATATGCTTATCCATCGCCTTTAAACACCCAGCATAATCCGATCCTGTATAGGAAATGCCGGCGGCATCAAAAGCAGCCTGGATCTGCCCGTTTTCCCCCGCTCCGCCATGCAAAGCCAGAAACACCACATCCGCAAGCCTGCAGATCTCAAGAACACGGTTTCCCAGGAACCCCTCACCTCTTCGGGCTGCAGCCGCAGGGTCAGGCCCAGGTGCTGTTTTCCCGATTGCATTGATATCCACCACACCATCCTTAAAACTTTTAAACCGGACCTTTTCTTTTGCAGCCGCTCCCAGCCAGGAATCCAGCAGGTAAACCTCATGACCTCTCTCCATCAGTGCATTCGTAATCATTGTGCCTGAGGATAACGAAACTTCTCTTTCCGGGCTCAAACCGCCCGCTAATACTACGATTTTCATTCCTTTTCCTTCATGATTCTATTTTTGATACTATTTTGCTTATAACTTCATTATATATAGCACTTTTTATCATTTCTACCAATATAATGCTTTTTATATTGCAAATTGTGTTATATTATAAAAAGGACAGGAAGGAGGACTGACCCTATATGGATAATTACGAAAAAAGGGGATATTTAAGCAGTGATTTCAGGCTGTTTCATTTAACAGATACCAAAAAACAGGATTTTGAATATCATTACCATGATTTTGACAAAATTATGATTTTTATACAGGGAATGGTAACCTACCGGATTGAGGGCTGTGCCTATAGGCTTGAACCCTATGATATCATCCTAGTAAGCCACAACGATATTCATAAGCCGGAGATCGATCCCGCGGTTCCTTATGAGAGGATTATCGTTTACCTCTCCCCAGGCTTTCTGCATGCCTATCGTTCTGACAGCTATGATTTAAGTGACTGCTTCCGGAAATCAAAAGAACTGCGCTCACACGTACTGCGTATTCATTCCATGGAAAAAAGCAGCCTGTACCGAACCTTATCGGACCTTGAATATGCCAGCACCCATGACGGCTATGCAAGGGATTTATACTGCCAGGTGGTTTTTTTAAAATTTATGATCCAGTTAAACCGGGCTTCCTTAACCAACCGGGTAACATACCTACCCCCGGTCACTGCTGACCGACGCATTTTAAGCATCATGGATTACATTAACGGACATCTGACCGAAGATCTGACCGTAGACAGGATTGCGCAGGCCGGCTATATAAGCCGTTATCATCTGATGCATCTGTTCAAAGAGGAGACAGGTTATACACTTATTGATTACATTACGGAAAAACGTCTGCTTATGGCACGGGACCTTTTAAAGACCGGAATATCTGTTACTGAGGTCTGCTTCAGCTGCGGTTTCAAGAACTACTCCACCTTTTCCAGAGCGTTTAAAAAACATTTTCACGATTCTCCTTCTGAAACAAAAAAGAAATAAAAAATTAAATTGATACTATTTCACCTGCATGTTATTCTAAAGACATCACGTTTATATAACGAATTAAAAAGGAGGGTTTTATGAAAAAAAGAAACAGGATACCATTCCTGATGCTTCTGACAGTCTTCTTCCTTAGTGCATGCGGCAGCAAAGACCAGGCAATCACCCAGGAAGCCCTATCCGATTACGGCACTGCTGTTCCGGCAGAAGTAAAGAATGAGTCTGTAAATGCGAAAAGCCAGGATGGACTTGCAAAAGGCGGCGCTGAAGCTCCAGCTGAAGATATGGAAAAAAGCCAGGTGCTTCCGGCCGGAAGAAAACTTATACGAAATATTTCCATGAATGTGGAAACAGATGAGTTTGATACTCTGATTTCCAGCCTTGAGGCAAGGATTACCCAGCTTGGCGGTTATACAGAACAGTCTGATATGTCCGGCAACAGCTTGAATTCCTACGGGAAATCCGGTCCCAGGCATGCCAGTCTGACCGTGCGGATTCCCGCAGACCAGACAGACAGCTTTCTTACCACAGTGGAAACATGTGGAAATGTAACAAATAAATCAGAATCGGTACAGGATATTACCCTGCAGTACAGCGATCTGGAAAGCAGGAAAAAATCTCTGGAAATAGAACAGAAAAAACTCTGGGAATTCCTTGAAAAGGCGGAATCCATTGATACCGTCATCTCTCTGGAACAACGGCTTTCCGAAGTACGTTACCAGTTAGAATCCATGGAATCCCAGCTGAGGCTGTATGATAATCAGGTGGATTACAGTACCGTCTGTCTGACTGTCAATGAGGTCACCACCTTTACTCCAACTTCACCGGAATCAGCTGTTACCCGTATCCAAAAGGGATTTATCAAAAATTCAAAGATTCTTAAAAATGCAGCGGGAAGCTTAATCATTGGCACAATTACAACCAGTCCGTTCTGGTTCCCAATCGTTCTTGCATCCGGAATCCTGATTTTCTTCCATCGAAAGCGCAGAAAGAAAACCTCTCCTGAACTGCCTGCAGTCACAAAAGAAAATGACAGCGGCAGACCGGAAACGAAAACAAAATAATATACGTTTAGCCATGTCTCCCATCGTTCTTCCAGGAGCAGAATATACATAAGAACCCTGTCATTGCAAAATAGAACCAGGTGGCAGGGTTACTGAACCAGGTCGTGAAAAATGAAAGGATCATATACATGGCAAACTGGGCATAGAATAGATAGCCGATGGGGTTGCGTACACGTCTTGCCATACGCATCAGGAAAAACGCCGCGGCTCCAAGTATACATCCAAGCAAAAGTACACCCACAATTCCAAAGTCATAAAATGAGTCATAAAACATTGTTACTGTGGTCAGTTCTTCTTTTGTTACATAGATCGGAAAATCCACCAGAGCCGGAACCAGGAATTTAAGTCCGGTAAGGGCCCACAATGGAAACAACATCCGAAGACCAAATGTATGGGATGGAAGCCATTCAACCAGACAGTTGAAATTATCGTAATTATTTGCAATATACATATAAGGCTGAGTGATAAAAATAGGCATCTGGCTGTTTTTCATCTGAAATATGCCATTGAGATAAGCAATATCATGTCCTCTGGCAATGGTGAGGAGCACATAAATGGGGATCATTCCAATCACCAGGCCTATGGCATACGTTATTTTCAGCCTGTTTTCCATCGCAATATAAGAAAGCACGGCAAGCCCGACAGTCAGTATGAGCTGGAAGCGGGATACACATAATACAGGAATGGCACATGCAATGATATCCATGAATACTGTCAGAATCAGCCGGAGGCCATTTCTTCCCTGTTCAACACTGAAATACAAAACAGACAGTGCGGGAACCAGTACACAGGATACTGTAAAATAATGTACACCCGTGATATGGAACGTTGAATAGGCATGAGGAACACCTTTTATGAAAAACGGAACAAACCCCAATACGGCAGCCTCAATGTTAAATGCGGCAAGAGACAGACATGTAACCAGAAGCATGGACAGAAAAAGCGGCCTTTCATACCCTTTAAAGCTGAACCAGCTGGAACGCTGACCTCCTGATCCCCCCTGCATCCTTGCAAGAAACTCAAAGGTTACCCAGAATCCCAAAAACCCTGCCAGAAAGCAGAGCCATGTGATAATATTCCAGTCTGCGGAAAGTTCAGAAAGCTTTAAACAGGCTATGCCCTCTCCGCCCACCCAGAAAAGAGAAAACAGGCCCCTTAAATGGATAATATTGCCGGTTCTCCGGTAATCGTACCAGTACAGGAAAAGAGCTGCCAGAATCAGAACAATACCCGACAGCCAGTAATGCCTTGCTCTTGCAAATAAAAATGATGCTGCATAACTGATCAGATAAATACTCATTATAAATTTCCCCTTTGGTAAATAAATGCACGAAATCCCTTATAGGAAAAAGGCAGCTGCCGCCAGGGCGGCAGCTGTGCTTCCTTTTCACAAGTCCATTATGAATGGCTGATGAACTCCGCCATATAATCCTCTACCTCTTTCACCGTAGCAAAGGACATGGCTTTCTCAGCCACTGGCTGAAGCTCCTTTACACTGTAACCGGTAATCAGCTTTCTGGTGCTTAAGATGGCAGATGCGCTCATACTGAATTCATTTAAGCCAAATGCCAAAAGCAGCGGAATAAGCAGCGGATCACTGGCAGCTTCTCCGCACATGCCGACCATAATGCCTTCCCTGCGCCCGCACTCTATGATATGGCGGATGCTTCTTAAGACCGCTGGGTTTAAGGTCGAGTAGAGGTAAGATATCTTATCATTCCCCCGGTCTACGGACATGGTATACTGGGTTAAGTCATTGGTACCTATGCTGAAGAAATCAACCTCCTTTGCAAACACATCCGCCATCAGGGAAGCTGCTGCCGTCTCCACCATAATCCCCAGCTGGATATCCTTTTTATATGGGATTCCCTTTTCATCCAGTTCCTTTTTGATTTCTTCCACCAGAGCTTTTGCAGCCCGGTATTCCTCCAGACAGGTTACCATCGGTACCATGATTCGGATATTGCCGAAAGCACTGGCTCTTAAAAGAGCACGCAGCTGAGGTTTGTATACATCCTCTTTCCGATCCAGGCAGAAACGGATTGCACGGTATCCCAGAAATGGATTCTCGTCTTTTTCGAGTCCCATGTATGGGATTTCCTTATCGCCCCCGATATCCAGTGTCCGGATAATCACAGGCTTTCCATTCATGGCAGCTGCTACCTTCTGATAGGCTTCAAACTGCTCGTCCTCTGTCGGCATAGCCGTACGGTCCATAAATAAAAATTCGGTACGAAACAGGCCGATTCCCTCCCCGTCGTAATGAAGTACTTTTTCTACATCCTCCGGCCTGCCGATATTCGCAACCAGTTCGATCAATACGCCATCCTTTGTCACGGTAGGTTTGCCGATATATTGTTCCAATTCTTTTTTTTCTTTTATAAAAAATTCTCTCTTTGCAGCAAATTCCGACTTTACAGCCTCTTCCGGTTCAACAATGACAATTCCCTCCGAGCCATCCAGTACGATGTCCGCCCCATCAGTCATGTGATTCAGACAGCCTTCTACAGCAACCACTGCCGGAATCTCAAGGGCCCTGGCAAGAATGGCACTGTGGGATGTCTTTCCTCCCAGCTCAGTTACAATACCAGTAACCTTGTCCGGATTGATACCAGCTGTCATGGAAGGAGTCAGGTCCTTCGCTACGATCACGCTTCCCTCCGGAAGGGATGAAATATCCACAGAGCTAACTCCCATGAGTATTTTCTGCATACGTGTTTTTATATCGCGCATATCCGTAGCTCTCTGCTGCATCAGTTCATCTCCCATGGAAGCAAACACATCCGCATACGTATTACATACATTTTCAATCGCATATTCACTGTTAACGTTTTCCCCGGCAATTGTGTTTTCAATCTCTCCAGTCAGCATCGGATCTGAAAGGAGCAGTAAATGCCCGTTTAATATTTCAGCTTCCTTTTCGCCTACTCTTGTTGCCAGGTCTTTGGCCAGAGCTTCAGTTTCTTCCATGGCCTGCTTCACAGCCGCCTGAAAGCGGACCTTTTCAGCCTCTGCATCCGTAACGTTCTCTCTCTTGATCTTCAATTCTGTTTCTTCTACGATTACGGCCTTCCCAATACCGATTCCCGCAGATGCACTTGTTCCCTTTAACATAACAAGTCCTCCTTATTAGTTATATGATTAGTAATCTATTCGCCAAGCCCCTCTTCAACAGCCTTAACGATGGCAGCCAGAGCTTCTTCTTCATCAGCTCCCTCACAGACAAAGGTTATCTCGTCGCCGCTTTTTACGCAGGCGCCCAATACGCTAAGCACGCTTTTCGCATTGGCAGTGGTATTCTTAAACCGAAAACTCACTGTAGAATTAAAGTTCATGGCTTCCTTACAAAGAATTCCCGCCGGCCTTAAGTGCAGGCCGGTAGGATTCTTTATAACAACTTTAGCACTGACCATACTGAATTCCCTCCATTCTTTTATCACTCTGCCATATTACTCATGGCATTTTAATTACTGCGACACAGCCGCTTCCGTAGAGGTCTCAGCAATACTTTCTCCCGTATCAGGCCCGGTGCTCTTAGGAACAACCGTCACATTGAACGGAGTAAAACCAACCACTTCAAATCCTCCGGATACATTAAACGTCAGTGTACCAGGATTCGGGCCGGGCTCCAGACCCGACAAATCAAGATCTGCGTTCAGATCCTTTTCCTCCAGCGCATCAAGGTCTTCCTTCAATCCCTTGATGGTAACATCTGAAGTCTCATGATCAAAGGTATACTCATAAGCTTCCTGTTCTCCCTTTCTATTAAGTTTACTAATCTCCAGAGTAAATACCCTGGTAGTCAGGGGTTCAACCTTTAATTTTACTGTTACATTCTTATATTCATCGCCTTCAATCCATGTATTGGGCGGAAGATACTGGCTTAAATCCATCTGGATCTCTATATCTTCAGTAGCGCCGTCAACATTTAACTTATCTGATGAAACAGTTAAGGTTGATAAGGAGGCAAGAATTGTTTTGGTTCCCGCGATCGGCACTGATTTTACATCACATTCTGCACCGATATACTGATACCCCTTTGCCACCGTACCTGTTACCTCAAAATCAAGTGGAATATTCTTTGCTTTCAGCACCAAAACCGTATAATCGATCTCCTGCCTGTTAACAGTCACCTTATCTCCCAGTTCCAGAACGTTACCATTGGCATCGTAAAAAACCGGCGCCGCCTTTCCAGCAATATCAGCATTGGCATTATCCACATCAATCTCAATTCCAACATGGTTAATCTGTCCAATCTGAGATTCCGGACCTTCAACTGTCACATTATCCGAAGAAAGTTCTTTCGTACCTAAAGCGTATCCCTCCTCAGGAGCTCCTTTCGTGGTAACCTGAAGATCGAATTTCTTACGCTGCAGCTGTTCAGTTCTAATCCGGATCACCATAGGTTTTGCTGTAATGGTATCACTTTTCACCAGTGTTTCCTTATCCTTATTTATCTCCACCGTAACCGGAACCGCTCCAGTTACATTGTAGTCCTTCAAGTCAACATACGCATGAAAGTCCGAGGCAGTTACCAGGGAACGGTCCCTTGTTCTCACCTGATAACTGACTGTTATGACATCCTTTCCCACAATCTCATAAGTCAATTTGGCATCTTCCAGCACTTTTTCATTGCGTACCTCTACCGTAACCAACTGGGAATCGTCGATGATCGGATTGGAAATATTAACAACCGCCATCCAGACACCAAAGGCAAGAAACAGGGATATGACTTTCAGCCCAAGGTTATTTAACAGTTTTTCCTTCATTCTTACGCCTTCCCTTCAAAATCCTGAATCTGCTGCCTTCCTCATCCACCTGTTTTACAACTGCCAGAATGGACCGGAGCATATCCGCATCTGCAGCTCTCTTAAGCCCGCCCTCCAAAGCCACAGTAACACGTCCTGTCTCTTCCGATACTACAATGGTGATACTGTCGCTTATTTCGCTAACGCCGACTGCTGCCCTGTGCCTGGTACCCAGATCCTTGCTGATTGTCATATTATCTGACAACGGAAGATAACAGGTGGCTGCTGCCACCCGGTTTCCGCGGATTACCACTGCTCCGTCATGCAGCGGCGTATTATGTTCAAAGATATTGATAAGAAGCTGGCTGCTTACAATTCCGCTTACCTCAATTCCGGTACGTTCGATCTCTTTTAAAGAATCTCCCCTCTCAATCACTATAAGGGCTCCCGTTTTCACCTTTGCCATTTCAAATGTAGCCTTTACCAGTTCATTAATGGTCTTATCCGTAAATCTGGAATTCTCTTTTCCATCATCAAAGGTCAGAATCCCGGTAAAAGGATTCTTGCTTCCCAGCTGCTCCAGGGCCTTGCGAAGCTCCGGCTGGAAAATGACAATCGCCATGGTCACCGCCGGTGTCGCAATCTTGTTGAGAATCCAGAAAATATTGTCCAGCCGGAAAAAATAAGCAAAAACATAGAAAACAAGAATAACAATGATCCCCTTTAAAAGAGTCCAGGCTCTTGTATTCATGATCCAGGTCAGCAGCTCATACAGCAGAACAGCTATAATAATAATCTCAACCAGGTTTGTTTTCGAAATCCTGGGCAGGAAAAACACCCAGGAATACATTCCATCTAAAAAATCTGCCATGTCAACCACCTCCCTATATAATCTTCTTACCTCTGCGGTCTCTGGAGTTTTCTGGCATTTATTTTCTGAACTTTTATGTCAGGGGCGCTGACTGTCAGCTTCGGCACCGCCTTGACATAATAATAATAATCATCATCTTCAAATTGTACGTATTCCGTTCTTGTATAATCCACTGCAAAAATAAAAAATGTGTAAATTCCTGCAATGATGTTGGATACCAGAATTCCAACCAGGAGCGATATTACCGGCACCGAGACATCTGCGAAAATATCTCCGACAAAAATCACCCCCAGCTGTGCAATGGTTCCCGCCACAATGGCTATGATCCAGGAGTAATCTATGGACATGTTCCGGGTGATTACAACCGCCACCAGAGACAGCGCAAAAGCTGCAACCATTACGAGCATCAGCTTATTAGAAATCAGGCTGTTCATGAGCTGCATAAATTTCTGTACCGCATCCACTGACAAATCATTGGTCAGGACGGCGGCATTCTGCTTCACGTATAGAAGCGTATAATAGATGAATACGCCGCAGCTGACCGGAATGACAGAGACAAAGCTGCCCGACAATCCGACAATCAGCGGAATTGCATATGGAATCTTTAACAGAAAAAACATGGGAGTCAGCACAAGCAGATAGCTGTCCCCCGGCTGGAATCCGTAATAGAGCAGGCCAACCACCAGCATAAAGACAGCCATAACCAACGTAATCTCAATAGATATTCCTGACAAATGGGCCAGCATATATCCTGCCGCAAGAAAAGAGATGGCCCCATAAGGCAAAAACGAACATACCAAGGACAGAACAAGAGGAATATACGGCTCTGTCAGCTTTGTCATAAAACCAATATTCTTATTCATCAGGGAAAAAGCCAGAAAGCTGAATATAAACTTAATCACAGGGATTATATAAATATCAAACCTTGCATAAAATTCTTTTAACCGTTCTTTAAATACAAGAAGGCCCATCATGATGTCCGCCCTCCTTTTGTTCTTTTTAAAGGTCTGCTGTTACCTTCATATCGCTTGTCCAGTCTCTTTAATTTGGCTAAATAAACCTTAATCCCGCGGCTGGCATACTCATACCGCTTCAGATATACAAACACACTGATTCCCAGATAAACGGCCAATCCTATGCTGTAAATCACTCCAATGCGTATTCCGGTATCAGTCAGGCTTATCAGTTCCAGGGTGTTCAGCCAGTGCTCCATATAATACAAGCCCCACAGTATCAGACAGAACACAAAGCTCAGGGTGTAATTTAAAAAGGAGCGAAACAGCTTACTGCCGATATAATCGCTTTTAAAGTACCGGTTAATAGGAAATATTCTTTTTCCCTCATGCTTTTCAAACATGGCAAGATTTGTCATGATCCTAATTTTCTCTTCACTAAGCATATGGTCTCCTCACTATACCATAAGATATCACTTTATTATAGCATAGAAATTTTTATTTTACGAGCATAATACAGAATTTTTATAATTTTATATGAATATGTTTAAAATCCTCAGGATGCAGCCGGCGTTTTTGGGCATGAAAAAGCGCAGCGGATCCGCTGCGCTGTCTATTCGTATCTCAAAGCATCAATTGGGTCAGCCTTGGCTGCCTTAGAAGCCGGGTATATGCCGAAAAACAAACCGACCAGAGCTGAAAATCCAACCGCTATCAGGATAACGGCCGGTTTTATGATCACCGTCAGTCCTAAAAGCGTACCTCCGATCAGAACCAGTCCTGCACCTACCACAATGCCCAGTATTCCGCCCAAAGCAGAAAGGATGGCGGATTCAGTTAAAAACTGGATCAAAACATCTCTTGTTTTTGCACCCAGCGCTTTTCGGATTCCGATTTCCCGGGTTCTCTCAGTAACTGAAACCAGCATAATATTCATAATACCGATTCCTCCTACCAGAAGAGAGATTGCTGCGATTCCTCCCACAGCAGCTGCCAATCCGCCCATCACGCTGTCCGCACTTCCCATCTCACTGGCTACGGAACTAAACGTTACATCTTCAACATTCCGGTTCTTGACCTTTGCAATGTAAGCAGAAAACTTGGAAGAAAATGCCCCCATATCGGTTCCTTCTTTGGCATAGATCCGTATATCGTAAAAATTATCATTAGGCCAGGTTAGTATTGTATCCGATACATAACCGGATTTGGTTTTGCTGGTTCCCATCATCATTGCTTCAAAAGGTGATTGGTCCAGCCGGTAGACGCCAACGACGTTATAATCATCTGTATCACCAAAAATGGTGGTCCGGAACGTTTTTCCCACTGCATTCTCCGTACCGAACAATTCCTTAGCACCTTCTGCTTCTAATACGACATTATTTTTTCTGCCTTTTATATCCCCTTCGTTTAGATTGCGGCCGTAAATAATATTAATTTTATGTACATCCGGGTAATTAGCATTGATACCTTCAAATTTATATTTGACTTTATTTCTTCCAAAAACAGCTTCCGCATTTACACCGGCATCACTGTCAATATAACTGATTTCGTCACCGAACACATCTTTGATCCGATCCACCTCATCAAGAGTAAAATAATCACTATCCCGCATGTCACTGCCATCCCTCGGCCAGACATAGACATAAGCCTGAGTCGTTCCGACATTTTTATAGAGATTGGATACCATATAGCGCATGGTATCACCAATGGATACGATTGCTATGACAGAACCAATGCCGATAATAATTCCAAGCATGGTCAGGAAGGACCGCATCTTGTTGGCTTTAATGGCGTGAATAGCCATAATCATATTCTCCAGTAGCATGATGCCCCCTCCTTTTATTCATATCTTAATGCTTCGATCGGGTCTTTCTTTGCAGCCTTGGAAGCCGGATAAAGGCCGAAGAAAATCCCCACCAGAGCTGAGAAACCAACCGCTAAGATCACAACAGAAGGCTTGATGATCACGGTCATTTTTAAGACCGCCCCTCCTGTTTTCACAATGGCCACTCCCAGGAGGATGCCAATGATCCCCCCACAGGCCGACATAAGAGCCGATTCTGTCAGAAACTGGATCATGATATCCTTTGTCCTGGCTCCTAATGCCTTGCGGACTCCGATCTCCCTGGTTCGCTCTGTTACCGAAACCATCATGATATTCATGATACCAATTCCTCCTACAAGCAATGAAATGGCCGCAATACTGCCTACTGCTGCCGACATGCCCGACAGCTGGGAATCCACGTCCCCCATCTGTTCCACCACAGACATCGTCATGATATCTGATTCCTGACGTTTTTTTAATTTTGCCACGTACCGGGTCAATTCCGCAAGAAATGTATTCATATTAACGCCATCCCTTACATAAAAATTCAATTCCTGAAAATAATCATTGGGTTTTGTAAGAACGGTATAGGGCAGAAAGCCCGACTGGTTCTGTCCATTTCCAATCAGCAGGGCTACCATAGGAGACATATCCTTATGATATACTCCAACAACCGTATATTCCTGGGAATCCTTATTTATGGTCATTCGGAAGGTTCTTCCTACGCAGTCGGCCGTGCCGAACAGTTCAACTGCCCCCTTGTCTTCCAGGACCACATGATTCACCGCACTTTTAACATCAGCCGCATTCAATGCCCTGCCGTATATCATATTCAAAGGCTGTACATCAGTATAATTGGAATCAATGCCCTGAAATTCATACTTCACCTTCTTACGCCCGTTGACAGCCTCTGCCTCCGCAGTGGCTTTGCTGTCAATATACGCTATTTTATCCCGGTATACTTCCTTAATCCGGTCCATTTCTTCTATGGTAAAATAATCCGACATCCGGAAATCAGTTACCTGCCAGGATACCAGAATAACGGCCCGGTTAAATCCCACATCCTTATAGGCATCCGTAAAGAGATTCCGCATGCTGTCACCAACAGATACTATGGCGATTACAGCTCCGATGCCGATGATGATTCCAAGCATGGTCAGAAAAGACCGCATTTTATTGGATTTTATGGCATGTAGTGCCATACTCATATTTTCAATCAGCATGGCGCTCCCTCTCTCTGCATTTTTGCGGCCTCCTCCGGTGTCAGATTCTTCGGTCGATTCGGAGTATCGCTTACCATCTGTCCATCCCGGAACCGTATGATGCGCTCCGTGAATGCCGCAATATCTTCTTCATGGGTTACCAGCACTACTGTTGCTCCCTCATTATGGAGTTTTGAAAACAGTTCCATAATCTCCACCGAGGAAGCCGTATCCAGATTCCCCGTCGGTTCGTCAGCCAGAATAAGGGGAGGCTCATTAGCCAGCGCTCTTGCTATGGCCACCCTCTGCCTCTGACCGCCGGAAAGTTCATTGGGCATATGCTCATACCGGCTTCCCAGCCCTACACGTTCTAAAAGCTCCAGCGCACGCTTTTCTCTTGCCTTTCTGGAAATATGGGCATAGGTCATGGGAAGCTCCACGTTTTTTAAAGCGGAGGTCCGGGATATCAGGTTAAAGGACTGAAACACAAATCCTATCTTCCGGTTCCGGATGGCTGATAAATCATCCGGAGGCAGGTCGGCGGTATCGATGCCATCCAGAAAATAATGGCCCATGGTCGGCCGGTCCAGACACCCAAGAATATTCATAAGAGTGGATTTTCCAGATCCGGACTGTCCCATGATGGCTACAAATTCTCCCCTTTTAATGGTCAGATTAACTCGTTTTAAGCCCAGTACCTTGATGGATCCCGTATCATAAACCTTTACCATGTCTACAAGCTTTATTAAATCTTCCCTGACATTTTCTGTTATGTAGGCAGGAAGCTTATCTTTCTTTCTCCACATGCTGCCTCCCCCTTTACTGGACCGACGGAACCGCAGTTACCGTCATACCATCCGCAATCATTTCAGAAGGTGTATTGATCATCTGCAATCCTTCCGTAAGCGAGTCTTCCTTCTCTGGTATGATTTCAACCTGGATATCGCTTTCCACTCCTGTCTTAACAGGAATAAATTTTACCGTATTCTGCTCCACGGATGCAACGGCCATACTGCCATCGGGCTGCTGGATCAAAGCAGAAATCGGAACCGCCCATACATTCTCTGCCTTCTGAAGCTCGATCTTAGCCTTGGCTGTTATGCCTGCAATCAGCCTGGTATTCTGGTCTATGATACGGATCGTGGTTGGAATAACCCTTTCTGTGGAGCCGTTTCCCTTTTCTTCTCCGGTGGGTGAAATAGCTGTAACCTCACCTCTCACAGTGTCTCCGTTTAAAATATCGGCACTGATCTCCACCGGCTGACCGATAGCTACCTTTCCTATGGAATATTCGCTTACATTAATCTTCATTTCCAGAACATCCAGATTGTCAATGATGAACATTGGTTTATCATCATCGGTCTTATCTGCAAAACGTCCCACTTTACAGTTGACCCGGACAACAGTTCCTGCAATTGGGCTGGTGACTTTGGTATTTTCCAGTGCCTCCTTCTTCTGTTCCAGTTCAAATGCTGCATTTTCTATCTGCAGGGCGTATGATTCATTGGCTGTCGGTTTTCCATTTTTTAAGGTGTATGTATTCATTTCCCTGAATGCGTCATTCAACGTATTGGAAGCGTTCTCCAGTTCAACCTGGGAAGCGCTCCCTCCCTTGTACAGGGTAAGGGTCCGGTCATAGTTCGCCTTTGCAGTCTCATAGTCCTGCTTTGCCTTTGCATACCCGTTCACAGCTTCCTTCTGCTTGTCATTATAATTACTGACAGCCAGATCGTAGGCATTCTGGGCAATATCCACTTCTTTTTTCGCATCCTTTTCATCAAGACTGGCCAGAAGCTGGCCTTTTTCCACCCGGTCCCCTTCCTTGACGGGCAGCTCGATAATCTCCGCATGCAGGTTGGATACAACCTCCACGCTGTCTGTCCCCTGTACCGGTCCGCTTACGGAAAGCATCTCTACCACATCTCCCTTTGCAAGAGGTGATGTAGTTACCATTATCGGAGCTCCGTTTCCGCCTGCAAATACTTTAAAAACAACAAAAAGGGCCACAATGGCTGCCACCCCTGCTGTAATTATTTTCCTTTTTCTGCTCCACTTTTTTCTTACCCGTTTCTTTTTCTTTTTTCCGGCGCTGTCTTCATCCATCAGGCTCTGCAGTTCTTTTTCAAATACCTCGTCAGACATGGATTCCTCTTCCTGATCCATTTCCATTACTCCGACAGTTTCGTTCTTTTTGCTTTTAAAGAGCTTCATTCCCTCTTCCCTCCTGCTTCTGCAATATCCTTTTCTTTTATTATAGATGGTCGTTATAATTTTTTACAATATTAATTTCTTATAATTTTCTAAATTTTTCCATTTTTATTAATTTTCCGGATGTTTCATACAGGGAAAGCCACTGAGTCTGGCTGAGCACACAGCCGGACTCAGTGGCTTACTGACTCCTGGTTTATAAATGAAATTTGTTTGCCAGTTCCTTCAATTGTCTGGCCTGCGCCGATAATTCCTCACTGGCTGCAGAACTTTCCTCAGCTGTTGCAGAATTGGACTGGACAACCGAATTTACCTGTTCAAGTCCAACTAATGCTTCGCTTAAGGATTCCGCCTGTTCATTGGAGGCTGCAGAGATCCGGCTGATCATATCCATGGTATCTTTTACACCGATAAGTACTTCGTCCAGAATACTGCTTGTTTCTTCTGCTATTCTGGTTCCGTTGTCCACTGCCTGAAGGGAACCGTCAATCAAAGCTGCCGTATTCTTTGCTGCTTCTGCCGATTTGTTGGCAAGATTCCTTACCTCATCAGCCACAACAGCAAAACCTTTTCCGGCCTCACCGGCACGAGCCGCCTCAACCGCAGCATTAAGCGCCAGGATATTTGTCTGATATGCGATATCCTCTATAGCCTTTATGATCTTTCCGATTTCGGAAGATTTGCTGTCAATGTCACGAATCGCCGAAAGAAGCTGCTGCATTTGTTCGTTGCTCTTATCGGCCGATTCTCCTACCTGTCCTGCTCTTCCTGCAGCTTCTCTGGAATTGCCTGCAGTCCCGGTCACATTTTCAGATATCTTTTCCATGGTAGCAGACAATTCTTCCAGAACACCTGCCTGCTCCATGGTTCCCTGAGCCAGGGTCTGAGCGCCGTTGGCGATTTCCCCTGAGCTGTCAGATACCTGCTCCGAGGCTTCTGCGATTTCTCCGATTGTATGCCGGAACATCCCGGTAGTCCGAATCAGGGAATCCTTTATTATGGCAAATTCCCCATCATACTCCTGAACCAGATTTAATGTAAGGTTTCCATTACCCAATTCATCCAGGGAAGCAGAAATTTCATCTATGTATGCAATGTATGTAACAAGTCTTGCAGTCAATTTTCTCATGGAATCAGCCAGACGGCCTACCTCATCCTTCCCTCTCACATTAATTTCCACATGCAGATTGCCGGCAGCCAGTTCATCCGTGACTTTCGTCAGTCCCTTTAACGGTTTTGCAATGCTCTTTGCAACCAGATACATGGTGACAACTAAAATAACTCCGATTGCGGCAAACAGAAGCGTCATTCTCAATGCTACTCCTGTCGCATTGTTCAGAAAATCATCCCGGTCAACGGTAATGATTGCCTTCCAGCCCGCACTGTCGATCACCCGGGTTATACCGCAGGCTGCCCTTTTATGATCAATATAAGTAACGACCTCTTTTCCTGGATTTTCGTAATCAGCAAGAATTTTTTTATCAAGACCGATTTCATTGATATTCTTTAAAACCTCACCGGAATCCGGGCTTACCAGTATCTGGCCGGACGTACTCACCAGACGGACTGTACCAGTCTTATGAGCTAGTTTATAACCCCCAATTTGCTGTGTCAGACTGGTAAGCTCCACATCCAGCGCAGCGATACCTGTAACATGTACGCCGGCTTCGTCATAAACAGGAACCGAAAATGTGATCACCTGTTTCCCTGTAATCAGATCCACATAGGGTTCTGTGATGATATATCCTCTCTTCAGCTGTTCATCCGTATTGAAAGAATAATCTCTCTTGCTCAGATCAAAATCCCCATCAGAAATCCAGTCTTCTCCGTCAAACGCTGCATTGGCATCATAATCTCCAAAATATGCAGTCAAGATCTGAGAATCGGAGTTCATGGTCTTATTTAACATCCCATGGGCTGCCTGCCAGTAAACGGAGTTTTTTATCTGACTTTTAGAAGCCGTATCTTCTAATAATTTAACAGCACTGTAATCCTTTGCCATCTGCTGGGCTATGGAAATGTAATGCTTAAAATAGGAGTCCGCTTCCACTGTCATTCTCTCAGCAGAAAGCGAAGCAATGGTGCTTTCATCTGTTATTACCGTTTTCTTTGTATATGACACCATCAGGATGCCGGTACATACCATAAAAAAGGTAACAATGCCACCAATAATCAATACGATCTTTGTTTCAATGCTTTTCATGGAATTCCCCTTTCACAGTAAAAAATGATTTTTTAATTATGTCATCGAAAAGGGAGAATGTCAATGCTGCATTCGACAAAATTTGGCATAAATACCTTCTTATGGCAGTCAGTAATTCCTGAATTATCCAGTGCTTAATAAAATTTGAAACATTCGAAACAAAAAGTAAAGTGTACGTAAGAAGAACAGGCCCCCTGCGCCCCAGTACAGATACGTAATTTCCAAAGGCCTGAACACCCATAATAAAGCCATCAGAATTGCAGCATCACGCATATATCTTCCAAACAGAAAACAGATTTTATCTTCTGGTTCAGACAGGGTCGATTCCCCTGTTATGAGCCATCTGTGTCTGGGGGAAGAAAAAACAAAAGAAAGAAAGGCAAACAGTACGATTCCGTAAATCATGATATCAACCCGTACTCTTTCAGAAAGTCTTGTGAAACCTGGGCCGGGGTCTGATGCAATTCATCTACTTTGTAGTTAAGCTCTGTCATAACCTCATTTGTCAGAACATTACCTAATTCTTCTAATATAGAAGCAATCTCAGGACATTTTTCCAATACATCTGCACGGACAACCGGCATTGCATAATATGGGGGAAAGAAATTTTTATCATCTGCAAGTGTCTTTAAGTTGAATTTTTTTAATAACCCGTCTGTAGCAAACGCATCTACAACATCTACTTCTCCATTCATCAGTGCAGTATAACGGGGTGCACTGTCTATTGTAATGCTTTTACCTATTTGGAAACCATATGCTTTCTGAAGTCCGGGCATCCCGTCCTCCCGGTTGGAAAATTCAAATGTAGTACCGGAAGTCAAGGTGCCTGCCACCTTTGCAAAGTCACTGATATTCTCTAAACCATACTTTTCAGCTGTATCCGGGGTAACTGCCAGAACGTAAGTATTATTGAACTTCATCTGCTTAAGTACCTCCTGATCAAACTGATCCTTATACTCTTCTTTCACTGTCTGGTATACCTGTTCCATATCACTGATCGGCGGATGCTTCAGTATATCGGTATAAGCAGTTCCGCTGTATTCAATGTACATATCGATATCACCGTTCTCCATTGCACCGGAGCAGACCTGCGTTCCTCCCAGACTCAGCTTTTTGTCTACCGTTATATCGGTTCTTGCTTCAATCAGATCTGCCACTATATTTCCCAGTAACTCCTGTTCCGTAAAGTCTTTGGAACCAATGGTTATGGAACGGCCACCAACGGCTCTGCCGCCTATGGAAGTCAGAATGAATAAGACTGCCATCATCAAGGCTGCCACGCTTAGAGCTGCCTTTTGGGCAGTACGTTTCTTTTTCTTTAATGCCGTTTCTCCTTTTTGAAGACTGATTGGTGTTACCAGTTTTTCAACCAGTCCGATCAGGAAATCTACTGTCAATGCAAGAATACAGGCAGGTATGGCACCTGCCAGAATCTGATAGTTATTCACGGTTCGGATGCCGGAAAATACCAGATAACCTAACCCGCCGGCACCGATAAATGAGGCCATAGTCATCAGCCCGACTGCTGTTACAGAAGCGATCCGAACCCCTGCCATAATGACCGGTAGGGCCAGCGGAATCTGAATTTTCACCAGAACCTGAAAAGGAGTCAGTCCAATACCTTTGGCAGCCTCCAGCGTCTGCGGATTAATATTATCAATTCCAGTATACGTATTCTTAATAATAGGAAGCAGAGAGTACAGAACAACTGCCACAATCGCCGGAATGGTACCGATTCCAAACAGCGGTATCATGAAACCGAGCAAGGCCATACTGGGTATCGCCTGGATCACATTGGCTACTGATAAAACAGGCTTGCTGGCCTTTGCTGCATAAGAGATAAAAATCCCCAGCGGAACGCCAATGACAATAGCCATTCCAACCGAAACAGCTGTCAGTCTCAAATGTTCGATCAATAGCGAAAGTATCTGAGAATAATTGGTTAAAACATAATTTATAAAATTCATACAGTCTCCCCTCCTTCATAATCAAAATATTGCTGACTTAAAGTTGTCACCAGACTGCTCCGTGTAATAAGTCCCATCAGACGTCTTTGCGCATCTACTACCGGTACTGTTGACACATGATTTTCAGTTACGATCTTCAGCGCATCCAATATACACTGCTCTGGCATCAGGGTTTGAAAATCCTCATACATATACTGCTCTGCCAACTGGGTCCTGTCTTCAACACCTCTTAATCTGCCAGCCTTTACAATGCCAATCAAACGATGGCTGTCACGTTCCACCATCAGAAGACTGTCCACCTTGTTATGGCGCATCTTTTCAATGCATTTTAATACAGAAAGGTCCTTATAAGCTGTGATTGGCTTCTCAATCATGATATCGGATACCTTTATATACTCCGGAGATGACCAGATTCTGTTTTTCCCTACAAAATTGGATACAAACTCATTGTTGGGATTATTCAGGATATTTTCCGGTGAATCATACTGCAGGATATCACCGTCTTTCATAATACAGATCATATCTGCGATCTTAATCGCTTCATCCATATCGTGAGTAACAAAAACAATTGTCTTTTTCAGCTTTGCCTGAAGCTGTACCAGTTCATCCTGCAAATCGGATCTCGTAATAGGATCCAGAGCTGAAAAAGGCTCATCCATCAGGATAATATCCGGATCTGTTGCAAAAGCTCTGGCAACTCCCACCCGCTGCTGCTGACCACCGCTCAATTCCGATGGATAACGGTCTAAAAAGTCCTCGCCGTCAAGGCCTACCATCTGCATCAGTTTTCTTGTATTTTCCTCCATAGATATTGAAGGTATCTTTTCAAGCTTGGGAATCAATTCAATATTTTCCCGTACTGTCATGTGGGGAAACAGACCGGTCTGCTGAATGACATAGCCGATTCTCCGGCGCAAGGCTACTTCATCCATCTCATTGATATTTTTATCATTTATGCAAATCGTACCTGAACTGGGTTTGATCAGGCGGTTTATCATTTTTAACAGCGTTGTCTTTCCGCATCCGCTCTCACCAATAATTGCCACCAGACTTCCGTTTTTTATTGTGAATGAAACTTTATTAAGAACTTTTTTGTTCTTATATCGTTTTGATATCTGTTCAAATTGTATCATAATTTTTCCTCCTTTTGGGCAAAGTAACAACCCCATTATATTATAAAGTTGTTTCTTTGTCAAATAATAAAATAACGCCTTAGGCTGCTTCACCTCCGGCGTTAAATGATTTTTCCTATTTTGTTGGATATAAAAATTCTTTTACTCTGTCAGAAGAATCATCCTGTGTCAGAAAATATATGATATCATTTTCCAACAGAGCAACATACGGTCCTGGTGACTTCATGACAGTATCTTTCCTGCTGATTGCAAGTACTGTTGCCCCTGTATGCTGCCAGAATTGAATTTCAGTAACAGTTTTATTTAAGAAAACACATTCCTTTGTAATCAGTACTTCAAATGGCATAAATGGATTCATGGAGCGAAAATGGACCGAAGCTTCGATCAATTCTTTTAAGCAGTCGTTTAAATATTCCATTTCCTGTTTCTGACGGATGACACTTTTGAACAGGTTTTCCTTTATTGTATCAATGGTCTGCCTTTTACTGTTCTGGTGGATGAACTCCGCCGCCTTTTTCTGGGATTTAATGATAATTCCACTGCCCTTCTCAGAAGAAACAATACCAACGTCACAGAGAATGCAGATTGCCCGCCGAGCGGTTTCCGGTGATACGCGGTATTGGCTGGCCAGAGACGAACGGGCATAAATTTTATCTCCTTCCCGGAATTCCCCATTTGCAATCCGGGCTGCCACCTCCACTGCAATATGCTGATAGCGTGGTATGGCTGTTCTGCTTTTTGAATCTATATTCATATTAACCACTTTTCCTTTGCTTGTTATTAACTAAAACAAAATCAGTATAGCTTATTATATTGGATAAGGCAAGAGAGTTATACTATAAAATATCTGCCAAATGAATTCTTATCCATATAATAACTTCCTATTTAATGGCAATACTTAATGAAAGATAGAAACTTCTTTATAAAACAAGAGGTGTTGATTATGCTTTCAAAACTATTTCCCAAATACGCAGGCAGCTGCTATACAGGATACAGAATCGCACTTTGGGTGTATATGCTGCTGGCAGTCACCAGTACCATACGCAGCCTGATCCATCTCATACTGCCAGACAGCGGTGCAGGCTGCATTGCAGGCTTAGACTTATCGGCAGGTGAAGCAAATATATTGTTTTCCTTCGGGCTTTTGGGCGTCTCACAGCTGGCTTATGACATTTTACAATTGCTGGCAGCTTTCCGCTACAGGAATCTGGTTCCTCTCATGTATGCCATTATCCTGCTGGAAACCGCCGGCAGAATGTGGGTAGAACATGCAAAGCCGCCGGTTATTACCCATACCCCTCCGGGAGTGATCGGAAATGAAATAATACTGCCTCTGGCCGTATTGATGTTTGGATTATCTTTAATGGAACCCCCAAAAACCAAAAAATTATATAAATATTATTCCTGTTGATGATTTCCTTACAGTTCACCAATATCCTTATCATTGTATTTTTCATCTGCATGGTTGTTGGTGAAAGTCTGTTTAGCCCGCAGTATGTAATTCCGATTGCCGGTATGATTATGGGTAATACTATGACAGGTATATCACTGGGGGTGAAAACCTTCCGGGAAAGTTTAAAAGATCAGAGAATAAGAATTATCAGATTGCAATTATGATTGCAATCTGCACAGTTGTGTGCTTATCTTCCTTTGGAGCTCTGTATTTTGGTACCGGACTCTTTATAATTCAAAAAATCAAATTTCAATCTAAAATACTCATTCGACCAACAGGCTGCTGTCAATATACTGTTATCACAGAAGCCGATACCAGTAATGCACGCCATCCTAATCAGTACTCCGGTGAATGGGCAAATTGCTGTCAAAATTGGTGAAGGGTAAGGTTCCTATTAGTACTTTAGGAGATCAGTGTTACCACCTTAGCAGCATTTGATGATAATAAAGTTTTTTATTCTAAAATTGTTATTCATTCACCATTTAATTGCATAGTAGCATAAATTTAGCTCCCTTTTTCTCGTTACAAGAGAAAAAGAGAGCTTTCTATATAACATTGTCTTTCTATTAATCAACTATAATCATTCAATATAATTTTATAATCTTAATTCTCTAACTTAACATCAACAGGTTTTAATTTACCTACCTGATACTTTAAAAAAACAGTAAATCATACATCCGAACCAATAGGCTCATCATTAAAGTTTAACAATACAACAATTTTTCTTCTTGTTAAAATTGTAATATTTCTTAAGATTCATACATAATATCTTTTTTCTATATCAATAAATTAAAATTTACGATATAATATGTATGGCATATTACCATTTTCTATTAAAATATCTTAATAAAACATGACATTTAGATTAATCACCATAAATATTTTTTAATTTTAATAAAATATATTCTTTGTCTCCTTAAAACCTAACAATAACATTAATAATCTTTAGTCAGGAAGTGAACTTATGCTGCGGGTAGCAATTTGTGATGATGACATTCCTTTTACAGCAATGTTGGAAAAATTATTAAAAGAAGAAGCTCTGTCAAACGGCGTTGAAATGGAAATTGATGTATTCTTTGATGGTTCCATGTTGGAAAAGTATATCTTTCTGGGAAACTTGTTCGACCTAATCTATCTGGACATTGAAATGGCACAGGAAAACGGCATAGATGCTGCACGCCATATTAGAAAAGTAGACAATTCCGTATTGCTTATCTATATTTCGGGATATGAACAATATTTAAAAGAGCTGTTTGAAGTAGAACCATTTCGTTTTCTTTCTAAGCCAATAGAAATTCAAAAATTTTCACGTTATTTTCAGGAAGCATGCCAACGCATCAGCGAAGACAACGTCTATTATCAATTTAATTTTAATAAAGAAATCAAAAAGGTAGCGTTAAAGGATATTATTTATTTTGAAAGCCGTAACCGAATAGTATATATCTTTCTCAAGAACGGCAAAAAAGAATATTTTTATGGTAAACTAAATGATGTTGAAAAAGAACTTAATGAGAAAAAGCAACGTTATTTACGAATACACCAGTCTTACCTGGTAAATTATGACTATGTACGAAAAATGAATTTTTCCAACGTAGTAATAGAAAACAACGGAAAATCTACAATTCTTCAAATAAGTGAGGACAGACAAAAAAAAATAAGAATGCAGCTATGTGATCTGGCCGGCAGAAAGGCTGGTTTTTAATGGCATAAATATACTTTTTCATCTGCTTTTATCAGCCTTTTTGGGACTGCCTGCTATTTCTTTAAGGTATTTTCAGGCATAGGAAATACCTTGTTTTGTAATTACTTTCCTTCCTTATCAATACTACTTTGCAGTTCTGATAAAACTCTTTTAAGAAAATCAGGCAGCCTTGCTCCCATGCGCCCGGCATTTTCTAAAATAGAAATCAATTCATTAATAATCAGCCAGATGGATACCAGTAGTGCAAATATAGTCTTATGCTCAAATTTTATTCCTAATTCCGCTGAAAATTTATAAATAATATAATCTGTACAGACTGCTGCTAAGATTATAAATATATAACTGACTTTTTTATATATACCAAGCAGGCTTTTTTTACTGTTCCAGCCATATTTCTTATTATTCGGATGATCCAATGCCTCTTTTTTAGAAGCCAGCATTCCTGAAATATAATCAATGATCATAAGCATTGTTAATAATACTACTGAAAGAAATAAAAGTCCAAGTTTATCCATGACCCATGCTCCAATTATTCCTACTATACTTTTTTCCAGAATAATTTTTTTATCCATTGTTGCTCCTCTCAATAAGAATTATTATGTAGTGTAATTAACTATAAAAATATATATCAAAATTTCTTTATCCGATATTAATTAAAATACGTATCTCTCAGAAAATCATAAAATTTTTTTCTGACACGATGAACATATTGGCGGGATACTGAATTTTTTTCAGCAATTGCCGCATCCGACTTTTCATTAAAAATTACATCGTATAAAATACGATATTGTTTTCCATCCACGGCTGACAGCATCTTCTTTAAATCCTCCAGGATCACACAATCCTCATATTCTGATTGATCCATATCCATACCAGTGAAAAATTCATCCTCAACAACTGTTTCACTTTCAAAATGCAGTTTACTTTTTTTATATAGTTCCAAAAATTTATTCTTCAGAGCTCTGCTGCAAAAATATATACATTGACCATCTTCGTTATAGTAATTCATAGCATTAACAGCTTCCAGCAGACACAAGACAAATTCTGAATGCATGTCCTCTTTTTCATCTTTATATAAAAGACGCACATATTTATTTATTAATGGAGCCATTTTATCAACTATAAGTAAAAATTTTTCTTTATTCCCATTTTTATATTCCCGAATAAGTACATTAACATCTTCTCCCATTTTTTTCCCTCCTGAAAGGTAAAAAGAAAAAACGGGCAATATTGTAAACTGAATGATTCTAACTTCATTATTTTTTGTTTTCTCAACATGATTGTAGTAAAAAAACTTTATCTTTTGATAAATATGTAAAAAATACCGAACAAAATGGAGAAAATACCTTTTTATTCATCATTTTAAACATTGCAGGATACTCCGGAATGTAACCTATGCACCTTTGATACGGCAAAGGTCTTGATACTTTATCCGCTGCGGGATACAAACAATAAGATAGAATAAAGATGATCTTGATTTTGACAAAATTACGATTTCAGCAAATATTAATATTCAAAATATCTATCAAAAAAGCTCTTGACTTAGCAATTTATGCGATTTAATAGATTTAAAACAAAAAAAGGTATCTTAAGCATGGTTTTTGTAACCAACTCAAGATACCCTTTTATACTCTATTTATGCAGTTCTTCTTTTGAAAACTTATTTAATTTTATAAAAAATTAATACTTTATCGCTATTATTATTGTATATAAGTTTATCCTGACTGGGTGGGGATTTTCATATAAATTCAGGCACTAAAATAAGCCTATATGCTCATATTTCTACAAGCATATAGACTTACTTAGATGTCCAAATATATGTGATATTCCAGCTGATTTCTTTCAATACGTATTTATTTCTTTACCATACTCTCAATCTTATTCAAAATAGCATCGGTCTTTTTTATGGCATCCCCGATTGCAACTCTGGCAATCAGCTTTCCTTTAAATCGTTCTTCATTTTTAATAGGCATATCTTTTGTCAGGATTACTGCATCGGCATCTCGTACATCCTCTGCCGTGATTTCATTTTCCACACCAATGGATCCCTGTGTTTCAACCTTTATTTTCCAACCCCTGTCCTTACATTTCTTACTGATTGCTTCCGCCGCCATATAGGTATGCGCTACGCCTGAAGGGCATGCTGTTACCGCTAAGATTTTCATCATTCAACTCTCCTTTTCTTTTATTCAAATGAAATATCTACATCAACTTCTTCTGCAGCAGCTGCATCACTTCTTTCAGAAACAGTTTTCTTAAATACTGCACAAAGAACTACATAAATCCCAATTCCTGCTGCCATGGAAATGACATATCCGATACGGTTCCCTGACACAGGAAGAACAATGAGACCGCCCCAGGCTGCCTGGCAGGTTACACCTAATCCATAAGCAAGTGCAGAAGCAATGGCTGTACTTACCATATTTATGGGAATCATATGCAGAGGATCCGCACTGGTATAGGAAATGGCCCCTTCCGTGATTCCAACCGCTCCCATGGCGATCGCACCGATTCCTGCCTCCCGTTCTTCTTTCGTAAATTTATTCCTCAAAACCAGCGAAGCTATACCTGCCCCCAAAGGCGGAACCGCAATGGCAATGGCACACGGCCCTGCATATGAATAAATCCCCATGCTGATGGTCGCTACCATGAAGCTGAATGCAACCTTGTTGACTGGCCCTCCTAAGTCAAAGGCAATCATCGCACCCACTACCAGTCCCAGAATGATTTTATTTCCATCATTCATATTCGTCAGGAGATCCGTCAGCACTTTCATCAATGCGGCAATGGGTCCTCCAAATACAAATAACATCAGGATTCCTGTAAGCAGAATGCTCACAATAGGAATGATAATAATTGACTTCAAAGACCGGATAGCCTCTGGCAATTTAATCTTTTTTAAATAATAACAAATAATACCTGCAAAAAGGCCAGAAACAATTCCGCCTAAAAAGCCAGCTCCAATGCTATTGGCGAGTACGCCGCCCGCCAGTCCGGGTGCAATTCCAGGACGGTCCGCAATGGAAGCTGCGATATAGGCCGACAGGACAGGCACCATAAGCCCTAATGCGCTGGCACCGATTTGCCAGAGGCCGCCTGCCACGCCGCTTTCCGGGACAGCTCCCTTCCCTGCCATCATGACAGCCACAGCCATCAGAACGCCTCCGCCTACCACAACCGGAAGCATATAGGAAACCCCATTCATCAAATGTTGTCTTGTTCCTTTTAAAATTTTTACTAATTCAGACATCACATATCCCCCCCTATAATTCTCCTATCAGTTCCAATACCTTTTCTTTTGAATCCGCATGTAATAGTTCTTCCCTGAACTCGTCATATATGAGCTTTCTAAAAAGGCCTGACAGTATCTCCAAATGCCGGTCTCCCTGTTCTTCCAAAGGTACGGCCACCTGGAAGATAAGCTCCACTTCCTCCTGTTCGTCCCACTTAATGGGATGTTCAAGCCTTGCAAATGCCAGAGACGGGTATTTGACATGACTGGATTTTGCATGAGGCGTGGCCGTTAAGAATCCGACTGCCGTAGATGACTGTCCTTCCCTGGTAAGCACATCCTGTTGGTATCCTGCTTTGTCTAACAGCCGCCCAGCCGCAGCCATAAGAGAGGCCAGCCGGTCAATCACCTCTTCCCTATTCTTTGCCTCCATTCCAAACAGAACAAGTTCCTGAGATATCAATTGTTCCTCCATGTAAACAGCCCCCTCCTTTGTCCGTTTTTAATAGCTTTTGTTATCTATTAACTATATTTTATTATTATTTTTTATTGTTTTCAATATGCTTATCGTAAAGTTTTTGCATGAACCCAACTGCAAATCTGGCGTAATACTTCATCACTCAAACCGGATACCCGTCATTTTTGCAGCCTGATCTACGATCTCCATTTCCATTACAGAACCATTTAAATATTCCATTGCCTTCTCACGCCCATAATCTGTTTCCATTAACTCCATAAAACGCAGGATTTCGTAATACATATTATTATCCTCTTTGGTAATATTAAACGGTTCCTTTTCCCCGTTTTTATATTGCAGTTCAATCTTCTTGGTATCTTGAATCTGCCAGATAAGCATGGATGCCTCCTCACCCTGGATCTCACTGGGCTGGCTGGAATCTGTAATTTTTGAATATCCGGCCTCCCCTAACATATAACCGTAATCCATCAGAATAGTTCCTGCTCCTTCCATGTGATTGTCCAGAAAAAGGCTGGAAGCACTGATCTTATTTGGTTTTCCGAATAAAAGAACCATAGGCTGGATGCAGTACACACCAATATCCATAAGAGCTGCGTTAGAGAGCGCCGGGTTAAAGGCATTTTCAATGATTCCCTCCTTGAAAGCGTCATATCTGGAAGAATACTGGCAATACTGAAACCGGGCACGTCTCACCTGTCCGAGCCGGGGAATCAATTCTTTTATTTTTGCAAATCCCGGATCATAAACAGGGCGCATGGCCTCCAAAAGGATTTTTCCGCTTGTATCTGCCGCTTCCATCATACATTCAAGTTCCTGAAGAGACGAAGCGACAGGCTTTTCACACAGAACATGCTTCCCATGGTTCAGCATGGATATCGCCTGCATGCAATGGCTGTTATTAGGACTTGCCACATATACTGCATCTATACTGCTGTCATTTCCCATTGTCTCCAGAGATGTATAAACTTTCTTAATATCGTAGGAAGCTGCAAAGGAACTGCCCCTTTCCTCTGACCTGGAATAAACTGCCTCCAAACAAAAATCAGGAATTTTTGATGCCGCCTTCATGAAAGTATGACTTATTTTACCCGTTCCAATTATTCCAAATTTAAACATTTGCTTCTCCCCTCTATACTTCCTTATCATATTCCCAGCCAGCAAAGAGCCTCATGACCTCTTCGGCTGTTCTTGCTGCCCGCAGCAGCTCCACATTTTTCTCATTTCCGGCTTTATCGTAGAAAAGTTTAAAAAAATGCTTTGCAGTCTGTACATCATTGAAGTTAAGGGAAAGCAGGAATATAATATCGACAGGCGCACTTCCCCAGTCAATTTTCTTTTTCAGCCGGATGATACACACGGCTGGTACCAGCACACTGTTTCCAATCCCATGGGGAATCGCTACGCCATTTCCGATTTCCGTGGAACTGATGGTCTCCCGGTACAGGATTTCCTGGTAGTAATCCTCTGTCACACAGCCATATTTCCTTAACACCTGACACCCCATTTCTATAAGCCTGTTTTTGGAAAGAGCCTCTGCGTCCAGCATGACAAACTCCGGCCGGACATAGTCCGTAAGCCTGACCTCATCCGCCCTCTCCAGCCTGTCGGTAAATATCCCGTTTAAAGCTTTCTGAACCCGGATGACATCCCTGTCATCAACCACAGGCGTCACATAAACCGTAGGGAATTCACACCTCAGCCCCTGTATGGTGGTAATCACTATATCGCAGGATAAAGTCTGCGCCTCCTCCAGTTTTTTCTTTGATTGAACAGCAATGATCCTGAGTCCGTCAATCCGTTTTTCAATTTTCTTCGCCATCATCTCCGCCTGAAGCAGGCTGCCGGCTCCCACTAAAACTGCATTCGCTCTCTTTTCTATCCGGACAAAAGCCCCACCGATCAGAAGGGTTAAAAATGCAATTTCGTGCTCCGACGGAATTTTTCCTACCAGATTCCGAATATAGGATGCCATGCCAAAACAGGTATTAAAAATAACCCCGTAATTCGTTTTTACATCTTCCAGGAAGGGATTGCAGATTTGAAATCCATAACACGTCCTCACGATACACTTGTATAAAAAGCTCTCCAATCCGGCAGACAGCTCCTTTTCTCCATAAAAGCTCAGCCCTGTAGCTTCCGACAGATACGATACGATATGATTGCAGATCTCCCCTACCTGCTGCCCGTACCTCCGGTCGTCCTGCTGCCAAGACCCTTCCTGGAACTCTGCACCGGAAAGCAGTAAAGAGAGATATGCCCGTTCTTTTTTCGGATAACGTACCCCGCAGATAAATTCCAGACTGTCCGAAAGACTTTCAGTCAGGGAATGTTCCCGTTCCCCTGATGAAACATAATCCAGCTCCTCTTTCACAAACCAGCCATCCTTCATACGCTTTCTCTGGACGCATAAGTATTCTGCCATCATGACAAAGCTGTAATCCAAAAACAACAGCTGATTTTTCTTCTCAAACAGATGAATTGCCTGGCAGATGCCTTTTACAAACGACTCTCCATAAATCCGGCTCAGTTGTACTGATTTATCGCATACAAGCCTATAATCATATGCCTCTTCCCATCCGTCAGACTCCGAGTTCTGTTCCCTGCTAAGATCGGCGAAGGCAGACCGGCGCACCACCTCCGTCCCATCAATGGTGATACCGGTACGCGACTTTCTGGACAGTACAATATCATAATAGCGAAACCAGTGTTCTGCCTTATCTAAGTCAGCTCTGATTATCTGCCTGGATACATAAAGTTCTTCCGCAAACAGGGAAATCGTGTAATTCTCCCAGCCCTCCAGGAGAACCTGGCGGATATAAAACTGCCTCTCCTGTGAATCATAATGAGACTTCCCCTGCCCTAAAAGCGCCGTTAAATCTTCCATCTCCTTTGAATCCAGTTCCAGATAAACCCCCACTCCACGTCTGCTGGCATAGGAAATACCGAACTGTTCACAAAAACCCCCCACTTCTTTTAAGTAGGTATTAATTGTACGCTCAGATATTTCCAGCATAACAGACAGCGTCTTCACTGTTATCGGTGTATTCCGGTTATGTATCAGAACTTTCATAATCCGCATTGCTTTTTGGGACAGCATTGAAATCCCTCCCCTTATTTTAAACGGTTACTGGCAGTCTTTCATCGTTTTTCCTTTGCCGCACAGGCCCTCAAAATCCCGGATAAAAGCATTTACTGCCATAGTCACAGAATCATTCTTAATCAAGCCCTCAATCACTTCCGGAGAAATGGTAGAAGCACCGATTCCGTATTCGCATAATTCCTGCACCTGCTGGGAGTTCTTAAAACTGGCTGCCAACACCTCTGTCTTTAATCCGTTCTTCTTAAAAATATCATGGATGCTCTTGGCAGTCTTCACTCCGTTGGCGCCCAGGTTGTCAATCCTGTTTACATAAGGAGCTGCATAATCTGCTCCTGCCTTTCCAGCCAGAAACGCCTGCATCGGAGTATAAATGGCGGTAGCAGTCACCTTGGCGCCTTCTGTTTTTAGAGCCTTCATCACCTTGAAACCTTCCTTTGTGGCAGGAACCTTCACATAGGTGTTCATCCCCAATTCCTTCTGGATCCTGTGGGCATCCTCCATCATGCCTTCCATGTCAGCCGCTGCAACCTGGACATGAAGCTCCGACTCCGGACCGATAAACGCCCGGATTTTTGTTAATGTCTCAAAGGGCGGCTTTCCGTTCTTTGCAAGGATTGAGGGGTTTGTGGTGACTCCGTCCACCGCAAACGTGCTGTACAGCTCTTTGATTTTCGTAATGTCCGCATCGTCAATTATAAATTTCATATCTTACATCCTCCTTATGATTCTAAAATGATATTATGTACCCCGTTCGACCTGGCAATCCCGGTAAACTTCTCCATGGCCTGGCGGGAATAACGTTTTGGGTTATCCTTAAAATAATAGGTTTTGTCAATCAGATGGTACTTTGATTCTGCCAGAGGGTTATAGTTTAGTATCTCGTAGGATACATCTTCATAGATTCCGGAAATGAACCGGCTGATTTCTGCAATATTATCTTTCCCTGTTGTAATCCCTGGTATCATAGGCGTCCGTATAATCACACATCCCCTTTTTTCCGACTCCAGTAAATAACGCAGGTTTTTTTTTATCTGCTCATTGGATACGCCGGTGTATTTCCTATGTTCCAGCGGGTCTGCAATTTTAAAATCCGCATAGATGGTATCCAGCCATGGGAGCATGGCTTTTAAAGTCTCCGTGGGAACATACAGAGCTGTTTCAACAGCCGTATGAATGTTCCCTGCCTTTAATTTCTTAAGCAGTTCCAATGCAAACCCGGGCTGCATCAGCGGTTCACCACCTGATAAGGTAACGCCTCCCCCGTGTTTATAAAACGCCTTGTCTTTCATTACCTGTTCCACCACTTCATCCACGGTCATCCGTTGACTATCCCAGACAATCGCTCCGGCTGGACATTCCTCTATGATATGATTCCAGTCCTCCTGTTTCGTGATATCCAGTCTGATTTTGTCTCCTTCCGCCACAATCCCTCCATTTACCGAAAGTTCGCAGCAGATCCGGCAGCCAATGCATTTATTTGAGAAATAAAGGGGTCTTGACCTGGTACTGATTCCTTCCGGATTATGGCACCAAACACATGACAGAGGACAGCCTTTAAAAAATACCGTTGTCCGGATTCCACTGCCATCATGAGTAGAAAAACGGCGGATGTCAAAAATAGTTCCCTGTGTTGTCCTCCCATCCATATCATCTTCCCCCATAACTATATATCTGCATAACTCGTTCTGGCTATGATCTCATTCTGCAGCTCATCAGCAAGCTCTGTAAAATAAGCGGTATAACCGGCAACCCGGACGGTAAGAGCAGAGTACTGTTCCGGATTCTTCTTGGCGGCAATTAAGTCTTCCTTTCTCACTACGTTAAACTGGATATGCGGGATTTCCAGATCCACGAAGGTTCTAAGAAACCGCGCAAACTTGTCAATCCCCTGCTCCGACTGGAAGAATTCCGGCAGGAACTTCATATTCAACAGTCCCCCGTTGGTGGTCAGGCTCTTATCCAGCTTGGAGACAGACTTAAGCACTGCCGTTGGTCCGGTGATATCCCGCCCATATACCGGGGACATCCCTCCGTCTGCCAGCGGCTGCCCTGCATGTCTGCCATCTGGTGTCGCTCCTACATTCTCTCCCATAGGGACATGGGCAGAAACCGTATACATGCCGGTGTGATACTTTCCTCCTCTGTAATTCGTGTACTGCGACAGACGCTTCTTAAAATATTCCGCCCACTTTACGCCCAGTTCATCCACCCAGTCCACATCATTGCCATACTTGGGCACTTTGTTTAACAGCATGGTACGCAGCACTTCTTTTCCCTCAAAATCATTCTTAAGGGCTTCCAGCAGTTCTCCGGCGTCCACCTTATGTTCATCAAACACAAGCTGCTTTAAGGCTGCCATGCTGTCAGCCAAGTTAGCCACCTGGATCATTTGAATTCCAGAAAAGTTGTAATAGGCTCCGCCTGCAGTCACATCCCTCCCCTTCTTTATACAATCGTCAATCACTGACGACAGGAATGGAGATGGAAGCAAATCGATATGCGCCTTTTCCACTTCCTCGCAGGCCTTTACCATCTGGTCCATGAATTCATCCAGATATCTTCGGAATACGGTCTCCAGCTCTTCAAAAGTCTTATAGGTAGTCAAATCTCCGTAATCCGGGGCCAGCTGCTCTCCAGACAGAAGACATTTCCCTCCGGTCAACGTCAACTCCAGTACCTTATTTAAGTTGAACATAGCGGCATCACTCCAGCCTAAATTATTCCCCTGGGAAGTGAGCTCCACACAGCCTACAATGGCGTAATCCCTGGCGTCCTTTTCCTCTACGCCAAGCTCGTTCATAGCTGGAATGACTGCCTTATCATTAAAGAACTGGGGCATTCCGCTTCCTTTGGAAACCACCTTGACTGCCTGCTTTAACAATTCATCCCCCGTATGCTCATGAAGCCTTACGGATAGATTTGGCTGGGGCAGCCCTAACTGTTCCTGAGCCTTCAGCAGAAGGAAGGAAAGATCATTGGCAAAATCATTTCCATCTGAATCCTGACCGCCGACTGCAATGTTAAAGCCAATAGGAAAACCTGAGAAGAATTTAGCGCTGTTGGCATTCCTCATATATACAATTTCGTTAAACTTCAACCACAAACATTCAATGATCTCCAGCGCTCCCTGTTCATCCAAACGCCCTTCCTTACGGTCTTTTTCATAATACTCCCAAAGAAATTCATCCATCCTGCCGGGCGAGAAGGATGAGGCATTGGACTCCATATGCAGGATTACGAACAAAAACCATAAAGACTGTACCGCCTCATGGAAGGTTTCCGGCGGCTGCTCGGATATTTTTTTACAGATCCGTCCGACCTCTTCCATATCGGTACGCTTTTTATAGTCCTCCTCCGCCTGGGCCATTTCTAACAGAAGGTCGTGGTAACGTCTCATAAAACGTTGTGTTCCTCCCATAACCAGAGAGATACTTTCAAAAAATTCCTTCTGTTTTCCGCCTGCAATTTTCCTGCGTTCATCCGCAGTTCGCTTGATTCCTGCCGGCCCCTTATGGAGCCATTCCCTGCAGTTCGGGCATATATGACCCTGAGCATGATCCTTCTGGTTGATTTTTACAACTTTTGCGATATGGTCTATTTCCTTCCCGTAACGTACTCTCAACACATCCTCTAAGGATTTTCCTTTCCAGTAAGGCTTAATTACTTCACGGAAATATGTAATGTCCTCTTCTCTTACCTGAAATCTGTCCTGGGGCCTGATAGGAAGGGATTCAAATTCCCGGTCCACCCATGTGCTTCCGCTTTCCGGGAATACGACACCATAACGAACCCCCGCCGTGCGGTTACCAACAATCAGTTCGTCCGGTTCCGCATGGATATCCATCTTTTCTAATGCAGCTTTTAAAGCCAGTGCTCTTTGAATAATCCGAGGCTTCCCCTCATTGGCTTTGTAGGTATCCGTGATAATTCTGGCCTGTTCAATGGATGCGTATCTTGGTTCAGAAAGCATCTTATCCTTAAGAATTCCAATACGATCCGTCATTATCAGTTTTTCCCTCTCCATATTTCATCTCCTGTTTGTTATTGTTTTTTATTATTCTTTATGTTTTCAGTATATTCTCTATCTTTATGTTTGTCAACAATATTGTTATTATTTTTTATTGTTTTTTATTTATTTCTATATTATTCCAAAAAAACATGAATTCCATCCTCCGATATGCCGAGGAAGAAACCCATGTTTTACCTTGTCAACCATCTTTATAAAAACTTTTCGATATTATAACCATTCGATATTATACTCTTTCAGCTTATCCACAATCTCTGCAGGTGCCCCGCTTTCCATTACCGCACCTGTAAACTCATCAATCCTGGCATATTTGTAAGTCCCATCTGTATTGAATTTCCTTGTTTCCAGCATCATATAGGCGCTCTTGCTTACGTTAAGCAGCGCGCTCTTCGTCAGGCCGTCTTCGACCATATACGTGGATACGCTGTTTTCAAAAACATCAACCCCCACCGTTCCCAGAAATGCAATATCAAAACGGAACACCTGGATCTGCTTTATGGTACAGCTTCCCACAAACCCATCCTTTCCCCTGCTGAAGGCACCGCCCAGGAATATGAACCGGACAGTAGAAGGCACCATAAATTCCGTCATGATATCTGCCATATTGGAAACAACTGTGATGTCAAGGGAAGATTTCACAAGAAGCTTCGCCAGTTCCAGATTCGCAGTCGAAATATCTAAGAATACCATGTCCCCGTTCTTAATCAATTCCATGGCTTTCGCTGCAATTTTCTGCTTAGCCTCTATGTTCTTATCCTTTCTTTGGGCCACGTTCAGGTCATGGACATTCACCCGTTTCTTCATAGCACCGCCATACGTTTTTTTCAGAAGGCCTTTCTTTTCGAGAAGCGTTAAGTCTTTCCGTATACTATCCTCTGTCACCTGGAATTCTTCACTCAGATCCTTTACGCGCACAGAACCATTTTTATTGACAAGGGCAACAATCTGATTCTGTCTTTCCTCTGCAAACATAGCATCACCTCATTTATTACTTTTTCTTATTATATCACATTTCTTATTGATATGCACTAAAATAATTTAAATAATGCTGACATGTGCTATATAATCACCGCCCTTCAATAATGATGACGTATAATTAATTTCGCAAATTCAATTTCATAAAAATAGACATGGTCTATAGCTGTTTGGTAAAATAAAGTCACCACAACCAAATCTCACAAAGGAGGCTATAGTTTTCATAAGGTATCATCTCTTTGGATAGGATAAAGAATGTTTTCCTCCATGGCAGGTCAGTTCCTACTGACTCATACCTACAAAAATGTCAATTAATCCATTCAATGAGGGTTATGATTTGGCTGGTTAGGAGCCTCAGGCTATACCCGTATCACATGCTTGGATGTGTACATTAGATGGAAATGGATTCCTATCAGAAAGGAGCTTACCTCTCATGTCAAGTGCTGACTTCACTTGGATGTCTATCGCACTTCCAAACCAAACCATTGCTGGAAAGCCATATAAAACCCTGCACTCAAGTATTGAATCCCTGGAACTCGCTGTTTCAAAAATAAAAGTTCCAGAAGCGTTGTGTTTTTTGAAAAGTCGCATTTTCCTTGAATCCACGAGAATTTATCATTACCCACTCTTCTGCTATCTTCGTGATAAGGGTTTTAACTGCTCTGTTATCAATCCTATCATCACTAAGAGTAGCACAAACATCAACATAAGAAAAGTGCATAATTACCGTCTTGATTCTAAAAAAGCATCATTAATCGGCTTAAAACCTGATTTAAAAATATCTTTGATGCCGTCTGATTTGGTTCTGAATCCAAGAAACCTTACCAGTGAGTATTACGATTTAATGGGCAATCGCTCTGTTTACGTAAACAAGCTTCTGGGTGAACTGCGCATGGTATTTCCTCAGCCATTTGATGGAATATCAAAAGATTTATTAAAGTTACTCTTTTTTATTCCAAGAGAAATATCAAATATATTTCATTTCACTATTGACAGTTCTTAGCTGGACATTTTGTATCTATAATTTTTAGTGTATAAGCAAAAGCGAATAAAATCAAGAGAATAAAGCTTAACTTTATTAGTCCGTTCAATCCTACTACTTTTTCCTTAATAGCCATGTGCAAAATCAAATAAGCGCAGTAATTCTGCAGGTTTCAGCACATAGCATGTATTGTTTTCTCCCACAGATTTATAGAAATAACCAGTCCTTATATGGTATAATTAAATTTTGAGAAATAATAAACTAAGAAAGAATCTGGTTTTATCTATTATAAAAAAATTATTTGATATAATTTTTTGTTCTGCCTTAAAATCTCTAGTGGTTCCTTAAGTACCTCTTCTCTTGTAAATTCTACATTCGTACTATATAAGAGTAGGGAAATTATCCCTTAGTCTTATCTTTTTGTTATGTTTTTATATACTGCTCCTGCTAACTTCACTTTCTCTTGGAATTTTGTGATACCCAATGAATAAATCTCGCTTTCCGCCTCTTTTTAATTAAACATTTTCTTGCTTTCAGTCTCTATAGACTATCTTCTTTCTTTTAACGTAAAAAGGACACCTTTCTAAATTTCTTTAGAAAAGTGCCCAGAATCACAAAAATTCAAGTTTATTCGAACGTTTCGTACTTGGACATCTTTTTAATGTCCTTTCGGTTTCAAAATGTTTGCAAACCTACATAAGCACTGGGTTTATTTATCGATAGTCTTCATCGTTGGGAAGATTAAGACATGAAAATCACAGGTATTCATATATCTTCATATCCTAATTTTCAAAACTATCACGCTTATACGCCAATTCATAAGTCTTCATACATATTCGTATAAGCATGTTCACGTTGGTACAAAATTGGTAAAGAATTGGTACAAGATACTTATTCCCCACCATTCGCTAACTCAGCTACTTCTTTACGCATCAGTTTATCTTCCAAACTACTGAATTCTTTTTTTTCAATGCACTTGTTGCATCAGCGTAAATGTTTAACGTCGTTTTAATATCTTTATGTCCCAAGGCATCCTGGATAACCTTCAGATTAACATTGTTCTCTATAAGGCGTGTCGTAAACGTATGGCGAAGTGAATGACAGCTGAATCTTGGCAGCAAAACAGGATTTTTTATATTTTTAGCCAACTGCTCATCATTACAATCTCTTATAATCCGGCGCAAGGCTTTATTCAATGTACCTTGATGCTGAACTGATCCGAAACGATTAACGAAGATAAAATTCGTATATCCATCAATCGTCACCTCGCAATGAATGTTATTAAACTCTTGATACTGCTTTTCTTCCAGAAATGCTTCTTTTACATAGTTGAGCATGGGAACCTGTCTTTTTCCTGCCTTAGTCTTTGGCGTATGGATATTGAAATAGCACCCATTGACCTCATGATTATAATACACCAGCGTGTGATTAATGTCAATCAGACCATCTTCCATGTTTATATCTTCCCACCTGAGCCCAGTCACTTCCCCAACTCTCATACCAGTTCCTATCATTACTGCAAATATCGGATACCAATGGCTGTATTGATGATTCCGTCTTAAATAATTCAGAAAAAGTTCCTGTTCCTCAATCGTCAGAGCTTTTCTCTTTTCGGTATCAAAGTTGTGGGAAAGCTTTAATTCTTTGAGAACATTATCAGCCGGATTATTGCGAATATATCCATCATCTACAGCAACAGTCAGTACCTGATGAAGCACAGTATGTATGGAATCTATCGTACTGACTTTAAGATACCTCTCTTCTGCCAGAAGATTATAAAAATGCTTTACATCAGACTTTTTCAAGGTGACTATACGCAGCTTTCCAAAATCAGGTTCAACAAACATTCCATACATATATTTATAATTTTGAAATGTGTTATCCTTCAAGCCGCGCTTCATGCTGCACCACAAATCAAATATATCATTTACCGTCACATTTTGAACATCTGTCCTGATGCCATCACTCTTATCTTTCGTTATGGCATCTTCTTTTTCCCTGAGTTCTGCCAAAGTTTTTGCTGTTATACAATGGCGCTTTCCATTTCTGGAAGTCCAACGGTAAATATAATAACCGTCCTTCCTCTGGCCTTCTCCTGTACGGAGTACCTTTCTATCCTTATCTTTCCTCTTGTCATTTCCTGCCATATATCTAATCCCCTTTCTGTGTATAAAGAGGAGCCATAAGGCAATTTTCACATTACCATATGACTCCCTGACTTTAGATTGAATACGCCTTATCGATATATTCATCCAACTTTCGCCGTTTCAGCAACCGTTTGGAACCATTCCAAAGAACAAACGGACACTTTTCGTCATTGGTCAATTTTCTTAGTTTGGCCTGTCCGATTCCGGAATAAAGAGCAGCCTCCTCAAGCGTTAAATTAGATTTTTCCCACAACGGCACTTCCATCTTCATAAGTACTTCCTCCTTTTTTTTGAACTTGCCAAAAATTACGGTTTTTATTGTTTACCGTATAGGGCAGATTACATCTTTCAAGTAATTTTTTTATAGTGTTTAGCTTATATACTTGATTATCCTGTTTATCTTCTTTTCGCCGTCCATAGACAACTCTATACAAATCAGAAAACTTTTTACAAAATTCTGGTTTTTCCGTTTTGATGATTTGTTTCCCCATGTACTCTTCCATTAACATGACCATTCCCTCCTTAGCATCCTGTATCTGTTTCTTTCCCACTTGACGATCTACATGGAATTCCTTTCCCAGCCAGCTGAATTTTGTCTTCAAAACGGGACACTCCTCACCGGCTTCGTATCTTCCCTTCATTTCTTCCCAGAACACGGTATCATAATACCGGGTCTTGATAGGAAAAATACTATTGAAATGTGCCATGCCATCTTTTAGAACCGTAAAACTTCCTTTGATATTGGCCCTGGGTTCTGTACTGCGTATGTATTGGTTGTAAAAGTCTGTTACATTTGCATAACAATTTCCTACTGCTCTCATTATCCTGGATAGAAAATTATAGTTTTTTAAAACTTCTTCTCTTGTTACATTTGCTATGTAAACATCCAATACACAATTTTCAAGACGCCGTATGCGTCCTAACATCTGTAAAAAGCGCACCCTATCGCTGCAAAAAATGGCAACCTTTTTAACATAACGATCTTTTATGTTAATTCCATTTTCCAAAACTGCCGTACTCACGATCACTTGCTCATCAAATCTCTCTTCATCGATGATTTTCCTGAAAGTCGGATAAGATGGACTTTCCGGTTTTTTACTTTCTGCGGTTATCAAGGTTCCTTTTCCAATTTTCTCAATAAGCTGATTACCAGTATCTATTTTATCTACAAAAATAGCCCACTTATCATCCGAACGCCTTACAATTTCGGCTAAATCATCTATCCCATCAAACGCATACACATTAATATGTGAAAAATCACGTTCAAATTCATATATTTGCCACTCAAAATTAAGGAGAGGTATCCCCGATTCATATACCAAACCTGTGCCTTTCTCATTTTTCCTTAAAATCGGAAAAACTTCTTCTGGAGTAGCCGTCATATAAATACGTACAGCTGTTCGAAATCGACTTACTATATAATCCAATGAAATATCTGTAAATGCGTTAAAACCACAATCACTGGTAAAATAGTGAACTTCATCGCAGATTACATAAGCAAAATCTTTTTTCTGCAACTCGACCAATTTATAGCTGCTTTCATTGATCCAGGCTTCCAACTGCTGGTATGAAACCACTATCAGTCTCCCAAAGTCCGTAAGATCATCCAGACCCTGATCCGTATACTTATCTACCAGATATTCCAATTCAAATATCTTAGCCAACCGTTTTTTGGTCTGTCTATTCAATGCAACCCTGTTGCTAAATAAAAGCACGTCCCGTCCTTTTATTATTGCATCTGGTATCAGATACTCTTCTACAAACGTATTTTTTCCAGTTCCGGTTCCCGAAAAGATACCTACTGGTACGTTACATGTCCAATCATTAAATACGCTACTCAAACGAGCGGACACGTAATCATAAGGGTAGCACTTCCTATATATATTGCCAAAATACATCCCTTCATAAGAATATGGTGACACTAACTTAACTTCTAATTCCATTTCAATCTCTCCTCATTTTCTGGCACGCACTAATTATATATATAGCGATGCCATAATTTTTTTTTGTCTTATTTACATTTCCTATATTTATTGTATAATCTATATATAGATGATTATTAGGCTCATATGAACCTTATAATATAATTATACTCAAAATCGCATTAAAGTAATTTAGGACTATACATGATTTAACAATTCATAAATTTTAAATTTTACTCCACAAAGGAGGCGCCATGTGTTTTTATTAGAAGATACCATTCCTAGTTTCTCTTCTTTAGTAGATTTAAATAATTACAAAAGCAAAATTGACTTATCTTCATCCAACAGAGTTTTATTACCTAAAATAGATGAGAATATTGGGTTTATATTTTGTGATGTATTTTCCAGTTTTTGTAATAAATTTGACTTTTTTGAATCCTATGACAAAAAATGCTACAAAGAATTAATTACTGCTGAAAATTTTAGGAACCAAGCTATTATAGATATATTCTTTGCTCCATTTTTTGTAGATGTTTTTCTTTCTGCACTTTATACTGCGGAATATTTAAAGAACCATAAATATTACATAAGAATTCCGGAATTTATACATTATGGTAAATCCATAACTCAGTCACAAATATCAGAGATATGTAATGAAATCTATGTAGAATCATCTATTTCAGATACAAGACCAAATATAATTTTAAAACCATATAAATCCAAAACTAACGATGTCCTTACTAATAACGAATATACATCGGCCAGGGCTGTCTTTAAAGGGAAGAAAATATCCCATTGTTGGACAAAATTATATAAAACATCTTTACAAGAATTGAATCATTCCTCCCTTCAAGCTATTCCACTTTTCTTAAATAATATAGCTATGGATTTATTATCCAAGGGTAATTTAAATATAGGAATAAAAACTACAAATATTGATATTTACTCTTATTTTAAATGGTTATTTGTCAACCAAAAAACGCCAAGTGATATTAAACCTGACGATAATGATAAACATTTATTATTACAATATTATAAATTAGAATGCGTTTTTAGACCCCGCTTAGTAACTGAGTTTATAAAGGTACTTACTTCTTCAGAAGATTATTTAATTGATGAGAAAGCTATAAAATTAAAAGATGAGAAAGCCATAAAGCTGCTAATTGAAGTGTTAAATTGCAAATTTATATCACCTATACCCATAATTGAAATGATGGAATACATTCCAAATGAATCTAAACAAAAAGGGCTTCCTTCAATAGAACTTCAAAAACTATCATCTAGTTATAATATGTTCTTATATGGATATTCAAATGATTATTTTGATTTTAATTGTTTTCCCAATGATTATATTATGCACAATTTTTTCACCCAATTGTCTGATAATATCACCACAGCAAAGAAAGATTTTTTTTCTAAGCTATTCAATCAATTTAATTCTTTGGATATAATTTCCAATAAATTGTTTACAAGCTTAATCGATACTGATTATCTCAAAGATTTTTGTAGTCACTATTCCACTTATTTTACTCATGAAGATACAGCTGAAACGAAGCTGTTTAAAAGACAAAAATCCATAGTTAAAAAATCATTAGAAAAGTATTGGAATATATAATTATTGTAATACACAAGTTCAGTAACTCCACTTACCAGACATAATCATTACCACCTATAACCCTATTACGTGCAATTGAAAAGCGGAGGCATTCATACCTCCGTTTTTCTCTTGAAATCTATAATTTTATTTATCTTTTTTCAATATTACTCTAATTCCTTCCTATAAAGGAACTACCTTATACGCAATACTGCATCGTTTCTTATCATGGGCTAACCCAACGCACAAAACCTCTCCTGATAATCCTGTATAATATTGATTATCAATTATCTGCTGTAATGCCTCTTCCTTCAGTCGTTCCAAACCTTCTCCCTGTTTAAATTCAATAATTACATGGTTGTGGAAAGGTATCAATGCTTCCAGAGTAATATCGCTTCTGCCATATCCAGCTTCTATATTGCTTGTTACTTTGTAAGTCCCTCTTAGCGTTATGCACATTCCTAAAAATAGCATGTGGTATGCATTTTCCTTGGCATCCATGTAACTGGTGCAAGATATGACAATATCCTGATACAATTCAAAAAACCGTTTCATATCTTTATTAATCAGACAAGAAAGCATTTGTTGCAAGTCCAGTCCGTCAACACCTGATATTTCGGCAATTAACACTTGAAACTCTGACATTACTTCATCATTAGGAATTTTCACCACCGCCGTATTAGAATCAATCCGTTTTAAGGCAGTCAGATAGCCAGAGTTTACCAGTAGTCCCCACAAACTATAATTACTATCCCGTTCTATATATGAAGTTTCCAATGTAAGCCATACAGAAATTTCTTTTCCAGATGCCAATTGGTCAAAATCATCCCAAAATCGCTTGTCTGCTGTCCGTAGTGCTTGTTTCACTAAAAAGTTAGAGGACGTATTAATCCAATAGTTATCCAAAGAACCTATATCAGCATAATTTAAAACAGACCATGGATTGTATATTTCTATTCCTCCAAAGCGGTAACCATCATACTTCATACATACATTTTCGTCCAATATCAGACCATAATCAGTTAAGAGTTTTTCTGTCTCCGGAACAGTAAGACCAAAATAAGAGGCATATTGTTTGTGCATCACAGTATACACTCTGGCATTGTTAAACTGCGAAAATATACTTTCCTTAGCAACTCGCTGTACCCCAGTGATAAGAGCCTGACCCAGTGCAGAATTTCCCTTCATAGCACTTCCATAAAGATTGGCAAAGAAAGGACCCAGCTGGTCATGATATCCATATTCGTAACTGCTCATAATCGGTTGGTCATATTCATCTATTAGAAGGATTGGACGAATATGATAGAAATCATAAACAACCCTGGTCAAATCCAGTAACACACTTGACAGATAAATATGAGTGGATTTCTGATCCATTAACAAATCGTAGGATTCATAAAATTTCTTTGCACTAAAAGAATTTTTGTTTAATTTATCTCTAAATTTATCTTCATAGTAACCATATTGCTCCTGCATAGCCAGTTTTAATTGAGCAGTCAACTCCTCTACCGAGGTGCCTTTAGAATTTTTAAAAGTAAAATAGATAACAGGTCTTGAATTAATCTGATCCGCAAATTCCGTATCCATAATTGCCAGACCATCAAAAATATCCCTGCTATCCGTTTCAATATCAAAAAATTCCTTGAGCATTGTCATATTTAATGTCTTTCCGAATCTCCTGGGACGGGCAATCAGTGCCACTTCATCCTTCGTCTCAATAAAATCCTTTATCATCAAGGTTTTATCCACGTAATAGGAGCCATTTTCACGTAATTTCCGGAAATCATCATTTCCTATCGGTAATATTCTTTTTACCCCCATTCCTTCTATCCTTTCTAAAATATTTGCAGTACGTCTTATCCTCATAATATCATATTCCTATCAGTCTTACCAGTCCAGGTTCCAAGTATTAAACCGATTCTACTATTTCACCAGTTTCTGAAGCTTCCGGCAATCCATATCATAATCAACAGAAAGCAATAAAACACTCTGAATAGAATATGACAGTTCTGTTTATTTTCCAAGGAGATTCTATCCTTCCCTAAATTGGATTCGTATTTTTCCGCACTATTTGTATATTGACATATATACTTCAGCCGATACCTAATTATAATATACATTTTCACAAACGAACCCTGACAACAATCTCAAAAAATTCGTACCCCTATTTTTATATATTGATCATTCTCCGGCACTGGCTAATTACCTTATTCTACTACAACTATTGTCAGCACGTTCTTCTTATATATAACCGTATTCTACTTAAATATGTTTTTATATTTCCAGAATCAAAGAAGTCTTCAATAAGCAACGCCCGCAATACATTGTCTGCTATGTCTTTAAATCACACAATCCTTTGAAATAACTGTATTACTACATATTTTATCCATCATACTTTACCTACAAACAAAATGTATCCTTAATCAAATCATGAATATACTTGAATCAAGGCTCCAATGCTCATCATCATAAGTTATAATTAGAAAAATTTCTTTTTATCTTCCAAGCGCTTAGCATATTTAGAATCATTCATCATCTCGCAGTGCTCCCAATACCAAACATATCCAGTATCTCCATCTACTATTTTGAAGACTGGTCTTAATGGTTTGCCTGACTCTAAATCCAGCACCAACTTACATAATCTATTAATCCGTCTATAAGTTTAATTAAATAACGATTCTCAAATAAAAGAAATTACTACCTCTTCTTGATTCACATTGAAAATCTAGAATTTTACCTTTTGAATCCTAGCCAAAAATTTCTGGTAGAGGTGTGACATATCACTGTTCACGTGTATAATCTATTGCAATTTAATTGTAATATGATATCGTATTTATTACCCCGATAATCCCTACGAAACAAACTGTATGGATAATTTTCCAGCTAGCTGTTCTTTTTCAATCCACTCCATTATTTCCTGTGTAAGATTTTGAACTGTTGCTTTTCCATCCCCTACAAGTCTCAGAAACTCTTCTATATTTTTATTTTCATTTAGAGATAAATCTTCAATAATTTGGTTTGCTTCACTTAAACCATCTTTCAAGTATTTAAGATTTGCAATGTCTGTATTCCATGTTGATGCTTTTTTAATCTTATTGATTGCATATTGTGTCTTCTTGTCAGGCGTTATTCCCTTAATTGTTTCTAGCAGACTCAAGACTTTTTTTGTGGTATTTCCATAATATTCAATCCACTCCTGAGCGATATCTGAATACAGCATCTTGGACTCTTTATTAATAAATGATATTGTTGATTCATTTGCTGCACCTACCATAATTATCTTGTTACATGAATTAACAAATCCATCAAGTGCAGCGACGATATTCAATGAAGGTTTAAAATCAGACTCATTAACCGCCATCTGAACTTCATCTACCATCTTTTTCAAGGAACCTACAAGCAACTTGAAATTATAGTCTGCTGCTGCCTGCTTCTTTGTATCTGCGGAAGCAGTCTCAAGTTCTCTCACTGTATTCATATCAATAATACAATCATTTAAAACATTTATCAGCATACTAGACCTCCATTCCCTTAAGTATTTCAGAACATTTATTCAAAATCTCTTTCTCTTCTGCAAATTTATTATCGGTATTTCCTCTAACTGTATCTCCACCCAGTTTGGCCTTCTTAACTGAAAGCTCTGATATTACTTTATCAATATCCGCTGTCACCTTCTCAAGTAACTGCTGCAATCTTTCTACCTTACGTATTGGGTCATGTGAAAATGCTATAATACAATCTAGTGGATTTGTAGCCTTTTGAGCTTTTAATATCTCTTGAATTGCCTGACTTGTTGATTTTGCAAATTTCTTTACCTCATCAAATAAGTCCTGTTCATACTTAATTGATATCTTATTTTTTTCAGCTGAGTCATAAAATTCAACAATTTTCTCAACAATATCCTGAATATCTTCATCATCAATATCTGCTGTGTTAAAATTTGCTTTCAGCATATCTGTGATTTTTGTTGCCTTTGTTAGTTCGTCTTCCTGTACTTTTTCTAATCTTTCCAATATACTCTTCAGGTATTCCCTTGAATCACGTCTTGATTTTACAGGATCGATTAAATCCAATACCTTAGAGTCAACAATAAGTCGATCATTTTTTACCTGTTTGACCATAGCGTCAAAATCAACACGGTTTAAGAATACTTGAGCATGACTTTCTCCTTGAATTATGTTGGTATACTGGATTACTGTATCCCTATTAATTCGGTCATTCTCTCCGCGCACTAGTAAGCTTAAAAGAGTATTCCATGCCTCCGAATGAGAATTAACACCAATATTCCTTATTCCATTTTCCAGAATATGTTCTGATTTCAAACCATCTACGGTTGTCGCTTTACATGAACCAAACAAAATAATCCTATAGAATTCTGCAGTCATTGCACACTTGAAATAATCAATATCATGATTTTCAAAAGTCGTTATTGCCTTAATCAAAGGTTTTTTAATTTTCTCAGTCCATAGCTGCACTCTATATACTCGTCGATCAGCCCCATCAAAATTCCAACTTCTCTTACCTAACACATTCCATTCAAGGAATGCCTCTACTACACCTTGCGTTTCTCTATCAGCAGGAAGCTTATAAAACATAGCATCCTCGCCTCTCTTTTGACGTTCAAATCCTACAAGTCGTTCCTTCACCTTCTTAATCTTATCGATATTATCCATTGATACGCCTTCTGCTTGCCAATCAATTGCAGAATAAAGGTAATTACACATATCCTCCCTAGCTTTAGATATTAACACTACATTTCCTGTAGTCGCACCAACATTTAGTGTTCCACCAGCAATCCAGTTTTCAATAACCTGAAGACTGTCATTAAGTTGTGCTCTTTCAGATTGTAATTTTTTTTCGGCTGCTATCTCTGCCGGTGTTTTTACAATACTGTTTTGCTGTTGTGGAATCATTTCAGTTTGTTGATTTGGATATTCACCTTTAGCAGTAACTTTTTTCCCACTAATTATAGGCAGTCCTAAATCTTCATACACTTTGGAAGGAAGACCTGCTACATAGGTAATCTCCCCGTTTTTGTATTCTTCAGTTGAAGCGTCTCCCCACACACACATAAAAAGGTATAATCTCTCAAATAGTTCAGATGATACATTCTGGGCACGCAAACGATCTCTTAGGTCAGCATTCGTATTTGTATTTTGAATCTTAAATCCTGGAAATTTGTCTATGTTCCATAATGCATCCCTTACAGTTTTCTCTACAACGTCTCTTAATAAGTATCGAGGCGTTCTATAATTTTCTTGTAATATTGTGTTATACAAATAAACGATTGCTCTCTTTGAAAATGGATATAGATTTAACACCTTACCGTCTGAAGAAAGAACGCTATCCCATCCTTCACCTTCCACAATCTTATGCACTGGATAACTATCACTGTCAGCACCTTCGTTTGCCCAAATATCAACCTCTTCTTTATCAAGTGACATTACATTCAAATAACGGCCAACAAATTCGCACAAATCATTTTCATCAGCTCCAAAAACATCATCCGGTATGATTACAAAATGAGTTACTCTGTCTTTCTGATTATCTCGAAAGTTACTTTTAAAATATTCTGTAGTAGTACCGATGATTGCAGATATTCTGCAAATATTATCTTTTTCGTAATCACCTGTATGTGGAATAAGAACATTCAGAAGTGCCTCATTAACTCCTGTAAACGCTGTAATATCCTCGATCAATAAAGTGAGATTTTTTCCCTGTTTTTTTAACTCTTTTCTGATTTCCAAAAAAACCTGTTCAAAATCACCTGGCTCAAGCCCTGCACATCTCTGTATTACAATATCAACCATGGTATTCATATATCCAGACACTTCTCCTGCCAGTTCTGTTTCGGCATAGAGTTTATCTGCCATTTTTCTGGCTTTAAGATCAGCCTCGTTTCTATTTAGTTCATCACAAAAAGCTATATCAACTTGAAAATCTTCTGGGTAAAATTCAGCTATAATATCTCTATTATCAGTCGTTTTATTCTCTGCAACCTTAGAGTATATACGTTCAATAGCTCCCTTGTTCTGCATAAGTCGCTCTTGAAATGTATCGTTCTGCAGCAGCGCAACTAATCTCTTTCTTTCAACATTACTTAAGGAAATATCATCGTCTCCATTATCATTTTTTATTTCTACAATGAAGTATTGATAAATCATGTCCTTCAGTTTCTTTTCATCAATGCTTGAAGTTGCTTTAACAAGACGTTCATACACATCTTTGTTAGATATATTTGCAACTTCCGGTTTTTCCAGCAATTGTTTAATAGTGCCTTTTAAGCTGTTATCACTGCGTCGAACAAATAATACTACTTTATCCTCCGATTTTATCTTTTCTAATTTTGCATCAAACCATCTGATTAGGTGAGATTTACCGGCACCACTAGAACCAATAACTAATGCAACCTGATGTTGATTTTTAGGGTTTAAAACTATGTTTTTATAAATCTGTTCTTCTGTATATAATCTATCATTAGAAGTATTAGGATCATATTTTTTCTGCAACTGAATTTTTTTGAATGGAACATGTGTTGCCAAAAAATCTCCATATGAACTTGTAATTGTATCGACCCTTATTACCTCGGATAATCTTTTTTTTGCAATACTTGAATTCATAATTAACCCCCTATCGTAATATGGGTGATGGTTCCATCTAGTTCATGGCCATCGAATGGATGTAATGACCATATTTCTCTGGAATCAAGCCTATGTTCTGCATTAATAACTTTTAAATCATGTAAAGTCCTTATTGCATTTGAAAATGCATAATTAAATATTTTATTTTCCTTTGAATTGTGAAGAACTATATTAGCATATGGTTGAATAACAGAGACAAACTCGTCAATTGTATATTCTGTTTTCTTTTTTAATTTTAAAGACGTAATAATATCTCCCAAAAATACTGATAAATTAGGAAGCATTTGCATATCGTGCATATATCCAAATCCTAAAAAAGGCATCCAGAAGCGCCAAGCAAGCATATCATCTTCTATTACCTTGTTTCCGATATTCTTCCCTATCACATCAGTCATTTGAGAAACACTAGAATGCTGTAGCACACTCGTCCCCATATCCGCATAGCATTGTGTAACATCATAAAATAAACTACCTTTCAATGATTCGATATTCATATTAATGTAGCAACGCATAGCTTTCATAGTGTTAATATTCTCTTTATCAACTGCTAAAGATATTTCATTTTCTTTTATATTTATCAATTTTAATTGTTCAGCTGCCGTTCTGACAGTTCCAAAATAAGATGTCTTACCCCTTAACTGTTCAGGTTCAAGGAGTGCCTTTAATTCTGCCTCCAACATTGGCTTACTTATCACTTCTTTACACAAGGCAAATACTCTCTCTGGAATTGCAGATTTTACCATTCTATTTCCAAACATGTATTTCACATCCTTTCCATTATGTAACTATCAATTTTAGGTCCTTCAATAACAGATGAAATCGGTTTTTGCACTTGTGACAAATAATAGTCCTCTGCCATTAAATGTACAATTTTTACTTTTCCGTTCTGATACTTTTTTAATGTTCTATACCTTTCATATTTATTGTTATTATCTTGGTCATATAATGCGATTGCCCCACCTGAAATATAGTAATCAGAATTTTGCATTCTTAACTCTCTATACTCTTTCAAGCTTATAATCATGATATTGCTGCGTCTGTGCATATTAAGAATCAAATCAAAGTTCTTATCAATTTCCACACTATCTACCACTATTATCGAGGCACCTTTTTGCATATACTTATTGACTAAACTGAAATTGTCTTCTTCCCCTATAAGTAATACTTCTTCAGATTGCTGATACATACTATTCAATTCCGCTGTAAATTCTTTGTATGGCTCTTTTACAGGCAGTAAAAGTGGAAACTTATTTTTTTCCATTAATTCTACTTTTTCATGTTGGTTACATCCAGCACAATACTCTGAAACCTTATCATATGTAGAATAAAACATTTCCGACCAACATAATCTCTCACTGTGCTCAATGCTTCCTGTGATTCTCTTCATACCAGCTTCAAATCTTTTCGCTTCCTTGTCTCTTATAACAGTGATTATACTTGGTATTTCCTGTGTTTCATTTCGCAATGATTCTTCTAATATTTCTACTCGAATTCGATAATATTCCTTTTGAACATCATAAATCATATCTTTTATACTCACAAGATTGTATCTTCTAAGTAATAAAATTACATATACATTCCACTGTATATCAATATCGCTAGCTTCTGAATCATTATTAGTACTATTATATGTGGGTTTTATAGATGTATCTAAGGTAACCATTCCCTTATGCCAAAGCGAAGTTTGGCTTTCATACATGCTTTTCCATCGTCCCCATATTTTATCTGAACTTAATACTTTTCCCATTCGCTTAAAAGCAGAATCCATATCCTGTCGAGGCTCTATACACATAACACTTAAGCTTGCAAGACCATCTCTTCCGCCTCTACCCAATTCCTGATAGTACTGATCTGGTGTGTCAGGAATATATAAATGAAGAACTGTTCTCACATCTCCCTTATCTACACCAACACCAAAGGCTGATGTAGCCACAATCAAATCAATTTCATCATTTGTCCAGTCCTGAATTATGCGCTCTCTTTCAGCAGATTTTGTATTACCTGTAAACGTCTCTAAATTATTGATACCTTCTTCAGTTAATACTGTTCGAATAGATTCTGCTTCTTTAGGCGAATTAACATAAACAACCATAGGATGAGGAAGTTTTTTTACCAATTCAACCATCACTTTTCGCTTATCAGAATAACTTTTCGCTTTATATAAAATAAAACGTGGTTCGTGTCTTAGTGCATCACATCTTATTTCAATCCATTTGTCTTCTTGTGAAAACATCTGTTTCAAATTATTAACTGTATTTTTCGTAAAGGTTGCTGACAGTAAAACAGTCCTTAGCTGAGCATTACCTGCAATAAGACCATTTCTCCAAGGTTCCAAGCATTGATAATCTACTCTAAAAAAATCTCCCCATTCAATTACAATATGAGCTTCATCGATAATTAAATTCTTGAGATATTTTTTTGTATTAGCCTTTACAATCATATCCTTAAATTCAGAATTACGTATTAAGGCTTCCGGAGAAATAAACAGTAATCTAGCTTTTTCCTGTTGAATGGCTTTTTCCATGGCCTGCATTCTGTCAAATTCTATTCCACTATAGTAGCAGAATATCTCATCACCTGTATCATGCTTTATGTTTTGTTTGGCGGTTCGTACCTGATCAATTGCTAATGAAACAGTTGGAACAACAACAATAGTAAGGCCTTGCTGTTGATATGTCATTGTCTGAGTTATTAAACTCTTACCTCCACCAGTTGGCAAAGACACTAATGTTGAGTATCCATCTGGAGTATTTAGTGCGCCATACACGGCAAGTTTTTGATCTAAAGACTTGAATTCTCTAAACCCTGTCAAACTATATATGTAAGCATTTGTCCCATAGAATATGTCGTCATCAATCATGTTCTCTAATTCAACTGAATTCCTCTGAAAAGCCTGCTTTACAAAGTTTTCATTTATACCATCGGGCAATTCCAAACTTGCATAATATTTACCATCTGAGTTTTCATAGATTCCATAATTATTATTCAACAGAAATTCATTTTCTTCTATCTTAACTTCATTTTGAAAAACCATCAAATAATTACGCAGAGAACACAAAAGCACATCTGTTGAAACCATACCAACCTTATATTTCTGATATGACTTTATCAATCTTTTTGCAGTATTATATCGAAACTTGACAATTTGAACTGACCCAGCTGGTAAGTCTGGCAAGATATCCATTTCTGACAATTTGTTATTTAAAAATAACTCAACATAATTTTCAAGATTTTTTAGTTCCATTATTACCTCACCATCCAAACAAAACATGCTGACTCGAGTTTTAAAACAGGTTTTGAAAGACTTTCCAATACCACATCATATATTTTCTTTAATTCATCGTAATCTTCAGGTTCCTGTTCATAGTATTGGGCAGATGCCAAAATTGACGTAAGAATACGGTTGATTTCTTCTCCTGCTTCTGCAACATGTGACCGTTTCTTCAATAGTTTCAAAGCATTATCTTTACTTATTTTTCTTGACTTATCTACAAAATCCTCCCATCTTTCTTGTGGATATTGTGAACGGAAATAATCAATGTTTGAAGCTCTATATCGTCCAGGAATATTTAAAAATCCACCTTTTTTTCCACGTCTTCCAAGATGTTCAATACGATCTTTATTTGCTTCAAAATCACTCTGTATTGCCTTTTCATACTCACTTACTACTTTGCTGTCTGAAATGCCTTCTTCTGATTTAAAACCGATCGGACATATAACCTGTTCTACAGCTAAGTAGTTTCTAAAAGTACTTAAATAAGAAAGTGGTACTTCATTTTCAATAAGAAGTTTTTCATTAGGCATTAGTGACCATGTATAAATAAAGCCCTTCCAATTAAATGGAGCCGTAATTGCAAATGCTGCCGCTTGTCCTCGACATGATTTCATTGCATTATCAACAATACAATTAAATATATCATCGCCTGGCGCAAAGAAATGTACATAGTCGCTGTTGATGGCTTGTTTTCTACTAAAAGTACCTTCAATTGTACGGTTGTAGTGTATGTAGTTTTCATCCTGCCTACCATATCTGAGTTCGAGGATTCGACTTATAAATTGATTCTGTTTTTTCTCAAAATATGCATCCCAGTCTGGTGGTATCAATAATGAATTTTCAGCAGACCTAGCAGAAAATGAATTCTCATTGAATACAACTAAATCATTCCTCTCCTCAATATCTCTAAAGCCTGATAGTTTTGCCCATTCGAGCATCGCATCTGCGAATAACTTATTTTCATTTTTAGAATAATAATTCACAAGACTTATCAGTTCTTGATTCATCGGCCTATAGAGATATGCCGCTGTATCAAAATGTTGTTCTTCCCGCACTTCTTCCTTAAGCTTTGCAGAACGGTCGATTATGTTTTGAATTTCATTTGTCAAACCAAACCTAAAATCCTTTATAATTGCAGAGACAATAGCCTCATTGATGTCATTCATTATGATTTCCAAACCGCTAAGTGAATGTTCAAATATTTTAAGTCCTTCACTCCAGAACTTAAATAGTTCTTCTTCAAGTGTTTCTTCTGAATACGGAACAATTGAAATAATAGGTCTGTCGCTCTCTCTACCTATTCTGTCTAAACGACCTATTCTCTGTTCTATAGCATTAGCGTCCCATGGTAAATCAATATGAATAACATAATCAGCGCATTGGAAATTCCTACCCTCTCCACCAGACTCATCACACAGCATTACTGTACATGTCTTATCATTTTGGAAACGACATGCATTTACCTCCAACTCATCCGCACTCATTCCTCTTCTGAAGCAACTAACTCCATCCTCAGTATAAAAATCTTGTAGTATCCTCTCATATACTTTAAAAGTCGCAGGGTAATTTGTAAATAGAACAACCTTTTTGTTGCTAATATATTCGTCCATATAATACATAGTCTTTACAATCCTAGATGAATAATCTTCTGGTTCATCTAATACATCAACTATACGTTCAGCAATATCTTTCTCGTATAATTTCCATCTACGTAGGTTATCACGTATTCCTTCTCTTATTTTTATTCCCTTGTTCTCAATACTACTGATTTCTTCTTCAAATGCCCAAGGAGAACTAAAAAATGCGCCAAACAATGGTTTAAATGTTGTATCAAATTCCCCCTCTGTCAATTGTTCTTCTGTAATCCAATTTACAAGTTCCTGATATGTACTATATTCATAAAAATTTTTATCAGGATTAAGCTGATATTGCAGTTGGATGAGATCTCTTACTGGCAAATCTTTCAAGCATTCTCTTCGATTTCGGATTATATTTTTCTCAATTTGATAATTTTCACACAAATAAGAAATTGCAATCCTATATTTGTTAATTCCAACATCCTCCGAGTCATAATCAGCTTGCGTATACAATTCCTTTAATTTACCATCATCAACAATTTTCCATAACTTCTTGAAGCCATCTGATATCTCTTCAAATAAATCTTCACAATCTTCATTATCATGAGGATCTTCTTCCTTTTCAGCACAATCACGTATTACTTCTTCTAAGTCCTCTATACTTGACAAAACCATTGCTGCTGCTTTTGTAATATTTCCTTGCTTCTCAACCAATGTATCAAAATCTTTTTGCGAACATTCATCATATTTTTCTGGTAAAATCAATCTTAAAAGATCAAGATAATCTCCACGTTTCTGCTGAACCGGAGTTGCACTTAGAAGTAACAAGTTTTCTGTGTTCTTACTTAATCCGTGAAAAACATCATAATTATTCCTTTCAAATAATAACCTATGAGCTTCGTCTATAATTGCAAAATCACATTGTTTGCTACATTCATAGCTTGTTGCCTCTTCAGTAGCAACAAATGTGATATCATTATTATTCTCATTTTCACCTTCGTAAAGACCAAACTTCATAAAAAGTTCGGTCTTCCATTGTGCCATCAGCGAGTTTGGAGTTATAATCAGAACTTTTGTATCACTGTGTCTCGATAAATACACTTTTAGAATGGAAGCTGCTTCAATTGTTTTTCCCATCCCAACTTCATCAGCTAACATATATCTACATTTATTATTTTGCAAACATCTCATAACAGTTTTTAATTGGTGTGGCATTAAAAAAATTTTACACCCTGCCAATTCTTTGAATCCATAAATAGAATTATCTAATACATTCATTGTTTTATTAACAATTGTTCTTCCAAAGAACCAACATGGATTTTGAAATTCATAACTTTTTAATTGAATAGCTGGGTCAACTCTACCAACCGAAAAAGGTGCGATTATATCTTTCTCTAACGCTGTGATTACCTCTTTATCATAACAATTTTCCAAGTAATATTCATAGAAGTCATCTGCATTTTTGATGCACGCAACTACTCTATGCCGTTTTCCTGCATAGTTGACAATCGCGCCATCAAATATTTCACATCTTTTAACCATAGATATGGGAAGAAGTACACTTTTAGGAAAACCATCATAATAATTCATATAGTTATATGGATCATTAAAAGTCACTTCTACTGTATCCGCAAACTGATCAACTTTTTTTATCTGCCCCATAAGAAAATCTCTTGGATTTGTCATATCGTGGTCTATTGGACACCTAATATACATTTTTACAAGTAACATAAAAACACCCTCTCCAATCATTAGTTATTGATGTATCGATATGGTTCTAAGCACACTTCTCTGACTGCACAGTACTGACACCATTCATCACAATTTTTTGTATAAGGAGTTGAGTTTAATTTTCCCTCATTCAAAAGTTGCTCAATTTCCATGTTAGATGCATCTTTAAACTTTGCCGAAAATCCATTATCTCCTTTCCCCAACTGCAAATAAATAAATTCTTCTCTTTTCTTCATATATAATTCATCGTTACTTGTAATACCAGGAAAAACAGTATGCTTCTTTAAAACACTGTTATATAAATAATTTTTAGCATTCGTCAATATATCCATTTTATCAAGATCTATGACAAATTCGAACTTTCTCTTCAATTTACCATATTCATCCCTCAAAGTTTCTAATATCAAGTCTTCGGTTGCAATCTGTCCCTGCAATGTAATCCTTGCAGAATTTTCTAAAAGAATCTCCATGTATTTTAACAGTAAAAAGCGATCTCTAAAGATAGTTCGCTTTTCCAATGTAGATTCCATCAGAAATCTGTATTTGCAAATTCTATACCTAAACATATCATACTGACCATAATTATTGCCTTTCTCTAGGTCAAGTTTTATATTATTGACCTCTTGTAGATGTTCAGAATCAACTGCTAATTGAGGATATATCTTCTTAATCCCGAGAATTTTTAGCAGGTAAAACATTTCATTTTCCTTATCGTCAAGATTTTTCACATAGCTAAGCTTAAATTTAACACGATTGAATTGAAGTCCATAAATTAGTGCATATCGCTTAAAGTTCTTATACTCTCTTCTTGATTTTACATACACTTGATATTTCCAATCTATCGGGTCCTGAGCCACCTCAAAAAAATCCACATCAAGAGGCCATGGGAATCTATCACTTCTTGTCACATTCATATCATTATCTGATAAACAAGCGAAGTGATATACTGTTTCCTTATTCTGCCATGCACTTTTCAAAATATCTCCGTCTATCTGTTCGAAATCTCTGACAATCCAGTTAGCACTTTTCCCTTTCTTACTCTCTTGCTTTAGATAATAAGACATAGTTTCCTTTAACACATCGAATGATCCATTTGCATTAATATTATCTACTTCCTCTAAACGAACTAAAACCCTACTCACAACATCTCTAAACTCATCATCTAAATCAGAAGCTTCCAACACACGTGTTTCCAAAAAATCTTTAATTCGTTTGTAGAATTCTCTAAAATTATTTTCTGTATCTTCAAAATCTGCATAGAAAAGATTAGTAATCTGATTAAGCTGCGTAAGAGCTTCGATCATCATATCAATTTCCTCTACACTTACGTCAAAGTAGATTAGTCTTCTACCAATTCGTTCCTCATCTTGACTAGTCTTGCTTTTCTTAATACGTTTTTTTAGTTTTCCATATAAATCTATAATGTCATCAAGACTTTCAGATCTCGAAAAGAACTCTTTTGTTTTATTAAAAATGGAACTTAGTGTTCCAGGTATGTTCTCTTTTATTATTCCAGCACATAAACATTCAAGAACATCATTCATGTTCTCGATTTTAATTCCTCCCTCATTAGGGTTCCACATATTTGTTATAGAAAGGAAAAAGTGCCCAATAGGATAAGTCAAAAAATGACGTTCTCCAAATTGTTCTGGATAATACACTTTTAATATATTATTCACACTATTATTTGCAGAATAAAATTGTTCTTTCATGTAATATAACGTAGATCTACTAGGTTTATCCTCTTGTTCTTGCTCTTTAGATGCCTTTTCAAATACATCCGCAACATAACTCGCAAACTCTGTAATATTGTCAAATTCAATAATTTCAAAGTCCACCTTATTATCTAAGCCTTCACTATTGCCCGCTATAAGATTTGCCACCTTATCAGCAAGTAAATTCCCTTTATAACTATTTGCTAATAATGGATTTGGCTTAAATTCATTGCTAAACTGACTTTTTATAGGTATATCAAACGATGAATATACATCAATCCATGTCTGATAAACATTCTTATACTGTTGCTGATAATTAAACAGTAACACTACTCGTTTGTACTTAGCTACATGTTCCAGTGTTTGTAAAATTATCGGTGTAAACTGATGTATTCCATGTATTACAACCGTATTTGTATCAATTCCTTGTAATTCTACGTTTTCTCTTTCAAGAATCATGCCATGCTTAATGGCATCATCAATCTCTTTCTCTATAAAAGAATCCTTAAGTTTGAAGTCTTCTTTCATCTCCGACTCCAGAATAATCCTATACAAATCAACTAGGCATTTCTGTTCCTGAGACATCAATTCTATTTTCATATCATCAATGCTCATTCCCAATTCAAAAAGTATTCTTATACTATTGCTTATTTGCTTTCGATTAAATTTAAGTGCTTGACGTATCTTTTCCTGATTATGATAATCAGTTATTTCGAGTCGTTTGATAGCCTCATCAATATCTGTGTATTGTTTTATTTTGCATTCTGAACTCTCCCAATATGCAAATAATCCTTTCACTAAATTTTCTACGGTTGACACTTTTCCAACAGTAAGTTCTTCATATGTACTTACCATACCGTTTACCATAGTTTGAGAAACACAGAAATGGGCACACTTCTTTATAGATTCCCAGTACGGTTCATTATTTATTTCATAAGGATTACTATATGTATAAATAGAAAATGACATGTTATCCCTCCAAAAATCTGCTCCAACTCATGGTCGTTTTCTTATCTAGATCTTTCATCCAGATACAGTTACGTATTGCTCTAGTAAGTGCAACATAAAGAACTCTAGCCTCTTCACAAACTCTCTGTCCTATTTCTTCCTGCGAATCATAATTAGAATTAACTTCTTTACGATTCTCATCAACTTTGATTGAATATGCTAGTTTTGAATTTTCATAATTAACATCTGTATTCGCTTTTTTCAAACTATCAATAGCCTGTCCAGTGTATGGTAAAATTACAGTTCCATATTCCAGTCCCTTGGCTTTGTGCACTGTTGTACAGAAAAATCTAATTCCTGATTCGTCTTCACACATATTTCTTGCAAGTTCCCGTTGTTTTGTTAGAATATTAATCTTTACTGAATTAAACACTACATTTAATGTCAGATAGTCTACACTATAATTCTTAATAATCTTCTCCAACAATAACTCATAATTTGATTTATAAAATCTCTGTCGTTCCTCATCTTTGCTAAACTGATTCCAAGGTTTCAGTGCTTCGTAAATATCTTTTAAAACAACCAATATCGGTTTAGAATGTACATTTGCAATCAACTTACTCCAATTTATAGACATGCGGATTTCAAAGAACTCATCCAGAACTTTTATTAATTTCTTCTTTTGTTCGGATTCATTAAGATTTTGTAGCCCTTGATACTGTAATGACAAACCTATATAGTTTGACTCAATGAAATTCAATAAAATCAGGGAATCGTCTGGATTACTTAATGCCAATAATAATTTGTAAAAATCTATGGTAGGTTCAAGCTGATATAAGTCTCCTCCAACTTTTGTTTGTATTTCGATTTCCTCATTCAATTCCTTGCATGTCTTTACTATCTTTTCAATTTGCCAATTTTCACGTACTAAAATTGCAATAGTCTTATCTTCTTTTGAAAGTTTTCTCTCTTTTTCTAGTCTCCGTATTTTAGCCTTTTCTGACAATAATAATTTAATCAAGGTATCAAACTGTTCATCTTCATTATTTCCATGAAAAGGTACACACTTAAATAAATCATCTTCATGCGCCCCTGCCTTTAAATTACTAATCAATTCATCTTTTTCTTTTTCATATGGCAACCACTGATTTGAACCCATCTGTAAAAAAATTTCACTTAGAATATCTAATAATCTGGAATCTGTTCTATAGTTAGTGTTTATTGTATGCTCCTCCCAATAATCAGGTGATGCATTCAACATTTTAAAGGCACTAATTGTAGCACCCCTAAAACGATATATACTCTGCTTTAAATCTCCCACAACAAATAGTTTACAATCAATACCTATCATCTGTTGAATTTTAAGAAAAGAATCTATCTGAACATCATCTGTATCTTGAAATTCATCAATAAAGATAAATTTATAAGCTAGGTGAGTTTTCCTTTTATCCTTCTCATTTACTACACTGTTAAGCAGTATCATTGTTTCTCTTAAATCAATCTTATTGGTTTCCTGAATTTTCTGTTCATATTCAATTTCAGCTGCAATAATGACTTCTGTAATTATTTCATTAAAAAATGGCATTGAAGGCACTGGTTGACCAAGTTCTTCTACCTTAATATTCTTTATATCAATACTTTTATTGTACAATTGATTTGAGAATTCAACCAACATATGCTTGAATTGATACAATGGTAGCTTTATTTCATTTATAAAATTCAGATTTTCTTCTTCCTTTTTTTCAATATAAGCATTGAGATATTTTTCATATATCTGTTCCTTTGCAAAATCTCCCGATGTTATGGCAAAATTGCTTCCCAATCCCATATGCATAGAAGATTCTTTAATAATATCACGTGCAAACTTATGAATAGTGGAAATCTGCATAAAATTAATATCTTCAATGTACTTAATATATTTGGGATTCCTCGTTAGTACAAAGTAATTAATGAATAACTGTTTTAATCTGCTTTTCATATTGTCAGCAGCATCATTGGTGAATGTTACCATAGCAATGTCATCTATTAAGTTAATAATTGGTTCCTCATATTTATTACACAGATATGCTATTCTTGACACCATTGAGTAGGTCTTGCCTGTTCCAGCACCTGCTCTAACAAGAATATTCTTTTCAACAGGAGCATGTTCAATAAAATATTGTTGTGAATTAAACATACATTTTTTAGACATTATGTAAATTAAGTTTTTTTCTTCATCTGAGCATATGCCTTCATAAATTGTCAGGTTCTGATTAATTAACGAACCTAATTCTTCGACTACATATATTTCAAAATTAAAAATCCTAAAAGCGTTGTTTTTCAAAATGAACTTATTTTGGACTTCAGCCGTGATCAACAAGTCGTTTTTTTCTATTCTAATATTTCTTTCATCGAGTTCACCTTCTAAGAAATATAGAATATGTTCTGCCACTTCACAATTACTTACCCAAAGTATGGTTTTAGTTCCGGAAAGGTAGCTGTTGACTATATTCTGAATTTCTTTTTTTGATAACGCTTCTCGTATAGCATAGACTTCTGAATATGGAGATTGTGCATAATCCTCCGTAGGTTTTGCAATTTGAAAATGCGGTTCAAAATGTTGTCGTATCTTAGTCATAAGATGCTCATTCATTTCTACATGAGGAATAGATTTACTTTGGTTATACGCCTGAAGAATTTTACTACCTAAAGAAATTTCATCACGCAAATCTTCTTTAAAAATTGTCAATGCAGGCTCCGAAATGATATCTAGTCTTTTTTCATAGTATTCTGATTTAGAAATAAATGGATAGCAAACCATATCGAAGATAAGCGGGCTTACATTATAGCGGTCATTTATCAAATTAAGCAGACCAAACCTATATGCTCTGGCCTGTTTTTTAGGAGAACGTTCGGGCTTGTTATACCCCGATATGATTATTTCATCAACACCTGCTACATCAAAAATATCTTCCGATTTCCATCCTTTTACTTCAACAATCAGAATTCCCATATTTTTGATCAAAAGGCAGAAATCGAATTCTCTTCCATTTATCTCTCTATTATTATAGACAATAACATCACTTGGAAGATTTTTCATAAAACTTTCCCAAGTCCAACTCTCTCCATAATATTCTGGTTTTCTATCTATCATTTTCGCCATTGTACATTCACCTAACCCTCATCCACAAAATAATCCTCATTTATTTTATAAATTCTATATTGCTCTACGCTTTCTAGTCCAACACCATATCGAATCATTAACTCAGCCAACGAACTTCCATCAATCAACTTAAGACTTTTCTGTTGCTGTTCATTAACAAACAACTTTGCTTCTCTTGTAAAAGAAGATGTTGTAATAAATACACCTTTTTGAACATTCTTCATTGCACCAACAAATGCCTGTATTTCATGACTTCCGATATTATTTCCTTCTGCATATCGCTTTGCTTGTACATAGATAAGACTTAATCCAAGTTTATCTTCACTGATAACCCCATCGACCCCACCATCATGTGATTTACCTATTACTTGCCCAGACTTATCATCGTGTCCATACCCCATTTTAATAAGTAAATCTACAACCATTCTTTCAAAGAAACTTGGATGACACTCTCGTACTTTATCAATTAGGTTACTTTTTAAATCTTCTAAATATTTTTCATATGATGATTTTATTTTTTCTTCTGGAATCATCTCTTCTTCTGTTTCTTCAATTTCTTTACACCCTGTATGGTTCTCAACAGTTTCATCAATTAGTATGTAGTAATTTGATTTATTAATTCTTTTAGATACCTTAAAGTACTTAATTGGAGAAGCAGTTGGAAATTCAAGCCCCTGACAATGTGTACGCAATTTTGCCTGCACTGCTGCCTTGGGATCTTTTGCTCCAAATTCGTACAAATCTGAATCGGTAATTTTTTTATATACTTGTTGATAGCTTAATCCCTCTTTTTCGCCTTGTAAGACAATTTTTATTGCTTCAATTATCGTTCTTACATTCTCCATATTATTCACCTACGCTTGCTTTAATAGTGTAATTAGGTCATCTATTTCTTTTTTTGTTGTATATTTGTTAACAGTAATTCTAACTACTCGATTCACCTTATCTCGAAGTCCCATAGCCTCTATTACATAAGATGGCTCTCCTGCACTACATGCCGAACCAGTGGATAAGGCAATGTCATCAGATACCTTCTTAATATATCTCTCATTATTAAAATTATCTCTATTAACAATAATACTTACGATACCGCGCATTCTGTTACTAGAAGAATTGGTCAATTCAATGTCATCTATCATAGAAAGAGACTTTACCAAATACTGATCAATCTCCATCAGTCTCTTTTCTTCTCTTTTCATATTTTTGAAAGCAATTTCGGCTGCTTTTCCAAATCCAACAATATCATGAACAGCCAATGTACCTGCTCTAAATCCCTGCTCCTGTTCTCCACCATGAATGAAAGCAGAAATCGGTTCTATTCCGTATTTATCAGATTTAAGGTATGCTGCACCAATCCCCTTCGGCCCATATATTTTATGCGCTGAACAAGATAGATAATCACTATCCAAATCACGTACATCAATCGGTATTTTTCCTAATGCCTGTGTGATATCCGTGTGAAATGCCACCTTGTTTCTATGTGCAATCTCTGCAATTTTTTTAATATCGTTTATGGTTCCCACTTCATTATTTACATAAATAACGGATACCATTGCAGTATTATATTTAATACTTTTTGCAATATCCTCAGTGATTACCGCTCCTGTGGAGTCAACGCCAACAAAGCTTGCTTCAAATCCTCTGTCTACACGTTTTTTTACTCCAAACAAGCTTGTTGTCGGATCGTTATTTGAATATATTTCTCCATTCAGAAACTTACATGTATTCAGTGTTGCTTTATGCTCAACAAGGGACGTAATTACATGATTTCTACCGTCACCATAGTATTTTCTATAGTCCAAATATCCTTTGATAATAAAATTGGTACTCTCAGTGGCTCCAGCCGTAAATACTATTTCTTCTGGATTGGCTCCAATCAGTTTGGCCACATTTGCTCTCGCACTTTCAACAGCAGCTTTCGCTTTTACTGCTTTGCAGTAATATTTACTAGATGGATTCCCATATTCTTCTCTTAGATAAGGTAGCATTGCTTCGTATACTTCGTCATCAATTGGCGATGTTGCACTATTATCAAAATAAATCATATAAAGCCCTCCTATCCGTATAAAGTATATTTTCTTTTAAATAAATGTGCATTTAAAATATCAATTTCATCAAGAGGAACCGAACTGTCATTCAAGTCCAAGTAATAATCTACACATATTCCTTTTGATCCTTCTACCGATTGATCAAACAGGTTAAAAATTACATTTATTTCACTTGCAAGAATGTTTTTCTTTAATAAATTGTGCTCACTATTAGTCATTGTCTTTAAACATTTTTGAATCTCATTCCATATATCCTCAAATCTACTTCTTTGGTCTAAAACATCTGAATCAATATATGCCTGTTTCTTTACAGATAATTCTATTTTTGATTTACAAAAGTCAAGTTTCAGTATTTCATTAAAAAAGCAGTATGTTTCATTCTTAATTCACATAAAGAATAATCTATACAATTAACTTTTTGGTTAATATGGTAAATCAACATATACAAAACAGTTAATCTCTGTTGCCCATCTATTATTTCAATATTAGTTTTAATTTCACCTATGTCGCATGTACTTAATAAAATTGAACCCAGATATTTAGAACTCTTACTTATATCCTTAATCAATTTCGATACATTTTCTGGTTTCCATCTTATTTCTCGCTGATAATCTGCAATAATATATTTTCTATCTTTTGATAAATGTCATCAACGTAGTTAGCATATCAACTTTAATACTACACCCACAATCTACTGCATGAAAAATATTTCGAACCTTCAGAAGAATGCTATAGTTTCCCATTCTTTTTATCCCTCCGTAATTAGTAAATTATACTGTATCGCCAAATCCTAAAACCTGCTGAATATATTTATCCATATTCCCAGCATGGTTGTACATATCCAGTAGCAATTCACTTCCCCTATCAATATGAGCCTTAATATATTTTGGAAAGTATTCTTCTTCTGGTAAATATTTTTCTTCAATCTGTTCAATTAATACTTTAAAATATGCTTCATTTTCTCCCGTAATTGTCTGACGGTTCAAATCCAAACCATCAGAATCAGAAACATAATCAGCTACAGAAGTATTTTCTTTTAACGACCACGCAATAGCATGTTTTACTAGTGTATATGGTTTGTAATTTGTTCTATTTTCCAATTCCGCAAAAATTTCCTGTGTACGTTTTGATGTTTTTAATCTAAATATCATGACTTCACCTCAAAAAAGTATTTCTTCTCAACTGTTGTTCTGTTTTCTTTTTCATTATTAGTAAGCAAATACTCTTTGGCAACATACGGATGAATTATTTCATAAAACTCTTCATTTATTTCTTCGTCTGTTGACAAAATTATAACCTGTTTGCTTATGTTAGGGAAGAATTTTTCAGAAATTTCTTTTCTATGGTTCGCATCTATTCTTGCATATGGTGTGTCTATGATGAACGGAATATCTTGTCCCGAAATCATTATCATTGCCCAGTATAAAGAAAGAATAAAGATCTGACGTTCTCCTTTTGATAGTCTTCCTAATTCAATTCGTTTATATGTCTCAATCGATGCCATCCTCGAGCTCGATTCCAACGCCTTTTTAAGTTCATTTATGCTTTTAACATTATAGCTATTAAGTAATTCACTTGCGCCTTTCTGTCCAATCAATTTCGCAACTTCTTCATAGCCAAGATTGTTTATTAGTGCAAGTAATTCGCCTTCATAATATGTCACATTCTGATACAAATTAAATTGGAAGTTATCTTCTATTTCAATATGAGTAATCAAATTATCTTTGCGATAAATTTTTTGAAGGTTTATAACTACTAAATCTTCAAGTTTTGTTTTTATTGAACTTGTTTTATTGTCAAGTAAACTACTCATGATGTTAGATATACCAGTACTCAACTCATAAACATGTTTATTTTGAACACTATCCACCAATTTCTGATACTTCTGGTTCTTCTCCTGTTCCATTCTTGCAAGAGTATCTTTTTCCTCTACCAGAGCTTTTTCTTTCTCAAATAACTCTCTTGTTACTTGTTCATTTTTCTTCAGAAGCTTGTTTTCTTTTTCAGTAAAACTATTAACATCATCATTAGACATTGCACTCTTCAATATTCTATTAATCTCAGCTGTTCTACCCGCTGCTGACTGTTTCTTTCTAATCATCTCCAACATATCGCCTGTATTGAAATCATCTAATGCATTAAACATACCATTTACTCTTCCTATGTCTTCTTTTGATAGGTCATGAATAGGCGCCTTATTTTCCGAATATCCCTTTGGTCGAAATGTATCTAAAAGCGTTGTAACAATTTCATCAACTGCCTCTTCACTTGATATTTGGTATTTTTGTAGTGTGGTCTTTATTGCCTCTTTCTTAATCTTCTGCTGCACATAATAGAATATTTCTCCCTTTTCCTCATAGTCTAATTGTGTAGATATTTTGTCTGCAAAATCTTTAACTATAAAAAAAGGCATTAACCCCTCAACAAAAGATTTTATCTGCATAGTCATTTCCTGCTTTATTTTCTCTGACTCAGTAAAATCCTTAAGTAATCCTTCCTTTTCCTTTTCTGTTATACCACCAGCATTCTTATAAGCAATTTCCAATTCTTGCAACTGAACGTCTATTTCCTCTTTTTCTAGACGAAGTTCCGATAATCTGCTTTCAGATACTAGAATACTACCTGCAAGGTCTTCTACTCTCTTTTCTACTTCTCTATAATCCGCATCATCTACTTCTGAACCATTATCCGATACCTTTGAAATATAATTACTTGTATACTTTCTTACTATTTCATATAAATCCATATCACACATGGTAAACAGAGCATTTTTAACATAACTGTTATAGCTGCTTGTTGAAAAGATATTTCCCACTTCTTCTCCATCAAACAAAAAAAGCTCAAATAATGACGGTGGAATTACTCCTTGCAAATAATTCTGAAAATACGATAATTCCTGTTCGTCAAGAGTTCTTCCCTCTTTCTTTACCTCATATCTTTCTTCAAGTTTTTGCTTAGAATAATACCATTCTCTTGATATCTCATAATCATGAAAATCTCTCTCTACTTTAACTGATATATTAATAATAACCCCTGATTCAACATTGTCTGTCTGAAAAGCTTTTGAATTAATAAATTCCTTAATTCTCTGAGTATAATGTGTATTTGCACCCACATAGCCAAATGCTAATGGGCCGTATAAAGCCACCTTAATAGCAGAGAATAAAGATGTTTTTCCAGCACCATTCTGACCACCTATCAATATAATATTTTTACCATCGTCGTAGACAGAAAAATCAAACACATTAGTTCCTTCAAAGGAGCTGAAATTCTTCAATATTAACTTATTTATTTTCATTTTCAATCTCCTTAATCACATCATGGTGAAGCCACTGTTGATTTAACAGTCGATCCATACTATCTCTTAAAATCTTCTGATTAGAATAGTTTTTATACTTATATGCTGATAAAAGCATGTTTCTTACTAAATCAAAATGAACGTTATTGACTCTTGAAAGTTGTTCCAATAATACTATTGTTTGATCATCCACCAATGGTTCCTTAAAGTCATACCAAGGAAGTTTTTCGCCAGTTAGTTGGAAATATAACTCCACCAAAGTTCTTTTTGATAAATCCAGCTCATCATCCCAAATTTCATCAATAGCTTTTAGTTCTTCAATTGTAATAAGTGGATAATTCATTTTTATTTGGGTCTTAATTAGTTTCTCAAGAATAATTTTTCTGGCTTTCCAAGTGAATGGCCCATATCCCATATTTCCATCTTTCGTTTCATAAACAGTACCATTTCTTCGTTTTTTCTCACGATATTCATCTTTATCTCTGATGCTCATCAGCCAAGATCTGAATTCTGCCAATGGAATGAGCTCTCTATGTCCACTTTTAATGAAACCATTTAGTGACTTATCTTCTTTTACAACTGTACATACCCAACATCCAAAACGTGAATTCCCACAGCTTTGTGTCTGTCCCTCAACTTTGCTAATACCTGCGAAAGGACATTCACCACTATCAGCATCCGCATACAATGAAACTAATTCGCTATTATCTGACCCCCAAGGAGTTTTGCCTCCGTCAAATCGTAATAACACATCCCATACATCTTCTGTTGTAAGCTCAACTATTGGATTATATACATAAGCTTCCTGTATTGTTTCATGTCTATTTAATAATCTATTTGCGATTTCTCTACCTTCAATTCTTCTTTTTCTAACTATACTCTCTGCTTTACGTACGCCTAACAAAACAACTACTTCTTTACCTTCATTCTTAATTACCTGCTGAATAAATTCCCCACTTGGATTGATTTTCAATCTATCTGTACACCAGCGAAATGTTCCGTTCATTCTAGGGGTAGGAAAGCCTCTTCCTATAACATTTGCCCAGAAAGAATTGTTAGCAGGTGGAGTAACCATGCAGGATTTAATGGGTAGGTGCTCTTTTCCTGCTGCTTCACCTAATAAGTCATTCATTTTACTTAAGTAAATTTTAATCAATGGATTTTCTATCAAAGTATCAGATGACACTATATATACATTTTTGGTACGTTCACTGTCAGATAATCCTTGAAGCATTTTATAAACCAATTCAACAACAGCTGTAGAATCTTTTCCTCCACTGTACCCTATTACCCATGGTCTATTATCCGATTGATAAACATACTTGATCTCATCAATCAACTCCCCCATGGTGTTCTCATTAAAGTAACTATTTGCCATCCTTTTCACCTCTATGTTGAGCCACTTCATTTACTAGTCTAAGGCTCAATTCTTTCATAGTGTCATCCATTGTTTTGATAACACTTAATATTTGCTGTTCATAACTGCTATCTTTGGGAAAAAGTATTTTTCTTCCAATAAGTTCATCCAAGGATATCATATATAAATCAGCCACACCTTGTAAAAATTCAACATCGGGTGCAGTGGCGTTTCTTTCTATGTTGCTTATTACTTGCTGCGACAGATTAAGCTCATCTGCCAACTGTTTTTGTGTATATCCGTATCGTTTTCTTAGTTCAGATAATCTACTACCAATTTGCATAGAAATGCCCACCTTTCCAATAAGTAATTATACAAAATAAGTTCAATTAAAACAACAAAATTTTGTATTATAATGCTTGACTAACAATATATTTGTAATGTACAATAAATACAAATATATTGTTAGTTAAATATTTAGGCAAGGAGACATTACAATGAAATTTTGTAAAGCTTGTGGAAGTGAACTTAATGAAACAACAACATTCAAAAATGACAAAAGATTCTGTATCAACTGTGCAGAGAAAAAAAAAGATTTTATAAAAAGTCGCCGATTAACGCTCTATACTTTTCGTGCAATGCCATTAGACGCTAAAATAGTCAAATCAAAGCGTATGATTCAGGAAGCCATTAACGAATTCGGATTAGAGCATGTATATATATCATATTCCGGCGGAAAGGATTCAACAGTCGTATCTCATATAGCAAAACAAATGTATCCTAATATTCTTCACATTTTTGCCAACACCACCTGCGAGTATCCGGAAACATTGAACCACATATATTGGGAAAAAGAAGTAAATCATACAAACATAATTACTGTCATTCCAAGGGATGGAAAGGGCAATGTTTGGAACTTCAAGAAAGTAGTAGAATATTATGGATACCCTCTTTTTTCAAAAAGAATTGCTAATGCTATCAGAACCTACAGACATGCATTAAGCTGTCAGACAAAACAAAATTCAATAGATTACATACAACGTAATTTCAAAAAATATGATCAATACAAGGAAAAAAATATATCTGATAAATGCTGCGACGTATTAAAAAAGAATCCACTAAAGAAAAAAGCTAAAGAACTTGGCATGCAATGTACCATTCTTGGTCTTCTTGCCTCTGAAAGCCGTCAACGTGAACAAGATTGGATAACCTATGGCTGCAACGTATTTCACGTTAAATCCGAAAATCAATGCCGCCCAATTGCTTTTTGGAATGAATCAGATATTCAACAATACATCGAAAAATATGATGTTAAAATCTCTGATTTATACGATATGGGCTATACTCGTAACGGATGTATGTATTGCGGCTTTGGCATCCATTTAGAAACTGACGGTCTTAATCGATATCAAAAACTAAGTCAGACACATCCTAAACAGTATAACTATTTTGTACAGAATTTTGGAGATTTCATTCTTGAATTTGATATTGCCTTATAATAGTTTGGGCGATGTATCGCAAAACACACCGCCCTTCTATCACATTATAAACCTCCAATTTCTTTTCTGTCTGAGAAAAAATAAATCCCTTTTGAATATTACCCCTATGGCATTTAGCCATAAGGGCAATTATCAATTTTATTTCATAAGGCTAATCCTGCAGTCATGGCAAGAATACTTATAAATACGATCAGATAGAACATCTTCTTCCGACACTTCACTCTCGTTTATCTGCTCCACTATATTCTGTAGCTCCCCATAGTCCAGGTTTCCCTTGTCTGGAACCAATATAACCTCATTAATACTTGATGGTAATATAATAATATCCGAGCCTTGCGAAACAGCAAACTCCTTCAGACAGTTATCATATAAAATACAGCCCGCACCGTTGATCTGCCTTTTATTCGTAAGTACATACATGGACGGCCTCTCCGAATCAATATCCAGAAAATCTTCAAGTCCCTCATCCAGACACATTTCATCAGAAAGTTCCTTTAACATATCTCGCATAATCACCTTCATAGTTTTAATCTCAGGTGGCAGCAATACGGGAGTATTTTCCTTTGCCAGTTGATAAATCTCCTCCTTCGTCACTCCCCACATCTGCATGTGGGAATTGTGAATCAAAGCAGTCATTTGTCCTTCTTTATTCTCATCTAAAATCAGATAAAAAACCATTGCCAAATCCAGAAATTCAAAAGATGGCACATCTTTCAGTAGCTCCTGATTTTTTTCCTTCTGTATTAGCTTATAGACAATCTTATTTTTCAGATTATTAAAATCCAACAGTCCTTTCATATCTCCAGGAGCGATGTCCATATTCTCCTTATATGCTGTTATGATATCCTCTAAAATTTCCTGCAATGACATTCCCTGCGTAAAGTGCATAAAATAGGAATTCAAGTATATTGTCGGAGCAAAGTTCTTGTCTGCTTTTCTGATTATTAATCCATCCAGCACAATCCCGTTATTTTTGGTGACTTTCTGAATACTTATATCATATTCGCTCCCTAATTTTTGCTGTATAGCTATCTTGACTTCCTCCAAAAATTGATCATAATTCATTTCTTTATCCTCCATTATTCCTGTTTTCTGGCAAATAAAAAGGAGCCTTCATCCGGATATGCTCCCATATAAATTTCTGTATTTATTACTCTATCCACTACTTCTAAACAAACACCTAAAGCAATTTCCTGCAAATCATGCGGCAGTATCAGACTTGCCACCTTCTACAAGTTCTTCATTCTGGACCTCACTCATATCAACGGAAAGCTGTGTTTTCACTGTTTCGTCCAGAATAATGGCTTTCTGAAAATCCGACTTGACAGGAGCATACTTTAAAAGCTGTTTAATCACAGTCTTCTTTGCCATTCCTTCATAATTACTTTTCCAGGGACTGAAATCTGAAGTAAACGCTTTTGAATAGCGCATGGCATAAGAATCAACATAGCTCTTGCTCATAACCTCAAATCGAAAACCACCGTTATCTAACCTAAATATCGCATAAAAAGCCTGGATTTCTCCCGGCTCATCAAAAGATGGACGATGTATCAAAGACGGATGAAGTCCCAGTTCATATGAAAATTCATCATTCTCATAAACCACCTGCGCTTCAATGCTCTGCATCCGGTCGTTACGATATGCCAGATCTATCAAGCCCCGGTACCCCAACTGGAACTGGCACTCCAACACACCCCTGTTTTTATAAGGAATCAGATATGCCTGCCCCAATGGAGTATTAGGTTCTAACCCCAGCTGTGCGGCATTCATCAATGCCGCAATAAAACTCATAGGAGTACATTCCCCCAACTTGGGAGTATTGTTAATCGCAGACAAAGCCATACGGGTAAATCTTTCCGGAGTAAGTATGCTGGGAAGTGCTCGCTTGATTTCCGGCTCTAATGCCTTTACCATGTCAACGATTGTCATATTTTTAGTCAGTTTTACGGATTGTCCTCCGCTTCCTGCCGCCCTTTTCTCCAACTCCTGTTTCACATCTGCCATATATATCATTCCTTTCGCTAAAACAGGACCATCCTGCTTTCTGTAAGATGATCCCTCTCTAATGTTCCAAAAACTAAATCAGTATTTTTAAGCGGCCTTTATTGTAAAACGCCTGGACTGGCTGCTTTTCGCAAAATTCCGGTAGAGATCCGGCCGTTCCTCTTTTAACCGCTTGCTGTCAATCCTGACCGTATCCACATTGCTCCAGGATACTCTGTAATTCTCATTAAATGCTATTTCATATTCTCCCATATAAAGCTTGATCTGCTGTTCAATCTGGTTCTTCTCCTGTGTTAATTTATTTGCCAGATGAATAATTTCTTCCCGTCTTTTAAGCTGCTCATTTAAGTTAGTGGAAAGCGGGATAGACTTTTTAACAGCGGCAGGAAAATAACGGTTAATCACTTCATTTGAAATATCACTGCCGTCAGGATCAGGCATATTCTGTGTTAAAACATGATTCTCCCAGAACTCCCGTTCTATAGTAATCAGATTTTTTATCAGTTCCTCATCCCGGTCAATCCTTTTATACTTAAATTCCTTTCCAAGTATCACGACAGCCAGATACCACGCTTTTGCACCAGTCACGGCCATATAATGATGACATTGGAGTTCATAATGAGCCGGTACTGAATCTCCGGCCCATTTATCTGCACTGTATGCGCTTGCCGTTTTACATTCCAGTCCCATAACTTCCCTGGAAATCAGGCGGTCTACATTAGCCAGCATAAATGGATATGTCTCATTCTGATACATGGCATTAGAACGACGCACCTTCAAACCGGTTTCTTCCATAAAACGACGGGCTACATAATCTTCCAGATCTCGTCCTTGTCTCATAGATTCATTGTCAAAATCTTCTGTCTCCAAACTTGTTTTTTCATAGTAAACACTCATCGGGCTCACATAGGGATTAAGGCCGCAGATCGCCCCTGCATCAGACCCACCAATCCCCTGCTTTCTGTATCTCAGCCATTCCTCATGAGATAAATCCTTTGTTGAAATTAACTTTTTCATTACACCATTTCCTTTCCGTAACCGTTATATAACTGAATTGTCATCTTATCATTAACACTCTTTACATTCCCTAATAAATTCTGCTGTAGGGATTATACCTTCATACCAGCATACAATCCTTGGCACATGATATAAATAGGTATCTGTGATTTCTTCCATATCCAGATATTCCTTTATCTGTCTTTCGTATAAATCCAGTTCTTTTTTCGTGAATGCTTTCTGCAAAATTGAATAATCCCTACAGCCTTTTAAATTAGGCCAGTCCTGATTTCTAATTTCCATACCGTTACGATTTAGAAATATCTGAGCCAACAATGCCCGTTTTGCATATCAACCATGCAAATCCTGCTATGTATATCATTTCCACCTTTTAAAACCTCCTAAAGCAAAAGGGATACCCTATAGCGGCATCCCCTGTCATAACTATATTCATGCCGCATCATTCGGCAGAGTTGATTGTATGTATCCATGTTCCTGAAAGCTATAGAACCCATATTCGCCAATGATAATATGGTCGATTAATGGGATTCCCAGTATTTTCCCAGCCTTTTCCAATCGGATTGTTGTTTGCCTGTCAGGATGGCTTGGTTCCGGATGGCCGGTAGGGTGGTTATGAAAGCATACGATAAATGCAGCATTGTTAAGCACAGCATGTTTAAAAATATCACGACTATCCACTGAGCAAGCATTTAATCCACCCACAGCTACAATTTCCACAGCCATTGGTTCCAGTTTAGTGTTAAGTGACATTACGAGCATCATTTCTCTGTCTGCCATTGCAAACAGGGGTCTTACCATCTCAACAGCTTCTCTAGGCTGTGAAAAGTGATACATTCCATATAACGTACGACTTTCCCTAATCATCTGGAGATGAATAATCCCCACCTTTTTCTTAGGAATTGGACGCTTCATCATGCTTTCCAGTTGTTCTTTTTGAACATTATTCTTCATTAGAATTTCCCCTTTACCGTTTTGGTACTATTATCAAAGTATAGACTTCCCACCAATTAAGCAACTTTTACCATCGCATAGGCCTTATCAATCATGGCGTTCCCGTCAACGGTACGTGAGAATAAGCTTTCCCTGTAATTGGCACGTTCCCGTAAAGGTTTGGAATGGGTTGCGAAATCTGATACGGCATTTATAAAACGGTAAGCATTTTTGCCTACATGCTGTAAATCAGGTGCATCAAAATAACGGGCCTTAACCTCTTCTTTCATCTGTATAAGGTTTTTCTTCTGCAGTTCTGTCGGGTTCTCCATGAGAGGGAAGAGAGCATCGATATACTCATACACCTGCCTGTCCATCAATTTTTTACAATTTAAGTTGTCAATCTCTCTTCCGAGCTCCGCCATGTATTGATCAGCATAAAGGAGCGTAAAGCGGGCATCCTCTAGCTTTCCTCGTATATTCCCTGTATGATTCGTTGACCAACAGCGTTTCGCGGTGGACAAGGCCAAATTCAACGTATTCATGCAAATCACCCTTATGGGACTTATTGCGGCTTTTATAGAACCAGTCCCGTCATGTGAATTCATAAAGACGAGATAGGGTGTCACTTCATCCCCGGAAATGATGTACCGCTGGGGAAGTTTTGCTAAAATCCATGTACGCCGCCCCTCTTGCAGGCTCCCAGCTGTCTCATATGTTACGCCTTCTCCGAGAAGTTCATCAGTAAAAGAAAAGGCATCGGTGTTCTGAACGACACGATACCGATCCGTCACAACACCCAACACCTTTTCATCTACCTCCCTTAAATTTGCTTTAAATCTGGGAATGGGGATACCATCCTCTGTTACAATAGGTTTCTGGATAACATTCCAATCCAATCCTGCAAGCTCCAATGCTGTTTTTGATGTGGGAGCCTCTAGTACAGATGTACCAAGTCCATGCCAGGGCACATTTCTGCCTGTGTAAAACATTGTTTCTACTTTTGCTGCCATAACTAAATTACCTCCTTGAATAGATTTTGTTATTGATATACAAAAAGATAATATATAGCTTAAATTTTATTAATTTCCAAAAAATACCTTTGGATGAATAAAAACCTTTGATACCGATCGAAAAAGGTATGGCCGATTAAGCCATACCCTTTCCAATCATTCAACAAAATAATCTATTGAATCCACGCTCCATTTTCATCTACAGAATAACCTTCAGGAGTAGTTGTAGAAGAAAGCATATGTCCATCTTCTTCCAGATAGTACCATTTTCCCCCTACACTGACCCAACCAGTCTGCATTACACCATCTGAACCTGTATAATACCAATTCTGTCCGTCTGAAACCCAACCGATTAACATTTCACCTTCATTAGGCATCAGATAATATTTCTTTCCATTCAATTCTTTCCAACCCTGAGCCATAATGCCGGTAGGCTCCAACCAGTACCATTTTCCCTTTGTGAAAATCCAGGTATTAACATACAGGCTTCCGTCAGATTTTTTAAACTGCCAGCCTTTATCCGACTTATTCCACTGACCGGGAGTTTCCGGTATGAAATTTCCGGACTTTTTGCCGGAACTGAATCCGCCTGAGGAACTGCCGTCTGAAGAGCTGCTTCCGCCGCTGGAGCCGCCGGAATTATTGGAATTTTCCGCATTTCCGGCAAATACAAAATTGCTGAAACCATCTGTAGCGAAAGAAGCTTTATTCCCGCTTATCTTTATATCCAGTAATTCGGCTGAACCATCCGTTCCATTCATATGGTACACTTTCAATCCATCTGCGCTCATTCCCTGTGGAATTGGCATGCTCACAATGACCGGAACATCCAGCTCTGAGGTTTCCACATCATTTTTATAGAAGTTAAGTTCAATGGGGACCTGCTTTGCATAAGATTTTGGAAGATTGACTCTATCTCCCATAGTGGCAGACAGCATGATCTCATCTCCCTGATCTGCATTTAAGCTTCCGCCTATGAGTTCTAAACTTCCTGTCCTCAAAAGGGATTCTACCTCACTGGCATCTGTTGAAATCACATTCCGATTAGTCATTGCATAGGATCCATCAAGTTTGATTATATCACCCATTTTCTCCAACCAGATTTTCTTGAATAAGCTTCCGTCTTCCATGTTTTCACGCAATACTTTGATGGACTTCACCTTATCCGCAGTTGAAAGGTCATCCGATAAAATATTCTCTACAGCTTTCGCCTTTTCTTTATCAGCATCTTCTCCCCAATCAGAGGTAATTATAATTAAATCAGATTCAACTCCATCAATCACTGCCCTCACCTTAAAGTCACTCGGAGCATACATGATATAAGCAATTGTATACTCATTTTTGTCATAATCAACATCTGATGTCTGTCCAGCAAAATACGAATCCTGTGAGTATTCTTTTTCTATCCAAAAATCATGATTTTTCGTTAACGGAGCTTTCGTCGCATTGCTATCCGATGCAAGCTTTACGTTAAAAGTCACTTTTAATTCTTTTCCGATAGGAGCCTCACGCTCCACATCCCCTTTCACCTCTATGCTATCAACCGTGCAATAAGGAGCATTATCGGAGATTAACACTCCATCCTCATCAAACAGGTATTCGGAAGCATTAGAACCAGTGGCTTTCACGTCAGATGCAGTCCAGCAGGAGCAATCCGATTTAAACCGATACCAGTTCCCATCAATGTGCAGCCACTTATCCTTTGCCATCTGGCCGTCATGCTCAAAATAGTACTTTTTGCCGTCTTCCAGGAATTCCTCTGATAACATTTTCCCATATTCATCAAAGGCATAGGTTTCTTTGTTGATTACCTTGGTAGTATTTTCCAACCGTTTTGCATTTTTATCGAAATAATACCAGTTGCCATCTTCTAAAACAGGAGACCGATGCCCGTCTTCATCTAAATGGGCCCACCCTCCTCTTATTATTCTGCCATCCGGCTCCGCATATCCGGTCCCACCGTCACTGGTATTCCGTTCAAAGAGCTCGTCGTTAGCCATAACTCCGTCTTCCTTAACATAGTAGGTTCTCGTACTATCACCGGAACCGACTCGAATCATCTGGTCATATAAAATATTACCATTTTCCCAATAATTCCACTCCCCCTCATCATTTAATTTCCACTCCCCTTTGTTAGCTGCTGCCCCATTAAAGCTGAGACTGCTGGCTACTACTGCGGTAACTAAAGCGACCGCAAGCTGTTTTTTAAAGCTTTTCATCTTTCGTCCTCCTGGCAATTAAAATTTAGCTCAATCAGCTTATGTAAATATTTTAAATAACAATATCATTGTTAAAATTTAAATAACGTGAACATTTTCTTTCAAAAGTTACTTTTTCAACCATTCTCAAACCCGTTATAATAAAATCAGATACTAAATGATTGCAATAAATAACAAGATTATGACCGTTATAATTTTCCCTAACAGACTTTCCCAAATCAATTGGACCTGTCTTGTGAATGGTCCCGTAGCTGGCTGTTTCACTGTCCGATATAACAAAATAGCTAAAATAATCGAAATGATAAACATGTTTTTATCTTCCTCCTGATTTATCTTCTGAATAAAGCCATTACCAAAGCAATCGGAATCAAAATCCACCCAAAAGCAAACCCCATTGTCATTCGCTGAATAAAGATCCCCGAAGCTGTTCCCAGCAAAATCTTATTTCTGTAAACGGTCTGGCCTGTAGACCAGTATCCTAATATAAAATATAAAATTATAAGTATTATCATCATCTTTTCCCCTTCATTTGTACTTTTTACTTGTAACCATAGTCATATTTCACTCCGCAGATATTGCAGATAGAACGTATTTCTATTTTCTCTAGCCCTTCTCTTTATTTACACTTGGAAGAAGCTTTTTAAAATAACGCTCTGTGTAACCGAATTCTCTAGCAAGAAGCTTCGCATTGCTTCCATCATAACGTGTTCTTATTTGCTTTTCGATATAGGTCCTGCTGTATAACTTTATTGGAAATGTAACTTGCATCCCCTGCAGGTGATTGTGAATTCTTACCGTTGTATCCTCACCCAAGTGAGTTACCAAATCTTGATAAATACCATAAAAGTTCTCCGCTTGCATTTTATTCCTCCTTTGTAATAGCTATATTATAAAATTTTCAAGAATCCTTTTTCTTCTGTAAATGTCCTTATTTTTACTCTTGTAAAACTGCAGAAATCATCATATTATATACCTTCCTTTCAATTATTTTTAACATAAAAGGCCATAGCTGACTTCAATCGCTATGACCTTCTGTGTTCCTATGCTCCTATTTGCAGCCATGCTGCAGATGCACAGTTTAATAATATATAATTCAAAATTAATCACTTTTCCGACTTCTTATATTTCCTTTATGTCGTATATTATTTTATTTTTTTATAACATGCCATTTGATACTTGGCATAATTGCTTTAGCAGCATAGCCAAGATCATAATAATCACCTCTACGATCGTAAAATCTATTTCCATCCACATAACTGACAGTATTTATAACAAAATGAGCATGAAGATAATATTTACTATAATCACTGCCTTTATGAACGCCGTATATCACCTGAAACCTTTGCCCTATGTAATATGCAAACTGATCCGCAAAGATATAAGCCAATGTCGAATTCATAATATCCTTCTTTTCAAATCCCACGACAATATGCACAACCTGCTGTCCATCCATCTTGTCATATGCAGCTTTGACTGCACGATATGAATCTGCCAGGAACTCCATATTATAATCTCTTTCATTCGCACCTAACACTTTATCCGTATGACATTGTTTTAACGAAGGATACCATAATAAACCTACTGCCCCACAATATTGGAAATATTCAGAAGCAAATGCGTAATTTATTGTATTATAAACTGCACTTTCATTTTTATAATCCCCGTTTACTATTATAATATTCGCCATGTTGAATATACCTCCTCTTTTAATGCCCTAACATCTTCATCTTTGGGATAGTTTTCAGCTAAGTGATTTATATGCGTGGATATTCTGCACATTCCACGTATTATCTCTCTCTGATTTAACACAATTTCATTCTCCCTTAAATCATTTTCAATCAGAATGTTTATATATTCCGAATGTGATAAATTTAATTTTTCCGCTTTCTCTTTAGATTTTATATATCTATCCTGTGGACACCGTATTGATATTTTCTTTGTTTTTTCCATTGTTTCCTCCTGTATTTTGATTTCTGTATAATTGGTTACATATGGATCACTTATGATCCTAATACTTTTGTACCTCTGGGATACATACTCTGGCAAGCAAAGGAAAACTGTCGGACAGTCTATTATCTTTGCTTACTGAAATGTTATACCGTATTTAAATAAAAATAACAGTATCTAAAATCAGGAAACATTTATACGCATTTTTACATATTACAATACGAACATCTTATATAATAATTATCAAATAACCATGAAAGGAAAAATATAATGCTTAATGACTATGGAGATATCCTAACACTAAATGAGCTTTGTGAAGTTTTAAAAATTAGTGAGAATGTTGCCTACCGGCTGATTAGGGAAAAGTCCATTTCTGCATTTAAAGTTGGACGAATTTACAAAATTCCCAAAAAAGCTGTGGAATCTTATATTTTGGTGGCAGCAAATATGAAATAATACTGTGAATCTTTGTCTACACCATAGTAAAACCCTGGTAGAACTATATTCTCTACTAGGGTTTCATTTCATAATGAATTAAATTAAATAGTCCGTACATATATAGCAAAAAAATAATGCATGAACCATTATACTAAACAATGTCGTATAATAGTCCATGCATCTATCAAGTTGCATCATTTCTGTTCTAATTGGTACAAAATTGGTACAAAAGTAAAAATAACCAAATAGCTCTCTACTTAAGAACCCTTGATTTTACTGGCTTTCCACCATTTATTACTTCTCCAATGACTTCATCGTCGGGAACAAAAGCACATCCCTGATTGCATAGGAATCCGTAAGCAGCATAACAAACCGGTCAATACCGATACCGATGCCGCCTGTCGGAGGCATACCGATCATGAGCGCATTCACAAAGTCGTCGTCCATGGTATTGGCTTCCTCGTCACCGGCCGCAAGAAGAGCTTCCTGGGCTTTGAAACGTTCGATCTGATCCAGGGGATCATTTAACTCGGAATAAGCATTCGCCATCTCGCGCTTTGTTATAAACAGCTCAAACCGCTCTGTATAATCCGGATTTTCCGGTTTTTTCTTGGTCAGAGGGGATATCTCAACCGGGTGGTCAATAATAAAGGTGGGCTGAACCAGATGCTCTTCAACGAATTCCTCAAAAAGCATGCTTAAAATATCACCTTTCTTATGACGTGCCTCATACTCCACATGGTACTGGTCTGCCAGGGCCTTTGCTTCTTCATCCGTATGAATAACGGAAAAATCAATACCCTTGTATTTCTTTAAGGCATCTACCATGGTAATGCGCTCAAAAGGTTTGGATAAGTCTATTTCCACCCCGTCATATGTCACGACAGCTGTTCCAAGAACCTTTAAGGCTACACAACGGAACAGGTTCTCAACCAGATCCATCATTCCGTGGTAATCCGTATAAGCCTGGTACAATTCCATCAAAGTAAATTCAGGGTTATGGCGGGTATCCACACCCTCATTGCGGAATACACGTCCGATCTCGTAAACCCGCTCCAGACCGCCTACGATCAGTCTCTTTAAATAAAGCTCCAGAGAAATCCTCAGCTTCACATCCTCGTCCAGGGCATTGTAATGAGTTTCAAACGGTCTTGCCGCCGCACCGCCTGCATTGGCAACCAGCATAGGAGTCTCGACCTCCATAAACCCCTGGGCATCCAGATGGTCACGGATTGCTTTTATAATCTGGGAACGTTTTACAAAGGTATCTCTTACCTCAGGATTCATAATCAGGTCTACATATCTCTGCCTGTAACGAAGATCCGTATTGGTCAGTCCGTGAAACTTCTCCGGCAGAATCTGCAGGCTCTTTGATAAGAGGATCACGCTCTCTGCATGAATAGAGATCTCCCCTGTCTTCGTGGTAAAAGCAGTTCCCCTGATCCCTACGATATCTCCGATATCGAGCTTTTTGAAATCCTTATATTCTTCTTCACCGATGCTGTCTCTCGCAACATAGGATTGAATATTCCCCTTTAAATCCTGTACATTGCAAAAGGAAGCTTTCCCCATGACACGTTTGGACATGAGACGTCCTGCGATGGAGACTTCCTTACCTTCCCATTCTGCGTAATGATCCTTTATCTCACTGCTGTGTACGTTAACATTGTACTTTGTAACCTGAAACGGATCCTTTCCCGCTTCCTGAAGCTCTGCCAGTTTTTCACGGCGTACCTTCAGCAAATGGTTCAAATCTTCCTCTATTACCTGGTTCTGCTGTTCTGCCACCTTATTTACACTCCTTTGTGAACTATATTAAGGAAGTTCGATTCGCCAGACGGCTCTTCGAACGGCTAATTCCTAAACTCAGCCTGCACTGCCACAGAAAATTATGCCTATGACACCCGCTGAATCTCCAGTACCTTATACTGGATCACACCTGACTGAGTCTCTACATCTACCACATCTCCAACTTTCTTGCCGATGAGTGCCTGACCTACCGGAGATTCGTTGGAAATTTTATTCTGAAGGCTGTTTGCTTCGGTGGAACCTACAATCTTAAATTCCATCTCCTCGTCCTCATCCACATCATAGACCTTTACCTTACAGCCAATATTAATCTTGTCTAAGTCAATTTCATCTTCAACGACTACCTCTGCATTCTTAAGCAGCTTTTCCAACTCTTCAATACGCTGTTCGATATCCCTCTGCTCATCCTTGGCAGCATCGTACTCAGCATTTTCGGACAAGTCGCCCTGCTCTCTTGCTTCCTTGATTTTCTGGGCAACTTCTTTTCTTTTTACTACTTTTAAATTCTGAAGTTCATCCTCGTATCTCTTAAGACCTTCATAGGTTAGAATATTTTTCTTATCTACCATGGTATTTGGTTCCTCCTGGTTTCATACTCGCTCATTCGCATTCCAGATATTATAGCGTAAACATCTGAAAATGTCAAGAATGCAGCTCTCTTTTCCTGACTTAAAATGCTCCGATTCTCTCTTTTACAAACTGCTTTAATTCTTCCATCGTCTCGACCTGATTGATGTCATTTCTTAACTTCGCAGAATGGGGAAGTCCTGCCGTATACCATGCCATATGCTTTCGCATCTCACGCATGGCTGCCGCCTCATTCTTGTACTCCATCTGCAGTTTACCATGCCGGATCATCATCCGGCATATTTCCTCCGCAGACGGACCGGGAAGGAGCTCTCCTGTATCCAGATAATGCAGGGTTTTAAAAAAAATCCACGGATTTCCTTTAGCACCCCTGGCAATCATCACTCCATCACATCCGGTTTCATCCAGCATAGCCCTGGCATCCTCCGGCTGGAACACATCGCCGTTTCCAATGACCGGAATCTTAACTGCTTCTTTTACTTTTTTTATTATATCCCAATCTGCTTTTCCCGAGTAATACTGTTCTCTGGTTCTTCCATGGATGGCCACTGCTGCCGCTCCGCTGCTTTCTGCCATCCGGGCAAATTCCACTGCATTGATATCCTCTTCGGTAAATCCCTTTCTGAATTTTACGGTTACCGGTTTTTTAACAGCCTTCACCATGGATGATACTATGCGCTCGGCCAGCTTTATGTCCTTCATCAGAGCTGATCCTTCACCGTTTTTTACGATTTTAGGAACCGGACAACCCATGTTTACGTCAATGAGAGCAAAGGGACCTGATTCCACCTGTGCCGCCATATCTGCCATGATCTGCGGATCGGAACCAAAGAGCTGAACGCCTACCGGCCCCTCACCGTCTGCAACCCTCAAAAGCTCATTGGTATTTCTATTCTTATATAAGATTGCTTTGGCACTGATCATCTCTGTTACTGCAAGACCGCAGCCCTGCTCCCTGCAGAGCAAACGAAATGGCAGGTCTGTAATCCCTGCCATCGGTGCCAGTATCAGATTGTTATCAAATGTCACATTTCCAATTCTCAGCTTCACGTTTCTGCTTCTCCGCCTTCCAACTCTTCTCCAAGGCAAAATACCTTGTAATACATTTCAAGAGATTCCAGAAGTTCCCTCTTTTCCTTCCGGTACTTCTTGATCTTCAATACACTTCCGATCTCATCAAACAGATAATCTCCCTCAGCCGCCGTCACCTTAAATTCCAGGGTGCCATCCTCATCATATTCCAGAGTCAGAATCCCTCCAACATCCTCTGTATAAAGAACACACATGACCTGAAGCTCCTGCCTGACGCTTTCCGGAAGATTTAAAAACTGCTGATTGAAATAGTATTTCTGTTCATATGAATTGGCGCCGCACAATACCATATTCTCTCCATCATGCACCATGTTTTTGACACCGCTCTTTCTATATTACTGTTACTGGTTTTCTATTGTAGCATACCCGGAAAGAAATGACAATAGGTTAAAAGTCAGTGGTGCACCGCTTTACCAGCCTGCACGGTATCCGGATTTCCCTTTTTATCCCTGTACCTTCGCCATGAAGGATCTTCATCATATTATCAACGGTGATGTTGCATAATTCTTCTACATTATTATCAATAGAAGAAAGCTCCGGATCGCTGCAGATCGAAAGAGCTGAATTATTGAATCCGGTAATACACATATCCTCCGGAATCTTTAAAAGCTTAGAATTGGCATACTTGATCGCTCCCACCGCCAGTCCATCATCAGTAGCAACCACACTGTCAAACTTTAAATCACGGCGCTCCAGCAGAATATCCCGTACCGTGTGTATCCGGTTCTTCACATATAACTTTAAATCCCCCAGTACCGGAAGACCATGACTCTTTAAAGCGGATTCATATCCAGCCAGCTTCTGGCTGGCACTGTAGGAATGGGAATCACAAAGAAACAGAATCCGCCTGCGTCCGGACTCAATCATCTGGCTGGTCACATCATAGGTCGCCTGATAATCATCCCCGTAAGCACAGTATACATTTTCACAATCAAAAAAACCGTTAATTAAAAATATAGGGACCTGCTTTGCCGCATCACGGATATACTGGATCTTATTATCCCCTTCTCCGGACCAGGCATAGGCAGATCCAACCATAATCAAAGCATCGATCCTCTTTGCCAGAAGAAGGCTTACATACTTTTCCTTGATGGATTGCTCAAATCCGCTGCAGCACAAAATACAGTCGTAGCCATGCTCATGCATAAGACTCTCTAAATGTGCCACCGCCGCTGCCATATAGGCATCTGATACATCCGGGCACAGAATCCCGATAGTTTTCATAGAATCCAGCCCCAGACCTCTGGCAAAAACATTGGGAGTGTAACCATTCTCCTCCATGATCGCTCTTACCTTCTGTTTTGTTTTTTCGCTTACACGGGGGCTGTCGTTTACCACCCGTGACACAGTAGCGATGGAAACTCCTGCGAGTTTAGCAATATCGTAAATGTTCATCCTAGTAGTCCCTCTTATATCATAAAATTTCAACGCCGGAATAAAGACCAGGCGGCCTTACCTCCATCACCTGTGCCGCTTCCCTCTTCCCTGCTTCAGAAGAGAGCGTAAGCGCTTACACTTTTCTCGATTCATTATACAGGATATTTTACCATAAAGCAACTGTTATTACTCTATTGTATTTTAAAAAAACATTGAAAATTTCCAATATAATACGCCTAATCCAGAAGAAAAACCTTTCTTTTTCCTTTCCCTATTGACGAAGTCATAAAAATGGTGTATCTTTTATGTAAGTACTTACATTGCATGTGTATTTTAAAACTGGTACTAAGAAAGGAAAGGAAGCTTATGCAGGATTTTATCAAAATTCATTCCGGAGACAACGTTGCAGTTGCATTAAAACCGCTTGATTCCGGCACTTCCATAGAAATAGGCAGTCAAACGGTTACACTTCTGGAAGATATCCCACAGGGTCACAAATTTGCTCTCGCAGATATACCTGCCGGTTCATCCGTCATTAAATACGGCTGTGCCATAGGCATGGCAAAGGAGACAATTAAGGCAGGGGCCTGGATTCACACCCATAACTTAAAAACTGGTTTAGGGGACCTGCTCACTTATTCTTATGATAAACAGGACGCAGCAATTACTCCGACAGAAGACCGTTTCTTTATGGGATACCGCAGGCCAGACGGGAAGGCAGGCGTACGCAATGAAATCTGGATTATTCCTACCGTTGGCTGTGTCAACAATATAGCCACCGCCATAGAACGCATGGCGAAGAAATACGCAGGCGGCTCCATTGATGAGGTGGCTGCATTTCCTCATCCTTATGGCTGTTCCCAGATGGGCGATGACCAGGAACATACCAGGACCATACTGGCCGATCTGATCAACCATCCCAATGCAGGCGGAGTTCTGGTCCTTGGGCTTGGCTGCGAAAACAGTAATATTAATGAACTGATGCGCTACATCGGAGATTACGATGACCGCAGAGTCAAATTCCTGGTCACTCAGGAATCTGAGGATGAAATGGCAGATGCCATGGAACTCATCGGTCAGCTGGCAGAATATGCAGGAACCTTTGAGAGAGAACCCATCAGCTGCAGCGAACTGATCATCGGAATGAAATGCGGCGGCTCCGACGGATTATCCGGAATCACTGCCAATCCTGCCGTAGGCGCTTTCTCCGATATGCTGGTTTCCAAAGGCGGTACCACGATTCTTACCGAAGTTCCTGAGATGTTCGGTGCCGAAACACTTCTTATGAACCGCAGTCAAAATAAAGAAATCTTTGAAAAAACAGTAGATCTGATCAATGATTTCAAAAACTATTTTACCAGCTATAACCAGACCATTTACGAGAACCCATCCCCTGGGAATAAAAAGGGAGGTATCTCTACGCTGGAGGACAAGTCCTTAGGCTGCGTCCAGAAGTCCGGCAGTGCTCCGGTCATGGATGTACTGAAATATGGGGAACAGGTTCATACCAAAGGCTTAAATCTCTTAAGTGCACCAGGCAATGACTTGGTGGCCTCTACGGCCCTGGCTGCATCCGGTGCCCACATTGTCCTGTTCACCACAGGCCGCGGAACCCCATTTGCCTGTCCGGTGCCGACCATGAAGATTTCCACCAACACAGCCTTAAGCACCAAAAAGAATAACTGGATTGATTTTAACTGCGGCGTTCTGGTAGAAGGCGTGGACATGGATACCTTAAAAAACGATTTCTTTGATTTTGTTATTGAAACAGCTTCCGGTAAAAAAGTAAAATCTGAGGAAGCAGGTTTCCATGACATGGCTATCTTTAAACAGGGTGTAACTTTATAAAATCATATATAAATTCATGCAGCGAAGAAAAAAGGAGAAGAATCAAATGGAAAAGTTATGTTATGAAACACTGGAAAAACAGGGGTATGACGGATTCCTTTTAAAGGAGGCTCCGGAACGCGTAATGCAGTTCGGTGAAGGAAACTTCTTAAGGGCGTTCGTGGATTATTTTATTGATGTCCTTAATGAAAAAACAGGATTCCATTCAAAGGTGGTCTTATGCCAGCCCATTGCGCCAGGCCTTGCAGATATGATTAACGAACAGGAGGGACTTTATACCCTGTTCCTCCGTGGATTTGAAAATGGTCAGAAGGTGAATGCAAAACGCATCATTTCCTGTGTCAGCAGATGCTTAAATCCTTATAAGGACTATGATGCGGTATTAGCCTGTGCAGAAAACCCTGACCTGCGCTACATCGCCTGCAATACCACAGAAGCAGGTATTGCTTATGACCCATCCTGTCAGTTTACAGATGTACCGGCTGACAGCTATCCTGGAAAGCTGACTCAGTTTTTATATAAAAGATTTGAAAAGTTCGGAAAGGAAGCCGGAAAAGGCTTTGTCATCCTCTCCTGTGAGCTTATCGACAACAATGGAAAAGAACTGGAAAAATGCGTTTTAAAATATGCCGAACAGTGGAGCTTAGGCAAGGAATTCATCAACTGGATCAAATGTGAGAACATCTTCTGCTCCACTTTGGTCGACCGGATCGTAACCGGATACCCCAGAAATGAAGCCGCTGCAATCTGTGAAGAATCAGGCTATCAGGATAATATCATCGACACCGGCGAAATCTTCGGCTTCTGGGTCATCGAGGGACCGGAAAGCTTAAAGAAGGAGCTTCCATTTGAGAAAGCCGGTCTTCCGGTATTAATCTGCAGTGATCACAAGCCATATAAACAGAGAAAGGTACGCATTTTAAACGGAGCCCATACTTCTTTTGTATTAGGCGCTTACCTTGCGGGACAGGACATTGTCCGCAGCTGTATGGAAGATGAAGTGATCTGCGGATTTATGAACAGGACTATTTACGATGAGATTATCCCTACCCTGACTCTTCCGAAGGAAGAATTAATGAGTTTTGCAGCTTCAGTTACCGAACGCTTTAAAAACCCATTTATCGATCATGCCCTGTTATCCATTTCCCTTAATTCCACCTCTAAATGGAAAGCCCGCGTCATGCCTTCCTTAAAGGGCTATATAGAAAAAACAGGAACACTTCCAAAATGCATCACAGCCTCCTTTGCTTTTTATATTGGGTTCTATAAAGGAACGAAGCTTACTGAGGATGGCCTGATTGCAGAACGTCCGGCTGGTAATGAATACACCGTAAAGGACGATAAGTCAATCCTTGAGTTCTACTACAGCCATAAAGATGATGATGCTGCCGCTCTTTCTCATGCAGTTTGCTCCAACGTTGACTTCTGGGGCGAGGATTTAACCAAAATTGCCGGTTTTGAAGAAGCAGTTGCCGGTTATTTGATAGCCATTGAAGAAAAAGGCGCATATGAAGTTATGAAAGACTGCTTAAAATAATAGTTAAAAAACAGAGTCCTCTCTCTCTATATAAATAGGAGGACTCTGTTTTTTATTTTACTAGTTATAATTACAAAACTATCTTTTAAAATGGTGCCTCTATGTCATGCTGTGCCAATATTGGTTTTTCTATGGGGAAACCTATCTTTAACTCCGGATCATTCCATGCGATCCCTCTTCGATATCTCTGATCGAAATATTGATCGACTTTCATAATAACATGCATAAAAAAAAGACTGTAAATACCATTTATGGATACAGTCTCTTTTTTCTATATACATTTTATCAAATATTACAGGCTCTCAAGAAATTTCCTTGACTCTTCCGCATTATCCGGCATGCTGTCTTCAATGGTCATCTGGATATATGGCTTTTCCTTTTTCACGAAATCCATGATCACATCATACTTCATAACTCCGGTTCCCGGTGCACTGGATACGACCCTGTCTCCTTCAATCACAAAATCCTTCATATGAAGTACATCCGTATACTTGCCTAAATCCTCAATAGCTTCTGCAATCACCGTTTCGTAATGTTCACTGTTTTCCACTGACAGAAGATTTACTGGATCGAGAATTATTCTTAAATTAGGAGAATTAATTGCTTCTAATACCTTAAGCGCCTGTTTGGAATTGTAAACAATATGGTTCCAGACCGGTTCGATTGCCATAATGACTCCGAATTTCTCCGCACATTCCACAACTGGACGCAGGTTTTTGATGAATGTCAAAAGCGCTTCCTCTGTATGGCAGGCCGGCTCATAACGATATTCTGCATTTGGTGCTCCCGTCTCAGTTCCTACCACACTGCATCCCAAAATAGATGCAAATCGCAGATGAGCAAAATATCGCTCCTGGATTTTCTTGATTTCTTCCGGGTCCGGATGGGCCAGATTCAAATAGCAGCCCAGGACTGCGATATCCACATCACTTTCTGCAAACTTCTTACGCAAATAAGCGGCATAGCCTGGCGTTAACGCGGAATTCTCCACAGAGTGTTCTTTCACTGTCTTGGTAAGTGCCAGATGGACACAGGTAAATCCTTGTTCATGGGCAATTTTCACCCGTTCCTCCAAGGTTCCAGGTGCGGCATCGTGTAAACGGATTCCGATCTGCATAATACATTCCTCCTTTATTTTACTTCGTAATGATTGATGTTGCTTAGTTCAAAGGCCTCCCCTTCCTGGCCGGAAATCTTTACATGATCAAAGATAAGAGTGTCTACGTTATTGATTAAAAACCCCTTCTTCGTACACTCTCCCACTCCTGACAACATGGCGGGCGCTCCTGTTTTTGCCTTGTCTGCAAAGGATATCTCAACGTTGCTGAATTCAATACGTTCAATCTTCTTTTCCGGAAGCCCATAAAGAAATGAAGCCGCCACATGACAGTTTTCTGCCTTGATATTGGTAAAATACAGCCTGTCGATCTCAGGTGTCCGCTCGTCTACAGGAAGTGCCTCCCGGCACTGCACATAATCGGATTTTCCATCCGGATCACAGAAATAAAAGCTGTTTACCACAAATGGCGTCATGACATGATCCATGTGGATATGGTCAAAATAAATCCCGGAGAGCACAGAGTCCTTTCCCCTGCCTCTTCTGGTCTTGATCCGAAGGCCTCTGTCCGTATGGCAAAACAGGCAGCGCTCCACATGGATGTTCTTCACTCCTGCCCCCACTTCGCTGCCCACAGTAACGGCTCCATGGCCGTTTTCCATGAGACACTGGCGGATCACAATGTTTTCTGAGGGCGTCTGATACCTGCGGCCCATATAGATCTTCCCGGATTTGACTGCAATGCAGTCATCTCCCAGGGAAAAATGCAGCCCCAGGATTTCCACATCCTTGCAGGACTCCGGATCCAGACCATCGGTATTGGGAGAATCCGCAGGGTTCTTTATATCCAGATCCAGAAACTTTAAATCCTGGCTGAAATACGGGTGCAGGACCCAGGTAGGGCTGTTTTTTAAGGAAAGGCCCTGTAGAATCACATTCCTGCATCTCTCTAAAAATACCATACGGGGTCGGAATGCTCCCCGCATGAGGCGGACGTTATCCCACCAGTTCTCAAAAGACGCCTGGCCGTTTATAAGTCCCCGCCCGTAGATCACCACATCCTCCACATCAATTCCTGTTATGATTCCTGCGAACATGGGAAGTGGATTTCCCTCCCAGGTTCCGAGATTATAATCTTCTGTCTCATCGTAGCTTTCAATCATTCCGGGAAATCTTGGATATTTAAAACGGTCTGTATCTGCTGCCAGTATAGCTCCTTCAGCCAGCTCAAGCCTTATATGGCTCTTTAGGAATAAGCTGGTGATCCGGTAGGTTCCTTTAGGAATCAATACCCGTCCGGCCTTTGGACAGGCCATAATGGCAGCCTGGATGAATGAAGTGTCATCCTGAACTCCATCGCCTTTTGCACCGATCTTTTTTACATTTAATGTAACAAATTCATAGTCTGTATGGAAACTGGTCTCTGCCTTCTCTCCATTTCTTTCCAGACAGATATTATAATCCATATCCGGCTTTAAGTCAAACAAAGTAAATACGATCCGTTTTGTTTCTCCATGGAATTCTCCGTTAACCAGAATCCTGCCCGGAGTTTCAAATTCAAAAATCTGTTCTGTCAGGGTCTCCAAAGTCACAGAACGTGCTGTCTTATAAACAACTCTTAATTCCATACTGATTTTAACCTCTCCTGTTTTTTATATTTAAAAAAGGGCGCAGCCAATTACCACGCCCGTTTTTAGTTATCCCTTAACGCCTCCTGCTGCGATACCGTCAATAAAGGCATCCTGTGCACAGAAGAATACGACCAGAGAAGGAATAATGGAGATTAAGGACATCGCCAGAATTCTGTTCCACTGGAATCCGACATCGCCGTCCATGGACATACGCAAGTATATGGAGTTTGTATATTTAGGCATGTCGGTAACATAGATCAAAGGTCCCATAAAGTCATTGGAGGTCCACATGAACTGGAACAGTGCAACCGATACCAGTGCCGGTTTTAACATGGGAACAATTACATACCATAAGGTTTTTATATAATTACAGCCATCGATCTTGGCAGCTTCCTCCAGTTCTTTCGGCACACCTCTTAAGAACTGTATCAGCATGAATAAGAAATACGTATCACCTGCAAACAGGGAAGGAATGATCAATGGCAGATAGGAATTTGTCCAGTGCCACTGGTTGAACATGATGTACTGGGGTGCATTTAATACTACCTGCGGTAAGAACAGGGTGGAAATCATAAGGGAGAACAGGATGCCTCTCCCTTTGAATTCAAACCGACCGAAACCGTAAGCGGTAATGGTTGCGGATAATACTGTGAATATTACCTTCGGAACAACAACCTTATATGTATTAACAATGGATTTGATCAGGTTGATCTTTCCGCCATAGTCCACAAACGCATTCTGATAACCGTCAGATACCGGATGCATTGGCCAGAACCAGGCGCTGGTGAATATTTCCGAGTTCGTTTTAAAGGTAGCACCCACCATCCAGATCAACGGGTATACCATAATGATGCCGACCAGAACCAGTAACATATAACGGACTACTGCATTGATCTGTCTCCTAGTTTCTTTCGTCATGTCTCTTACCTCCCGTCCTCATCTGAATAGTAAACCCATTTCTTCTGGCTTACAAATGCAACTGCCGTAAAGGTCATGACAATAAGGAACAGAATCCAGGCCTGCGCACTTGCCATACCCATCTTGTGACGTAAGAATGCATTGTTGTAGATCAAAATGGAAATCAGTGTGGTGGATCCGTTTGGTCCGCCTTTTGTTACAAGGAATGGTCCATTGAATTCCTGGAACGCCTGGCATAACTGGGTAATCAGATTGTAAAAAATAACCGGTGTAATTAAAGGTACGGTAATTTTAAAGAACTGAGTCCATTTGCCTGCTCCGTCAATGGCTGCCGCTTCATAAAGATCCGCAGAAACCCCTTTTAAGGCCGCAAGGAAGATAACCATAGCGGAACCGAACTGCCATGCTCTTAAGAGTACGATAACAGCCAGCGCTCCGTTGGCGCTTGCCATCCAGTTAATCTTTTCAGCACCGAAAACACCGATAACCGTGTTGATCAGACCATCGGTATTGAAAACGGCTCTCCAAAGAATGGCAATGGCAATGGAACCGCCCAATATAGAAGGTATGTAATATGCAGTCCGGAAAAAATTAACTCCTTTTAATTTGAAGTTCAGGATATATGCTATGAACAATGCAAACGTCAGTTTTAACGGAACATCAAATAATGCAAATTTAAAGGTTACAAAAAATGCTCTTTTAATATCGGAATCTGTAAATATTTTTACGAAATTCATCATACCTGTCTTCGAGATACCTCTAAACAGGTCATAGTTTGTAAAGCTATAGTACAGTGAAGAGGCAAATGGATAAATTTTAAAAAGTAAAAATCCAACCAGCCAAGGCAGGACAAAGAAGAACCCTGCATTGTCTTCCAGGACCTTTCGGAAACCTTTTGACTTCATACTGCTTATACCTCCTGTTTTCTAAGTATTGTATATTGCGCTTTTATCATTTCCTTTATACCAGCGCATGTATCATGATCGTTCCCCGCGATAGTTTTCCATACAAGTTCCCCGAAATCCCTGTATTTCTCCGTCTGAAGCACACCCATATTACAAGCTTTCAGGATGGAATAACCGATTTCCAAAATTTCAGAAGAATCCGGGAGGTCTTTGATCTTCTCCCTGACTACAGCCTTAAATAAATCCCGCAGTTCCCTATAATATTCATAGATTTCTTCTGACATCTGACTGATTGTCCCGATAAGAGCGACCAGTTCGCTTCCAGTAAACCGGTCCTTTTCCCGAAACAAAGCCACAATCTCATTATAGTGTTCTTTTCTCTTGTATTTTGTTTCATACGCCGTAACAAACGGCATAAATTCCAACGTCCAATCATTCTGCCCGATCAGTGACTCAATCTTCTGTCTGTATTTTTCAATACCAGTCTGTTCCAAAGCAAAAAAATAAGCTGTATAATCCTGTATCGGCAGACCTTCTGCCGTCCCTTCCGGGGCCTCCAGCATGGCTAAGCTGGTCATAACATAATCTTTATATGTGCTTTCGCCGGTCGCCTCATACATCTGTATGGCTCCCATCAGCTGGTATGGTTTCCTTATATTATTTCTATATTCCATGACTTTTGTCTGCCCTTTTCTCTATGGGAGCCGCCATAGGACTATGGCGGCTCTTATTAACTATATATTGACCTTGCCTGATTCAGAATCAGCCTTCCAGGCACTCTGTAATGCCTTTTACAAGCTCACTTGCTGCCTGTGCGGAATCAATTTCACCAGCGCTTAATTTCCCAAATACTTTAAAGTAAACACCGTCCGGATTAGCCTTTAAATCGTTGTGTTCGAACTTGCTGTCCAGACTGAATTTGCTGTAGTCCATAACTTTTGCGTTTGCTTCGATGGTCAGAGAATCTCCAAGACTGTTGTCTTTAAGGATCTGCAGGCCTTTAGCGGAGCATGGGATACCTCTCTCTGTGGAACAGATCTTAACGCCATCCTCGTCATTTAACAGGAAGTTGATCAGCATAGCAGCTTCCTTGGGATGTTCAGAAGCAGCGGAAACTGCAAATGCCATGGAAATCTTTGTGAAGCCGCCGTCGTTGCTGCCCATCTTGATGAAGTCTCCGACTACAAACTCCTGCCCCGGTTTATTTACGCTTCCTTCAAGGGCATTCTTAAATTTGGCAGCAGAGGAATCCCACTCTAATATTCCACCGAACTTACCATCAATCCATTTTGCATCCTTGTCGATAGAATCTGCCATATCGCCATGGAGAACTGTTAATGTAGGAATTACGTGTTTTGCTTCCAGTCCGCAGATGAAATCCATACCATCTTTAATTTCGTCTTCTGTGTAGTTAACCTGGCCATCCTGAACCCAGTTCTTCCCGTATTTGGATTCCAGATAGTAAACCATTAAAATCATACGGTCATATTCGCCGACTGCCAGCGGATACATATCAGCATCATGTGCTTCAAATGCAGCACCGGCCGCATACAAGGAATCAAGGTCTGTCGGAAGGGCGCAGCCAACCTCATCAAATGCTGACTTATTCCAATAAAACAGACGTCCTGTCAGAGAAATCGGAACAGCCATTAATTTATTATCTACCTTGCATAAATCAAGGCTTTCTGGTGAGAATTGTGTTAAATCAAGGACATCAGAGTAATCTTCCAGGTTTGCAAAGGACTTTCCGCCCTGGCTGTAGGATTCAATCCAGTTCCAGTTGATCTGCATAACGTCCGCTGCATTGCCGCCTAAGATATTGAGAGACTGCTTCTCTTCCCAGCCATTCCATGCGCCGTACTCAGGAGTTACCGTAATGTTGGGATATTTTGCTTCGAAAGCTTTAATAGCTTCTTCTGTTGCCGCATGTCTGGAGTCACCGCCCCACCAGGAAAACGTAAGCTCTACCGGCTCACCGGAAGTGGTATCAGCCGCAGCTGCCGTGGTTGATTCACCCGCTGCTGCTGCCGTGGTCGCCTCGGCTGCTGCCGCCGTGGTTGTCTCACTGGTGCTGGACTTGCTTGCACCGCAGGCCGATAAAGACATTGCCATAAGAGCTGTTAACCCCATTGCCGTCCATTGTTTGATTTTTTTCATTTTTCTCTCTCCTTTATTCTATCCCTCAAAAACTGAGTTCTTAAAAGCCTGGTGTAAGTATTTTCACTTTTTCGACAAATTTTTCACTTTTTGCGTAAGCGCTTACACTGTGCTTTTTCTTTATTATAACACCTATCCTGCTATAATTCATTTCAATTTAAGCACAAAACATTGCAAATAATGACATCCTATGGTATGATTTTAGTGAAATTAGCCAAGGAGATCAGGTTGAATGAAAGTACTTACCTCATATTCAGACGGAATTGACCATTGCATGGCCTCCAGATACTTCTCTATTGCACATCTGCACAAAGAATCCGGGGTGTTAAGTATGCACAGCCATCGCTGCTATGAATTCTATTTTTCCATCAGCGGAGGCCGTACATTTCTGATCGATGATAAAAATTACCGGATAGAACCTGGAAATTTATTTATGATCAACCAGTACGAAAAACATCAGGTACTGCAGATGGACACTTCGATCCCCCATGAGAGGTATGCCATATTTATAGATCCCTTCTACCTGGAAAGCATTTCCACACTGCAAACGGACCTGACCTACTGTTTTACCCACAGACCGGAGAAATTTTCCCACCGCATTGTCTTAAGCCAGGGACAGCAGCGGCGTTTTACCTATTATATTAATAAAATGACCTTAGAAGAAGGATTCGGCCAGGATGTTGAGGAACGTTCCGCCTTTGCTGAATTTATGGTATACCTGACAAAGATCTCCAAGGAAGCTGTTTTAGGCGGGGAAACAGAAGAACAGAGACAGTATTTTAACAATAAGGTGGCGGATATCATCACTTACATACACCATAACATCGATTCCCAATTAAGCATCGGGGAAATTGCCGCCCATTTTTACTTAAGCACCTCTTACCTATGCAGGCTTTTCAAAAAAGGCACCGGCACCACCATCAATTCCTATATAACCTCACGGCGGATCGAGCTGGCCAGGACCCTTCTTTCCGGCGGCTACAGCGTCAATGAGGTTTACAGCATGTGCGGTTTTAATGATTACAGTAACTTTTTTAAAGCATTTACAAAAAAAGTAGGGATCTCACCAAAGAAATATGCTCAGAACAGCTTAAGTTAAGAATGATTCAGGGATTGCGGTTCTTTTATCAGAAACCGCAATCCCTGTAATTTTTTAATAGAAACCACCGGCCGCAAAGATTTTCTGTCAGTTATAAATCCAGCCGGTTCTTTTCATTTCCGTATATGCAAGAAGGAATGGGCCTACCCCTTTTGCATCATCCGCCACAACAGGTTCGGACATATAATAATCAAAGGTTCCGCTTCTTCTGTTTGTTCCTCCAAGGCCGGCCACCAGGCAGATTCCTCCAAGGCTCATATTGCCTTCTTCCAAATGAAGATAGGTATTGCAGATCCCCTTGAATGCCTTTTTTCCAAAGGTCACATAGGATTCCGGAAGATAACCCAGACGCACTCCCTTTAAAATGGCATAGGCAAAAATTGCGCTTCCACTGGTTTCCAGGTAATTTTGTTCCATACCGCCTAAGTTGACCACCTGATACCACATTCCGCTTTCGTGCTGATATTTCAGCATGGAATCGATCAGATCCCGGAAGGCTTCTTCCATCTGCTTCAAGTCTTTAGCATCAGCTTTGTCAGCCTTATCCATGGTATCTAACAGAGCCATGGAATACCAGCCCAGTGCCCTCAGCCAGAAGTTCTGGGACAGTCCGGTAACCTTGTCACACCAGAACATCTCTCTGGAAGAATCGTAAGCATGGTAATAAAGGCCGGTTTCAGAATCCCGCATATACTTTGCCACATTAGAGAACTGGCTGTAAATATCTCTGCAGTTCTTTTTGTTATTGAATCTGGTTTCATATTCCATATAGAATGGCTGGCACATATAAAGTCCGTCCAGCCAGACCTGATTAGGATAGATATTCTTATGCCAGAAATTACCTTCTCTTGTCCTCGGCATTTTACCAATCTGGCTGTAAACCAGATCGATTGCATTTCTATACTTTTCTTTTCCAGTCAGATCGTAGAGTTCGAACAGGGTTTTTCCTGCATTGATATTATCAATGTTGCGTTCTTCCACATCATAGCCGTCAATGGTCCCGTCCTCTCTCACCCGGTAATCGATAAAAGTATCGGCAAATTCCAGATATTTTAAGTCTTTTGTAATCGCATACATTTCTAATACTGACTTGATCATACAGCCGTCAATGTAATTCCAGCCGGCCTTCTCTCCCTGAAGGATTTTCTCGATGTTCCAGACCGGACGGTCCGGCGTACTCTTTTCCATCAGTTCGTTGATATACTTTTCAATTACATCCATTCTCTTTTTCCTCTCCTCGTTTAGATAACTGTTTTTAAGATCCGCCAGTCAGGTTCTTAACGGTATCCCTTATGATCAGACGGTTATCCAGCCAGACATCCTCAGAAATGATACCTTCTTCCATATACTTAAGAAGCATTTTCGTTCCCTCCACGGCGATTTTTGCAGCGTTCCTTTCCACCGTAGTCAGTCTCATATCAGCATAAACGGAAAGATCCCAATTGTCAAATCCTGTAAGAGAAATATCTTCAGGTACTTTAAGGCCTCTCTCATTCGCGGCACTTTTTGCACCAAAGGCCATCTCATCATTAAAACACAGAAGGGCGGTCAGATCTCTATTGGCATCCAGAAGCCTGCCTGCCGCCAGTCTTCCGCTGTTATAACGGTAATTGCCATATTCCACCGGAAGGCTCTCCGGTTCCAGTCCCCATTTCCTGGCCTCCCGGTACCAGCCCTCCCGGCGGAGCACCGTTGCTTCCAGGTTCGGCGTCCCCTCGATAACACCGATCCGCCGATGACCGTTTTGCAAAAGATATTCCATCGCTTTTGCCATACCGCCTCTCTCATCGGTGGTTACAAACGGTATATTCAGACGTACCTGGCGGCTGATGGCTACCATGGGAATCCTTTTCTCCCATGCTTCCTCAAGAAAATCCTCATCCCAGTCTCCCTGAGACATAATTAAAAGCCCGTCAAAATAACTGGGGTTTAATGTTTCCGGTTCATGCATGTCAATCCCCTTTACTATGACATTGTACCTGCTCCCGATAACACTGTAAACCCCGGTCAGCACATCATGAAGTACATAGGGGGATGTTGTCTTGCTGATCGTTGAAAAATAAAGCCCTATGATATGAGACCTGGATTTTTTTAAAGTAACCGCAGCCTGATTTGGTACATACCCCATAGCATGGGCAATATCAAGAATCCGTTCCTTTTTCTTCCGGTCCACTGCACCTGTTCCGTTTAAGGCCCGGGAGACCATGGAGTAAGAAACACCGGCTCGGGCTGCAATATCTTTTATGGTCACCGCCATACTTTACATCCTCCAATTCCCATATACTTCTCCTTTTATGCTATCATATCACTCTTTTTTTTTCTTGTCATCCATCTATTGAACGTCGGTCTTTCCTTTATACAGAGGTTATTGCAAAGGTTTGCAATAATGTTTTATATTATTGTTTGTTTTGTACAATTATTTTCTGTTTTCAATTGGCTTTATTGTATTATTTTTATTATCTTTTTTATAAAATAAGTACTATTATATAATTTTAATATTATTAATTTGTGTATTATTTATAATATTTAAATTTAATTTTGTATACTTTAAGCCTTTATTCTTTTTTAACATATGATAATATAATTGTGTGTGTAAGCACTTACACATTACATAACTGATGCGGCAGATACCGCCAAGCTCCCCGTAAGGGGATGGAAGAAAGAGAGGAACAATATATGAAAAAAAAGCTGACCAAACTAATGGCATTCGCATTGTCAGCTGCTATGGGATTATCCTTAACAGCCTGCGGCAGTTCACAGAGTACTGCGGCTTCTAAGACAAAAAATGCCCAGTCAGATTCCAAAACCGGAGAAGGAGACGCAGCCGGAGTATCCGATGAGCCTGTGTTCCTTCGCATATCCTGGTGGGGCGGAGACTCCAGACATGAAGCAACGGAAAAAGCTGTTCAGGCATTTATGAAAAAATATCCGAATATTACTGTAGAAACCGAATACGGCGCCTGGACCGGCTGGGAAGAGAAGCAGTCACTGAGTATTTTAAGCGGAGAATGTGCGGATGTGATCCAGATTGGCTCCAACTGGGTAAACGACTACAGCAAAGGCGGCGAATCCTATCTGGACCTATATCAGTATTCCGATGTCCTGGATTTAAGCCAGTTCCCGCAGGATAAGTTAAAATCAAATGAAGTAAACGGAAAGCTGATGGCTGTCCCGATCTCTCTGACAGGCCGCCTCTTCTACTGGAATAAAACTACATTTGATGAAGCAGGCTGTGAGATTCCTACTGATAAAGCATCTCTACTGGCTGCCGGTGCTGCCTTTAAGGCTTATAACAACGATTATTATCCTCTGGCCCTGGGGGAATATGACCGTGCCATTTTCATGGTATATTATCTTGAATCCAAATATGGAAAAGACTGGATCGTTGACGGAAAATTAAACTATTCCGAAGAAGAAATCAAGGAAGCACTGGAATTCATGAACAAACTTGAGGATGAACATGTCATTCCAACCCTTGCCACCATCAATGGGGACATGGCGGACTCTCTTGATAAAAACTCCAAATGGATCGACGGAAAATATGCAGGACTTATGGAATGGGATTCCGGTGTTTCCAAGGTGAAAGCTGCCATGGAAGGCAGTGTGAACAAGCCAGGCCAGGAATTTGTCATCGGTGATTTCATTAAATTCGGGGATTACCAGGGAGGCTTTACAAAGATTTCCATGGATTTTGCAATCAAAGCATCCACAGAGCATCCAAAGGAATCTGCTATGCTGGTAAACTTCCTGTTAAACGATCCGGAAGGCATTGAAATCTGCTCTACCGAACGCGGGATCCCATGCTCCGCTGCCGCCATCAAATACTTAAATGAGAAAGGTATCGGAGATGCTATGACAAAAGAAGCCAACAAAAAATTACTGGACTATTGTAAGTTCACCCATGACCCGCAGTTTGACAACAGTGAATTAAAGGCTAATCCCGATGGTCTGTACTTTAAAGTTTTCGGTAAATTAAGTACCAGGGACTACAGCCCGGACGAAGCGGCAAAAACATTATATGACGGCATCATAGCAGTTATGGAAGAAAACTGATATTTTATTCAAGGAAGGATTGTGACCAGCTTATGAAACAGTTTATACAGCAGATTTTCGTTACAGAGGAACAGGCGGGTCTTAAGAAGTCAGCTGCTCCGGCCAGCCTTGCCGCTTATGTCCTGGATCCAGTCAGTGTCTCCCCTGACCGCAGACGCCCGGCAGTCATCATATGTCCGGGCGGCGGTTATGAGCACCTGTCCGACCGGGAAGGCGAACCTGTGGCCATGCAGTTTCTGTCCATGGGATTCCATGCCTTTGTCCTGCATTACAGTCTGGCACCATATGGATTCCCGTTGTCTTTAATGGAACTTGCAATGGCCGTTTCTCATATCCGCTCCCATGGAGAAGAATGGCTGGTTGACCCTGAGAAAATCGTCGTATGCGGTTTTTCTGCCGGCGGCCATCTGGCTTGCAGTCTGGGAGCTTTCTGGAACCAGGAATTTCTTTATGGTCCTCTGGGACTGGATATGGACGGAATACGTCCAAACGGAATGATCCTGGGATATCCGGTCATAACGGCAGGGAAATACTGTCATGCCGGTTCCATGAAAAACCTGCTGGGAAACAGGTCCGGGGACGAAATCATGCGCCGCCTGGTTTCCCTGGAATTCCAGGTGGGGGCCCATACACCAAAGACCTTTCTATGGCATACCTCCACAGATGATTCCGTACCGGTAAAGAACAGCCTTCTGTTAGCAAATTCCCTGACAGAGTACGGAGTCAGCGTGGAGATGCATATTTTCCCGGCAGGCTGCCATGGCTTATCACTGGCTACCAAAGAAGTATCAGGGCCAGACGGCCGGTATGTACAGCCACAGTGCCAGAGCTGGATATGGTTGGCCAAAACCTGGCTGGAACATTTTTAAACCGTTAAAAATAAAAAGGCGTGACAGCCGGAGTTTCTGCTCCTGAAGCCGTCACGCTTTTCTATTATCGTCTTATCTCACAAGCATCCTGCTGATCCGATACTGATCCTCTGAAATATCCTTCGTCATGTTCAGAGCTTCCTGAATATCGAAATCCACGAATTCTCCTTGCTTATAACCAACAACACGGTTGCTCTTTCCTTCACAGAGCAGCTCCACTGCCTTAGCTCCCATAATCGAAGCGTAAACACGGTCTTTGCAGGTAGGCGCACCGCCCCGCTGCATATGGCCCAGTATGGTAGCTCTTGTCTCAATGCCCGTAGCTGCCTCGATCCTCTTAGCCATGGAGGAAGAGTGGCCGATTCCTTCTGCATTGATGATGATATGATGTTTCTTTCCGCGCTTTCTGTTCTCAATAATGCGGTTTATGAGTGCCTGCTCATCCCCGTCATAGCGCTCCGGTAACAGAATATCCTCCGCACCGTTTGCAAATCCGCACCAGAGAGCAATATAGCCTGCGTTACGTCCCATAACCTCAATGATGCTGCAGCGCTCATGGGAGGTAGATGTATCGCGTACCTTATCAATGGCTTCCATAGCCGTATTGACAGCTGTATCAAAGCCAATGGTATAATCGGTACATGCAATATCCAGATCAATGGTTCCCGGAAGTCCGATGGTATTGATTCCAAGTGCAGAAAGTTTCCCGGCTCCGCGGAAAGAACCATCTCCGCCGATTACTACGATCCCGTCAATGTTATGTTTTCTGCATATCTCAGCGCCTTTTTTCTGTCCTTCCGCCGTCACGAATTCCTGGCACCTGGCCGTATAGAGTATGGTTCCGCCCCGGTGAATGATTTCCGATACACTGGTGCTGGTCATATCAACAATTTCTTCCTGCAGAAGGCCTGCGTATCCCCTCATGATACCCTTTACTTCCATTCCATTATGGATAGCAGTTCTGACAACCGCACGGATTGCTGCATTCATACCTGGTGCATCACCGCCGCTGGTTAATACGCCGATGGTTTTCACTTGTTTTGCCATAGTAACTTCCTCCTGATTCACGGATATCTGATTTTGTAAGTTTTACATTACGTACAAATTGTATTCTAATTCATTTTACCAATCTTTTCAAGTTTTTTTTCCACAAGCCTGACATTTTTATCACCAAGTTTTTTGGCTAAAATTTCAATCAGCCCTTTTTCAGCATCAACATTCCGATTGGATGGCAGAACCTTTTTTGCCCGTTCTTTTTCCAGATAGATAATGACTGAGTCATTTCCTTCGGAATCCTTTAAATCCTCAAGAATTTCCTTTTCCTTTGCCATATAAGCTTCCTTGTCCGGAAACTTCAGCCAAAGCTCCTTGGGAAGAGAATCAAACGGTATCACCCGCTCACAGATCAGTTTTCCGACAGGATCATCTCCGATCGAGGTTCTTCCCTGTATAAATACCTTGGAATCCTCCACGAATAGTTCCCTTTTGCTCTCATAATCCTTGGGGAATACAATCACTTCCACAGACCCTGCCAGATCCTCCAGAGTGAGAAATGCCATCATTTTATTATTTCTGGTAGTTTTCACCGTTTTGCCCGTAATCATTCCTCCTATGGTCACATGGGAACCGTCAGGAACACTTGCACTTTCGGTTTCCTCGTCCACTATAAAATCTAAGGATACTGCGGTAATGTTGTTCCTCCAGGCAGTTTCGTAGGCTTCCATCGGGTGGCCGCTTAAGTAAATACCAAGAGTTTCCTTTTCAAAGGCCAGCAGATCTTCCTTTAAGAATTCTCCGACATCAGGAAATGTAACCTGAAACCGGCTCTTTTCTTCTTCGCCTGCAATATCGAACAAGGTCATCTGCCCTTCCATGGTATTCTTCCGTTCCTTGCTCCTCTGCTCCAGAAGATCAGGCGCTATCAAAAGCTTCTGCTTTCTGGTACCGGGAAGGGTATCCAGCGCTCCTGATTTTATGAAATTTTCCAGAGTCCGCTTGTTGACCTCCTTATTGCTCATACGGTCAATAAAATCAACCATGTCATGAAACAGTCCGTTCTCTTCCCGTTCAGACACAATCAGCTCTACCACCGACTTTCCTACGCTTTTAATAGCGGAGAGTCCGTAACGGATGGATTTTCCCGACACAGAAAACCCGCTTTCTCCCTCGTTGATGTCCGGAGGCAGGATGGAGATGCCCATCTGCCTGCAGCTTAAGATATATTCCGAAACCTTTGATACATTGTCCATGACTGAAGTAAGAAGGGCTGCCATGTACTCCTGCGGATAGTAATATTTCAAAAAGGCCGTCTGGTAGGAAACAACCGCATAAGCTGCTGCATGGGACTTGTTAAAGGCATATTTGGCAAAATCGATCATCTCGTCATAGATATGGTTGGCAGTCATTTCATCAACCCCATTGGCGATGCAGCCCGACACGCCTTCTTCCATGTTTCCATAGACAAAATTCCGGCGTTCCTTTTCCATGACAGAAGTCTTCTTCTTTGACATGGCCCTGCGTACCAGATCGCTGCGTCCCATGGTATATCCGGCCAGATCCCTCACGATCTGCATGACCTGCTCCTGATATACGATACAGCCATGGGTGGGGCTTAAAATCGGTTCCAGCAGCTCACAGTCATAGGTAATGGAACTGCGGTCATTCTTGCCTTTTAAATATTTGGGGATAAAATCCATGGGGCCCGGACGGTAAAGGGAAATTCCGGCTATGATATCTTCCAGGCTTTCCGGCTTTAACTCCTTCATAAAGCTCTTCATGCCGGAGCTTTCCAGCTGGAACACCCCATCGTCCTTTCCGGTACCAATGGAATTCAGCACTGCCTTATCATTATAATCGATCTGATCCATATCAATATTAATATGCCTGTTTTTCTCCACCCCATTCACTGCATTCTGTATGACGGTCAAAGTCCTGAGCCCAAGGAAATCCATCTTCAACAGGCCCAGTTCCTCCAGGGTCGTCATGGTGAACTGTGTGGTGATGGTCCCGTCAGCTGCTCTGGAGAGAGGGACGTATTCATCCACAGAGGTCCTGCTTATGACCACGCCTGCCGCATGCATGGAAGTATGCCTCGGAAGTCCTTCCAGACGCATGGACATGTCAATCAGATATTTGACCTCCTGATCGTCATTGTAAGCATTACGCAGATCCGGACTCTGCTTTAAAGCCTTTTCAAGAGTCATGCCAAGGTCACCCGGAATCATCTTTGCAATGGCGTCACAGCGTGCATAGGGCATGTCTAATACCCGGCCCACATCACGGACCACGCCTTTGGCTGCCAGGGTACCGAAGGTCACGATCTGAACAACCTGGTCCTTGCCGTACTTTTGTACCACATAGTCAATGACTTCCTGACGCCGCTCAAAACAGAAATCCACGTCGATATCAGGCATGGAGACACGTTCCGGATTTAAGAACCGCTCAAACAGAAGATTATAGCGGATTGGATCAATGTCGGTGATTCCCAGACAGTACGATACGATACTCCCTGCCGCAGAACCGCGTCCGGGTCCTACCATGATATCCTGTGATCTGGCATAATGGATGAAATCCCACACGATCAGGAAATAATCTACATATCCCATGGTATGGATGACATCAAGTTCATAGTCCAGCCTGTCACGCAGGTTTCCGTCATCCTCCGGATAATGGTGCTTAAAACCCTCCAGACACAGCTTGTTTAAGTAGGTCCAGGAATCATACCCGTCCGGTACCTCATACTTTGGCAGCTTGGTCACGCCGAATTCTATCTCCACATTGCACCGCTCTGCAATCTTATGGGTGTTTTCAACAGCCTCTCCGGCATAGGGAAACAGTTTTCGCATCTCTTCCTCGGATTTTACATAATACTGCCCTCCCTCATAGCGCATGCGGTTCTCGTCTGCCACCTTTTTTCCGGTCTGAATACACAGCAGGATGTCGTGAGGCGCAGCATCTTCCGCAAATGTATAATGAATGTCATTGGTCGCCACCAGTTCAATTCCTGTCTCGGCACTCATCTTCAGAAGGCCCTGATTTACTGTCTTCTGGGCAGGTATCCCGTGGTCCTGAAGCTCCAGGAAAAAATTTCCCTTACCGAATATCTCCTGATAATGAAGGGCCGCTTCCTTTCCCTGCTCATACATCCCACGGCTTATTAAACGCTGCACCTCCCCTGCCAGGCAGGCACTCAGCGCAATGATTCCCTCATGGTATTCCGTAAGGATTTCATAATCCACTCTGGGCTTATAATAAAATCCCTCCACAAACCCTTTGGATACGATCTTCATCAGATTCTGGTATCCCTGGTTATTTTCCGCCAGGAGTACCAGATGATAATACCGGTCCTCACCATTGTTTATCTCTCTGTCAAATCTGGATCCGGATGTCACATACACCTCGCACCCGATAATGGGCTTTACTCCCACTTCTCTGGCCGCCCTGTAAAAATCTATGACGCCATACATCACTCCATGGTCCGTAATGGCCATGCTGTCCATTCCAAGCTCCTTTGCCCTGGCCGCCAGCTCCTTTATCTTACAGGAGCCGTCTAACAGACTGTATTCCGTATGGACGTGTAAATGTGTAAATGCCATCTGCCTCATTCTCCTTTTGTCAACATTTCTTTATATTATACCATAAAGCACCAAAACTGGGGAACCTTTTATCCTAAATTTTACAAAAGGCGGAGCCTCCATTGTCAGACAATGGAAGTCTCCGCCTCATAACTTATTATTTCTCTTCAGATCTTATTCGTGATTGCTTAAGTATTTTTCAATATCGTTTATAGCCTGTTCCTCATCCGTACCGTCTGCTGTGATCGTAATCTGTTCCCCTGCCGCAAGTCCCAGTGTCATCATACCCATAATACTCTTGGCATTGACTCTCTTGGAATCAATTTCAACATAGATGTTGCTCTCATACTGGCTGGCAACCTGAACCAGCATAGCAACTGGTCTTGCCTCTAAGCCTGATGCAAGTTCAACGGTTACTGTTTTTCTTACCATAATTATCCTCCTCATTCCTATGAACGGACCTATTCCATTCTGCTGCCTGCGCCTGTCCCACGCAGCCGCCCTGCTAAATCACAGAGCTTTCTAAGTCGGTGGTTAACTCCTGATTTCCCTACAGGAGGGTCCAGAGCTTCTCCAAGCTCTTTAAGTGTTGCTTCCGGCCTCTCCAGTCTTTCCCTGGCAACCTCACTTAAATTGTCCGGCAGATTATCAAGACCGATTGTATCTCTGATATATTCTATATCTTCTATCTGCTTAACCGCAGCTGATACCGTTTTATTAATATTGGCTGTCTCGCAATTGACCTGTCGGTTCACACTGTTGCGCATATCCTTTAAAATCCTGATGTTCTCAAGTTCCATTAAGGTAACCGGTGCTTCCATCACATTTAAAATATCTACGATCTGACTGCCCTCTTTTATATAAACCACAAAGTAGCGTTTTCTTTTCACAATCTTGGCTTCCAGGTCAAAGGTTGCTATAATGGATCTTAACTGCCTTGCCTTTTCTTCTGTCGCACATACGATTTCAAAATGATAGAATTTCTCAGGATCGCTTATGGATCCCGATGAGAGAAATGCACCTCGGATGAATGCTCTTCTGCAGCAGGACTGCTGGATGACAACATTCCGGACTACACTTAAGTTTTCCCCAACTTCACCGTTTTCATCAAGAAGTTTGGTGGCATGTAAAACCCGGATTGCATCCTCATGTTCCCGTATGGTCACCGTGTAAGTACGGTTTTTATTTAAATAGGCATTTCTCCTAATAGAGACATCAGTACTTATATTAAATGTTTTTTTCAATAATGTAAAGTACTTTCTTGCAACTGCTACATTTTCCGTGTGAATTTTAATCGTATAGCGGTCTTCTTCCGAGATTATGATTTTCCCGCAAAGGCTGATGATTGCAGCCATTTCCGCAATCTGGCAATGCCTTGCCGGGCTTATCTGCCTGGAAAGCTCTTCTTTTAATTTGGAAGAAAATGACATATCTATCCGATCCTTTTCCCTGTATTATCCTTGTCGATGTCCCGATGTTCCATCTTAAGCCCATATTCTTCCCTGGGCTTAAATTTATCATAAACAGCCTTAGCTATGGTAACTGACCGATGCCTGCCGCCGGTACAGCCAATGGCTATTACCAGCTGGTTCTTCCCCTCAAGAACGAAATTGGGCATCAGAAAATCCAGCATATCATAGAGCTTGTTCAAAAAAAGGTCTGCGATCCCATGCTGCATCACATAGTCCCGCACTGCCTTATCTTCTCCGGTTTTTAACCGCAGCTCCTCCACATAGTAGGGATTCGGAAGAAACCGGACGTCAAAAACCAGATCCGCATCCGACGGAATCCCATATTTGAATCCAAAGGAAAGAACAGTAATGAATAAATTCCGGTAGGATTCATTATTCATAAATATCTTTTCCAATTCCTGTCTGAGTTCCTTTGTCAGAAGCTTGCTGGTATCAATGATATAATCCGCTTCTTCTTTTAAAAATGCAAGCTTTCCCCGTTCCTTCTGTATCCCTCCGTCAATCCGGCCTCCTGCTGCCAGAGGATGGGCTCTTCTGGTTTCCTTATAGCGCTTGATCAGTATTTCATCACCGGAATCAAGGAACAGGATCTCAAAAGGCAGCCGGTTCCTTGACCATTGGTCAAATATTCTGTTCAAAACAGACAAATCTTCCCCGCTGCGGATATCAATCCCCAAAGCGGCATTCCGGATCCCTACCTGATTGCTCAGAGTCAGTTCCGCAAACTTCTCAATCAGGGGAATGGGAAGATTATCCACGCAATAAAATCCCATATCCTCCAGCATCTTCAGTGCCTGAGTCTTACCTGCACCTGACATGCCTGTTACTATTACAAGCCTCACTTTGTTCTCCTTTGCACCGTTAAAACTTTCCCAGCGTCTTTACTTCCATCTCAAGTTTCACTCCGGACTGCCTGAACACCCTATCCTTTACTTCATCGCATAAGGCTCTGATCTCAGATGCAGTGGCATGATCCTTGTTGATAACAAATCCACAGTGCTTCTCCGAAACCTGGGCTCCGCCAAGGGTAAATCCCCTGAGTCCGGCATCCTCGATGAGCTTTCCGGCATAGTTTCCTTCCGGTCGTTTGAAGGTGCTTCCGGCACTGGGATATTCCAAAGGCTGCTTTTCTTTTCTCCTGCGGGCCAGTTCATCCATCCGGCCTTTAATGGAAGCTTCATCTCCTGCTTCCAGCCGGATTACAGCCTCCAGCACAACATACTGCCTTGGGATAATACAGCTGGTCCGGTAACCCAAGGATAGCTCAATAGCAGGAATTTCCTTTACTTCTCCCTCAGGTGTCAAAACGTTAACCGACCAGAGTACGTCCTTCATCTCCGCCCCATATGCACCGGCGTTCATCACAACAGCCCCTCCCAGTGTACCCGGAATACCGGCTGCGAATTCAAAACCGGTCAGGGAAGCCTTATATGCTTCCTGTGCTATCCTGGCTAAGGACACTCCGGCTCCGGCCCTTATAAGCCCTGCAGCCTTCTCTGCCTGACAGCCGGAAAAGCCGCTCATGGATATAACCACTCCTTCAAATCCCTTGTCCCCCACCAAAAGATTACTGCCATTGCCCAGTATAAAAAACGGTACCTTATCAAGCCGGCAGAGAGCCATCACATCCATAAGCTCCTTTTCATCCGCCGGAGTCACAAAACAGGCGGCAGGTCCGCCCACCCGGAATGAAGTATGCTTTTCCATCTCTTCATCGACTTTAATATGATCTTTATCTGCCGCACCAAGAAGTTTTTCATAAAATCCTGTCATCAGACACCTCAATCATCCTGTTTTCTTGAAAGGTTTGCCTGGACGCGGTTGTATAATTCCTGTGCCGCATTGTACCCCATCTTCTTCTGTCTGTAATTGACAGCAGCAGACTCTACGATAATAGCAAGATTACGTCCCGGACGGACCGGTATGGAATGGCAGACCACCCGGTTTCCTAAAAATTCCGTGTACTGGTCTTCAAGCCCCAGCCTGTCATATTCCTTATCCTTATCCCAGTCTTCCAGTTTGATGACCATATCAATGGCCTGGGTATCCTTGACGCTTTCTACACCAAACAGGGTCTTGACATCAATGATTCCGATTCCCCTCAATTCAATAAAATGCCTGGTGATTTCCGGAGCTCTTCCAATCAGGGTTTCGTCGCTGACCTTACGGATCTCCACCACATCATCAGTCACCAGACGATGTCCCCTCTTAATCAGTTCCAGGGCAGCCTCGCTTTTTCCGATCCCGCTCTCACCCATAATCAGCACACCTTCTCCGAATACATCGACCAGAACGCCGTGAATGCTGATGCAGGGGGCCAGCTTCACCTTAAGCCAGCGGATCACCTCTGCCATCAGATCTGAGGTGGTCTTATCGGAAACAAGGCAGGGCACACCGTAATGGTTGCAGAGCGCCAGCATATCTTCATCCGGGTTCTGGCTCCGGCTGTATACCAGGCATGGAATCTGATAGGACAGCAGTTTATCGTATACCTCCATCTTCCTGTCCTTGTTCATCTGATGGATGTATTCCTGCTCCACGTAACCGATGATCTGCACCCTTTCATTGTCAAAGTGGTCAAAAAAACCGGCCAGCTGCAAAGCCGGACGATTGACATCCGGATGGCTGAGCACAATTTTTTCCGCATCGATCTCCGGCGTCATATTCCGGAGATTCATCTTTTCAATCAAATCTGTAATAGCTACTCCATGCATGGTGAAACGCTCCTTTATCCTTCTGTTTTTTTCATACTATCATAGATTTCGTATTTTGAAAAGCTATTGAGCAATTAAAGATGAAAGAACTCATAAACACTTTTTGCCGCTCTTGTATTCATTCCAGGCGTCTTTTCCAGTTCTTCCACCGATGCTTCCTTAACCGCCTCTATATCCTTAAACTGGCGCATCAGTGCCTTTCTCCGGTTGGGCCCGATACCCGCAATATCATCAAGAATAGATTTTACCTGTCCCTTGCTTCTTAAACTTCTATGGTATTCAATGGCAAACCGGTGGGCCTCATCCTGAATTCTGGTTATCAGCTTAAATCCTTCGGAGTGCCTGTCGATGGGAATTTCCACATTGTTATAATAAAGCCCTCTGGTCCGGTGGCTGTCATCCTTTACCATGCCGCAGACCGGTATGGAAAGGTTGAATTCCTTTAGAACCTCTAAGGCAATATTCACCTGCCCCTTCCCGCCATCCATCATGATCAGATCCGGAAAACGGGTAAAGCTTCCAAATTCCTCATCCACGCCTTTTTCCTTCAGGCTTTCCGCTTCCTTAAGACCATGGGAAAACCTTCTTGTGAGCACCTCATTCATGGATGCATAATCATTGGCTCCCCTGACCCATTTGATCTTAAATTTCCGGTAATCGTTCCGTTTGGGCTTCCCGCCCTCATAGACGATCATGGAACCTACGGATTCAAATCCGCTTATATTGGAAATATCGTAAGCTTCGATCCGCTTCACTCCGGAAAGTCCCAGCAAACCGGCTACTTCATTCATGGCGCCGATGGTCCGGAGTTCTTCCCGCTTCATCTTTTCCTTATCCTGGGACAGTACCAGGGCGGCATTTTTTTCCGCCAGTTCCACCAGCCGCTCCTTCTGGCCTTTTTGCGGAACCACGATTCTCACTTTCTGGCCCCGTTTTGCCGAAAGCCATTCCCCGATAATCCCATCTTCCTCCAGTCCGGCCTGTATCCAGAGTTCTCTTGGCACAAAAGGAGTGCCTGCATAAAACTGTTTAACAAAGCTGGTCAGGATCTGGCTGTTGCCTTCCGCCGTTGCAATGCTTACATGAAAATGCTCCCGTCCGATCAGCCTGCCCTCCCGGACAAAAAATACCTGAACCACGGCATCCGATTCATCTTTTGCCATAGCGATGATATCCCGGTCTTCCATGCCGCTGTCCGTAATCTTCTGTTTCTGTGCAACCTGTCTGACACTGTTAAGCAGATCCCGGAATTCAATGGCTTTCTCAAAATCCATTTCTTCCGATGCTGCCTGCATTTTTTCTTCCAGCATCCTGATCACCGGATCGAATTTTCCTCCTAAAAAATCAAGGGCCTGGTTTATGGATTTCCAGTAATCTTCCCTGCTTATATAGCCCTGGCAGGGAGCCGAACACTGTTTGATATGGTAGTTCAGACAGGGGCGGTCCTTTCCGATGTCTTTGGGCAGGTTCCGGCTGCAGGTCCGGATCCGGTATAGCCGGTGAATCAGTTCAATGGTATCTTTCACTGCTCCCGCACTGGTATAGGGGCCGAAATACTTGCTCTTATCCTTTTTCATATCCCTGGAAAATAAAATTCTCGGATAATCTTCGTATACCGTCACCTTGATATAGGGATAGGTCTTGTCATCCTTTAACATGGTGTTATAGCGGGGACGGTGTTCTTTGATCAGATTGCTTTCCAGCACCAGGGCCTCCAGCTCGGAGTCTGTTATAATATATTCAAACCGGGTGATCCTCGATACCATCTGCTCAATTTTCGCCGTCTTGTTCCTGCTGCTCTGAAAATACTGACGGACCCTGTTTTTTAAGCTGACCGCTTTTCCTACATAGATAATTTCGTCCCGCCTGTCGTGCATGATATACACACCAGGCTGGGACGGCAGCTTCTTTAATTCCTCTTCTATATTAAATTCGGTGTGATCCACTTAAACTTATCACCTCAGTCTTGTTCCATCGTATTTGATCTGCAGCTCCAGAAAACGTTCCACTGCATAGTACCGTTCCTCCGGCTCGGAATCTTCTCTTCCGACTTCCAGAATCTCGCAGAGAGCTGTCAGTTCTTCCACCGTAAACCGGTCCTTCCGTTCCCGGAGTATCTCCAATTTTTCATGATACGTCACAGCATCAATAAATGCAAGAAGATTTTTATTCAGGCCCTGGATTTCTTCTTCCATTTTTTCCATTACTTCTGGTTTCTGCTCCGGGCTTTCCACCTCTGAATCAAGCTCTTGGGAATCCACCTTTTCGAACCGGTATCTCTGCTTCACATCCGGATATTTCTCATGGTCCACCTCGCTGACAAACATGGACAGCGGGCGTACATAGGTTCCGAATGATCCGTATAAGGCCTGATATACCACCATTTCTTCCCGGGTCTCAGAATGAACTGCAACGGTTATTATCTGATACAGTTTATTTTTAAAATGCCTGTAGAATTCTCCAGGTTTGGGCGTTCTGTCCACTGCTTCTATCACTTCCTTTTCTCAGGAGCCTCCCGTAGTCACAATAACTACATTAGGTTTGGTCCTGGCTTCTTTTTTATTTTCTTTTTCCGTTTCCGGCTCGGCCTCCGTATCGGCCACGTTTCCCTCCAGGCTCTCTTCCGCTTTCAATTCCCCGCTTTCTGCCTGTGTCTCAGCAGTCTGTTCCGTTTCTGAAGAAACCTGGGCTGACGCTTCGGCTGCTGCTTCTGCTGCTTCTGCCGATTCTGCCGCTTCAGATGATTCTAAAAGCGCTTCCCTGGACCGGGCAATCTGTTCCGCCTCTTTTTCGGCTTCCTCTCTGGTCTTTAAGCCCTCCCAGGTATACCGGTTGGATGCACTCCAGAGTATCCATTCGTCATATCCGGCATCATAGACAGCCTGAATCTGATCCCTGACCTCTTTGGGTCCATATGGAATATGATGCTTCAGATAGGCAGCCGTAAAATCCTGAAGCCAGGGCCGTACAATCGCCTGGTGGCCTCCCTCTTCTTTTGAAGAAGCCAGATCCTTTTTAGACATCTGAAGGGCAGCACTTATGGTACGGTAAGGCTCTGTATCCGGATGCTCAATGCCAAAATTCCCGTCTCCGTAATGGGATGGGTATATCATAGGGCATATATAATCCAGATAGCATGCCATTTCGTCGTATTCCTGCCCTACAGCCTGTGCATCCACCTGGCTTCCGATGATGGTGCCAAAGACATCGGCAGACACATAAACATGCTGGGCAGACAGTTTATCGTAGGCATAATTGATAAATTCTGTAATAATATCGGTTTTGGACCGCCCTTTGGTATCCGCTTCGTCAAAAGCTACCTGCTTCATAGAACTGTCCGTAGCAAACCGGATGTAATCAAACTGGACCTCATCAAAGCCGGCCTTGGCAGCCTCACCGCCTACCTCCACCAGATAGTCCCAAACCTCGGTCCGATAGGGATTGACCCAGGCCAGTCCATTATTATCCCGATGAAGGCTTCCATCCTTGTTTTTCAGACTCCACTCCGGTTTTTTCTCCGCAAGATAGGGATCGCGGAAAGCCACTACCCGGGCAATGGTATACAGTCCCCTGGCCTTTAACTGAGCCATGAGAGTGTCCATATCCCCAATGTATTTTTTCGTTGCACCAATCTCATTGACCGTAGGTGCATCATCCATGGCAAAGGTGATCCGTCCGTCATCATTTTTTACATCAATGACAACTGCATTGATCTCCGTACCATTAATTTTGTCCAGGATATCCTGAAAGCCCTCTGAACCGGCCATATAGCCGGAGATATAAATCCCCTTTACCTTTACCGGCTTCTTTTCAGGTACCGCGGAGGATTCCATGGTGACCTGCTGATCACTCTCTTCTGTATCCTGTTCCGATTCTCCTGTCATTGTTTCCGTCTCCGGCAGTTCAGAGATCCTTCTGTATTTACCGCATCCGGATGCCACCAGTGAGCATACAATCACTGCCAAAAGCCATCTTTTCATAATACTCCCATTCACTTTCTCTATGGTTTCAGGTGTCTTATTGTAATAATTATTTAACATTTTACCACATTTTGTAAAATATTCCAAATAAAAATTATTTTTCCGGATTTGGACTCTTTTTATTCTTATCAAGCAAGCGGCAAAGCGGATTGCGGATATCCGCGTTTATCAGCCTCTTATTTCATAAGCCTGATACTCTTTTTCAAAATGATATCCCAGCTTTTGGGCCAGCGCCAAGGACCCTGGGTTCTGAGCATCCCAGCTGGGATAAAGGCCCCTTTTTAAACATTCCAGTATAAGCTTTGCCCCGCAGGCCAGGGCAGCTCCCCTGCGCCGGTAATCAGCCCTTGTGTCAATCTCTATCTCTATGCCGCCTTTATATACCGTATAGGAAGATGCGCCGGAAACCAGCTGGCCGTCTGCCATTACGACAACTCCCAGTCCCCGTTTTTCATAATCCCCATAGTCTGAGAACTGGGAGCATAAATCCCTGGACCAGGGCTGTTCCATTACCTGCCTGTAAATCTCTTCATCGATCATATGAAGAGAGAAGGGAGACAGAAGCCGGCCGGCTGTTTCCTTCAGATATTCAGGATCAAAAATATCCGGTTCTTTCTTAATGGAGTACCGGATCACCCGTTTAGCAGATGATTTCCAAACCTCTTCAATGGCCCCCGCCCATTCCTCATCCTGCGGAACCATGATGAGGAAATCAGTATCACGGCCAGAGGGTTTATTAAGAATCAGTTCCCGGTTGGGAATACCCGCAAAAAAACAAAAATCCGCCACCAAAATCTGAGCGGATAGCGGGTTTTCTTCATCATCGGCATAGGCTCTGCCCATCATTCCCTGGAGGCAGGACCAGATCATGGTTTCCTGCCAGCCCTCAAAGAATCGTTCAACAGGAGATTTATCAAATAGTTCGACCGTGCCCATATCCGTTTTCCTTTCTTACTTCCTCCTGATCATAATGCCGGCAGAAACAGGAGAGTTCATGATCATTCACCACTCCCACTGCCTGGAGATAGGAATAGATGGTAACAGAACCCACGAAGGCCATGCCCCGTTTTTTCATATCCATTGAGACCATGTCGGACAGTTCCGTTTTTACCGGAAAGGAATCATTCTCATTTAATATAATTTTACCGTCTGTAAAGCTCCACAGATATGCTGAAAACGTACCGAACTCCCGCTGTATCTCCATAAATACCGCAGCATTTTTCACTGCAGCGCTGATCTTGTTCCGATTCCTTATGATATCAGCATTCTGCATCAGTTCCCCGATCTTTTCCTCTCCATAGGCTGCCACTTTTTCAACACAAAAGTCATCAAAGGCTTTCCGGAAGGCCTCTCTCTTTTTCAGTATGGTTATCCAGGAAAGACCTGCCTGAAAGGTTTCCAAAAGAAACATCTCATAAAGCTTATGATCGTCATATACCGGAATTCCCCATTCCTCATCATGGTATCTGACATAGAGCGGGGAGGTTTCATCTACCCAGAAACAGCGTTTTCTTTTCATTTATCTTGCCAAAACCTCCGGTCCCTGTTCTGTGATCAGAACCGTATATTCCCACTGGGCCGACAGGCTTTTATCCTGGGTGTAAATGGTCCATCCATCTTCGTCATCCTGGACTACATCGGGCTTTCCTGCATTTACCATTGGCTCAATGGTAAATATCATTCCCGGTACGAGAAGTATATCCGTCCCCCTGGTTCCGATGTGGCTGACCCATGGTTCCTCATGGAAATCCAGGCCTACACCATGACCGCCGATTTCCCGTACTACTGTAAAACCGCTGGCATAGATATATTCCGATATGGCAGCTCCGATATCCCCCAGATGGCCCCATGCCCTGGCCTCCTTAAGGGCCAGATCCACACTTTCCTTCGTGACCCGCACCAGCTTTTCTGCCTCCAAAGATACCTTTCCGATGCAGTACATTCTGGAAGCATCGGCATAATAGCCATTTACAATGGTGGTCACATCCACATTGATAATGTCCCCTTCTTTTAAGATCCGCTTTGGGTCCGGGATCCCGTGACATACCACTTCATTGATGGATGTACATACACTTTTGGGATAACCGTCAAAATCAAGCGGAGCGGGGATACCTCCAAGCCTGATTGTATTCTCATGAACCAGCGTATTGATATCTTCCGTACTGATGCCTGGCTTCATGAACCCATCTACCAGATCAAGGATCTGGTTGTTAATGACTCCGGCATGACGGATCCCATCAATCTGAGCCGGGGTTTTTATCATATAGTGCTCCGGAACCTCATCTCCCATCACTGCATAATTCTCAATTTTCTGGTCAAAGGCCAGATGACAGTTTTTATATTTCTTTCCGCTGCCGCACCAGCATGCATCATTTCTTCCTATTTTAAACATATCTCTCCTCCTTCTTACTACAACGTTTTAACACGTTTGAAACCGGTTGTAAAGGTTTTCCGTGCCAAGACCTGTAAATCAATCATGAAGAGAAGAAAAGGATCAGCCCATATCTCCTTCTATTTCCATGCCTGACTTTACGCGGTTTACAATGATATCCTTTATACCTGTAAGGCTCATTTCCAGAACCGCAGCCAGCTCTCCATATAAAAGATCTTCTGCCAGCTTAAAATAAAAATCATCTTTAGCCGTAAATTTCTTTCCTTCAGCCAGACGCTTCTGTTTTTTTAGATAAAGCGTTTTGATAATCTGAATCCAGCCGGTACATTCATTTTTAAGCATAATCTCCCTGTACATTCCTTCCCGCTGCCTGTCATCAATCACCCAGACAGTATCTATTATGGGAATCCTGTCTATCAATTTTAAAGCTTCTTCTCTGGTCGAAGCTGCTCTCATAGGTGCTTTGCAGTTATCTACCGGGGTGTATACAGCGCTCTGCTGTGTCTCATAAAGAGGTTTCAGCGTATAGTAAAGCCGGTCCTCATCCGCCGCGGACATGTTTAGATTTCCCACCGCCTTTACCTTACAGACTCCATGAGTTCCGAAAACCACTAGATCATTTACCTGAAACATAATTATTCCTCCTGACTGACTGCTTAACACATTGTTACAGAAAAACTTATATTGCACTGCTTTAAGTTTAACATTTTTAAACCCGTTTCGTTAGTGTTTTTTTCTGTTTTCAGACATTTTCGTGAAAAATAGCCAGACCATGCCTGAATATTTTTTGTACAAAATGAATGAATTATAAGGAAAAACGCCTCAAAAATCCGGTACATTGAGGCGTTCTTATAAATGATTATTTTTTAGCTGCCAGCTTAACAGCTGCGCTTGCCCCCACCCGGCTGCATCCTGCTTCGATATAAGCTCTCAGATCTTCAAGGGTCCTGACTCCTCCGGCTGCCTTGATCTTTACACCAGGTCCGATGTGCTTCTTAAATAATTCGATATCATCGAGGGCTGCCCCTCCGGTTCCGAATCCTGTAGATGTCTTGATGTAATCGGCTCCGGCTTTAGTTACTGCCCTGCACATGGCAATTTTTTCTTCCCCGTTCAGATAACAGGTCTCAATGATAACCTTTAAGATATGATCTCCGGCTGCTTTTTTCAGTTCTGCTATTTCTTTTTCCACTTTATCATAATCACCGGTTTTTACGTCACTTATGTTAACCACCATATCCACCTCAGAGGCTCCGTCCTCAATGGCCTTCTTTGTCTCCATCACCTTTGCTTCCGTTACGCTGTAGCCCAGAGGGAAGCCAGCCACGGTACAGATCGTAAGGTCCGGATATTCCTTATGGACCCGGCTGACGTAACAGGGCGGAATACATACCGAGGCCGTTTTATATTCCACTGCTTCTTTACAAAGTTCTTTAATATCCTCCCATGTGGCAAACGGCTTTAGCTGGGTATGGTCAACACAGCTTAATAATTCTAAATCTGTCATGATTTTACTTATCCTTTCTACTGGTCTTATTCTTTTTTTACAGGCGTTCCACGCCTTTCCCGGTGACCCTTGCATAAATAAAAGGCTCTGGCTCCGGTTTCTGGTCACCAATGGTAACAGCCTTTAAAAATTCTTCCTGGGAGGCATCAAACAGTTCTTCCTTTGAGGTATAGAGCACTGCAATGGTTTCTCCCTCTAAAACCTTCTGCCCTGCCTTTTTCTTAAGTGCAATACCGGCCGTATAATCAATCCGGCTCTCCTTGGTAACCCTGCCGGCTCCTAAAAGAGAAGATGCGATTCCGCACTGTTCTGTGTTCATATGGGTAATATAACCGCTCTTTACAGCCTTTACTTCTCTTTCATAAGGCGCCCTTGCAAAGAGCGTAAGATCCCTGATAACAGAAGAATCTCCTCCCTGCGCCTCTACCATAGAAACGAGACGTAAAAAAGCGCTTCCGTCAGCAACAGCTTTCTCTGCCAGGTTTCTGCACTCCTCCATCTCTCCTTTTCCAGCCAGATAAAGCATGCCTGCCGCCAGGCTTAAGCACACCTCCGTCAAGTCCTTCGGACCCCTTCCGTGAAGGGTCTCCACCGCCTCAATGACCTCTAAGCTGTTTCCAATAAAGCAGCCCAGCGGAATATCCATATTGGTAATAAGAGCCATGGTCCGTTTCCCTGCACGCTCCCCGATGGCCACCATCTTTTCCGCCAGGGTTATGGAATCTTCAAGGGTTTTCATGAAAGCCCCGCTTCCCGTCTTTACGTCCAGCAGGATGCAGTCGTTTCCGGCTGCCAGCTTCTTGCTCATAATGGAAGCTGCAATTAAAGGAATGCTGTCCACCGTGGCAGTCACATCCCGGAGGGCATAGAGCTTCTTATCCGCCGGAGCCAGGTTGCCGGACTGTCCGATCACGGAAAGCCCCGCCGTATTGACTACTTGAAAGAACTCCTCTTGCGTCAGGGTTGTTTTCAAGCCCGGTATGGATTCCATTTTATCCACGGTTCCTCCGGTATGGCCGAGACCGCGTCCCGACATTTTGGCTACTTTCACTCCGCAGGCCGCAACAATGGGGGCCACCACCAGTGTGGTCTTATCCCCCACCCCTCCGGTGGAATGCTTATCCACTTTCACGCCTTTTATGGGGGACAGATCCACCATATCTCCGGAATGAGCCACTGCATCGGTAAGAATTGCCGTTTCCGCATCATTCATTCCTTTAAAATAAATCGCCATCAGCATGGCCGCCATCTGATAATCCGGAATCTCATCGTTCACATAGCCCTTTATCATCATCCGGATTTCTTCTTCCGCCAGGGCCTCCCCATTCCGCTTCTTTGTAATTACATCATACATTCTCATTATATGACCAGTCCCCTTTGTTCATTATTTTACATTCAGATCTTTTTTCGTAAATCCAAACGGAAGCAGTTCCTTTAAGGAATACATGGCAGTATCGTCTCCAGCCCCCAGAATAATTTGAAATTCCTCCGGGTCACAGAATTCCGCCATAACCTGCCTGCAGACACCGCATGGAGCACAGAAATCCCCTTTTATTCCCCGTTTGTTCCCCACAATGGCAATGGCATCAAATGTCGTTATCCCCTCCGAAACTGCTTTAAAAAATGCAGTCCGTTCCGCACAATTGGTAGGTGTAAACGACGCATTTTCGATGTTACATCCTCTGTAAATCTTTCCGTTCTTCGCAAGCAGGGCTGCTCCTACCAGAAAGTCCGAATAAGGCACATAAGCCATCTTCTGAGCTTCATAGGCTTCTGCCACCAGCATGTTTATGGTTGTCTCTGTCAGTTTCAAACACATACCTCCCGTTATTTTACAACTTCATCAAGAAAGCTTTTCCCTGCAATTTCGCCCTTTAACCCGAATAAATCCAAAACCGTGGCAGCAATATCTGCAAAGGTCTCTCTTGTTCCGATGGAAACGCCGGCTCTGATCCCCTGTCCATAAATGAGCATGGGAGTGTATTCCCTGGTATGGTCCGTGCCGGGTGATCCGGGATCACAGCCGTGATCTGCTGTGATGATCAGCACATCCGCAGGTCTCATGGCTTCCATAAACTGTCCCAGCTGCACATCGAAATCCGTCGCTGCCTTTGCATATCCCTTCACGTCATTCCTGTGTCCGTAAACCATGTCAAAATCAACCAGATTCACAAAACAGATCCCATGAAAATCTTCCTTCTGGGTCATAAGCGTCTTTTCCATGCCATCGGTATTATTCTCAATGGAAGCAGTCTTCAAAATCCCCTTTCCAGCAAAAATATCGTAGATCTTACCAATTCCAATGGTATCGTATCCCGCCTTTATAAGGCAGTCCAGCATGGTGGTCTTGGGAGGGAGCAGGGAAAAATCATGGCGGTGCGGGGTCCTTTTATAATTCGGATATTCTCCTGTGAAGGGTCTTGCAATGACACGGCCCACTCCATGCCTGCCCTTTAATATCTCTCTGGCGGTCCGGCAGCAGCGGTACAGTTCTTCTAAGGGCACCGTCTCCTCGTGTGCTGCGATCTGGAACACGCTGTCTGCGGAGGTATAGATGATCAGATCCCCGGTTTCCATATGCTGCTTCCCATAATCCCGGATGACCTCCGTTCCGGAATATGGTTTGTTGCACAGAACGCCGCGGCCGGTCTGCTTTTTAAATTCATCAAGGATTTCATCCGGAAATCCATCCGGATAGGTGGGAAGGGGGTCTTCCGATATGATTCCCGCAATCTCCCAATGCCCGATGGTGGTATCCTTTCCCTGGGAGCTTTCTGTCATTCGCCCATAAGAGCCGGCCGGCTTATCCTCCTTCTCACCTGCAGTTACCCCGTCAATATTGAAAAGGCCCAGCTTCTTTAAATTGGGAGTATCATATTCAGCCGCCTTCGCTATGGTTCCCAGAGTGTTGCTTCCCACATCGTGAAACTTGGCGGCATCCGGCGCTTCCCCGATTCCAAAGCTGTCCAGTACGATTAGAAATACTCTTTTTGTTTCTGGCATATTCATTCCTCCTGTAAGGAAAAGGGATTGCTCTGCAATCCCTTTTCCGGTTCCTTAAATTTTATCATATCTTTCTACGTCTGTTACGAATATGGTAGCTCCGCCAAGTTCTACTGTCATCGGCATCATCATGTATCCTGCCGATACGGAAGCAATATTAGGTGCCGGAACATTGCAGGTAATCTTTTGTCGTTTTCCGCATGTATCTTTAATCAGACCTATGACTTCTTCTACCTGTGCGTTATCCGTACCAATCATCAAAGTAGAGTTGCCCTTTTTTAAGAAACCGCCGGTTGTGGCAAGTTTCGTTACACTGAACTTGTGTTCATTCAGTACATCGGTCACCCGGTTTCCATCATCGGAACTGACGATTGCATAAATAATCTTCATATCTGCCACCTCGCTTTCTTATTTGGAAAACCTATTAACAAGCTGCTTCTATTATAAAACAAAATCTGGAAAAATAAAACAGCAATTTAGAAAATATCTCTCATTTTATCGAGCAATTTCCGGTAAATTCGATCTCTCATCCACGGCTCATTAACTGCCTCAAGACATTCTTCAAGGCCAAACCAGCCTACTGCGCTGTTTTCATCCTCCTTTTTATGAAGGAGTTCCCGGTCATCCGCTTCCAGAAGGTAGGTAACATTTAAGTGCAGGTGGGAAGAGACATAGGTCCCCTTTTTCTCATGACCGTCTACGGTCAGCACCTCCAGGGAAAAGATATCCTCCATAACCGGCGTTACCTTTGAAATACCGGTTTCCTCCATGGCTTCCCTGACTGCAACATGCAGCAGATCCTTTTCTCCATCCGCATGGCCTCCGGTCCAGGCCCAGGAATCATAGATGTTATGATAAGCCATGAGAACCCTGTCATGAGTCTGATTGACCACCCAGGCTGACGCGGACATATGGGCACCGGGGCTATTTCTGAAATAAACAGATTCACCAGAGGATAAAAAGTACTTAATCAGCTCCTTGTCCCGTTCCTCCTGTTCATTATATGCTAAAAAAGCATCTATCAGTTCTGTTAAATTCTTTTTTTTCTCCATATTCTTCCTGCCTCCATCTTCTTATATTTTCATGTCATACTCCGGGTTCCGGCGGATATATATAAATAGAACAAACTAGTAACGAGGTTTTTTATGGATCTATCATCAGTAATTTTTTCTGACAGCTCTCCCTGGCCGTTCATGGAAGTGATTGAAAAAAACAGGCGGTATGCAGCAGCCATGCTGTCCAACATCGGTTCCTGCAATTCGGAAATGTCTGCAGTCAGCCTGTATACTTACAACAGTATCATCACCCGGAATTTCTTTTTTGATATAGCGGAGTGTTTCCAAAAGATAAGTATTGTTGAGATGCACCATTTAAATGTTTTCGGGGAACTGGCCTATATGCTGGGCACCGACCCCAGACTGTGGAGCTATCAGAACGGGCAGATGCGGTACTGGTCTCCGGCCTGCAACCGTTACCCCGGCCGGATCGGGCAGATTGTCTCCAACGCCCTGTCAGGGGAGCTGGAAGCCATCAAAAAATATCAGGAACAGTCCCAGTGGATCGATGACTGCCGGATCAAAGCTATTCTAAACCGTATCATAGCAGATGAACTGTGTCATGTACATATTTTCCGCCATATTCTGGCTGAACTTAATGACGAACCCTGGGTTCAGTCTCTCGACCCAGAGGATCCGCAGGCGAACAGACCGCCCGCCAGACATTCGAAAAAAAACGAATAAAACACTTCACCGGGAAGAGGGCAGACTTATAAAAAACAGCCCGCCCTTCCCGGATGAATCTATTTCCCGGTTCTGATTTCCAGTCCTTCCTGATATCCTTTTTCCATTTTATGTCTTGCCTTTCTGTTTTCCACTGTATCAAAAATGATGGAAAAATCATAATCTTCCGGATAAAGCTGGGCTGCTGCCACCAGCAGCTTCACCCGCTTCTGGTTGATCCAGATTTTCCCGTCAGGCATCTGAACCTGCATTACCCCTTTCTCATTGACCGGTTTGCATACGATTCCTTTTTTCTTATCCGGGTATATAAAAACGCTGTCGCCTATGGAGAATTTTTCTTTCATGGCATTTTTATTTCCCGGACTCTTTTTCAGCTTCTCAATCCTGGTTCCGCCTTTTTTTCTGCGGTTATCCTTTTCAAACAGGGAATCCGTACCGCTGTCCCCTAAGTTTTCGCTCTCACCATATGCATACATTTCGGCTCTTTTTATCATATTTTCCGGCATTCCCAGCCGTCTGGCTATAGAAAGGGCACAGCTCTCCCCCGCTTCCCCGATTTCCATGCGGTAAAGAGGCCTTAAGGTTTCTTTGTCAAAAGCCATGCGTGCATTGGTGATCCCCTCTGCTTCTTTCGCATAGACCTTTACTTCGGGATAATGGGTGGTTGCCAGAAAGAGACATCCGTTTGTCTGCAGCTCTTCCAGTATGGCAATGGCAATCCCCATACCCTCTGCCGGGTCCGTACCGGACCCCAGCTCATCAAGGATGACCAGACTTTCCGGCCCTGCTTCCTTAAGAATGTTCATAACATTTGTAATATGGGCGGAAAAGGTGGACAGATTTTCCGTAATGTTCTGCCCATCCCCGATATCGCAGAGCACCTGGCTGTTCATGCACAGATCCGCTTCTTTACACGGGACATGAAGACCGCATTGTGCCATGAGGCAGAAAAGGCCCACTGTCTTGATTGCTACGGTTTTTCCGCCGGTATTGGGACCGGTTATGACGATGCCCCGTTCCGCCTTCCCAAGCTCAAACTCCAGAGGGACCACTGTTTCCTGATTCATAAAAGGATGCCGGCCATTTACGATCCGTATGATCCTTTCGGTATTCACATGAGGCTCTATGCCTGCCATGGCTGCGCTCAGACTTCCCTTGGCAAACAGGAAATCCAGCTTTTCCAGAAGGTGTTTATCCGATTCCAGTATCTCCAGTTCTTCCTCAACCGCAGCAGTCAGCATATACAAAATCCTTCTGGCCTCATTTTCCTCCTCAATCCTCAAAAGTTCCAGTTCACCGTTGAGACCCGTAACGGCCGCCGGCTCAATGAACAGTGTGGAGCCGGTGGCGGACTGGCCGATCACGCTGCCGGGAACCGATGTCCTGTAATCCTTTTTCACGGGAAGACAGATCCTGCCGTTCCTTAAGGTCACATAGGAGTCTGAAAAGTATTTTTTATTTCCCCTTAAAATCGATTCCGCCTTTGTCCTCAGCTTTTCTTCCAGTCTGGCCACATCCTGGCGTATGCTTTTTAAATATTTGCTGGCTGTATCCTCCACCCTTCCGCTTCTGACGCTTTCATAGATTTCCCGCGCCAATTCTTCTAACGGGTTTAAGTCCTGTTCATAATAAGGCAGGCCCAGTTCCAGGTATTTGCACCGGATTAAAAAATCCTTAAACCGCTTTACCCCGGTGAGCATCACTCCCGTGCTTTCCAGTTCCTCTGCCGACAGACAGCCGCCCTGCTTAACTGTATTTATGATCACAGACAGACCGGACATGCTCACGGCAGGCGGCAGTCCCATCCGGTCAAGGATCCTTCTGGCTTCTGTGGTATCGCGAAGGCTTTTTCGTACCTCTCCTTCATTTAAAGATGGCACAAGGCTCTGTATCCGTTCTTTTGCCGCCTCTGTGTGTGCAGATTCTTCCAGCTTCTCTAAAATATGATGAAATTCTAAAATCTGAAATGTGTGGTCCATATCATTCTCCTCGTTCCTTCTTTCAATCGTCTGAAACCGCAAGGTACATGGAGCTTCCCAGTTAAAGCTGCTTTTCCATACAGCAAAAAAACCTGCAAGACTACAATTCGACGTCTCACAGGTTTTGACCCTTTTTTAGTCTTTTTTGTATCTTCATGGGTAAAACAGGTACACAAAAACATGGGGAAGTCCGTTCACCTTCCTCAAATGGTTCCTGTTCTCAATATTTAACTGCTTTAAGCTCCATGTTCTGATACAATTAACAAACACACACTTCCTATCTTTTATACTTTTTTTACTATAGCACAAATAAACTATCCCGTCAATCCACTTTTCGATCTGATCAAATGAAATGGACATCGGGCTGCTGCTATATGATGCATCCGAAGATATCATATAATTCATCCGGCTCAACCCGGTTTTTAGGCTCAAAGGCCTCCGAGCTCATATACATAAGAATACTCTTCTCCAGCCATTTCGCAGGACCGCTTTCCTTAAGCCGGCGCAGATCAGAAGTACATACCAATAGCCTGCCTTCTCCTATGCTAAGCTCAAACAGATTTCCCAACCTATGATTTCGCTCGAAATTGTCAATAGAATAGATGATTGGGTCAATATTATGTCCATCCAGAATAAGTGCACGCGAATGAGTTATGATATCATACCACTGAGGCGTGGTATAATATTCTGTTGGAAAGTAATGAAAGACGGGATGCTTATCATCAATCATCAGTCCCATGGTACCGACCGGCAAGGGCTTTCCCATACTTTCCGATATGGAACGAAACATCGGATAGCACCAAAAATCCGTACAATACGTGCCGTATATAGAATTATTATCATCGAGATTATCCGGATACAGCAGAACCTTCTTTCCCTGCTTCAGAGCATCACAGGCATTTTGTAAGCTTTCGGTAATCACAATATCATAGCCAGCGGTTTCCTGCTTCTCTTCCGGATAAACCCATATATCATAAAAATTCTCTATATCCATCTGTGTAATTTTAATCATAACCTGCAGCTTTACCGGCTTACTGACCTTCGCCAGCTCCAGTTCAAAGTCATTCAACCTAAATATCCCGCCGGAATATTCCCCCTGGTTACTCCTTTTCTCTGAAAACAAGACTTTCTTTTCATCCGAAATAATAAGCTCTACACTGGGATTTATAATCGCCTGTTCTAGAAAAACTGCCAGCCTGATACCCATAGTCAGCTTCTGCCCGGAATGAAAGGTAAAACCGGGAAGTTCTGCCAGAATAACCACATCCGAACAAAACTGCCGCCACTTTTTTGAAGAAATCAGTCCCTTATTTTCCATAAAAGCATCTAAAATACCAACAAGTGCTGTTCCCTGTCCGGTAAAATCCTGCAAATCAAGGAGCTGGAAGCCGGCCAGCTCGTTACTGCGAAGCGCTGTCTCTATCTCTGCCTTGTAGCATTCAGCCGCAAATCTTCCTGAGGCTTTAAAAAAGCCGTCTGCCAGAGACAGCATACCTTTTTGTTCCAGGCGTTTTTGAAATATTTCCAAATTTCTTGCCTTCAAGACCCCGGTATACTTTTTGATTTCTGTGAAATCAGGATACATGGCATACTGACCGATTTCATGCGAGACTACTGGAATTTCCGGAATTATTTCCTGCACGGCATCCGCTTTCACCTTCTTGGTTCCGGTACCGTACTGAATCGTTACATCACCTCCCTCAGCGTTTTCCCCCGAAAGATCTTCCGGGCGTATGAGAGCGTCATAATGATAAAGCGTGTCCGGCATCCTTGTCTGTATATGACCCTGGGGTGCATCGCACATCGCATAGGAGCCTCGAATCAGCCTGTTTTTGGAAAAACGGACTCCGCAAAAAAAATCGTCATTCTCAAGGAGGCAGGGCATAAACTGAAAATTGTTAGAGCCTTGTGTATACAAATGCCTTGCATCATATTTTTTATACCAGCCAAGGATCTGATTCAAGCGGGCTTTACTGCCCCAAAGCTCGTTTCCCAGGGACATCATGACAAAGGAAGGATGATTTCCAAATTCGTCCAAAATACGAAAGCCCTCATTAATCAGATATTCCTGCGCCTTTTCATCATGATTTTTATCTCCCTTTTCCGTAACAGTCCCCCAGAAGGGTAGCTCCGGTTCCATATAAATCCCTACCATATCCGCTGCGGTAAAAGCTGCCTTTGGAGGACAACAGGTATGGAATCGATAATGATTGATTCCATACTCTTTCGCGGCTGTAAGCACGGCAAGCCAGCTGTTTAAATCTGTCGGAGCATATCCTGTCAGGGGAAATATCATTCCGTCATGCTTTCCTCTTAAAAAAACCCTGCTTCCGTTTATATAAAAATACTTCCCTTCTGCCTTAAAATCTCTTATCCCAAAAGAAAAATGATATTCATCCGGCTTGCCGGTGCTGTTGTGCCATACCTTTAGGTGCAGACAATATAGGTTGGGCGTATGCTCACTCCAGCATTTTGCCAATTCATTCACAGGATAAAGAAATGAGTTCCCGCCCAGGTGCAGCTGATAGTTTATTTCCGGAAAGCTTACTGTCTCATCGGATACGGAAGCTGTCAGCATACATTGATCCGTGCCGTGTAATACTGCTTTTACTTCTATGTATTGATTAGATGCATTCGTATGGATTTTTACACCGGACAAGTAACCCTTATCCCATACTTCTATGGAAATCTCTCCAGTTATACCATTCCAATTAGTCTGGGTATCGGCAGATGTCATATGTCCACCCTTTACCGGATAGGAAGAATTGTCTATCATAATCGTAATCCGGTTTTCCTCTTTGATATACGGTGTAATCCGGTACCGGTGTGAGCTGCATAAACAGTTATTACTTCCGGCATATTCGTCATTTATCCAGACATGAGATATTCTGGTTCTTTCCAGCACCAGAAAATACTCCTTCTCATCCTCGGCAGGAAGCTCTGCCATTCTGGAATACCAGGTATGGCCTTCAAACAAATAGGGATCTGTTAAATATCCCGTATTTCCCTTTTTGGAAGGCACCCCCTTTTTAGCTTCCGATACGGTGCCCGGAAGTATAATACTGTCTTTATAAATTCCCTTACTATAATTTTTATTTATTCCGCATTTTTCAGGATCCATGCAAAAGCTCCAGGTTCCACTTAAATCTATCTTTTTCATAAGAACTCCAATCTGCCGATTATTCAGCTCTCTTTTATATGAATCAGCCTTCCTTGAAAATCACCCTGAAAATTCTCTATAGGAATGCCGGCATTCATCAGCGTAGATCCCCTGCATATCTGACCCAAAGCCTCAATCTGGTACTGTCTGTCCGGCTCAAGGCCCTTAAGACGGATGTGCCTGCTGCGGCAATTAGGCCTGTTCAGTACCTGGATAAAGGTAATCAGCGCTTCCGACTTATCCTTTTTCACCACCTGCCAGCAGTCATAATTCTGATTCTGGGAATAGGATGCAATCCGGTAATAATCACCTGTCCGTATCAGATCATTATACTGATGATACATTTTAATCTGCTCCGGTATCATAGCTTTATCTTCATCCGGGATTCTGGTAATATCCAATTCATAGCCAAAGGTTCCTGCCAGTGCTACATAGCCTCTCGTTGTAAACGGCGTAATCCTTCCAACCGTATGATTAGGACAGTCACTGACATGCGCTCCCATTGCCGATAATGGATAAATCATAGCGGTTCCTTCCTGTATCTGCAGACGTTCCACAGCATCGGTATCATCGGAGCACCAAATCTGAGGACTGTAATATAACATCCCCGCATCAAATCTTGCTCCTCCGCCAGAGCAATTCTCCAGAAGCAGATACGGAAATTCACTAATCAAACGCTCCTGAAAATCATATACCCCCAGCATATACCGGTGGTACAATTCCCCCTGCCTGTCCGCCGGCAGGCAGACACTGCCCATATCACTGAGCGGCCTGTTCATATCCCATTTCACATATTCGATATTCGCACTGTGAAGAACAGCTGCCACTTTATCATAGATATCATCCACTACCTCTTTTCTTGAAAAATCCAGGACATATTGATTACGGGCAAGCCCCGCTGTCCTGCCGGGCACCGCTATCGCCCAGTCGGGATGTTCCCGGTATAATTTTGAATCCGGCGATACCATCTCCGGCTCAAACCAGATACCAAATTTCATTCCCAGATTATTTACTTCATCGACCAGATGTTTTAATCCGCCCTTCAGCTTCTCTTGGTTTACGAACCAGTCTCCCAATGCCATATTATCACTGCTTCTGTTTCCAAACCAGCCTTCATCCATTACAAGCATCTCTATCCCAAGCTTTGCTGATTCCTTCGCAATAGCAAGCAGCTTATCGGTATTGAAATCAAAATATGTAGCTTCCCAATTATTGATTAAAACCGGACGTTTCCGGTCCTTGTAATCTCCCCGGATTAAATGATTGCGGTACAAATCATGGAAATTACGGCTCATACCGCCAATTCCGTGCTCGGAAAAGGTTAGTACTGCCTCAGGCGCCTGGAAGGTATCCCCCGGCTCAAGCTTCCATTTAAAATCAATTGGGTTAATTCCCATGACAGCTCTGATGGTATCAAATTGATATAAATCCACACTGGCTACATAATTTCCTGAATAAACAAAATTAAATCCATATATTTCACCCGAATCCTGAGTAGTATGTCTTAAAGCCAGTGCCATAAACGGATGATCCTGATGACCGGATTCTCCTCTCATGGAAGAAACACCCTGTTTCCCATAGCCAACCGGTTTTCTTTGAATATGACGTTCTCTGGCCCAGGAACCATGGAGCGTAATAAGATCAAAATCATGATGATCCATATCCAGACAGAGCGAAAGTACCTTTGTCAAATAAACGGTATCTGTTCCTGCATTTTTTACTTTTACACTCCGGGTCAGTGCATCCTCCTTTTCAAACACCGTATAGAGAAGCAATACCTCCAGATCCAGTACTGCGTCCTTACATAAAAGTTCAAGAGTCGTACACTCTCCTTCACTTCCAAAGGTTGCCGGAAGGCCCTCAAGCTTCGGTTTGCCGGAATAAATCTTATGAGACAGATAGCTTAGCTGTACTGCCGTATGCCCGTTCAATGTCTCGACCGCAATACAATCCTCCCGGAAATCTCCTATTCCGTGTGTAGAATATTCCATCGGAAAACTATCGTAAAAGGAAAGACGGTCACGATTATTTGCAGATGGTACATACGGAGCCTCATTCAGCCGCATTAGATATCGCAAATCATAATCTCCTGTTTTTTTACCATAATATATATGACCGATAAAATTTTCTGTGTCTGCAATTCCAATCAGATAACTGGTATGGTCCGTATCCAGCTTAAATATTTTTTCCTCTTTATAATATGTTATTGCCATATGGCTTTCTCCTTTCGCCTCCCGAAGATTCCTGCGGATTTTCCATATCTGTAAGCTTAAATCAAATTTAGTACTTCTGCTTTTCTTATCTCAGTTGGGGTTTTATTATATATTTTTTTAAATAGTTCTGTAAAATAGCAGGGATTTTGATAGCCTACCCTGTATGCAATCTCATTAATCCTCAAATCAGAATTTTTAATCAGCTCCATAGCACGAAACAGCCGGTACCTTTGTAAATAACTACTTAAATTAGTACCTACTTCCTTTTTAAACAGAACGCTTAAATAACTTTCATTTATTTGAAATTCATCGGCAATTTCCTGTACGGTTATTTCACTTGAATAGTTCTTTGCAATATATAATAGAATTTTTTGTATGGAAGGATGGATTTGCTTTATAATATCTTCCCCTATGATAACGCCATCTTCTCTCTTTATCTCCTTAAATACCTCAAATCCTGATTCTTCCTTTCCCCACCGTTTTTTCTTTTCTGCCAGCAGCATGATATTATCTTCAATTTCCTCCGGCTTTAAAGGCTTTAAAATATAGGCACAGACCCCTAAACGAATGGCTTCCTGTGCATAAGTAAATTCATTGTAGCCGCTGACAATCATAATATCCGGATGCCTTCCCAATACATTGATTTTTTGAATAAGCTCCAGTCCGTTTATCTCAGGCATATTAATATCCGTAATAACCAAGTCAAATATTTCCTTCTGAAGCATCTTAAAGGCTTCCTTTGAACTATAAGCCCCGACTACTTTTTCAAATCCGAACTTGCTCCAATTTACATATTTCATAATTCCACGTACATGGACCGGTTCATCATCAATGACAATTACCTTCATTTTATTCCCCCCATTTCTTTTGGCAATTTAATCCTGACAAAAGTACCTTTTTCTGCACTGCTCTCCACCTCATAAACAAAACAGTCTCCATAATAATAGTTTAAAATATTTCTGATAAACTGAATCCCTATTCCGAAAGAATCTCCATCCGTTTCTGCATTACTGTTAAACTTCTCTATCAGATCTTCTGCTATTCCGTCACCATTATCCCATATTTTAAACTCCACATGATTGTCTGTATTTTTAGCAGATACCTCGATCTTACGATTCCCTTCCGCTGTTATATTTCCATGCAGCCATATATTTTCTACCAGAGGCTGCAAAATCATTTTTGGAATAACAACCGCTCTTACTTCTGAATCAATATTAATTTTAACCTCTACAACATGATCCCAGCGTATTTGCTGAATATTAATATAAGCTCTAACCAATTTAAACTCCTGCTCAACCCTTAACAATCCACGGCCTCTATTCAGGGATAACCGGTAAAAGGTAGTCAAGTCATCAATCATGGTTACCAATTTCCGGCTTTCGCATTCTAAGGCTTCCCAGCGCATAACGCCGAGTGTATTATAAAGGAAATGAGGATTAATCTGTGATTCCAGACTTTTAAACTCAAATTTCTGTTTCAAGCTCTTTACCTCCGACATTTCATCAATGACATTCTCCAGCTTTTTCAGCATGCTGTTGTATTTTATTTCCAGAACAGTAACCTCATCATACTTTTCCGGAATTATGATATAACTGATATCACCCTTTATCTGTTCCATATTATCGCCCAGCTTATGCAGCCTGTTAAAAACGCTGTTAAGCAAAACGCTTAAAGCAATTCCGGAGCAAATTCCGTATCCTAATAATATAATTCCCGCTATCATTTTCGAATACTTCACCTGTGCTGCAAGCTGGCAGGACGGTATCATCAGCCATACCTTCCATCTTTCATTGACACAGCATCTCATAATCATCACTTTATTGCTTTCCACGATGATTCCGTCCTGATAGCTTGGTACACTTAACGCTAATTTACTGCTTATGCTTGTACCTACTGTTTCTGGCTGTGATGAAGCAATTACTACATTATCTTCATTCGTTAAATAAACATACCCGCTCATATCACGATCCAGGGACATTGCTTCCTGAAATGCTTCCTGACTGTTTATGGCAATTTTCAGGTACGCTTTGACATCATGATAGAGAGATAAAATCTTTTGATATTTGCACAGTAAAACCGTACTGTCAATTTTCTCTTCTGTCCAATCCGTACCATCCAGTTTCGTTTTATCAAATCCATCCGAAAAGACAAATTTTCCATCCTGTCCAATATTGCTTCCCTCTTGATAAATTTCCAGGCGTTTGATAACAGATGATCTGGCCATATCCTCACTTAATGTATATTTTATGCTCGTCAGGGCCTCCCATACCTGTTCATTATTGCTGCATTGATCAGATAATGATTGATAAATAATATGATTATTACTCAACAAATATAAAATATTATCATAATTCTCACTAATTCTCCGGACATCCTCTATCACCTTTTCTGAATTATACTTCATGTTTTTTTCCCGTTCTTTTTCCTGCGGCTGAAACAAAAACACGGATAATACCCACCAGGTAATCAGGTATACAGCAATGAGTGATAAAATATAGATTAAAATAATTTTTATTTTAATTGAATATCTAATTTTGTCCGACAATTTCTTGAAAAAGCCTTTCAAAATTGTTTCACCTCGTCAGTAAATTATATAATAAAAGTATCCCATACTATTTTACAGTATGGGAAATTTTTTTTCAGTAGTAAATGAAATTATTTATTCTGATCCTGATACAACTGCTTCCATTCTTCCTTCATATCAGACCAATGAGCTCTTAATTCAAGCTGCTTCTGGAATTCTTGATAAACATTTTCAAATTTTTCCTCAGAATCTGCCATAATCATTTTTGCTGAATATTCATCCACAACATTATTCAGTGATTCGATATTATTTGCGATCACACTGTCTGTATCTACCTTTACCGAATCCATAGCATTAATGGTACGGGTATTATCCAGGTCACTGCTGATATACTTGCACCATTTCGATACCAAACCTCCGCCTGCCTTATTACCGGAAGAATCCTGATTCCACCATGCATACCATTTATTACTGTAACCGGCAAATTGGTATAACTGATGGGTACAAGCCGCAACAAGCGCACTGTCTCCGGAATCTCTCTCAACTTTATAGCTTGCTTCAAAATCCCAGGTACCGGCATCCTTATTGCTAAAATTCCAAAAAACTCCCTCCGGTCCTTCATTCACTTCCTGACCTCTGTATGGACTCGGATCATTGCACCAATCCAGAAAATTAAGTACAGCATTCAAATGCTTCGTGTCTTTGTTAATAAATACCATATAACCCGGATTTGGATTCGTATAGGAGGTATATCCGCTTTTTACACCCTGAACCTGAGGATCTGCAACCGGCTCATAGTAGAAGGTTACACTGTCATCGCCGCTGTCATAGTTCTTCCAGGTTTCATTCAAACCGGAATTCCATAAATCGGTCGTAAATATTCCGACCTGACCGCTTTCAATCTTCTCCTTAAATCTTTCCTGTGACATTGTGGTGGCTTCCATATCAATAAGCCCTTCCTGATACATTTTATTCATCCATTGATAAGCTGTTTTATAATTCGGATTATCATATTCAAATACTTCATTACCATTTATATCCATTACAGCCGGCATACCGCTGACACCATTCGCCGTATCAACTCCAAAGGTTGAAAGAATAATTCTCTCTTCATGCTTTAAGCTTCCCGTATCGCTATTGGCAAAGGATAAAGGAATGATATCATTCCCATTGCTATCCTTTAATTTGGCAAGTGCACGCATGGTATCCTCTAAGCCTTCTATAGTTTTAAGATCAGCCTTTGTCTTTCCTGCCTTTGCAAGTAAATCTGTTCTTGCCCACCATGCATCGACTGTCCAGCCTGGCCAGGGATCATCATACTCTAATGCATAATACCCGGGAATCCACCACATATCACCGCTGCCTGTTTTTATATAATCCAGGATATGAGTATCGATATTGGGTATATTCGAAAGCTTGGTATTGGTATAAACATCATTCAGCTTCATGATTCTATCTGCCGTAATCAGGGCATTTTCGACAGTTTTATCATATGGAAAAATCAAGATATCCGAGAGCTTTGCACCACTGCTCAATTTCAAATTCAATGTAGTCATATAATCATTGCTCTGCATGTATTCAACCTGATAATCAATTCCAAGCTTATCCTTCATCACCTGCTGTACCTTTGTATTATTGGGACTTTCGGAAGTCCAGCCAGCCAAAATAGAGAACTGATCCGTCGTTTTGCCTCCCTCCTTCTCAGAAACATAAAAGTCCTCTGAATCTGCTGCCTGCTCCCCTGTATCTGCTGATATAGCCTCTTTACTGCTTTTGCCACATGCAGTGAACGACATCAGCATGGTTACGATTAACAATAGCGCTAATCCTTTTTTTTTCATATTGATCCTCCTTTTATACTTCACACACAGATTGGGCGTTACTTACTCCTTCACCGATCCTATCAGCATTCCTTTTACAAAATACTTCTGCACAAAAGGATATACACATAGAATAGGTAATGTTCCAATGATAACTGCAGCCATTTTTACTGAAGTAACTGTCATTTGCGAAGTCTGCGAAGCTCTCACCGCCGCTTCCGCTACCATCGCATTATTACTGGTAATCATGCTTAAATTATTTGCCTCAAATAATCGCTGAAGATAGGTCTGAACCGGAAGCAGATTCGTTGAATTTACATAAAAAGCCCCTGAATACCAATCGTCCCAATGATATACTGCTACAAACAAACCAATCGCTGCCAACATCGGTTTTGACAGAGGTATAATTACTCTCACCAGAATTGTCAGTTCTCCGGCTCCATCCATGATCGCTGCTTCCCGCAGGCTTATCGGAATGTCATTGAAAAATTTCATCATTACAAACATATTCCATATATTGAACATACTTGGGATTACATAAACCCAGAAGGTATCGACTAATTTTAATTTTGACAACTGAATATAGTAGGGAATCAACCCACCATTGAAGAGCATAGGGATCAGTACAATCATTAATAATTTTTTTCGATACGGCAATTCTTTAAAAGAAAATCCGTATGCCGTTATTCCGGTAATAAGCAGCCCTGATACGGTTCCCAGAACCGTACGTCCAATTGTAATCAAATATGCATGCTGTATCACTCCATTTCCCAACACATACTGATAATTGAATAAGGTGAAAACTCTCGGCCAAAAATACAATCCGCCCTTCATGGAATCCAGCCCCTCGTTTAACGAATATATAATAATATAATAAAGAGGATATAATGTTATCAATGAAAGAAAAATCAAAAACACTGTATTAACCACCTGAAATATCTTCTCACCGGCACTCATCCTGATTTTACTTTTTTGTTTTCTCATTTTTGTCCTCATTTCTACTTTCATTTACCAGAGTCCCTCTCCATTGATTGCGTTTGCTGTTTTATTCGCTATTACAATCAGTATAAATCCAAGTACGGAGGATATCATGCCAACAGCTGTTGCCAGGCTGTATTTTCCCTGCTGCAAGCCATTCATAAGCACATAGATATCCAAAACATTGGACACCTCCAGATTTGCGTTATTCATTAAGGGATAAATCGCATCTACTCCGGCATTTAAAATACCCGGCAGGCTTAAAATTAAAAGGAGCACTATGGTAGGTCTGATAGAAGGTAATGTGATATACTTTAGCTGATTCAATTTTCCGGCACCGTCTAATTTTGCCGCCTCATACATTTCCGGACTAATTCCAGTAATTGCCGCTAAATAAATAATGGTCCCCCAGCCGATTTCCTTCCATACACTTGCGATCACGACCAAAGGGACAAAAAAATGGGTATCTCCCATGAAGAAAATGGGTTTACCTCCAAACAGATTAATCAGTCTGTTGATCAGTCCTCCATAAGGCGATAAAAAGGAATCCAGAATATAGGCTACTACAACCCAGGAAATAAAATGCGGAATATAGGTGATTGATTGAACAACTTTTTTAAACCGCAGATTTCTCACTTCATTGATTAGTAATGCCAATATAATTGGAGCAGGAAACGTAACCGCAAATTTAGATACCGTCAGAACCAGCGTATTTTTAACAACCCTCCAAAACTCACTGTCCTTTAAAAACCAGAAATTATCCAGCCCTACCCATTTCGCATTCCATATTGTATTACCTGGTTTAAAATCCCGAAAGGCAATCTGAAGTCCGATCATTGGAATGTAATTAAACAGAATCAGACAAAAAACACCGATCATAATCATGATGTATTGATATCGGTATTTCTTCACATTGCACAAAAATGTTCTTTTATGTCCCATATTTTATTCATTCCTTTCATCCCGCTTATCATAATAACAATTTATCATGTTAATATTGCACAAACAACCCAACAAATCTTGGATTTATATAACACATATTGCAAAATGCATCTTGGTGACATCTGACACTGCCGCCATTGGAGCAAAAAATAATTGTTACTCTTTGAAATACAAAGATAAATCATAAGCGTTGGGAAATAGAAGAATGTTTTCGCCTGTTGAAAACAGACTATAGAGCAGGGCCTGTATATCTTAGTAAATGCTTTTTAGCATTGATTCTTTATAGATATATAGAAAAGAGATTAAAGAAAGAATTCACAAGCAGCCAAATCCTTAGCCAACTCCTGAATATGAACTTTTATTCCATTCCATCAGATTTTAAATATAAGAAAATGAAAACATAACGCACTTTTTTAAAAGAGAACAAAAAGCTTGATCCCCTTAAACGCAAGGTTTCCAAACATTTTGTCCTCTTCAACTGTCAAAGATGAGACAATAGCACAAATAAAAAATCCTGTCAATCCACTTTTCGATCCTTCCACCATCCGGCCAGCATGCTAAGTTCTTTTTCATTTAAGCAGTTGGTCATTGTTCCATCCTTCATCCGCCTGAGGCACTCTTCATAGTCCATCCACAGAACTGATTCCACTTCCTCCTTCTGAAGGCTGAGGTCCGTTATGTCTACCAGCTTCTCATAGATGTAGACCCGGCTGATCTCATGGTTATGAAAGGTTTTTCCGTAAAACACCTCTTCCTCTGCTTCTTCATGAAGCCCCACAAAAACAAGTTCTTCCGGCTTTGCCTGGATCCCCAGTTCCTCATCAAGCTCCCTGATTGCAGACTCCAGGAAATCGGAACCCGCCGGGATATGTCCTGCTGAAGAAATATCAAAGCAGCCCGGATAAGCATCCTTATGAGCACTCCGTTTTTGCAAAAGCAGGTCAAACCCGCTCTTTTCATTAGGCCTTAAAATCCATACATGGGAGGTTCCATGCAGGCTCCCATCCCGGTGCATCATAAATCTGGCCCTTACCTTTCCAGTCACCCTGCCTTTTAAATCCCTTTCTTCAAGCAGCTCTACCGTCTCACCATTTAAGGAGGCTGCTGTCAGACAGTCTCCTTTATATGCAAGTTTTAAAGAAAAAAAAGGAGTATCGTCGTTTAAAAGTTCAAAAAAGATACGATCACCTTCCCACAAGGACAGTTCACCTATTCTCGACTTTTCCACCCATTCCAGCCGGCCTTCCGGGCAATCTGAAAGCGTCCCATCATATCCGGCGGCCGTATACAAAAACATGTATTCATCCGGATAGCAGTCTGACACAAACGTGACCACGCCTCTTAAATGATAGGAATGCAATGATAAGCCGGTCTCTTCCTTTACTTCCCGTAAAAGACATTCTTCCGGGCTTTCCCCCTCTTCTATATGGCCTCCCACTCCAAGCCACTTGTCCTGGTTCATATCGTTCTTCTTTTTCACACGGTGCAGCATCAGATAACTGTCTTCCCGTTCAATATAACAAAGTGTTGTTAAATGTTTATGTGTCATGAATAATTGAATCCTCCATTTACTGCAGACCTGTTATTGCAGTATTTCCATTCATATCGGGAATCTTTTCCGGCTCTCCGGCCAGTGCCTTTACCTCTATCTGGACCACGCAGTTGGTCTTTTCCCCATCATACAGCACCGGAACCCGGTATACTCCGGCAGTATTATAGTCACACTGGGTCAAATCAAACCAAAACTTAGTCAAATCATACTTTTCCGGCGTGAAATAACTCTCCGCTAACAGTTCGGGGGCTGTCCCTGCCTGAGTTTTGGCATAAAAGGTGGTTGTGATATTGTCATCAAATATCGGTTCAGTCTTCCCCCGCCATACCTGAAACAGCAGGGAAAGGACAATAACCAGAACCAATGCTCCAAACATTGTAAAATGCAGTTTAAATTTTTTATGGTTTTTATTCATCTTCTGTCTCCGTCCTTACTCCAGCTCTTTATATGTCTCAGTTAAAAAATCCAGGAATTGTCTGCTGGCTATGGGCAGTATTTTCTTATCCTTATATACAACGCCAATGGTCCTGGCTAAAGGCGGTTCGATCTCTTTTACCGCATTCTTATAATCCACCCGGTTTAAGATAAGCTCTGATAAGATTCCAACGCCCAGTCCTTTTTCGATCATGGCCATTATAGTGTAATCATCGTGGACAATGTACTGGATATTCGGCCTGATCTCATTCATGCGAAAGCATTCCATCGGCTCATTTAAGCTTCCTTCTTCTAAAAGAATAAAAGGTTCCGCTGCAAGTTCCTCTAATGGAATCTTTTCTTTTCGGGCTAGGGGATGGGCTAGGGGAAGTACTGCCAGCATAGGATCTTTTTTTAATGGAACGGTCTTAAGTTCCTGATCTTCCACAGCTTTTGGATTGATAAGACCGAAGTCAACACTTCCATCCTTTACAAGCTGTTCAATGGCCGTATAGTCACCCTGGTACAATTCAAAGCTGACCGATGGGTATTTCTCCTTGAAAGCCTTGATCAGTCCCGGAAGCCAGTGGCAGGATACGCTGGCAAAAGTTCCGATCCGGATAGTGGCGTTCTGGATCCCCTCCATCTCACTCCTTTTTTCCATCAGCTCCCTGTGAGCATGGTATATGTTCTTTATATAGGGCAAAAGCTCCAATCCATCCGGAGTCAGTGCCACTCCTTTTTTGGATCGTACAAAAAGTACCGTATCCAGTTCTTCCTCTAAGGACTGTACCATCTGGCTGATGGCAGACTGGGTATATCCAAGTTCCTCAGCAGCCTTGGTAAACCCCCCTGTTTCCACGATTTTTACAACTGCCCGATACCGGTTCATCCAATAATCTCCTATACATTAGAACTTCTTATGTTTTCATTATAAACATTTGTTTTACTAATGTAAAGATTCATGATATATTTTTGTTGATTTTATAGAACAGATGCGGTTTTTGACGGAGGATACATATGAATTATAACAAAGAACAAATAAAATCCGGAATAAAGGATGGCATACCCATCAGCCTGGGCTATTTCGCCGTTTCTTTCACTTTCGGAATCATGGCGTCAGGAGCAGGGCTGTCTCCATGGCAGTCCATTGTCATGTCATTTACCAACCTGACATCCGCTGGGCAGTTTGCAGGACTTGGAATCATTGCAGCCAATGCGCCTTTTGCAGAAATGGCGGCTGCCCAGTTCATCATCAACCTGCGCTATTGTCTCATGTCCTGTTCTCTGTCCCAAAAGCTGGAGGAAACCACCCCCTTTTTCTATCGTTTCCTGATCGGTTACGGAGTGACGGATGAGATATTTGGCGTCTCCGTCTGCAGACCCGGCATGTTATCTCCATGGTACAGCTATGGACTGCTCATATCTGCCGTTCCGGGCTGGACACTTGGTACGGCAGCCGGAGCTGTCTTAGGAAGCCTGCTGCCGGCAAGGATCCTGAGTGCCTTAAGCGTAGCTTTGTATGGGATGTTTCTGGCTGTCATCATTCCACCGGCTAAAAAGAACCGGGTCCTGGCAGGAGTAATCGCCATTTCCATGGCCTTTAGCCTTATATTTTCCCTGATTCCGGCGTTACAGTTCCTATCCTCCGGATTCCGATTAATTATTCTGACCATCGTGATTGCAGGATGCGCGGCTTTCCTGTTCCCGGTTTCAGATGAAAAGGAGGTACAGTATGAATAACAGAATCTATCTCTATATACTTGTCATGGCCGTTGTCACCTACCTGATCCGTCTCCTTCCCCTGACGTTAATCCGGCGGGAGATCAAAAATCCTTTTATGCGGTCGTTTCTTTACTATGTACCATATGTAACCTTGTCAGTAATGACCTTTCCTGCTATCCTGACAGCCACAAAAAGCATATGGTCTGCCGCAGCAGCACTGGCAGCAGCCGTATTATTGGCCTGCAAAGGGAAAAGCCTGTTCCAGGTTTCCATCACTGCCTGTATGGTTGTATTTATAACAGAACTCTTCTTATGATTGAAAAAAGGCTGCGATAAACGCAGCCTTTTTTCCACTTAGGATAATTCCCTTTCAATTTTTTGTTTTTCTGCATAAATACCCATGGCCTGGGCGAGAAAGGCAGAGAGCCCCTCACCATATTGGTCGATATTCCGGGTAAAACGATCATCAGTAACGTACATCTGCCCCAATCCGGCAAATGCCTCGAGAGAATAATGATAGCCAAAATTATTATTAAAGTATTCATACATCTTGTTTATTGTTTTTTGAACCGCCTCTGAATCAGGTGTCTTTTTGCGGATTGCGGCCAGTTCAATGAATAGTTCATCCATGCCTTTTGCCGCTTCATCCTTTTCTTCCACAGACATGGACTCAAGCCGTTCTTTGCTTTGTTCTACCGCGTTATCTCCCCAAAGGCGGCGGGCTTCTTCTTCATAGGGATTATGGTTCATATCAAAACCTCTGAATTTTTCTTTTTGCGTCATGCTCCGTTCTCCTTTCCATGATTTCATGGTCTTATCCAGCGTGTCCAGCATAGCGTCTATGCGTTTCTTTTCATGCAGAAGATACTTTTTCTGCAGCGCAAAGGCTTTTTCCTGGTCAAATGCCGGGCTGCCAAGCAGCTTTTTAATTTCTGCAAGGGAAAATCCACACTCTTTAAAGAACAGAATCTGCTGCAGCAGATCAAGGTCTTTTTCAGAGTAATCCCTGTAACCATTATCCGGATTACGGTTCGGGCACAAAAGGCCTATTTTATCATAGTGATGAAGCGTACGCACACTCACTCCGGTCAAATCGGCCACTTCGTTTGTATTCATCGGCATCTTCCTCCTTGCAGTATCTATCATAGAGTATGACGCTGCGTTGTAGTCAATATCTTTTTTAATTTTATTTTTAATTTTTTTGTAAATTTTATAATTAAATGGAATCAGCTCTTACTGCGGCTGCATTTGACAGCATCAATGGCCAGTACCACCATAAGAGCCAGAAGACTGTCCTGCCGGTCAGCTACATCGATGGTGTAAGTATCGGTCAGGTTGAAAAGCTGCTTTTCGATTTTAGCCACCACCATTCCATTATTTGACAGAATCCGGTAATTCCACTCCAAAAAGCTGCCTTCCACCTGCCAGCCATTGCAGTCAACATAAAAGGAGGGCTTAAAGAACGTAAATTCCTTTGTAATAGTCCCCACTGTCTGCCCGCCGATCTTTATGTCAAAACGGGGAAGGAAGGTCAGTATCTGTTCTCTCAGGACAGCCAGCTGGCTGCCATTGTGGTCATGGATTTCCAGCTTATGCCCCCAGGCAGGTTTTCCGCAGACCGTATATACGGTATTACCGCTTTCGTCATAGATGTCGTAACTGTCAAACCAGGAGAAAAATCGCTGTTTAAACATTAGTTTCATTGGCCTTAAGTTATCCTTTCTGCATTTTTATCCGTATGAATCATTGCTCCAGTTTATCATATCATACCTTCCAATAGAAAAAAAGACATATCTCCATCTGCCGGAAGGTATGTCTTTCCTGGTTATATAAAATATCTTTCAAATCTCTAATCTGCGTTTTCTGCTATATCAAGTGTTTTCTTTCCATCCATACAGCCATACACTCTCATATCAATAAGGGCACACCGTTTTCCATGAGCTGTACAGATTTTTTTGATGTCATCGTATTTAAACCGGACCTGAGGGCCTACCAGAATCACATCATATTCATCGACAATATCCTCTAAAGCGGCAAACGGGCCTGCATCAATAACATAATCTTCCGGCGCTGCCTTCTTCATGTTATTAACCAACAAACTGGTTGACATTCCTGCAGAACAAACCAAATGAATCCTCATATTTTTTCCTCCTTGAATGATTATTTGTCTGATTTTTGTTTTCCTATTTCCTCCCTCAGATCATAAAGCTGCTGATACAGATCCACAAACTGCTCTGCCAGATCCTTAGCCGTCATGGCCATAGATAAATGATCCTGGGAATGGACGAGAATAATATTTACCGGAACCTGGTTACCGGAAGCCTCCTGCTGAATCATTCCGGTCTGGAATTCATGTGCCTTAAGCAAACGCATGTCAGCCTCTCTTAAATCAGCCTTTGCATGCTCAAAATCCCCCTCCTTTGCCGCTTTTATGGCAGACATCGAATATCCTTTGGAGTCTCCTGCCTCTGCTATAATCTGAAAAGACGAACCATAATCTGCTTCTGTCATTCTCTGCTCCTATTCTGCGGCAACCTGGAAAAACACCGCCGCCAAATCCCCGTTTTCTTTAAACATCTTTTTTAATTCCGCTGCTCTTATGCTGTCATTTCCTCCGGGATTTTCAAAATACATTTTCATACCGCTTTTTTTCATAAAGATAAGCCCCTGTTCTTCTGCCAGTTTCTGAAATACATCCGCCTTTAATGGCGCATTGATAATTACCATATCAAAAGCTCCCTTCTTTGATTTATGTCTGTCATCTGAAGGCTGCCATGCGCAGTGCATAAATTGCAATCACCAATATTACAGCAGTCCATATGTTCTGTTCCCGGGGAGTAAATTCCGTCTTTGGACACCAGATACGGTACAAGGCAAACGGAACCAGCACAATAACTGCGGCACAGAAATAGGTGAGGATTTTATACCGTGTAAATGGATGAATCTCATACGGGTCCGGAGCATTTAACGAAGCTCTCAGTTCTTTGATATGCCGCTGTTGATCGGTGAGCAGTTCCGAAGCTTTACTCTGCTTTTTTATCTTGCCTGACATGGCAGCCTCCTGTTTACTTATTTGTATTCACAATCATTATGATAGGTAAAAGACCGGCCGGCAATCAATTCTTTATAGAAACAGGCAGATTTCTTAAGCCTGCGGTCCCGGTTATGTTCAAGATTTATTTCCACAAGACCGTACCGGTTCTTAAAAGCATTCATGGGAGATACGTTATCCGTAAATGCCCACAGCATGTATCCTTTTATGTTGGAGCCTTCCTCAGCCCCTTTTAACGCCCAGTATAAATGCTGCTTGATGAATTCAATCCGATAGTCATCCTGAATCATACCGTTTTTATCTCTATACTGATATTCGTTCTGTACTCCCATGCCGCTTTCCGCAACAAACCATTCCCGATTCTCATACTCGTTTATCATCCTTATGCCAAAATCGTACATGATTTTCGGATAAATTTCCCAGCCCCGGAACAGATTCATCTTCTTTCCCGGAAGTTCGAACTCTTCATAATAGAAATCAGGATGAAAGGGAGCACCGTCCTTAACAGCCACAGTTCTGCCTTTTACACGATTGGGGTGATAAAGATTGATTCCTACCCAATCCATGGTGTTCTCTTTCATCATCTGCAGATCTTCCTGTACATAATCCATAAGAATTCCGTGTTTATCAAGGCACTCCATAAAACCAGTTTCATAAGCCCCCTTTAAAGCCGGATCCAGAAATATTTTATTATAGAACAAGTCATACATATAGGCTGCTTTTTTATCTTCTTCAGAATCACTTCTCGGATAAACGGTCTCCACATTGATGATGGTTCCCAGTTTTCCATCTTCCTTTTTAAATCCACCTTCCTTATATGCCTTCATAACCGCAGCTGTAGCGAGAGCCTTATGGTAATTCCACTGCATCCACATTCTGGAGTCCTGGTGATACGGCCATCTCAAAGAATCCAGATAAACTCTGGTCTGCACCACTATGGGCTCATTGAATACAAACCAGTATTTCACCCGGCCGCCAAAGCGCTTAAATGCCTCAACCGCATATTTTACGAATAAATCAACCACATATCTGGAATTCCACCCTTGATAGGCTTCCATTAAATAAGACGGAACCTCGTAATGTTCCAGACAAATCATGGGTTCCACACCATTTTTAAGACATTCGTCAATCATATCGGAATAATAGGAAGCATAATCCTCATCAACCGTGACCGCTTCGTAATCAGTCAAAAAACGTGCCCAGTTTATGGAGGTCCGGTAACAATTTAAACCGATTTCTTTCATATAAGAAATATCCTCCCGATACCGTTCGATAAAATTCGTAGCAACGGCCGGGCCGTATCCCTCATACCACACCTCCCTGTTCTCTTTGTACCAGCTGTCCATATAGGAATCCTGGTTCTCCTTTTTCCCTTTCCAGCCTTCGGTCTGCCACGCACTTGCCGCAGCACCGAGAAAAAAACCTTCCGGCAAATTCACTTTCTCTAACATGTCCTAACCTCTCTTCCGCCAGCAGGCTTTATTTATGTATAAATATTTACGCCTGTACGTCATTCGCTTTGTTTGCCAGCATGACAAATGGGGCATAAATTGCTATTGCTATTATAATGCAAAGAATCTGGGTAATGATGGCTCCAATGCTTCCACCGGTAGACAGCCATGCACTTAATATGGGCGGCGTCGTCCATGGCATCGCATAGACACAAACACCGGCAAAGCCGATCTTCGTCATAAAGTATGCAAATGATCCGGTAATCAATGGAGTTAGAATAAACGGTACCACTAAAAGCGGATTCAGCACAATCGGGAGGCCAAAGGTCATCGGTTCATTTATCTCGAATATTGCCGGAGCAGCCTCAAGCTTTGCAATTGCACGGTAATCTTCCCTCTTTGATAACAGGAAGACAGCGATCAGGAGGCCAATGGTACAGCCAGATCCTCCAAGGGACATATAGGTATCCCAGAAGGACATATTGATGATATTCAGCTTGGAGGGGTCTGTGATCCCCTGTGCAATCATATCGGTATTCGCCAATATGGCTGCATTTAAAAGCGGGTCGCGGACTGGCTTGATGATCTGGTTGCCGTGAATTCCCACACACCAGAACACTTGTGCAACGAGCATCAGGATCAGAAGTCCCGGAAGTCCCTGCATTACCTTCTCAAGCGGTGTCTGGAGGAATGTATAAATAATGGTATAAAGGCTCATCCCAAAAACCTTTACCGCAATGAAATTAAACAGGGCACAGATAAGAATTGTTACCATCGATGGAAATAAAATATTAAATGAATTGGATACATTTCCCGGAACAGAATCCGGCATGTTAATTTTCATAATCCCGCTGGTCACCAGTTTTGTATAAATCTCAACGGAGACAAGTGCAATAATAATACCCAGAAATAACCCTCTGGAAGCAGTGTAATCTTTTCCGATAACGTTGGATACCGAGAAAGCCACGCCATTCTGAGTTACTTCTACGACAGAAGGAAGGCAGCTGATAAATGAACACAGTGCAATGATACCAGGCATATAACCCTGCTGCTTATTCAGCTTTCCTAATTCCAGTCCAATAAGGACCACTGCTGCCACTGTAAAAAAGTTTAACGTTGCATAATTTGCCGCACTGAACCAGGCTGTAAAAACAGACAACCAGTGCATACCAGGCAGTTTGCCTATGCTGATGCCATTCCCCTCCGTCGCACACACTACATTGGTTATCAAGGTACAGAAGGAACCGGTTATAATAACCGGAATCAGTGCTGTGAAAGCATTCTTAATGGCACACATGTGTTTTTGCGTTGCGATTTTGTTTGCTATTGTAAGCAGCTTTTCTGTGAGTCCGTCAGAAATTTTCATTTCTGTATCCCCCTTTTTATTTTTTCTTCCCCACGAAGTATTTTAAATATATAACTTAATCTTCTTAATGTCAAGTCTTTTTACTTTAAAAGATATATCTTTTATTTTTATTGTTATATCATATAGACGAATAGGATTTTAGTACAAAAAAAGAGCATTCGTTTGTGCAATTTAACGAATGCTCACAGTCTTAAATTCAAAATCATCGCCAATATGATGCTGGTCCGAATATTCAAACGGAACACCACTATCCAGATAACCCACCTGCTCAATGGATAAGACCGGATCTGTATCCTTCATTTTCATATATTTTTTATCATATTCGTCCGGCCGCCTGGCCCGGATGGTCCGATGGGCGCTTTGAATGCGCAGCCCCAGAGTCTTTTCAATGTATTCGTAAATCGAATGATACAGAATATCCTTTTTCAGGCCTGGAATCAAGTCAATGGACATATAACAGTAATCCATAACCTGATAACTCTTTTCTCCATAACGGTACCGGATAATATGATATACAAAATCCTCCGGGCTGATGTTCAGCTTATCCGCAATCCCCTGTCCCGCCGGAATCACTTCAAACAGCAGTATCTCCGACTTTATCCGGGATTTATCCAGGGTACTGAACAGGCCGTTCATCTGGGTCATCAGTTTTCCTTCATATTCAGTCAGACCTTTCACAAAGGTTCCGGCACCACGCCTTTTTATAACCAGTCCCTCCACTACAAGCTGGTCAATGGCCTTTTTAACTGTAATCCGGCTTACTTTATAAGTATCACACAATTCCATTTCCGTAGGAAGCTGCTCATTAACTGCATATGTTCCGTTCTGTATCTTTTTCCGTATATCCCCAAGGACAACCTCATACTTTGTCATGTTTTATGCTCCACAATAGATATAATATTTTTTGTCATATCTTTTGAATTATATATCATATCTTAATATTTTTCAATAGAGCATTTTTAACTTACAGAGATTTTGAATATTTTCGAAATCTCCTGGTACCGGACAACCATTTTATCCCCTGATTCGTATCATTCAATCTCCAAAAGTGAACCTGGTATTCACAACCTCGGAAAGCAGCCGGATTGACGATTCTATATCATCTGAATTTACGATTGCATTTGGTCCGTGCGTATATCTTGTTACAACGGAAACCGCTCCTGCTTTCACGCCATACCCCGCCATATTCATGGAACTGGCATCCGTACCTCCTACATAGATCACTTCTTTCTGATAGGGAATATCTTTATCCCGGCAGATCTTAAACATAAAATCATTCAGCTCTTCATCACAGATAACCGACGTATCAGATATCTTTACCGCCGTTCCTGCACCTAATGTATTGCTTCCCTCTAAATCTCCCGGTCTGTCATGGCCCGGCGTTACGTCAACCGCAATGCCGATATCGGGCCGGATGCGTTCCGCAGATACCTTCGATCCTCTGCATCCCACCTCTTCCTGAACGGAAAATACATAGTAAACATCATGATAAGCCTGCTTTACTCTCTTTAAAGTTTCCATCATCATATAGCAGCCTACACGATCGTCAATGGCCTTTGCTGTTATATTGCCTCCGGAAAGCTCTGCATAGCTTCCCATATATACCCCTGCATCTCCTATATCAACATATTTTAACACTTCTTCTTTTTTGGACACTCCGATATCTATGTATAAGTTAATAAATTTATCTTCTAAATTCTCAGGTCTGACACGGCTTGCCACCACACCAATGGTTCCATTTTTAAACTGAACCCTTGACTGGTATGCCGTATAAATCCAGGAACAGCCTAAGGACTTTACCATGATCATGCCGTTATCTTCAATTTTAGTAATCTGCACGCCGATTTCATCGGTATGTCCGCACAGCATGATTCTCTTTTTGTTCTCACCGAAGCCCTTTTTCAAAACAATCAGATTGCCAATGGCATCTTCCATAATCTCATCCGCATAATCCTTAATTTCTTCTTTAATAAATTTTCTGACCGCTGTTTCATAACCGCTTGGTCCGTATAGCTGTGTTAATTGTTCAAATAACATAGATTTTCATCCTTTTATCCTGTATTTAGGTTGATTAAGGCAGCCTATAACCTATTATTAATACCGATGGCATGCTGCAAAATGTCCTCTCTCCGCTTCCTTCATGGAAGGACGGGACTTTCTGCACTCTTCTTTCGCATAAGGGCACCTGGTAGAAAATACACACCCCTCCGGCGGATTGACAGGGCTTGGTATTTCCCCGAAATCCTTTGGCGTCTCCTTATTCTGCTGTATATCCGGATCCGCAATCGGGACAGACTGGATCAGCATCTGTGTATACGGGTTTAAGGGATTTTCATAAACCCCGCCGCTTTCTCCGATTTCCATTAAATTTCCGAGATACATGACCGCAATACGGTCTCCGATATAACGGACCATATTCAGATCATGGGCTATAAATAAATAGGTAAGCTGCAATTCACGCTGCAAGCGTTTCATCAGATTGACAATCTGCGCCTGAATGGATACGTCAAGTGCAGAAATTGGTTCATCACATACAATAAATTCCGGCTTCAGGGACAATGCTCTTGCGATTCCGATGCGCTGACGCTGCCCGCCGGAGAACTCATGAGGATAACGGTTTCTCTGGCTGACATTCAGTCCTACTAAGGAAAGCAGTTCCCCTATCTTTTCCTGCCTCGCCTTTCCTGTATACAGACCATGAATGTCGATTCCTTCGGCTACGATATCCCCTACCGTTTTCCGGGGATTTAAGGAAGAGTACGGGTCCTGGAAAATCATCTGTGCTTTCCTTGCAAAAGGCTTTCGGTCAGATGCCGTAAAGGATGCCATATCTCTTCCTTCATAAAGGATCTTTCCACCCGTCGGCTGATAAATCCCCATGACCGTTCTTCCAAGGGTAGATTTTCCACAGCCGCTTTCTCCAACCAGTGCCAATGTCTCCCCTTTATAAATCTGAAAGCTGACATCATCCACCGCTTTCAGATTTTCTTTATCCTCCATGGGAAAATATTTTTTTAACCGGTTTATTTCTATGTACACTTCTTTATGTTCCAAATACCTGACCTCCTCCCGGCGCTCTCTCATCCAAGAGCCAGCAAGCACACTTATGGCCCTTTTCTACTTCCGTAACCGGAGGTTCTTTTAGCCTGCAGATCCGCATGCAGTACCGGCACCGGTCTGCAAAACCACAGCCTTTTGGCGGATCAACCAGCCTTGGCGGAACTCCGTCTATGGTATATAATTCCTGGTTTTTATCCTGGTCAGGCTTTGGCATAGACTGCATCAGCCCCCCATGTATAGGGGTGCTTTGGATTATGGAACACATCAGCCGCAGCCCCCTGCTCCATAATTTTGCCGGCATACATAACCGCAACCTTTTGTGCGATCCCTGCTGCCACACCTAAATCATGAGTGATAAATATAATCGACATATCCTCTTCTTTTTGAATACTTCTAAGCAGGTCCACAACCTGTGCCTGGATGGTAACATCCAGTGCAGTCGTCGGCTCATCGGCTATCAGAAGCTTTGGTACACAGGAAATGGACAGGCCCACCATGGCACGCTGGCGCATTCCCCCGCTGAATTCTCCCTGGTATTGCCTGGCCCTTCTTTCTGCATTGGGAATACGGACAGCCTCAATAATCTGTACTGCAGATTTCATTGCTTCTTTCTTTGCTGTCTTTTTATGCAGACGCAGGGATTCAGCGATCTGTTTTCCTATCGTCATAGTTGGATTCAATGAAGTCATGGGATCCTGAAAGATCATTCCGATTTTTTCCCCACGGATCTTTTCCATGGTCTTTTCATCTGCACGGACAAGATCGATCCCGTCAAACAGAATGCTGCCATTCTTGATCTGCACATCATTTTCCGGATATAAGCGCATCAGCGTCTGGGCCGTTACACTTTTTCCGCACCCGCTCTCTCCAACAATCACCAGAGCTTCTCCTTTTGCAACGTCGAAGCTGATTCCTCTGACTGCCTGAACTTCTCCTTCTCTTGTCTTGAAAGAAACCTTTAAATCGTTTATGGATAATAGTATCTCTTTTTCCATCTCCTTCACCTACCTTCTCAATCTGGGATCTAAAATATCACGGAGAACATCCCCCAGGAGATTAAACGTCAGCATCGTTAAACACAAAATAACGGATGGGACAATGAGCAGATGGGGATAAAGCTGCATGGACTTTACTCCTTCAGAAGCCAGCGTTCCCAGACTTGCCAGCGGAATCTGCACGCCAAGTCCGATATAGCTTAAGAAAGCTTCCGTAAAAATAGCACCTGGAATGGTAAGTGTCAGATTCACAATAATGACACTTAAGGTATTGGGCAGCAGATCCTTTGTGATCACATACCAGGGACCTGCGCCAAGTATCCTGGAAGCCAGCACATATTCGCTTTCTTTCAACTTTATAACCTGTCCCCGTACCAGCCGCGCCATATCCGTCCAGCCTACTGCCGAATAAGCGATAATTATGGTTCCAATGCCAGGGTGTAATACTACCATTAGTAAAATAACAATAATCATATATGGAATGGCAATTACAACATCAACGATACGCATCATCATGTTATCCACATTCCCGCCAAAGTAACCGGCCATGCCGCCATAAAGGGCGCCGATAAACAACCCGATCAATACGGCTGCCAGGGCAATTGTAAGGGAAATTCTCGTTCCATACCATACCCTGGTAAAGATATCCCTTCCTAAATTATCCGTACCAAACAGATGGCCCTCTTGGAAAAAGCTTACATTGGTATTCAATAAATCCTGTTCTGAAATGGAATATGGACTGAAAACCGGAACCAGAACCGCTCCTGAAATCAAAATAATTAGTATAATAATACAGGTAACTCCGATTCTGCTTTCTTTAAATCTGCGCCATACATCCTGTGAAAAGCTAATGCCCGGGGCTGTACTGCTGTTATTATTCAGCCCGGATACCGGGCCAACAAGTTCAAATAAGTTTTCTTCCAAAAGACTCACCCCCTGTTCTTTTCCAGACGTACATTGGGATCAATGATCATATAGGCAATATCCACCAGCAAATTGGCAAGTATGATAAATGAACCATAAAACAATGTAGTTCCCGCAATCATCGGATAATCATTGGATTGAATTCCACTGACAAAAAATTTACCCATTCCCGGAATGTTGAAAATATTTTCCACAACAAAAGCTCCTGTTAAAATGGAAGCCGCCATAGGTCCCAATACGGTTATAACCGGTGAAATCGAATTGCGGAACATGTGTTTCAATACAATCTGCCGCTTATTTAATCCTTTGGAGCGCGCAGTTTTTATATAATCCAACCCTGCAACGTCTAAAAGGCTTGTACGCATCAGTCTTGAAATAGAAGCCAGTGAACCAAATCCCAATACAAAGGCCGGCATTAACGAATAGCGAAAGCTTTCCCAGCCGCTGATGGGAAAAAGACGAAATCCCCATATCTGTTCCGTCCAGCCGGAAAGCTTTACTCCAAGAAAATACTGGAGCAGGGAGCCTAAAATAAAGCTTGGTACCGATACTCCAAATGCTGAGATGATCATTGCAGTTCTATCCCATTTCTTTCCGTTATTCAGTGCGGCAGCCATTCCAAGTAAAATACCTGCTATAACAGCAAAGGAAAGGGCACGTATCCCCAGATCAAATGAAAAGGGAAAAGCATGAGCAATCATTGTACTGACTTTTTGCCCCTGATAGACCATGGATTCTCCAAGATCTCCTCTTAAAGCATTCTTTATGTATGTGACATACTGGATATGAACCGGCTGGTCCAATCCATATTTTATATATAACGCTTCCTTTGCTTCACGGGTCAGGGGCTTGTCTCCGATAAACGGATCTCCCGGCAGAAAATGCATCATAAAGAATGTAATGGTAATCAGTACCCATAAAGTGATAACAGAATACATCAGGCGTTTTCGTATATATCGCAGCATCCTTACCTCCCCGGTCTTATTCCCTGTAAGCGTTAATCAAATCCATATCCTGAAAGGAACTTCTGGAATAGTTCTTTAATCGTTCAGAAGTTACATAAGCCTGATTAGCAAACGTAAGCGGTGTAATAGGGCAGTCGTTCAATAACAATCGTTCCGCCTGGATCAAAAGATCATTTCTTTTTGTTTTATCAAGTTCCGCCTTTGCCTGTCCGATCAAACCATCATATTGTGCACTGGAGTAACCGCATTGCGTCATACCGCTGTCCGTAACAAACATGTCAAGGAACGTCATGGGATCGTTATAGTCAGGCCCCCAGCCGCTGAAATCCATCTGGAAATCTCCGGAATTTACTGCCCCTAATTTAGCTTTGTAAGGCATGGAGATAATTTCCACTTCAATTCCAAGATTCTTTTTCCAGAATTCCTGTAATACTGCGGCCTTTAATTTCACAACATCCCTGTCGTCAATTGTTAAAGTCAAATGAGGAGTCTCTTTTAAACCAAGTTCCATCAGTCCCTGCTCCCAGGCCGCTTTTGCTTCTGTTTCGTTATTATCTTTCACAACGTCACCCACCTGTGTTTGAAAGCTTGTTCCGTCACTTGCTGCTATGTCAGGGTTTGTAAAGCTTAATGCCGGGGCAGAAGAATCCTTTAATACATTGTTAACCAGTGCAGAACGGTCTATTGCATAAGAAAGCGCTTTTCTGATATTGACATTGGACAAGACACTGTCCTTTGTATTGAATTCCAGATATTCTGTTGCACCGTTTGATTTCGTCTGTATTTCATAACCTTGATTTTTTGCCTGCTGGATCAAATCTCCCGTTCCCAGGTTCACCATATCTAATTGTCCTGTGACAAACATATTGTAAGCAGTCGAATCATCCGATACCATAGCCGCATCGATTTCTTTTAATTTTATTTGGGAAGCATCATAGTACGTTTCATTTTTCGTCAGGACGATATTGCTTTCATGGTTCCAAAGTGTCGTGGTAAACGGTCCGTTGTATAACATTTTATCTATATCACTGGCATAGGTACCCCCGCTGCTTACTACGCTCTTATAAAAGGACTCATTAATTGGAAGAAACGTAATCTGAGAGCATAAGAACGGAAAGTACGGAATGGCATGTTCCAGGGTGACCACTAAGGTCTTATCATCCTGAGCTGTAACCGCTAAAGCATCCTTCCCGGCACTCCCTGCATTATATTCCTTCGCACCTTTGATGTCATACATCAGATAAGCGAACGGAGCGCCTGTTTCATTTGCCAGAACGGTCTGCCATGCAAAAACGAAATCCTTTGCAGTAACTGCTTCCCCATTGGACCATTTTGCATCTCTCAAATGAAACGTATAGGTCAACTGGTCATCTGATATATCCCAGCTTTCTGCAATTCCCGGAATCACCTGATTCTTATCATCTAATTTTGTAAGTCCCTCTTCCACATGTCTTAAAACATTAAAAGATACCACATCATAAGACATGCAGGAATTCAAAGAAGGCGGCTCTGCGGTCAGGTTGATTCTTACGGTCTGTGACGCCGCCCCCTCTGCCGGAGCTTTTGAGTCTTCCGTACCCAACGAAGGGGCAGGCTCCCACGAGGTATCCGTTTTTCCTGTCGTGCTGCATGCAGTAAGGGATAAGGACAGCAATAAAACGGCTGCAATGAATTGTTTCTTCATAAATACTCCTCCTCTGATTATGAATTTTAATCTTGACTAATTTTTTGTTTGCACTTAAACTATACCTATCAAATTCAGGAGAATCCTAAAATGGCACAATATCAAAAAAGCATCGATACAAAAAATTCTATTTTAAAAACAGCACGAACACTTTTTTTTAACAAAGGCTACACCGCTACGACCACAAGACAGATCGCCGAATTATCCGGTGCCAGCCTGGGTCTCATCAAATATCATTTTGGAAGCAAGAATACGATTGCGGCTTTAATCTATCGTGATATCCGGAATACGTTTGATAAAAAGCTGGAGACCTATGGTTATGGCGAAACTCCATTAAAATACTTCCTTTTTTCCTGTTCCCTGGAATTATATCTCTGTCTTGAAAATAAAGCTTTCGGCCGTTTCTACAGGGAAATCACAAACGAACCGGAAATCATTACCTACATACGTGAAATGATCATTGACGGCATGAGCCACATCATCACCGCCGATTTTGAAGGATCGGATTATACCTTTACCTGTATCAGCATGTCTTCAATAAAGCCTGCCCTGACAGAATATGCTTTGAGCCATAATGAACACTATGATACGGAGCACTATCTGCGCTTTTATTTAAAAACCATTCTGACCTTCTTTCATGAAGATGTATCTTTTTGCGATGAAATCCTTTTGGAAATGAAAAACTATTATATCGACATTGTAGGAAACTTTACGCCGATTCTTGAGAAAATTGCGGATTCATGATAAAAAAACAGGGAGATGCCTTTTTTCAGCAACTCCCTCGTTGTCCTGCAAATTCCTTCATACACTTAACAACCTTCCGGTTCTGTTCCATGGTTCCAATGGTAATTCTCGTAAACGGAAAATTCCCCCGGATGATAATCCCCTTCTTCTCCAGTTTTTCCGAAACCAGAGCCGCATCCCTGTGAGTATCTGTATAAATAAAATTGGTCTGCGATTCATAGACGGTAAAACCAAGTTTTTCAAATTCTTCCGTTAAATATCGTCTGCCCTCCCGTGTGGCTTCATAAGTCCGATTTAAAAATTCATCATCATCCAGTGCCGCTTTTGCAGCTTCTATGGCAGCTTTGTTGGTATTAAAGGCCGGAAGCTTTCTGCTTAATAAATCAATAATTGCAGAAGAGGCAATTCCATATCCTACCCTCAGTCCTGCCAATCCGTAAATCTTAGAAAATGTACGCAGGACGATGACATTTTCCCTTTCCCTGACCATGGGAAGCATTGTTTCCACATCCATCCGCTCTGCATATTCGATATAGGCTTCATCCACCACAATGATGACATTATCCGGCACCTTTTTTATAAATTCCCGGATCACAGCACCGGACAGTGCTGTTCCGGTAGGGTTATTGGGATTGCAGATTATAACCATTTTCGTCTTACTGCTGATCGCTTTTAACATCGCTTCAAGGTCGTACTCTAACTTTTCATTTAAAGGAAGCATGACCGGTATTCCATCGTTTCCTGTGGTTATGCTTGCATACAGCATAAACGTGGGCACACAGAAAATCACTTCATCCTGGGGCAGTACAAATACCTGTCCCAGCAATTCCAGGATCATGCTGGAACCGCATGCCGTTATAACGTTTTCTTTTCCAAATCCCAGCTTTCCTGCTATTTTATCTCTTAAATCAGAAGCAAAAAAATCCGGGTAAAGATAGGTTTTCCAAATACTTTCAGCTAACGCTTTCATTGCTTTGGGACTTGGCCCCAATTGATTTTCATTGGAAGAAAGCTTATAGACTTCTTCCATACCACCCTTTCCCTTTTCCGGATTCTTCCCCGGTATGTACGGCGGAATTTTTTTTACATTCTCTTTGGCCAGCTGTTCAATCATATTGACTCCTTCCGGCAATTTTCTATTGCCTTATTTTTTTATTTTATAAAAACAGGATTATGAACCGGCTTTCTGACATATTTTCTAATACCGTGTGCATAAATCACCAGAACTAAAACCACAGCCATCAAATCCGAAGCCGCCTGTGCATAAAACACGCCCTTCAATCCAAAAATTGCGGGAAAAACCAGCAATGCCGGAATAAGCGTACCAATTTGCCTGATCAAGGAAAGAATCACCGCTGTCTTTGGCTTTCCAATTGCAGAAAAAAACATGGATGCCAGGGTCTGCACTCCGATAAAACAGGCAAATACCTTCATTGTCTTCATTGCCTCTGCACCATACCTGATCAGCTCTGTATCCGTTCTGCTAAAGAGCGAAAACAGAAATTCCGGCTTTCCCATCATAAATCCCCAGGTCAGGGTACCAATTAAAAATCCCAGCAGCAATGAGGCTTTGGAAACTTTTTCGACCCGTTCATAGTTTCCTGCTCCGTAGTTATAGCTTACAATGGGAGAAACAGCCTGATTGATTCCCATAATGACCAGTATGGTGATCATATCAACGGTTGCTATCACACCCATGGCTGAGATGGCAATATCACCTCCAGCTGCCAGTTCTGCATCTCCGTAGTGCATGAGCAGACGATTGAACAGTATATTCGATATAAAAGCAAGTCCCTGATACAGCGCCGGAGCCGCCCCCAGCTTTGTGACCATGGCCATTTCTTTTAAACGGACTTCCTTTATACCGATAAAACTGACTGTATGCTTTTTTCCGGAATAATAGGCAATCGCTGCTGTCATGGAGATAAACTGGCTTATTACGGTTGCAATCGCTGCACCCTGGATTCCCATATTGCATCCAGCTACCAGGACCATATCCAATACTATGTTCATGATTCCTCCGGTCAAAAAAACCTTCATGGAATAAGAAACCGAGCCTTCTGCTCTTATCTGTGCGGCCAATGCCTGCTGTACCATCTGAAAAACCTGACCGATGCAGATGATTCTCAAATATTGGACTGCCAGCTCATAAAGTACAGTTCCTTCCTTTGCTCCGCACAGGATAATCAGAGGTCTGGCAAATATAAAATAAAGAGACGAGAGCAATGAGGAAGTTAAAACCGCCTGTACACAAATATTCGTAAAAATCCGGTCTGCATGCATTTCCTCTTTTTTTCCAAGGCTGATGGAAAGATAAGAAGCGCCGCCAACTGTTAAAAATAAAGTAAGCGCTGTCATGATGTTATTGAGCGGTACTATGGCGGCTATTGCTCCCAACCCATCCCTTCCCTGGTAATTCCCTACAATCAGCCGGTCAGCCAGATAATAAATAATGTTGGAGAGATTTCCAAATACCGCCGGAACGGACATGGTAAGCAGTAAATGATATACATTCCGTTGTCCTAACCGCTCAACCTTTTTCTCTTTATTCATAGGGTGGTTTGTCCTTTCCACTGTTACAGTTATTATACACGAACAATTTTAAAAATCAATAGTTTTTTAATTTTTTATAGGCTTTCTTTTGATTTTTGTTAATATTCATGCATATCTACGCAAATATTTTTTATACATGTATAATTTTATTTGACAATTTTCCTCAAACTCTTTATACTTGTCCTTAAGTATGTTTTATATCCATACGAGGTGAGCTCAAGTGCTCATTCAGCCGGGAACAAACAAAAACCAAGCTGATTATACAGCTTTACAAAAAAGAAAGCAGGTAAGTGAATGAAAGCAGTTATCTTACAAGGTCCGCCGGCCTGGACCGGACCGGAAGATTTAGAAATCAGTAATTATATGGAACAGTGTATAGAACAGATTCCGGAAATTTCCTCGTACAAAATGTATTACCGTGATACCTTTTTACCGGAACAGCTGGATGAATTAATAGGGAATACGGAAATATTGATAGGATACCAGATCAGAGAAGCAAGTTTATCTGAATCTTTCTTTCAAAAGCATAAAAACCTGCGCTATATCGGAACTTTAGCAATGGGGTATGGAGATTTTAATCGTGATCTGACCAGACAATATGGTGTGATAATAACGAATACCGTATACGGCTCAATGACCATAGCGGAGTATACCATGGCTCTGTTAATGGAAATATGCCATGGGGTACATATCAATAGCCAGCATATCAAATCACACGACTGGTCGGACAAAAGAATCCGGTCTGCCTATATGCAGTCACAAACAGACCAAATGGAACTGTACGGAAAAACAATGGGAATCTACGGACTTGGAAACATTGGTTTCTGGGTTGCAAAAATGGCATATGGCTTCGGTATGAAAGTCATTGCTTCCAGCAGCACAAAAAAAGATGGGGCAGAATATGCGTTTATTGAACAGGTTACATCAGACCAGCTGTTTGAACGCTCTGATGTTTTATCGCTTCACCTTCCGGTTACCCAAAAGACTTATCATATTATAAATGATGAAACGATTGCAAAAATGAAAACCAGTGCGGTCTTATTAAATACAGCCCGGGGAGCACTGGTTGATGAAGAAGCTCTTTATCGTGCCTTAAGATCAGGCAGATTATATGCAGCAGGGCTGGACTGTCTTACAGAGGAACCTGCCACCAGACATACTCCACTTATGGACTGCGAAAATGCGGTTATCACCGGGCATATTGCATGGTATCCCAAAACCTCAAGGCTGCGTGCTGTAGAAATTGCTATAGAAAATCTGAAAGCATTTTTGGCGGGAAAACCCCAGAGCGTAATTAATCTTTAACTTACCCTATTTAGAAAGCAGTATAATCCAGTTTGTGTCTTTTGAATATCTCCTATCCTGATTCCTGTCAATTAGAATCCATTTTCCATATATACAAACCGGATTACACTGTGGGAAACTGCCGGCAGGCATCTGTGAAACGTCTGCCACGCAGTTCAGAGCTCATTTATTCTCCTTATTAACAAAATCAATGGTTTCTGCTACTTTAATAAAAACTGGATTCCAATCGCTTCCCTGTTCAAGTAAACAATTAAACATTCCAAGAACAGCAATATCCTTGATTGAAATGACACATAAAAAATTATTCACTGTTTCATTTAAAGAAAAACTCTGGAAACAAAACCAGCGTCCATACCTGTCTTCGTAATTAAGTTCCCCTTTTTCTCCAAAGACATCTGAAGGAAATACTCCTTTAAACAAATCAGCAAGTTTATCGATCGTCTCTTCCACTTCCAGTCTGTCAATCTTTTTCTCTAATAAGTTAAACGTAAAGTTGACTGTATAATTTTTATTTGATATAATTACTTCCGTTCTTTGTTCTGAAGAATATTTTTTCCTTGCAGCAGAGGAATCCATCTCTTTAAAATTTTCTGGTAACATAACTTTTATTTTATCATCAAACAAAGTCTCATTTTTAAATGTTATTAACTCTTCACCAACGTATATTCCGGTTTCAACACTGCAATACTTACGTTTTTCTTTCTCGCATTTTCTCAACACAATCGACTTATCCTGATATTTCATTCCCATTTACCTCTACTTTTAAATTAAATTTCTGTATCCTCCAATCCTTTCTCCTGCCAAATATCATACTCAATGATACCAACGGTGGTGGTCCATTTTATAATAACTTACTATCGTTCCAGTCATTGGGCCATTTTAATTTGAATGAAACAATACCATCCTTGCCAAAAGTTATGAATATACTCACATTCTACATTTTCTGACCACTATTTCAACCCAAGTTCCAAAATTATACACGTTTACTTCCAAAATTTGCACATCATCCAATATTTTCCAGCTGCTTCATAAAAAAACAACCACATCAAACACAAAAAAGACCATACAGATTTCAGTACAGTCTTCTGCATTCCCATATTGATTTAATTTATTTCCCTAATTTTTCTCACACCGCTTCCCCAACATACCTGTCTTATAAAAATTCAAAAATACTCATCTGCTTCCCACTGTAAAAAGCCTTCTGCTTTTTCACATTTTCCCTTGCCATGTATTCCTCCGGCACATCATCCAGGAAAGCAGAGGGCTGGGAAGATGTGATCAGAATCAGTTCCTCTCTTGCACGGGTCATTCCAACATAGAAAAGACGCCGCTCCTCTTCCATACCTGCATCCTGTTTATCCGTTTCCAGAGGAATCCGGCCTTTTCTCACACCGCATATCATGACCACCGGAAACTCCAGTCCTTTCGATCCGTGAAGAGTCATAAGAGTAACGGCGTCCGGGGTATAGATTTTGCCGCCGCACCGCTTCAAGTCACTTTCCCCGCCAAAGGACAGAGCTTTAAGAAACTCAGCCATGGTCTTATAGAACAATGCCATGGAGACAAGCTTCTCCATAGGTTCCTGCTCCTTAAAATTCATTTCCTCCATAAAACTTAAGAGAATCTTCCCAGGCTTTTCCTTTTTAATTCCGGACTGGTACTTTTCTATGATTGATTCAACAACAGTCCCGGTTATATCTTGATCCGGCAGGTTCCATAATAATTTAAGGCTTAACCGGCAGGCACGTTCATCTTCCCGGTTCATCAGATACTTAAAAAAGCAGATGGTACCGCGGACAGAGTCCTGCATAAGAAAATCTTCCCTTCCTGCAACCACATAGGGAATCCCCTCTTTCCGGAGACATTTTTCCAATAGCTCTGCCTGTCTGTGAGTCCTGTATAAAACAGCAATATCCCCAAAGCCGCGTATCTTCTGTCCTGCCGGATTTCTTTCCGTATCCAGCATGTCAATTCCTCCAATGATCCGGGTAATCTCCTTTGCCGCAAAGATATCTTCTGCCATTTCACCGGCTGCAGTCACCAGACGCACTGGATTTCCACTCTCCCGAACTGGAACAAGTTCCCGTTTTATTCCGCCGTTCTTTTCAATAACTGCCAATGCGGCGGACAGGATATGAGGTGCAGAACGGTAATTCTCCTTTAGCCGGATGGTCTGCAGTTCTTTGAAATCTAAGGACAGACGGCTAAAGCATCCGGCATCAGCTCCGCGGAAAGAATAAATCGCCTGATCCGGATCTCCGATAACGAATAATTCCTTCCCTCCCCGGTTCCAGACCTTTAGTAACTCATACTGAACCGGACAGATATCCTGAAACTCATCCACCAGCAGATAGGAAAAATGCTGCTTTCTGTATTCATTCTTTTTCTCTTCTTTCAGAATCCGGAGGGTTTTTATTAAAAGATCGTCATAATCCAGAATCCCTTCTTCAGCAAGGCATTCATCATATGCCGCACCGGCAGCCTCCAGCTTTGGCAGGTCCCATGCTTCTGACTGTTCCCCTTTAAGCAGTCCCAGTCCAGTCTTTTTACGGGATATCAGGTTTAAAAACTGCCTGGGCTTCATGTTCAGTTCAAACTGTCTGATAACCTCCTGGGCCAGTTCCAGAACTTCCATCTCATCCGCCACCCGGAAGTCAAGCCCCTGCTTAATCAGAAACTGATGGCAAATGGAGTGAAAGGTTCCTATATTCATTCGGTTTACAGCCCGTTTCCCCCCGGCTGCCTGTTCCAGACGGCTTCTCATCTCTTCTGCTGCCTGTTTCGTAAAGGTGACCGCTGTCATCTCCGATGCTTTTACCTTCCTCACTTTCAGCAGATGGACTGCCCGGGAAACCAGCGTTCTTGTCTTTCCGGTACCCGGTCCTGCTATTACGGCTATGGCACGATATGCCAAATTAACTGCATCCTTCTGCCTGTCATTTAAAGAATCAGGTAAATCATTCTCCTTTTGTTCCTCTTTTTCATCCATTACAAAGGCGTTTCTCTTTTTTTCTGCTTTTCCGGCAGGCCGTTCCCTTTTATCCGGTTCGGTTAGCTGCTCCCCGCTGAAGAAGCTGATTTGTCCGGTCAGGTTATCTATTTCGCCCGGTTTAAACAGCTGAATCGTTCCATATTCACCGTCAAATCCGGGATGGCATTCCACCCTTTTTTCCCTTAACCGTCTGATTCCCTCGGAAATCAGGTAACCGGAAGCCTTACGGATATCTTCCAGAGGCAGCTCTCTTAATATCTGAAATTCCGGCCCCAGATTCCTCACCATGGATTCATACTGATTCTGTACTTTGCGGCTTGCGGCGGAATAACCGATAGAAGCCCCAATCACCTCAGGAAGAGGTATTATGCTCTCAAAAGGCTTTCCTTCTGGCAGCACAAAGCCCTCGCTCCGGTCCGCCAGCTGTTCGATCCGGTGGGATACTCCGGTGGTCAGCTTGCGGCCGCATACCGGGCACCTGCCGGAATATGTTTCTGCTTCCAGAGGAGACAGGCAGAGATGGCATTTCCGATGGCCGTCATAATGGTATTTCCCCTCTTCAGGGAAAAATTCAATGGTTCCCTTTAACCCCTCCCCGTTTTGTATGGCTCCGTAAAGCCCGGAATAGGACAAATCGATATCCAGAAGATTTGCCTCCCGGCCAAGCTTAGAAGGGGAATGGGCATCCGAGTTGGATATAAGTTTAAAACGGTCCAGGGCAGACAGGCGCCAGATCATGGGCGGATCTGCAGACAGCCCGGTTTCCAGCGCACGGATATGGGGTGTTAAGTCCTCAAAGCACTCCTCTATGGTATCAAATCCTGAAAAAGCCCCGAACAGGGAAAAATGCGGTGTCCAGATGTGGGCCGGAACATAAATGGCCCGTGGGCACAATTCCAGCATGATTTCCAGCAGATCATGGCAGTCCAGCCCCAGAATGGGTCTGCCGTCCGAATGGATGTTTCCTATGGTTTCCAGTTTTTTTGAAAGAAGCTCCGCTTCCTCAAGACCTGGCAGGAGGATCAGGCTGTGAACCTTCCTGACCTTCCCGTTTTTCTTGTAAATGGAACTGATTTCACCGGATATCACAAACCTGGGAACAAAGGCTCCATTCAAATGTTCCTTATCCAGCCTGTATTCATCCTTTAACAGGTAAAGCCCTTCCTCTGCAGGGATCAGCTTTTCCTTTAATTCCTCCCGCCACGCCGGGTGGGTAAAATCCCCGGTTCCCAGTATGCCGATCCCTTTGTGTCTGGCCCAAAGATCTAAATACTCTGGTGTACAGTCCTTACTGGTAGCCCTGGAATAATGGGAATGAATATGTAAATCCGCTATATACATAAATTTCACCTTCTTTTGTCAATTTATGTATTATTATAGCGTTCTTTACGGACCGGTGCAAGAAGCAAACAGTTTTCATGCCTTTTTTCCAAAAGAGAAAGGGGCATTATCTGCCCCTGTGTTTCTCTTTCTTTTTTTGCTGCTTCCGCTCAAACTGGCGCTGTTTTTCTGCATCCTTTTCGTCCCGCGAAAATACCCTGTGCTCCTGTTTTACCTGTTCATGCTGTAATTTCAGTGCCTGCTGGGATTTCGTACCGATACCGGCATTCTGGATCTGCCTGCGGACTTCTCTCTTCATCCGTTTGGGATTACGGGGCTTTTCTTTTACAGCTGCTTCCACAGCCGGACTAAGCCGCAGCTTATAGTAATTTTCAAGAAGGAATTCCTTCACTTCATAGTCCTTCGGCTCAGCGCCAAAGGTCACCTTGCATACCGAAAGCTTTCCATCTGAAAGGCGTTCCAAAATCCCTATCCAGAACGGCTCCTCAAAAAACACCAGAAAATTTACCGAAACTTTGTCCATAACAGTTCCTCCTTAAATTGTTATAAACAAAGAACGGACGACCAAGGAGGAGGGCTACTTGAAAACAGTTCATATAACCGTTTCCGTCCGGACTACCAACCGGAACTGCATGGCAGATGCCATGGATTGTGTTTTTATCTTTGCTTTCTTAATTATATCATGCCTGTAAGCCGCAGGGAAGACCATTCTTATTATGAACTGTTAAATATCGTCTACTCCCTGCATTGCATCATACCCGGTCTCACCCGTACGTACCTTCACCGCATCCCGTACATCATAGATAAATATCTTGCCATCACCGATATGGCCCGTATACAGCACTTTTCTCGCTGTCCGTACCACTTCCTCTGCCGGAACCCTGGCCACCACAATTTCGACCTGGACCTTCGGCAGCAGCGTCATATCGACCGGTACGCCGCGGTAATATTCAGCTGCACCTTTCTGTATGCCGCAGCCAAGCACCTGGGTAACCGTCATTCCAGTAACACCGATATCATTCATGGCATTTTTCAGCGCTTCAAATCTGGACTGTTTTGCAATGATTTCAATCTTTGTCAACGGGGACCTGGAAGAATTCCGTTCGTGTCTATCCAAAACCTGAATAGGGATAGCCTCATCCACAGGCACGTCCTTTTTAATTACATTCACTCCAGAAACATTTTCTACATGGTTTGCCAGACTTTCCATAGGCACTACAGGCAGAAAATCCGCATATGCATTGGCAAGACCATGCTCGGTACTGTCAAGTCCTTCCATCTCTTCTCTTTCCGTAACACGCAGTCCAATTGTCCGGTCAATAAACTTAAATACCGCAAACATGACAATGCCTACCCAGGCTGCCACGGAAAGAATACCAAGAAGCTGAACCCCCAGCAGATGTACCCCGCCGCCATAAAACAGACCGCCGTCCCGTGCCAGTAATCCAACCAGCAGGGTCCCCAGCGCCCCGCATACTCCATGTACCCCCACCGCACCTACCGGATCATCGATCTTTAATACGGAGTCGATCCATTCAATAGAAAGCACCACCGCAATCCCTGCACAGATTCCAATGACTGCGGCACCTCCTGGCGTTACGGCATCACATCCGGCCGTAATGGCAACCAGTCCTGCCAGAGTCCCGTTTAAAGTCATGGAAACATCTGGCTTTCTGTAACGGATCCAGGTAAATAGCATAGTCGTACAGGTGGAAACGGCAGCAGCTAGATTGGTGGTCATAAAGATTCTTCCTGCTGCTTCCATACTGTCCCCTTCCATGGACAGGGTAGAGCCGCCGTTAAAACCAAACCAGCAGAACCAGAGAATAAATACGCCTAATGCACCAAGAGTTATGCTGTGACCCAGGATTGCTTTTGGTTTTCCATCCTTTGAGTATTTTCCGATTCTGGGGCCCAGAATTGCGGCACCGATAACGGCCGCCGAGCCGCCTGCCATATGTACAGCCGTAGAACCGGCAAAATCATGAAACCCCAGCTGGGACAGCCACCCGCCGCCCCATATCCAGTGTCCGGATACCGGATAAACAACGCAGGATATAACGGCACTGTAGACACAGTAAGCAGAAAATTTCGTTCGTTCCGCCATGGCACCGGATACAATGGTTGCTGCAGTCGCACAGAAAACCGTCTGGAATATGACAAAGGTCCAAAGAGAAATACCCGGAGGAAGGATCTGGCTGTAATTTCCGTGTATGAAAAAATCAAATCCTCCGAAAATACCGGAAGCCGATCCAAACATGATCCCAAAACCAACAAACCAGTACGCAGGAGTTCCAATACAAAAATCCATCATATTTTTCATGATAATATTTCCGGAGTTCTTTGCTCTGGTAAAGCCTGCCTCCACCATGGCAAAACCTGCCTGCATAAAAAATACAAGAGCCGCTCCGACTAAAACCCATATCGTATTGACAGCCGACATATGACTACCTCCGTTCTTTTATTAGTTAACTGCCTGGGGCCCGGTGATCCTTTTTAAAAACTGCCGGGTTCTCGGCTCCCTTGGATTTACCAGAATCTCAGAAGGTCTGCCTTCCTCCACAATGTTTCCGCCCTCCATGAAAATGATCCTGGAAGCGACTTCTCTTGCAAAGGAAATCTCATGGGTCACCACAATCATGGTAATGCCTGTCTGGGCAACGGTCTTTATAGTATTTAAAACCTCTCCTACTAACTCAGGATCCAGGGCCGAGGTGGGTTCATCAAAAAGAATGACATCCGGGTCCAGGATCAAAGCTCTTGCAATCCCCGCCCTTTGCTGCTGTCCGCCGGAAAGCTGGGATGGATAAAAATCACACCGCTCAGAAAGCCCAACCTTTGCGAGGATTTCCCTGCTCATTTTCTCTGCATCGGATTTTTTGAACTTTTTAACCGTCACTAGGCCTTCCATGACATTTTCCAGAATCGTTTTATTCTGAAACAGATTATAATTCTGGAAGACCATGGCTGTCTTTCTTCTTAATTCAATTACCTGGGACTTGGAATGCTTCCTGCATTCTAATTGAAATCCATTTACGGTAATACTGCCGTCATCGGCACTGTCCAGAAAATTTACGGTACGAAGAAGGGTGGTCTTGCCGGAACCGCTGGGTCCCAGGATAACCACAACTTCCCCTTTTTCGATCTTTAAGCTGACACCCTTTAAAATGTGGTTTTTTCCAAAGGATTTATGAATATTGTTTAATTCGACCATATATGCCATAATAACTGCTCCTTTCTAGTTGAACAGCTGCTGCTTAAGCAGCCGTGCCTGCCCTGAATTTCTTTAGCCTGTCTTCACAGCTCCTGAACAATTTGTTAAAAATGAAACTGATCACTTCATATATAATAGTAGTCATTATATAAGCTTCAATAAAATTCAGTGCCGGCATTGCAAGCAGATTTGCTGTTGCAGTTATTTCATATACCCCTACATAATAGGCAAGGGATGTACCCTTTATTAAACCTATAAAAATTCCGCCCAGATTCGGAAGGGCGATGGCAAGGGCCTGAGGAAAAATGATGCGTATCAGAGCCTGGGACCTTGTCATTCCCACACTGAAAGCTGCCTCCATCTGTCCCTCGTCAACGGCTGAGAGGGCTGACCGGAATATTTCTGATGAATAAGCGGCCTGATCCAGAATCAGGGCTATGATTGCATAAAACACTGCCGGTACTGTATTTCCGTCAATGGTAATTCCAATGCTCTGGCCATAATTATACAGAAGGATCGGTAATGCATAATAGGATATGTACAGCAGGATGACCATAGGCACTCCTCTCATAAAGGAAACGAACACGGCACAGATCTGTGACAGAAACGGTATCCGGTACTTTCTGATGAGTGCTATGAAAATCCCTGCCAGCCAGCCGGCACCGGCAGAAACAAAGGCCATGAATAGTGTAATTGGTACAGCCATTATAATTTTCGGCAATGATTCTATAATAAATTTGAAATCTATCATGTTTACCTCTTTTCTGCATCAGCAATCATTTCATTAACTCGTTGCTTTTCTTCTGCCCTTTGTATAAATTCGTTCGGTAAATTTACTTAAATACTCCAACAGGATACAAATGGCCCAGAAGATCATGCCGGTGGCAATATATACTTCCAGCCGGTTGGCACCATAGCTGGCAGAGCTGATGGCTCTGGCTTTTCCCATCAGATCTATAACGCCGATGGCAAATGCCAGGGATGTTTCCTTAAACAGCATTATAATGTTATTTCCAAGAGCCGGTATGGCAATTCCAAATGCCTGAGGAAATACGATCCTCCGGAATGCGGTAAATTCCTTCATGCCGACGCTGTAGGCCGCCTCCCTCTGCCCCTTATCCACTGCCAGATAGGAAGCCCTCATCATTTCCGCCATATTTGCGGAAGTGCTTAAAGACAGACAGGCTATAATAAATGCGGTCTTACTGATTCCCAAAAGATCAAGTCCGATGCCCTGGGCAAGCTGGGGCAATCCAAGATAGATAAGAAATATCAGCACAAGAGTCGGAATACCTCTCAGAAAGGAAATATAGCCGTTTGCGATAGTACGCAGCCATTTTTTCTTTCCAATGCCCGCCACCGTAACGAAAAAGCCCAGTATCAGACTGATCAGCAGAGATAACAGCAATATTTCCATGGTAACAGGAAAAGCCCGTAAAATATTGGGAATATAACCTATGATTGTTTCCGGTTTAAATGTATTCTCCAAATCCTTTTCCCTCCATTTCTATCAGATCCTAGTTTGCTGTAATATTTATCATATCGGAATAATCCGTAAATACATCCTGCCCCAGATATTCTGTCGATATCTTAGACAGCGTCCCATCTTTTACCATATCCTTCAAAGCACCGTCAATGGCCTTACACAGATCATCCTTCCCTTTTGCACACATGATATAAGTATCCTCCACCATGACCACGTCCGTAAGATCCAGATTATCCAGATTCAATTCCTTCTGTACGCTTTCATACGTCGACTGATAGGTAAGAGCCGCGTCCACCTGTCCGTTTGCCACCTGTTTGAAACCATCTGCTGTTGATAAATCACTGACTGCATTGATCTTAATTTCTTTTCCCGGATTTTTTTCATTATAAGCAGTCAGCATAGAGTACTCATAGCTTGTAGGGGACTGGTTGATCGATTTTCCGGCCATATCTGCCAGTGTTTTGATCCCGCTGTCCTTCTTTACGCATAAGGACATGGGGGACAGGCAGTAATATTGTTCCGGGAAAAGATATTTTTCCTTGCGTGCATCACTTTTTACAAGCTGGTGAGATACAACATCCAAAGCACCGGAGTCAATAGATACGATCAAAGTGTTAAAATCCATAGCCTGAATATCAAATTCATACTGATCCAGCCGTTTGTCTATTTCTTGCAGGACCGCAACGTCGTAACCAGTGGGTTCCCCTTTATCGTCAAGGGAACAATAGGGAGGCATTCCGTTGCCTGTACCCACTTTCACTTTGGCAGCACCGGAATCCCTGCTCTTGCTGCAGCCGGCGGCAGCAAAGATAACTGTTAAAACCATAACGGAACATACCATTCTTTTTATTGACTTTTTCATTATTTATCCTCCTTCATCTGCTTTGCCTGTTTCATTGTTACCGTTCCGGTCCGCCAGCTTTTAAAAAGCATCAAAAAAGACGTTCACCATAAACGGCTGGCAGATAGTCTTCAGATTTAAAATCCGATTCTCATCTGTTTCACACGTTCTAAGCAAACGCCTTTGTCCACTATATGTTTCAATTACATAACGGCTGCGGAACTATTACGGAAAGTATATGCTATAGAATCCCGTTTGTCAATATTTTTTTATCAAGATAATAATGTTTTATTATTTTCACAAAAGTTTTGGTTTAAATTCACTAATTTAATACATTTCTCACAAACTTTGTTAATTGATAGATATTTTAAGGACAACGATTGCCACGGCAACCCTTTTCGTATATAATGATACATGTATTTATTGTCTGACTTATGGAATTTAATTACATAAAAATGAAAAAGAAGGAGCAAATGATAATGGATATCATGACACATTATGAATTACTCACTTATTTTCTGGGAAATGTTCTAAGTGATAATTACGAAGTGGCATTACTGGATCTGCGGGAAGGAAAACGATGTATTACTGCAATCGCAAACGGCCAGAACAGCGGACGGACAGTTGGTGCGCCCCTAACGGATCTGGCACTTAAGATCATACAGCAGGGAATCTGGAAAAAGGAACCCTATCTCATCAATTACAGCGGTCTGACAAAGGACAAGAAACCCCTGATCTCCTCAACCCTTTTTATCAAAGAGGGACAGGAGCTTCTTGGAATGCTCTGCCTGAATGTAGATATCCAGGTGTACAGGGAATTATGCAGCTCCATTTTAAAGCTTGGCCGGATCTCACCGGACCTCCCTGTCAAAAACGTCGTGGTACCTGTCCCAGAACACACGGAAACCTTCACCAATGATATCGGTGATATCATTATGAGCGCCATGCCCGATTATATTACGGAAAACAGAATTCCTGCGGACCGTCTCACCCAGGATGAAAAAATATCGATTGTAAAACAGTTAAATGAAAAAGGGATATTTCTGATCAAAGGCGCAGTCAGTGAAGCAGCTAATAAACTGAATTGCTCAGAAGCAACCATATACCGGTATCTCAGCAAGATTGGGAAATCAGAAAAAGCAGAAAACAAAAAAATCAATTGACAACTGGTTATGATAGTGATAAACTCCCTGATAATAATTTATCGTAATAATAATTTATTATCAAAAAAACAGGAGGTAATCACTATGGAAAGAATCGAGAAAAGAGCGGTCATTGCGGCACAGGTGTACGAAATTGAACTGATTGCAGGAAATAGAGGTAGTCTGAATGGAAATGTTTAAGCTGCTTCTTGTTTTTATAGTCATCTTAGTCCTCCTTGCCTTCAAAAGACCCCTGTGGCTGGCAATAACCTGCAGCATCCTGCTGGCATTTTTCCTATATCAGGTCCCAATAGCCAGCGCTTTCTTCATAGCCTGTGATTCGGTATTCAGCCGCAGCACGTTCTCCATCCTGTTAAGTTTTTACACTATAACCTTTCTTCAGCGTATGCTGGAGAAAAGGAATCTGCTTATGACGGCAGAATCATCACTTAACAATCTGTTTCGAAACAGGCGGATCACTGCCATGCTGGCCCCCATATTGATCGGACTTCTCCCTTCTGCAGGAGCTGTGTATATCTGCGGGTCTATAGTAGATTCTTCCTGCGGTGATTATCTGAGCAGGGAAGACAAAACCTTTGTAACCAGCTATTACCGCCATATTCCGGAAAGCTTTCTTCCAACCTATTCTTCTATACTGATTGCCTTAGGTCTGTCCAAAGTTGACGCCGGCTCCTTTATTTTGGCCATGCTTCCGGCTGTGCTGCTGCTCATTTTCCTCGGTTATTTATTTTATCTAAGAAAAATACCAAAAGAAATCGGACAGGAAGATGACGTATCGAAAGCAGCGGCTTTAAAGCTCCTTGCAGGAAGTCTCTGGACGATTGCAGCTGCCATCGTACTGATTATTGCATTTCACATGGAAGTATATGCAGCAACAACAATCGTAATCCTGAGTGCATTTTTTACATATCATTTCCATTTAAAAGAAATAAAACCTTTTTTTCTTTCAGCTTTTGAACCTAAAATCATTGTCAATACACTGCTGATCATGATTTTCAAAGGGGTCCTGACTTATACCGACGTCATATCCCGGTTACCGGATTTATTCAGTACCCTGCCGGTTCCAACCTATCTGGCTTTTGCCCTTATATTCTTTTTCGGTTCCATTATCGGCGGTTCAACGGCAATCATCGTCCTGTGCCTTCCTCTGGCCTTCGCGGCAATCCCTGATGGGGGCGTTGCTTTCATGATGCTTTTGATGTCCGCTTCCTACTGTGCCATGCAGATTTCTCCCACACACGTCTGCCTTGCCCTTGTTACGGATTATTTCAAAACAAATATGGGAGAGTTATTGAAAAGAACTCTCCCGATAATACTCCTGTTCTTCGTTGGTGTGATACTTTATTACAACCTTTTAGCAGCTCTCCTTTAAAATTTAAAGGAAAGCATATACAGGATATATATAATTAATTTTCAAGTTCCCAGATATGGGAATATCTTATGAAGAAAAGGCAGGCAGCGATTCCCAGAAAGGCAATTGCCAGAAATAAAAGCGCTGCCCCGGAGCCCTTGCCGCTTCCAAAAAGGAAAATCCATATGCTGCCCGTCAGGCACAGACTCCCTGGTCTTATTTTCCTTACCGTCCGGTTCCGGAATCCTGATCAGGAAGGCAAGGGCGGCAAACGCCGCTAGAAATGTAACTAAATCAAATATCAGTACCACTTCCAACCCGGCAAATGCCAGTATAGCCGCCGCGAATACCGGAGTCAGGATGGTAACCAGGAAATTAGAAAATGACTTAAATCCACTTACCCGCTGGTACTGGCTTTTGGGCGTGACCAGACTCACAGCCACATCAGAAGCAGGCTGCTGAATAGTATTCATTAAACCGTTCAGGGCATTCAGCAGATAAAGATGCCAGATTTCCAGTCTCCCGGTCTTTAGCAGAAAGAACACGGTAACCGTACTGACTGCCGCAAGGCTGTCACATACCAGCATCCAGCTTATATCCTCACTTTTATAAAACCATTGTTGTCTTTTCCAGAATATGGTACAATGGACCCAAAAGCAGAAAGAAGCAGCCTCGCCCCAGCCAATAAGCCGGATGGCGGATGCTAGTAGCAGGAGGATTGAAAAGCATGAAAAAAATCTTAAAAGTAATCGCTGTCACTTCACTTCTGTCCATCTCCATGACATCGGCCGCTTTTGGAGGAATCTGGAAGCAGGATTCACATGGCTGGTGGTGGCAGGATGGCAATAAAACCTATCCGGTTTCCACCTGGGAATGGATTGATTCCAATGGAGACGGAATGGCAGAATGCTACTATTTTGATGAAAACGGATATCTTCTTACCGGAACCACCGCACCGGATGGCTGTACCGTAAACGAATCCGGTGCATGGACCGATCAGGGCATTGTACGCCAAAGAGCCTCCAGTCCTTCTGCCGCCCAGGCGATCAGTCAGGAAGGCCTTAAGCTTTATCAGGCTGCTGACCAGAACAGCTCTGAGCTTCCTGGTATGGATATGAAAGCGGACATCCTCATGAATTTTTCCTATGTGGGACTTGACATTCCGATTACCATGAATATGCTGCTTAAATACCATGATTTAAACACTCCGGACATGGAATATCTGAATTCAGCCACCATTGATATGATGGGAATCCAAAAAACAGAGACTTATTTTTATACCAGCGGCTGTTACTATTCGGATCAGGGACAGTCAGAAAAGTATAAAATGAAAATCGGCTATGGAGATATGACAAAAAACCTTACATTAGGGGGACTTACCGGAGAATTCAGTGCATTTATGGATAATATGCAGATAACAGATGACCAGGCCGGTAACAAAATCCTTTTTTATTCCAGCAGTAAGCAGGGACTGGAACATTATCTGTATGATTTCTATGACGAGATATGGCCTTCCCTGGCTGATTCCAATATCAGGATCAATCAGCTGAACGGTAAAGCTGTCATCAGCCCGGAAGGGTATTTCTCAAAAGAAGTCATCTCTCTTAACATGACTATTACAGAAGACGGAGAATCCATGGGGCTGAACATGAACATCCATGTAGATTATAACAATCCGGGACAACCGGTTAGTATTCAATTCCCTTCTAAGGATGGTTTTGAAGAATTAGTCTACTAAATATCAGCACCGCCTATTGATAATTACTTCTATCAATAGGCGGCAGATAATTTGTGTCATTTGCTCAATATTCAGGTGCAGGCCATGATTGCTGAAAAACCTCATAATCTGTAAAACCAGTTACACAAAAAGACACCATCTGACGCCAAACATATCAATAAAATCTGCACACAATGGGCTGTATTCGCATGGCCCTAACGGAACCAGAATTTTGCTGCCCTTTTTAAGTATATCATAAGCCTCTTTCACCATATCTTCATTTCCTTCGCCATAATGAAGGCAGAACTGCATTGTATTGCCTGTAATCCTTTCTTCCATTCCGTCATTTGCCTCAGCTACTGCTAAAATATGACCACAAATATCAAGTTCTGAATGATAAAATGTACCATCCTGGCTTTTTACGTTATACCCTAACGTGGCATTAAAAGCTTTTAAATACAGGTCTACAGCCTCCCTGCTCCCTTTTACATAAACCTGCATCATTGTCCTTTTCATAATAATTCTCCTTTACTCCTTCAACCCAATGTAAATATGGATCTCTGCATTCTCCATATCCGAATTCTGATATTCTTCAAAATCACAGACAAAGGAACGTGGTAAATCCATGTTCCAAAGCTCCTGCCAGAACTCTGCTACAGCCTTATGCATATCTCCTTTTACCATAAACTTTGCATATACACCTGCCGGTATGGTTCCGGAAGCCGTCCCTTTTGGAATCCTATTTACGGTCTCTACCTCGCAGGCTGCCATTACGCTGTAATCATCCAGTTCTTTTCCAGCATAATCCGTATAGATTCCCAATGCCTTTTCATTGCTCTTGTCTTCAATGGCAGAGTAAATACCCTTCCCGTAAAAGTCTTCCCACAGGCCTCCGATCACCCTTCCCATATCCGGCGACCCATTATTTGTCCAGGCCTTCAGCCCTACTACCTTTTTTTCTTTTAAATCAACTCTCTCATAGTTCAATCTGCACACCTCTTTTCTTTTATGATAAGAGGATTGTAGCACAGGGAACATGACACCTATATGTCGTGATTCATTTTCATCGGAATTATTTTTTTAAGAATATCCGGCTTTCTGCATACCGCCCAAAAACGCCTCTGAGATTCCCATCATGGCGCCTCTTTAAAAACCGTTTAGTTTTCTTAAAAAAATGTAGTTATTTACTCCGGTTCCGACATGAGCTATAATAAAAAAAACATTATTCAATAAGGAGGACCATATGGGAGAATTATCAAAGCTTCCCAACATCGGAAAAGAAGTGGAACGGCAGCTGAATGAAGTGGGAACGAAAAGACGAACTATGGAACTTTTATAACTATCACAAATCTTAGCAGATGCATGGAAAGACAGGAATTACCAATCCGATGAAGTTGATGAACTATATACCAAATACGATTACAGGATTACGGATTGCAGGCAGTCTGATCCTGCTTTTCCTCAAACCATTTTCACCCAGCTTTTTCACCCTATACGTCTTATGTGGATTTTCAGACATGCTGGATGGATTCATTGCCAGAAAAACAAATACCGCAGGTGCAACAGGCGCTGTACTTGACAGCATTGCAGATACGGTATTTATTGGTGTTATGCTGTTTTTAATGGTTCCCATACTTCCTTTTGAATCCTGGATGCTGCATTGGATCACAGGAATTGCAGTTATCCGCATTCTTTCATGGGCCATCGGCTTTATAAAGTTCCGGACGTTCACGTCTTTGCATACTTATGCAAACAAGGCCGCAGGATTCTTATTGTTCTGCTCTCCGATTTTATGGAAGCTGTGGGGAATGTCCAAAACATCTGCCTTCGTCTGCGTCATTGCAAGCCTGTCTGCTTTAGAAGAATTGGCAATCATCGTATCCTCCAGGAACCTTTTACAAAATACGTCCTCCCTGTTTTCCCGTCCTCCCTATAAGGGCTTAAGATCATCTCATTCCATTTGGAACCGGACCCGGTCCGGCAGATCCAATAAGAATAAATAGTCAAAGCGGATATTCGCAGTCCGCTTCGCTGCTTCCCTATAAGGTTAAAATATATTCAGTCTTTCATTGGCCTCTTCTTTATAAATTCCCAGGCAAATTCGGCAGCCCTGCATGTTAAGTCCTCACACATATGAGGCGGATCCTGGGGCGTAAAACCCCCTGGCCTTAAATCATAGCATTTTAAGGAACCGAATTTTCTGGTAAATTCATCGGCATACTCATAACACAGGGAACCGATTTCCTCTTCCGTCCTTCCCTTCCTGCTGTAATAAATGCCTATAAACATCAGCCCTCCTTCCACCAATCCGCACTGTGCCCGGTACCCGCCGGCTCCATGCAGGCCTATGGCGGATTGAAGGGCCTGTTCCTCCAGTTTTGTATCGTACAACTCACCCAGGCACTTGAGCATGGTTCGTGCACAATTGATATCATATTTCCAATATGATTGGTGTACCTGTTCCTTTATCTTATCCATCCTATTTTCCTCTTTAACTTTTATTATTTTATCAAAACTGCTTTTTCTCCATTATTTTAACAGATATAAAGAAAGAAATGACAAATGACAGTATGCAGACCAACCCCAGTTTTCCAATAAATCCTACTGAGTCCATAGTCATCAAATCTGTTAATACCGCATCTATATCAAATTTCAGATACTGCATCCCCTTAACGATAAGAAAGGCTATCATAAATGCAGCGCCGACTACTCCTATCAAAGCGATTCTGCTCTTTTCTGCCCCAAATTTCAGCTGAAGCGGTAAGGTAACTGCTAAAATCATTATGGCCATCATCAGGAAAACAAGCGCAGTCAGGATAACCTCAGTGAATTCCATCTCCTGTTTCACAGCAGCCACCACTGCCACAATCAAAGAAACCAGGCACCAGGTGATCCCCCCTGTCAGAAGGCCAAACAAGTATTTCTCAGCTACATATCCTTTCCTGCTGACAGGCAGTGCAAATAAAAAAGCGGAACCATTGTCAAACTCATCATAGCTGATGGTACTTAATGTAAACATGGAAACTATAAGGGTAGTATAGCTGATGACAAATGTGGGATTTAAGTTTACAAACAGCATTCCCACACACATCATTCCTATGACAGCAAAAAATTTATTCTGGTTCTTAAGCAAAAGTATATCCTTCATTAATAACCCCTTCATAACCGTTCACCTCGAATCATCATCATAATCAATTCATCAATATTGCCCTTTTCCATAACAATCCCTGGATAGTTCTCAAGATAGAACTGCTTCCGGTCCGTAAGGCAGCTGTGCCCAAATGACTCTTTTTTATGCCGTATGATATGTTTCTTATCCAGTCCGGCATATTGCTCTTCCGTTAACTTTAAGAGACCATAGCTGCCAAGAAGCACATCCGTTTCCTCATGAAGAATGAGCTTCCCCCTGTCAATGAGATACAGGTCATCACAGAGATTTTCCAAATCACTTGAGATATGGGAACTGATCAGAACAGATCTTTCCCCCTGTTCCATATAGCCTCTCATAAAATCCAAAAGTTCATCTCTCGCTATGACATCCAGTCCGGCTGTCGGTTCATCAAAGATCAAAAACTTCGCCTCATGAGACATGGCAGCAATTACTTTCAGCTTGGCTTTCATACCGGTAGAAAAATCCTTTATCTTTTTGTTCATGGGCAGGTCAAATTCTTTGCATCTCTTTATAAATTCATTTTTATCAAATTTGGCATACAGGCTGTTCATGACCGGAATGATGTCCTTAATGGATAAATAACCGCTGAACCCGGAATCAGCCAGCACCACTCCGATCTCTTCCCGATCTGCCGGAGTAAGAGAGCGGACATCTTTTCCAAGGACCTCTATGCTGCCGCCATCTATGTTTATCAAACCCAAAACTGCTTTAAATACCGTTGTCTTCCCTGCACCGTTTGGTCCGATCAGCCCCGTTATATATCCAGGCCTTAAGTCCAGAGAACAATTCAGACTGAATTCATCATAATGTTTCTGTACGTTTTCTAATTTTAATAACATGGTTAATCCTCCAAAATGATATGAAACAGCAGAGTAATCTCCTCTTTGCTCATCCCGCAGCTCCTGCCTTTCCGAATTGCCGTTTCCAGATCTGCTTCCACTTCCTTTTTCTTCTCTTCCAGCATAAGATTCTGATTGGCGCATTCAACAAAGCTTCCTTTCCCGTGAACGGTTGTGATAAAGCCTTCCTGTTCCAAAGTGTCATATGATTTCTTTACAGTAAGGGCACTGACCCGCAGATCTCTTGCCAAAGCCCGCACCGAGGGAAGCATCTCCCCTTCCTGCAATTGTCCCTGCATAATCATTGCCTTGATCTGTTCCACGATCTGTTCATAAAGCGGCTGCATGGACGTATTATTAATGATCAGTTTCATTTCGCCCCTCCTTAATAAACAGCATATAACAGTTGCGTCAAAATGTCAACTGTTATATGCTGTTTATTTAAAGTCTGTTCTATTGTTTTAGCCGGAACTGATAAATCAGATCCCTGAGCGTCTGCGCCTGGCTTGTCAATTCTTCACTTGCTGCGGAATTTTCTTCTGCTGTCGCAGCATTCAATTCAATTACCTGGGAAATCTGATTGATGCCGGTATCAATCTGTTTCGCAGATTCAGCCTGCTCTTTTGAGGCGGCAGCAATGCTTCCCACTTTTTTTGTGATTGATCCCGTTCTTTCCACAATTATATTCAAGTCTTCCGCAGCAGTGTCTGCAATCACCGTTCCTTCTCCCACAGCTTTCAGAGAATCTTCAATCAGCTTTGTGGACGTTTTTGCAGCATCCGTACTCTGACCGGCAAGCAGACTTACCTGATTGGCCACCACTGAAAAACCTTTTCCCGCTTCGCCTGCTCTGGCAGCCTCTATCGAAGCATTTAGTGCCAGCAGATTTGTCTGCGAAGCAATATCATTCATTGTATTTATAATTTTACTGATTTCACGGGCGGTATTTCGTATTGACTCCATTGCAAGAACCATTTCCTGCATTTTTTCATTTTCCTGGGTAATACTTTTTGTAACCTCCTCTACTTCTTTGCTGATCTCCTCAGCATTCTGCGCATTTTCTGCAATATTTTTTGTAATATTGGCAACGGTTTCCGAAAGCTCTTTCACAATACCCGCCTGATTGGAAGCCCCTTCCGCCAGGGCTTGTGCAGACTCTGAAATCTGAACGGAACCGCCTGAGACCTGCCCGGATACGTTGCTGATTTCTCCAAGGCTCTTTGAGAGCTTACTGGTAAAACAATCCAGAGACTTCTTTATATTTTCAAAATCACCAATAAATTCATTTGTAAAATCCACATTGAAATTTCCGCCGGCCATGCTTTCCATTACACCATCAATATCCGTTATATACGCTGCTACTTTTTGAATGGAGCTTCTTAAGCTGCCGGCAACCTGTCCGATTTCATCTCCAGACTCATATGTTATGACAGTATGTAAATTTCCTTCGGCGATTTCCTTGGAAGCCAATTCTATTTCTCTCAATGGCGTCACAATGCCGTTCGTCAGGCGCTTTCCCATTACTATTGCAGTAAGCAAAGATACAGCGGAAAATAGTGCTAATATGGCAGTAGCAACGTTCTGGACCATCATGCTTGTCTGATATTTCTGCAAGGCATCTTTATCTGCGTTCTCCCCCGTTTTATCCAAAGCGTCTGCCAGTGTCTCGGAAACATCGTTAAATGTGGTATTATAGTAATTTATTGCATCTTTTGTATCTCCACCAGCTATAATATCCATGAGGTAGTAGGTATCCTCTTTAAAATCAGCAAACGCTGACATAAAACTCTGGCCAGACTCACTGTCCTTTAAGTTTGAATTAATAACAGATATGGATTTCTCTATTTTCCCAAACCTTTCATCGAAATCCTTTTTCTGCTCTTCAGTTACTGATGCATCATTGCATATAACAGCCCACAGAATGCGTTTGTTAATGGTCTGCACATCTTTTCGGATTTCCATCTGTTTTTTTGTAGTCTCATATTGTACATTAAAAAAGGTGGTCATATTGCTTCCAATAAATCGAAAACTAAACAGTGCAAAAATAGAAGATAAAAATATTATAAAAACTAATACTGCAAAAACTATGTTCAGTCGCCTGGAAATTTTCATTTTAATCATATTCAATTCCTCTTTTCATCTTTAGTCGTTGTAAATTCTTCTAATATTTTAATTATATCAATATTCTTACATTAATCAATGTTTTTTCTTAATTTTTATTAACATTTCATATAAATGTTTGATAAACAATATAAAAATGGGAGAGATGGCCCTCTCCCCAAAAATATATTCTATTTATTCAGATAACTAAAATCTTATATATCGAACAAATATATAACTCATCATGCATAATGTAATTACCGTTTCTTCCTGGTGAACTGATTCAGCGATTATGGATTCCTTCCTTAAAAATAAAACAGTTCTTCAAACTTCTTATCCAGTGCAATGCACAGGATAAGTGCCAGTTTGGCAGTCGGATTAAACTGCCCGGTCTCAATGGAACTGATGGTATTTCTGGATACACCTACCATTTCAGCCAGTTGATTTTGGGATAATTTCAAATCTGCTCTGGCTTCTTTCAGCTTATTTTTTAAAATTAATTCTTCATTCATTCTCTTACCCCATTACGTGCAGAATATAGCAGCCCAAATACAACACTCCAGCCAGAATACCGGCTATTGAACCAATCAGCAGCGGTCTCCCTTTCGTGACCGTATACTTTCCCAGATTTTCAAGGCCTACATAGGTCCAGAATATTGCATAGATCGAATAGTTATTAATTCCTTTTACCAAATTAAAGACTACTAAAACTATGAACATTGCTGACATTCCTGCGGTTCCTATCCGGCGTCCTTTATTCATGGCATATTCTATGCCTTCATCTTTTTTTTCTTTTCTGCTTCTTTCCAGGATTTCATCCTTATTCATGAATTTTTTCTCCTTTTTGACAAGTTTACTTGGTATTATTATATGCATGCCAAGTGTTCTTGTCAAGCATTTTTGAAAAGATCTCCCTTGATCAGACTTGCACCGTAAGCTGCTGACAGATTTCAGTACACACGACTTTCCCCCTCCGTAAAATGTGCCAGAGGCACTTAAAAAGGACGTAAACCTCACTTCAGGTTCCGTCCTTTAATAATGACTTTTTCATTCAATATACTTATTTCTGAACAAGAGGCTGGCAGGATGGACAATAATATACAGATCCGCCCAAATAGGTTTCTTTTACGATTTGCCCCCCGCACTTTGGACAGCATGATTTCATAGAATCTTTTGACATGAGGACTTTATAGCCGCCCTTCCTGTTAAAAAGATCCTTTTCCGTATCACGCCCCCCGCCTGCCGCCATATCATGGAGAACTGTTTTTATGCATTCCAGGAGCTTGTCTTTTTCTGAATCACTGAAGGTATTTATCTTTCGTTTCGGATGGAGGCCTGCAGCAAAGAGGATATCCTGGGATACACCATTTCCCACTCCAGGAAACCGCTGTTCGGCAGCCAGTAAAGCTTTGGCACTTAAACCGGGCCTGCTTTCTGCAAGAATTTTTCGGTAATATCTGTCAAACTCTTTAGAAAACGGAGAAACTGCATTCCTGCTTTTTATATAATATTCATTGTCATAGGTACCATGGTAAAGAGAGATTCCGCCATACATGGCAACGGTAAAAACCAATGCGCTTCCATCATTTAATTCTATCAGCAGCTGATAGTTTTTGGGTATATCAGCAGCCGGCATTAACCGGGCATTGACTCCATCATTGAAACAGAGCTTATAACCATTATCAAAACCAATTTCAACAAAGATCCCAAAACCCTCAATTGTCAGGATATCACTGCCTTTTATGAACGCATCATAAGATTCCGGTTCTCCATTATACCAGCAGAATTTATGCACTTTTGACGGCGGCAGAACTCTGTTAATCTTTTTTCCAGCCACACTTTTTCTCAGTTGTTCCGCCATATTCAGTACCTCAGGCAATTCCAGCATAAACAGACTCCTCCCATGTTTCAGATTATTTCTCTATAAACACAATTCTAGCATGTTTTTTTACCAGATACCACTTAAAATTAATACTTCCTGTCCGCTTCAATCAATTTCCCTGCCTGTCATATATTCAAAGCTTACATGATCACTGGTCAAATCAAATATCAGTTCCTCTTTTTTGTAGAGCAGGAACCTTCCCAATATTAAATGTCCCTCTTTTATAAAACGGCTCATTTTACCCTTATCCGGAGCAAGCAGCTTGTGGGAAAACCTTGCTTTTTTGTTTCTCTCCTGATTTGTCAAAAATATTTTAAAATAATATTGGCCCTGCTTCAATACAACTGCAGTCTCCCGTTTGCATACCACCCTGGCTCCCAGATAAGTGGCAAAACGGTATTCCCTGCCTTTATACTGAATGACGCAGATACAACCCTGAAAATGAAATCCAATGAAAGGAATATGGGCAATGGAAACCATAACGGCAGCATCTTCTTTAAACCGGTTGCACTGCAGCCAGAGATAACTATCCGGAAAAGATCTGCCTTTGTCCCCCTCTATATACCCCTTTTCTCCATTAAAATCAAGAACCTTCCCGTTAATTTTTACGGTTCCATGAAGAGTATGGGCCATACTGATTATTTCATGCCTGCACTCCATGAAGGGGACGAACTGAAAGGGGCCCATAATGGGATATGCAATGGGACTTAAAGAGCCGTAACGGATCATTCCCTGGATAACAAGGTTCTCTGACCGGATATTCAGTTTAATTCCATGGGGGGAAAAAACATTGTTTCCTAGCATGATTCTCTTTTGCCTTCTGTCGACCAGATAATCATCCTCTGTAAAATCCAGGGAATAGGAATGTTCATTCCAGATAATCTGCAAAAACGGCTGTATCACTCCATGATTATCTATACTCTGACCCGGAATAAGGGCCAAGACCGTATCCGCATTCTGATGTTTAAAAAACCAGCCTTCAAAAAACCGAAACCTTTTCTTATATAAAAAACAAGTTAAACAAATATCCTTTAAACTATCTCTCAGCACCGCCATTTTTCCAATGGGCTTTTGCTTCTTGTAAATGGATTTCATCTTATAATCTGGCATCTGAACAGTGTCTCCCATCCGTTTTTATGATTAATCATTCTAAACAAAGGATTTCCACATATCAGGAAACATAGTCAGAATTTCGGAGATTTCTATCACTTCTCTTTTTTATTTAAAAGGATTTCGTTTATCTGCTTACGCGGGCGGGGATCTGGTGTCTCATCCGGATAACCGGCTGCAATAGCAGAGACCAGCTGTAATTCTGAATAACCAACCGCTTCTTTTATCTCTTTTTCTGTATATGCAGTATCCCTGATCCAAACTGTACCCAGTCCTAAATTGACAGCTTCCAGGCAAATATGTTCCATTGCTGCTCCTATGGACAGCAGGTCTCCAATCAGCCAGTTCTCATCCTTTTCCCGGAAAACAAGGAATAACAGAGGGGCATTCTCAATGATTTTGGCAGACCACTTTGAACTGTTTGCATAACCTGGCAATTCCCGGTCATTTTTTTCAAACAGCTCCAGCATAATCTCTGCAACCTGATTTTTCTCCTTTCCTTTTAAGATTAAGAATTTCCATGGCTGCCGGTTTTTTGCTGATTGACACAAACGTGCCATTTCTAATAATTTATCAATTTTATCTTCTTCTACTGGTTTTGACAAATACGCTCTGATACTTCTCCGGTCTTCTACTACTTTTTCAAATTCCATATATCTGCTCCTTTTCCATAATATGTATATACTTATTATAATGGAAATCTAATATTAATACCAATTTTTTTGCAGAAAACATGAATCTGCATCTAAAAACTGAATCTGCATTTAAGCAGCCGTTTCCTTATTTCTTCAAGTATGGCATCTTCCTTTTCGATCGTATCTGCATGAAAAGTGACTGATATCCGGACGTATGCTCCTGCGTCATCCCAGGGTACGGTTGAAATCTTTGCCGTTTTTATCAAGTGCTCAGAAAAAGCTTCTGCGTTTTCAAACCGGAGCCCGTCTTCTGTCCCCTTTGGAATCGGTATATATTCATAAAAGGTTGCGGCAGGTACTTCTGCCTTAAATCCGCAGTCCCTGAATACCTGTGATAATTTATGATGTCTTCTCTCATATTTTTTACAGCTTTGTTCTGTAATCTCCGGATGTTCCAGTGCATAAATTCCCGCTTTCTGTATGGCCTTAAACTGTCCGGAATCATAATTATCCTTTACTGCTGCAACAGCTTTTACAATTTTTTCATTGCCGGCTATAAAACCAAGTCTCCAACCGGTCATGTTAAAGGCTTTTGATAATGAGTGTACTTCAATACCGACCTCCTTTGCCCCTGAAACAGATAAGAAACTCAATGGTTCCTGTCTGAATGTCAACCCGCCGTAAGCAGCATCCTGTATCACCAATATGTGATTTTCTCTTGCAAACTCCACAACTTCTTCAAAGAATTCCCTGGTTGCCGCAGTTCCCGTTGGATTATTGGGATAATTCAAATACATCAGCTTAGCCTTATTCCGGATAGTAATTGGTATTTCCGAGAGATCGGGAAAATATCCGTTTTCCTTTCGTAGCGGCATAGGATACGCCTCACCGCCAAGCCAGTCTGTTATGGTTCCAATAATCGGATAGCCTGGAACTGTCATAAGAGTTACATCTGCCTGATTGATAAATGCCTGCGGAATTATGGAAAACGCAGATTTTGAACCGATCACATGCAAAATCTCCGTATTCGGGTTCAGACTCTGCACCCCGTATACTTCTTTCATATAACCGGCCGCTGCCGTCTTAAACTCAGCTATTCCATTATCGGCATAACCTCTGTTTTCCCAATCCTTTGCACTTTCATATAATTTTTCGATAATTTCCAAATCTGCCATGTCATCCGGCTCTCCAACCCCAAGATCAATCAGCTCTAAATCCGGATGGTCCCGTTCTGCCTGCCGCTTTGCTCTTTTAATCCTTTCAAATTTAAAAATCTCTTTCTCTTCCCCAAAATCTTTTCCTCCTATTCTATCTGCATATAAACGTTCTATGTAATCCATCCGTATCCACTCCTTTATCTGTTTTTTCTTGCATAAAGAATATCATAATGCTATGATATCTGTAAAACGAATATATTTGATAATTATTATTTGAAATACCGATATATCAAAAGAAAGGATTTTATATGAATACGGAAACATTAAAAACATTTATTACACTGGCGGAAAAAAGAAATTATACCCAGACTGCCAATTATCTCTTTGTTGCACAGTCAACCGTAACGAATCGTATTTTTGATTTAGAAAAAGAATTAGGCCACACATTGTTTATCCGCAGCCACAAACAGCTTCAGTTAACGGCAGAAGGAAATCATTTTTTAGAGTATGCCAGACGGATGGCAGAACTGGAACAAAGTGCATTAATAAGCCTTTCCAATTTGGAACACCGCCGTCATTCGATCCGCATTGGTACTGCAAACACGATTTATGACTGCCATCTTGCCCGGAAGCTTCTCCATTATCACAATAACCATGGGGAAAGCTGTCTCAGCATTGTAATCGACCACTCCCTTCCACTCATTCAAATGCTTCAGGATCATGTCATTGACCTTGCCTTTACTTATATACCTTATTCAAAAAATGGCATACGCTGTTCTATATTTGCCACCGACTCATTATCACTTGTAACTTCTGTGAAAAACTCTGAATATTCCAGTGGCATACGGAAAGAAGATTTAACAGAAATCCCTTATTATTACTGCGATTTTAACTTTCAGGATCTTGGCAGCTATATCAAAAATCTTTTCCCTGCAAACCATCCCTTTCCACTGACCCTGGACCGCAGCGCAAACCTGCTTGCCTTTATTCTGAATGGTACGGGTTATACCTTTCTTCCCCAGAGCATGGTCAGGCCTCTGATACAAAACGGTACCCTTTTGGAAATACCATTGCTGGACTTTTCCATTCCGCCGGTCAGCTGTTACCTCCAATATAAAAAAAATCCGCCGGCCAATACCATAGCAGAAGAATTTCTTAAGGAAATCATGCTATGACATTGGGCGGATATTTTGGTCACCAGAACTTCATTCATTTTACGGAATTACTCTGTTTATATCTCTTGGAAACAGCGAGGAAAATCTGACATTATCCTGATCCAGCAATTTACTGGTGAACCGTTCCAGTCCCAGACCAAGGCCGCCGTGAGGCGGCATACCATATTTATGGATCATCAGATAACTCTCAAAAAGGTCAGGATTCATCCCCCGCCTGTTCATCTTGGTAATCTGTTCTTTATAATTGTGGATCCGCTGTCCGCCTGTAGTGATTTCCAGTCCCTTAAACAACAGATCAAAACTCACTGTTTCCTCCGGATTGTCTTTGCTTTCCATGGCATAAAAAGGTCTCTTTCTGCTTGGATAATGGGTTACAAATACAAACTCACTGCCAGTTCTTTTCTTTATGACTGCGGACAGAAGTTTTTCTTCTTCCGGTTCAAAATCATCAAAATCTTTTATTTCCCTGCTAAATTCCTTTGACACCATTTCTTTTGCTTCCTGAAATTTTGCAGATGGTATATCCTGACATTCAGGCAGCTTAACCTTCAGCAGGCTGATTTCCGGCTGATAATTTTCCTGCAGATATATAAGTGTCTCCTTCAGCATTCTGGTTTCCACCTCCATGATCTCCTCAAAACCTCTGATATATCCCATCTCAAGATCCACACTTGTATATTCGTTCAGATGCCTGGATGTATCATGTTTTTCAGCCCGGAAAACCGGGGCAATTTCAAATACCCGTTCGAATACTCCCACCATCATCTGCTTGTAGAACTGAGGGCTCTGTGCCAGATATGCATCTTTTCCAAAATAGTCCAGATGAAAAATATTGGCTCCGCCTTCTGCACCGGCAGCAACAATTTTGGGGGAATGAATCTCTGTAAAGGACTGATTTAACAGAAACGTTCGAAAACCATTGCAGATTCCTTCCTGAAGCTTAAATATTGCACGTTCCTTTTCATTCCTTAAGGTGACCGGCCTGTAGTATAACAGGTTTTCCATGGAAGTATCTACTTTTTTATTACTGATTACGATCGGTACTGCTTCCTCCGGAACAGACAGGATCTCAATGTCTGTTATCTTAAGATCAAATCCCGCAGCCGACCGTTCTTCTGCCATTACATCTGCGGTTACGATTACACAGCTCTCTTCCTGCAGTTTATCTAATGAAATCTTTGAGAATTCTTTGCTGTATATGCACTGAACAATGTTTCTTTTCGTCCTAAGCAGCACAAATGCAAAATGACTCATTTTTCGAATCTTATAAATACTTCCGTGTATGGTTACCGATTCCCCGATATGGTTTTTAAGTTCCTCCGCTTCAATATCATGATTGACCACGGTTCCATTTATTGTGTTCATTTTTCTTTCCTCCTGAATCTGATTTCTATAAGCCAGCAATCCCAGCATCAGTATCCATAAGGACATCATCCATATGTCCCATACGATCACCACCCTCCCATTTACCCGTATGGGACAAAAAAAGCCACACAAGTAAATTATAAATTTACCAATGTGGCCGTCAATCCATTATTTCCACATAGGTACAACACGATAAGCGCTTGTACCCATGACGTTTCACAGTTACAAGCGCTATCGATCGTCGTCCCTATTCAGTTTCATAAACTGAAAATGAGTCATCGTAATAGCTCCCTCTTATTTTTAAAAATATTAACACAGTGTTATATAATTGTCAAATATTTCTATCATTGATATTTCCTTACACGAATCGCCATATACTCTTTTCCTGGCAGCTCCACCTGAAATCTTCCTTTGAATCTTCCTTTATGCTCGATTTTCATGTCCCAGGTATCAATGACTTCAATTTCAAATTCCGTTATGTCATCGTAGTAAAACTCCCGAAACGACGGTCTGTTAAACCCATAGTAGTATAAATAATAGTTTTTAACTTTTTGCATCACGGAAACAACACTTTCTGAGGTCGCACATACTTCGTCCCAGGCCTGCTGCAGTGGCATCAGACCACATCCAGGTGTTTCTGATAAAATCTTATATAAAAATTTCAGTCTGTCAGGACTTTCTCCATGTAAAACGCCGCCATGTGACCACCACAACCTGTCATCCGGACTCATGTAAGTTTCTCCATGTCCGGCATATCCGCCTCTTAAACTGGCTTCCCAGAATCTGCGTACCAGTTCCTTACCGCTTATATTTCCCCAGCCATGCTGGATATTTCCTTCATAAGCCATTTCATCAATTACGACCGGCTTTTTATATCTCTCCCTCCACTCGGTGACGAATTCAGCGGTCTTATACACATCCTGTCTCTGCATGCTGCAATGCGTGATCCAGGGTCTGGTAAAATCATAGAAAGGCCTGCAGTTATGAATGGATCTTAAATGTTTATATATATCTTTATCACAAATAATCCGTGCATAATTTTCCCAGTCATTTATAGTTTTCTGCGGCATAAGATCATATTCATTGGCAAGTGACCACCATACATTCCGATATGCAGAAAATCTTGCTATCACATAGTTCCAATATAACTCGTCTTCTTCCTTACTCATGAGACTGAAGCCCCAGCGGTCATAGGGATGCATAACAATTAAATCTGCTTCAATTGACAAGTCTCTCAGCTGCTTAATACATTCTTCAATGTGCCGGAAATGCTCCGGGTTAAACCGGTAAAAATCCCACTGATTCCCATCAGCCTTCCCATTATATAACTGAAAATTATCTTTTGTTAATTTTGAGCTGTCACAGGGTTTTCCTAAATATGGATAGGACCTTGGCTCCTTCAAATTATAATCATAATGTTTGGGAAAAATGCAAAAACGAATTTTATTAAATACGCTGTTCTTAAGTGTTTCTAACGTTTGTTTCTGTAACTCTTCCGATTGGAGTTCCCATACATAACAAGTCGTTCCGATGGAATAATGAGGAGTTCCGTCTTCATATGCAAAATGATATGTATTCGCCACACGGACCGGTCCATGATTATTTCCCTCAGCCGGCAGTACTTCAAACGTCCCTTCGCAGGTTTCTTCGGAAAAACTCCCACTGATTACAAACCTATAGTTACCCTCGAATGAAGGCATAAAGCGAACCACATATCTCCCGTCTCCATCATAGAATCCATCCACCGTTTTACATTCATGACCGTTTGTAAAGGTACCCTGGATCTTATAATCTACAAAAGGATTTTTATCCGAATGTCCCATACATGTTATTTCCCATGTATCCCATTTTTGAATTTTCTGAATATATTCTGTCATGTCAATCTCCTAATCTGTTATGATTTCACGGCTCCTGCCATTCCTTCTACAAAGTAACGCTGAAAAATCAAATATACAACCAATACGGGGATCACCGAAAGCAATACCCCGGCACACAGATAACCATAATCGGTTCCATGCTCTCCTACAAATGTCATAATTCCAACCGGAACCGTTTTTTTCGAGTTGTCATTAATAATGACACTGGCCAGTAAATATTCGTTCCAGGTTGCCAAAAAATCTGTAATAATCAAGGTAGCTACCGCAGGCTTTGAAATTGGAAAAATAACTTTTGTAAATAGCTGCCATTTATTGCAGCCATCAAGAAAGGCTGCTTCATCAATATCCTTGGGGATGCCTTTAAAAAAACCTCTTAAAATCAAAATGCCATATGAAATACCAAAACCTACGTATACATAAAACAATCCAGAATAGGTATTTAATAGTCCAAGTTTGCTGTAAATGACATTAATCGGAACCAAAGCTGTCTGCATGGGCAGCATCATACCTATTAAGAAAAATACAAAGATTCCGGTTTTATGTCTGATATTGAGCCTTGTTATGGCAAATGCCGCCAAAGCCTCTACAAAAATACCCAAAGGTACTTTTAACCCGGAGACAATGAGATCATTTTTCATATAAACCAGCAAGCGTCCCTTTATAAATGCATTTGTAAAGTTATTCCATGCGATCTGCGCAGGAACACTGAACAGGCTTAACCCGCTATAGAAATCCTTTTTTGCTTTTATTGAAGTTAAAAATAATGTCAATATGGGTACGATCCATATAGCTGCCAAAAAAATCAGTATGAAGTAGAGAGAAAGTTTCTTGGCTATTTTTTTAGTCTTTCCTTCCATATTAACACCCCCTTAGTCTTCTTTTGCGGTAAACAGCACATAAGGTACTATGACTACCAGCATCATAATTACCATAACACACGCAATCGCTGTACCAACTCCTACATTATTATACTGAAATGTCTGTGAATACATATACGTTGAAAGCATTTGAGTCGCATTATTGGGTCCCCCGCCTGTCAGGCCCTGAATGACATCGAAAACCTTCATAGCGGAAACAATTAATGTTGCAATTACGATTACAAAGCTTTCTTTTAACAGCGGAACCGTAATCAGAAAAAATTGTTTTATACCAGAGGCCCCATCAATTCTTGATGCCTCCAATACATCCGGAGATACTGCCTGCAGGCCTGCCAAAAACAAAATCATGGGCTGACCTACCGCCTGCCATAAAGCTGCTGCAAATATGGCATAAATGCTCACTTTGGGATTAGAAATCCAGCTTTGTGCAAAATCACTTCCTGCCGCTTTGAAAAATTGATTGATAAATCCAATATTCGGATTATATATCCATCTCCAAATAATAGATACCGCAATGGGTGCAATTACACAGGGAAAGTAGAAAAAGCCCCTGAAAAAAGTACGTCCTCTGAATTGTTTATTTAAAATAACAGCAAATCCCAATGATATGGTCATTGTAATAAAAATTGTTAATACGATCCAAATAAGATTATTTTTAATCGAAATCAGAAATATAGGATCTGATTGAAATAAATGAATATAATTTCGCAGCCCAAGAAACTCTTTATTTCCTATTCCGTTCCATTTAAATAAGCTGATATAGAAGGAATAAAATACCGGAGCTACAATAACTGATAAGTAGATAATACCGGCAGGCAGCAAAAACAAATATGAGCTTAAGTCTCGCTTATTACCATTTTTCATTCTAACCTCCTTAACTTTCAATCCGGCTCAGTAATTTATTTTAGAAAACGGACAGTATGGCGGCTGTCCGTTTTCATTTTGTTATTTATTAGCTGCCTGATAAGCTTCTATTGCTGCCTGAATTTCAGCCGCTCCATCTGCAGGCTCCATCTGACCATTTGCAATGGCATCCTGAACATTGAATAACGCATCTGCTACTTCTGTAGGGAATGCCTGATCTGTAATCGTAAATGTTCCGTCGGACTCTGCCGCAGCTAACATTTCCGCAACATTTGGCTGTTTTTCCGGCATCTTTGCATTTATTTTTGGAAGAGGAAGATTATAGAATTCTTCATACTGTTCTGCATTTTCATCATTATAATAATAATCCATGAATTTCATGCACGCATCTAACTGATCATTCGTATTCTTTGCATTAAACTGTGTCATCTCAGCAAATGCTGACAACCGGTTAGTACCGCCGGAAGGAAAAGCAAACGTACCATATAAATTCATATCCTGCTCATCTTGTAAAATCATGCCATCGTACCACTGGCCCTGTATATCCATAGCCGCACTTCCTGAGTACAGAACCATTTTTGTATCATTCGGGTCTGCAGTAACAAATCCATCCGGAAAATAACCTTTATCACAGAATTCTTTATATTTCGTTAATGCCTGAACGACAGCATCACAGTCATAGCTGGATTTGAATGTATTCATAGAATCATGAAGTTCACTTCCTGCATAATGTTCAATTAATAATTCTACGAATCTCATTACATGCCATCCATTTAAACCTGCTGTTGAAATAGGTGTAACACCGTTTTCTTTTAATGTCGCACATGCATTTTCAAATTCTTCAAAGGTGGTTGGAACCTTAATTCCATACTTTTCAAAAATATCTTTCCGATAGTAAACATCCAATACATTAAAGCTTGTAGGATAGCCTGACAATTGATCGTCTAACTGGCAAAGACTTAACACTCCTGAACTGAATTTATTTTCCCAGTCATTATTTTTTGCATATTCTGTCAAATCATACGAAAGACCATTTTCTGCATAGAATCCTCCCAGACTTCCGCCCCAGTTAAACCACATATTAGGGAGCGTTCCTGAAGAAGCCGCCACTTTACATGCATCCTTAATTCCATCCGTATCATAATAAGAAACGGTAACTTTAATATCCGGATTCGCAGCATTAAAAGCCTCTGCAATAGGATCTACTGCATTTTGTCTTGTATTCAGCGTCCAGAAAGTAACTTCTGTAACCCCTTTCTTTGAGCTCGCTGATGATTCATCTTTCGTACCGTCTTCTACCGTTTTTGTCTCTGATTCCTTAGGTGCTGCCTTGGTTCCGCAGCCGGTAAGTACTGTGGAAATCAACATCGCCGATGTCAGCATGAATGCTATACCCTTTTTCACTTTCATAAAATACCTCCTACAATATTAATATGCTAGCTAAATTTAATAATTAAACTTTGATTTAATTATTTAAATTTAATATAAACATATTTTAACACGCCCCCAACTATTTTTCAACATGTTTTTGTGTTATATGTATAATTATTTTTCTTTTTACCATATTTTTTATACATATATTATATAAATCAATATATCTAATTACATTTATATAAATTTTATATAAACATTTATATAAAATTTTACATAAATGTTTATATATAGAAAAGAACATCCAATGCAAAAATGCATCGGATGTTCTTTTCTATATTATTTGTTTTAAACCATAATCCTATTATTTTACACTATTCCCTTGAATCAGCCTGCAGTCAGACATCACTTTGAACTTTGTAGGCATATTTTCTGTTATTTCTTTTTGCAGCAAAAGCATAGCCAAAAGTGGTCTGTTTATATGGTCTATCTTTATGGTGGTCAGCTTACAATCATAAGTGGTATAGCTAGGCACTTCATCTACTCCTATCAGCGAAATGTCTTTCGGAATTGAAATGCTTTCTGCATTCATTGCTTTTATAACTCCGATAGACACCTGATAATTTTCCATAATAAATGCATCCGGCAATGCATTTTCATGCAAATACATTTTCATTTTTTCATTAACATCTTCAATCGTCCGTCCTATTGGTACAATCATATCCGGTCTGTATTCCAGGTTGTGATGGATCATTGCCTGTTTAAAACCTTCTCTTCTCTGTAAAAAATTGTAAACATCAATTTCATTGGATAAGTAAATAATTTTTTTTAAATTTCTTTTTATCAAATAATCAGCCGCCAGCTTCACTGCTGAGATATTATCTATATATACTCTATGGTGAGAATTATCTTCAAAGTCATTATCCGTTATAATCATAGGCTTTTGAATATTATTTAACAGTTCATAATCCTGCTTCTGCATTTCCGTGGCACACAAGATCACTCCTGCAACGCTGCTCATATTGCATTCATTAACCACCTGTTCCACCGAATCCTTTAATATATTAACATAGGTAACTCCCAAAGAATATCCCATTTTCTTAATTTCTCTATCATATACCGCTAAGACATCTGTCCATAAATCCAGTTCAGAACCATATGCTACCTTTAAATCCCGATGCATAAATATAACTTTTATAACTTGCTTTTCTTTCATTATTGCAGAAGCTTTTTCCTTATTTCTGCTCTCTAAAAGTTTTTTATAGGCAAGAATTTCCTGTCTCGTCTGCTCACTGACACCGGGTTTCCCATTTAACGCCAGTGAAACAGTTGCCTTAGATATTTGAAGCTCTCTTGCAATATCAGCTGCTTTTACTTTCATGATTGCAGTATCCTCCTGGTATGTTATAGTCATATCCAAATTCACTTATCAATTTTAAACGTTTTCAACAATTCAGTCAATGCATTTTGTTTAATTATACCTTTTCCCCCCTGAACCTTCCCTTTGGACATAAAAGCTGCATTGGTAAATTTTTTAAATTTGCCAATGCAGCCATCTATTCATTATCTCCAGAAATACATTAAATAATCTGGGAAATAAACTGCTGTGTACGTTCTTCCTTAGGCTTATTAAATATTTCTTCAGGAGTACCTTCTTCGATGATGGTACCGCCATCCATATAGACCACCCGGTCAGCAACTTCTCTTGCAAATCCCATCTCATGCGTAACGATAACCATTGTCATCCCGTCATCCGCCAGCTTCTTCATTACTTTTAAAACCTCGCCGACAAGCTCCGGATCGAGTGCAGATGTGGGTTCATCAAATAACATGATTTTCGGATTCATGGCCAAAGCTCTGGCGATTGCAACCCTCTGCTTTTGTCCCCCCGATATCATGGAGGGATAAGTATCCGCCTTTTCCATCATGTCCACCTGTTCCAGCAGCTTTAAAGCCCTTTCCCTTGCTTCACTCGCTGGAATCTTCTTCACCTGTACCAGCCCCTCCATAACATTTTTTAATATTGTCATATGGGGGAATAAATTAAAATGCTGAAATACCATGCCCACTTCCCGGCGTATAAGGTGAAGATTCTTGCTCTTTGATGTCACTTCCTTTCCATCAATGGAAATGGTTCCCTGCTGTGCTTTTTCCAAAAAATTCAGACAGCGCAGCAAGGTGCTTTTTCCTGAACCGCTGGACCCGATGATTACTACGACCTCATTTTCTTCGACCTGGAAATCAATATTGTTTAATACCTGGTTTTTTCCAAACCATTTATTTACGCCTCTGACCTTAATCATGTTCCAATCACTCCAATATTTTATAGTCACTGACATTTAACCGTTTCTCCAGTATATTGGCAAATACAGTCAAGATGGAAGTTAACAGCAGATAGTAAATTGCAGCAATACTGAGCATTTCCATCAACCGGAAATTAGAAGATCCCAATTGCCTGGCATACAGCAGTAATTCCGGAATCGCCACTGCACTTGCAAGCGAAGAATCCTTCAGAGCGATAATCAGTTGATTCCCAAGGGGCGGAACCGCCCTTTTAAATGCCTGGGGAAGCACAACCCGCCTCATCACCTTTGCCTCTGTCATGCCAAGGGATAATCCGGCTTCTCTCTGACCACGGTCAATTCCCTGAATGGCACCTCTGAAAATCTCCGCTATGTATGCCCCATTATGAAACCCCAATGCCAGAAATGCTGATGGAAGATTATCCAGTTTAATAATATTCACCAATCCAAAATAAATCATTAACAACTGTAACAGCAGCGGAGTTCCTCTGATAATCCAGATGTATACTCTCGCCGGTATGCTTAATATCTTATACCTGGATATCCGCATTAATGCCAGAGCAAGCCCTAAAAAGATACCGATTAAAATTCCCATTACTGTGACACATACTGTCATTTTTGCAGCATTTAAAAATGACAGGAAATACTGAGGTATAATAGAAAAGTCCCAAGCTCCCATAATCTGCCGCCTCCTCTTCTATTCTACCGTAATATCAACTCCGTCGAGCCATTTTAAACTGATCTCTTTCAATGTTCCGTCATCACGCATATCCTGCAAGATCTCATTCATACGTTTCAGAAGCTCTTTATCATCCTTATTAATGGCAATGCCCATCTTTTCCATTCTCAGCAAGTTATCAGCCATCCCGATCTTTTCGCCGCCGGCTATTTCTTTCATAGCCGAAAGCCCCACCAGCCTGTCTGTAATAACGCCATCCACTCTTCCGTTTACAAGCTCCATCATAGTCGCATTATCATCCTGGTAATAGTTCACTTCTGCTCCCAGTGTTTTTGCATCCTCTACAAAATTCGTACCTGTTGCTACTGCTATTGTCTTTCCTGACAATTCATCGGCTGATGTGATATCCGAATCATCTAAAACAAATAACTGGGCTCCTGAATAATAATACGGGTCCGTAAAATCCACTACCTTGGATCTTTCTTCTGTAATGGCCATACTTCCTAAAATTGCATCATATCTTTTGTTGCGAAGACCTTCAATCAGTCCATCCCAGTCCGATGTTACATAGTTGAGTTCAACTCCCAGTCTTTTGGCTATTTCTTCTCCAACCTCCACATCGAACCCCACTACCTTACCGTCTTCCATATAATTGAACGGAGGATAGCCGCCGCTTCCGACCACTGTTAATTTTCCGTTCTCCTTCACACGTTCAAGGCTGTCAGCAGATTCTTTCCTGCAGGCAGTTAATGTAAGCATTGCCGTAACAAGAGCTGCAAAAATTATGATACATTTTTTTAAACTCATAACGTCTCCTTTTCTTTTTCCGTTTTACCGACAACTTAATGATATCACAAAGTTGTCAGTTGATCAAGGTAAAATTTTCCATTTTACCTAAGTTCATTACGGAATTGACAAACTTCCTTATAATATGACAAAAGCCTTCATCCTGGTCAGGAATCCGGCTTTTTATCAGTATCATTTCTATGATTCAATTTTCCTTTGAAGATAATAATTCACAGCATTTACACAGGAAAAGTCGCCTACATAAATAATAACATCCCCCTTTTGAAATACCACATAAGGGCCTGGTGATAAAATTATATGGCCGTCTCTTCGTACTGCTATTACAGTTGCTCTGGTTTCCTGCCAGAAGTTTAATTCCGCCAATGTACAACCGATCACCGGGGAATTCTCTAAAATCTCAGCCTGATAATTTTGAAAAGGATTGCTTTCCGAATACTTATCATTTGTCTGCACAACAGAGTTCGCTAAATAGATGATCTGATGATTGATCTCTTCCTGCTTTTTCACCAATTCACTTAATTTTTTCTTTATGAAACGGGGATTATTCCGGGCACCGAACCGTTCCATATAGATTCCCGCCTTTTCCTTTGACAAAACAATGGTTCCGCTGTTTTGCTTCACTTCTACGATTTCCATATCTGCCAGAAGCTTCATCGCTCTCCGGATCGTTTCCGGTGAGACTCCATATTCGGAAGCCATTACGGAACGTCCATATATCTTGGTATTTTCCGTAAGGTCGCCGCTTACGATCCGGGAAGCAATATTCATGGCAATCCGGGCATAGGTTGGAATCACAACTTCATTTTCCAAGATCAGTATCACCTTTCTAATATTAATAATTTATGAAAACCGAAAAATCTTAAACCTGTTCCGCAATCTTACGGGAATATTCCCGTAAAAGCTCCACAGACCTGAAGAACTTTTTCAGCTCATCTTCTGTCATGTGAATTTCCAGAATATCCGCCGCACCAGTTCTGTTTAATATGGTAGGGACCCCGGCAAATACCTCATATTGGCCATACTCCCCCTCCAGCAGCGTTGAAACCGGAATGATCCTGTTCTCATCATACAGTATGGCTTTGATGATCCCCACACAGGCCGTCGCAATCCCATAATAGGTTGTTCCCTTTCTGTTATAGATCTCCCAGCCTTCCTCTGTAGTCTTTTTGACAATTTCATCTAAATCAACTTCCCCCAGCATCTCCTTATTATCCTGAATGATATCGTGGAAAGGCTTTCCGGCAACGGTTACGGCGGACCAGGGAACCATCTGGGAATCCCCATGTTCACCCATGGAATACGCATATACACTTCTGGGATCCACATTCACCATTTCTGCTATAAAATTCTGCAGCCTGGAGGTATCCAGTGCACTGCCCGTTCCGATTACCTGATTTTTCGGAAGACCTGATAACTGGTAAACATAATGGGCAATGATATCCACCGGATTGGAAACTACGATAAAAATACCGTCAAATCCGCTTTCCATTACTGGTTCTACGATGGTTTTCACGATATTCGCACTGACTTCCAGGGTATCCAGTCTGGTCTGACCTTTTTTCGGAGGTGCGCCTGCTGTTATGACTATAATATCCACATCACCGCAATCTCTGTAACTTCCTGTCCTCACCTTCACATTGCGGTCCAGATATTTTATGGTATCCCGCAAATCCAGGACCTCTCCCAGGGCTCTTTCTTTATTGATATCGATCATCAGGATCTCATCACACACTCCCTGAGTCACCAGGCTGAAGGCGGTGGAGGAACCTACCAGACCGCAGCCGATTACAGAAACTTTTGATTTTTTTATTTTCATATCTGCATTCCTTCTTTTTCATGATATCTTTATTACCATCATAACCCAAATTCAATGATTTATCAAAGAGAAAATGATTCGATTTTTATTATTTTGCTTTCATTAACTTTATTAGCCTTTTCATGGACATAGGCTCTGCCATATGTTATACTGGCACCAGTTTAGCCAACAAAGGAAGGTTTATTATGATATTATTTCATTCAGATTTGGATAACACGTTAATTTATTCCTATAAGCATGATATCGGTCCAAATAAAAAGTGTGTGGAAATTTATCAGAACAGAGAAATATCTTTTATGACCACAGAGTCTTTGGAAATACTGAAACGAATACAATCCAGAATCCTATTTGTTCCGACTACCACCAGGACAATCGAGCAGTATCGCCGGATCCGCTTTGGTATGGATATTCCCAGATACGCACTGGTTTGTAACGGAGGTATATTGCTGAAAGATGGAATAAGCGATTTTGACTGGTACCGGGAAACATTGAATATCATATCAGATGTCCGGGCGGAAGTTGAGAAGTCCATAGGATTACTGGAAAGAGATGAAAACCGGTATTTTGAAATAAGATATATTGAACAATTATTTGTTTTTACAAAAACCAGTGAGCCAATAAAAACAATCCAAAATTTAAGTTCCATTCTTGATAAAAATAAAGTTGACGTATTCAATAACGGGGATAAATTATATGTTATTCCAAAAGAATTAAATAAAGGAACCGGGATTCTAAGATTGAAAAAGAAGTTGTCGGCAGATAAGATCATAGCGGCCGGTGACAGTGTATTTGATATTTCCATGTTAAAAGCTTCTGATATTGGTTTCTGTCCTAAGGGATTAATTACAGAAGGAAATTCAAAAATTCTTAAGTATCCAAGAGAAATTTTTACTGTAGAAATGCTCAAAAAGATTGAAAGTCTGATTGAAACGGGCGCTCACGGCAATTGCCCCCTCCCATACAGTCCCATATCTAAACTATGAGAAACACGCTTTGCGAGTTTCTCAAGTTATCGCGGCAGTCGCCAAATACAAGCTAGCTTGCATTTGGCTCGTTGCTCACGTAAATAAAAAATGAAGCTCCGGATATTCGGAAAACAAATATCCGGAACCATAGATCTGTTCAGAACCACCAGCATGTTAACTGCTGATTCATTTTTTCGCAAAGCATTTTCTTATCATATCAACAGGTATCATGGTAAATGCTAATGCAATTACAACAAGCCAGCCCTTCATATCAAACGGTACACAACTGAACATATTTCCAATCCATCTGAACAGTTCTACCGGAACGATAGCTGCATTTACAATGAATGCCTGGACTATGATTATGGCAAAGAACACTTTCAAGAACCCTGGATTTAAATGTAAACCATTGAAAATATCAAATCCGTCATTCCTGACATTAAACCCATTAAACAAGGCACTTATAATAAACAGCACGAAATAAGCCGTTAAATGCTGTTCCTCATTTTCAAACAAATTGGAAAAGACAGGAAGCTTCAGGAATGCAAAGCTTAATACAGTCAGCCACAGCCCCATAATGATTATCTGAGTCAGCATACTCCTGCTTACAATATTTTCATCTCTTCGTCGCGGGTTCTCATTCATATATTTTTCCAATGCAGGCTCATTGCCGAGCATAATTGCCCCTAAACCATCCATTACCAGGTTTACAAACAGCAAATGCGTTACCTTTAACGGTTCTTCTATACCAAAAAATGGAGCGATTGCGCTTACGATAACCGCTGCTACGTTTATTACCAGCTGAAACTTACAGAATTTCAAAATATTATGATAGATTGTTCTGCCATACCATATAGCGTCTTTAATTGACTTGAAATTGTCATCTAAAACAACAATCTTGCCTGCTTCCTTGGCTGCTTCCGTTCCGCTGCCCATAGCAAACCCTACATCTGCTCTCTTTAGTGCCGGCGAATCGTTTACACCATCCCCGGTCATACCAACTACCAGATTCATCTCCTGGCATATTCTGACCATCCTGGATTTATCTGTAGGCAGGGCACGTGCAATGACTCTGATATCTTTTATAATTCCCTTGACTTCTTCATCCGTCATTTCATTTAATTCAGCCGATGTCAATGCTTTATCATTTATATCTGTCATCAAACCGGCATCTTCGGCAATTGCAACCGCAGTTTCAAGTCTGTCACCAGTTATCATAACAACCTGAATCCCTGCATTCTTAACTTCATTGATTGCTTCTTTCGCTTCCGGCCTGACATCATCCCGAATGGCCACAAGGCCAATCAATACAACATCATCATGGATCTCATCCACGGCCAGATCCTGGTTTGAATATCCAAAAGCCAGAACCCTCATTGCTTTTGCCGCTAATTCATTAATCTTCATATTTACATCATCAAAGTTTAAATCCACTTCATTTCCATGGATATCCAATGACTTTTTAGCAACCGCCAGAAACTTCTCAGGTGCACCTTTATAAAATGTTTTACCTAAACTGCTTATATGCGCCTGGCTGAATTTATTAGCAGAATTAAACCCCTGGGAACAATCTACAGCGCAATCTTCATCCGCAGATAAAATCTTATAGGTATCTTCTCCAATAAACTTGACCAGCGCCTGTTCTGTTGCATTGCCGCCGATAACCTTGTGATCTGCATCAAACATTGACTGTGCATTCTTACCGATTGCCAGATCAACGAATCCCTTCAGCCTGCTGTGCTTACTTAACTGGGACAGCTCAATAGAATCCCCGTCTGCTGTAATGAATTCAACGACCTCCAGCATTCCTTTCGTAATGGTTCCCGTTTTATCACTGAACAGGATGTTTAAAGAACCTGCGGTCTCTATCCCCTCAGCTTTTCTGACCAATACGTTATGCTCCAGCATTTTACTTGTATTCTGCATCAGCACAAGGGAAATCATAAGGGGAAGCCCTTCCGGAACCGCACATACAATAATGACGACTGCCAGGGATACCGCTTCCACGATATCTTTGATTATTTCTGTAATACCAATGGAAGCATATGCCGCAAAGCCGCCGGCTGAAATAATAAAATAAGAAAAATATAATACAGCAATTACGATCGCACCAATATACCCAAATGTGGAAATCTGGCCGGCTAATTTGGAAAGTTTGACCTTTAAAGGAGAATCCGGCTCATCACTCTGCATTTCTTCCGCCATCTTTCCCATCATGGTTTTCAGCCCGACTTTTCTTACATCTAAAATACCTTCGCCGTCAAATACAACCGATCCTCTGAATAATGAGTGTTCATCAACGAACGTATCACCTGTGATCTCATCTTCTAAAATGAATGTTTCATCTGCCGCCGATTTCTTGCATTCCTCTGTTTCCCCATTAAGGGAAGAGTTGTCCACCGTTAAATTCCCATATACCAGTACGCCGTCAGCAGGAATTTTATCACCGGATTGCAATAATACTTTATCTCCCACTACGATATCATCGACTTCAATCACAGTAACAACACCATTTCTGTGAACTTTACAGTGGTCTTTTCTGGTGCTGTCTTTTAATTCCCTGTATTTCGTATCGCTGGCAACTCCGGTCTTTGCCGACACAGATGCCACGATCAATACTGCGACAATCGTTCCGGCAGGTTCATAGATTTGAGCATATCCAAAGAAAAACATAACAATCATTAATCCTGCGATTGCCAATAGAATTTTAATCATTGGATCTGTGAATGTTTCCTTAAACTCCTCCCAAAATGTTGTCGGTTCAGAGTCCGGTATGGCATTGGTACCATACTTTTCAAGCGAAGCTTCTACTTCTTCGTCCGAAAGTCCTATAAATCTCATAAATAATCTCCTTTTGCAGTCGTAAAAAATATGAGGAAGAAATGTTCCGATTTCGAACGGCTCCTTCCTCATATTTATTTAAGCATATCGGTTTGACAATTCACCAAGCCCCGGATCGTTTGTTCCCTGTCCCATGGCATTGAACTTCCATTCTCCATTGTGTCTGTATATTTCCCCGAATATAAGAGCTGTTGCACCAGAATAGTCATCGGTAAGATTATATTTACACATCTCAGTATTTTTACTTCCATCAACCAAGCGGCAAAACGCATTTTTAATCATACCAAAATGCTGTTTTCTCTTCATTGCCTGATAAATGTTGACAACGATCACGATCTTATCGTATTGTGCTGGTATTTTAGCCAGATCCACAATTACCTGCTCATCGTCTCCATCACCGGCTCCGGTCAGGTTATCACCCATATGCTGTACCGTACCGGAAGCATGTCTTAAATTACCAAAGTAAACGATATCTCCTTTATTCATCAGTTTCCCATTCTGTAATAGTAAAACGGATGCATCACAATCGATGGGCTGCGGCTTCGGTGCAAAAAATCCGCCTCTTGGCTGTGCCACTTCATCCCAGCCTAATCCAATAATTACTTTTGAAAGTCCCGCATTATCTTTTGATAAACTGACTTTCTGTCCTTTCTGTAAACTAATCGACATATTATGTCCTCCTGGTCACTCTTATTTTATTCAACATCGACTCCGTAATTCACACATAAAGCAGCCAGCCCCCCCTGGTATCCACTGCCAATGGCGTTAAATTTCCATTCGCCATTGTTCTTATACAATTCACCAAAAACAGCCGCTGTCTCGATGGAAAAATCTTCTCCTAAATCATATCTTAACAATTCTTCGCCGTTTACTTCATTATAAATTCTGATAAAAGCATGGCTGATCTGCCCGAAATTCTGTCTTCTCTGCTCTGATTCATAGATCGTTACAGAGAATGCAATTTTCGAAATATTTTCAGGCACTAATGATAGATTGATCCTGATCTGCTCATCGTCACCGTCACCGGCGCCTGTCAGATTATCCCCTAAATGTTCTGCACAGCCGGAAGGATGCTTAAGGTTTCCAAAAAAGACAAAGTCTTCAGGCCTGGATACTTTTCCTGTATCTGCAAGTAAAAATGCGGCAGTGTCCAAATCAAAATCACCGCCGGTATCAAACTGATTCACATCCCAGCCAAGTCCTACAACTACTTTCGTCAGTCCGGGATTTCCCTTAGTTATACTGACCTTCTGGCCTTTTTGCAAGCTAATCGGCATATCTTCGTCCTCCTGACTATGCTACTTCAATTCCATAATGATTGCATAATGCAGCTAATCCACCCTGGAATCCGCTTCCTATGGCATTAAATTTCCATTCACCGTTGTTTCTGTATAGTTCACCGACAACGACTGCCGTTTCGATGGAGAAGTCTTCTCCTAAATCATACCGGATCAATTCCGTATTGGATGACTCATCCACAATCCGGATGAATGAATTTGAAACCTGTCCAAAATTCTGTCTCCTGGTCTCTGCATCATAAATGGTAACAGTAAATGCCACTCTGGTGACATTGGCTGGAATATTAGAAAGATTTATCTGAATCTGCTCATCATCTCCGTCGCCTTCACCGGTTAAGTTGTCACCCATATGCTTTACAGCGCTGCTGGAATGTTCCAGATTGCCGTAAAATATAAATTCCTTTTCCGTCGGGCACTTTCCTCTTTCATCTAACATAAATGCGGCTGCATCTAAATCGAACGCAGCTCCGGAATCAAATGCGTTCACATCCCAGCCCAGACCAATCATGATATTGTTAAGTCCTGGATTTCCTTTTGTTAAATCAACCTTCTGTCCTTTTGATAAATTAATGGGCATAGAAAATTACCTCCTGTAATTTGATATTATCTTTTAGCCTGATTCGGCATATGATACATTTTATTGAACTCTGCTTTGATATTTTCCAGTCTGGACTGATCCTCGATTCTCTGCTTTCTGGCATTCTCCTGGATCTGCTTGGTTTCATCTATTCCATTTACAATCGTTCTCCACGTAGTTTCCAGTGTTTCGATTTTAATGGAACTGCCTGATGCCAGCCTGGCAGTCATTTTAGACTGTTCTGCCGTATTGCGTGCATTTTTGATCAGCATCTCATTGGTCTTTTCATCTAGCGCAGACATCGCTTCAGCCTGTATTCTCTGTCTTTTTAACATAATAGCCTGGGCCAATGCCTGTTTAAATACAGGTAATGTTATAATAAATGCAGAATTAATCTTGCGAACCAGATTCATATTACTGAATTCCATTGTTTTAATCATTGGAATAGACTGCATTGCAACATTTTCGGCGGTTCTTAAATCCTGAGTCCTCTGCTCCAGCATCATCAATGCCTGCTGCAGGCTCTGGATCTCGAACTGAATGGAATTATCCCCGGAAGACTCCATAACGGACTGTCTCTGTGCTATATACGCTTCCAGTTCCTTACACCCCTGCTCACCTGCCAGAATGTATTTTACTAATTGATGATAATAATCAACATTCGACTGAAACATATCATCCAGTTTTCGGTTGGACTGTTTGATCTCTGACTCATACTGTTTTAACTGAACATAGATTTTATCTACTTCTTCACCCATTGTATGGTATTTTGCCAATATCTTATCCAGCTGTTTTCTCAAATTCCCAAACAGTTTTCCAAATAACCCCGGTTTTTCCTTTATTTCTTCAATATCAAACTTTGACATGATTTTGGCTAACGTACCCAGCATCTCGCTGGAACCATCCAACTGTGACATATTCATGCTGTTTAAAACCACGTCAGAACATTTTGATATTTCCTCAGCCGCACCGGAACCAAAGGAAACGATTGTCTCTAGATTATTTACCTCGATCTGACTTACCAGGGCATCAACTTCAGCCGAGTTGGTTAACTCGGTATTCATCTGTTGCCTGTCAGCTGCAATATCATACTGTACGACCTCCAATTCATTCTGTACCTGCGCCTCTGTTCCTGCAGCCGGCTGCTGTGTTTGTGGTTTGCTAAAATCTAAGCCCATTTCAGTTCCTCCTCATAAATATTCTCTGGTGCCATGGCTGGCGGCTGTTAGCTTTAATCGTATCAAAATCAGGTGGAACCAAATCATATATATATTCACCAATCTGATGCTCTTCCATTACTTTTTTCACAAAATGATTCTCTACGGTCTGATAACCAGTAGGAACAAAGCAGACAATATCGAATCCCACCAAACTGAGAAAAGCCATCATTATGCTGTCTTCCAGAGATATAATCGTTTCCTTTGTATTGATATATATTAATTTCGGATTCTTCTTCGTAAAATCAAATTTCTGAATCAGTCTTACAATTTCCCGGTTCAGATTAAGTGCCACGGAGACAATCGTATACTCGGTGCCATTTTCAAATGTTCCTTTGATGATTTTTTGTTCCAGCATAAGCTGCAGCTTGTCTAATAAATAATTCTGGATTTCTTCTTTTAAAACTGCATATGGATACACTTTATGGAATTTTATCTTATTCCTTTGAATCTTTCCGTTTTTTAAAAATTCTGTTGCATACGGTTTAACCGGATTCGCATCCGTCGGTTTTATAAATGGTGCACCTTTGATCAGGCAGGTATCGTCAGTTATCAGATCTTTTATATCTGACCAGTACTTTGCAAGCAAGCCGTCTTTAACCCCTGAAACTTTTGCAAATATAGCCGGTATATTCACTACGCCATCCACAACGCTGAAGTTTGGCCTGTACTTCAGCTCCTGATCCCATAAAATGGCTATTTCCTCATACATGGTATTCAGGATAATTGAAGCCGCCTTACTGCATTGATGATCCCTGTACATTCCTGAATCCTGGTACAGGAGAGTATCTAATTCGCGTTCCGCATGGTAAGCAGCGGTACCCATGTGTATCTCAGCATTTTCACATGGAAAACGTTCTGCTTCCATGGAATCATTATAGTTTATTTCATAGATAAAATCATCTTCCAGACAGCATTTTTTATTCAAATCAGGATTTAAGATCAAAACATCGACAGGTAACTTTGATAACAATTTTAAGAACATTGATTCGCTCTCATTCCTGCAGCCCCCTAAGTAAATAAAAGAGGCAATCTCCGGAGCCTTCCAATTCGGGAACATCTGAGGCAGATAACGTTTTAACCAGCATAATATATATATCGCTTTATTGGTAACTTTATTTAAGTTTATGTCCGTTTTTTTATTTTCCTCAATCAGAATATCAAGAAATGCTTTTTTTATGAGTTTCTGCAATTCATTATTTGCAGCATATTGGATATTACCGGATAAATCAGATGCCATCTGCTCAAAATCAGAATAATTGCTCCTTCTTATCTTTTCAATCTCATCCATCGTAGGTTTGGTAAGCTCATGATTAATAACAACAACATTTCTCTTCGTATTCTGAAGCTGCAGGTAAAACTGGTAGAGATCACTTAAGTATGTAAGTTTATCTTCTACCCCATTGATTCTAAAAAAACAGTTATAAAAAAGCTTTGGGTCATCTCCCCGTGACAAAACCCCTTTCAGGATATCCTTTAATCCTTCCCCTTTTACCCAGGCATTTGTACAATTCATCATTTGCGGAAGCGCCCCATATATTCTCTGCATTTTCACCTGACTCTCAAGTTCACTTCTGACCCATTTGATTGAAAACGATTCAGGAAACGAATGAAGGCCTGTCATGGGATACGCAGCGGAAAGCTTTGATTCTTTATCGAAAGCCAGATAACCATTATCCCCATGGTACTGCAGTAAAACTACATCACAGCCGGCATTTGACAGAATTGTTATGAGTTTCAGTTCATAATTACTGATATCTCCCTCGTACAATATCTTTGGCACATGATCCTGTCCCAGCTGGCTGACGATTCTTTCAAATTTATAATATAACCAGCACATAAATTTAATATATGCGTTTTTAAGCATATTATCTGTCTTTCCGCCTCTGCGCATGGTATCTAATGTATCATAAATCGCAGCGGAAACAGAATTGCGCTGATATTCGTTCATTCTGGGAAGCCATTTCACTAAACTGCTGGTCAAAAATCCCATACTAAGCTGAAAATCAATTCCCATGATCTCATAATAATAGGACAAGTTCTTTTCATCCGGGTTTGGAATTTTCCCTTCTATCACAACACCGGTAAGCCTGGCGGATTCGTAATACTTCTGAATAAAGAACTTAATCTCTTCACTGTATCCGTTAAACCGGTAAAAATACACACCTTTCCCACTTCTCTGATTTAAATCAAGAAAATATTCATTTAAATTTTGAAGAATTTTATGTTCAAACATTGTCTGCCTTCACCTTCAATACCGAATCATCTTATTTTTATTCATGACATAGCCAAGACCTGCTCCAACCATTCCACCTAAAATATGGGTCAGATTAGATACATGATCCTTAACAAAGATCCCATCATAAACCTGACCGCCAATGTATATGACGGCAACCAGTATAAATGTCAATGGAACAGAACCCTCTTTTATACTGGTAAGCGAGGATAACAAGATCAATGCAAATACAACTCCGCTGGCGCCAAGTAATTGTACATCAGGGAAAAATATAATATGAACAATTCCCGTTACCAGCGCTGTGGATAAAATTACATAAACCATGTTAAAAGAACCGTATTTTTCCTCAAGCAGCGGGCCAACCACTAATATAAGGGTAATATTTCCAATAAAGTGTTCCCAGCCTGCATGGCCTAATACATGTCCAAATAACCGAATGTATGTAAACGGACTCAATAAGGAAGAACGGTAAACACTGAAAAATATCTTATTCGTCAATCCTCCTGAAGCTAAATTTAAAATCAATGCAAAAAAACACAGGAAGGAAAATCCAAGAATTGCAGGAGAATTGAAAGAAATCCTGACTTTGCTTATTTTCATAAGTTCCTCCTTTGCAGATAATGCATACCTATTATAACATAATAGTACCATTTTCTCAACTATTCTGACTGCTAAATGCTATTTATGTAAGATTTTGTCAATTTCTTAAATATTTCTGAATATTTTTAGATGAAACTCCGTACAAAATTATAAATATTTTGATAATTAACCGCTAAATTAATATTTTGTCCGCTGTCGATTCCGGCTGTACTGATTCCAATTACCTCTCCATACAGATTCAATAATGCACCGCCGGAACTGCCATGGGAAATCGGGGCCGTAAACTGTATCATTTCCACCTCATCAATTTTTCTGAATCCTGAAATAATACCATCCGATACCGAATTAAACAGACCAAGCGGGCTGCCGATCGCAACCACCTTTTGTCCTCTTACAAGTTCTTTCGTATCCCCATAGACAGGAATTGGTTTCAGTCTTCTATTATTAATCCTTATTAAAGCAAGATCTAAAAATGAGTTGTTCTTTATTATCTCATCCGTTTTATATATTTCATCATCATCTTCAATTCTTACAGAATAAAAACTGCCTCCACTGGCAACGTGATGATTGGTCAGTATATATCCATCTGCACTGATGATGATTCCAGAACCTGTTGCAATGATATTTCCTTTTCTGTCATGCACCGATATCATAACAACTGAAGAAGCGAGTTTTGCCAATTCTTCAAAATCCTTTTCTTTCTTATTCCTGTCATGGTCAATTCTGTTACTGTCTGTCTTCTTCACGGTACATTCTGAATGATCTGTGCCTATGCTCTGCGCCGGGGCCATGGTTGTCCTTCCCTTCTCCGGACTGTTCCTGTATCTGGTCTTATCATATATTGGCAGATCGACATTTGAGCATGTGCCAAGCTTTAATTTATATGATAATTCCAGAAGGGACTCTGAAAGATCCGCCTCGCCTTTTGGCATTAAAATCATAACATCGATCCCAAGAAGCGTCAGGAAATACAAGAACAAATACTCCTGTTTTTTTATCATTCCACTAAATATATATTTATAAGACTCTCTTTCATTCCAGTCTGTGATAAATGAATGTGCAGAAACATTAAGCCAATACAGAATCTTAACCAGAAAGTTTCTTTGTATGGATTCATTCACATTCCGGGAACATTCTTTAAATTTTCCGATTATCTTTTCAACAGCCGGAATTAAAATTTTTCCAAACTCCTTATTGACAGTGATGTCTTTAAACGTCACAAAATTCCTTCCGTTTTTCTCCCATTTATCATAAAACTCACTGTAATATAAAATCTCTTCCGGATTCTTAAATCCTGGCAGACCAACCGCTCTGATATATTTCCCCTGACCACTGTTTTCCCGATCGGTAAGCAGATTATCTATCGTTTCTATTTCATCTAAATAACGATTATTATAACCAATGCATCTTACAAAATAAACATCTTTACACGTTTGATTGACTCCGCCTTTTATGCTTGCGAAAGTCATTAAAGATGTTATATTCAATACATTATAACGAACCTCCATATAGTTCTTTCTCCTGAAATCAATTTTTAGCTTAAGTTATTTTAACATACAGGCAGAAAAATAACTATCATTTCTATTATATTAATGCTATAATTTTCTTAATATATGAGGAGCAGGGTAACTAATATGAATACATTATTAATACGCTATAGTGTCGGGCCTCTTTTATATTGCCCGGCAGCGAATACTACTATAGCAAACTCAATAATTAAAGAAAAATTCGGAGAGAATTTTTCTTTAGCTTTGTGCTTAGAAGATACCATTGATGACAATCGTGTTGAAGAAGCAGAAAATATATTAATTAACACTCTTAATACTTTAACGAACACTCTTGAAAACCTGGATTTTTATATTCCGAAGATTTTCATCAGAGTAAGAAATCCTGAACAGATATCCAGACTATACAATCGTTTAGAATTGTCAAAATCATTAGTTAAAGGTTTCATTGTTCCAAAAATTGCTTTGGAAAATGCAGATAGCTACATCAATCAAATCAAAGAAATCAATTCTCTGTCTGAACATAAGGTTTATATGATGCCAATATTGGAGAATCCTTCCATGATTCATCTGCAGCACAGATATGAAATACTTTACAGATTAAAAGAGAAGCTGGACAAGGTATCTGATCTTATACTCAACATAAGAGTCGGCGGCAATGATTTATGTCATGCATTTGGCTTCAGACGTCAAAGTAATGAAACCATCTATGACATCAGGCCTGTTGCCAATATCTTATCCGACATCTTTACAGTATTTGGTATGGATTACATCGTTTCAGGGCCTGTCTGGGAATATTACAACGGCTTCCATTGGGAAAAGGGCCTTGAAAACGAATTGCGAAAAGACCGGCTGAATGGATTTGTAGGAAAGACAGTGATTCATCCGAAACAGATTTCTCTGGTAAATAAAGCTTATATGGTTTCAAAACCGGACTATGAGGATGCATTATCAATTCTTGACTGGAATCCGGGAACCAGTCTCCTGGTATCCGGGAATACTTCCATGGATCGAATGAACGAATATAAGACTCATTACAATTGGGCAAAGAAAATCATTGCTTTATCACAAGTTTACGGCATCAATTAAATGAGGAAAGCCGGTGCGTTTTACTAAAGGCACCGGCCTTCACTTTATGGTAATGATCTGCGGTATTTCAATATAGGACACAATACATTCATGTTTATTCAGTGTCCAATCAATATTCTTACCCAGGACTTTATTGAGTGCAATATTCGGTATATTGATTTCCGCTCCCAGACAGCTCATTTGTATACCGCCCGACATACGTGTATTGATTTCTAACAAATATGGTATATCATCAAGCAGCTTAAACTGTATATTGCATGGAAATTCCAAATGTACAATTTCCATTATCCTTCTGCACATATGAATTATGCAGGAATCGTACTCAATTCTCTCAGCCCTGGAACCGCCCTTATATCTCGGTACCGCAATCAGCCCGCTTTCTGTATTAAGACAGTCCACACTTATTTCCTCCCCGGATAAAAAAGGCATGACCATCAACTCCTTAAAATTCTCCCTTTCACTTAAGGCTGTTTTTAAATGCCTGATCGATATTAAAGAACCGGGATATTGAAACAGGGAACGGTATTGGTTTCCATCCTGTTCAATGATCCGAAAGCTCATGCCTCCCTCATCGTTTACAAATTTTACACATAATTTATGGTATTTTGAACTTAATTTATCGTATGCTTTATTAAAGTCTTCAAGCGTAGTAACTGCCTCAAATTCAGGAACCTTTATATCAATTTCCTTTTGAAATAATTCATAAGTTTTTGCCTTGTTATTTAATATATTGATTTTTTCATAGCTGTCAGCCATTACCTTTACTCCAATTTCCTGAAATCTGGTAATATTCCTGCTGATATCTGCCATTTTACTCCTGGGTACGAATGCATCAACATCATGTTTCCTGCAAAAATCAATACAGAATTCAATATATTCCTCTCCCTCCAGATCTGGTTCTTCATACCATTCATCACATACCTGACTAATAACAGAATGAATTCTTCTATTGGTACCAATCACGAAGATCTCTTCATCTTTATCCATTTTCATCATCCCGATTATATTATAAGATGTACTGAACCAGTGGTTAAACCAGACTTTTATCATTCCCTTCTCCTATGCATCTGCCATATTTTTAATGATTCCACATGCTTTATAATTTCCTAAAGAATAATATTCTATTGTAACATCTTTTTCTTCCGCCAGTTTTATGATGTGATTTAAGGAAACATCATCCTTACAGTTTTTATCAATCAGTACTTTCCACGGTACCCTTCTTAATAAGACTCTGGTTGTTTCCCCGATACCCGGTTTAATCAGATTAATATTATTTATATGGAACCATCCTGCAATCTCTTTCACCTTTTTGATTCCGCTTTGCTTAAGGACTGCATTTGCTTCAATATGATCTTTCCGAAACTTTGACTCAATTTCATGAATAAATTTATACGACAGATCTTCATCACGCAGATTTTCATAAAAAACCGCACCGTGAAAATCATTTTTTCCAATAATATCATCTCTTAAAAATGTCCTGCTGATGAGGCCGGATACGGTGCTGTTTAAACAGGAACTTGGAATCAATATATCTTCGTTGGTTCCAAACAATTCTGTAATGTTGGCCGGATCGGCGGCAACTGCCAGTTCATCTGACAGGCCTTTAAATTTTTTAACTTCTTTTTTTAATTCGTTTTGTATTGCTCCCTTTCCAATCCAGCCATCCACAAACAGGATATCTTGAGCCTTATGTCTGTTCAAAATGAATTGTACGGCATTGTGATCTATCCCCTTTCCCCTGATGATGGATATGGAGTAATGCATTACATCAATCTGATACTTCCACCGAATATATCTCTTTAACAATATACCAATTGGAATGCCTGCTCTGGCAAGAGAAACCAATACTACATTTCTTCCTTTTTTATCAATAATTTTATCTGCCAGTTTTCCAATTGCATCTGCTGTAGAATCCGCATAATTCTTCAAAGCATTCCTATAGGATTCCATATACTTTTCAGATGGAACATACTCAATCGGCAGCATCTCGCAATAATGCTTTCCTGCCTGAATCAATTGTTCTCTTTCCTTTGTAGACTGAGGTTCCACCAACCCAGTAATATCTTTCAGAAGAATCGTAACATCTTCCTCTAAATAAGAACTTCTCATTTCCGGCACCACCTTATAAAATAAATGTTTGAATTACCACTCATATGCAAAGCATTTATAATGCCATTCACACCGGTCCTGTCTCTGCATTGAGAATCTGTAATGATTAAAACCAGATCATACTTGTCCAGATCATATAAATACGTAGTTCTGGTTTTATCATAAACGCTTGATAACTGATATCTTATATGCAGCGGATAGTTTTTTTCTTTACTGACGACAATCGGACTTCTGGTTGTGGCATGAAACCGTACATTCTTATTCAGTTTTTCTATTTGGTCCGCAGCATAAAGAGCAGGAAACATAAATTCCTCTGTTCCCAGTACCAGAATATGAGCATAGTCTGTAAAATCAATATCCTCATGAATCTGTGACCACAGGTTCTCACAAGCTTTCAGATAATCTTTTCCAGAAACCAGCCTCCTTGCATCAAGATAGTTTCCGTAAACGAATTCCTTGTATGTCTGCAGGCACATATTGTTATCAATGACACGATAAATTCCATCGCCCCGTACAGCATCAGCTATTGCCTCATAACCGTCATGAAACGTTTTTACGAGGTAATGAGTCTGTATCCCATGTTTTTCATACACGTCCGCTGCCTCTGTATTCATGCCGTTTAAAAGAGATGCAGCCGAAAATTTCACTCTGCCCGGATACTCTGTTTCAATCAGTCTGATAATATTCATAATTGTGTTACCAGTTGTCACCTCATCCTCAATAAATACAATGCGGTCAATTTTATCAATTACTGATACAATATCATTCTTAACAAGCTTCTGCTCTGTGGCGTGGCTGTGGGCTTCTGAAAAATATAAATAGTCAGCATGATCAATGATCTCACGAGTTGTCTGCATATAATATCCGCCCACCTGAACAGCAGCTGCTGCCCCTATTGCAGTAGCTGTCTCTGCAAAGCCGATCAGCAGCAGTTTTTCCTCAGTATAACTTGTTTTAATAATATCTCCAAGCTGATGAAGCATACTGATTGAATCAGATGGCAGCACCGGTATGTGTTTTCCCTGCAATTGATTCACAACTAAATACTTTCTCTTATTATTATTTTCACGCTTTGCTATTCTTACTAAATCATTCTCTTTGTACATTTTAACCTCTTGTCTTCCAAATATAGTTTTCAAATAGTTTTCTTATTCCTGATCCATGGTAAATATTCCAAGTACATTGCACGGGCCTGCTGTAAGTATTTTTACCAATTGTTCTGCCATAAAACGGGCGGAGTATTTCATTTCATTATTTAACCACCACCTGATTGCGGATACATACAGGGAGGTAAAAAGCTCCAGAAATAAATCTCTTGAAATCAGAATCTGGCCTGAGAAACATCGATCAAGCTTCTGTTTTAAAGCATTTTCCATCTCACTTCTTTTCTCTGATAATTCTTTGCTATTCAAGATTATCTTATAAAACAGCGCATCCTTTTCGACTGTCTTTAAAATAGCACTGATATTCTCTACAAAGCTGGCATATTCCAGTTTTCCATCGATAATATGGGTTTCAGGGGCTACCAGCTCCATGATATTTTGGATTGCTTCTTCCATGGTTCTCTGTAAAAGATCATATTTATCAGTATAATGAAGATAGAATGTGGAGCGGTTAATCATTGCCATATCGGCTATATCGTTTATTGTAATTGCATGAAACCCTTTACTATCGATCAGTTTAATGAAGGCTTCCCGTATCAGCTTACGCGTCTTTCTTATACGCAGATCGTTTTCATTAGACATTTTTTCTTCTCCTGTCTATTATTTTGTGCAGTAATCAACAATATGGGCAGCATCGTTGTATAAACCATAAATTCCATTTTATCAATGCTTGATAATTAAATATGACTCTATTATACTACGCTGTGTAAAAACAAGAAAGGAGTTTTCAAATCATGAAAAAATGGACGACAAAAGATTTTCCAATAGGATTCTATCAGCTGCACGCTGACCCAAGCGTTAATTTTCAAATGAATCGATTCTATAACTGGACCAATGATGAAACCATGCTTGATGAAATGCAAAAGGCAGGATGCTCTGTTCACTCGTATCAGGACTTCATCAAGTCATTTATCGAGCTTGGAGAACAGGCTCTTGAAAAAAATCAAAAGCGGAAGGCTGCCTATTATTTCCGCGGTGCTGAATTTTATATTCCTGCAACCGATTCACGCAAACAGGATCTGCGGAAACATTTTATCGCACTTACCCGGGAATTTTATGAAATATCAGAAAATCAGCATTATCTGATTCCATATGAAGACGGAGCTCTATCAGCTTATCGCATATCCCCGGTAAATCCCAAAGGTACAGTTGTCCTTTTCGGTGGTTTTGACAGCTATGTGGAAGAACTTTTTTTACCGGTAATGATATTAAAAAATATAGGATATGACGTGATTTGTTTTGACGGGCCTGGTCAGGGGACCGCATTGGAAGACTATCATATTCCTATGACTCCTGAGTGGGAAAGACCTGTGAAAGCCGTTCTTGACTATTTCAGCCTTTATGATGTTACTTTAATCGGCATGTCACTGGGCGGCTGCTTATCACTTCGGGCTGCTTCATATGAAAAGCGGGTAAAAAAAGTAATTGCATACGACATTTTAGCTGATTTTTATGATGTACTGACCCACCAGCTTGATCCTTCCTTTAAAAGTACCTTTGATAACATGATGGTTCAGGAAAAAGCGGAAGAGGTCAATACGGTAATGAACAAGCTCATGAAAAATAATCTGATGCTGGAATGGGGAATTACCCAGGGAATGCATGTAACAGGCAGCAAAACCCCTTATGAATTTTTCCATAAAACAATTTCGTATAATACTGCAGCATTTTCACCTCTCATAACCCAGGATGTCCTTCTTCTTGCAGGGCAAAATGACCATTATGTCCCTATCCGGCAGCTTCCTGAGCAGATTAACACACTGACAAACGTACACTCTCTCACCGTTCGTATGTTTACAGCAAAGGAATATGCCGATACCCACTGCCAGATTGGAAATCTGGGACTGGCAGTAGAGGTTATGCTTAACTGGATGGAACAAACCAAGTAAAATACTGTCTGCCAAAAGTTAAGGGTTTAAAAAGACAGCCGTCACAATTCATTTTCCAAGGAAATTGTGACGGTTGTTATATGGTTTTATTCTTTCTTAACGATGGTTTTCCAAACTCCATTTTATCATTTACTATATTTTGCAGTTCTTTCATTAATCCCTTAAATCTCTCATCATCCACCAGAAAATCTATACCGTCATCTTCTTCAAATCCCTTTTTCAACATAAATGCTATATGTTCAGACCCGCTTTCTGAAAATTTCATATGGCTGTATAGCTGGGAATGTTTGTATGCATCCATATCGTTTACCCCGTGAATCAAATCCTTCAACACCCGCAGGGCTTCCTCTTTGTCTTTTCTGAATACTGCCAGATCCCACTCCGGTGCAGCTTCCATATATTTGCCCATTTCCAGCAATCCGGCCAGTTGTTTCTGCTTCTCAACTATTCTCTGCGCCTTTGCAGTATTTCCTTCTTTCATGGATAAACCGTATATTCCCTGCAGGGCCCATGATATTTCTCCATATCCGGAGAACAGCATTCGCTCAAACAATTCATATGCCTCTGTAGTCTTTCCCTGCCTGTCATATAAAACAGCCTGAAACCTGTTGGGATTGAACCCCTGTTTGGGAATCTGATTCAAATATTCCTGCGCCTGCTCGTATTTACTTTTTGATATGGAGTACGTAAATAATGCAGCCAGTGCGGACTGTACTATATCATGATCCTCACTATTCAATGAACGTTTGTATAGCTCACAGATGAATTTGTCGTATTGATCCGGTTGTTCTTCATTCAGTATAAGGCGATAACTGTCTAAAAGCTGTGCTACAGTCAGTACCAGTCGATCACAATTTGGATATTCCTGTACCTTCTTCATTGCCCAGGTAAATACCGTATGATAATCCTCTTTTTTTATCCTGTCACTTATTTCCTTCGTTATCTGTTCTATTTCCTTTTCCGTCAGGTCCTCCTGGTAGGAAAGCAGGGTATCTGTGCTGATTCCTAACAGCCTGGCAATTGGCGCCAGCAGGGAAATATCCGGAAATGAATTTCCATTTTCCCACTTATTGACAGCAGGTGCTGTAACCCCTAAATAGTTGGCCACATCTTCCTGGGTAAATTGTTTCTCTTTCCGGTATTTCCGTATCACTTCACTTATTTTCATGATTGCTCCTCCAATTGATCTCTATGTGTCCGCATTGGCCTTTGCTGATATCAGCATATCAAATTGGCTGGTTTGGTTCAATTGAATGGTGGTTAACTATATTTCATATTTATAAACCAGTATTCATATTTTACTCTTCTTCTGTTTCATCCGATGTTGATTCACCTTCTGTTTCAAGTTTTTGCACCCTCTTCTTATAGATGAATGCAGTCACGGTTAATGCACCAAGCGTCAATACAAAAACTTGAACGAACATAATAATTCCAGCAGCGGCTGAACCTGCTAATCGGGCGTATTTATAATACGACGATGCGAAGAAAATCACACCGCATACGGCCGCAGATATTAAGCTGGCAATCACATTTGTTTTGATATTTGGTTTAAGCCTTCTGTCCCATATGCCATTGATCAGGCAGGAGACTGTCAGATAGACGGCAAGACACATGAAAACAAGCCATTCTCCGGCAATATTACGGAATAAACTTTTGGAATCAGTTCCCAGGATAACCTGCACCAGGATCGCAGCCAATAATCCCCAAAAGGTAAACCATACTCCATAGTGCTCAATCTTTAACAGCTTTTGCTCCTGCATCTCATCTAGATTATTCTTTCTTCTATTCATCGCTTTCTTCCTCCCAAAATAAATCATCAAGACCTTTTCCTAATGCCCTGCAAATTGCTCTGCATAATTTAATCGTTGGATTGTATTCGCCTTGCTCAATGGCATTCATGGTCTGCCGGGATATGCCTACTTTTTCCGCCAGCTGTTTTTGTGTCAGATCCAGCTGGGCACGGGCAACTTTTATTGGAATATTTCGTCCCTCCATTATTTAGTTCCAATTCCAAAAACTTCTGATTCATCCGTTCAGAAAATTCCATATTGTTGTTATGCTCGTCCACAATCGCCTTCATAAGCGGCATGGTGATCTCCACAAACGGAATCTCTTTTGGAATTTCAATCAGCGGGATTGCCAGACGTTCAGCCAGGCGGATCGCGTTTTCGGATACTTCCCCAAGAAATCGCGTTTTTATAGCCAAGCCCGCCGCACCAGCTTTATATAAATCAATAATCAGACGCAAAAGTGCTTTTGCATCATCTTTTATGGAATATCCCGTTGTAACCATTAATAGATTCTTTTTTAACCACGGCTGTATATTGGGAACTTCCATGGAATCAATATAGCTGACTTGACGATTAAGTCCCCTGCTTCCCGCAATCAGTTTGCAGGAGGACAAAGCCCCTATTTTTAGTGCATCTGCAACTGTAATGGACAAACCGTTTACCCTTTCCTTTCTGATACCAGTTCCTGTCAACACTTACGGTTCCTTAACAGACTGCCCCTTTTCACCGTAAAAAAGCAGCATACTTTTATACTCTCATAATCAGCCCGCTGATAGTTAAACCTGCGGCTGTTCCAAATAAAAGCACATGATTTCCTGCCCTAATCCTGTTTTCTTCTAAGGCTAAACATAACATATAAGGGACAGAAGCGGCAATCATATTGCCATAATCTTCTACATAATTCATATATTTTCCTTCCATTACCCCTAATTTCTTCATAATGACTGGCAGCGCACGGCTGGCCTGATGAGGGATAATCAAATCCATGTCTCCTAATGCCATACCGCTTTCTTTTTCCAATTGTTCCACAAACTCCGGTATTTTTTTAGCCACCAGCCTTAATACCTCTGGTCCATTCATATCAAATAAATATTCTTCTTGAGTTTCATTATTATAATGTCTTGGATGGAGGCTGCTGAGTCCACCGCGGATTTCGGTATGATGGACGCCTGCGGTCCATGTCTTCCACATCGCGTACAGCACGCCTGATTCAGCACTTTCATCTTTTTCAACAATAATAGCTGCGGCTCCGTCACTAAATAATTCATAGCTTTCCTTTTGTTCCGGATTAATGCCAAGTGAAGCTGTTTCCGCTGACAGGATTAATACTTTCCTGTACCGTCCTTCATGTACCATGTAGGAGATTGTGTCAATTGCAGTAATAAAGCTTGTACAGGTTGTATTAATATCCATGCAGGGAATTGGTTTTAATGGTTTGCATTTTTCTAAGATCAGTGCTGCCGAACATGGAATAGGCTGATAGCCTACTGCACTTGCATAAACAATCAAATCCATATCATCGATGGTACATTCTGCAACCAAAAGCGCCTTTTCAACAGCATTCATTGACATTGTATAGTGACTTTGTGTCTCATCCATTCTATGACGGATATTATTTCGAAATCGAATAACCTTATTCCCTTTATCTTTACCGTAACCGATAATTTTCAAATTTTTCATAATCTTATAACCCTCTTTAATTTTTTGTCTGTTGTATGGCAATAATTATCAAAGTTTATCACGATTTCCCTGCAATCAAATTTTGATAACATATTTTGGAATTCTGTTCTCAATTGCTTCTGTACCAATTCCTGATCTGCATTATTTTCATATTCTAATAGAATCCTTATGGCTTTTTTGTTTTCCTGTATTACCTGGTATTGCTTTATACCCATAACATATAATATACAGCGTCTGATAACATCAGAGAAAACTCTTGTGTCGCCGCCATTTTTATTTTCAAAAATAAAAACATCATCTTCCCGGCCTTCGATCTTCTCCAGAGCCATAAAATGACTGCCGCAAGGACATTTTTCTTTTTTATGCAGCAAAACATCATTCAGGCGATATCTCACCACGGGCTGAGACTGTCTTGTAAAATCCGTAACAATTGGGATAAAGCGGTTTTCATCAATTTTTTCTTCCTCTATCATTACAATATCCTCATTGATATGCAATGTACCATATTCACAAGTGTAACCTAAAAATCCTTCGGTGCATTGATATACCTGATGAATTACTTTTTGCCGGAATATTTTTTTAAAGTACTCCTGATCCTTGTCCTCCAGAACCTCGGCAACAGAAATAACTTTCTTCAAATTCAAATCAAGCTTTCCTTCCCGGACAGCTAAAGCCAATATGAATAATACCGAAGGCGGGGCAATTAAGATACTGGTATTGGTCTGGTTCAGTCTTTTAATATGGTCTTCAAATGGTTTATAAATATCATAGTATGTAAAGCTTATTTTTCCTGTTCTGACATTTTCATATAGAGTACTGTCTGCTCTTAAGAAAAATGCAATTTCCTGTTTTCCTATGGTATCTGGCAATAACCGGCCTAAAATAGCTCCTGTCCATATATCGGCTTCTTTCTGACTCGCAATAAAAATGCCCTGATGCCCTGATGTTCCTGAAGATAATCCTACTGTAAAACCACTGAATGTATTGCTGAAATTCCTTTTCTTTTCTGCAGAAATAGCAAAATGCAAGGCTTCCTCTTTTTTAATACCGACACATACCAGCTCATCAAAATTCTCCATCATGACAGCCTTATTCATGATTGGCAAAGAAAAAAAATCATTATTTCCCGTCAATCTTTTTTTATAATATAAGGAATTCTTTCTGATATGTTTTAATAATTTTTTTATACCTCTTTTCTGATACTCCTCTATTGCTTCACGGCTTCTGAATTTATTTGAATTTCTGTATTTCAGATAGCTTAAAATAATTCTTAATTTGCTGTGCATCTTAAATTACCTCTTCTCCATGTGCGGAAATAATTGTAACCTCCTTTAAGGCAGACAATTTTTTAATGGTTTGTACATAAGCTTTATAATCATCCTGAATAAGCCTTGGTATGAAACGCAATCTGTATTTTATATAATCTCTGCCCCAAATTGCATCTGCCACATAAAAAAGTTTTTTTTCCGGAAGGTAAACACCAGTCTGACCATAAGCATGTCCTTTAAGATCAATAAGCCAGATTGAATTATCCCCAAATAAATCTTTACCTTTCAATCCTTTTAATGGGGATTCCTTATTGGTACTTACTGGCACTATCCTATTTTCCATACTTCTTCCGATTTGGTTTGCAAATACCAGTTCTTTATAGTTTGCACCTGTAATTTTTTCTTTACATTTTTCACTCATGATCATCTGTGTATTTTTAAAATCAGGCAGCCCTCCAATATGATCCGGATGAAGATGAGTTATAATGATCATGGATATATCATGTTGTTTTATGCCGTCTTTTCTTAATTGATATAAAATATGGTCTCTCTTCCTATAATAAGTTGGATTAATCAGGTGATATAACATCGATGTTAATCCATTCTCATAGATTCTATGACTATAACCTGTGTCTACAAGAATTTTCCCATATTCCTTATGTTCAATTAACATGACCCTGGCCTGAAAAATCACTTTTTTATGCTTTGTGATCCCTTTATACATCCGCTTCAGATCATTAATGCAATACCCGCAGTTATAAAACTTAACGTTTAAAATCCTGGTCTCTATACCACTTTGCATATTTTTTTATACCTTCCTGTATGGAATAAACCGGTTCATACCCTAACTCTTTTTTTGCTTTTTGTATATTTAAGGTCTGACTGAACCCCAGGGTCATTAATGTATATCTTGTAAAGATCGGTTCTTTTCTGATGTTCATTTTTTTGTAAAACCATTCCATGCACCCTGCGGCTTTAACCATAAACGGATAATTTAATTTTAAAAATCTTGGTTCCAGTCCGATTTCATCTAAAAACATGTATAATATTTTCTTAAAAGCCATAGGTTCCCCATTTGTTATATTATAAACAGCTCCATTAATACCTTCTGCGGTCAAGGCAAGCCAGATACTGTAAGCGACGTTTTCAACACATGTAATATCCACTAAGTTTTCTCCATTATTAAAGATGGGGATACCGATTTTTTTATTAGCATGCATTAATCTTGGAATAATACTTGTATCACCGATGCCAAACAGTCCCCGCGGACGTATAATAACTTTCTCAAAGGTACTGGTATCAAACTTCCTTATTGCTTTCTCGGCAAGAATTTTGGTCTTTATATAATCATTTAATTGACTATTCCAGGCAACCTGGGACTCGTTTATAAATAACTGGTCTCTGTTTCTTGTATAAATACTTGGTGATGAAACAAAAACCATCCGCTTTATTTTATATTTTTCACACGCTTTTAAAACATTTATTGTTCCTTTTACATTTGCACTGTAAAAATCCTTTTTGGCTCCCCATACAGAAGACAACGCTCCTGCGTGAACAACAAAAGCGCAGCCCCTTACAGCTTTTGAAACATCACTTAAACTTTCTAAATTTCCTTTAATAAACTTTACATGATCATTTTCAAGTTCCCTCCCCCTGACTGCATTTCTCCCGAACGCATGAACCTGATAACCTTTTTCTGTCAATAATTCAACAACATATTTCCCTAAAAAACCGGTTGCTCCTGTAACACAAACTCTTGCCATTATAGTCCTCCAACTTTTTCATACCTGACTGAACCATCTTTATTAATCATAACCCTGTTGTTTCTCCATATGACCGTTCCCGGCTTAATCAAACTATTTATATAATGGACTGGCTGTAAATAAGCGCTTATCATTTCAAAAAGAACTATTTTCAAAGGTTCCTTACTTTTAAAATATTGACGTCTCTGACAATAATTCATAATAGCTGTCAGAAATTGTATACCAACAACGATTGGAGTCATCCAGATTTTTCCGCTTATGAGTGTATATATTAAAATTAGTAATGGTAAAACAGCAGGTACTACGATTGTTAAAAATGTTGATAACCGGATTTTTTCTGCCATATAAACATTGGCAAATACCATCCACCGCCTCATCAGATTGGTGTAATGGCTGATATCATCAATGGTAGTTCCAACCGAACAGGGACTGGTACTCTGAATAATCTCAATATTCTCATTTAATAAAATTTTCGCAATTTCATATTCATCAGACAATTTTTCTTCAATCTTTTCAAAAATATTTAAATTTTCAAATGTATTTTTTTTAGCCATATAACACATGCCATTCAAGCTGCCCACAGCACCTAACTGCGCTATTACCAGATATGTTAACATGGTATTTCCATTTACAAACCCTGTAACTAAATTAGTCAAAAAATCATTTCCCATACGATAATACGGCAGACCGGTGATTACACATTCATGTTGATCAAGCTTTTCTTTTAGATTAAAGAGCTGGTCAAATGAAAGGATCGCATCATCATCTGCCGCAATAAAGTATTCTCTTGCATATGGAAGCGCTAGTTTTTGTTTATAAACTTTTTCATTTTTTTCTTTGGGAATATCTTTTGCTGTTACTATTTTTATATCTCTTCCTGTTTCTTTTATAATACTGTTAACAATTCTGGCTGCTTCTTTGTCTGTCTCATCAATTACCCAGATAAAATTTGCTTCTTTCCCATTACAAACATTGGTTTTCAAACACTTTTCCAGGCTGGTATCTCCAGATACAATGGGTTGAATCACAGTGAAATTCTTACCTTTCTCTTTGGGAATTCCCATTACATGCTGGCTTTTATAATAGTTTTCTGCCATCATAAAGCGAAGAATATACAAAAACAGATGTAATCCAATTAAAATGATTAATAACCACATACCACTTTCCTTTCCTTCTTTTCCCTTCTAAAAATAATCTTTTTCTTAATTTTACAACATATACTTATACTTTGAAAAGGAAAATTTTTTTTCTCAGGAAATCCAGGAATGCTTTTCGTTCCATTTCTATAATAAAAAAGCCAGATTCTCTTTATTTTAAAAGGTTTTCTGGCTCTAAATAATTGTATCATTACATATTTTATTCGCAAAACGTTCTTATTGCCCAGGCTGCTCCCTGATTGTCATTATCAGGGGCAATATATTTTGCCGCTTTTCTTACTCGCTCATCGCCATTTTCCATAGCAACTGTCACGCCAAAATCCATAGAAATCATGGAATAATCATTCATACTATCACCAATTACCATTACCTCATCCATTGAATATCCCAGACTATCTATATACTCCTTAACAGCAATTCCCTTCTGGGCTTTTTTATTTGTTACTTCAATGTTTATGTTCATTGCAAATGAAGACGCATTGGATACACCATCAATCTCATCAATGGCTTTTTTTACCTTATTCAGATTATCAGCATTACCAGATGCCATAAAAATTTTAAACACCGATACAGAGTCGAGAATCTCTTCCAGGGAATCAACACACTTGATTTTAGAATTTCTCTTCTTAAAAATCTCGCCATTCATAATTTCCTCATCCGTTCCATCGCTTCCAAAAAGTCTGATCTCTGTTATGGCGGATGAAACCATATCATCATGGCTGCCTATAAAATAATCATCTCCATTTGTAAAATATCTAATAAACATATCATATTCTTTTACCGTTTCGGTAACATCCTTAATCTGTTTCCTTGTCATTGGCATTGACTTTATCACATTATTTCGATTGTCTCTTATCTGTGCGCCACTTGAAACCACATAATCACAGGGAATGTTCCATTGCTCCAAGGCATCCATTGCTCCTTTGTAATCTCTTCCTGTTGCAATGATAAATCTGACTCCTCTATTAATAGCCTCCATAATCACATCGTAAGTTTCTTTATCCATTTTGTGATTACTGTTAAGTAGTGTTCCGTCCAGATCTGCTGCAATAACCTTTATCATAAAATATCCCTTTCCCAATTTTATCACTCATGCTATAAAGCCAGAACTGTACACTGATTATTTCTTACTTTTATTCTTGATACTTTCCATCAACGCAATACATCGCAGCATATCCCCATGGTTATATAAGGGATGTTCTACAAGATTTTGTGCCAATGCCTCATGAACTGCTTCTATTTCCGAATGAAAATCATCATAAGGAATCGCAGCAGCAATGATCTGCCTGGTATCTGCGCATTCAACAATTACCTCTTCTGCCCGATAGAATGGATCTAATGTCATTTTTCCTTTTGTTCCTTCAATGACCATTGAACGATTCGGCTCATCTTCCATACTATTGGTCATCACCGCTTTTCTATTATTCTCAAATGTAATCGTTGCCTGCGTATAGGTATCTACCTGATGATTTATATGCACATCTACTTCAATGTCTATCACTTCATCTCTTATATAATCCAATATACTTGCAATATTGTAAATTCCCGTATCATATAACGCTCCTCCCTGAATCGGGTCAAAGTGATACTGATTTGCGTTATAAACTTTGGTATATGTATAGGAATTGGTAATCCTTACAATATCACCAATCTTCCCATCATGAATGAGCTCATGCATTTTAGCCGTTAATGGTACAAACCTTGTCTTCATTGCTTCCATAAAAAAAATATGGTGTTCCTTTGAATATGCTGTTAATTCTTTCAATTCTTTTGTTGTCAGCACAGACGGTTTCTCTACAAATACTGCCTTTCCCTTTTGCATTGCTTTGAGTGCCCACTCAAAATGAAGATTATGTGGCAGGGCAATATAAACAACATCAATGTTCTCATCATTTAATAAATCCTCATAATTATCATAGACAATTTTCGCATGATACCGATTCAAAAACTCTTCTCTTTTTTTCTGATTATGAGAGCCTCCTGCATAAAACTCAGCATCATCAAAGTTAGCTAAACTTTCAACAAAACGATGTGCAATATTACCTAATCCTACAACGCCCCATTTAATCACTTCTTAATCTCCTTTCCATTACCTATTGAATATGTCCCACAACCTGATAACTATTTTCTGTATATTGCAGAACCTCAAATAAGTTTCCGTCTGGATCATGTGACCACATCTGGTATGTTTCAGAAGGTCCTTTCGATATATTACTATCTATTTCTATACCTTTTTCAATAAACTCATCTCTTGTCTTAAATATATCCTCAACCAATAGTGCAAAATGGGAATACTTTTGTTTCTTTTTACCCTCTGCATATTCTATTGTCCCTTTTTCTTTTGGAAACAATTCTATAAACTGACCTGGAGCCAGTTCTAAATAAACAATGATTACTCTCTCCGGATCAATTTCTGCAATTTCACTATAGAGTCCTCTGTTTAATCCTTTATACGTTTTTGCTTTTGTGACAATTTTGGGGGTTAGTCCTAACTTGTTCTCATAAAAATCCCGCATCTCATCAATATGTTCTGTATAAAATGAAATATGCATAATACTTTTAAATTCCATTTTCATTCTCCTCTCCAACCATTCAGTAATTATTTATCATTAGGAAAAACAATTCCAGCCTGTTTTCTTGCCTGTTCCATAACTTGAGATACCATACTGCTTTTTTCCAGCATACGGTTCATTCTGTCATAATCTTTACCATCAATCATTTTTATAAACTCCTGGAATTCATAAAGCAGGCGATGGTCTTCTTCATTATAAGCAAACTCTTTGCTATTTCCTTTATTATCATTTAAGGTGAACATTCTCATTTGGTTTGGGGGTCTTGTTATGATGATATTTCCTTCATCTCCCTGTAAGCTGCTCATAATTGGAGCTTTACAATCTTTCGCACCAATACATACTGCCTTGAAAGTACCGTAATCTAATGTAAGTATACCACTTGTATCTATATTTTTTTCAATATTTGCTTTATAATCTACAGAAATTGGTTTCCCAAATAATCCAATCACTACATGAAGATTATAGACATTCAAATCCATTAATGCTCCGCCCGCTTTGGTATAATCAAATGCAGGAAGAATATTTCCTTCTTTAAATGCATTGTAGCGTGAAGAATACTGGCTGTAATTCATACTCACAATCTTAAGTCTTCCTAATTGAGGCAGCTGTTCTTTCAGTGAACGATAAGCTGGTAAATAATGAATATTCATGGCTTCAAAAATCATAAGATCATTCGAAGCAGCAATCGCTTTCAGTTCTTCAAGTTCTGAATAATTCGTAGCAATGGGTTTTTCAATGATCACATGTTTCCCATTGTTTAATGCCTGTTTCGCAAATGCAAAGTGCAAAAAATTAGGTAATGCCACATAAATCGTATTTACATTGCTATTTAACATTTCATCATAATCATAATAACAGTCATTTAAACCATATTTGCCTGCAAGATCTTCTGTCTCCACTCTGGTATTCTCCGTACCAAGGATGGATATACTTTCAATATCTAACTTATCAATTGTAGTTAATAAATCTTTTACAATCATTCCTGTTCCCAATATTCCTAATCTCATGATTTCTTCATCCTCTCTAATGCATCAATAATCAATTGATGATCTTCCGTATCTTTCAAGCCTGATACACAGAACACACCTCTCACTTCTCCGTTCTCAATTAACGGGAATCCGCCTCCGCATACTGCATATTCTTTATTATCTTTCATATAATTATAATCTTTGATGTGGTAAAACACATATAAAGAACTGTGACCACTTTTCATAACAGTCCTCTCTTTCCGGTCTAACCACATCTCACCTTTTTTATCATTCATTAAATACTGGAAGGCAATATCATCATTATATTTAACCCGAATTCTTACATTCTTTAATTTCTTTTCTTCAATAAGCTTTAATACATATAATCCAAATTCGAATGCTTGTTCATTTCTAAAATTTTTAAATGTATAACGCTTTTCTAATTGTAATAAATCATCCAACTGTTTTACCTCTTCTTTTTACTATTTATTCATTCAATGCTTTTCTATTTATAATGCTTTTCCGTTGGTTTCAATGATATTCTTATACCAGAAAAAGCTGTCTTTCCTTATTCTCTGCATATCAAGAAGGTCTTTTTCATCACGGTTAACATAGACAAATCCATATCTCTTGCCATATCCCTGATGGGTACTTACAAGATCCATGAATGACCATGGGCAGTAACCAATTAATTCTACACCATCTGTTATCGCTAACTGAGCCTGTTTAAAATGTCTCTTAAGATAATCAATTCTATAGTTATCATGTACTTTTCCATCTTCTGTAACAATATCCCTGTCACCCAGACCATTCTCTGTAATAAGAAGCGGCAGATTATATCTGCTGTAAATTCTTCTTAATGTAACTCTCATTCCAATCGAATCAACCAGCCAGCCAAACTCCGTCTGCTCAAGATATGGATTTTTAGCTGAGCGGTATACTCCCTCTTCACCAAGCATAACCTGCTGGTCTCCATTTCGGGGCTGGCAGTCAGTTCCATCATTTTTACTTGCACTTACTGTTGCTGTTGCGTAATAATTAACTCCAAGGAAATCCGGTTTTGCCTTAGCTATCATATCCATATCACCTTCTGCGATCTCAGGTGTATATCCTTTTTCTTCCAGATATGACCATACCAGCGTATTATATTTTCCATAAACAGCCATATCAAGATAAAGCCAGCAGCGAATTGTTTCCCAGTTATCTGCTGCGATCGCATCCATTGGATTACATTTTTCAGGATAGATAGCGGTAATGTTAGGAGCTGGTCCAATTTTCGCATTGGGACACATTTCGTGACACATATTCGTTGCGATGGCTGCTGCCACGAACATATTATGGCACTGCTGATACAATTCTTTCTTTGTAGGAATCTTTCCAGGGTTCATGGCATTTGGATGGTTAATCATGACATTCTGCTCATTAATAGTAAGCCAATACTTCACTCTGTCCCCATAATTCTCAAACAATACCTTCGCATATTTCGCAAATGCATCAATTGTATTCCGATTACACCAACCGCCTTTTTCATGAAGTGCCAGTGGCAGATCGAAATGATACATGGTTATGACTGGAGTAATATGATAACGAAGCAGTTCATCAATCAGCTGATTATAAAAATCAATTCCTGCCTGGCTGATCTCACCATCTCCATCTGGAATAATTCTTGTCCATGCAATTGAGAAACGATAAGCCTTCATGCCCATTTCCGACATCAGCTTTACATCCTCTTTCACATGATGATAGTGATCACTTGCGATTTTAAAATCTGCAATATTCTCAGGTGCATGCAAATCCTGTACCGAGATGCCCTTTCCATCCTCATTCCAGGCACCTTCATACTGATAAGCAGAAGTTGATGCCCCCCATAAAAAATCTTCTGGGAAATCCTTTACCTGTTTATGATACATATTAATTGTCCTTTCTGATGATAATATAAAATTTTGAAATTTTTAATGATTATAGTTGTCGTTATCCAGGTCTTCACCATTTGTAGCAATTACCTTTTTATACCAGTAAAATGAGTTCTTTTTTATTCTATGAAGGTCGCCTTCGCCCTGATCATTCCTATCCACATAAATAAATCCATAACGTTTTTCCATTTGTCCTGTTGAAGCACTAACCAAATCCAGACATCCCCAGGTTGTATAGCCAATTAAATGAACGCCTTCTTCCACTGCTTCTTTCATTGCCTTAATATGATTTTTAAAGTACTCAATTCTATAATCATCATGAATCCTTCCATCTTCCTCTACCGTATCGTATGCACCAATACCATTTTCAACAACCATTAACGGTTTTGCATAACGATCATTTAATGTATGCAGAAAATATTTAAATCCTGCAGGGTCCATTGCCCATCCCCAGTCAGAATACTTAAGATAAGGATTTTTCACACCTTTAGACATATTCCCGCCTGCTGTTTCATCATTCTTATGTGTCGTTACACAGTTTGTCATATAATAAGAAAAGGCAAGAAAATCTGATTTCCCCTCCATCATATCAGTCTTATCCTGCTCACTTATTTCTAATGATACATGATCTTCGTTCCACATTCTTTTTGCAAATCCTGGATATTCGCCGCGCATCATTGCATCTGCACTATAGCAAAACGTATCCTGAAATGTCTTATAAGAAAGCATAACATCATAAGGATCGCATGTAAATGGATAAAGAACATGGCCGCAAATCATACATCCTACTTTCAGGTTTTCATCAATTTCATGTGCTGCCTTTACGCTTCGCGCAGCTGCCACAATCTGATTATGTAATTCTTCAAATTGCTTTTGGGCAGAAACTTCTGCTTGATCATCTTCAAATAAGGAACCTTTAATCAATCTTTGTAATAAAATAATATTTATTTCATTAAATGTAATCCATTTATTTACATAATCCCTGTATTCCGTAAAGCATACCCTTGCAAACTCTACAAATTCATCAATCATAGCACGATTTGACCAGCCGCCATAAACTTGTTCAAAATAAACAGGTTCATCATATTTATATAATGTAATAACCGGATCAATATGATACTTACGGCATTCTTTGAATACATTACGATAAAATTCCACACCTTCTTTATTTAATCCACCTTGAATACCATTCGGATAAATTCTAGCCCATGATATAGACGTATTGAATGTGGTGAATCCCATTTCTGCAAAAAGTGCAATATCTTCTTTATATCTATGATAAAAATCCGCAGCTACATGATTACTATAATGAATATCATCATATATTTCATATTCACAGCCTTCCGGAATTTTATTAAACAAAGTTACACTTTCTCTCGATCCTGACTTACCTCTATAATATATGGATCTCATCTTAGTTGGAGCACTTGTGGCAGCATAATCAATTTGAACAGGACTTTTTCCGCCCTCATTCCAACCACCCTCAGCCTGAGCAGCACTGATTGAGCCGCCCCACAAAAAATCTTTTGGAAAACTCATTGTATATACCGCCTTTCAACATATCGACTATTAAAATGTATGAAAATGCTCCTTTAGTTATCTCTAACTTTCAGAGCATTTCATACACTCTCTTTCTTTCAAATTCTCATCATTTGCATTGATGGCTCTTTTATGCAGATATTTTCAGCCCTCTTACGCCTTCAGTGATAATAAATTTTGATTATACGTAGTGGTATTCCCTCCGACAGCTGTTATATCATTATATTTGACAGTGTTAATAACAATTACCATTGTTTGTACTGAATAGCCTTCTTTTTCAATTGCCTCTGTATCAAATTCAATTAACTCTTGTCCAGCTTTCACATAATCATCTTGTTTTATCAAAGCCTTAAAATGTTTACCGTTCAAATTAACAGTATCAATTCCAATATGGATTAACAATTCTATTCCATCTTCACTCTCAAGTCCAATCGCATGATTTGTTGGATATAGTGAAACTACTTTTGCATTAAATGGTGCAACTATCTTTCCTTCTTCTGGTTCAATAATAACTCCTTTTCCAATTGCTCCAGAAGCAAAAGCAGCATCTTTGCATTCACTTAAAGATAATACTTTACCTTTTGCTGGTGATACTATTGTGGAATCCTTTATTTTTGTTTCAATTGTTTTAGCTTCCTGTGTAACATTTGAATCTGCTGAAACTTCTTTCTTTTCAAAAATAAAACTAAATATAAGTGTTAAAACAGCAGACACAACAACTGCGATAATAATTGCAATAATAATATTATAGAAATATTTCATTGTATTATCACCAATATAAAGTGTTGCCGCAAAGATACTAGGAGAACCTGTTGCAAAACGATGTGTATGTGTTAAACCTGCAAATAAACCTCCACATCCGCCACCAATCAAAGCCGCAATCAATGGAAATTTCATAGGTAAGTTAATACCATATAAAGCCGGCTCCGTAATTCCTAAAAATGCTGTAACACTTGAAGTTGCAGCAAGCTGCTTGGTCTGCTTATTCTTTGCTCTGAAAGCAACTACACCTGCTGCTGCAGCCACTGCCATATTGGAACAGATATTACCTGGTCCCCAAATGCCATCAAAACCCAAATTAGCCATCTGCATAACACCCAATGGAGCAATCGCATTGTGTAATCCTATCATAATCATTAACGGACATGTTAAACCGATTAATACAGGCGGTGCCCATGCTGCACTTTCACTTAACCACATGAAGAAGTCAGCTAAATACTGACCAATAATATTCCCCAAAGGTCCTACAATAGAAAATGCAAGCGTACCCATAATCAAAAATGTCAATAGCGGCAAAAACACAAGTTCAACCGTTTTCGGTATGATCTTTTTCAATAACTTTTCAACATAAGATTGAACTAAAATAACTAAAATAACCGGAATAACAGAGGAAGCATAACCTACTAATGTAAACGGAACCACATCAAAAAACCTGACCGGGTCCCCTGCTGCAACGAGTGCCAGCCAGTTTGGATGCAGCATCATTGCTGCAACACTAATTGCCAGAATTGGATTGCATTTTAATTTCTGAGCAGATGTAAATGCCAGCATCATAGGCAAGAAATAAAATACTCCATCCGCAAATATATTATTCAACAAATAATATGTTTGAGAATCTGTGGAAACCACCTTGGCTACAACTAAAATTGCTAATAATGCTTTAATCATACCAGCTCCAGACAATGCTGGAATAATCGGCATAAACACACCCGAAATAAAGTTAAAAGCCCCACTTATGCCTGTTTTCTTTTTAGGCGTATCTTCTTTTTTTGTGTTACCATTTATATCTACTAACTTTTCAATTTCTTCAAAAACATCTGCCACATATGCTCCAATTACAACCTGGAAGGAACCGGAATTAATAATTACTGCTGTTATTCCCGGATCAGCTTCTAATGCTGCTTTATTAGCTTTTTTTTCATCTGCTAATGTAAAACGTAATCTTGTGGCACAGTGATATACACTTTGCACATTCTCTTTCCCACCAACATTCTTAATAATAAATTGTGATAGTTTTTCGTACTTTTTACTCATAACCATACCCTTTCCTTTCACTATTGAAGAGATTCAGCAATATGAGAAACACAAATTTGTATGACCGGTACAGTTTCATCATTGCTGTAAGCTAAACTTTATAGCCTACCCTTTTCACTTCTGTACCTAACAATATCACACGCCATAAACACTCTCAAGCGTTTAAGGATTTCTGAACTTTTGTTTCATTAATTCACAAATTTTGTTTAAAAACAAGAAACTTTTTGAAACTTTTAACCAGATTTTTATAATTGTTTCATTAAAATCTGGATATTAGTTCCAAATTATCCATACAATTGCAGTATTCTATTCAAGCCGCTGGTTCTGAAATAATGGATACCTCTTTACCCAAAAACAAGTCTCCGGCCGGAATCCAGAAACTTGATTGGTTATCGTCACAAAATACATCTTTTACAGGGCTTGTAATTCCAGTATGATTTTTTTAAATGATTTCTCTTTTCCAAACAGAGCACTTGTTCCTAAAACAAATCCAGATACACCAACCTTAGATAATTGGCTTATACGTTCAGGTGAACATGCACCATCAATCATTACCTTATATCCACCATAATTCTTAGATTCATTTACAAAACGAATAAACTTTCGGGTTACAAAATCAAGGTATTTTTGCCCTGCAAAGCCTGGATTCACACTCATAATCATAACATAGTCACATAAGTATAACAGATTTTCAACCATCTCAAATGATGTTCCGGGGTTGATTGCTATGCCTGCCTGGGCTCCTGCATCCTTGATCTTCTGTAATGTTCTGCAGGCGTGCATATCCGTTTCAGGATGAATGTATATAATACTGCATCCAATGTCTGCAAATTTTTCTACATATTCTGACGGATTTATTACCATCAGATGAACATCACATGGTTTTTTTGCAATTTTGCAAATATGTTCAATATCCTGCAGTCCCATTCCAAAGTTCGGAACAAACTGCCCATCCATTACATCCAGATGAAAAATATCAATTCCACTGTTTTCCAGTTCATGTACTTCTTTATCCAAATTTCCAAAATTTGCACACATCATGGATGGGCATAATAATTTCTTCATCTGCATTTCCTCCTCTAACATCATTTATTCCAATTGTCATCTGAAAATATGTATAAGTTTTCCCTTCAGAACAACAAAGTCCACCCTCATCTCAACACACGTTTTCACATGCCTGCCCTTCTCGCTTCTATATATATCAATATCACATACAATAATCACCTTCAAGCGTTTATGGATTTCTGAACTTTTGTTTCATAAATTCATAAATTTTTAATGAAAACAAGAAACTTCTCGAACCTTTTAACAATAAAAACCTATTTGCCGTTACTGTATATTAGTTACAAATTAACCATACAATAAAAAAGCTTTAAAAATACCACTTATTAATGCAGTATCTTTAAAGCTTATATATAACTATATCAGTACAAGAATTACTTGGCCGCAACTTTTTTATAATTAATTTTCTCTCATTTCCTTTATTGTTGCTATACGAGCTTGTTCCAATTTCCTGGAATTCTCTATTTTGAATAAATTATTTTTCCGGTAGTCTTTCGCATAGTAATTGGAAAAAAGAACATTTAATAAAAATTGGATAGACTCTTCTGTTGCATAACTTGCAATTTTACTATATAGACGTTCTTTCGTTGACATTGTTAAAACACAATCCAATTTTTGACGCAAATAATTATCCCCAGCACTAGTAATGCCAATAATGTGAACTCTATTCTCTATTAATGAACGTACATGAAGCATTGGATTAATGTTTTCATTATTTCCAGAATACGAAATTATAATTGCACAATCTTCTTTTCCAAGTGAGTGTGAAATTGTACCGGCTTCATCCAAACGAACTATATCAACCGATTTACCAATTGAAATCATTTTTCTCCTAAACAATTCCCCAAGGAACATATTCTGGTTGCATCCAAATATATGAATATGCCTTGCCTCAATAAGATAAGATGTTGCTTTTTCCAGAATCGCTTCATCTAATAAATCTGCAGTATCTTCAATACTCTCTATTTGTAGTTTCTTAATCCTTTCAATTATTATAGTACTTGAATCATTTTCACTAAATGGATAGTTAACATCAACATCGTCTTGATGCATCTCCTGATATTTTATTTCTTCAATGAAATCTTTCATAAATTCTTTCCAGCCATCATATCCAAGTAATTTGGCAAAACGCACTACAGTAGATTTCGATGTATAAGTTTGTGCAGCAACATCATTAATTGTATACTTGTATAAACTGTATTTTTCATGCAAAACGAATTTGGCAACAGCATATCTTGTGTCACTATACTGCATCATCAAATTTTCAATCTTTTGCAATAATAACATAATAACCTCCACCCTACCGCTTTCTACTATGACTTAAATAGCAGATGTATGAATAACATCATTTAGTGATCCATTGAATTATATAATATCTCTTGTTTTTATTATACTACTTTTTACAAAAAAAGGAAATTGAAAACAAATCATTGTGCAAATACTCCAATGAACTTCTACAAAATACGTATGCGGATTTGTTGCATCATTTCCCACTCATTACCGGAGAAAGCCTGACCGTGTTTGGCGGGAATGCATTTACTGTTAAATCATTAATATAATATTCTATATTTGTATAGCCCTGTCCACAGTAATCCCCGTTTGATTCCAAGGTGCCGTCAGCTGCTTTTGCACTATCGGGATTAAGACCCCTTGCCTTTTCCCACTCATCTGGCATACCATCTCCGTCAGTATCGACTGCCGCTCCTGTCAGAACAGCGTCCGGGTATTTATATTGAACACCGCACTCCATTTTGTATTTATCTATTGTTGCTTTCTGCTCAGCTGAAGCCTCTGAATAGGGTCTTGCACCTGTAAGGCTTCCTGTACCGTTCCTTGTTTCGTCAGCAACCTGCTTGTCAATAGCAGGTCTTTGAGACGTACTGATCCCTGCGCCTGCATAGTCAAGCACATGGTTATAGGAATCCTCTGAACTTTCCACGTTCGCTGCTGCAGAAACATTTTCACCATTTACAAGCATTGTAAACGGAGTATCAGAACGCGTATTTGCTTCTGTTTTACCGCTATTGGAACCATAGGTGATTCCTGCCCAGTTATTGGATGTAAGTCCTCCGTAATTTGTGTTGTTTATATTAAGGAAACGGTTTCCTGTTAGATAAATAGAATAATTTTCAGGTTTTGTACCACTGTCACCAACACTAATATAATGCTTTCCGCTTATGGTAGAAGCACCCATTTTCAAAGTATTGTTAACATAATTCACATGCCCCAATGTGCCATAGGCTGTTTGGGAAGCCCAATTGTAAATTACGTTATTTGTAAAATCAACTGTATTTTTATCTGTAACTTTTCCTCTGTAATTCCTTGACACATTGTGGACAATCAGATTGTGATGCCATGAAGCATTTGCACGTCCAAGCATAATCCCAAAACCGTGGATTCCTTTTGAATGGTATGAAAATGAATTTGACGGTCCAATAATAGAATACTGTACCGTATAATTATCATTTTTTGAATAAAGTCCCCATTGTTCATCATTGGCCCACCCAATAGAACAATGGTCAACAATGGAATTACTTCCATTTGCACCGCCAAATGCATCATAATCCGCATTAGTCCCACGTTCCCCTGGCCTTGAACTGATAAAGCGAAGTATGACATTACTGCCGCCAAGGCCGATCTTATAGTTTTTTAAAGTAATCCCTGCCCCTCCCGGCGCTGTTTGTCCTGCAACCGTTATATTTGAATTGACAACTACATCTTTTTTCAGTTCAATGGTCCCGCCTACTTTAAATACTACAATCCTATTTGGTTTACTTACAGCATCACGAAATGAATCTTTTCCGCTGTCATTAAGATTTTTAACGTAAACCACTGTACCACCCCGTCCGCCTGTTACATACTTACCGCCTCCATCCGCGCCAGGAAAGGCAATGATATTCCGGGAAGCAGCTGCTGCTTGATCGGCACCATTACCAAACAGTGAAAAAAAGGCAGCTGATACAAAAAATATCAAAGATATGGTAATTGCACTTACTTTTTTAATTCTTGATTTTTTAAAACATAACATAATCTCTCCTCCTGAATTTTAATAAAAGCTTTTTCCATAAATCTGTCTGCCAGTCCTTTGCTCTAAAGTTGAAAAATTGTATGAATTCACGCAGAGGCTGGATTTGACTTTTCAATAATATTCTGAACACCTTGGCAAAATACTGTCTTAATGATTCCTGTTGTCAAAAGGCCAAGCGGAGTGCAAAATATCATCTTATACTATTATATGAAATTACAGCAGGATTTAACTCAACTAAAAAACAGAGAATTTATTGTCCATCACTGTCCAAAGCAGGAAGGTTTTATCTGTCATAAAGCAGTCTGAAATTGTTTTTATAAAAATCAATGACTCCTTCTTTCCGCATTTGGGAAAGCTCTCTGGACAGAGCACTGCGGTCAACATTTAAATATTCCGCCATAGCATATCTGTCCAATGGAATCGTTAACGTAAAGCTCTTTTGTTCCCTTGCTTCCCTTGTTAAATAGGTCAATACCTTTTCTCTGATGGTCGGCTTTATCAGGCAGTCATTTCGGTCATGCAGAACCAATGCCTTTTCCGTGATGCTGTTTAAAACATTGCGTAACAGAAGGTCATGCCTGGTGCAGGTTTTCGTACATCTCTTCAGTACATTCTCCATGGGTATAAACAATACCCAAAGATGATCCAGTGCCTGTACCGACACAGGGCTTTTCCGTTTCCGGCTGGCAGCTAATAGAATACCGATCAGACTGCCCTTCTCCAAGAAAGTGACAATAACGGTTTTCCCTGATATATCCTCTTTTATAGAGCGCCCATGGCCGGAAAGCACGATACCGATATCATTTATATTATCGCCCTCCCACAGTACCATTTGGTTTTTTTCATATTCCATGCTTCGTACATGAAGACATCCCATCATCGATTCTATTTCATTCCGTGTAATACCTGCAAACAGATCCGTTTGCTCTAAAATCTCTCCATACTGAATCATATTAAATTATGTTGCGTATGCAACATACCTCCCAGGCAAATTATATTATAATCAAATACAAAAAGCAATCATTCCCGACAGAGGGATGGAATAAGGAGGCTGGAACATGGACGCAGTATTTATCGTCTGCCTGTATGGGATTATGGGGATTTTACTAATCCTGTCATTAATAAAAAATAAAGAGAAAACCGCAAAGGCGTTAAAAAAAGCATGGCAGATGTTCTTAACCGTACTCCCCCAATTCCTTGCTATCTTAATACTTGTCGGGCTGCTGCTTGCGGTTTTACAAAAGGAAACAATACAAGCAATTATTGGTTCAGAGTCAGGTGGAAAAGGCATACTCTTATCAGCCTTACTTGGCTCAGCTTCTGTTATACCTGCTTTAATTGCCTTTCCCATTGCTTCCGAATTGCTGGAAAATGGTGCAGGCCTCATACAGATTGCCGTTTTTATATCTACACTGACAACGGTTGGCTTCGTGACAATGCCGCTTGAAATAAAGTATTTCGGGAGAAAGATAACCCTGTTTCGCAATCTGCTGGCGCTTATATTTTCTTTTGTTACAGCATTTATAATAGGAGGAATTCTTCAATGAATAAATTTTTCAAAAAATCCGGCTTTTTTCTATCCATGATAACACTCAATCTTCTTGTCCTGATTTTCTTTCCGAAGACAGGGATAAAATCATTTGCATTTACCGGAAAAATTTTTATAAACTTTCTATTGATGCTGACTCCTGTTTTTATCTGCATCGGTTTGCTGGATGTATGGGTGAAAAAGGAAGCCATGCATAAAATTATGGGAAAAAAGTCAGGACTACCGGGTATTCTGGTTTCCTTTCTTTTGGGAATGGTCACCGCTGTTCCGCTGTACGCCTTATTGCCGGTGGCCGGCATGCTGCTGAAAAAGGGCAGCAAGCTTTCAAATGTCCTGATCTTTATTTGTTCCTGCACCAGCATAAGAATACCCCTGCTGCTGTTTGAAGCTTCGTCCATGGGGTGGAAATTTACCATGACAAGGTTTATTTCCAATGTTTTTATTGTCATAATAATTGCATTTACAATAGATTTCTTATTAACGAATGAAGATAAAACAGAACTTTATAATAATGCAGAAAATTTCTAATCCGGAAAAGGCAGCAAGCATTCTGCATCAATGAAACCATTATGTTTTCTACTTCGGCTTGTATATTTCCATCAAAAGAAATATAATAGAACATAGCGGTGTGAAAAATGGATTTTTAAAGAAGCAGTGTAAAATCAGGAAATCACAGATAGGATGGCAGTGTACCATTGCTCTACCGGATTACATGGCTCGTTCCATCTGACGTTAAAAAGCCTTGGGACGGCTGCTTATATTCGTAAAGCATACATAACATACAAAAATGCCCTTATTATTTTTATTACCACAGACACAGACAGGAGGGGAGACGAATGCCACGGATATTTTTGGTTGAGGACGATAAGGCAATCGCTAAAAACCTTATCCTTTTGCTCCGCTCGGAGGGATTTACAGTCACTCATGCCCCTACGCAGGGTGAGGCCCTGGCTGCACTTGCCGGGAATAAATTTGACTTGGCGTTGATTGATATTTCTTTGCCTGACGGAAATGGCTTTATAGTTTGCACGGAAATCAAAGAAACAGGGGATATTCCCGTTATCTTTCTGACGGCTTCGGGCGATGAGGCAAGTGTTGTTACCGGGCTGAACATGGGCGCGGAGGACTATATCACCAAGCCTTTTCGTCCGCGTGAATTGATTGCACGAATTGGAACCGCCCTGCGAAAAAGCGGACGTTCCGGGTCGGATTTTGAAATTCGCGGGCTTCATGTCGATATGGCAAGCGGCGTTGTGAAAAAAAACGGCAGCGAGGTTTTTCTTTCAGCATTAGAATACCGCTTGCTGCTGGTATTTATAAACAACCCGAAAAGTATTATCACAAGGGGCAGGCTGCTTGACGAATTGTGGGACGCAGCAGGCGAGTTTGTCAATGACAATACACTGACCGTATACATCAAACGCTTGCGTGAGAAGATAGAGAACACCCCCGCAAGCCCCCAAATAATTCTGACCGTTCGCGGAACGGGATATCGATTGGGAGGCGAGTATGCTTCGGAATAGAGAGTTTCGGCAGTTTGCCATTTTGTTCTCCTTAATGACTGCCGCTGCTTTAATGCTGGGATTTGCAATAAATGCCGCAACGGGAATCCTTGCCATCGCTTCCGCCGCCGCCTATGGCACAGCGTTTTTCGCATTCACCAAAGCTCGTTACAAAAGCATTGCGGCGATTTCCAATCAAATCGATCTTGTTCTTCATAATGCTGACCATCTGTATATTAGTGGATCGGACGAGGGCGAACTATCCATTCTGCACAGCGAGATAACAAAAATGCTTCTGCGTATTAGAGAGCAAAACGATGCGCTTAAAAAAGAAAAAAAACATCTTTCCGATTCGCTGGCAGACATAGCCCACCAGCTCCGAACCCCACTCACATCTGCAAACCTCATTCTGTCATTGTTAGCGAATAACCCTGAGGAAAACCAGCAGAAAGCATTTGTGCGGGAAACAGAGGAATTGCTTTTACGGATGGATTGGCTGATTACTTCCCTGTTAAAATTATCCCGCTTAGACGCAGGTATCGTGGTATTCCAATGCGAGCAGATAGATATAAACAACTTGATATGTGCTGCACTTCGCCCCTTCCTGATCCCAATAGAACTGCACGATATTGATTTGCAAATAGATGCACCAAAGGGGAGGTCTATTGAGGGCGATTTCAGTTGGCTTTCGGAAGCAATTCAAAACATCCTCAAAAATTGCCTAGAAAGCATAGGCGAGAACGGGAAAATTGAGATTGTCTGCACGGATAACTCACTGTTTACCGAAATTACCATCCACGACAGCGGTGCGGGCTTTGAAAAAGAAGATCTCCCCTGTCTGTTTGACAGATTTTATAGTGGAAAAAAAACAAACACTACAGGATACGGAATTGGATTGGCTCTCTGCAAGATGATTATAACACGGCAGGGCGGGACGATTACCGCAAAAAATCACCCACAGGGCGGCGCGATATTTGCTATTCGTTTCCCAAAGTGACGAATCTCTCACCGGAAAGTCACAGAGATGTAAGTTGAAGGTTCTATTATATGGGTAAACCATGAGAAAGGAGACTTACATAATGGAGTTCTTAAAAATTGAAAATCTCTGTAAAGTCTACGGCAAGGGCGAAAACCAAGTCACCGCACTTGACCATGTTTCGCTTACAATCGAAAAGGGAGGATTTACTGCAATCATCGGTTCCTCCGGCTCCGGCAAATCCACATTGCTTCACATCATCGGCGGCGTGGACGTGCCGACAAGCGGAAAAGTGTATTTGGAAGGGCAGGATGTATATGCCCAAAGCAATGAAAAACTCGCCATCTTCCGAAGGCGGCAGGTCGGACTGATTTACCAGTTTCACAACCTCATTCCCACTCTTAATGTGGTAGAAAACATCACCTTGCCTATCCTAATGGATAAACGGAAGGTCAACGAGGAACGGCTCAATGACCTGCTCAAAATGCTTGGATTGCAAGACCGCAAAACCCATTTACCCAATCAGCTTTCGGGCGGGCAGCAACAGCGCGTTTCCATAGGACGCGCTTTGATGAATGCCCCAGCGGTCATGCTTGCCGACGAACCCACGGGCAGTTTGGACAGTCGAAATGGACATGAAATCATCAAACTGCTGAAAGAAAGCAATAAAAAATATGGACAGACCCTGCTCCTCGTCACCCATGACGAAAATATCGCCCTGCAGGCAGACCGCATTATCGGCATATCAGATGGCAAAGTAACACGGGATGAGAGGCTGGTGCGGCTATGAATATTTTTAACAAAGTTACCCTGCAAAGCATGAAAAAAAGCCGTACCCGAACGATAGTCACGATTATCGGAGTTGTTCTGTCCGCTGCCATGATTACGGCAGTCGCTACCTTTGGCACGTCCCTGTTAAACTTTCTGGTAAACGGTTCTATTGCAAAATACGGCGGTTGGCACGTTGAGTTTTTGGATGTTGATTCCTCTTTTATGCAGGAGCGAAACCTCGACAATGGAGCTGCAAACACCGCAGTGTTTGAAAATATCGGCTATGCAACGCTTGACGGCATAAAAAGCCCCGAAAAACCCTATCTTTTTATCACCGGATTCAGCGAGAAAGCCTTTGATACCCTGCCCATACGCCTGATTTCCGGCAGACTGCCTGAAAATAGCGGGGAAATTCTTGTCCCGGCCCACGTCGCAGCAAAGGGCGGCGTTAGAATTAAGGTGGGGGATACGCTTTCACTTGTTGTTGGAAGCCGCATGAAGGGAAACAAGTATCTCGGTCAGCACGACCCTTACCTATCCGGGGGGAAATCGGGAGAAGGCAAAGAAGTTCTTGTACCAAAAGCAGATAGAACCTTCACGGTTGTGGGTATCTGCGAAAGACCCGGTTTTGAGGAACATTCCGCACCTGGATACACCTTGATCACGAAAGCAGATACCAGAGACCAGGCGGACAGCTTTAGCATATTTGTCACGCTTAAAAACCCGCGGGGAGTAAAGGCTTACGCAAGCAGCACAGCCGGAGCAGGGGCATATGTCTTTAATGATTATGTACTGCGTTTCATGGGCGTTTCGGACAATAAACTGTTCAACACGCTTCTGTACACGGTTGGCGGCATTTTGGTTGCCATAATAATGGTAGGCTCCATTTTTCTGATTTATAACTCGTTCAACATCTCGCTGAACGAACGCACACGCCAGTTCGGGATTCTCTCGTCAGTGGGCGCTACGGCAAGGCAGCTGCGAAATTCGGTGCTGTTTGAGGGACTTTGCATTGGCGCAATCGGCATACCCATTGGCGTTATGGTCGGCATAGGCAGTATCGGGCTTGTAATTCCTGTTGTTGCCAGGAATTTCGGGAACATTCTCCACAACACCGTGCCATTAACCCTGTCGGTGTCTGTCTCCGCAATTGTCGCGGCGGCAGTGGTCAGTTTGGTTACTATTTTGATTTCAGCCTATATTCCGGCCAGGAAAGCCGCAAATACTCCCGTTATGGAGAGTATTCGCCAGACTAATGAGATTAAAACTGAATCGAAAGCCGTGAAAATATCAAAACTCGCACAGCGTATTTATGGTTTGGAGGGAACTCTTGCGCTAAAGAATTTTAAGAGAAACAAAAAACGCTATTGCAGCATTGTACTATCCCTTGTTTTAAGCGTCGTACTGTTTGTATCAGGAAGTGCTTTTGGAACAACTCTGAAACGGCTTTCGGAACAGTATGTAGTGGACATGGACTATGACATCCTTTTTGCCACTCAGAACATGGACGACAGCGAACTGTTCCCGCTTTACGACAAATTAAAAACTGCAGACGGGGTATACCAAAGCTCGTACCAGGCAATTTACGCATATTCATGCGCAGTTAAGGCAAGCGATTTTTCAGACCGTTACCGGGAATACTCGGGTTATTCGTCGGCTGAAACAGTTCATCTGCCAATGGACATCCAGTTTATTGAGGACAGCGAATATCTAAGTTTTATCAAAGAATTAGGCATGTCCACTGAAGAATATACCGGGCAGAATGCGAAAATGATTGCCGTTGCCAAAAAACGCGTTAATAAAGAAGACGAATCGAGCGAAGTATTTGATATGTTTGCGAGTCGTTCCATGACTTTCAATGTCGCTCCCGAAACAAATGACAATCCAATAATAGATCAGGGGCAAAGCATTAACATTACGTTTGTCGATACGTACCCGGTGGATCCGCCCCCAAAGCAATCTTCCGAGCAGAATCCATACGTTTTTATGGTGGTAGCTCCCTATTCGCTTAAAGAGAAGTTTGAGACCCCGGATACCCATGCTAATATAGGTCTGAGCTTTCTGTCAAAAAATCCTTCGCAATCGGTGACTGAAATGGAAGCGATGATTCAGTGTGAGGGAATTACGTCTGCTTATACTCTATACAATGTGTACGATATACTTGAACAATACCACAGTATGACATTTGTTATTGATGTATTCACCTATGTTTTTGTCATCATGATTTCGTTGATTGCAGTTGCCAATGTGTTCAACACGATTTCCACAAATATCAGGCTGCGCAGGCGGGAGCTTGCCATGCTCCGCTCAGTGGGGATGTCGGATCGCGATTTTAATAAGATGATGAATTTCGAGTGTGTCTTTTATGGCATGAGGACGTTGCTGTTCGGACTTCCAATAGCAGGAATCATCTCGTGGCTGATTTATAAAGGGTTAATGACCGTAGAAAGGATGGATAACTTCGATTTTGTATTCCCTTGGGGCAGTATGGTAATCAGCGTGTTCGGCGTGCTCTTTATCGTATTCATTACAATGCTGTATTCCATTAGCAAAATAAAAAAAGAAGATATTATTGACGCGCTTCGGGATGATATGACTTGATTGAATTTAGCCGAACCGGGAAGATTTCATAGTTAATCTTTCTGAACACTTTTGTAAAAAATTTGGCTCTTTGTCAATGATTGGGGTGGGATACATTGGAATCCCGCTCCATTCCTGCATTTAGAGCTGTTTTAATAGCTGGTTCGATTGTATGTTGTTTCGTTAACGATGCAGGCAGAAAGGAGTTCTTGGTGGAATGGACCAAATAGATAATTGTAAATACCAGTGACTGGACTTGCACCAGTTAGATTAGTGCCATGCTTGGCACACTAGAAAAACTGCCGTACACTATGTGAACGACAGTTTTTTTGTTTTTTGAATTGTCTACTTGACGGAAAGCACACCAAAAATAAGGACTTCAGAGCAAAATGTCTGTTATTCAAACTCAATCGTAGCCGGTGGCTTCCCCGTGCAGTCATACAGCACCCGGTTCACACCCTTCACTTCGTTCACAATCCTTCTGGTAACCGTCCCCAGGACCTCCCACGGCAGTTCCGCAGACTCAGCCGTCATAAAGTCAGATGTAAGCACTGCTCTAAGAGCAATGGCATACTCATAGGTTCTCTCATCCCCCATGCAGCCCACAGAGCGCATATTGGTCAGTGCTGCAAAGTACTGTCCCAGTCCTTTATCGACACCAGCCTTCACTATCTCCTCTCTGTAAATAGCATCCGCCTCCTGAACGATTCTTACCTTTTCAGGTGTGACTGCGCCAATGATCCGGACGCCAAGTCCCGGACCCGGAAATGGCTGGCGATAGACCAGGTATTCCGGAATTCCAAGCTCCAGACCTGCTCTCCTTACCTCATCCTTGAACAGAAGCCGCAGCGGCTCAATGATCTCCTTAAAGTCCACATGCTCAGGAAGACCGCCTACATTGTGATGGGACTTGATCACAGCTGATTTACCAAGACCTGACTCAATCACATCCGGATAAATAGTTCCCTGTACAAAGAAATCCACAGTACCGATCTTCTTAGCCTCATCCTCAAAAACACGGATAAATTCCTCACCGATAATCTTACGCTTTTTCTCCGGCTCTTCCACTCCCGCCAGTTTCTTATAGAAACGCTCCTGTGCATTGACACGGATGAAATTCAGATCATATGGGCCATCCGGTCCGAATACCGCCTTAACCTCATCGCCCTCATTCTTACGAAGCAGGCCATGATCCACAAAGACACAGGTGAGCTGTTTTCCAACCGCTTTAGCCAGCATGACGGCAGCCACGGAAGAATCCACACCGCCGGATAAGGCACAGAGCACCTTTCCGTCGCCCACCTTCTCCCGGATCGACTGAATGGAAGTTTCCACGAAGGAATCCATCTTCCAGTCACCGGAGCATTTGCAGACATTGTATACGAAATTGGAAAGCATTTTAATACCTTCCTGAGTGTGCATGACTTCAGGATGAAACTGGACTGCATAAAGACCGCGCTCCCCGCATTCCATTCCAGCCACCGGACAGACCGGTGTATGCGCAGTGACACGGAAGCCTTCCGGTGCCTTCTCTATATAATCCGTATGACTCATCCAGCAGATGGTCTTTGGATTTACTTTTTCTAAAATCCTGCTGTTGGTCTCCACATCCACCTCTGTCTTGCCGTATTCGCTGACAGGAGCCGTGGCAACCTTGCCATCCAGCATATATGCCATTAACTGGGAGCCGTAACAGATTCCCAGAATCGGGATTCCCATATCAAAGATTTCTTTCTCACAGCGAGGGGATTCATCCTTATATACGCTGTTGGGTCCGCCTGTAAATATGATTCCTTTCGGATTCATTTCCTTAATCTTGTCCAGCGGCAGCGTGTAAGGATGGACCTCACAGTAAACATTACATTCTCTGACCCTTCTGGCAATCAGCTGGTTATACTGTCCGCCGAAATCCAGAACGATAATCATTTCTCTCTTCACGGGTATTCCTCCTAATATAGTCTTCAACAATAGAGCGCTTTGGATAACATTATATTCTACTTCCCAAGGCTTGACAAGTCTTTTCTCGAATTCAAAAAAAGATGTCGAAAATAACAAGTTCCAATTCTGTCCCCCTTAACCCATTCCCTTTTTTCACTGTTCTTTCACAATTCCATCAAAATTTTATCACAAACAATGGTTATAGTTATTATCGTAAATAACTTTTTCATAAAACTTTTTCATACAAAGCCGGCAGATATCCCTACTTCTGCCGGCTCCTCCCTTTTTATAAAAAATTCTCCGGTACATAAAACAAAAAAATACAGGAAAATTCCGAATTTCGTCTCCAAAACCGTTCTCTTCATACGGAAAGGATTTCGAAATATGGAATTTCCGGCATTTTTGTTTTTCAACCACTCGGTCTATTCCAAATACTTTTTCACATAATGACCGGTGTAGGAAACCGGGTTTTCTGCCACCTCTTCCGGTGTACCCTGAGCGATTATCGTACCGCCCTTGTCTCCTCCCTCCGGACCGATATCGATGAGATAATCTGCTGTCTTGATCACATCCAGGTTGTGTTCGATCACTACCACCGTATTGCCGCCATCTGACAGCTTCCGTAAAATCTCGATCAGCTTATGGACATCTGCAAAGTGAAGTCCGGTCGTAGGCTCGTCCAGAATATAGATGGTCTTTCCGGTTCCCCGTTTGCTTAACTCCGTAGCCAGCTTGATTCTCTGGGCCTCACCGCCGGAAAGCTCCGTGGAAGGCTGTCCCAGCCGGATATAGGAAAGTCCCACATCATTGAGTGTGGCAATCTTTCTGGCGATGGTGGGAACATTTTCGAAGAATTTCAGTGCTTCTTCCACGGTCATGTTCAGGACATCGTAAATGCTCTTGCCCTTGTACTTCACATCCAGCGTCTCCCGGTTGTACCGTTTGCCTCCGCAGACTTCACATGGGACGTAGACATCCGGCAGGAAGTGCATTTCGATCTTTATGATACCGTCACCGCTGCAGGCCTCGCACCGTCCTCCTTTTACATTGAAGCTGAAACGTCCTTTTGCATATCCCTTTGCCTTCGCATCGGGAGTGGCGGCAAACAGATCCCGTATCAGATCAAATACACCCGTATACGTAGCCGGATTGGATCTTGGAGTACGGCCGATCGGGGACTGGTCAATGGCAATGATCTTATCCAGCTGCTCCACTCCTTCGATCCCCTTATGCTTTCCGGGAATGGTTCTGGCCCGGTTTAACTTCTTAGCCAGGGATTTATAAAGGATTTCGTTAACCAGAGAGCTTTTTCCGGATCCTGATACTCCGGTCACACAGGTCATAACGCCGAGAGGAAAGGTTACATCGATGTTCTTTAAATTATTCTCCGCAGCTCCCTTCACCGTCAGATAACCGGCAGGCTGCCTCCGTTCCTTGGGAACCGGGATCTTAATGCGCCCGCTTAAATATGCTCCTGTAACAGAATCCTTATTCTTCATAATCTGCTTCGCATTGCCTGCAGCTACCACTTTTCCACCATGTTCGCCGGCTCCCGGTCCGATATCCACAATGTAGTCCGCTGCCATCATGGTGTCCTCATCATGCTCTACCACGATAACACTGTTTCCCAGATCCCTGAGGTGCAAAAGGGTCTTTAACAGCTTGTCATTGTCTCTCTGGTGAAGGCCGATGCTTGGCTCATCCAGAATGTAAGCCACACCCACCAGGCCGGAACCGATCTGGGTGGCAAGACGGATTCTCTGGGCCTCGCCTCCGGACAGAGTCCCGGTAGCACGGGTCAGGGTCAGGTAATCAAGTCCCACATCGATCAGAAACGAAATCCTGGACCGGATCTCTTTTAAGATCTGATCTCCGATGGCGTGCTGCATCGGTGTCAGCTCCAGCTTATCCATAAAGTCACGGAAACGGACAATGGACATATTGGTCGCTTCGTAAATATTCTTATGACCAACCGTAACAGCCAGAGACTCCTTTTTCAGCCTCATGCCGCCGCAGGCAGGACAGGGAGTAATCCGCATAAATGTCTCATACTCAGCCTTGGAGGACTCGGAATAGGTCTCCCGGTACCTCCTGGACACATTTTTAACCAGGCCTTCAAATGCCACATCGTAGATACCTTCCCCGCGCTGGCCCCGGTAATGGACCTTGACCTCTTTGCCGTTGGTTCCGTGGATAAGGATATCGTGGATCTCCCTGGGATAATCCTCAAAGGGGGTGTCCAGACGAAATTTATATTCTCTGGCAAGAGCCTCCAGTATGGCCCTGGTATAGCTGCCCTTATCGGTACAGGACTGCCAGCCCATCACCACAATGGCCCCCTTGTCTATGCTTAAGCTCTTATCCGGAATCATCAGGTCCTCGTCAAATTCCATCTTATAACCAAGTCCGAAACAGTCGGGACAGGCACCGAAAGGATTATTAAAGGAAAAGCTTCTTGGCTCTACCTCATCAATACTGATCCCGCAGTCCGGGCAGGAAAAGCTCTGACTGAAATTAATAGGCTGTCCGTCAATCACATCTACAATCATAAGGCCGCCGGCCAGTTCCAAGACGGTCTCGATGGAATCCGTCAGACGCTTTTCTATCCCTTCCCGGATAGCCAGACGGTCCACAACCACCTCGATGTTGTGCTTAATATTCTTATCCAGCCTGATCTCCTCGGAAAGCTCATAAAGATTCCCGTCAATGCGGACCCTTACATACCCGCTCTTCCGGGCGTGCTCCAGAACCTTTGCATGTTCGCCTTTCCGTCCGCGGACAACAGGGGCCAGAAGCTGGATCCTGGTCCGCTCCGGCAGCTCCATGATCTGGTCCACCATCTGGTCAACGGTCTGCTTACGGATCTCCCGTCCGCATCTGGGACAGTGGGGAATGCCGATTCTGGCATAAAGAAGCCTCATGTAATCGTAGATCTCCGTAACCGTCCCTACGGTGGAACGGGGATTGCGGTTAGTGGACTTCTGATCAATGGAAATGGCCGGAGACAGCCCTTCGATGCTTTCCACATCCGGCTTTTCCATCTGCCCTAAAAACTGGCGGGCATAAGAGGAAAGAGACTCCATATAACGCCTCTGTCCCTCGGCATAGATGGTATCAAAGGCCAGGGAAGATTTTCCTGAACCGCTTAAGCCGGTTAAGACGACCAGCTCATTCCTTGGAATATCCACGGAAATATTCTTTAAGTTGTGCTCATTGGCACCTCTTATCTTAATATACTGTTTTGCCATAATATACTCCTGTATAAACTAAAATCCTAAATATCGCAACACCAGAATGCGGACCATACCTGGTCCACATCCAATAGATCAGCAGCCGATTTTCCCCATTATAGCATACTTTACTCTTTATTGCAAACATTTGTTCGATATTTATTTAAGATTACTTAACCAGGTTTCCGGTCCCGGCAGTTTTCAGGCAGATTGCCTTAACCCTTCCATCCATTCACTGGCAATACAGGAGAAAATCCGGCAGCTGCTAAATTTTTTTACCAATCAGAAAATACATGTTATAATCAATATATTAAGAACTTAAAAGAGAGGAAAATCATGAAACGAAACTTATTCATACCAGTCATGCTCACTGCTGCAGCCCTGACAGCAGCAGGCTGCGGCAGGAATCAGAACCTGTTTAGAGAGACAGCTGATTCCGCAGCAGAACAGTCGGTTATTGAAACAGCTGGAACCAATACCGGAAAGGAAACCTCTTCGGAACAACCGGAAGGCAGGAAAAAATCTGCAGACATGGCAAACGTACAGCTCTGGTCAGAACAAAAATTCATGAAATACTCCGATACAGGAGAACTGATCTACAATCTGGACGTCCGCGAACCGGAGGCCGTTATCCCTGGGAATCTTAAGGCACAATACCGTCTTAACCGGTATCTCCGGGAAAATGATAAAGAAAATAATTATGATTTTATCAACAATGCCATGGACAGCTATAAGGCTTCCAGACAAAGCAGCCAGACATGGACTGGAAGCTTTCAATGCACCTTTGATTATTCTGTATTGAAGAATGACGGCCGGATCCTGAGCCTGAGACAGGATTATGAGATCTACACCGGAGGAGTACACAGTGACCACTCCTCATATCTGAACTCTTACGATATAAAAACAGGACAGAAGCTGACCATGAATTCCCTGTCTGATAATCCGGAGGGATTAAAGCTGGCCCTTCGGCAGAATATCACCGAACAGGTGAAATCCATGACCGGCGATGATTCCATTGCACAAAATGTCATGACCGCCGACATCGGAAATTTTGCATTTCTATCAGATGGAATCCATGTTCTGTATAATCTCTATGAACTGGGGGGGTCCTATGCACTTGGAATTCAGGATTATCTGGTCCCCTATGAAACATTTGAAAATCAGCTTAATGATTATGGCAGGCAATTGGCCGCTTATGCGTCAGAATATGCGGATGAACCGGAAACCAAGGAATCTTCCCCGGATTATATCTTCCCCAAAAGCAATACTGCCTACCTGACCGGAGAAGATCTTCTTGAGGCTGATGCTTCCACGCTCCGTCTGGCAAGGAATGAAATATTCGCCCGCCATGGAAGGAAGTTCGATACCTCAGACCTTCAGGATTATTTCAGCCAGAAGAACTGGTATCACGCAGAAATTGATCCGGCAGCCTTTGACGAAAACGTCTTCAATGACTTTGAAAAAAAGAATCTGGATCTGATCCGGACTGCCGAAGACCAGTTAAAATCAAAAGAGATTACGAACAGCGGGGTCAACCTGGAGCCGGACCGGGAATATAAGCTTGACTTAGACGGCGACGGCGTCTGCGAAACTGTCTCCTGGACTGCGGTAACATCTCAGGATTGGGCTTATACCCAGATGGAATTATCTGTTAATGGACAAAAGCAGACCTGCATCCCGGACGATTTATACGGATACATTAAATTAAGCGCCCTGGATCTTGAAAAAGAAGACGGGGAAATCGAACTGCATCTTAACGTAACCGAGGATTCCGATGCACTGGGCTCCTTCAGTTTTTACCGCTATCAAAACGGACAGCTGGAGCAGATAGCCGATCTTTCAGGGAAGATCTTAAACGGACATGGCAGTCTGTTCCGGGAAGGCGGTTTCAGGGCCGATGGGGATGGCAGCCTGGCTGTACTGGCTGATACACCGTTTAACGGTACCACCCAGCAATTCGGATGCTATTATGTGGATCTGCTGTTTTCTTATAAAAACGGAAAGATCGAAGAACTGCCTCAGGATATCTACCCGAAAAAAGACTATGAAATGGTTACTTCTTCATTTAACCATGATAATGAATGGAACTATTATGTGGTTTCCACAGAATTCACCGCTATGACAGAGATAGATGGCAATACCCCCGCCTTCCAGGCAAAACCCGGGGAGACGGTCTGCCCGGTGGCCTGGTCCATCAGGGGAGACACCTCCTATGTGCTGGTAATGAATGAAGCCGGAGACTGCGGATGGATAAAAGAGCTTCCCTGGGATGCACAGCCGGAAACTGCCTATTACAAGTTTGTTCCTGCCTGGGGATGATAAAAAAATAATTCCCTCAGGAGCGAAGCGCATGACTTGTTTTCTTATGCGCTCCGTTCCTGAGGGAACGATATTTATAGATTGGAAAATCCCTCATTACTCTGTAAATAGAAAGTTTTCCTGTTTGATTTCGTATACTGCCGTCTGCTTTTCTTTGCTCTAAAACATGGGAAAACATTTCAAATATTATTTTTCGCAATTCTGATGTTTCTTTGTAGTGAAACAATTTTCCCTTGAGGCTTATATATTCTGACAATAATTTATTAGTTCGAATGCTTGGGGAAAATCTTTATAGAAAGTATAATATGCTACACTTACCATCTTAACTTTCTCAAGCCCTGCCTCTCCTTTTTTAACTCCATCTTTAAAATATTATAACTTGTCTTTATTCTTTTGCAGCAACTATAAAATATAATCTTCCTTATTGATAAAATATTGATACAGAGTTTTTTCAGTAAATTGTGCTTCTTTGGCAATTTCGTCCATAGAAGCATCATGACTGGAGTCCAAATGAAGCAATAACATGAACAAATTCCCTATACGGCCCGCAAAAATGCGTTTTTTTATTGCAAAAACCGAAGGAGGTACATTATAGATTATTTCAACAGCGCGGTAGATCGTAGATCTCCTGTAACCCCTTGTAATCGCTCCTGGCGCAGGCCTCGCAGTGTGGTGCGTGGTCAATCTACGGGTTGGACATCCCCGGATGAAATGGGCAGGGTGCATAAAGAAGCTGCTGCAACAAGCCAGACAGTCAACAGACAACAAATGTATTTAATTCAGGAATTATTAACTTTTACTCTATATATGGTATAAGGCTTAAGAAATACTATCATTTAATACTTTATCTATTGATAAAACTAACATACGATAGTATAATGAGAAAAAGGAGATGAAGGATGATGGATAACGCAAAAAATGAAAACATACAAAAACGGAAAAAAGGATTAGAAACAACACGCCAGATTTTGGATATATCCGCCGATTTATTTGCCAGAAATGGGTATGATGGCGTTTCAGTTCGTACAATTGCAGAGAAAACCGGAATTAAAGAAAGCTCATTATATAATCATTTCAAAAGCAAAGCAGATATTCTTGAAACACTTTTTAACGAATTTATAAAATATGTTCCGGAAACAAGACCCTCTGATGAAGAAATTGATAAAATGCTCATGCTCATGGAGCCGGAAGAAGTGTTTAAAAGCATTCTTTTTCATGTCGGAAAAAGTGTCTGTGGAACTCTTTCAAACACAGCTATGATTATTAACTATGAAAATTACAGAAATCCACGGGCCGCTGAAATGTATTACAGATACGTCGTAAAAGAACCCGCGGATTATTATGAACGGCTTATCAATAAGATGATTAAGCGGAAAATGATTAAGCCCGTTGATGCGCGTATCATTGCGGAACAGTATAACTATGTTTCAATTACCCTGACAAAGGAATACATTATGGCACAATACGGACTTGCCGATGTACAGTCTGTGGTGGGATATATGATTAAAACTCTTAAATTTTTCTGTGGAATGATGGCAGACGATAGTGGTGAGCAGAATGAAAAGAAAGAAGAAATAATAAAGGAGAGTGTTCACAATAGTTAACAAGAAGAATGTCTCGCAAACAGCAATGCTGATTGCTTCCCTTCGTGCGCTGGCGTACTATGAAGACGATCCCCTGATTCATGGGGACGATACCCTGGCGGAACTATTTTTACCAGAGGATAAAAGAATTCCTCTAAAAACAGCAGACTGCAGACCTGTTATTAAAAAAGCAATTCCAGAGGGCTTATATGAATATGTGATCGCACGTACAAAATACTTAGATGAATTATTTTTACAGCATTTGCATCAGCAAATTCCTCAGATCGTTTTATTAGGGGCCGGTTACGACAGCAGGGCATACCGGTATGCCAATCAGATTAAGAATTCTAAAATTTATGAAGTTGACACATGGGCCACACAGAAGTTGAAACGCCAAATTCTTAAAGATCATGCATTAGAAATCCATCCCAATGTCCTATATGTAACTGCAGATTTTGAGCAAGCTGAATGGTTCCAAAGGCTCTACGGCGCAGGTTATCAAAGTTCGTTACAAACCTTATATATATGGGAAGGGGTAACTTACTATTTATCACCGAAATCAGCAGATTCTATGCTTAGTATATTAAGACAGAATTCCTCAGCCGGAAGTATTCTTAGTTTTGATTATCAACATAGAGACAATGAGAATACTCTAATAAATACCGGTTTAAAAGAGGAAAACATTAAGTTTGGTCTTAATGCTAAAGAATGCAGTAACTATTTGGGCTGCCTGGGGTATTCTGTCATTGAACATGTCGATTCTGAAACGATGAGTAATCGTTATTTAACAATGCTCAATGGGGAAAGATTTGGAAAAATAAAATCAATCATGCATATAGTAACAGCCCAGGTAAATTAAATAATGTATAATAATGCAAAACCATTGTTCAGCGGTTAAAAATTGAAAACTCAGTACAATATAGCAGAGGGCGTGATAAGTATGTCCATTTTTCAATCCGGTGGCTTCAGGATAGGGATTTTTTGCCTGTCACACCACTCTGCTTTACTGGTCTCTATTTTTTAATTATCATATTCATGAACATTTGCATAAATTTCCTCATCATCTAACTCCCGCATCAGCTCCGGAAAGCTTTCCCGCTCAAACTCCTGAATGGATATGGATTTTTTGTTGGGATTGGCAAATACAAAAGTCTTATCCACATTCTCAACATAATTCTGGATCTTATCATTGGTCGCACTGATAATCGCCTGAAAGCCAAGCCCCCGGATCAGCTCGATGCAGCTTGCCACCTTTTCCGCATCCATTTTGGAAAATGCCTCATCAAGCACCACCAGACGGATGGTCGGATTCCGCTGTATCTTTGGTGACAGGCTGATGCGGTAAGCCTGGGCAAAGCTGGCCAGAAGGGCCACGTAAAGGGGATTCTGTCCCTCTCCGCCGGAATTTTTCTTGATCATTTTGCTCAAACGGATCTTAATAACCTCGTCCTTGTTCTGGATCAGCTGCTGCATGTCAAAGGATAAATAAGTACGGTAATCCGCATACCGGTCCATGTTCCGCTTGGCTTCCTCCATCTGCTCCGGCGTGGCGTTGTCCGGCGGAATAAAAATGTTGATTAAATCATTGACTATTTCACCGTACTGATTCTCATGCTCCATGGTAAACAGATTCATCTGATTATCCAGGGAATCCTTAAGCCGGGACGGGTTCACTTCCAGGGAATCATCCATGAACATGTCATAATATCTGCCGTCAGCTCCCTTATTCTTCCCGATAACGAACTGATACTTGTCCTTTCCGAAATCCAGACGGCTGATAATACGGTTCAATTCATCCTTCCGCTGCAGGGCATCCCGTATGGCACTTCTGATCTTGAATATAAAATCTTCTTTAAAATGAAGAACGGCAGACTTGGCCTGCTCGGCCGCAAGTTTCTTATATTCCTCCAGATTGCCGCACTCCATCATTTCAATCAGGCGGTCATATTCACTGTTGTCCCTGGCTGAAAGAGAAAAATTCCGGTTAGGGTATTTTCTTGCATAATCACCTCTGGCATCCACCAGAGACTGGAATGCCATGTCACGTGCTTGCTCCGCCTCTTTTAACTCCTCCAGGAACTGGTTCCTGATCTGGTCATAGCGCAGGTTTTTATTGCCTTCCACATAACTCCTTATCTCTGCTTCCAGCTCTTCATCCGGTTCAAAATCCCTTTCCCTTAATACCATATCCTCCTGCAGCTGGACCGCTGTGCGGTGATGGCCGTCTATTTTATCGTTAAGACTGAAAATCAGTTTGTTAAGAGCCGTCTGCTCTGCTCTCTTTCCCTCACAGAGCTTCCGGATGGCTTCCCGCTCTTTCTCCCATTCATCTACATTCTGGGCTTTCAGCTTCTTAAACTTCTGTTCCAGCCGTTTTATCTCTTTTTCCTTTTTCTTAAGGGTTTCCATATCCTGCTGCCATTCTAAATAAACACCGGTTTCCTCGTCCAAAGCCTCCATATCAAGTATCCGGCCGCACTCTTTTAATAATTCCTCCTGGGGTTTCTTCTCCTCCTCCATGGCTGCCTGGTTCTTCTCCAGAAGCCTGGTTCTTTTTCGAACACTATCCTTGCCGATATAGGCGAACCTGGTATAATTATCCGGATTCATATGCTGCAGACGTAAGGTATGGTACAGCATACAATCCGGGGTCACTCCTATGCGGCAGCGGCGCAGTTCCTCTAAGCTTTGGCATTTCACCACACGGCCCAGAAGCAGGTTAATGTAAGGCTGTAAATAGGATTCCCTCACCTCAACCTCTTCAGCCAGGGCATCTGTTACCACTTCAAAGGAATTCTGGCCCGCCTTTTCCGTATCCAGAACCGCAACATTGTAATATTCATTCCGGTCCAGTTCCTCATAAACAGCCATGGCCGCTTCCGCATATTCCGGAGCCACAACCAGGGACAGTTTATTGTTTCCCAGATAACCTTCCACCGCATTCCGCCAGGTTTCATCCCTGATATCCAGAAGGTCCGCCAGGACATGAACCTCCACAGCCCTGCCCGTTACCTTTAAGAGCCGCTGCTGAATCATGGATCTGGCACGCTCTATGTATTTGGGATAAGCTTTGTTTCCCGACTTAAGCTGGGTAAGTTCCTCACTGATCTGGCGTTCCTTTTTCCGGATATCCCGGAGCACGCCTTCCGCCTCTTTTTTAGTCTCCTCTGTTTCCTTCTGCATCTCAGCAATGGACTTTTTCAAACGGTTCAGCTTTTCTTCATCCACTGTGTTCTTTTCAAACTCTTCGATGTCCCATATGGTCTGATTGGAGGTGGTCTCTTCACAGGTCCAGGCTCTTAACCGTTCAGCGGTCTGGGACCATTTTACAGAGCTTTTCTGTAATCGGGTAAAAAACTCCTTCGAAGAATCCAGCTGGTTCTTCAAATCTTCATAACCGGTGGAGGATATCCGCCGGAGAAGTTCCTCCCCCTGCCTTGTCAGATCCTCAATCTGTCTGTCCAGTCCCGCCTTCTGTTCCTCCTGCCGGATTAAGTCTTCCCTGGCAAGCCTTGTTTTATCTGTCAAAGCCTGGCTTCTGGCCTTTAGATCCAGAAGTTCCATTTTACGAATGAAGTAGGCATTTTTTCTGATATCTGCCTCCTTATCTTCAACCGACCGGAACTTTTCCGACATGCCCTTCAGATATTCGATCTCCGTACAGGTGTCTTCAATCTTCTTGCGCATCCGTCCATACTGCATAACGCTTTCCTGCATGTCTTCGATGTGGATGTCCTGTTCCATACAGATATATTCTTTAACGAAATCCTCCAGCTTGATGTTCATGCGGAAGGGAATGGCCCGTTTAAACAAAAGAGGAAATTTTTCAGAATCCAAACCGCCCAGGTAACCGTCATAGAGCTGCCTGCGGAACCTCTCATTGTGTGATGTCAAGAAAAATTCATGACTGTCATAATGGCTCTTTAAGTAACAAGTGATTTCTTCAAGAGTCATGGTCCTGAAACCGGTCCGGTAGCTGTTTTCCCATAAAGGACCCTTATGCCAGAAAAACTTTCTGGATATTTCGTTGGTGGCTGTCTCCACGTCAAAAACGATTCCCACACACTGGCATTCTTCTGTATCCGTCTGTTTCAGCTCCAGCACAATAGTACTGGAAAAATTCTGGTTTCTCAGATAGGCAAACTCATTATTTTCCCCAATGTTCACCATCCCCCGCAGATATTCTATCAGATTCCGGTCAGAATCATCGGCTGCTGCCTTATTAAAGAATCCCCGTCCATCAGTATTGGCATACAAAACGATCTGCATGGCATCGATGACCGTGGATTTCCCGCTGCCGGAATGGCCGGTGAAGAAATTGATCTCCTGATTAAACGATAAGGTCTTCCGGCTGATATAATGCCAGTTATTAAGGAGTATACGGGACAGGGCTTCAAATTTCGGATTCGTCATCGTTTTCGTCTCCTTCTCCAAATGCTTCTAACAGGGCACGTACGTCATCTCCGAACAACACCACATTGATGCAGGGATAGATGATTATACGGCTGTCTGGATCAAGGTCATCCAAAAGGTCCAGAGGCTCCAGGACCTGATATTTTTTAAGCAGCGTAACGGCCCTGCGGATCTCCGTGGGAGACGGCTGCTTTTTAAACAGGCGGTAATTTCCCAGTTTATCATGAATTTCGCTTAAAGTCGTATAGATGTTGACGCTGGTAGAAACCGCCGCCATCTGCTCATCGTAAATCAGTTTTAAGACCAGCAGATACAGAGTCGCAAGCTTGGGCAGCTTATCCCCAACCGTACTCTCTCCCTGTATGTAAATAAGCCCCAGCTGGCTGTTTTCCATGACAGCCACTCCGATGACGGAGAAATAAGCCCGGATAAATTCCAGGTGCTTGTTGCAGTTCTTAAATTCCGGATTATAGGCAAACCGGCCGGAACGTTTTTCATACTTATGCTCCAGAACAAAGGTCTGACGCAGAAGAAGCTTTATGCTTTCTGTTACCTCTGCTTTTTCCTCTTGTCCCAAAGCGTCATAATATGGGATCTGGCTGACAATGCCAGCATTTTCTTCATAGGTCATGATTCTTTCCTCCTTACAAATACCAGCTTCGGATAGCGGTATCTGCCGTTATCGATGAGTTCCGGCTCCGTATCCTCCACCTGATACAGGCTTTTTCGTCTGGTAGAGTAGTCATAGGCCAGGATCAGCCTTTCAAAATCCTCCGGGGAACGGACTGTATCTTCCTTTACCTCCATACGCCCCTCTTCCATATGAGCTTTCAGATAGCTTTCGATTTCTTTCCGGCTGTAACGGCTTTTCAGCCGGTTGAGATTCAGGATCTCCTCCATAGTCAGCTCAACAGGTACTTCCTCCGGCATCAGATTCTCCTGAAATCCGGATCTGGTCCTTCTCTTCTTATAGAGGGACTTTTCCGACAGAATGGTCATCTGGGATAAGTTCATACGGTTTCCGGTTTCTTTAATGGCTTCCTCCGGATCCGCTGCTTCAGACAAATGATTCAAAAGCTTTATGACAAGCCCTTTCATGTTGTCCTCCTGGTTTAACAGATAGTTAAGCCTTGTTACTGTAGCCCGTATATACCTGGAATGCTCCTTATCCATATTGGATATCCGGTGCTCGATATCGTCAAATCCCCGTTCGATCTGATCCAGCTTTTCCCCAATATCCGAAACAGTCACCTTCCGGCCGCTGCGGAGGCTCATCTGTTCCATCCAGCCAATATCCTCCCGCATAGATCCGATCCAACGTTTAATATCATTTTTGTAAAGGTAGAAGTTATCCGAAGTTTTCAAAATATGGTATTTCTTTTTAACGATTTCCTCCACATATCCTTCTAAATGTTCCTTTAACAGTTCCCCATAAGCCTTTTTCTCCAAAAGGCTTGAAAAGAACTTGTCCATATTGTGAAGCATGTCCTGCAGGGTCTTGTTGAGCCGTTTTGTATTGAAGTAAGCCGTGTTCAAAAGGCTTATGCCTGCTCTGGGATCATTTTTCAGGGAGAACAGGAGGGCATAGACATTCTGGATATATATCTGAGTCTCATCCTCTTCGTCACTTGTGAGCTTAAAAAATGCCTCAATCATGACGGCAGCATAATCGGGGATTACGATATTGACCGTCATGGAGGCATAATCATCTACTTTACGGAGCCAGCCTGCTTTTAAAAGCCAGTTTAAAACCCGGGCTGCCGGAGTTTCCAGGGCATCCGCCTCGTCTTCCAGCTCATCCTGCCAGATAACCAGACGACTCTGTGTAAACGATTCCTCCAGTATCTGGAGGCAGACCTCCCTGCTCAAAAAATAGTTGCTGTATTCATATTCTTCATTGATCTTTAACAAAGCTTCTATGTATGTAGACCGGTTTATGGAACGAAACAGCCCCCAAAATCGATCCGGTATTTCATTCATCAATATCATTTCGTTTACTCTTCATCTCCTGTTTTTTCTCATACATCTTAATATCCGCCAGACGAAACGCCCTGTCGATCCCGCAGCCGTCTTCCATGCAGTAACCTATGGCAATGGACAGTGGCTTATTATCCAGACAGGCAGCCGCTTTTTCCATCTCCTCCTGGATCATGCCATCCACGAACAGGCAGAATTCATCTCCGCCGATGCGGTATAAAAGAGCCCGTTCCGGAAATGTGCTTTTCAGTATCTCTCCAGCCTGGATCAGGGCTTCGTCTCCTTTTTGGTGGCCCATGGTATCATTGATTTTCTTAAGTCCGTTTAAATCTGCCACAATCACCGTACAATTTGTCTTATCCATCTGTCTTCGCTGGTATATTTCCCGTTCAAATGCATTTCGGTTCGGCAGGCCTGTCAGCATATCCGTATATGCCATTTGTTCAAGAAGCTTGCGCCGGACCCCCCGCTCCCGTTCTTCCACCATCTCCCGAATGGCATAGTAGCTGAGGATAAGGAAAAACAGAAGAAGACCGATTTTGGAGAAATAAGCAGCATTTCTATCTGACTGATTTAAATAATAATCCGCTAAGTCCAGACAGGCAAACAGTGCCAGTGTGATACTGGCGAGAAATACCTGGATATCCTCTACTTTCTTTCTCTTTTGGAGCTGTTTGATAAATATATGGAAGATGCGTACCATGATCAGGATCAGAATCACATGGGTACCTGTCAGGCTGTTGATATAATCGCAGACTCTGATAATCTGCAAAAAATGTACGACAGCGAAATTCGCTGCAGATGCCCAGTAAAGCAGTTCCATAAAACGGTCCGCATAAAAGACCCGATAGGTCAGAAGAAACCGGATGACCGCAATCGGAATCAATGTAAACAAGATAAAAACCAAATTGGACACCAGCGCCGGACTACCCCAAAATATCTGGTAACCTCCGGATTCCAAAGCGATCCAGGCACACATAATGATAGAAAAAATACTGAGCCAGCGCACCTGATACATTACATATTTCCTGACGAACGCCAGGCTGAGCAGGAGCAGGACAAATGCCGCCATAATTATGGTACAGCTTAAGACAATAACTGGCAGACACTGATGGATCACCTGGTAAACAAGAGCATTCTTGTCTCCGGTAAAGACCTGCTTCAGCGGAAGGGAATGGGTATTATAATAAGGAATCTCCTCAATCGTCAGCACCTTTCCCCGGCAGTCTTCAGGCAGCCTTGCAATCACCCAGCTGTTATAGGGAGCCTCACCAAACAGATCTGCCTGCTGATAACCTGACTCTTTGATCAGGCTGTCATCCAGAAATATCCTGACATACTGATGGACCGCTCTGAACATAACGGCATTTCCATCTGTCTCATTAAGAGTTATGGTATAACGGACCATCTTTCCCTTTTCCGGTGTAAATGGCCCAGGAAGTTCAGACCAGACTTTCTGTCCGCCGCAATCGATCTGCCACGTCCCCTTTATAAGGTTTGCCTGTTCGTTGTCAAACCGCACATCCGGCCCATGAACACCAGACATTATCCATAAAAACAGGCAGAAAGAAAAAGCCATCACAAAATACATGACAGCCGATTGATAAGGCTTTCTTTTATTCGTCTGTTTTAATTCCATTGATTCTTCCTTTTAATAAGGTTATGAGCAAGTAGCGAAGCGGATTACGAATATCCGCTTTCACTTTTAAGGTTGCTGTCTTATTATAACAAAAATCTACATATCTTACAATTAAATTATCCATAAAATCGATCATAAAAACATGGAAAAGGGCCGCTGCACTGGTATTTCAGTACAACGGCCATCTTATTTTTTATTTATTTCTTTACTTCTCCAACATCTAAATGTAATTTATCCGGTTCCTTCTTCTCTTCGACCCAGTCTGACAGGCTTTCCTCTTCCTCTGCATCTTTTGCAGTCTCTGATTCTTTATCCTTTTCCTCCGGTTCCGGTATGCCCTTGACTTCCCGGAAAATCTTCATGAATTCCTTACCGGTAATGGTCTCTCTCTCAATGAGGAATTCCGCGATCTTATCCATGATATCCCTGTTTTCTATAAGCAGGTTCTTGGCTTCCTCATAGGCTTCTTTAAGCATCTTCATGACTTCGTCATCCACCTGGGCAGCCGTAGCTTCCCCGCAGTTCATCACGGTACGGCCGCTTAGGTACTGGTCTTCCTTGGCAGCCAGTCCCATAAGACCGAATTTCTCCGACATGCCGTACTGGGTAATCATGGCTCGGGCAACCTTGGTAGCCTGTTCAATATCATTGGCCGCTCCTGTCGTAACCGTATCAAATACGATCTCCTCTGCCGCCCGTCCTGCCAGATAACCTACCAGCATGGCATGGAGTTCCTTCTTGGAATTTAAGAACTTCTCTTCTTCCGGTACATGCATGACATATCCCAATGCCCCCATGGTCCTGGGAACGATGGTGATCTTCTGCACCGGTTCCGCATCCTTTTGAAGAGCGCTTACCAGTGCATGTCCGACCTCATGGTAGGAAACAATGCGGCGTTCCTCTTTATTCAGTACACGGTCCTTTTTCTCCTTACCGACCAGAACCACTTCCACGGCTTCGAAAAGATCCTTCTGGGATACGGCATGCCGGCCGTTCTTAACAGCCAGGATAGCCGCTTCGTTAATCATATTGGCAAGATCGGAACCCACTGCACCGGAGGTTGCCAGAGCAATGGCATCCAGATCCGCTGTCTCGTCAAGCATCACGTCCCTTGCGTGAACCTTTAAAATATCCACACGGCCTTTTAAATCCGGCTTATCCACGATAATCCTGCGGTCAAACCTGCCCGGACGCAGAAGAGCAGGGTCCAGAATCTCCGGACGGTTGGTCGCAGCCAGAACCAGCAGACCCTTGGAAGAATCGAAACCATCCATTTCAGAAAGAAGCTGGTTCAATGTCTGTTCCCTCTCGTCGTTGCCTCCGCCGAATCTGGAATCACGGCTCTTACCAATGGCATCCACCTCATCGATAAAAATGATACAGGGCGCGGAATCCTGGGCCTGCTTAAATAAATCACGGACACGGGAAGCTCCCACACCTACAAACATCTCTACGAAATCAGAACCAGACAGGGAATAGAAGGGAACATGCGCTTCTCCTGCAACCGCCTTGGCAAGAAGTGTCTTTCCCGTTCCGGGAGGTCCAACGAGCAGCGCCCCCTTGGGAAGCTTTGCACCGATCTTCGTATACTTACCGGGATTGTGCAGAAAATCCACAATTTCCGTCAGGGATTCCTTTGCTTCATCTTCTCCGGCCACGTCCTTAAACGTGATCCCTGTTTCCTTCTGTACGTATACCTTGGCGTTGCTCTTTCCCACGCCCATAAGTCCGCCTCCGCCTACGCGGCGCATCATGAAATTCAAAAGGAACCCCATGGCAGCGAACAGAAGCAGGTAACTGACAATGGTCTGTATGAAGAAATTTCCGTCACGGCGGGTACGCAGGGTCTCAACTCCTGCATCACGCAGCCGCTCCGCAAGATTTAAATCATTGTCCATCCTCATCGTATAAAAAGTAACGCCCGGCTTATAACCCTCCCAGGTCTTTTTTGGAGTGATCGTGATCTTGGTGTCTTCCACATTGACGGATTCCACCTGCTTTTCATCTACCATATTCATAAAGGTGTCATAGCTCAGCTCTTTATTGGTCCTCGTCGTAATGGCGTTATGCAGATAGGAGATTCCTGCTACCGCAATTAAGAATGCGACGACCCATATGGCTATTGCCTGGGCATTCTTCGGCATCTTATTATTATTCTGATTCTTGTTATCCATCTGTGTAAATTCTCCAATCCGGATAGTTTCTACCCATTCTATACCTCTATCATTATAGTGTCAGTTTCCCCATAAATCAAGAAAAGAATTATAAAATACTTATAAACACCCCGGTTGGTTGAAATTTACAAAAATAATTTTTTTAACGTTCCTCCCGGAAATACGCCTGTCCCAGACTTGCCGGGGGCTGATGCTCTCTTTTCTTTCTTAAACTGGTAATGATCAGTACAATTATGGTGACAACATAAGGCAGAGCCTTAAAAATCTCCTGACTCCCTCTGTCCAGTCCCGGAATGTACAGATAAAGAATATAAAGACCGCCGAACAGCACCGAGCCCCAAATGGCATTTACCGGTTTCCAAAGAGCAAAAATAACCAGAGCGATGGCCAGCCAGCCCCTGTCTCCAAATCCGTTGTTGGTCCAGGTTCCTCCGGAGTACTCCATAACAAAATACAGGCCGCCGAGACCGCTTAATCCGCCGCCGATGCAGGTAGCCAGGTATTTATAGGCTGTCACATGTATGCCTGCCGCATCCGCAGTTGCCGGGCTTTCTCCAACCGCTCTTAAATTGAGTCCCTTTCTGGTCCTGTTTAAGAAAAAGGAAAGAGCAACGGCCAGTACAATTGCCAGATAGGTCAGAAATCCATAAGAAAACAGCACCTGTCCTGCGGCTCCAAGCTTTGACAGTCCGGGAACAGGTGTTTTATAGGCAGCACCTGTAACCGCAACGGAAATCTGTCCGACACCACCTGCAAGCTTTGCCAGAGAACCGCCGAAGAAATTGCCGAAGCCGACACCAAAGGTGGTGAGTGCAAGACCGGTGACATTCTGGTTTGCCCGCAGGGTAATGGTCAGAATGCTGTAGATCAGGCCTCCAAAAGCCGCACAAAAAAATGCAAACAGAAACGAGATCACCACACCGACTGGTCCGCTTGGATTCTTTGCAGAGTTCTCATATAAAAATGCACCGATCAGCCCAGCGATACCTCCCATATACATCATGCCCGGAATTCCCAGATTTAAATTACCTGATTTCTCAGTCAGGATCTCACCCATCGCTCCGTACAGGATGCCGATTCCCTGTCCGATGGCCTTTTGAATAAAGATAACCAAAAATCCCATATTCTCCTTCTCCTTTCTAATCTGCCGAAGCTTTTCTTCCGCCCCGGATTTTTACCTTATAATCAATAAAGAATTCACAGCCCAGTATAAAGAACAGAATGATACCGGTTATGACATCGGCTGCATTTTCGTTTAAATTGAACTGGGAAGCGATCTGCCCGGCGCCCTTCTGCATGAATACAAGGAAAAAAGAAACCAGGATCATGGAAAATGTATTGAATTTGCTCATCCAGGAAACGATAATAGCCGTAAAGCCCCGTCCTCCGGCTGTGCTGGTGGATATGGTGTGGCTGGCGCCGCTTACGATGATAAATCCGGCAATTCCGCATAACGCACCGGAAAGAGCCACAGTCCTTAATATAACCTTTTTTACATTGATCCCCGCATACCTGGCCGTATTCCCGCTCTCGCCTACTACTGAAATCTCATAACCCTGCTTGCTGTATTTTAAGTAAATGAACATGGCTGCTGCCAGTGCCAGCACGATTACCAGATTCCAGCCATATTCCAGTCCAAAGAGCTTGGGAAGCCAGCCGCCCTTCGTGGCGGAATTAATGGTTCCAACTGAATTGGAGCCTTTGGGATTTTCCCAGAATATAATTCCAAAGGTCACGACCTGCATTGCTACATAATTCATCATCAGGGTGAACAGAGTCTCATTGGTATTCCAGTAAGCCTTAAAAAAGGCCGGAATGGCTGCCCATGCCATGGCCGCCAGAGCGCTTCCTAAAAACATGAGAGGAAACAGTACCAGAGGCGGAAGGGTGTTGCCCAGATAGATCATCATGGCTGCGGAGGTGACTCCGCCGATCAGCACCTGGCCTTCCGCTCCGATATTCCAGAACCGCATCTTAAATGCAGGCGTAATTCCTACCGCAATGCACAAAAGGACCAGCGTATCCCTGATCGTCATCCAGGCCCGCCTCTTTGTACCCACAGCGCCTGCAAAAATCCCTTTATAAACTTCCATGGGATTAAGCCCGGTAAGGGCAACGATTACCACCGCACAGACCACCAGAGACAGCAAAACTGCTGCAAGCCGGATGACCCAGGCCTTCCATGGCTCAATAGCCTCCCGCTTTGCCATATGAAAAAGGGGCTCTCTGCTTATCCCTGCTTCCGTTACTTTCCCCATCACTGTTTACCTCCTGCTTTCATCATCAGTCTACCGATTTCCTCTTTTGAAGCTTTCCTGCCGTCGACCACGCCGCTTATTTTTCCGCCGCACATAACCAGAATCCGGTCACACAGTTCCATGAGCACATCCAGGTCCTCACCCACACAAAGAACGGCAGTTCCCCGTTTCTTCTGTTCATTGAGCAGATGGTAAATGGTATAAGAGGAATGGATATCCAGGCCCCGGACCGGATAGGCTACTAAGAGTACCGCCGGCGCAGAGGAAATCTCCCGGCCAACCAATACCTTCTGAACATTGCCTCCAGACAGCCTCCGTACAGGAACTGCGGTTCCGGGAGTGGCAATCTCCAATTCGTTTATGAGGCGTTCCGCCAGGGCCTTAGGGGATTTCCGGTCTGCGAAAAATGAATGTCCCTTCTGATAGCTTCTTAACATAACATTATCCGTTAAATCCATGGAACCTACAAGCCCCATACCCAGCCGGTCCTCCGGCACAAAAGAGAGCCTGACTCCGGCCTTTGCTATTTCGGCAGCCGACATGTCCGTAAGCTCCTTTTCCCCTCCCTCAGGCGGGTAGTAGGAAATAGATCCAGCAATAGCCGGTATCAGACCTGCTATTGCCTCTAAAAGCTCCTTCTGTCCGCTTCCCGCCACTCCAGCGATTCCCAGTATCTCACCGCTGTTAGCGGTAAAGGAAGCATCCTCCAGAGCCTTTACCCCTTCACTGCCCAGACAGGTAAGTCCGCGGACTACCAGACGTTTTTCAGGAGATACCGGATCAGGGCGCTCAATGTTTAAGCTTATCTTCTTTCCTACCATCATCTCCGTCAGGGATTCCTCCGTAGCTCCGGCAGTCTCAACGGTTCCGATATACCGGCCTTTCCGAAGTACGGACACCCGGTCGGACAGTGACAGAACCTCATGAAGCTTATGGGTTATGATGATGATGGAGTGGCCAGCCGTACGCATGTTGCGAAGAACCGCAAACAGCCGGTCTGCCTCCTGAGGAGTCAATACGGCCGTCGGCTCATCCAGTATCAGGATATCCACGCCTCTGTACAGGAGCTTTACGATCTCCACGGTCTGCTTCTGGGAAACAGACATGGTATAGATCTTCTGGTCCGGATCCAGTTCAAAACCATATTTCGCCGTAAGGCTGTTAATCTTTTCCGTCACAGCTTTCCGGTCCAGAATCTCCTTTCCCGGCAGACCCAGAATAATGTTTTCCGCTGCAGTCAGCACATCCACCAGTTTAAAATGCTGATGGATCATACCGATCCCCATGTCAAAGGAGTCCTTGGGAGACCGGATGGCGACCTCTCTCCCATTTATGAAAATCTGCCCCTCATCAGGATAATAAATTCCGGAAATCATATTCATGAGCGTGGTCTTTCCGCTTCCGTTTTCTCCAAGAATGGAAAGAATCTCTCCCTTTTTCACAGACAGGCAGACTTTATCGTTGGCAACTACTTTTCCGAAACGTTTGGTAATGTTTTTCAGTTCAATGGTATTATTCCCGTTCACCTGGCTAACCTCCGTTTTTATATATTTCTGTATTTCCAGTAAATAGCAAAAAGCGGGGCCAGAGAATCTGGCGCCGCTTTTTGGCCTGAATCATTTCCGGCAGAATTTTAGTTATCGATGGTTTCAATACCGTCAATTAAAATGTCAAAAGCCGGGGCAGAACCGTGTTCAGACTCATGGAAATATCCATCAGCAATATACTCCACATCGCTTCCGTCTTTTTTATAAGTTTCCAGTTTATCTCCCTCTACCGTAAAGGTTGAAGTATCAAATACATGAAGGGTTCCTGCTTTGATGGCATCCTCCACTTCCTTCACCTTTTCCTCGGTTCCCGGTGCTACAGCATCCTTATTCAGTTCTGTGATGGAGTTTGCCCCATCCTTGTAGCCCTGACACCAGTCTGTGTCTATGGCCTTGCCATCCAGGACACACTGTACTGCATAGGTCACATAGGGACCCCAGTCAATGGATGCGGAGGTAAGTGCTGTCTTTGGAGCGGTTGCAATCATGGAAATATTGTAACCCACCACCGGAACACCAGCTGCCTCACATGCAGTAGGAGCACCTGTTGTATCCGCATGCTGGCTTATGAGCACGCAGCCATCGGAAATTAAAGCATCGGCCGCTTCCTTCTCAAGATCAAAGCTTGCCCAGCTGTTGGTGTATTTTACAATCATGTGAGCCTCCGGACATACAGAACGGACACCTAAGAAGTAAGCGGTATAGCCGCTGATAACCTCAGCATATGGATAAGCGCCTACATAACCGATTTTCACCCAGCCGGTGTCCTTATCCTTGCTCACTTTTCCCTCTTCAATCATCTGGTTCAGCTTAAGTCCTGCTACAATGCCGGATACGTAACGGGATTCGTATACATTGGTAAAATAATTGTGCATGTTGCTTAAACCGCTTGATGCAGCCTGATAACCGGTAGCATGGCAGAACTGCACATCCGGATATTCTTTGGCAGCTTCCATCATATAGGATTCATGGCCAAAGCTGTTGGCAAAAATGATATTGCAGCCCTGATCAGCCAGATCCATGGCCGCATCCTTACATGTCTCATCTTCCGGAACATTCCACTTTATGATAATCTGGTCATCGGATAAACCAAGGGCATCCTTCATTTCCATAGCTCCCTTGTAATGGGCAGCCGTATAGCCTTCGTTTTCATCTCCTACATAAATGAAGCCTACCTTTAAATCCTCTTTGGCGACTCCGCCTTTGGAAGCAGTTTCTGCGGCAGTGGATTCTGCATTTGCAGATTCGGTTGCCTGACTTTCTGTTTTTTCTGCTCCGGTGGTGGTTGTAGAAGCATTGTTTCCGCAGGCTGATAAAGACAGCGCCATGAGTCCTGCCAAAGCCAGACTTGCTAATTTCTTCAATTTCATAAACTTCTCCTCCTTGAACATGTGTTCGGGCTGTTAGAAAAATCGCCAGGTCAAACCTATGGCTCACCTGACGCAGTTGTCATACCCTTTTAAATTAAAATACATAATTCAGTATAACATTCTTTTCTTTCTTGTCAATATTAATTCGCTTGTTTTCATAGAATTGCGGGCTTTAAAGAGAAATTATTTATTTGGCAGGATGCAGAGGCCTTCCTCCTGTCTGGCTCCTGTTATATTGCTGCAAATAGCCACAATCGCCCTTCATTATTATAGGAAAGAATTCAAGGCATAATAATACATTATCCTGAATTATTCATGATAATTCAGCCAACGATGCTCGGCACCGCATAGTTACTGTATTTTCATCTTCTTGCTGCTATCACTTAAAAAGTGAAGCTAAAACAATAGAAAAAGTTTTCAACTTTGATAGAATGAAGTTTAAAGATTGTATTGTAATATAAAAAATACAGTTATACTTCAAGAGATTTATATAAGTATACTTTACAGACACTCTAAATGGTGTCTGTTTTCTAGATTCTATCCAAAAAAATAAAAAAAATATTAAAAATATAAAAATATATTGACCTAAAGTTAGGTTTATATATTAGAATAACATCAACTCTAGAGAAAAGAATTATCATTACAAAAATAATTCTGCAAAAAATGTAATTTACTAACGTAATTGAAAGGAGAATCAACTTATGAAAAAATTAGTTTATGCTATGTCTTTAATAGCTATAACAATGCTTGCAGGATGCAGTACCAATACATCGCAAAGCACCCCAACAGATAATACCGAGACTTCAAAGGCATCAGAAAACACAAAAGCCATACAAACCTCAAAAATCACAGAAAACACAGGAAACACAGAATATTACACGTTTGAATTAAGCGATCAGGTAACAAGAACTCATGTCCGCTTCGATAACAGATACGGTATTTCACTTGCTGGTGATTTATATTATTCTAAGGATTTAGATGAAACAGCGACACATCCTGCTCTTATTATCGGAGGTCCTTATGGTTCAGTAAAAGAGCAGGCTTCGGGCGTTTATGCAAATCAAATGGCTCAGCGTGGATTTGTTGTATTGACATTTGATCCTTCCTTTAACGGCGAAAGCGGAGGAGAACCAAGAAACGTTTCGTCCCCAGACTTTTTTGTAGAAGATTTCAGTGCAGGTGTAGATTATTTAGGAACACTTGATTATGTTGACAGAGAAAACATCGGCGCAATTGGTATCTGCGGCAGTGGGGGATTTGCAATTACTGCTGCGCAAGTCGATAAACGTATCAAAGCTATAGCTACCGCAAGTATGTACGATATAAGCAGATATATTCGCGATGGTTTGGGAAATACGATGACGGATGAGCAACGTGATCAAACACTTGAACAGCTTGGTGAACAGCGTTGGACAGATTTTGAAAATGGAGGTGCCACTGTAGGTGCATCTCAAAGTAATGGTCCGGCTACAGAGGTTCCAGAAGGATTACCTCCTGTTGCAGAAGAATTTTTTGAGTACTATCAGATGGTACGTGGTTATCATCCAAATTCTCCAAATTCTACGGTAGGATTTACACAAACGAGTGCATTGCCATTCATGAATTTTCCACTTATGAATTATATTAATACAATTTCTCCACGTCCAATTTTGTTTATTGCAGGTGAAAATGCCCATTCCTTATATTTTAGTGAAGATGCTTATGAAGCAGCTGCCGAGCCGAAAGAATTGTATGTGGTACCTGGTGCAAACCATTGCGATTTATACGATAAAGTAGATATCATTCCTTTCGACAAATTAGAATCATTCTTTAATGAAAATTTATAAAATAATGCTGAAGAGGCTGTCGCACTAAATAAACACAGTGCACAGCCTCTTTTCTTGTGTACCCGGCGGGCACACGTTCTAATGGCTAAAAGTTCCCAATCTGCCCGGTAATGGGAAGGATACAGCCGGCTCCGCATTACGAAGCCAGCTTACCTGGAACCGGTCTTCAAAGAAAATCGTAAAATGTTATGATTCTCCAATTCCGGACTGGCATAGTCCATTTTGGAGAGATTTCCTGGATTGATAAATAAACGGTTCCTGACCGTATCGTCCGTCGGGTAGATCGTCCTGGTCTTGGTAAACTTGCGCAGCATCCGATGAATGCCCTCGACTGCAGGTGCACCATGTATAAGCTTCAGGTCTGTGACAACAGGCTTGATGTCTTTATATGACACATACTTTGTTGAGTTTCTGATTTGATGGATCACGTAAAGCTGCTGCTCTGTTTTGGGGAAAATTATCTCGATTGCACTCGAAAAACCAGGGATTCTTACCCAATTTATAGGTAGGGATTCAATAATTATCAACACAAATGAGCTGCAAAGGCAAATCGGTGAGTAAAATGTTTTGTCTACATCACCATGAATAATTCAGGATTAGTCAAAACGGATATTTGCAATCCGCTTTGCTACTTGCTCACAGCGTGCCCCGCTCCATCGGGCATAACTTTATTACCACTTCCTTGATAAAGTTAAAAAATTTTATTTTATTTTAAAAAACACTAGCTTTTTTCTATATTTAGTAGTATAATTTCTTTTTTAAAAATATCCCCATACCATCACAGAAGGAGGTTACACTGTTATGTCAGTGAAATACGTATTTGTCACCGGTGGAGTCGTTTCCGGACTTGGCAAAGGTATTACCGCAGCATCTCTTGGAAGGCTTTTAAAAGCCCGAGGCTACAAAGTCACCATGCAGAAATTCGATCCTTACATCAACATCGACCCAGGAACCATGAATCCGGTTCAGCATGGAGAAGTTTTCGTCACAGAGGATGGTGTAGAAACCGATCTTGACCTCGGTCACTACGAACGTTTTATCGACGAGAACCTGACACAGAATTCCAACGTTACTACCGGTAAGGTCTACTGGACCGTACTGACCCGTGAACGGCGCGGGGACTTCGGGGGAGGCACCGTACAGGTTATCCCTCACATTACCGACGAAATCAAAAGCCGTTTTCACCGCAACAACAATTCTTCTGAAACAGAGATTGCTATCATAGAAGTCGGCGGAACAGTCGGCGATATTGAAAGCCAGCCATTCTTGGAAGCGATCCGCCAGTTCCAACATGAAGTAGGCCACGAGAATGCCATTCTCATCCACGTGACCCTGGTTCCATATCTGAAAGTTTCCGGCGAACTGAAAACCAAACCGACCCAGTCCAGTGTAAAAGATTTACAGGGAATGGGAATCCAGCCCGACATCATCGTATGCCGTTCCGAACTGCCCCTTGATGACGGAATCCGAAGCAAAATCGCTCAATTCTGTAACGTTCCCAAGACTCATGTACTCCAGAACCTGGATGTTGAGGTATTATACGAGCTTCCGCTTGTAATGGAGGAGGAGCATTTAGCTGAAGTGGCTTGCGAAAGCCTGAATCTTCCATGTCCAAAGCCGGAGCTTACGGATTGGGCAGTCATGATCGACAGCTGGAAACATCCGGAAAAAGAAGTAACCGTTGCCCTGGTGGGAAAATACATCCAGCTTCACGACGCATACATCTCCGTAGTGGAAGCATTGAAGCACGGAGGCGTTTTCAACCGTGCCAAGGTTCATATCAAATGGGTTGATTCTGAATCCGTCACAGATGAAAATGCAGCAGAAATCTTTCAGAATGTCAGCGGGGTTCTGGTTCCGGGAGGTTTCGGAAGCCGCGGTATTGAAGGAAAGATTTCATCAATCCGGTATGCAAGGGAGCATCAGGTTCCGTTCCTCGGCCTGTGCCTTGGCATGCAGATGGCAATCGTGGAATTTGCCCGCAATGTAGTCGGATTTACCGATGCCCATTCCGTGGAATTTGATGCTGATACCACTCACCCGGTCATTCATCTGATGCCGGAACAGGACGGCATTGAAGATATCGGCGGTACCCTCCGTCTGGGCTCTTATCCCTGCGTTCTGGACAAGTCTTCCAAGGCCCATACGGTTTATGGAGAAGAACTGATCCATGAACGGCACAGACACCGTTATGAAGTAAATAACTACTATCGTGAGGATCTGACCAAAGCCGGTATGAAGCTGTCAGGCCTTTCACCGGACGGGCGGATTGTGGAAATGGCAGAAATTCCCACCCACCCATGGTTCATTGCGACCCAGGCTCATCCGGAATTCAAATCCAGGCCCAACAGACCTCATCCGCTGTTCCGTGAATTTATCCGGGCAGCCATAGATAACCGCTAAACAAGCAAAAATCACAGGTTGAACAACGGAGTTCAGTCTCTTGTCAGAGAGCTGGACTCCATTGTTATTTTTTTACTTTGCAATCTATTTTTCTTTTATTTTTTTCTTGCACTTTTTCAATCTTCTGTTATAATATATATCAGCGTGTGCCTACATGAGAGACAGTTGTTTTTGCAGGAGACACACTCAAAGGAGGATAATTATTATGAAATTAAAAAAAGCATTTGCACTTACTCTTGCTGCGTGTTTAAGCGTCAGTATGATGGCCGGCTGCAGCGGCGGCTCCGGTTCGTCAAAATCCGCCTCCGGCAGCGAAAAAGTGGTTAAAATCGGTGTATTTGAGCCAACTACCGGTGAAAACGGCGGCGGCGGCCTTCAGGAAGTCCTGGGTATCCGCTATGCAAACCAGACTCATCCAACGGTAAAGATCGGGGGAGAGGATTATAAAGTCGAATTAGTTGAAGTAGATAATAAATCTGATAAGACAGAAGCAGTCAACGCAGCACAGAAGCTTGTAAGCGAAAAGGTTTCCGCAGTACTCGGAAGCTACGGCTCCGGTGTTTCCATTGCCGCTGGCCAGATATTCTCCGATGCCAAGATTCCTGCCATCGGCTGTTCCTGTACCAACCCGCAGGTAACCCAGGGAAATGATTTCTATTTCCGTGTCTGCTTCTTAGATCCTTTCCAGGGTACGGTTATGGCGAATTTCGCCAATGACAACGGAGCAAAGACAGCTGCCATCATCACCCAGTTAGGCGATGACTACTCCTCTGGCCTTGGTTCCTTCTTCAAAACAGCATTTACCGGCTTGGGCGGCACTGTCGTAAGTGAGGAACAGTTCCAGACCAACCAGACAGATTTCAAGGCGATCCTGACCAATATAAAAGCTCAGAATCCTGATATTATTTTTGCACCTTCTTCCATCACTACGGCTCCGCTCATCATCAAGCAGGCACGTGAGCTTGGCATTACCTCTACCATCGCAGCAGGTGATACCTGGGAGAACTCAACCATTATCGAAAATGCCGGCGACTCCGCAGAGGGCGTTGTACTCTCTACCTTCTTTGATGAAGCAGAGCCGGCTAACGACGAAGCGGCTGCATTCATTTCCGGCTTCAAGACCTATTTAAAGGACCAGAAGCAGGATGAGATCATTCCGGCAGTATCCGCACTTGGTTATGATGCTTACCTCTGTGCATTAAAAGCCATTGAAACGGCAGGTTCCACAGACGGCACTGCGGTCCGTGATGCGTTAAAAAACGTATCCATAGACGGCGTGACCGGAAGTTTATCTTTCGATGAAAATGGAGATGCTAAAAAAGATATGGCCTTCATCAAAACCATTGAAAACGGCCAGTTTAAATTCTTAACTACGACAACCGTAAAATAATTAAATACAGTACGACAATTCAGTCATAAACGGATGAGTGGGGATGTTTTCCTTCCCCACTCGTTCCATTTGTAAACTGGTGCTTACTATTACAACATTCAGATAGGAGGCTTTCCGCCACATGAGTCTTACAACCTTTTTACAGCAGTGCCTGACCGGCATTTCCTTAGGCGGCGCTTATGCGCTGATAGCCATTGGTTACACGCTTGTTTACGGTATCCTGCGGCTCATCAACTTCGCCCACGGCGACATTTTTATGATGGCTGGTTACTTTATGATTTTTGCCATGGCCAGCTTTCCATGGTATATTGCTATTCCCCTGGTGCTTTTTATTACCGTTGTTTTAGGCGTTTCCATTGAACGGGTGGCATATCGGCCCTTACGTTCTGCTCCCAGAATGTCCGTCATGATTTCTGCAATCGGCGTTTCCTACCTTTTACAGAACCTGGCTACGTATCTGTTCACCGCACTGCCAAAAGGTTATCCGGAAATTCCGTTTTTAAAGAAAATCTATCAGATCGGCGGCCTTTCCGCATCCTTTGTAACATTCTTAACACCGGTCCTGACTCTGGCCATCGTATACGGACTCATTATCCTGATCAATAAGACCAAAATCGGTATGGCTATGCGTGCAGTATCAAAAGACTATGATACTGCAGCTCTTATGGGAATCAAGATCAACCGCGTCATCACCTTTACCTTTGCCATTGGTTCGCTTTTGGCTGCCATCGGTTCGGTTCTCTATTTCACAGACCGTATGACCGTGTTCCCATTTTCCGGTTCCCTGCCGGGATTAAAATGTTTCGTGGCTGCCGTATTCGGCGGAATCGGAAGCATTCAGGGCGCTGTAATCGGCGGATTTATCCTGGGGCTTGGGGAAACTGCCCTGGTAGCCATGGGATATTCCACCTTCAGTGACGCATTTACCTTTGTTCTGTTAATTATCATTCTCCTGATCAAGCCTACGGGACTGTTCGGTGAGAAGACAACCGATAAAGTGTGAGGTGCCCCCTATGAAAAAAAATGCAATTTCCAAATACAAAATCTATACCCTGATCGCTCTTTTAGTCATCCTGGGTCTGCTTGCTTTTCTTCAGTCTAACACCGCCCAGTACAGCTATCAGATTTCCATCCTTGAGCGAAGTGCCATCTATGCGGTGGTCGCTGTTTCCATGAATCTGCTTACCGGATTTACCGGATTATTCTCTCTGGGCCAGGCTGGATTCATGGCTATCGGAGCGTATACCGTTGCCATACTGACCATACCGGTTGAGAACCGTGCCAGCGTTTACTACGTTGACGGTATCTCACCTGCCATAGCGAATCTGCATTGTCCGTTCTGGCTGGCCCTGATCATTGCCGGACTCATTGCCGCAGGTGTGGCGGCCCTGATTGGTATCCCGGTCCTCCGGTTAAAAAGCGACTACCTGGCCATTGCAACGCTGGGCTTTTCCGAGATTATCCGGGCCATTATTTCAGCTCCTCAGTTAAACAGGATCACCAACGGTTCCTATGGCTTAAAAAATATACCCGCTTTTCCAAATTTGTTTGTGGCCTTCGGACTTTGTGCCTTATGTATCCTGTTAATGGTTCTGCTCATCAATTCCTCCTATGGCCGCGCATTTAAGGCTCTTCGTGAAGATGAAGTAGCTGCCCAGGCCATGGGATTGAACCTGTTCCGTTACAAAGAGCTGGCATTTATCATCTCCTCTTTCTTCACAGGTGTGGGCGGAGGACTTCTGGCTATGTTCATGCGTTCCATTGACTCCAAGACCTTCTCCATTAATATGACCTATGACATCCTGTTAATCGTGGTACTTGGCGGAATCGGAAGCATTACAGGAAGCGTTATCGGTTCCTTCCTGGTAACTGCCGGCAGGGAATGGCTGCGGTTCTTCGATAACCCATTAGTCATCGGCGGGGTTACCATCCCTCTGTTCCGTTCCGGTTTCCGTATGGTCATCTTCTCTATTTTATTAATGGCGGTGGTTCTCTTCTACCGGCGCGGAATTATGGGCAGCAACGAATTTTCCTGGGCTGGGCTGGGACGTTTGGTCCGAAGTATTCCCTCACGGCTGAAGAAAAAAAATAAAGCACAGAAAGGAGAAAACGCATAATGTCAGCAACAGCTAAGACTCCAGATAATGTGCTCCACATGCAGGATGTGACCATGCAGTTCGGCGGCGTTGTTGCGGTAAACGGTCTGACTCTTGATGTAGACAAGGGAGAAATCGTGGCCCTCATCGGACCCAACGGAGCCGGTAAGACAACTGCTTTCAACTGTATTACCGGTATTTATGAGCCGACCTTCGGTCAGGTTAATTTTATGGGAGAAACCATTTTATCCAATACGCCAAAAGGGAAAATGAAGAAAATGTACCTGGGTGAAGTAAAATCCAGACCCATTCCGGTCATCAGTAACACTCCGGATGTGATTACGAAAAAGGGCATAGCCCGAACCTTTCAGAATATCCGTCTTTTCGGCCAGTTAACCGTTTTCGACAACGTGCTCATTGCCAAGCACATGCGTGCAAAACAGAATGTATTTTCCGCTACCCTCCGTATCAATCGGAAAGAGGAGGAGCGGATGCGTGCAGAAACCAAGGCTCTTTTAGAGGAACAGAATCTGCTGCATTTAAAGGATGAGATCGCCTCTTCCCTTCCATACGGCTTACAGAGGCGGCTGGAAATCGCCAGAGCTCTTGCGACAGAACCGAAATTTCTGCTGCTTGATGAACCGGCTGCCGGTATGAATCCCCAGGAAACCCAGGAATTAACAGATTTTATTAAACAAATCCGGGATTCCTATAAACTTACTATATTAATGATCGAACATCATATGGATCTGGTCATGCAGATTTCCGACCGCATCTATGTTCTTGATTTCGGAAAACTGATAGCCCACGGGACACCGGATGAAATTCAGAACAACGAGCGGGTAATTGAAGCATATCTGGGGGTGAGCGACGATGCTGAAGATTGATAACTTAAGAGTGAATTACGGCGGTATTGAAGCCGTAAAAGGAATTTCCTTTGAAGTACCGGATAAAAGCATTGTTACTCTGATCGGTGCTAACGGAGCCGGAAAAAGCACTACGCTGCGCTCCATTGTTGGTCTTGTGAAACCTTCCGCCGGAAGCAGCATTACCTTAGACGGCAGGGAATTGATCGGCATGGATACTCCGGATATTATTTCCAAGGGCATTGCCCTGGTTCCGGAAGGCCGTCACGTCTTCCCGGATATGACTGTCATTGAAAACATCAGGATCGGAGCTTATTTAAGAAATGATGATTTGGAAGAAGATATAAAATGGGTCTATGATCTGTTTCCCCGTTTAAAGGAGAGGAGCTGGCAGCTGTCGGGAACCCTTTCAGGAGGAGAACAGCAGATGCTTGCAGTCGCAAGAGCCCTTATGAGTCATCCAAGGATCCTTATGATGGATGAACCGTCACTTGGCCTTGCTCCTTTGATTGTTAAGGATATTTTCACGATCATCCAGGAGATTAATAAGAAGGGCGTGACAGTTCTCTTAATTGAGCAGAATGCCAATATGGCGCTTCATACAGCGGATATCGGCTATGTACTGGAAACGGGCAGAATCACCCTCACTGGTTCCGGGAAAAAGCTGCTGGCTGATGAATCGGTTAAGGCAGCTTATCTGGGGAAGAAAAAAGATTGATTGTGGACTTTTCAGCTAGTTATTTGAGGGAAAAGAGACAGCGGAGGGAGAGGCATCTGTTGGAGTTTCGGCAGGAGGACTTCTAAGACCGGAAGGATACAAAAAACATGGGATCGGAAAACTCCGCCCGAATTTCTGAAAGAAATTCGCGCTCCGGGTTTCCTTGAAAGTTAGCTTTGAAGCTAACTTTCACCCATGTTTTTTGCATCCTCCCGGCCTAAGAAGTTCTAACCTGCCTGCAAACCAACGGCTGCCTCTCCCTCCGCTGCCTCTTTTCCCGGCTGGGTTTTTTCAATAAGCTCACTGCCGATGGAAGTGTAAAAACAAAGGTTCATTAATATTATTGGACTGAAATTGGCTTTTTCAGGAATAGCAGCCCGTGCAGACTGTATCCCAGCAGATTTTTATCTTCACATGTTTTTAGATGCAGATTTATATATTTTTTAAAGTTTTGTTTAGTGGCTGTTTTTATTTTGCTGCCATACATGTACGCCAATCCGTCGGAGGATATGTGTTTGATGATTTCTGCTTTATGCCGGAAGGCCAGTTTTTCCATTTCTCCGGGTGTGGTGTGCAGGAATATTCCGTCGAGTGTTTTTGTCTCATATGCTTCTAATACTGCATCCATGGATTCTAATCCGTCTTTCATCCGGCTTGCCAGTACTGCTGCATGATTGATGTATGATATGACTAACAGGCCGCCTGGTTTTAATACCCGTAAGCATTCTGCCATTGCTTTTTCTCTGCCGGCTTCATCAAGATGGTAAAAGGCTCCCATACAGAGTACAGCATCAAAGGTTTCTGCCCCGTATCGGCTGATTCTGCAGATATCGCCTGTAAATATATCATCTAATATGTTATTTGCGGACTGCTTCTTTTTTATGATTTCTACATTGTGCTGGACGATATCACTTGCTGCTACTTTATGACCCATTTCTGCCAGAAAAAAGGCATAATTTCCGGTTCCGGCACAGCCATCATAAATGTGGGATTCAGGTGGAATCTGCTTTTTTAAATAATGAATTGATGTGATCCATTCTATAGTATGAAGGTTATCTCTGAATAAACGGTTATCTTCGTCATATGATTCATAATATTTTATTACCTTTTCATTCATGACATTCTGCCTTTCTCCTGATAAACTCATAAAAACCTAATAGAATACAGCCTGTACCATAGCAACCGATGTCTTTAGTGTCAAAGGTGGAGCCTATCACAATCCTCCAGAACATATGATCCTGCAATTTTAATATCTGGATCAGGTGAAAATACTGCAGGCATTCGATTCCTGCTGCAAATAGAAATATCCAGAATGGCATCCATTTGTATCTTACAGGTATCATCACTCTGATTGCGCAATAGATAAGGATCACTACCAGCATGTCTCCCACATAAGGTCTGATAATTGTATCATGTACATAGAGAGCTATCATTGTTTCAACGATTAGCAGCAGTATAAATGCAGCTGCATAGCTTAGTCGTCTTTTTCTTTGGTTTTGTAAATTCATGTTATTCCCCAATCTTGATTTAAAATAAAATTATGTAAATGCTGCTTTTTACGAGATTATAGCATTACGGTTTCTTACGGGCAAGTATTTTTCTGGTTTACCGCTTCCGGGCAGAAAAAAACGGCCCACTTGATTGGGGGCCGCCTTTCTGCTTAAAACGGATTTCTTCTGCTGTCTTCGGTTTTGATGTTTCAGCCTTAGGGGATCACCTTCCGTATGGTGACCGGCTGTCTGTAATTCCATGTGGATACCTTGATTCCGTTCCGGCGGTTGGCAGCATGGATTATCTTTCCTTTACCAATATACATGGCCACATGGTCTACTTCTCTTCCGCTGGAATAGAACAGGAGATCCCCCGGCTCCATGCAGGATGCCGGTATGGCCTGTCCTTCCTGGGCCTGCTCTCTGGAGGTCCGATACAGATGGATCCCTGCGGCATGGTCCATAACATATTGGATAAAACCGGAACAATCCGCTCCGGTATTGGGATTGGTCCCTCCCCAGCGGTATGGATTTCCTATGAATTTCACCGCATAATTAACAACCAGGCTGCGGAGGTCATTACTTCTTTCCGCCTCTGGTATGGTATATGCTATGGTGGCATTTTCCGGATAATAGGCATAGCCTGTCTGGTCCTTATAATCAATTTTTGCCCATCCGGACTTATTGGAAATGAAACGATACGTTTCACCTTCATGGATCCTGCCTATGATTGAAGAATCCGTATTCGGTTCGCTGCGGACCCGAAGGGTATCGGTATCTACCCGGAGCATCAGCTTCATATCATAATAAGCCACTGCCCTGGCCTCTTTGCCAGTAGCCAGATACTTGCCACATACATACCCGGTTACCTGCCCCGACTTTATTTTATACCAGCCATTCTCCTCTGACAGCACACTGCCGCCCGCATGGCTTCTTAATTTCCCGACGACTGCCGCGTCATTCTTTGGTTCTTTCCTGATGTTTAAGGAATCCTCCACCATTGCAACTCCAAGGTTCTTAAAGATCGTGCTGAAGGTTCCATACCTCACTTTTTCCTGCGTAAGACCGGCCGATGCTTCAGCTGCTTCCTGTTTCATGGATTCCTGATACTGGTCCATATAAACCTCAATGCCCGCTACAGGCGAACCGGTTTTAACGGAAGTTTCTGATCTTGCGGCCTGTACATCTGCTGTTCCTATCCAGACGGCAATGCCGCATGAGATAGCAAAGCCTAGTACTTTCCATGCTTTGTCAGTCATATGCACTTTCCTTCGCAAGTTTTTAATTGTGAATCAGGCGTCCCGTCCGCCTTTGTTTTACAACTGTGTGATCTGCTGATGCGCCAGGTCTTTTAAATACTGCATTCCGTATTCTCTGTCCCTGCCTATCTGCAGCTTTAATTGCTCCAGTCCTTCAAATTTCCGTTCGGGACGGATAAAGTGCAGGAGCTGTACCTCTATAGTCTTTCCATAAATATCCTCATTTATACCACTAATAAAGGTTTCTACGCCAACAGGGGATCCCCCTTCCACGGTTGGCTTTTTACCGATATTCGTAATTCCTCCATAATAAGTACCGTCCACATAGACTTTGGACACATATACGCCGAATACGGGAAGATGCTTCTCCGGCGGCGGTATGATATTAGCTGTCGGAAAACCCAGAACAGCCCCCCCGATATGATTGCCATGGACCACCGTTCCATGGATGGCATAAGGTTCGCCTAACAGTTCATTGGCTTTTTCCATATTCCCTGCATCCAGCTGCTCCCTGATATAGGTACTGCTGATATCCCGGTTGTCAGCCTGTTCTTTTGGGATAACGATCAGCTCATATCCATACCGGTCCTTCCACTGTTCCAGGCTGCCAGCATTTCCCGCTCCCCGGTAGCCGAAGGAGCAATCCGTCCCTACGACAATCATTCTGGCATTCATCTGACCTGCCAGAATGCACCTGACAAATTCCTCAGGCTTCATATGTGCAGTTTCACTTGTAAACGGATATTCCACTAAATAATCAATTCCTATTTTTTCCAGATTGTTTTTTCTCTCCAGGCTGGTCGTAATAACCTTCATAGGACCACCATCCACCAAAGCATTGGGAGACATATCAAAGGTTAAGACTGCTGTCTTTAAGCCCCTTTCCTTCTTTATCTGCATCATGCGCTTTAACAGCTTCTGGTGGCCCCTGTGACGCCCGTCAAATTTTCCAAGTGTCACCACTGCCGGCTCTTCAATCTGAAATTCTCTGGTTCCGGTTATATATTCCATTCTTAATTCCCTCCCAGAAATACCTTTTGGGGCTTAAGAAGATTCTTCTCCCTGTCAGGCTCATAAATGCCTATAAACTGTTTCCGGCTGTCATAGATCCTGACCAGCCCCTGTTCCAGATGGTAGTCCCCTTCAGCCTGATTCCGGTATATGGGATTCCCATTGTGTACAAGCTTATCAAAGTCCGGCTTCACGGTAAGCTGGGGGTATTCAAAAAATACCCGGTCCACTGCTAGTATGTGGCGTTCCAGATCCCCTTGATCCCGAAGTTCTTCAATCCGGGACAGGGTCAGGCTGTCTTTCATATAGAATTCTGATACCCGTGTACGGACAAGAGATTCCATACACCCGCCGCAGCCCAGCTTTCTTCCGATATCGTGGCAAAGAGTACGGATATAGGTTCCCTTGGAACAGGTTACGGTCATGGTAACCCTTGGAAGCTCTATTCTTTCCACCCGAAGCTCAAGAATCTCCACAGGTCTGGCTTTCCGCTCCACTACTTTTCCTGCTCTTGCCAGCTCATAAAGCTTTTTTCCATCCACCTTCAGAGCCGAATACATGGGCGGTATCTGGTCATAATGGCCCAGAAAGCCTGATACGGCTTCTTTTACCTGATCTTCGTCTGCCCGGACCGGATATTCCGCCAGGATTTCTCCGGTCGTATCCTGGGTATCCGTTTCCCTGCCTAAAAGCAGGACTGCCTCATAAGTCTTAGTCTTGTCAGTCAGCATATCGCACAGTTTCGTCGCCTTTCCCAGGCAGACCGGGAGCACTCCCTCTGCCATGGGATCCAGGGTACCCGTATGACCTATTTTTTTTTGCTTTAAAATACCTCTCATTTTCGCCACAACGTCATGAGAGGTAAATCCTTTTTCTTTATATACATTGATGATACCGTCTGCCATCGCCCGTATCTCCTAATTCAGCTGTTTTACAATCTGATCTGACAGATTGTTGATTACGTCGTGAACACTTCCTGTCATCGTACAGCCAGCCGCTTTTTTATGGCCGCCGCCGCCGAAATAAACAGCAATCCTGCTCACATCCAGACCGGTCGTGGAACGAAGGCTCACCTTATACTCCCTGCAGGAGGTCTCATACATAAATATGGCGCATTCCACACCTTCCGTTATCCGGAGCTGGTCTATGATCCCGTCCAAATCTGCACTGGTAACACCATAGAATTCCATATCTTTTTTGTTTATGACACTGAAGATGCAGCGGCCGTCATGAAAGGTTATGCTCTCCAGCAGCGCCCTTCCGAGAATCTGATTCTGTATATAGGTTTTCCGGTAAAAACTGTCATCGATGATCTTTGGAAAATCAATTCCCTTTTCCATCATTTTGCCAGCAATCTCCATGGTTTTAGCAGAAGTACAGTCATATTTGAACACACCGGTATCATGAATGATACCTGTATAGATGCATTCGGCAACCGCCTTGCTGATCTTACTTTCGTCAAGAAGACCGTAAAGCACCTCACAGGTTGAGCTTGCATCGTCCTGCACTACATTTTCTCCGGCGTATTTTAAATTGGTAATGTGATGATCCACACAGAGGCTCTTTCCAGCGTTATTTAAAAACTTAACCGCCTCTCCGAAACGGAGTGTATCACTGCTGTCCAGACAGATACAGAGGTCATACTTCCTGTCCTCTGAAAAATCACTGACAATGCAGTCAAAATTCCTGAGATATTGAAACTTTAAAGAAGGCTTCTCAAGATAAACAACCGCTTCCACCTCCGGATGATTCTCTTCCAGATAATTATACGCCGCCAGGCAGGAACCGACACAGTCCCCATCCGGACGGACGTGGCCGATAATGGCCACCGCTTTTATATCTTCAAGCATTGTATCAAGGATACTCACAAGGGCACCTCCTTAATCTTTGATGTCTTTTGTTATCTCGTCTATTAATTTTGACATATTAACTCCATATTCAATAGACTGATCCAGGATAAATTTTATTTCCGGGGTATTGCGCAGATTCACTCTTCTGGCTAATTCACGGCGAATATAGCCTTCTGCGCTTTTTAACCCTTCAATGGTTGCTTTTCCTGCTTCTTCATCTCCCAGAATACTGATATATGCCTTGCAGTATTTTAAATCCGGGGTTACCTGGGCGGAAACCACGGTTGTCATAGGATGGATTCTCGGATCTTTGATCTCCAGACGGATGATCTCGCTTAACTCCTTCTGAACCTCCATATTGATTCTGGTATTCTTTATACTGTTTTTACGCATGTTATTCCTTTCGCTTCCTATCCGCATCTTCAAAAAGACCAGCCCGCAGATACGGGCCCATCTCTTTAAAATCCCGGAAGAGGATTCCTAGCGCGGAACCTCCACCATGGCATATGCTTCAATCATATCGTCTTCTTTGACATCATTAAATTTTTCAAATACAAGGCCGCATTCATAACCGGTTGCGACTTCCTTTACATCATCCTTGAATCGTTTTAAGGATACCAGCGGTCCCTCATAAATCTTATCGCCGTCACGTGTGATGCGGACACTGCAGCCTCTCTGGAATTTTCCATCCATTATATAGGAACCTGCAATGGTTCCGACGCCGGAAGCCTTAAAGGTCTGGCGGATAACCGCATGGCCGATGATCTGCTCTTCAAATACCGGATCAAGCATGCCCTTCATAGCTGATTCCACATCTTCGATTGCCTGATAGATTACCTTGTAAAGCCTCATATCTACCTTTTCCCGGTCCGCAATGGATTTTGCTGTTACATCCGCCCTTACGTTAAAGCCAATAATGATCGCATTTGATGTGGCAGCCAGGGAAACGTCGGATTCATTGATGGTACCTACGCCGCCGTGAATCACTTTCACCATAACTTCTTCATTGGACAGCTTCATCAGACTCTGTTTTACCGCTTCCACGGAACCCTGCACATCCGCCTTCACGATAATCGGAAGTTCCTTGATGTTGCCTGCTTTAATCTGGCTGAATAAATCATCCAATGATAACTTAGCTTTTGTATCTTCCAGTAATTTATTCTTACCTTCTGAAATAAATGTTTCAGCAAAGCTTCTGGCTTCCTTCTCATTTTCAGTTCCAACCAGAACTTCTCCGGCGTTCGGAACGTCATTAAGGCCTAAAATCTCAACCGGAGTGGACGGACCGGCCTCTTTCACCCTGCGTCCCTTGTCATCCATCATGGCACGGACTTTACCGTAGCTGGAACCTGCTGCAACCGTATCGCCTACATGAAGGGTACCCTTCTGTACCAGCACGGTAGCAACCGGGCCCTTGCCCTTATCAAGTTCGGCCTCGATGATCAATCCTCTTGCATGCCGATTCGGATTAGCCTTTAATTCCTTTACCTCTGAGGTAAGAAGAATCATTTCCAGAAGTTCTTTGATTCCTTCTTTGGTATGTGCGGATACCGGTACAAAGACGGTGCTTCCGCCCCAATCTTCAGGAATCAGTTCGTATTCAGACATTTCCTGCTTTACACGGTCAATATTGGCACTTGGTTTGTCTATCTTGTTGATGGCAACAATGATTTCCACCTCGGCTGCCTTGGCATGGTTGATGGCCTCTACTGTCTGCGGCATCACGCCGTCATCTGCAGCTACCACCAGAATGGCAATATCCGTAGACTGGGCTCCTCTCATACGCATGGCAGTAAAAGCCTCATGTCCCGGAGTATCCAGGAACGTGATTCTCTGATCTTTTACGTCAACCGTATAAGCACCGATGTGCTGGGTAATGCCTCCTGCTTCTCTGGATGTCACATTGGTCTGGCGGATGGCATCCAGAAGTGAAGTCTTACCATGGTCAACATGACCCATAACACAGACTACCGGCGGTCTGGTAATCATATCCGCCTCATTCTCTTCATCTTCTTTAAGCAGTTCTTCTATCACATCGACTTTTATTTCTTTCTCACAGAGAACTTCATATTCCATGGCGATCTCTTCTGCCTGCTCAAAGTCGATTTCCGTATTAAGTGTTACGATCTTTCCCTGTAAGAACAGTTTCTTAACAATGGCTGAAGGCTGAAGCTTCATCTTTTCAGCCAATTCCTTGATGGTCAGAATATCAGGAATCGTAATAGTTTTGACCTCTTCCACCTTAGGTTCCACATGTACCGGAGGCTGAATCGGGGTCTTCATTACCTTTCCGCCCTTAGCCTGTGATCTTCCCTTAGTATCGTCACCCTTCTCTCTTTTATCAAATTTACTATTTTTATAAGCGTTCTTAGTTGCCCTGTTGCTAGTTGGCTTTGCCTGAATCGGGGTATCGAATGTTCCGGACTTTGGAGCGGCATCCCTGCCCGTACGTCCTCCCTGAGGCCTTCCTCCACGGCTGTCCCGATTATCGCGGTTCCCCTGGTAACCTCCCTGGCCCTGCGGCCTTCCATCGCGGTTCCCCTG
>CAYOCB010000001.1:433791-517747 GCA_964402355.1 uncultured Lacrimispora sp.
CCTGCGGCCTTCCATCGCGGTTCCCCTGGTAACCTCCCTGGCCCTGCGGTCTTCCGTCACGGTTCCCCTGGTAGCCTCCCTGACCCTGCGGTCTTCCGTCACGGTTCCCCTGGTAGCCTCCCTGTGATCTGCTTCCACGATAATCACGGTCCCCCTGGTAGCCTCCCTGACCCTGCGGTCTGCTTCCCCGGTTGTCACGGTTTCCCTGGTAACCCCCCTGGCCCTGCGGCCTTCCTCCGTCACGGCTGTCACGGTTTCCCTGATAGCCTCCCTGGGGTCTTCCAGTGCGGTTATCACGGTTCCCCTGGTAACCTCCCTGCGGTCTTCCTCCGTCACGGGTTACCGGATTCTGTTCTCTCCCGGAATCTGCAACAGACTGTAAGGATTGCTCCGTAAGATTCTGGTTTCTAGAAGCATTGTCTTTTGAAAAAGTATTCTGGGCTGTTGACTGAGGCTGCCTTCCGTCCCGGTTTCCCTGGGGTCTTCCGTCTCTTCCCCGCTGCCCCTGCGCCGGCCTGCCGCCATTTGGTCCCTGAGGACGCTGAGGCTTCATCTGTGCATTCTGAGGCCTGAATACCGCTGCGATCTTTTTCTTTGGTGCTTCCTGTCCGTCACCCTCCGATGCAGCCGCCCGTTCCCCTGAAGCTGTCCGGCTGTGGCCGCCTGCCTCTCTTCTTACGATTGCTGCCTGTTCATCCGTAATATTGGAAGAACTTTTTAAATTTATATTATGCTTTTCCAGGATATCCAGTATTTCCTTACTGCTGTCTTTTCCCAGTTCTTTTGCCAGATCATATACTCTCATGCTTTCCTCCATTCTGTGCATGCTCTACAGCACATACCGGTAGATGTGAAGGCTCTTTCTCACACTCATTACCGACCTTTGTATCCATTAGTTTCACGACTGCCTTTGCAAACCCATTATCCACGATAGCAAGAGACGCCCTCATCTCCTTACCCATAGCGCGGCCCAGTTCATCCTTCCCACCGAAGAAACAGAGCGGAACTTTATAGTAAGTACACATATTGGTAAACATCTTTCTTGTATTATCCGAGGCTTCCTCAGAAACAATCACTAACGATGCCTTTCCGGTCTTAACGGATTTTTCAGTCATGAACTCTCCGCTTGCAGTCTTTCCTGCTTTTGTTGCCAGACCAATCAGATTAAGAATCTTCTGTCTGTTATCCAAACTGCTCCATCTCCTTTTCCAACGCTTCATAAACTTCTTTGGGTATTGCTGTCTTGAAAGAACGCTCAAGCCCTTTATTCTTAACTGCCTTCCTGAAACACTCCATGGATGGGCAGATGTAAGCTCCGCGCCCGTTTTTGCGTCCGGTTGCATCAAGGACGATTTCCTCATCTGAAGTCTTCAGAATACGGATCATCTCTTTTTTATTCTTCATCTCACCACAGCCGACGCACTGTCTGAGCGGTATCTTCTTTGTACTCACGTTTCCATCACTTCCTGTTTTCTTTATTCCTGATAACCACCATCCGTACCGCCAGCCTGGTAATCGTCCTGATACTCCTGTTCTACTGTGCCGTCGCCGCCTTCCTGGTATTCATTTTCATAACCTTCCCGGTACTCCTGACCATATTCCTCATATCCGGCATTTCCATCCTGATACTCAAGTCCCAGTTCTTCAAAAAGTCCCAGTTCTCTTGCCTGTGTTTCACTCTTAATGTCGATCTTATATCCGGTAAGCCTTGCAGCCAGCCTCGCATTCTGTCCTTCCTTGCCGATTGCCAGGGATAACTGGTAATCCGGAACGATGACCTGTGCCTCTTTTGACTCTTCATCAGCAACGACACAGATAACCTTTGCCGGACTTAATGCATTCTCGATTAAGTAAGCCGGGTTATCATCCCAGTTGATGATATCGATTTTTTCACCTCTTAACTCATTGACTATGGAATTAACCCTGGCACCGTTTAAGCCTACACATGCCCCTACCGGGTCAACATTTGGTTCATTGGATTTTACTGCGATCTTTGTTCTGGAGCCTGCTTCCCTTGCAATGGCCTTGATCTCCACCGTTCCATCCTTCACTTCCGCTACCTCGGATTCAAACAGGCGCTTCACAAGGTCCGGGTGGGTTCTCGATACGGAAATCCTGGGCCCTTTGGGAGTATCCTTTACTTCCAGAACGAATACCTTAATTCTTTCAGTGGGTTTAAATACCTCACCCTTTACCATCTCAGTTTCATTGAGAATGGCATCCACCTTACCTAAATTAATGCTTACGTTCCTGCCTAAATATCTCTGTACGATTCCTGTGACAACTTCCCGTTCCTGGCAGTACCAGTCATTGAAAAGGGATTTTCTGCCTTCTTCACGAATCTTCTGCAGAATAACATTCTTGGCATTCTGTGTAGCAATTCTTCCGAACTTTTTGGAGTCAATAGGACAATGGATGACATCGCCCACCTCATATTTGGGATCTGTCATCTTTGCTTCTGCAAGGCTGATCTGCAGCAGAGGATCTTCCACTGTTTCAACCACTTCTTTTTCCGCAAAGACGTTAAAATCACAGGTGTCATGATTGATGCTGACCTTGATATTATCCGCTTTTCCGAAGTGGTTCTTGCACGCTGTAAGGAGAGAATTTTCGATTGCCTCTAACAGGGTATCCTTGCTGATATTATTCTCCTTTTCCAGAATATTCAGTGCTTCTAACAGTTCCTTATTCATTTTTTTATCCTCCTAATATACTTACTGTTTAGAAATCAAATGCCAGCCGGATCAAAGCAATCTCCGGACGTTTCAACACAAGTTCCGTTCCATCCTCCTGGACGATGGTAACCGTTTCCTTGTCATAAGCTTTCAGTGTTCCTGTAAAGTCCTTTTGTTTATTAAGTGGCTTGTATAACTTGATATCCACATCTTTTCCAATGCTTCTGTTAAAATCCTTATCTTTTTTAAGAGGTCTTCCAAGTCCTGGAGAACTGACTTCCAGAATATAGCTGTCAGCGATAAAATCCTTCTCATCCAGCCAGTCCCCCAGCTTTCGGCTGATAATTTCGCAATCGTCAACCGTAATTCCGCCTTCTTTATCTATATAAGCACGCAGATACCAGCTGCCTGCTTCTTTAACGTATTCCACGTCAACCAGTTCAAAATTGTTTTCTTCCATAAGGGGCTTCAAAAAGCTTTCAGTCTTTGTCTCATACTCTTCTCTTTTTGCCATCTTCCTCCCACCTTTCCAAACAAATTGAAAGAGTGGACTTACGCCCACTCTTTGTCAGTCAAACTTTCATGTTATCTTAAGTAGTATAGCACTGTTCTTTCGTTATTGCAAGGGTTTTTTCTTAATTTTTCCAAATCCCGAATTAACATAATAGCCTCCATTTATTGTCAATATTTAGGATAAGCCATCGTATTAAGTTCTTCACACTCCTTTTTTGGGTACATATTATAACATTATATCAGATCAAATCTGTCATATAAGGAGGACCCATGAAGCCTAAACTGGAAGTACGCGGGGTCAGTTACTCCTATCATTCCCTTGAGGGTGAGACACTGGCCCTTTCAAATATATCTTTTACTGCAGAAAACGGGGAATTCCTGGCAGTGGTCGGACCATCCGGCTGCGGAAAATCAACCCTGCTGTCCCTTCTCTGCGGTCTGTTAAAACCTGACGAAGGAGAAATCTATATGGATGGAGTTCCCCAGGAAGAATCCGGCGGCAATACCGGTTACATGCTGCAGAGAGATCATCTTTTCGAATGGCGCACCATAATGGGCAATGCCGAATTAGGACTGGAAATTCAGAACAAATTAAACTTAAGCTCCAGAAAAAAGCTGCATAAGATGCTTCATACTTACGGCCTTGGAAGTTTTGAACAAGCAAGGCCGTCCGAACTGTCCGGAGGTATGCGCCAGCGTGCCGCACTGGTCCGCACCCTGGCTCTGGAACCGGACCTTCTTTTATTAGACGAACCATTTTCCGCACTGGATTATCAGACCAGACTGTCTGTCTGTGATGATATCAGCTCCATTATAAAAAGCACGCATAAGACCGCCATACTCGTCACTCATGACCTATCCGAAGCCATCAGCGTTGCCGACCGGGTCCTCGTACTGACAAGCAGGCCTGGCAGAATCAAGGCCGTCATACCGGTTTCCTTCGGCGGGGATTATGTGCGGCCTCTGACGCGCCGGAATATGCCGGAATTTTCCGTTTATTTCAATCAGGTATGGAAGGAGCTGCAGAATCATGATTGAAACCCATCCAACCTTAGCCCAGCAGGAATTTATCGCAAAGGAAAAGCTTCACCGGCGCCGCGTCCGTGTTTGGCGCATCATGATGCTGATACTGCTGCTTTCTCTTTGGGAACTGTGTGCCAGACTTGGTATCATCAATGACTTTATATTCAGTTCCCCTTCCCGTGTGACAGCCTGTTTCATTGATATGGTAAAGGACAGAAGCATTTTCCTCCATGTCGGAGTCACGGTAATGGAAACATTAATTAGTTTTGCCCTGGTCATCTTCTCAGGACTGCTTATCTCAGTCCTCTTATGGTCCAGCCGCAGCGTATCGGAAGTTTTAGAGCCTTACCTTGTCATGTTAAACAGCCTGCCAAAATCCGCCCTTGCCCCTATTTTAATTGTATGGCTGGGCAACAATATTAAGACTATTATCGTTGCATCAATTTCCGTAGCCGTCTTTGGATGCATCATGACACTCCATACCGGATTTTCCCAGACAGACCCGGATAAGATTAAACTGATCTATTCTCTGGGAGGAACGAAAAAAGATGTACTTATGAAGGTACTGCTGCCCAGCTCCGTACCGCTCATCATCAGCAACATGAAGGTAAATATCGGATTGTGCCTGGTAGGTGTCATCATCGGGGAATTCCTTGCCGCCAATAAAGGACTGGGGTATCTGATTATTTACGGCAGCCAGGTCTTTAAGATGGACCTTGTTGTGATGTCGATCGTGATCCTTTGTATCGTATCGGCAATTTTATATCAGGGAATTTCGCTGTTGGAAAAAAAGATTAAGTTTTAGTTTTATCAGAAGGAGCTTTTAACTTGTTGATTGGATTTATTCTTCAGGAGAAAGCTCCTTTATACATACTATTAACAACATTGATTTACGTATCGGAATTCGGAAAGAATAACTCAGCCATCGGTCTTACCTCCTGCTCCAGTATATTGACTGGTGACTAGAGAGATGACGGAATGGTTATCTCCTCAAAATCCGGTACCATTTACTCCATTGCTTATAAATCAGGAGGCATCGAGGCCGGCACTATGATTTACAAGGACGGATACTATTATCTCTTTGCATCCATCGGTGTCTGCTGTCAGGGTGTAAACAGTACTTATCAGATCATCTATGGTCGTTCCGCAAGCATTAGCGGACCCTTTGTGGATAAGAACGGTACGAGCATGGCTAACATCTTAGATTCCGGTAATTCCAGGTGGAAGGGTCCCGGCGGTCAGGATATATATAAGAACGGAAGTAACTATGTCATTGCACGCAATGCTTATGATGCAAATAATAATAGATCTCCGACCTTATTGATCAGCGACCTGTATTTTAACAACGGGTGGCCATCCTATTAACAGGATTTTATATATGATAGGAGCTTTTGCATAGTAGATATAATATAATCTGATATGCTCCCTTCTAGGTCAATGTCATTAAGTTAAGTATTTAAGCTCAGGTTTTTACAGCGAAAAAAGGTGAAGCTATAACAATTACATTTCCAGGTAGTTCAGATTTTTCAATCATTGATACCAGAGCCTTATGTTCATTCATACCTTTTTTATTTTGTACTGAAGCATCAACATAAATATGTTGCATCAGATCATACATAGCATTAAGATGAAGAAGATTATATCCTTTCGTATTTTCGTCATTTTTATTTTTAGGTAATCTTATATCTGATCCGTCTACCGCCAAAAGACGATATCCTTTAAATAAAATCTGCTCGTCACATTGTTTAACCTTTTCTCTAAAAATATATTCAATAGCTTTAAATGAAATTTTATTTCTTTGCTGAACAAATGCCGAAACAGATGCGGTATCTTCTGAATAATTGAACCAATCATATAGTTCTTTACATAAGCTATTTCCGCCCATGCCAATCATCAGTTTAATGATTGTTTCAAATGATAGTTTTCGATTTCTAGAAAAGTCCTTTGATGAATTTTGCAAAAAATCAGATGGATTATCTGCTAGAGTCCTAATTATTTGTGACAGTATTTCTTTTACTTTAGCCGGTTTCATGTGTGTTCCTCCCTCGAACTTTATATTTCAAGGGCGAAACCGCAAATTTTTAACTATTTGTCAAGTGTTTTTTAATTTTATATGTCTAGTAAATATAAAAATAAAACGTTAACATCTATTTTTATCGATGTAAGCGTCCTATTTTTCTTAACTTAATGACATTGCCTTCCAGGTAGACAAGTAAGATAATAAAAACTTGTTGCTTAGGAGGGAGCATATTTTTTATGGCTTTTAAACATAAGTATACTTTTGAGGAAAAAGAAAGAATCGTTACTGAATATCTTAATAATACAAATGGCTTTCGAGAATTATATCTTTCATTCCGACAGAGGGTTTCAATATACGAACTGTACTAACACCAATGGAGAAACATGAAATGTATTTACAGGCAGCATAAAAAATCCAGCAAGATAAATCCTGCTGGATAAAAAAACTCCTTTATTTTAATACTCCCCTAAAATATTTCAGTCTATTACCATTCTGCCTTTGTCCCATCATAATGTTTCCAGTTTGGATTTGACCAGTTCAGTCCTTCAAGAGAGACCTCTTTTACTTTTTCTTCATCAATGATCAGACCAAGTCCAGGCTTATCGGGCAAACCGATAAAGCCATCCTGATACTGGAATATCTCTTTATTTTCCACAAAGTCCAGCAAGTCAAATCCCTTGTTATAATGAATTCCAAGTGACTGTTCCTGAATGAATACATTTGGACTACAGCAATCAATCTGGAAGGTTGCTGCCAAAGCAATTGGCCCATACGGTGCATGAGGTGCCGCTGCAATATCATACGCCTCTGCCATTGCTATGATTTTTCTGGTTTCCATGATACCGCCTGCCAGTGCCACATCAGGCTGGATAATATCAATATAACCGCTTTTTAAGATATCTTTGAAGCCCCAGCGGGTATAAAGCCGTTCCCCTGTTGCCAGCGGCGTTACCACATGTTCAGCCACTTCTTTAAAAGCCTCCTGATTTTCACACAAAACAACTTCTTCCAGAAACATAGGATGATACGGTTCTAATTCTTTTGCCAAAACCTTTGCCATCGGTTTATGTACTCTGCCGTGGAAATCAACTCCGATATTTAAGTTATTTCCAAAGGCTTCTCTGAGGGCGGCAACACGCTCCACAACTTGATCCACTTTCTTAAAATTATCAATATAATGAAGCTCCTCCGTAGCATTCATCTTCACAGAGTCAAAACCTCTGTCCACTCTGTCTCCGGCATCCTTTACAACGTCACTGGGACGGTCTCCTCCAATCCAGGAATAAACCTTGATGCGTTCTCTGGCAGCACCTCCCATCAGATCATAAACAGGAGCATTATAATATTTTCCTTTAATATCCCATAATGCTATTTCAAGCCCTGAAATAATTGTCATATTAATTGGACCGCCGCGGAAGAATACACGGTAAAGTTCCTGCCAAAGGGTCTCTATCTCCAGTGGATTTCTCCCGATAATCCGTTTGGCCATTTCCTTCACTCCGGCTGCTACTGTTTCTGTTTTTGTACCGGATACCATCTCTCCCCAGCCTTCGATTCCCTCATCTGTTACTATCTTAACGAAAATCCACCTGGGTTTTACAGTATAAACGACTACATCCGTTATCTTCATGCCTTTGCCTCCTTATTTACTGATGCCTGCTGCTTTTCTTCTAATATCCTTACCCTCTTTTTGTTTAAATAGCTCATAAAAACCCAAATTCCGGCAATCGCTGCTGCAAGCAGTGGTAAACTGATGTACAGATTGCTGATAAATGCCTTGTATACCAGAAAGCTCACGGTAAGGCTCGTTGCCGCAAAAGAGGTGATATAGCTTCCATCTGCTGCCAGATTAAGTCCAACACTGGCTGCCAGATCAGTCAGAACCGGTGCTGTTGCTGTCCCTGCAAGAAGAATGGCCCCCGTACATACAAGCCCCATAATGATATTTTTAAACAAATTGCCCTTTGTAATGGCTACCACGAGAGCGACCCGGAAGGTGACAACTGCCAGATCTGCAAATGGCAGAACACGATTTCCCGGTAAAACAGCTGCCATAAGAATCGTCAGCGGAATTACGATCAGTGATGTTGTTATGACTTCAGGATTCCCAACCACAACAGCTGCATCCAGACCAATAAGGAATTTCCTTCCCTTAAATTTTTCCTGGGTAAACTTCTTTGCAGCCTCAGAAATCGGCATCAGCCCTTCCATAAACAAAGAAGTCATTTTAGGAATCAATACCATAACTGCCGCCATATTTACACCTAATGCCAGGATTCCGGATACCGGATATTTTGCCAGGGCACCGATAACACACCCCAGTATCAAGCCCATCATAGTTGGTTCTCCGAAGAAGCCTAAATACTTTTGAGCATGTTTTACATTAAAATTTATTTTATTGATTCCTGGTATACGGTCCAGCAGCCAATTTAACGGTGCCGCTATAATTACAGAAGACAGAGCAGACATTGTTGGAAGTGAAACTCCGGGAATTCCAAAATATTCCTCCACCAAAGGTGCTGTCCAGTCTGAAAGCTTAAAGGTTGCTATTGCCATAACCACCGTTGCCGCGATTCCCAGAGGAATGCTTTTGGTAACGTAATAAACCATGATTCCAACAATCGCCATATGATGGTAATTCCAAATATCAACATCCAGTGTATCCGTAGCCTTTAAAACAAGCATCACGATATTGGTTGCCAGGATACAGAAAATCAATATTGCAATGATCGGAGAAGACCAGGTTACTGCTGCAATAGCCCCCCAGCCTACATCCAGAACATCAAGATTGATCCCAAAATTTTTTACCATTGCCTGCGCTGCCGGTCCTAAGTTGGATTTCATCATATTAATAACCAGGTTAATTCCTGCGAATCCAATTCCGATCGTAAGACCAGAACGAAATGCCTTTACAAACTTAACGCGAAAAATCAGGCCTATCACTGTTATGATAACTGGAAGCATTACAACTGCTCCAGCGTCTAAAATCGTATTAAAAATAGCATATACTATCTCCATTCCCCAATCTCCTTATGCTTTTTCTACTGTTAATTCCTCAAAGCAGCAATGATTTCATCTAAAGTGTCTTCCTCTCCGATTCCTGTCAAAAGAGAAATCGCTCCAATTACCGGAATCCCAACATTTCCTCCGGTAAATTTCCCCGTTGTTACAAGCAGATCAAAATCTTCAGCTTTTGATTCTACTTCAAGAAGCTTACACTGTGTAACGGAAACCACGATTCCGCTGTCTTCACATTTTTCCTTGATTTTTGTTCCTACTACAGTCGAAGTCGCTATCCCATTTCCACAAGCTACTAATACTCTTTTCATATGAACCTCACATTCTGCCGTTCTCCGGCGTTTTACAATAAATGGCTGGATATCATGTTATATACCGGTTTTTTGTCTTTTGCTGTTACAATGCTTTTTAAATTATCCTGATCTTTTATCAATTCCACAACCTTCTGAAGCATTTCCAGATGCCCATGTGCCTCTTTTAATGCCAAAACGATAATAATGTTCACATCAATCTGATGATCCGGTTCATCCATTGCGCTAAATTTTACAGGCTTCTTTAATATTCCTACACAGAGTGCCGCCTGATTTACATAGCTGGTATCCGCATGCGGAATAGCTATGTTGATTTCACCAGTCGAAAGGCCGGTAGGAAAGTTCGCTTCCCTTTTAAGAATCGCTTCTCTATATCCTTCTTTTACAAAACCTTTCTCCATAAGATAATCGGTTAAAAAAGTCAGTGCCTGCGTATTACTCTGAACATCCTCCAGTTCAAGAATCATTGACTCATCAAATTGAATATCACTCATTTCCATCTCTCCTTATGCTAATCCGGCTAAAAGGGCCTTTACAGATTCTTTCAGTCCTTCCTCATTTTGATTCAAAATATCTTCCTTGTGAAACATTCCTGAGCCGATCCCTGCATAGGAAGCTCCCGCATCAAAAAATGCTTTTACATTTCCGCTGTTCACGCCTCCCACAACCATAACAGGAAGTTTACCAAGCGGCGCCTGAATATCTTTCAGATAGGAAGCTCCCATCGTTCCTGCCGGAAACAGCTTAACGATATCAGCACCATCATTCAGGCTTTGTTTGATTTCTGATGGAGTTAAAGAGGCCGGAACCGAAATAACCCCCTTTGTCTTACATAATTGGATAATTTCCTTACTGAACGTAATGGGAGACAGTAAGAACCTGGCTCCTGCTGCGATAGCAGCTTCCGCCTCTTCATAAGTGGTCACCGTCCCGGCACCAATCAGCATTTCCTCACCAAATTCCTCACTAATTTTTGCAATCGTTTTAATTGCATCTGGAGTATTCATTGTAATTTCTACTGATTTTAATTCTGTGCCGAGAAGGCTTTTCACCACAGTCCTTACCTGAGGATAGGTATATCCCCTTAATATGATAGTAATCTTTGGAAAATCTTCTGCTTTCATCTTTCCACTCCTTTCTTGCTTATCTAAGCACTTATATAGACAGCAAAAAGCGTGCCAATCTAATTGACCGGTTTTGTATCAAGATGCAGATTTTCCCTGATTTCTTTTATAGAATTGCTGTTTCTTATTGATGTTATCAGTGTTTCATTGCTTATCATCTGATAAAGCTGTTCAAAATATTTTTTTGAATCTTCTTTTAAAGCTAACAAAAAAATAATGTCGACCGTATTTGTACCATCCCACAAAATGGGTTTGTCCAGTTTTGTAATTGAAATGACCGGTTTTGTAACAAAAGAAGGATCTCCATGGGGAATGGCAATTCCTCCTTTCAAATATGTCGTCATAAGTCCTTCCCGTTTATAAATGCTTAAAAGGAATTTATCTTCCACATAACCATGCTTTGTCATGGTTTCAACCGCCTGGTCAAGAATCTGCTCTTTTAGCTGAAGCCCTGTTTTAACAAATATAAGTTCTTCCGGAATCACTTCTCCAAGGATTACATTTTCCATCAACCGTCTTTCTTTTATCATTCTTCGGAGCCTGGAGATTCCCTTTGACTGATAGATTTCTGCTGCTGATATAAATGGATAATCGTTCATCTCAGGATTTATGGTACCTACAACGGCCAGCAGTTCATACTTCTCAGCCACCTGCGCAATAATCTGCTCGGTCCGTTCATTTTCGATATATCCCCTCGTTATAATTTTGATATCACTTATAACCGAATTCAGTCTTTGTGATATGAAATCTTCAAGTTCCTTTGCTGCCCCCAACCCGGTAATGCACAGACAGAGAATCGCCTTTTCTCTTATTACCACATTCTCTTTTGAATTTCTCTGCTGCAATGATAGTTTACAATCAATTCCCCTGGCAATCGTTTCAAGAGGTTCTTCTGTCCACAATACTTTATGCAGACATTCGATTACCATTAAAGTATCCACTCTTCCAACTACAGCCACAGGTATTCCTGTCTCCTTTTTAATCTTTTCACCGAACGTAAGGAGCGACCCCATATCTGCAAGTATGATGCACCCCCGTCCCTGCTCCAGCTCCAGCACTGCCTTTTTCGTTTTTTCATACATAACAGCCGGGTCTTCACTGAGAGCCATTTCGATAGCCGCAGCATGATTCACACCTAGAATTCGATTGGCAATCTCCGCCATCCCTCCTGCAACACGGCCATGAGATAAAAGAAGAACCGCCGTTCTTCCTGTCATATTCATCTGCTCACTTTGAAATTTGCTAAAATACATAGCAAAAAAGACAGCCTCTTCATCTGCAAGCTGAACATAAAACTTTTTATTTATTTTTTTTAACAAATCGGCTGCCACTCTGTATTCTGCTGCATGCCGTTTTTTCATATCATCTAAGCTGCTGCCAAGTATCTCTCTCCTCTCTTTTTTCACTTCCAAAGAAGAACGGATATGAATTGCCAGAGGAAATATAATAGAGTCACGCAGTCCGGGCAGTGTTTTCTTTGCTTCCTGATAAACAGCCTCCGTAATATCAAGAACCTCTTTTCCAACAATATTGGAGAGTTCATGCAGGCTGAATTTTGACTCTTCCATACTGCGGATCTGCTTTGTCAAAGTCTCCTCCACCTCTTCCTGCAAGAGCCGGCTGATTTCCTCCCTGCTAATCCCGGAGTCTATAAGCACTGCATACTTATTCTCCAGATGTTCATAGATTCCAGTACCTCCCAGCTGATCAAAATATTTGGAAAATTGACGGCTTCCCCGTTCTGAAAACAGTACATCTCCCTGAAGCAGGCTTCTTATTTCTTTGGAAACTATCTGGTTTCTATTTGCTTTCAAATGTTCCGGAAGATTGTCAGGCATAACCTCTATGTCCTGACGATTACTTACGCATGCCTCCAAAAATGCCTTCGCGCAGCACACCTGAATATCGGACTTAAGCTGTCCAACATTTCCTGGAAATTCAGAATCCAGCAAACAGCTGAAAACGTCCTGTGCTACTTTTATATCACGCCCGAGACGGCTTCTCTCCAATGTGAAATAAAGTTCAATGAACTGCCGCTTCTCCTCAAGCGGCCGTTCCTGTAAAGAGGGGATTTCTATATTCATCGGAATTCGTCTGCGAAATGTCAGTAACAATGAGCTTTCCGGATCTTCTGTTGTTGCTGCTATGATAAGCGGATGGCTTTCCCTGCTGGTGTCTGCTTCTCCCAAGCGCCGGAATCTGCCTTTATCAATCAGATAGAACAGGATTTCCTGACCTTCTGCTGGTAAACGGTGTATTTCATCTAAAAAGAGAATTCCACCGTCGCACAATTCAACAATTCCTTTTTTATGTTCCACAGCACCTGTAAATGCCCCCTTTGTATAGCCAAACAGCTGTGCCAAAAGAAGCTGGGGATTATCTGCATAATCAGCGCAGTTGAATTCAAAATAGGGAGCTCCTTCTTTAAAGTTCTCCGTTTGAACGGCATAATGATACATTAGTTCAGCCAGAAAACTTTTTCCGACTCCAGACGGGCCGTATATCAGTGTATGAAGCCCCTTCGGCGGATATATGACCGCTGCCTTAGCCTTGCTGATCTGATTTTTAAGACTCCCATCAAAACCAATAAATTTTGAAAATAACTCGTCTGTCTGAGTTTTCCGAGCATTTTTTTTAGAAATATCCTCTTCCTGCTCTATTTGAGATTCCAATTCCCACAAATCAGGATTTTCTTTCCTTAATTGTCCCACCGTATATTTTCCTATCTCGTATCCTTTTTGATTTAGTATTTCTGTAAGCTTCCGGTCAGACAGCGTACCCTTTTTTCTCAATATACTTTGAATATCCCAAAGCAGCCGCTCTTTCCTCCGCTCCGATGAAGCTGGTATCTGCAATTCGTTCCGCAGCCTGGTTATGTTTTCCCTGAAAGTCTGAAGCATACATGCAATTTCTTCATCAATAAAAGGATTTCGCTTATCTTCCTTCTCAATAATATCTATTATTTTTGATTTCATCTTAGCCCCCGCTTTATCTTCCTATAAGTAAAGCCGTTGTCTGGAATCCGGAATTCCCATCTGTTTCCGGTATTTGGAAACCGCTCTCCTTGAAATATCAACGCCCTCTTCTTGTATTTGATGTGCAATGCTCTGATCACTCAATGGGTCAGAAGAGCTCTCCCGCCGGATTATCTCCTGTATCCGCCTTTTTATGATATCTACAGATACCTCCTCTTGGGATGGCACTGCCGAGATAAATAGATTTTTGAGTTGTACTGTTTTTTTATACTGGACATATTTATCTCTGATTGCCCTGCTGACAGTTGAAACATGCATATCTGTCATTCTTGCTATGTCTTCCATGGTCATTGGTTTTAATTCTTTATCATTCTTAAAGTATTTTTCCTGTACCTCCAATATAGCTTCAACTATTTTGATGATCGTATTCCGTCTTTGTTCCACACAATTTATGATAAATCTGGCTCGTTCCAGCTTTACCTTGAAATACGCCTTTAAGGAATCATCCTGTGATTCCTGCATCATCCGCATATAATATTCATTATATTTATATTCCCCCATCCACTGGTCATTGAGCCGAATCAGCCAGCTGCCTTTATCTAAAGAAACCAGAATATCCGGAACTATGTACGGTACTGTATCTTTATCTGACTGAATATTCATAATCGGCCTTGGATTCAGTGTTCCAATTAAATGAATATATTCCTTTATCTTCGCAGTTGTTAATTTCAGGCTTCTTGATACAACCCCAATATGCCCGTCCAGAATATCAGTCAGATATTTGTCTACAATTAAATTCAGTTTCTCATCATTCATTCCCCTATTCTTTAGCTGTTTCTGCAGACATTCCGATAGATCCCTTGAAAAGATTCCCACCGGTTCCAAACCTTTAAGAATTTCAAGATATTTATTAACTGTATGTTCCTGATAGCCCAGCACATCGGCTATTTCTGAGACTTCATAAGTAAAAAAGCCTTTCTCATCAAGGCACTGAATCAGATACTCCATCAGTTTCCACTCCGTCTCATCATAATCTTTTCTGTGAAGCTGGCTCAAAAGAAAATCCTTCATCTCATCCGGATTCTTTGCTCTGATATCACCCCTGCGGTTAACGTCATCTTCCTCCCACTGTATACAATGCTCTTTATAAGATAATCCCTTTTCATATACTTGTTCCAAATCTTTCATCATATCATTTTGTTTATCCAAAGCATTTTCCAGCATAGGATTTTCCAGATATTCATTCAAAAGGAAATCTTCAAGTTCCTGGTTCGTATATGCCAAGATTTCTAAAGACTGCATCTGCTTCACTGATAACACCTGCCGCTGCTCTAAAGCTAACATATTATCAAACAAGTTTGACCCTCCTTTAAAATGATTGAATATTCTAACTTGGACTGGAAGTTCTGTTAGCTAAGAACCTCCCAATATCCACGCCCGCCCTCGCCGTTGAATCTTATATTTCCTTTCGAGCGGAGCTCTTTTATACTATTTTAAACAATTTTCAAAGGACATTCAATCTGTACAACAATTTTCTTTGCTATAGTATCAGAATTTTATAACAAATATAATGTAATCCAGAGTTAAAAAGAACTGTACCATAGGATCGGTACAGTTCTTTTTAACTTTCCACACTTTTCATCAATTGCATTATCTACAAGGCATACTCCTTTTCCGTATATCCGATAACCTCATTTTTATAACTTAGCAGATAACTTGTTATTTCCACATTTTTAGTACCTGCAGCCATCTGGATGAAAACTTCCACGTTCTCCGGGGGGATCAGGGATAATTCCGTTACAATCCGCAAAAACAGTAAATACTCCGATTTGATAAAAAACTCCAGTATCTCTTGTATATGACTTTTCAAAAACCAAAAATACAGATTATAATTCTCTTTTTTTAAGGATACCGGATATAGTAATCTAAGTACCGCCATTACTGCCTTTTCCCTTAATTCGTTGATCTGTTGAAATTTATCGTCATAAACCTGAAAATTAATTTCTATCCCGAATCCCTTGCTCCGGATAAAATCATGAAATCTTAACTTGTCTTTTTCACCCGGCAGATACAGTTTTAAGTCTGCTTTTTTCTTAGGATAAATCAACTGGTATAAGTCCCAGAACTCAGAACCGTTATCCAATTCATTACAGCCAGTTATAACCACTATTTTAAGGTCAGGACAGGAATGAAAAGCATCGTAATGGATGAAATTCAAGGAAGCCGGAAGGGTTAAAAACCTTAAGCGGCTGCATCCGTAAAAAGCTTTTTCTTCAATGGAATAAACCTTTTCATGAATCACTACCGATTCGATTCCTTTGCAGTATTCAAAACACCCGTGGTTGATTTCCGTCACATCCTGTGGAATAACCACAGCTTTCGCCTTACCATTGTACTGAATTAAAATATGGCCGATCTTAACATAGTCCCCATCCTGCTCATTAATCCATGCTGTTTCAGAAAAAGCGTTATACTTTATTTTTCTTATGCTTTTTCCGAATTTTATCCGGGCTAACGAAGTACATTCCAAAAATGCACTTTCCTCAATTATCTCCGTGCTGTCCGGTATTTTTATATCAGTAAGGTTTACACAGCCTTCAAAAGCCCATGATCCAATTTCCTTTAACCCCTCAGGTAAAGAAATCTCCCGAAGATTCATGCAATTTGAAAAGGTTTTTTCAGCCAGAACCTGAATCTTATCTGGTAACGTTACAGCTGTGAGGCTCTTGCAGAATTCAAAGGCCTTTCCTGAAATCTGTCTGATACTGTCCGGAATGGATATTTTATTTAAACTAATACAGGAACGGAAAGCGCTTAACCCAATACATTCCACCTCCTCCGGTATTTCGATGGAGCTTAAGTTCATTAAGCGGCTGAATGCCCAGTTTCCTATCCGCTTCAGGTGTTTTGGAAGAATCACTGTCTGTATATGATATCGGTCTTCAAAAGCTCCGTCCCCGATAACGGTTACTTCCTCCGGCACCAGGACGTTTGTTGCATCACCGTTATATTTTACTAAAACTCCATTTTCAATTAAAAACTCCATGCTACCCCTTCTTCCCGTATAAAGCCTTTATGAAAGCAGCTGTCTGCTCCGTTCCTCTTCTAAGGAGTCAATCTTTTCCAGAATATTATTTTCACGTTCGTAAAGAAGCAATTCTTTGTTGTATTTGTAATATTTTCTGCATCCATATTTGGCCACATACCAGGTAAATACCGGATTCACGGTAAGATTTGTCAGCAGAATCATCATTTCCTGTCCCCTTCCAAAAGCCTGTTCCATAAACTCAAACAGATTGTTTAAATTCTCCGTTATTTCATGAATAATTTCTTTCATCCGGGAAACCTGTACAGTAAAATCTTTGCTGACAGCTTCAAAATCTTCCAGATCTTTATAAGCATTAAGATTTGCAAGGACTGCCTTTTTCTCCTCTTTTAACTCTTTTGTCATGGTATTATCGCTGCTTCCTTTCTCCAGCTGTCTGGTTTCAGATCCGATAAAATGATCCAGACTCTCGTGAAAGAAAGCAGGTTTTTTTTCACAATCCTGTTTTAAGTGCTCTAAAATTTCATAAACGCTGTCAATAATGCCTGACCTTTTACGCAGCTCCCTTATCCTGTTATTCACAGCATCAATCATTATTCCGATAAAAGTCAGCCTTTCATCGAACCTGACCTTTTCCATCAGCAGAATCATTTTATCACCATAAGTGCCGTCTAACACCTGTTCCGGATTATATTTGGATTTATACTTTACATACAATTCATAATATGCGGTAAAATCACCGGCTATCTGCTTATGCTGAAGGTACTGACCAATCAGTTCTTCGTCAACTTCAAGTTTTTTTCGTTCATACAACCCCAGCATAAGAGAAAGATCCTCCCAGCCCCTTGCCGTTACGAAGCTTTTCCCTTCCGCCCCCTCCTGTATGGAATAAAAATTGGTCTTTTTCATATCCAGATAAGTCAATATGGCGGGATGAATGCCTTTTTCAAAAGCATATTCCTTCCATGGCCCGTAATCCGGTTCAATAGTTAATTTCTTAAGCCGGTCCAGGGTTGCAATATCAAATTCCCTTACTGAATAATTATACTCCGGCGGATTACCGGCAGAAACCACGATCCAGCCGTCAGGCAGCCGGTGTCTGCCAAACACTTTATACTGCAAAAACTGGAGCATGGCAGGTGCCAGGGTTTCCGATATACAGTTAATTTCGTCCAGAAACAATATGCCTTCCCTTATCCCCGTCTGATCCATCTTCTCATATACGGAGGATATAATTTCACTCATAGTATATTCCGATACGGAATAGTTCCGGTTATCATATACCTTTTCCCGGATAAAGGGAAGTCCCAGAGCACTTTGCCTGGTATGATGGGTCATCGTATAAGCCACCAGATTTATATGAAGTTCCACCGCAATTTGCTCCATGATTGCAGTTTTTCCTATTCCGGGAGCCCCAATTAAAAACAGGGGCCTTTGTTTTTCCGTATTGAGCACATAATCTCCGGCTGGATCTTTCGTCAGGTAGGCATCCACCGAATTCTTAATCTGTTGTTTTGCAAGTTTTATATTCATCTCTTCACTCCTTTACGGATGGTACTGCTGCTAAAATGTTCTATGTCCTGCTGCCTCTAAACTGGTTCAAGATCCACATCAGCCAAGGGAACGGTAATAACCCAGTCCGGTATTTCCTTGCTGCTTATCTCACCATTAACAGAAGCAAATACGGTTTCATAAGCCGGCTTTTTTAGGGGGAATTCCCCTAATCCGTCACTTAAATAAATCAGGCCTTTAAAATTTCGGAATTCTTTTTTATTTATTAACTCATCCACATAGGCAAATACCGGTCTGAAGTCCGTGCCGCCGAAACCGGACAGCTTAATGTCCTTCCGGTAAATTTCCAGATCTTCTTCACAGGTTATTTTATAATCCGATTGGATTTTGGCATCACACTGTATAATATGAACATTGAATTTATGAAAAAAAGATTCCTGCTGTTTTAATATAGAATAAGTCTTCGTAAGGAATTTATATATCAAATCTCCCTGACAGGAACCAGAGGTATCAATGGCAATCGCAAATTCCCTGACGGCTTTTATTTCCTTATATTCAAGCGGCTCGATCAATGGCATGTTCCTGTATTGTTTCAGCCCATAGGTGTAATAAATGTAATCAAATTCTTCATCATTCACTTTCATGGCCTCTCCCCGTACACAAAATCTGCGCAAAAGGGCTGAATAATCTTGTCTTTCCCTGTTAACCAGTTTTAAATTCTCCTTTAAACTGCCTGCTTCCTCTCCCCACTTATCCGAAGAGGCTTCCATATTCAGGCTGACCTGGCGCCCTGCTTTTTTCCATACCTCATAAAGATCCTCCCCGCCGGAGCCATCATAGGATAAAGGCTGGGTAAATTCTTCATTTTCCTGTATATCCTCCCCGCTTTCCGTTAAATTCTTTAGATCCTCCTTTCTGTCATTCAGAGAATCCTTCCTGTCAGGATCACCGGCTTCATCTGCGCTGCCGCCGGGTATCCTGTTATCCACTGACCAGTCTGATTCCTGTTCCCCTCCATTTTCTTTCCTGATGGATCCCTCTTTTGGGTTTCGCTTTTGGGAATCCTCTTCCTCCTCTGTCTGCGGAGAAATGTTATTATCATTTTTCAGGAATTTCTCCTTTTCTTCTGCCTGAATTTCATTTGCTGATACAAAATCAGAAAATGCAGGATTTTTTGTATCGTCAGCCGCCCCATCCGATGGTTTCCATATCGCCGTATCCCGAAACCAGAAATCATGACAATCCCGGTAAAACAGCCCTGCCAGCTTCAGATCATCTGTTTTACCACAGTAAATCAGGTATTCATAAACATTCTCGGCCGTAAATACCGGCACTTCTTGTTTTATACGGTTTATGCTTTTGCTCTTCTCTTCATATTCTGCCTCCGTTATACAGCCGTAAATTTCATCCAGAATATTTTCCGCCAGAATATCCGCAGCAAGTTCCCAGTATACGGGCTGTACAGCCTTTTTCATAAATGGATGCCGCAATAAACAATGGAGTATCATATGTAAAAAATCTTTTATGAGGTTTTCTTTTGATTCCTTAAATCTTTTCAGAATATAAGAGAAATTATAATAAAGATACTTTCCGTCAGTACCAATGGTACGGACCCGGTTATCATTTTTATAAATAAACTGTCCCAGGGCTGTATTCATAAAAGGATACCGTACCATTATAGAATTATTAATAATATCCAGTATTTCTTCCGCCAGTAATACCGCTTCCTGTTCCCATTCCAAATCCCATTCCACCTTTGCACTTACTGCTTCCAGGAATCATTGTATACAGTTACTTTTAAACCATCTCTGAATTGATGTGCTTCCGCATAAAGTCCCATATCCGGCAATACGTTCTCAAACCAGCGGGGAAGGTGGTCGCAATCAATAATAATTTGTTTAAATTTACCTTCCTTAAAAAAGGGAAGGAGAACTTGTTTCGAAGTCAGAGAATTTTTATCACTCATAATTTCTTTCAGGCTGATATAATAATTTCCTTCTTTTACTAATTCCGGAGCCACCTTATTGGGGGGTACCGTTTTCTTTTTCTGTTCCTGAAGCTCACTATGATAGATATAATCCAGAAATCTTTCCGGATTTCCTTCTATTTCCCATATGTTAAATAACTGCCCTTCAAAAAATGTAAAATATACTCCTTTTAATTCCTTTGCTATCAGAAGCTTACAGCCGTTTAACCATGCCCCAAGTTCCATCAGCCCCTTCCTGACTGCAGCAGGCGTTTTTTCCTTTCCTGAATGATACTTATATTCTCTTTTAATCTCCCAGCCTTTCTCACCTTTTATATAAACCTTAATAACTGCATTCTCTCTTAGAACCGTTGTTTTACCCTGTTCGTCCATTACAACTGCTATTTCCATATCCATCAACTCCTTTACCCATTTTTCCGATAGCCGGTCTGTATCCATAAATTTTATGCCCGCTGGCATGCTCTACCAGCCTTGTAAGTTTTTTCATTGGTACGGCAGACATATTTAAATCATATCCGTACAATTTATCAAGAGCCAGAACCAGTTCTTCCAAACATGCATTCCCGGCCCTTTCTCCGATTCCCGTAACGGTAGCGCTGACAAAAGCCACGCCGGACCTATAGGCTGCCAGACTGTTTGCCGCAGCCAGGCCAAAATCATTATGACCGTGGAATTCGATTGGTAACGGGCATCTTTTCACTAAATAATCAAGATTTTTCTTTACGGTAAAAGGATTTAAGCATCCTACCGTATCCGCATACCGGATCCGAATGGCACCGTAACGGTAACCGAGGTCGGCAATTTTAAGAAAGTAATCCTGATCTGCCCTGGAAGCATCCTCCGCTCCAATTAAAATGGATGCTCCGTAGGAATGGATTAACTTTAACATATTTTCCAGCCGGGAAAAGACCCAGTCCCGGTCCTTATTTAGCTTATACCGGATATTGATATCCGATATGGGAACAGAAATGTGAATAAAGGAAAAGCCACAGTCTAAGGATGCCATAACATCCTCAGTTACAGCCCTGTTCCATGCAATCAGATTGGTATTTCCCTTTCTGGCAAGCATTTCTCTTAATAAAAACTGTTCTTCTTCTCCCATAGCTGGAATCCCGGCCTCAATCCAGCGGATTCCCGTTTCTTCCATGGCATTTAAGATCCGTAGTTTATCATTAAAAGAAAATGCGACTCCTGCCGTCTGTTCCCCATCTCTTAATGTCGTATCTACCAAATCAAAATCTAACATCCTATAGAATCCCTCCCAAATTTTGAGACGTATTCCGGCATATAATCTTATATTTTCCAAATTCCGTCCTGTACAGATTGTTAAGCTGTTTATAAGATAATGCGGCATTTTTCTTCATAGCGGTTTGTTTTATTATTTTTATCAAATGAAGCAGCTCTTCCTCCGTAAGTTCAATTCCCATCTGGTGATACTTAAGGCGTACAGCCGCTTTTCCGGAATATTTTCCGATTACGATTTTACGTTTTATGCCCACTTCCTCTGGTTTGATCACTTCATATAACTGGGGATTTTTAATAACTCCGTCCACATGGATTCCTGATTCATGGGCAAATATTCCGCTTCCTATAATTGCTTTGTCCACCGGAACTTTCAGGTTAAGATAACTCATTATCTTCCTGCAGTCCTTAGCCAGTTTTTCCGTTGGAGGATTTATAACTGTCAGCTTAAAATATTTACAGGCCATCAGGATTTCTTCCATTGCGGCAGCCTCCGACAGATTGGCACCTCCGACAATTGTATGTATTTTATAAATCCCGCTGCTTACGGCTGCCAGGGAATTAGCTCCAGCCAGACCCAGGACATTACCGGCGCAAAATTCAATTTCGTCCGGAATGATTTCTTTCAGACACTTAAGATTTTCATAAGTGACAAAAGGGTCCAGGAAACCTTCCCCGTCGCAGTAGATCATTCCTTTCAGGTGATACCGCTTCATAAGGGCTGCATATCCGGTCCATTCCTTTGGGTTCACTTCCGGTGCATTTACTATTTTTATGAAAAGCTCTTCGGATATGGTTTTTAAGTCCTTTATGAAATTTTCCAGCACGGACTGCTTCTCTTTATGTCTCCACCGGATTACGATTCCGTCAAAAGACTGTCTGTCCATCTGCTTTAATCTCACAGCCTGTTCCCCGGAAATGTCCATTTCTACCCTGATCGTTACGGAAGAACCGTCTTTTTTCATATCTGCCGCACTATTTATGGACAAATCAATGGTATCCACGCCGTATTTTTCAAGGACCGGAAGTATATTGCAATCTTTCCTATTCAATCGGTATCGTTTCCGTATGCTTTCACAAGTATGGTCAATCAGACACAGTTTACTTTCCATGTACATAACTCCTCCTGATTTTATCTGCCGGTTCCATTCCACGTTACTCCTTATATTCCCGGTGCACTTACAAGGGAGCCAACCGGCCGGCGCCAGCAGATAATCACTTTGTTTCCTGGTTAAAAATCATATCAGCCTCTTCCTCTGTAAGATCATAATGATAAAAGTTCTTGTAAAATTTTTTCGTTTCTTCCCTGATGTTAAGTTCCGGAAACAACTCCGGATGAAGGATAGAGGCCAGCCACAGAGGCTGCAGAGCGCCTTCGCAGCTTCTTACGGACCACAGATACACTCCCTTTGGCACCAGGTAGACCTTTCCCTCTTTTACAGCCTTTAACCCATTCCACTGACTTTCGCCGGAAGAAGAAAGAATGGTGTCATAAGCATCTCTGGCGGTAACTACGATTACATCGGGCTGTTCTTCATAGAGGTATTCAAAGTCCACCTGGACTTTCCCTCCTGTACTGCTTTTGGGCTGTTCTGCCACAATATTCGTCCCACCGGCACTATCTATATAATAATTATGGATATCATTGGCATTGATGGTAGCTATCGTGCCCTCTGAACCATCCCCGCCGGCCACAAATACCCTTACTTTCTGTGCATCCTTTGTTTTTTCCCTTACCATAGAAATATTGCTGTCATAATACCGGTTAAATTCTTCCGCTTTTTTTTCTGCTCCATCCCCAAGAACCTGGGCTATTATCATGACTGTCTGCTTGATTTCCTCCGGATCATTCATGCTGACTGCTACCGGAGAAATACCTGCCGCATCCAGAGTTTGTTTCAGATCATCGGAAAAAATCCCGAACACTACCTGGGGTTTTGCCGATAAAAGGGTTTCCATATTCAGTTCTCCTTTGCCCGTACCAAGATAGGCTGCCGTTACATTTTTTATTCCCGGATATACTGTAGCAAAAAAGGAGGTTTTCACCGCCTCTGCAGTAGCTGCTATCTTTTCCGGCTGCCCAAGTATCAGAACCATTTGGTTTAAGGCCCCTGCGACTGCTACTTTTGTGACTTTTTCAGGAAGTGTTACCTCTGTTCCATCTATATCCGTAATTGTTTTAACCTGCTCTTTTTCTGTGTTTTCTTCTGTAACGGAATTTGTTCCTCCTGTCTCTTCCTGACCTGTCGATTCAGCGGTTACAGTTTCTGCAGGTACTGTATTGCCGGCGATTCCTGTTTCTTTCCCTGCCAGACATCCGCTTATCATTGCAATAAATAAAATGAATATTATAAAACCTGGCGTATTCTTAATTTTCATATGAACCTCCTTTCAAAGTACAGAATCAGTTTTCTTATCATTTACTGATTTTATCCCTTCGACAAAACCGGTATACATCCTTTCACGTTTCTGCCAAAAGCATCAGAGACACTGGCAATTCGAACATCAATTCCATAGGTTTCCTTAAGGCTTTCCTCAAAGACAATATCATCCACTCTGCCGGTAACAAAGCAATGGTTTCTTTGAAGCAATGCAGCTTTTGTGGCACATAGGAAAGCGTGGTTGGGATAGTGTGACGTCATGATTACCCCAAGCCCCCTTTTAGCCAGACTGTTTATCTGCTCCAGTATTTTAATCTGATTTCCATAATCCAGACTGGACGTCGGTTCATCCATAACCAGTATTTTTGCTTCCTGTGCAAGGGCTCTTGCTATCAGTGTCATCTGCTGCTGTCCGCCGCTGATCCGGCTGTAAGATATATCCCTTAAATTACCTATTCCCATATTCTCCAGTATTTGTTCCGCTATAAGAATATCTGTTTTACCGGGTGATTTAAGAAAACCTAAGCTTGCAGTCCTTCCCATAAGTACAATATCCAGTACCGTAAAAGAAACAGACGAATGATGTGCCTGGGGAACATAAGCAATAGCTTTTGCCATTTTCTTTCTGTTCCAGCCCGAAATATCCTCGCCTTCGATTAAAATTTTTCCGTTTTTTAATTGGATAAAACCTAAAATAGTCTTAAACAAAGTGGTTTTACCCACTCCATTTGGTCCAAGCAGACATACAATCTCACCTCTTTTCATGGTTAATGTAATATCCTTTATAATTATTTTCTTACCGTAACCACAGCTGATTTGATTAAGCTCAAGTAAATCCTGCTCCATACATCTCTCCCCTTTCTACAAGGTACCGGCTGCATCCGCCCGGCACTGTCTGCAATGATGCATCTGCAGCATAATATTTCCGCAGGTTTTACGTATTTCTTTCACTTCTTCTAAAGGAACCGGAGGAAGTTTTTCAAATTCACTGCCCTTTACCGGTATAAACGGCATAATATTTACTATATAACAGCCTAACTCTTTTACTGTTCTTACAATCTCTGTAATATGGAAATCATTAATCCCTTTCAGGGTTACAATATTTACTTTGCATACAACTCCCGTTCGTATTAATTTATCCAGTCCTGCCATTTGGTTCCTAAGCAGAACGGCACCTGCTGTTTCCCCCTTAAGCCGGATTCCCATATAATCCACATATTTATAAATTCCAGCTGAAATTTGGGGATCCACCGAATTGATCGTTACCGTAACATGGGTAACATCCAATTTTACCAATTCTTCCGCATATACAGGAAGCATAAGCCCATTGGTGGATAAGCAGAACGTAATATCCTTATCATATTCCCGTATTAACTTAAGTGTCTCTTTTGTATTATCAAAATCAGCCAGGGCATCTCCCGGTCCCGCTATTCCTACTACACTCAGATTGGGCATTTCTGCTTTGGTCTTTTTGTATCTTTCAAAAGCCTCCCAAGGCGTTAACACATCTGCGGTTACACCGGGCCTGCTTTCATTCACACAGTCAAATTTTCTGACACAGTAATTACACTGGATATTGCAATTCGGCGCTACCGGCAGATGGATCCTTGCGTTAGAATGATTACAGCCGTTATAACAGGGGTGTGTTTCTGTTTTTTCCTGTATTGATTTTCCAGAAAAGGTAAAACAGGTTGTTTTATTATTTATGAAAGGTTGTTTTATTTGTTTCATATACATCTCCTGTCTACGTGGCAGCCACGCGAAAATCAAAGTAATCAGGTCATTATCCTATCCCCCTGCTTATGCCGGGGAATCTCTGTTTTTTACCAGCAGATATAAGAAGAAAGGGGTTCCGCAAAGAGAAGTTAATATACCCAGAGGGATTTCCACCGACATAAGGCTTCTTGCCAAATCATCCACAATAATCAGGAATATACCCCCCAGCAATGCGGATACAGGAATTAACACCTTATAATTCGGCCCGATAATAAGTCTTGCAATATGGGGTACCAGAAGACCGATCCAGCCTATTTGCCCGGCAATGGAAACAGAAGACGCCGCCAGTAAAGTAGAAGCAAGGATCAAAATTCCCTGTATCCTTTTAATATCAATTCCCATTGCCATGGCTTCCTCTTCCCCGCAGGCTAAAATATTCAGTTTCCACCGCAATAAATAAATGGGAATATAGCCTGCAATAACCAAAAAGAGGAGAATCCTGGCATCCCTTCCTGTTACGGAGGCAAGACTTCCCATAAGCCAAAATGTAATCTGAGGCAGCTTATCTTCTGTATCCGCCATATATTTGGTAATGGATAAAAGAGACCTGAACAAGCTGTCCGTAACCATTCCGGCCAAAACCATAATTAAAATAGTTTTTTGCTTGTTTGTAACCACTACCGTAATAAAATATGTAAGTGCTACTGCCAGAACACCGCCGAAAAAGGAGAAAATCTGAATTCCCACCTTGTCAAAATCCAGAAGAATTGCCATAGATGCTCCAAGACAGGCTCCAGAGGAAGCTCCTAATATATCCGGGGATACCATGGGATTTTTAAATAATCCCTGGTAGCAGGTACCTGCCGTAGACAGGGCAATTCCAATACATACAGCTACAATGGTTCTGGGAATTCTGATTTGATACAGCACCGTTTCCAGATAAACCAGCCCCGATGATTCCTTTCCGGTAATTTTTCCTATCATAACCTGTAATAATTCCCCAAAGCCTGCCGTATATCTGCCAAATAAAAAAGAAAGGATGACTGCGAAAGCCAGAATTACAATTAGAATAACCAGTACAAGATTATATTTTACTATTTTCAAAACTGTCACCTCACCTTATGTATAAAAGCAAATGTCTTCAGCCCCAGTTAATTTCTTTAGAGCGGAATGCCCTTTCCCAGTCATTTGCAATTACCTGGAGAAAATGGAGCATGCCCTCATATCCAAAATAAGATTCATTTAAGTATATTACTCTGTTCGTGGGTTCAAAAGCATCTACCTGTACCTTGATTCCCAATTCTTCACCAATGTATTTTTCCCATGCGGAGCCGATCACCATGTCCACCGTAACATTCTCCAGAGCCTTTTTTATGCGGTAACCGTCGGATTTTAAGACTACCTTGGGTGAAAAATTCATGTCGGCAAGTTCTGCTTCCAAAATCTTTTCTGCCAGTGAGGAACAATTTTTAAATATAAGAAGTTCCGGTATCATCTCCAATTCTTCAAATAACATTCGTACCATTCCAATCCCCAATGTGGAATCGGCAGATAATGCCACCTTGCAGTTGCGATACCGGGGAATCATCATAAGCGCCCGTTTTCTTAAGGTGTCCGCAACCTTTTTTTCTTCCCGTTCAATCAGACTCTCCACCTCTTCTTCCTTATTAAAATACCTTCCTAAAGCTCTTAACCATCTGCCTGTATTGCTAAGTCCCAGGGGAAGGGGAACATCGGAAAGGATAAGGGGAATGTGGTGTTTTTCCTCCATTTTTTGCAGAAAGGTATCACAGCCTTCATAACTTAAAAGGAGATTGGCGCCGGCCATTCCGGCTGCCTCAATTTCCTCCAGGGTGGTCTCATGAGTAAAAACCGTCTGGATAAAAATCCCCAGTTTTGACAGTACATCTTTCACCCATTCTAAATCAGCCCACCAGGTAGGATTCTGATTAATCTGGGGTACGATAAGGTTGACACTGTTTTTTATCTTAATATGAGAGTAGGAAATGAAAGGAAATAAAGCTTCCAATCCAAGCTTTATCCCGTCATAACTGGTTCCTCTGAAACCTCCGGCCTGAATCGGAACCAGACGGCCTTTTATTTCAGGCTGCAGCATACGGCAGACGGCTTCTATATCTTCCCCTATAATATCCGCAGCACAGGTTCCTATTACGAATATCATTCTGGAGTGATAAGCTTCATCAGCCTGTTTTATCATTTCCTCCAGCTTTTCGGTGGCACCTAATACAATATCTTTCTCAAATAATCTGGTGCAGGCCATTTTCCTTTTCGTAAAATCCACTTCATGCTGGTCATAGGAACTATTAACCGTCGCTGCACACCCCTGGGGGGAATGAATGACAATACACACATCTTTGATTCCTGCCAGAACATTGGCGGCTCCCTCTAAGGCACAGCTTAAAACGGGATCCTTACTGAACTGGTCATGGGAAAATGTCAGCTGTTCAAGCATCTTCGGCCTCCTCCTCTCCCATACATGGTACAATCCGGTATATCCTGACTTAATTTCTGCGTCAGGGATGACAGTGTGGCAAGCCCTGAATTTTCCGGAAATACCATTCTTTTCGTCAGGCTGCTTCTGGGCCTGTCTGCATATTCAAAACTCTTATTAATACACTGTGCAACTTTTAAAGCCCCGTAAAATCCAAATCTGGGCCGGTTTAAGATGGCATTTAAATCTACCTGGGGAATACTTGGATAGCTTAAAGAAGATCCGAAATATACAACGGAATTTTTCTCCATTTCTCCTAAGAACGCAAGGAGTTCTTCTTCAGTCTGCTTCATGGATTCATATTTACCAAATGCCAGAGTTCCTTTGGTGATCAGTATCTCCGGATCCATTCCGGTTTTTAAAAGATAATCGATACTGGTCTCCCTGGCTTCGGTACTCCAGGGATGAAAATTGTAAATAACAGGCCGCATCCCGAAATCCATTGCCAGCATATGGGCTATGGACAAGGATTTTACTACGTCATGGCCTTCTATAATACCGGCTTTGCCAATAAGCTTTCCTTGGGATATTTCATATTCCTCCCGTATGGCTTCATATTCAGACTTTATCAGTTCTTCCGCTTCTTTCTCCATATGAAGGTGCTTTGCCGCCTGTCTTAACCAGTTTTTGGTGGCTTCTATTCCATAGGGCAGGATCGTGGAATTCAGAGGGGTTTTATATACTTTTTTCATTTCAGTTCCGATAGCATAGCCGATGTCCAGACACAGGGCACAGTTTACGGCTGCACTGGGTGCCCGGCGTAATTCCTCCAGGGTGCAGTTTCCGGCTATAACCGCATTTACTTCTGCTCCCATGGCCTTTACCAGCCGGATTAATTCTTTTACGTCCGTATCCACCTCTGTCCTCTCCGGCCCCATCTTTCCTCCGACTATATTAACGGAGTGCTTTAATTTTTCTCTCATCTCATCAGTGGGCGGATCCATTAATTTAACCAGTTCCTTAAAAACCAGATCAAAACCGCTGCGGTACTCACCAGAAAATCCCTCACAGTGGATTACCAGAAGTTCTGCCCCAACCTGACCAGCCATGCCGTTAACAATATCATCCACATTATCTCCGATAATACCGGTTGCACAGCTGGTCGCAATTACAATGATATCCGGGTTGTATTTTTTTTCTGTTTCCAGAATGGCTCCGGTCAGTTCCTTTTCCCCGCCGTAAACAATGTTTTTTACTTCGATATTCGTTGTCAGAACAGCCTCATAGGGCGAACCGCTGTTCCTGGAATTCGTCAGCTTATAGGCATTTTTCACCCCATAAGCACATCCGCTGGGGCCGTGGGCTATGACAATTGTATTGTGCAGACCGCTCAGTATTTTCATAGCGGTCCAGAACTTGCACGCTCTTGTATGACTTCCCTGAAGGCCGGTCTTTATCTTGCCTTCCTTTGCCATTTGATATAATTTGCTTAATTTTCCCGAAAAAACAATAGAATCTTCTACCATATGGAATCACCTCCTGATATGCTGATGCAGCCACAATTTAACGAAAAAACGGATAACCCAATTTCTGAATCCCTCCATTGGGTTATCCGTCTGCCAGAACAAAAACCGCCGCGGCAGTTAATCATTACCAGACATTAAGCTTCCATTCCTTATCTTTCTTATATTCCATATCCGTAAAAATAGCATTTGCCATGGATTCTGCCAGCCACTGGGCGCCTTTGTAACCCATAACGGGATATCTCCACAGTCCGGCCCTGTCAAAGGCAGGGAACCCGACTCTTACCATAGGTATTTGATAATCCATGGATATATAGCGGCCCTTGGAATGTCCAAGTATCAGGTCTAATTCTATTTTGCCTTCTTTTATGCGGCTCTCTAACTCCCATAAGTCGGCATTACATACGATTTCCATGTCATAATCCGCTTTTTCCTTAAATGCCAGTACCCTTTCATCTTTCTTGTATGCACTAAGGTCATCTCCAAAAAGAAGCAGTACGGGTTTCATCTCCAGCTCCAGGCAGAAATCCGCCAGACCGATTACCAGATCCGGATCACCGTATATGGCAACCTTTTTGTCTGCCAGGAACATATGACCGATATCCACAATCGCATCCAGGGCCCGGCCTCTTTCTGCCACCAGGGAATCCGGCACTTCTTTTCCGGTCATCCTTACAACTTCCTGTATAAAACGGTCGGTATTGCCGATACCGATGGGTGTTAAACCAACGGTGGCAGGAACTTCAAATTCTGATTCCAGATACCTGGCTGCCGCACCGCCTTCATACTGGTATAATGCAATACTGCCCACTGCGTTGGCACTGTCAGCGATATCCTCTATGGATGTATTCCCGCCTGCCAATGCGGATTTATCCGGGAGTATAGGAGTATCAAAGGTAGTGGTATCCAAAAGGATATTGGTATCCACTTCCATTTCGGAGAGTATATGTTTTAATTCTTCCACATCTCCCGGATTTACCCAGCCGGTAAACAGATTCAGCCTGCCATTGGGGCTTTTCTTAACCGCAAGCTGTTTTACCAGAGTGGCAAGGGCTACATCATATCCCTGTACCTGACTTCCCGCATAGCTTGGAGTATGTATGGGGAAAACCTTTATCTTTCTATCTGGGAATTCCTTGGCAAAGTAATTTTCTACGGTTACCTGTACCGATTCCATATCATCACCGATGGTTTCCGTGGAGCAGGTTGTAATAATCGGCATACATTTCAGTTCCGGATATCTCATAGCCATTACCTTGCAGCCTTCAATTGCCCTGTCCATAGCCCCGAATACAGCCGCATCCTCATGAAGGGACGAGGAAGCCAGGTCAAAGTTTTCCTTAAAATGCTGTGCAAATAAAAGTCTTACAAACGTACAGCACCCCTGACCTCCATGAACAAGTCCGATACAATCTTTTATACCGATTACGGCATATTGGGCTCCGCAGGGCTGGCAGTCAAAAATGGGATTTATGACCCCTTTTCGTTTTTTGTCTAAAATCTCTACTGACATAGCTTGAGCTCTCCTTTCGTTTTAATAATGTTCCTGCGTACGTTCTGCATTCAGTGAATTAGTTACGGACAGAATAAGCAGTTTCTCTGTGACCTTATCTGCTATCTCATGAACCTCCCTGCTGCTTAATTCGCTAAACCAGGAGAATTTTTCCATCAACTGATCAAGTAATATTCTGGCATCCGCATAATAACATTTATCTAAATTGGTTTCTTTTGATACTTCCCTGTTGGAATATAATAATGCAACGTTTTTCATAATACCGTTTATATTTCGTTCCCTGTCCCAGCTTCTTGAAAAAAACTGCCACAAACAGCGTTCCATAATATAACCATAAACTGCCTGCGCTTTCTCATCCATATCAGCTAACCTCCTTAATGTTCATTTTTGCCAGCTTGAATATAGGGGAGTATATGGCATGATACATATCTTTTGCCATATTAACCGCACCTTCAAATCCCATATACGGTCCATTATGGTAGGCATGCCCATTAATATAGGGAATATGTAATTTTTTTACCAGATCCCCTACTCTTGGTCCGGTAAAAATCAGATCCGGATTCACCATGTCAATCACTTCAAAAAATTCCAGTTCATTCCCATCGTCAATATAGATCGCCCCTTTGCGGCCCCTTGCAATGACCTTTTCGAAATCCTCCTGATGTCCGAATTTCGAAGACATCGCTACTACTTCCATTCCCAGATCATCCTCCAGCGCCTTGGTCCAGTGCCAGAGCCTTGGTCCTCCCGTCCATATGGCTACCTTTTTCCCTTTTAGCCGTTCCTTATACCAGTCAAGGCGACCCTTATACTTAGCGGTTTCCCGGTCTATGAGAGCCTGGGCCCGGTCTTCTATGCCAAAAAATGCGCCTATTTTTTTAAGGCTTTCCTTTGCGTAATCAAATCCCCAGGTATCCACATCCATACGGGGAATTCCATACTGTTTATAAAGCTCATTGGCAATATATCCTGCGGAACGGGCACAGTTGGTAATGCTTAATTTCGCCTGGTGCATGGAACGGCACTCATCATAGGTTGCATTGCCGGTAAAATGGGAAATCACCTGTATTCCCATTTCCTCCAGATATCTTGACAGGACCATACTGTCACCCTGAATGTTATAATCCCCGATTACATTTACCGTGTACGGGCTTTTTATTTCCTGTTCATAGGTGCCGACCTTCTGATTGACCCAGTCAATATTTAGCACATGATGCCCTTTGGACTGACTGACTCCGGCAAAACCCGGACATTCCACGCAGAAAATATCCACATCTCCCAGTTCTTCTTCAACTTTTTTTACAACACCTTTTAAGTCGTCACCAATCAAAGCAGTTGCGCAGGTAGTATAGATAAACATCCTTTTTGATTGGGGGAATTCCTTAAAAGCTTCTAAAATGCTTTTTCTCAGTTTTCCCTCACCGCCGAATACAACATTGGATTCTTTCATATCCGTGGACCAGACATATTTTAGCTGAAAATTATCATTATCGCTGGGATATCTTTTCGTATGCCAGGTATTATAAGCACAGCCGACCGGTCCGTGTATCATCTGAATCGTATCTTTTAGCACACCGCCGATTACAAGCTTTGCCCCGCAGTAGCTGCAGCCCCGTTCTGATAAAGATCCCGGTATGGTATTTATATTGGAAGCCGGAAGATATTGGGTGGTATCTTCCCCGTTTTCTTTAATATATATATGTCTTTTCCGTTCCGGTATGGATTCGTCACATTTTAATAATGTCATTGGCATATGGCATTGCCTCCTTCTTTTTGTTATTTTCCTTCACTGATGATATGGGTTTCTAAAATAGGGCTGACAAATATTCTTCCGTCGCCAAAGGTACCGGTTCCGCCTGTCCGGGCATATCTCATTATGATCGGGATAATTCTATCTTTATCATAATCATCAACTACCATCATAAGCATTACTTTGGGAATTTCACTGTATAAAGAATTGCCGACTTTAATTCCCATCTGCTTTCCCCTGCCGGTTATATCAATTTTAGTAGCTGCCGGATAGCCCGCAGCAGCCAGTTCAAAAAGTATGGTGTCTGCTTTTTCAGGTCTGATAATTGATCGTATCAGTAACATAACATACCTCCATTAACCGTCCTATTCTATCATTCAGAAAATCTAATAGGATTCCGAATCAGTCTGTTCCAGTCCGTCTCTGATGCGCAACCCCTCCGTAACAGGCAATATGAATATTTTTCCATCACCGCAGTTACCTGTAGAATTAACTTCCATAATTGTGTCTACTGCAGCAGAGACATCCTCATCTCTTATCATTAAAGTAAATACTCTTTTGGGTATTAAGTTCTGATTTTGTGAAATAGTGCCATAAAACTCTTTTGTATATTTTCCGGTTGAAATCCCAGGTTGAATTAACATTTCAACACCTGCCTGCTTTCCCCTGCCTAAAACCTTCCGGCAGGTATATGCGGGAAAACCTGCGTTCTCAAGCGCTTCCTTTGTAATATTTACTTTGTTTAACCGGACAATAGCCATTACTTCTTTCATTTGGGATCCTCCTTCTGTTACAACCCGGATTTCTTCGAACTGATCGTATAGGCTTCCTCAACCGGACTGATAAAAATTCTTCCGTCACCAAACGCTCCTTCTTCACCGGTTCTGGCATATTTCATAATGAGGTTCACTACGGTATCCCTGTCTTCTTCGTTAATTACCATAAGAAGCATTTCTTTTGGTATCTCATCGTAACAGATATTACCGATTTTTATGCCTTTTTGTTTGCCTCTGCCATAAACATCTAGTTTTGTAACAGCCGGAAAACCTGCTGACAGCAATTCCTCGAGAACAATACTTACTTTATCCGGACGAATAATTGATCTCACCAATAGCATAATATCTTCTCCTTTCTTTAACCGGTCAGTCCATAGCACCGTACTGCATTAAGATTTCTTCCAGTTCATCAATCTTCATCGGATTGGGAATTACAAACAATTCATTGGAATCTATCTTCTTTGCCAGCGTACGGTATTCATCTGCCTGGGGCTCTTCCGGAGAAAAATCAATGACAGTCCTCTTTCTGATCTCCGCTCTCTGTACGGCATTGTCACGTGGTACAAAATGAATCATCTGGGTTCCTATTTTAGCGGCAACGGCTTCCACCAGTTCCTGTTCCTTATCCACCCTTCTGGAATTGCAGATCAGACCGCCTAACCGTACTCCGCCGGTCTTTGCATATTTAGAAATACCTTTGGAAATATTGTTGGCTGCATATAAAGCCATCATCTCACCAGAACATACGATATATATTTCCTTTGCCTTGCCTTCCCGGATCGGCATTGCGAATCCTCCGCATACAACGTCGCCCAGAACATCGTAAAATACATAATCCAGATCATCGGTATAGGCACCCAGCTGTTCTAATAAGTTAATGGAAGTAATGATTCCACGTCCCGCACATCCAACGCCGGGTTCCGGTCCGCCGGACTCCACTCCCTTGATTCCGCCGTAGCCCTGCTTCAAGACTGCATCCAGTTCAACGTCATCACCCTCTTCACGAAGGGTATCAAGTACCGTTTTCTGTGCCAGTCCTCCAAGAATCAGCCTGGTAGAATCTGCTTTTGGGTCACATCCTACTATCATGATGTGCTTGCCCATCTCCGCCAGACCTGCTGTCAGATTCTGTGTGGTTGTGGATTTACCGATTCCGCCCTTTCCATAAATTGCCACTTGTCTCATTTTATATTCTCCTTTACTATGTATTTTCCAAAATATCACCATACAATCATCTGTTATATTATAATTTGGTATTAATTTGTATTGTTTGTGACATTTTGGTTAGGTGGATTATAACATACAGTTTTATTTATTACAATACTAAAAAAGTTTTTTATTTATTTATTTTTAATAACATTTTATAATGTTTAATAACATTTCACTCTATGCTTATAGAATCATTTTTTATTTTCTTCCAATTCATTCTACAATTAATTTAAAACAACTGATATTTTTTTCAAATTTATAAGCTAATTATATAAAGAAATTTTAAGCAAATGTATAATCTTTCACTTTTACCACATAATTTTATATACCTATCTATTGCCTAATGTACCAAAAAGATATATAATAAATAAAAGAGCAGCTTTCTGCCGCAATGCTGAAACTTGTAGTTTTGTGTAATGAATTGTAATAAACTGTAATATTTAATATGAGACTTATCAAATTGATCGTTGATCAATTCTTTCGGTTAACAACAATAATAAAACAGCGGAGGCATCTACCATGTCAAACAATGAAGCCTTATCCGTACAAGAGGTAGCTGATTTACTTGGTATCTCAAAAAATACGGTATATGATTTAATAAAACGTAAACAACTGCCTTCCTATCGTGTCGGGCATAAAATCAGAGTTGATCTCCAGGACATTGAGCATTATAAAGCGAAAAGCAAGACAGACTCAAACAGCAGCAGCCAGGCATCTGGTATGTTAATTGGTTCCTATACAATACCGGGTATTACGCCAAAGGCAGATTATATGCAGGTTTCCCGTAATCAGTCTTCCAGTTACAGCGATTTAATTATATGCGGTCAGGATATGTTATTAGATGTTCTTGCAAGCCGCCTGACCCGTGCTCCCTATCATTTAAAAGCTCTCCGTTCCTATATCGGGAGTTATAACGGACTGGTGGAACTATATAAAAGGAAAGTATCCATCGCATCAGCCCATTTGTGGGACGCCGAAACAAATACTTATAATCTTCCTTACCTGCACAGCCTGCTGCCCGGATTTTCCTGCTATGTAGTTAACCTGGCCTATCGCATGCAGGGATTCTATGTGAAAAAAGGCAACCCAAAAAATATACAGACCTGGGAAGATCTCGCCCGTCCGGGTACCGTAATGATTAACCGGGAATTAGGCTGCGGGGTCCGGGTTTTGATTGATGAATCCTTAAAGCTGCATGGAATCAGCAGACAGAACCTGACAGGCTACAACAATACGGAATTTTCTCATATTTCCGTTGCCAGCGCCATTGCCAGAGGGGATGCCGACGTATCCGTAGGAAACGAAAAAACCTCCAGCCAGGTTGAAAATATAGATTTTATACCAATCCAAAAAGAAAGGCTGGATTTAATTATTCCAAAAGATGCTATCCATGAAGCAAGTCTGCAGGCAGTACTGGAAATATTAAATTCCGAAGCTTTTAAAGCAGAATTACTGGGTATTGGCGGTTATGATATCAGTGAGACAGGGAAAATAATAGCCGAAACATAAATTTCAGTACAAAAAGATGGAATTCCTGTTTTTAAGGAAGACCATCTTTTTTTATCCCTCAATAAAAACATTGACAAATCGTTCCACAGGGTATAACATTAAATCACTTTTTGGTACTATTTGAAATGTTTTATGATATTTTGTTTTATTTTTACATTTAGCAATGAAGGAGTAATGTTATGAAAGCACCCTACCCTGAAGAATTACATAATCCGGCTGAGAATCTTTATAGTTTTTCAGCTTTTCTGGGAAATACATTTCATGTCACTCCAGCTATGCTGTGTGATAACATTTTCTGTTCAGTTAGTATGGCCCTGTCTCACGAACCGGCCGGCAGGGAGGCTGTTGAGCTTTTATATCAGGAGGATTCCCTGACTTATTACACTGCCGTTAATGCCTCTGAATGCAGCCAGCACGTCATCCTGTCACAAGGAAATCTGGAAAATGAACTTTATGCTTTTAAAGCATTAGGTATCCTGATTGTTTCAGAAAACAAAACGGAGATTCGAAAAAAAATAATTAATATATTACGTTTTCACTATCCTCATATTTATAAAACCGTCAGAAAACGTAATTTTAAATATCTGCTGGACGTATACATTGATTTGAATTATTTTCTTACTTCCCGGAAAACAAGATATGAGCGGGCCATTTATTTTTATCTTTCCTTTTATTGTTCCCCTGACTGGGTAGACCAAAATATGGTAAACAAAATTGCACAGGGTATATATGAATTTGAATATTATTCACCCATTCATGCAGATTTAAATTCCGAAATTGCTGCTGAGCAAAAAAGCATCAGCCGGTTAAAAGAAGATATTTCAAAAGTATATGGGGAAATCAGTAATTATCTGCAAGTTCTGCATCACCCCCAGCCCCTTATCCACAACATGGGATATGTTATGGAAAATTTATTTTATATCAATAAATTGAATATGGATGACATTTATTATAACTATCATACCCTTCCCATGAATCAGATTTACCTCGCCGTTCTGAAACAGACCGGATTAAAATCCATCACTGATAACAACCTTATAACTATTCTGGCATGTATTTTCATTCAGCCATTACTGGACGAATATAAAAAAGCAAAAGCAATCATGAGGGAATACCAGCAGGAAAACAGGGATCATCAATTGCTTGTGTTCCAGCAGAGAATAAACGAACTGAAGTCAGAAAACCAGGACCTGCTTACACAAAACCAAAAACTGGCTGATGAAAATACGGACTCTGCAGAAATGTTAAACCAAACCATAAACCAGATTAAACTGGATTATGAATCAGAAATAGCAAATTTAAATCATATAATAAAAGATTTAACCCGGCAGCTTTCTAATGAATATAGCTACCGCCAGGAACTGAATCAACTTCGTGAATTTATTTTCAGCCTGAATATACCTCCTGTACAAGAAGAACATGAGTCACTTTCTTTAAACAATGTGATTGCCGGTAAAAATATCGTTATCATCGGAGGTCCCAGATCCTGGCGCAGAAAATTAAGGGAACATTTTCCCACGGTCCAGTTCCTTAACGGTACCAGTTCTAATCTGGATTTATCTTACTTTAAGAATACGGACTGTGTCCTGTTTTATACCAATTACTTAAGCCATGCCATTTATAACAAGGCAATGAATTACATACGTGTCAACCAAGTAAAATTCGGTTATTTAAAAGCAACCAACGTGCAGCTTATTGAAGTGGAAATCCTTGATGTACTAAAGCAAGTGGATTTACTGTAATAATGGAGGAAATCATGATAACAAAAGAAATGCAAATCAGCAGGGTAATAAAAAATCATCCCGAAACTTATGAAATATTTCTGGATTTTGGATTGGACTGTTTAAGCTGCATGCAGGCAAAATACGAAACGATAGAACAGCTTTCTAAATTACACGGCATTGACCTTACCATGTTTTTAGAACTTTTAAATGCTGCTGTTCATTCAGCGGAATAATCAGCAGCATACATTCATCTCATTATGATACTTCAGGTGCAAAGCTGATTTTATGAAATAATATATCATAATATTTCTTTCCTTCTTCCCTGGTAAATATATCCTTCTCCTTTAGCGTATCCAGATATTCTGTGATAAAGGAAATCACATCCTTCTGTTCCGTTTTATAACAATATAAGTATGAAAACAATTCCTGTTCTTTCACCGGAGATAATAACAGAACTTTACTTAAGCTATTGATCAGTCTGATTTCTTCCAAGGTAAACGCATATTCTTTCGGGCATTTTGTACTGATTTCTAATATCCATTCCATAATTTCATCCACATGGGCAGCAACCAGACGTTCTCCCTGAATAGAATTTATTTTACTTCTCTCCCCATGCCCTGCAATAATTTTAAAAAAGTAAACATGATGGGTTTTCGCTGTCGCCATTGCTGACTGGAATATTGCAGAAGCTTCTGTATCCACCAACTCAGTTTCAAAACTTTTTTCTTTTATTTCTTCTCCGATCCTGGAAAAAGGCAGATTTAACGATGTAACACCGGCTTCCGAAAAAGGATGGGAAAATAAAAAATCCGGGAAAAATTTACGTTTTGACTCAGATTCATATATCTTATAACACAGAAACATGGAACCGGCTTTAAGCTCTCGTTTTCCAGTCAGACACAATCCTGCATTCATAATAATATCACTGGCGGATGGCCTTCTCTGGGATAAAAAATGAGTAACGGAAATGGCGGCTGATATGAGGCCTGGTCTGGTAATCAGAAGCATAATATCTTCTTTTTCATAAACTTCAATGATATCCTGTGATTCATCTTTTTCCAACCCGTATTTACAGATAAAGGGTTTCGCTTCATACATATTAGCTGTGATAATATAAATCATACTTATCCTCCTGATTCTATCCACCTGTCTGCAAAGTTTTATATAGCTTTGTAAAAGTATATACCAGGAACTTTGAATAAGTCAATACATTTTTGTATAGTTTTGTACATATTGTAATATTTTGTTAAGTATTTTCCAGTTTAATCACCCGGATCGGTAACTATGGTATCTATACTTGCTTTTTTAACTTATACTGGAAATAAGGGTAATCATCCCTGTTACTGCTGTAATGATCAATGTAATCTTCTTAAATAATGCCTCTTTAACTGCATTAGCAGCAATACTTCCAATAAGCAGTCCCAATATATATGCTGGTAATAAATAAAAGGAATAACGAAATACTTCTGTTGTCATATAACCTTTAAAATATAAAGTTATTGTCGTTATTATATTCAATACCAATGCAAACAATGTAAAATCAGCCCGAAACTGTGCTTTACTGCCTCCCCGGTTGTTCAAATACAAAACCATGGGCGGACCCATCAAAGATATACTTGAGTTAAGCAGCCCACTCAGCATACCGAAAACAACCTGAGAAATTTTATCATTTTTAGCCTTATACTTATATCCAGTCATATTTAGTAATGAAGTTAATACGATAACAATACCAGCAAATAATTTAAGAAAATTCACATTGATATTAACCAGTAAATAAAGACCTAAAGGGATTCCTGCTATTCCGGATAATAATAATATCCATATATTTCTTATTTTTATGTAATTATGTTCATTTACTGCAACCCATATATTACCGATCAAAGTGGTTAATATGATTATAGGTATTACTTTTTGAAATGGAATAATCAATGTAAGTAACGGCATTGCAATCAGTGCATAGCCAAAACTGGTCATTCCTTGTATTCCTCCTGCTGCTAGTATAATAAGTGCTCCAGCTATGATTGTCATAAAAGAACCCATAAACAACATCCTTCTTTCTGATTTTAATTTCAACTGGTTATATGGTTATAACCAGTTGGTATATAAAAAATTTTCTAACTTACACAAGAGTATCTTTTCTTTAAAGAATACGTCTTTTTAAATTGATAAAATACTCATATTTATCGCCACGATAAGATATATTCGAATAAATAAGCGGATTATTGTCCGTATCAAACGTAGTTCTCTTAACCACAAGAATCGGTGCGTTCTTTTTGCATTTTAGCAGCTGGACTTCATCATCTGCCGCAGAACCTGCGCTTATTCTCTGTTCACCGTGTCCGATTTTATAGCCGCACTTCTCCAATTGGACATAAAAAATATCGCGTTCAAGAATACAATTATCAAATACATATTTTATGGATTCAGATACATAATCATTTATGATCACTAATGGTGATTGCTGCGTACTGATCAATCTTTTAACCATAAATACCGACTGGTCACTATGAAGTCCAAGTGCTTTTCTTACTTCCAGACTGGGTTTTTCTATTCCACTCTTTAAAACATCGATTGTGACGTCAATATCTTCCATAGTAAGCTCCTCAGCTATACCCAGAAGACTGGCAAGGGGCCTTTCGACCTTTTTTTCTGCAACAAAGGTTCCCTTTCCGTGTTTTCGATAGACAATCCCTTCATTAACTAATGCTCCAATCGCTTGTCTTATTGTAATTCTGCTGACACCATACTGCTGCATCAAAGCTCTTTCACCCGGCAGGCAATCCCCGGATACGTATTCACCTGAATGAATCTTCTGTATAATGACTTCTTTCATTTGTTCATATAAAGGTTTATTACTTCCACTATAAAGCACTGCCATCCACCCCTGTTCTTTCCATACTGGTTATAACCAGTATAGTTTAAACAGATCCTGTTGTCAATACTTCTGCCAATATAATACCGTGACCGTGGTTTTTACTTTTTCTTCAATGAAACCTTCTTTCAATGCCGAACTGAGAAACTGTCTTATTTTCTCTTCTTCCTGATCACTTAAGCGTTTATGTGTCTTTACCCGATTGATGTACATGCCGCATGCCTCTTCTAAAGTCTTCTTATGATTCCACTCCTGCTCTTCATATTCCAGCTTTGGGTTATATCCCATTAGCCATAACATAGAAAATGCATATAGGATACTTTCATCCCTGCCAGGATCACTCTTATTAACTCCCGCCATTTTCATTATTTCATCTGAAATTTCATCGGTTCTCCGGGTAGGCTTACACATGATTCCATAACGGCTGCTGCACCGGATCATTTTCTCAAAAGTCACAGCATCTGAAACAGCAGGTGTCATATGGGCAAAAACCAAGTCGAATTTGTTTTCATATCCATTTTCTAACGTGTCAAATCCGCTCCAGTCACTGCAAATCAGATCTACATTCTTTATCTGTAATCTTTCCATATTTTCTTTGCCGAATTCAATCATCTTCGGTGACAGATCAATTCCCGTTACGGATAATGCTTTTCCAGCTAAGGCAGCCGAATATTTTCCAGTACCGCACCCTACATCAAGTACTCTGCTGCCAGATTCAATCATATTTTCTTTTTCAATTAATTTTATCAAACGATTTTCATTTCCTGGGATGTCATAATCCTTAAACTGTCCTGCCATGGAATCCCACATGTCGACTGCGGCTTTTTTATCATTGTATTCATTTGTCCACTTATTTCTTATCTCGTCCAGATCCATATTCTCTCCTAACTTATTTTTTCTTCCGGTAAAGGGATAACGATCTTTATCCCATGAAACTCCTGTACAGATACAGGCATTCCATAAATATACGCTATACAATCAGCGGTCATTGTCTGTATATCTCCATAAGAATAGATTTTTTCATCCTTTATGAATAAAAACCGGTCGCAGTATCGAAGTGCCAGGTTTAAATCATGGATTACGATGATTACCGCAATATGATTCCTTTTTGCAATGTTTTTTATGATTGACAGCACTTCGTACTGGTTTTTGGGGTCAAGGCTGCTTGTAGGTTCATCAAGAAGCAGTAATCTGGGCTGCTGTGCAAGCGCTCTTGCCAGCATTACCTTCTGAAGCTCTCCTCCGCTGAGTTCATCAATATATCTGAGTTTCAATTCGTTAAGACCCATCTGTTCAATGATTTCGTTGACCAATTTCAGATCTTCATCGGTTGCATCCCACTTAATATAAGGCTTTCTTCCCAAAAGGACTGTGTCAAAAACGGTAACTCTCGATCCTTCATTTTTTTGCGCCACGTAAGCCACCCGCTTTGCAGCTTCTCTTCTGTGCATGGCCAGAATATTCTCCCCTTCTATAGCCACGATCCCGCTATCGGAGAGGTTGATTCCGCTTATACATTTTAACAATGTACTTTTCCCTGCTCCGTTATTACCCAAAACTGCAATCAGGCAATTTTCTTTTATATCAAACGTAATATCATTTAAGATCTTTTTTTCATTCTTATATGAAAAAATAATATTTTTAATTTCTATCATTTTAATCAGGCCTTTCCCTTAACTTTTTGCTGCTCCTTTAAAAAGCAGATACAAAAACATAGGTGCGCCAAGGAAACTGGTTATTGCTCCGATTGGAAGAATGACCGGTGATACAATCAGCCTTCCAAATGTATCCGCCATCAGTAAAATCAGTGCCCCGCACAAGGCGGAAGACGGTACCAGGTAACGATAGTCATTTCCTACGAATATACGCATCAGATGCGGGGCGGCCAATCCTACAAAACTTATAATTCCTACAAAGGCCACTCCGACTGCCGAAATCAGTGAGCATACCGTCATACTTATCAGAATTGTTTTATTTACATCAACACCTAAGCTTTTAGCAGTATGTCTTCCGCTCCCAAGGGCATTGTAATTCCATCTGTTAAACATAAAATAAGCCACTGCTGCCGCTGTACATACCCCAATGATTCCTATTTCAGTTTTGCTTGTTCTTCCAAGATCACCGAATGTCCAGAATACTACCGCCGCCACCTGTACATCTGCTGCAAAATATTGAAGCAGGGCAGAACCGCCGCTGAATAGAGAACTTAAAGCAACACCAGCAAGTATAAGAGATTCCGGAGACATACTTTTTAATCTTGATAAAAGCAGAACCACCACTGTGGAAACTGACCCGCCAACAAACGCACATATCGTAACAATATAAGGATTGTTTATCATTACTGCTGATGCAGCAGATGTAGAATTTTGAGTTCCTGCACCAAATACGATAATCCCCAGTGCTGCTCCAAATGCAGCTCCCTGAGATACCCCCAGGGTAGAAGCAGAAGCAAGAGGATTTCTTAAAACACTTTGCATTACCGCTCCAGCCATCGCAAGTGTCGATCCAACAAGAATCGCTGTGAAAGTCCGGGGAAGCCTCATATCGAATATGATTATTTCTGACTGCTTCGTTCCGGCTCCAAAAAGTGTTTTTATTACATCCAGAATACTTATTCCTGACGAACCGGATAGAATAGCAGCCAATGCCATCAACAGCACAGCCAGTGCCATAACGGCCAATATAAACGTTCTATGCTTTACAATGGTTTCGTATTCTTTTATATTATTTTTTTCAGTCATTTCATCACACGTGCCTTTCAATTCAACCTATTCCCCTAAAGTGATTTTTCCAAATCCCAGGCCGGCATCTGCAAGTTCACTGTAATACGTATCACTGCCAAGAAGGAAACGGAATATCTCATTTGCGTTTTCTACCGGATCAATATCTGAAAACTCCTCAGGATAAATGACAGACGCCGCATAATAGCAGTCAGCAAGTGCAATTTCAACATTTGTATAATAGTAATTATAACCAAGCATTGTGTATAATTTATCATTCTTCACTGCTTTCAATGAATTATAAAAATTACGGTTTGCTGCATAATCTTCCTTTACATAACTCAGGTTGTTTGGATCAAGGAAAATAATATCCGGATCTGCTGTCAGAATTTTTTCTTTTTCGATAGCAGCTCCTTCCGATGCACTTCCTGTGTCTTTGAATATATCTTTTGCATGAAGCACCATAAAAGGCGGAAAATTGATATAGGTTCCTTCTATTCCATGACCGCCTTTAAAAGAAACTGCTCCAGTGTAAACTACTTGTTTGTTTTCATCGGCTATATTAACTGTTCTGCTGTTTAAATCTTCCTTTATACCATTAATAAAGTTAATTACATCTTCACAACGTTTCTCTTTGCCGCATACTTCTCCGATAATCCTTAGGGATTCATTATAATCCTCCCCAAACAAGGTTCCCCCATTAATGACAACTACAGGAATACCGGTTTTTTCCTGAAGGCTTTCTGCGTCCTTTTTGGAATATCCGCACAGGATAACATCCGGGTTAAGTTTTACAATTTCTTCTTCATAGGGAGTATAGCCTCCGCTGCCTCCTTCACCAACTATTGGAAGGTTTTTTAAAGTTTCATAATTAACCCAGTTATAAGCTTTTACAATATTCTTTTCTGTCTCACCACGTTCAACTCCTGCTGCCAGATCTACCGCATCCGCATAGCACATCATTCTTAAAGCATTCGCCAGCGGAACAACCGAGGTAACTTTTTCAGGTATCTCCACGTTTCTGCCTGCAGCATCCGTAATCATTCTTGCTGCATGAGATTCTTCACCCGTATTGTCTTTTAATGATGTAGCATCAGAGCAGCCAATCGTAAAAATGGCCAGCATTAAGGTTAATGTTAATAAAAAAATAATTCTTCTTTTCATTCCTTATGTATCCCCTCGTCATTTTTCATTTCTTCAAGTATTTTTATGTAATTAATTAAATCTGCTATAAGGTGAATAGCAATCCAGGCAGAGCTTTTTCCCGCCTTCCAGTCTTATCATGCTTTCTGCTGTCACTTCTCCACATTTCTCACATTTTACAGACTTAAAGATCCTTGCTCTTTCCGGTATTTTAAAAGTTGTTTCTTTTACCTCAAAAAGCTCTGACGGTTCATTATTCATAAGGTATTGCTCTCTTTCCTCCTTGTCCATATCCGGTGTACTCTTAAGAACCAGTCTTACAGATTTGCCTGTTTTTCTGTTGTAAAAAGAAAACGCCTGTTTTCCTCTCATCTTAAACAGAAGATTTCCTTTCCCAACGCTGCAGCCTAAGATTACCTGAATGGCATCTACTCCGCAGGCATCATTTTCTGTTACACAGACAACTTCTTCGTCTTTTGAAAAATCCAAATCCAATAATTCCATAGCATACAAGGCTGCTTTATAACCAATTGTCACACCTCCACAGATATGACCGTGAAATTCAATACACTTATTCCATAGTTTTTTATCTCTGTCCATTTTTATATCCTCCCTAATAATATATTCTGTATATTTCAGTTTTGAAATGAGTTTATCATCTCCTTATTCTGGCAACAAGCCCCCACCCAGGATATAATTTCAAAATATTATTCCTGTCTTTTACTCGCATAAGTTCCCCTTACTGGATAAACCCCAAAAATGAATGTTGCATCAAACCTGAATTCGGATGATAACCAGTTCTGTCAAATAGTAACTAAAAAACTCTGCGTTAACAGGATTGCTTTAATCAAACGCTTATCCCATATCCAAATGACTGAAAAATAATAAAACCAGGGGACATGACAATGAAAGCGGCCATAACCGCAGCATTTACACACGGCTCCAAAATGGTTTTGCGGTATCCCGGCAGATCTCCGATACAATGGACAAGCTTCTACTGCTCCGGTTTCGGATTATACGGATACCAACGTTTCCTGTAAAGTGGTAAAAATCATTCAAAGCTACACCAAGATCATTAATCAAAATGTATGGGAAAAAGATTCTGAATTGGTTTGGAATCAGCAGGAGGAAGAATGAAATGAAACTTGTGCATACGCTTCTGTTCATGATAATGCAGGGGCAGGATATGAAATTTGCTTTTAATTGTTTAAAATCTCTTGAAAACAGTACCTATAAAACAGTAGTCGTTTATAACCAGGGCAACTGGAGCAATGAACATCTGGAAATTTTTCTGAAGCCTTTTAAACTTGACTGCCATATTATTGGTAACGGTACGAATGTCGGCACGACAGTGGGCAGGCAAAAATGCTTTGAATACATTTGGGAAAATATGCCCGATACCTTGTATATCAGTGAGCTGCATTTAGACATGATCTTCTCCCACAACTGGGAGGACCCGCTGGTTTCCTACCTGGAGAGCAATGATGAGCCTATAATCAGCTGTGGTATTGTGGATAAAAATGGAGCCATGCCTTTTATCAATAAAAGTATATCGCTGCCGGGGGCTATAATAGAATACGCTGATTTTCTTATAGGACTGCGGACAGACAATGTGATACATGGATTTACAAATCCATGTATACACGTTTCTGAAATACTTAAGAAGACCGGCGGCTATAACGCGGCTGGTACCCTAAAGTCAATTACAATTCCGTGGTGTATCATGCAATTGCCGGGCAGCGGCTGACTGTCGGCGGTAATTCCGCAGATAATTATTCCGGCCTGGTAAAACAATACGGCGTTATGGGACTCAAGGCTTTAAGTGAACTGCACAGCAGTAAGTGGCACAAAGATTATTTTTCAGCCCGCTATCAGGAAGGGATTAAATAATGCAAAGATAAGGATGAACATACAAAAAAATGCAGTTCAGAGTGTACAGAACCATACTTACAAGCAGCGGGCCGAATATATTATTGAAAGGTACAGTAAATGCTGATAACTTCTATTCTCCCTGCCTTTTTCCTTCATCTCAATAACTTCTATTCCACAGACAGGGAGAATAAGCAAATATAGAATTAAATCTGACAGCTGCCCATCTGTTCCACCCTGTCCTGTTCAAATCTATTTCTGCTGCTGCTGAAACTTGCTGACTGTCCTCTGGAATATCTTCATGCTGCTGTCCACATTCTTATTCTCCTGCAGAATCTTGGATACCTCTCCGTCAGCCAGGTTCATGACCTGCTGATACTTAAGGAACTTTGGTTCAATGATGCCGTTCTCGGTGACATTATATAAAAGTGTACTGCTGATAACCTGCTCCCCTTCATCCATGTCCTGCTGGATAATATCCGCCCCCTCCCTGGATACCGCAACTGCCTTTAGTGCCGGAACTCCCTGGGAGTACCGGTAAACATCCATCTGCATTTCCTCTGTATCGGTCAGCTGCTTCAAAAATTCCCATGCCAGCTTTTCATGACTGGTCCTGCTGCTCATACCAAGTAACAGGGCGTCTGCCTTTGATATGTTCTTCCCTTCGCTTCCTGCGGGAAAGGTTATGCAGTCCCACTGGAATTTCGTATACTTCTTGATGCGGTAGGGATAGGTCTTATAGGTACGGTATTCCGCAAAGGTCAGGGGCATAAAGGCCACGCTTCCCTCATTAAAGTCTTCCTGGGTCACGCTCTGTCCCTGATTCAAGTCATTAAGCCGTTTAATGTATTTGACCGCATCCAGCACCCGGCTGTCCGTAAATGACAGCTGGCCCTGGTTTTCATCATACAGTTTTCCGCCGCTGGTGTAAAATGCATCCCGCCAGCTGTAATTATAAGTGCCGAACTGGTCTAAAAGTCCGTCTCTATCCGTATCCTTTGTCACTTTACGGCAGATATCGTACATGTCATCCCAGGTCCAGTCCTCCTTTGGCATCTGGATATTCTCCTTGGCCAGAAGAGATTTATTTACGAACATCAGGGTTGGAACCGTTTCGTAGGGAAGTGCATACTGGCGGCCATCGGAGCGTCCTGCATTTAGCGCTGTGGTGAAAAAATCCTCCTTATGAAACTCCTCATCCCTGTCGATCAGCACATCCAAATTCTTCATAACTCCTAAGGTTGTGAACTTATCAAAGTCCGAATCCAGGACCATGAATACATCAGGCATTTCCCCCTCTAAAAGCTTTCGGGCACACCACTCTGAATAATCTTCCTTTGCTATGCCGCTGTAATAATGGATTTTCACATTTGGATGGGCTTCTTCAAAACGCCCGATTGCCTTATCTATGATCTTAAAGCTGTTGGCACTGGCCACATCCCAGTTGCTGCCTGTAAACATACCGAATTCCAGAACCGTAACCTGCTTTTGCCGGACGTTTGACCAGGCCGCTGCGGCAAGCATCCATACGGCGGCGGCCATGAAAAAACGTTTCCTCCATTTCCCCATTTTCATATCTCCTCTGCTTTCTGTTTCTTCCCTCCGGCCAGTACAACGAATAGAAAGCCCTTATGCTGGTCTGACAGCCATTATATTTATTATTGCTGTACTAGGTTTCCATTCGCTTTCTCACATTGGTCTGGACGGCCCAGATCGCCAGCTGGGTCCGGTCTCTTAAATCCAGCTTGTTAAGTATGGTGCTTAAATAGTTGCGGACCGTTCCCTCCGAAAGGTTTAATGCCTTTGCGATCTCCCTGTTGCTGGACCCCTTTTCCACCTGGGCAATGATCTTCCACTCTGTCCGGGTCAGTTCCTCCATATTCTTTTCCCTTACAGATATGGTATAATCCGCCTGTGCCATCTGGGAGAAGAACCGGAGAACCTTTGCTGCAATATCCGGATTGATCATGGCCCAGCCATTGCAGACGGTCGTAATGGCATTTGCAAGCTCATCCATGGATACACCTTTTAACATATAGCCGCTGGCCCCATATTTCAGTGCATTGTATACATATTCATCATCATCAAAGGTTGTCAGTATAATGATCTTAATCTGCGGAAAGCTTTCCTTGATGATTTTTGTACACTGGACACCGTCCATCTTCGGCATCCGTACATCCATTAAGATCACATCCGGCATGTTCTTCCTTACGCAGCGGATCACGTCCTGACCGTCTGCGGCCACATCGGTCACTGTCATGTCCTTCCTGCTGTTCAGCACGATCTGCAGGCTCTGGCGGATCAATTCCTGATCATCCGCAATTAACACTTTAATCATAGGTCTCCCCCCTCCGGATCGGTATCCTTGCATTGACGATGAACCCATCGCTTCCATCAAATGTTACAACACCGCTTAACATCCTGATCCGTTCTTTCATGTGCTTGGTACCGAAGCCGCTTTTGATCTCTTTGCATCCGATTCCATTGTCCCTGATCTGAATCAGGATGTCCAGGTTCTCCTTCTTTATGGTAATCCATATCTCCTTTGCATGCCCATGGCGGATGGCGTTGGTAATACCTTCCTGAACGACTCGGTAAATGGCATTTTCCTCATCCTCATCAAATTTTAAGTTCCTGGCCCTGCAGTCGAAATATATCCTTGTTTCCGACACTGCATTGATATCGGTCACCATCTTGTTTATGGCATACTCCAGACTGAAGCGTTCCAGCGCATCCGGCCTTAATTCGCTGACCGAACGGCGGATTTCCTTGATCCCATTCCTTGTGACCTTGGAGATCAGCTCCAGCTGTTTTCTGGTCTGCCCAGGCGAAGTCCCTATGATAGCCAGGCAGGCATCGATTCCTGCCGCTATCCCCGTTAATGTATGCCCCAGGGTATCGTGAATCTCTCTGGCCAGACGGTTTCGTTCTCTTGTCTCCGCCATCTTTTCAGCCATTACCGAATATTCCTGAAGCTGTTCATTGACCTCATGAAGCTTTTCATTAAGTTCATGGATCTCATCCAGATTCCCCTGCTGCTCATTGATAATGTTGACACAGTATACCACAAATACGATCACATTTAAGGATATCAGAATGTTATAAATACTTAAAAGATACTGCTGTACCGATGCACGGTAACAGGAAATATAATCCTGAATGGAATACAGGCGGTAGGAAATGGACAACAGCTCATAATCCGCCAGTATAAAGCTCCCAATGGCAATGGCTGCCAGTATATACCTGGATTTTCCATTCTTTACATACATGATAACATTGGAGAACACCAGGAGCAGAATTCCGTTATAATTAAAATTCAGCACGATGATAATGGCAAAACAGATCAGGAATTCAGCAACCAGACTGGTCAGAATAACCTTGCTGTTATTGGGGAATAAGCGGTCCCTGATCACCATGCATAAGGTAAGCATCCCTAAAAGAAGGGCGCAGAGCCATATTTTTGCATAAGGATACCAGACGATGGCCTGGATCCCGTTTAGGAATTCCCTGGCCCCATAGCTGCGGCGTATTTTCTCAATGGTCCAGTATATAAAAATACTGATTCCCATGACCGATATCGTGTTCAGTACCAGGATCCCAACCTGCAGGATGCGGATCCGGCTGTTAAATTTATTAGCTTCCATCTCTCACCCCTACTGCCATCCGTCAATTTCATAATTATTCAGATTATCTTTTGTGATCAGGGTACTGGGCAGGCTGATGTATTTGTCAACCGGTTCTCCGTTTAAAAAACGGTAAGCCGTTTCTGCCGCCACCCGTCCAATGGACTTGGGACTCTGGGCACTGGTCCCGGTTACATAGCCCATATCCAGGATCGCCTTAAAGTCAGGAGAACCGTCGATCCCGTAGATCAGGACTCCTTCTTCCTTCCGGGCCTGCTGCAGGGCCGCCAGTGCACCCAGCGCAGTCGGATCGTTGCCGCCCAGGATGACATCGAAATTAATGCCTTTGTTTAAAACTTCTTCCATTACCTTGGAGGCCACCTCGATTTCACCGGCTGCTGCATGACGGTACACCACCCGGTAATTTTCATTTCCGGCTATGGCATCCGTAAAACCCTTGGCCCGGTAGGTAATGGACATCTGGATCGGGTTGTCCAGAATCACGATATTCGCCGATTTCTTCCGTTTCATCATATCCAGGGCGCAGAGCTGCCCTGCCTGATAATTGTCTGTCTCTATAATGGATACCACAGAATCCCGGTCCTTTACGACGGTATCCACATTGATGACGGCAACCCCCGCCTCCCTGCATGCATCAAGGGCCGGCTGAACAGTTTCCCAGTCCACGGGGTTTAAAAACAGCATACAGATTCCCTCATCAATCAGCTCTTTGATCTGTTCGTTCTGCTTCTCCTGATCCTGGAGGGGATCCCTGGTTAAGAGGATATCACCATTCGCCTCCACCACCTCTTCGATCCCCTGGTTCAGTACGTCAAAATATGGATTGTTCCTTGTCATATAAGTGGCTCCGAAGAGGAGCGCTTTATGCTGCCGCGTCCCCCCTTCCGGCCTGCCGCACCCGGAAAACAGGGCTGCTATCCCCATGGCCAGAAAGAATAGTCCTGCCTTCACCCTCATGATTTTCACTCCCTGCATCCTTTTCCCTTATTATATCACAAAAAGCGTCCCGCTGTTAAGGAAACGCTTCTTGCCAGAACTGCCTTTTCAATCCTTTTTTTTGTTTCTCAAATAATCTACGAATACTGCCAGAAGAATGACGATGCCTTTTACCACATACTGCCAGAAGGAATTGACATTCATCAGATTCAGTCCGTTATTCAAAACACCGATGATGAGTCCTCCGATGATGGTACCGCCAATTTTTCCGGAACCGCCGGCCATGGAAGTACCTCCGACCACCACCGCTGCAATGGCATCCATCTCTGCCCCGTCGCCTGCCGTCGGCTGCCCGGAATACATGCGGGAGGCCAGCACGACTCCGGCCAGGCCGGCCATGATGCCGGAATAAGTATGTACCAGTAATTTTACCCTTGCATTGCTGATACCGGAGAACCTGGCTGCCTGGGCATTTCCTCCTACTGCATAGATGTGGCGTCCCAGCTTTGTCTTATTCATGATGACCGCCGTAATGATCAGTACAAATACCAGTATGATAACAGGCGCAGGAATGCCGCCGATATATCCGGCGCCCAGAAACTGCCATTTTTTTGTGACCACGCGCACCGGAGAACCGCCGGTATATACATAAGCCAGGCCCTTGGCTACGTTCATGGTAGCCAGAGTCACGATAAATGCCGGTATGGTGGTTTTAGAAATCACGACTCCGTTAAACATGCCCACCATCATGCCTACCAGAACACCGATCAGAATGGCTGCGAAAATGGGAAGATTATAGCGGGCCACACAGCCGGCGGCAATACAGCCGGATAAGGCTATGATGGAACCTACGGAAAGGTCGATTCCTCCCAGTATAATGACCATGGTCATGCCGCAGGCCAAAAAAAGATTGGATGAAATCTGCCTTAATACATTAAATATATTTTTATTTGTCAAAAATGAACTGCTGGTCTTTGGAAATATGGATAAGAAAACGCATAAGATCAGCAATGCCCCGATAATACCGATATTATCCTTAAAATATTGTTTCACACTTTTCTGAAGTCTTGTTGTCATTTGATCTTCCCCTTCTTTCCTACTTGGCTGCCAGCTTCATGATCTGTTCCTGAGTGACACATTCCTCATGGTTAAAGCACCCTGTGACTTTTCCGTCGCACATGACATAAACACGGTCACTCATATTGAGGATCTCCGGCAGCTCCGACGATATCATGATAATTGACATTCCCTTCTTCACCAGTTCATTCATGATTGCGTAGATTTCCGATTTTGCTCCAACATCCACGCCTCTGGTAGGTTCGTCGAGGATCAGTATTTTCGGGGAAGTGGCAAGCCATCTGCCAATCATGACCTTCTGCTGGTTTCCGCCCGATAAATTTCCGATCAACTGCTCTATGGATGGAGTTTTGGTATCCATCATTTCTATATATTCCCGGGTGATTATTTCTTCCTTATTGGAATCCACCCAGATTCCCTTTATAAAAGACTGCAGTACCTCTATGGTAGTGTTGTAACGGACCGATTGTACTTTATAAAGCCCCTCCTGCTTCCGGTCCTCCGGGACCAGGGCAATTCCGGCCTTCATGGCGTCAATGGGGGATTTGATCTTTACTGCCCTGCCATCTACAGATACATCTCCCGAAAAACCAGGGGTCAGGCCGAAAATACATTTCATGGTTTCGCTGCGGCCTGCTCCTACAAGTCCTGCAAATCCTATGATTTCTCCTTTATGTAACTCAAAACTGGTACCCTTTACCAACTTTCCATCTGCAATATTTTCACATTTTAAAACGATCTCACCTGGTTTTAAGTAATCCCTGGTATAATATTTGGTAAGCTCCCGCCCGACCATCATGGCAATCAGCTTATCTCTGGTTGTATCCTTAACGTTTTCCGTTCCTGCGAAGGCACCATCCCGCAGAACCGTTACCCTGTCACAGATCTGCTCCAGTTCATCCATCTTATGGGAAATGTAGATGATTCCAACGCCTTTTTTCGTCAGAATGCGCATTGTCTGAAACAGGAATTCCACCTCTTTGTCCGATATGGATGAAGTCGGTTCATCCATGACCAGGATTCTGGAGTTATAGGAAATTGCCTTGACAATCTCCACCATCTGCTGCTGGGCAATGGTCAGATCTTTAATGAATGCCTCCGCCCGGATGTTCATATGGTAGGCATTGAGCAGTTCCTGCGCTTCCCTTTCCATGATTTCATGATTGATCCAGCCGCCTTTTCCGGGCTCCCGTCCCAGAAAGATATTTTCTGCTACGGTCATATGAGGAACCAGTACCAGTTCCTGATGGATGATGGAAATTCCGTGTGCATGGGATTCGCCTACTCCGTCAATCGACACCTTCCCGCCGTCAATGAAAATCTCCCCCTCATCCGCTGTATAAATGCCTCCTAAAACCTTTATAAGCGTAGATTTGCCCGCTCCGTTCTCTCCAAGAAGTGCATGGACCTCTCCGGCACAAAGCTCTAAGTCTACTCCCTGAAGGGCTTTCACCCCCGGAAAGGATTTATGGATATTTTTCATTTGAAGCAGAATTTTTTCACTCATAAATTCACCTGCCTGTTCTTGCATTTGCATTGCCTTCCGGGATTCTTAAACCGGAAGAAACACGCTCTGCGGGTTTCTCCGGTTATCGCGGCAGCCGCCAGGTGAACATGTAAACATGTTCGTTTGGCTCGTTGCCCGCATAGATAAAAAGTGCCCGCCTCCGGTACATCTGCTGTGCAGATGTACCGGGGAGCATAGCACTTGCCAGCTGGTTCGGTTACTGCCATCCGTCTGTGCCGTAGTCCTTTACATTCTCAGATGTAATCAGGAAGGTCTCTACCGGATAACGGTCAGCCACTTCTTCACCATTTAAGCAGGAGTACATGATATTCACTGCTGACTGTGCGATCTTGACCGGTGACTGGGCACCGCTTCCTTCTATCAGAGAATTGCCGGAGGCCATCTCTGCCTTGATATCAGGAGAACCGTCTACGCCGTAGATCTTGCAGTCTGTAATACCTGCTGCATTTGCTGCAGCCAGTGCTCCAAGTGCAGTCGGATCATTTCCGCCGAAGATAGCAACTACATCGCCATGTGCCTGAAGCAGATCTTCTGCAATACCCATGGATACTTCCAGGTTGCCCTTTGCATCCTGCTGGGCCACGATGTTAAAGTTATGGTTCTTGATGGCATCTAAGAATCCGTTGGTCCTGTCAGTCACGGAATTCATGGTCGGAGAATCTAATACGATGATATCGCCGCCATCCGGGCATTTCTTAACCAGGTCTTCGCCGCATACAAATCCGGCGTTATAGTTATCGGAACCAGTGTAGGAAACCAGATAGGACATATCGGCTACTTCGGTATCAAAACCAACGATCGGTATGTTTGCTGCTTTTAACTGATCCAGTGCAGGAAGAATGCCTTCAGCCTCAGCCGGGTTCATGAACATGGCATCAATGTTCTGGGAAATCAGGTCTTCTACCTGAGTAATCTGAAGGGTTACGTCATTAGCCGGGTCCACGGCAATCAGTTCATCCCCCTGGGCCTCGACCATTTCCCTCATGGTTTTTTCAATGGTAACGAAAAACGGATTGGTGCCATCCATACAGGTATAACCGAATTTATAATGCTTGCTTGGATCTTTCTTCTTCACATTGGCATCCGCCATATTGGTATTTGATTCAGATTTGACTGCTTTTGTCTCTGCCGCAGTGGTGGCAGCGGCTGTTGTCTCTCCTGTGGTCGTGGAAGCAGCGGCTGTTGTCTCAGGCGCCTTCGTTTCCGGTTCCCCATTGCTGCAGCCTGCCAGAACAGTACCTGCCATAGCGGCGCACACCAGCATCATCGCTAACTTTTTTGTGCTTTTTTTCATGTTGTTTCCTCCTTATACACTTTTTGTTTGTAGTTTTTGCTGCATTTTTATCTTATCACGAGTTTGTTTTTAAAACATGTGCACAATGTAATGACTTTCATATGACAAATGTAATTTTTTTTATTTTCTTTTTACGGAAATTCTATATTTTACTCTTTTTTTCGTCATGTTGCACATAGATACCTCTCCCAAAAGAACCGGCCCACTGTTCCATTTCCTTTCATGCTCTGTTTATTTCCGAACGTTTCATGCGCTGCCACCCCGCATTCTTATTTAATCCAGATTGGAAAATACTTTTATGGCGTGAAGCACGTCTTCCTTCATTGCCTCAATTCCCCATAGGGTCACATCGTGATAGAATACGTAACCTTCTGTCTGCATAACCTTTTCCTTTACATGCATCCCGCCTGCCTTGGCCAGATAGGTATAGTAATTGATCTTACGGACTCCGCCTTCAATGCATTTTTTGAAATCCTGGTCACTGACTCCGGAACCTCCATGCATGACTATGGGGATTCCGATCCGGCTTCGAATCCGGCGGATACGGTCAAAGTCCAGCTTCGGCTGGGTAAGATAAAGACCGTGTACCGTACCGAAGGAACAGGCCAGGGCATCGATTCCGGTAACCTGCGTGAATTTCTCAGCCTGCTCCGGGTCCGTATAGCAGCTTTCCATGGCCTCTCCTTCTTCTCCCTCGCCCACGCTGGAAAATTCCTGCCTTCCCATGGCACCGATCTCCGCTTCCACGGCAGCCCCATATGCATCAGCCATCTCTGCCGCAAGCTTTGCATTGGCAGCATTCTCTAAAAAAGGCAGAACAGAACCATCATACATTACCGAGGTAAAGCCTATATCCAGAGCCTGTTTCAATACCTTTAAATTATCTCCGTGATCTAAATGCACCGCAACAGGCACCGATGCTTTTTCTGCCATCATGACCATGACCGGCCCGATGACCGCCAGCGGAATGATAGCTTCATGTACCGGTGCAAATTGCAGGATCACCGGCTGGTTCAGCTCTTCAGCCGCTCCTAAGACCGCCTGAATCCCCTCCAGGGAAGTGATGTTAAATGCCCCTATGGCTATTTTTTTAGCATCCGCCAGTTCAAGTATCGCTTTCATTGTAACTAACATACTGATTTCCTCCTGTTATAAAATTTTATGGTTTTATGATTTTCTGCTGTTCCCACCCGTTCTCCATCTTTTTCCTCAATACATCAAAAGGCAGAAGGCCGCTGACCGCATCATAAGTTGTCACGCAGGAAGCACCGGTTGCGGCTGCAAGCCTTATGCTTTCCAAAGGTCTGCAGCCATCCAGCATGGCCTTTATGAAGGCAGCGATGCTGGTATCTCCTGCACCGGTGGCTGAAAGGATACGTTCGGGAACAAAGCTGTTCTGAAAATAAGAAAAACCGCCCCATTCCTTCAGGAAAGGCAGTGACTCTGCAAATACAGGTTCCGGCGCTGTCTTTAAATACATGCCGGCTGCGCCGCATTTTAACAGGACGGCTTTGGCCCCCAGCTTCAGTGCCTGGTCTGCAAGAACCTCCACATCCCCGCTTAAGGACAGGATGGAGGGAATGTCATCTGCCCCTGCCCGATTAAGCCATTTTTCACAGAGATCCCGATTAAGCATAAATCCCAGTTCCTCAATGCTTGGTACAAAAAAATCCACATAGGGCAGCACAGATGCCAGTATATTCTTCCAGTCGCAGGCCGCAGCCTCAGAACCAGGATCCACTGCCGCCAGATCCAGGGAAGTGGTAAGCCCCAGCTCCTTTACCTGACGGAAAAGCTCCGCCAGTTCTTTCCCCTCCCTCTGGTAAAATCTGCGCATCAATGTGGGGTACCCAAAATGGAAATGGGATGCCTCTGCCGCTTTCTCAAAATCCACATCCCCGCAGCAAAACGTGTCATTACACCCAGGATCATGAAGAAAGAACCGGTCAAGCCCTTTGGGCGCTATGACCACCGTATAGGAAGTGGATTCCCCAGTTACTGTTTTGATACAGCTTTTGCATCCGCTCTGCTTTATCTTTTCTCTGAGTATCCGCCCGAAATCATCATTCCCTGTGTTTGCCATCAGCAGCACATCGGCTCCCAGGGCATGAAGACCAAGCCCCGTATTGGAAACTGCTCCGCCTGTGCATATCTGCGCTTTTCCTACACGCACAAGGGTTCCGGGCCGCAGCAGTTCGGAAAGCTTCTGCCCTCCGCTGTTCTTAAAAACCGGTGTGATATCCAGGGAAATATGTCCGGCTACGATCACCTTCTTATTTCCTTTCCGTTCTTTCATGTAAACTCCCCCTTTCTTATCTTCATAATAGCAACCGAAAAAGGAAAGTCAATATTTTTTGTCTATTTATTACTAATGTAATGTTTTATATGACATTTGTCATGTGCATATTGTACAGCAAAAAGTGAGGAGGATTATAACTATAGAATATTTCAGAATGGTACTTCCTATTTAACTGAAAAAATCCAAAGAGTCCCCAACGCCTTGTAAATACTTAATATCGCCTCCTATAACCACTGCTCCAAACCGGAACTGATGTGGATATTACATGCTTAATTGGTCTGCGGCTATGGCTTCAAACAAAAAAAGGATGATAAAACAGTATAACTTCTGCTTTATCATCCTTTTTTTGTTTGAATTTCTTATCAGTTCTGCATCCGGTAAAAGTGCCCTTACGGCCTGCTCCAAGTGAACCGCTTATTAATGTAACTGGTTTCTTACTTGTATTCCTTCTTTTCTCACCAGGCCTTATATCTGTCAATAATACGGATAAACATACTCTTCCGCAGGTTTTTGTGCAGCTTCCATTTTTTCTGCCTTTATGGATGGATAACCATCCGCTGCCTGGATCTTACCAGTAACAGTTATCCAGTCATTTTCCTTAAAAGGAAGGCTTCCTTCATAATCCACCAATAATCCTATGGGCGTCATATCTGCAGAACAGCACCACATGGATAAACGGACCAGTGCAAATTGATTCTCTTTCCTGTCTTCCATATCAAGGAACAAAAATCCCTTTATAACAATGGTATAGCCTTCATATTTCTCCGCATTGGTTCCAATCTCAACCATCCATGTATAAAAATCCTCGTCAGCAATGGTTATTGTCTTTGCTTCCTCATCAAGACCGTTTAAATCCGTTTCAGGAGCTGATTCCTCTTCTGACGGCTGCTGCCAGTCCTCCGTTTCATCCGCTGCTTCTTCATATGTTTCCGTATCCTGCTCCGGTCCGGTGCTGTCACAGGCAGCCGGAGCCTGTGAGCTGTCAGACCCATTGCTGCTTCCGCCACCGGGCGCTGCCTGAAGGCCGGAACCGGAATAGCTCCTTATCATATCTGCGGAAGCCGGCTGTTCCGGCGGAGCTGCCAGGATCAAAATGGGAATCATAAGAACCAGACAATGATGCAGCCGGTTCTTATATCTGGGCTTCAGCAGATATCTTCCATTCATCACTCCCCAGATAAGCATCAAAACAGACAATCCGTACAGATAAGGCTTCATACGGGGCGTAACATAATTTAAATACGTTCCGGTAAAAGTAAGCCGAAACAGCAGTAATCCAAAAACCACATAGCAGGCACACTCGGTGAAAGCCACCGGGTTGATTCCTTTTCCCCGTAACCTCATATTCGGATCCCTCCGCTTCCCAAACCTGCAAATACCAGAACGGCTGCAAAACAGATTATAAACGTGGTCACCAAAAGCCTTGCTACGAATTTTACCCGGAAACTGCCAAAAAGCATGGCCATATTCTTTACATCCATCATAGGACCGAAGACCAGGAAGCCAGTAAGCGCTCCGACCGGAAAGCTGCCTGACATACTTCTTGCGACAACTGCGTCGGAAGAAGAACACAGGGACAGTACGAATGCCATTCCCATCATGAGAAGTATGGAACCGGCCAGAGAAAACCCGGCCCCCGAACGGATAATGTCCGGGACTATATCCTGAAATAAGGTGGATACAAAAATTCCCGTCAGAAGATATTTCCCCACCAAAAAAAATTCATTCTGAGCATGACGCATCATAGTGGAAAACCGGGAAGCTCCTTCTTTTTCCTCCGCAGAAAAATCATAGGAGCTGCAGCTTCCTGTCTGTCCGGACAATTCTTCGGCCAGAAATACCTGTTCCGGTCTGCCTGCCAAAAAGGTAAGGCCGGTGAGAACGGCGCAAAGAATCCCCAAACCGCATCTGGCTAAGATCATGTTCCGGTTTCCGTTAAATGCATACCAGGTGGAAAGAATCACAACCGGATTAATGATCGGAGAAACCAGCATGAATGTGACTGCGGCCGGCATGGGCACTCCCTTTTTTACCAGGCTCTTAAACACTGGAATGGAAGCGCAGTCACAGACCGGAAGGCAAAAACCGGCCGCAATGGCGAACAGCTGGCCTGATGCCACCTTTTTGGGAAACATCCTCTGAATCCAGTCAGGCCGGACATATACCTGGATTGCAGATGACAGGAGCACTCCGATGGTCAGAAATGGTGCCGCCTGCAAAAACACACCCAGAAACACCGTGATAAATGATCTGAGAGAAAAGCCCAATTGTTCGATGACCGGTTCCACAGCCAGATAAAGAACAGTCAGGACTGTAAAAAACAAAAGCCACATCTGCGGCTTTAACTCATAACGAAACAGTTTTTTCACAAAACGCTCCCATTTCCGGCTGTTAAAGACATGAATATCCGGATTGATACCAAAGAGCATCTTTGCCGCCTTTGCCGAAGATTCCTGCTCCCCTGTACGAATGTAGGCAAAATCACTGGCAGCAACCTGTGACATGGATACGGCACCCGCATCTGCGATCCGGTAACGCAGCCTGTCTTCCCCTGCCGCATAGATGACTTTTTCAATACTGAGAAGAGGCTTTACAGAAAACTGTAGCAGCATTTCCTCAAGCTTGTGAAAATGTTCCATCCCATTCCATTCGATCAGGATCAAGTCCACCGGAGTATCAGAAAGATACTCACAGATGGACTCTGTAATTTTATAAGGCATTTCTTCCAGCTGGCTTTTGGTATAGCTTAACTGCCGGATCTGTTGGTTTTGCGAAAGGGGAATATCACCGTTTTCAAATTGTATGACCAGAATCTCCTGATCCTCTAATATTTCTTTGATCAGGCGGTTGATTAACGTGGTCTTACCGGAATCCAGAAACCCGGTAAAGACCCATGCAGGAGTAACCATACGTTCATTCTCCTTCAAACAGTGTTTTTATCTGCTGTTCCTTAAGCCCTGTGCCGATAAAACAGATACTTTGTCCGTCGGCGGTGCAGGGTTCGATTTTCAGCATTCCGGGTATGTAGTGGAACAAAAGTCCGCCTTCCTCACCTCTTACGATTCCCTTCCCCCGTAAGATCATTCCGCCGGCATGTTTAATCACCCGCATAATCCTCTGCCTTAACTGATCTTCCGACATAGGCAGGCTGCAATCCAGGGTAACCGTGGAAAAGATATCTCTGGCAAAATGCAGGCGGGGATATCCGTTTCTCTCCCCCCTTCCTCCAAATCGGATCCTGCGGTTCAATCCGGGATTAACGGAAGCCTCTGTTTCCAGTTTCCATACCTCCTCTACCATCTTCCCGGACAGGAAAACCGAAGCAGGGATACAATCCCAGAAATCCGCCTCAATCCTGGCCTCGCTGTTGATGCCCCTGATTTTTTCAATCGTCCGTTGGATTTCACCGGCTTTTTCGCTCTGATGGCTTAAGAGGACCAGATCTGCATACCGAATCTGATCCTTAAAAAATTCCCCATAGTTTTCCCTGTATTTATCGAAGTTCATCCCATCCACCACTGTAATACACCGGCAGAGTTTTACCAGATCCTTTTGCCGTAAACAGGATTTTATAATATCTGAAAGTTTTCCCACGCCGGAGGGCTCTACTAAAATGGCATCTGGCCCATACTCCTTCACGATCCGCTCCACTGCCTTTTCAAAATCACCCGCCATGCTGCAGCAGATGCAGCCCGCATTTAAACTGGTAACCGTCAGACGGCATTCCTTAAGCAGGCTGGCATCGATCCCTGCTTCACCGAAATCATTTTCAATCACCACAACATTCCGGCCGTTAAAAACAGTTCTGACCATGGTCTTTATGAGCGTGGTCTTGCCTGCTCCCAAAAAGCCGGATACAATATAGATTTCCGTCATTTTTCCTGACTCCTTTCCGTATTCTAGCCTTTCACTCCAAGCAGCTTCTTACCGGCAAAAATAAACAGAAGGAAAATAACACCTACCAGTACAATGGTTCCTCCGGGCTTTAATCCGAGATAGTAAGCAGCAAAAAGTCCTGCTGCCATAAATACCACATCAAAAAAAACCGCATAGACAACCGTTTGTCTGTAATTTCTGCCAAACTGCATGGCACAGGCTACAGGTATCACCATCATGGAGGATACAATCAATGCCCCCACAGTCCTGGCTGCAATGGAAACCGTTGCAGCAGTCAGTATGGTGAATATAAAATTTACCCTTTTTACCGGAACACCGGCCAGTCTGGCGCTCCGTTCATCAAGGGCTATATAGAACAGTTCCTTATAAAGAAGCAGGAACAGGAAAAGGACCGTTATGCTGACGCCGATAACCAGATACATTTCCATGTCGCTGATCGCTACAATACTGCCAAAAAGAAAGCTGTTGAAATTGGCGGAATTCTTCACGAATCCGGACAGCACCCCAGCCAGGCCAATTCCTGCAGACATGATGATCGCAATGGACATTTCCGAATACCGGGGAAGCTTTCTCCGGATCGCTTCAATTCCAAATGCAGCCAGAATACAGGCGGCGGCGGCACCTGCCACGGGATTAATACCCATGATCAGGCCTGCCGCTACCCCGGCTAATGATGTATGAGACAGTGCATCTCCGATCATAGACAGCCTTTTTAATACGATTACGACGCCTATACAGGGAATGACCACCGCCAGCAGAATACCTACGAGAAAGGCCCGCTGCATAAAGGCATAATTAAATATTTCCATTGTTATCTGCCCCCTGATCAGCCAGTATCTGTTTCATCGAGCCATCTTCCATCTGCCAGATATCATCTGCAAGCCCCGAAAGACGCATCCGGTCATGGGTGACCATAAAGACAGTCATCCCCTCTTCGCGATTGAACCTTTTAATAAGCCGGTAAAATTCATCCGTATTTTTCTCATCCACTCCGGAAGTAGGTTCATCTAAGATCAACAGCCTGGGCCTGTTAACCAGTGCTCTGGCAAGAAGGATCCGCTGCTGCTGGCCTCCTGACAGCTTCCCGATCAGACGTTTCCTGTACGGTTCCATTCCCACCTGGCGGAGTGCAAGAAGCACCTGTTCCTTTTCCCTCTTCCCGGCAAACCGGAACATACCGACCTGGGCGTATAGGTTTGCCTGGACAATTTCCTCCACAGAAGCAGGGAAGTCTTTATAGGCCGTCATTCCGTTCTGGGGAACATAGCCTACTTCCTTCCAGCCGTTAAACTGCTTAAGGTCATGTCCCAATAACCGGATACTCCCGTTTTCTCTTGTTAAAGACAGATCCCCTAACAGTAATCTGATCAATGTACTTTTACCTGCTCCATTGGACCCGATCAGGGCGGCAAACCGGCCTTTGGGAACAGAGAAATCCACACCTTCAAGAACCGGTGTGCTTCCATAGGAAAAGGTCAGCCCCTTTATGTCAATCGCATTCACAATCCTTACTCCTGTCTCTTTTATTCCAGTGCTTCTTTTAATACTTCCAGATTTTTCTCCATGACAGAGAAATAATCATCACCGGCTTTGATTTCTTCATCGCCGAGTCCCTCAATGGGGTTTAAGACCTGTGTCACCGCTCCGGTTTCTTTTGCGATTGTTTCCGCAACCTTCGGGCTTACCAGTTCTTCAAAAAAGATAGTCTTCACCTGATTCTTCTTAACAAAATCGATGACTTCTGCCATTCTCGCCGGATCCGGTTCCGAATCTGGTGACAAACCTTCGATTCCCATCTGGGTAAGCCCATAGGCATTGCAGAGATAGCCAAATGCCTCGTGGGAAACTACTACGACATGATTCGGAAGGGAGGACAGGGTGTCTTTATACGACTGGTCCAACTGGTCGAACCTTTCCGCATAAGTTTTATAATTGGCTTCGTAATATTCTTTGTTGCCGGGATCCGCCTCAACAAATGCATTCTTGATATTTTCCATCTCTTTTTTGGCATTCACCGGACTTAACCAGACATGAGGATCATACTCACCATGGTCGTGTTCCTCCTTTGAAGCAGCTTCCTTCTCTTGTCCTGCTTCATGGCCGTGTCCCGGATTTAAGGTTATTCCATTTGAGGCTTCTACCGATATCAGTTTCTGGTTATCCAGACTTGCAAGCACATCTTTCACCCAGTGTTCCATACCGGCTCCGCTGTATATGAAAATATCTGCCTGTTCCAGGTCTGCAATATCGCGGGTAGCCGGCTCCCAGTCATGAGGCTCTGTACCGGCAGGAACCATGTCCGTCACTTCCGCTTTGTCCCCTCCGATCTTTACGGCAAAGTCGTATACCGGGTAAAAGCTTGCCATCACTTTCAGCTTTCCTGTGTCAGATTCCTTCACTTTACCAGTACAGCCGGAAAGCATCATTCCCGCAGTAAGTACTGCCACAGTCAGTCCGCCGAATAACTTGTTTGATTTTTTCATTATAAATCTATCTCCGATTCTTTTATTTTAGTTCATAAAAACCGGTAAGTTCAATTATCCAGACGGATCTTTAAACGAACCAAAGAGACCGGAATCAAAAAGAATCCGGCCAGATAGTTAATCGTCAGCTTTTTTAAAAATATATATGCAAAGATGCTGACTGCTCCTGCTCCGATTGCTTCCGACAGTACATGAAGCGCCGCAATGCACATTTCAATCCCGGCACAGACAGGACAGTCCTCACCTGTACATTTATGCTTCAGATGGGTAAGAACGTAAAAATAAGAAAAGAGAAGAATAACTGTTAAAAGAACAGCTAAAAACAAGGATGCAATCCGTCTGTAGTTTTTAAGACACTTCATATTCTTCTCCTTTCAAGCTTTTATACCTTCTGGCATCGGCTGCAGCAGCCATACAGCACCATGTGCTGCTGGTCCAGCTCAAATTCATGTTCCTCATGAATGTGTCTGGAGAATTCATCAAGCCTTGAGCATTCAAGGGGAATGATGCAGCCGCACTTCAGACACACAAGTTTTCCCACATTGCTGCTTATCTCTTCTCCAACATACCGGAACTGGGCCTTTGAACCATCTACGGATGGGATTTTAATTACTGCTCCATCTTCCGTCAACCGCTCCAGCGCCCGATATACGGTTGTCTGCCCCACATGGATTCCATCATGACGGAGGCATTCTATAAATTGTTCCACTGTACAAAATACTTCTTTTTGCTTTTTGAGACAGCTCAGAATGATTTCCTGCTGTTTTGTCCGATATCTCCCTCGCTCTGCCATATTCCTCACCCGTATTCGAAATTAGAAATCATTTTCATATTATAACATCGATTCCAAAAATGTCAAGATTGCGTTATTGTTTTTTTTCTAATAACCGCTTTAACTGCAGGGATGAAAGATTATACGTTCTGTATGGATTACTTTCATACCTCTGAAGCTTATCCATAAGATAATCCTCCGTATCAATTCCCTTCTGCACTACATAAAGCATACCATCGTCAGAAGTGTTATCAATCGCCGCCAGGTCCAGGTCTGGAACCCTGCCTGTCTGATACATCTGAATATTATACCTTGCTATATTTCTGTCCACATTGGAAAAACACAGCACTCCGAACAGGAATATAAATGACAGGAACGTATATTTTGCAAAATTAAATTGAAATTTGAATTGTTTAATTATAATATATACAAATACAACAGCTAGAAGAATCATGAACCAGGATGTATAAATTCTCAGCTGTGTCAGGCCGTACTTTCCGATATACATAACCATCTTACTGATCGCAGTCGATATGATAAATAAGGTAAATGCTGATATTACGGCAGAATACAGCTTAAGGGCAAACGGCTTTTTCTCACCGTTCAGCTTAGAAAACAGGCTGATAAATAAGATTACCAAAAGATTTATCACCGCTATTGCACATAATTCAAAAAAGCCCCTTCTTGCATATTCCGCATAGCTGTAATCCTTAACAAGGTTTCCCTGAAAAGCCGAAATGAAATACTGGATCTGCGAAATAACGAACAAAGCGTATAAAAGGCAGATGGGCGTTACCGCTGAGTAAACCGTTATGTTTGGAACGACCCTGATCTGTTCCAGGCCTTTCTCACATTGTTCATCAGTTAATATGTTCTTCCTGGCTTTCCTGACATTGGAGAACAGCATACCAAATATATAAAGAGCAACCGGGATCCCTAACACGATCTGCATGATAATTTCCACACTTTTTACTGTAATATTATCAAAGAATACCTCCAGCATGTCTTTTACGCCTTTATCTGCACTTGTCAGCAGACCCGCAACCATCAGAGTAAGGGGTATGGTCACGATAAGGCCCAGGAATGCAAGTCTTATATTATTGCTGATCCTTGATCTTTTCGATGAGCAGACAATAACCTTGGGCAGTCTTGTAAAATTACTAAAAGGCATGATCACGGCAGCCTTCAGCATAGAAAAGACAAAGAACCTCTCTATTTTATCTTTATCGCTGCATATGGAATATACCCAGTAGATTCCCAGTACTGTCACAAAATTAAGATCAAGGAACTTAATAAAATCATTGGCTGTTATGGAAAATACCAGACTGAACAAGATAAGCACCACACACAGCAGAATATGAAACTTATTCAGCCGGTAACTGCTATTTCTAAGATAGACCAGTATGGCCCCTATTGCTGCAATAAAAAATATTGTTGTCAGAAAACCGGTGACATTCCATAAAACAAAACGGATAAAGCAGAAACCCAGCAGCAGTACAATATAAACATATACATGATCGAATATGCTGTAGCCGTTTATCTCTTCCAGTGCATTCCCATCAGGCAGCTTACTGCTGTCTTTTAAAATAATATGATCCTCCATTATTCATCCTCCCTATATTCTAAAATATCACTTGGCTGGCACTCAAGCGTTTTGCATAGTTTTTCTAAAGTAGAAAACCGGATTGCTTTTGCTTTATTCGTTTTTAGAATGGACAGGTTGGCTGGCGTAAGACCTATTTTCTCTGCAAGCTCACCTGAAGAAATTTTACGCTTTGCCATGATTACATCCAAATTTATTATAATAGGCATATTCTTACTCCTTATATTGTAAAATCATTTTCAAGCTGCAAAGCAACAGCCTGTTCAAACACATTCTTAAGCACTCTTATTATAAGGCCAAAGAAAGCTGCTGCAAATGAAAGGAAGAAGTAAACCGGAAACCGGAAACCAAATACCATGAAGATCAGGAAGTCAATTGATACAGCAAAACAACACCATGAGATCACCCGTAATATGGTTACATTCTGATTAATGAATATCTGTTCCTTTCTAATGTTTGAAAGAAGCCGGTCAAGTGCTGTAATGATGATAAAAGCTGGAATCAAAGCTATATACAGGGATAAACATATTGGTATAAATAAATCAGGCTTATCGGAAATCAAATAAAACCATTTAACACTCACCGGAATAAGAAAAATCGACAGTATCAATGAAATAAAGACCATTTTTACAAGTATGGCTGATAATTTTAATGACTTACATTTTGTCCACATGGATCAAATGCTCCTTTCATTTCTTTCATTATAAAATTCCCTTTATTTCAGGTATCATACCATGTAATATATTATATGTCAATATTAATTTATTGTTTTTCGATATCATTTTATTGTTTTATAATATTTTCAGTTCGTGTCCTATATGCAGGACTCAATAATAAACTTAAATGTAACACAAGATTCCACTTTGTAAAATGAGATGCAATGTTTGTAAACGACAACTGACTGCGATTATTCAGCTTTTTTCTTTTGTATGAATTGATATGATTCATCATTAAATTAATATCATCCTGTGTAAGCTGATTAAAGCTCGTTCCTTTTGACAGTACTCGACGTATGAGTACTCAATAATAACGCGAGATGCCCTATATGTAGATTTAATTTTTCAGAAATAAATTTAATATAAACCTCTTGACACAGTAATTGTAAACTGCTATTATGTTCATTAATTGGTATATTTATCATTTTTTGAACGCAAGGAGGATATTATGCAGGCAATTATTCTGGCCGCCGGTATGGGACGGCGTCTGAAGAAGCTAACCGAAAATCAGTCCAAGTGTATGGTCCATGTTAATGGTATTCCCATGATCGAACGCATGTTAAAACAGCTGGATCATTATCATTTAAACCAGATCATCGTCGTGACCGGCCATAAAGGCATGGAACTGAAGTCCTTTATCACATCCCTCCCCATACATACGCCCGTCACATTTATTGACAACCCAGTTTATCAGACGACTAACAATATCTATTCCCTTTATCTTGCAAAAGACCATCTGCTTATGGATGATACCCTATTGCTGGAATCGGATCTGATATTTGAACAAGAGGTACTCACTCAGATCCTAGACGATCCTTATCCCAATCTGGCCCTGGTAGCCCATTTTGAGAGCTGGATGGATGGAACCGTTGTCTTACTGGATGAGCAGGACAATATCATGAAATTCCTGACCCGGAAAGATTTCCGGTTTGAGGATATTCATTCCTATTACAAAACGGTCAATATCTATAAATTCAGCCGTAATTTTTCCACTACTCATTATGTACCGTTCCTGGAAGCCTACAGCAAAGCTCTGGGAAACAACGAATATTACGAACAGGTGCTAAAGGTTATTTCTCTTCTGGATGACCATGATCTAAAGGCTTCTAAACTGGAAAGCGGTTTCTGGTATGAAATCGACGATGAACAGGATTTAGATATTGCAGAATCCATTTTCACCGATTCCCAGAGCAGGCTCGCACGGTTATCAAAGCGTTACGGAGGCTACTGGCGGTATCCGGGGCTTTTAGACTTCTGTTATCTGGTCAATCCCTATTTCCCCAACAGCCGTTTCATGGGGGAAATCAAGGCCAGCTTCGAAGAACTTGCCACCAGCTATCCATCCGGCATCGAGGTCAATAATCTGCTGGCTGCAAAATCACTGGGGTTGGACAGAAGCCAGGTCCTTACAGGAAATGGAGCGGCTGAATTAATCAAACCTCTGATCCGCAGCTTCAAAAATGCCGTCGGTGTCCTTCGCCCTTCCTTTGAGGAGTATGCAAACTGCGCCCGGAATGTCATTCCTTTTTTAATTCACTCTCCGGATTATACGTATACCGCACAGGATATTATGAATTTTTATAAGGATAAGGAACTGGATGCCCTGGTGCTTGTTAATCCGGATAATCCCAGCGGCAATTATATTTCCAAATCGGAGGTCCTCTCCCTCGCAGGATACTGCAGGGACAGGAACATGATTTTCATACTGGATGAATCTTTTATTGATTTTTCTTCAGCAGAAGACTCCCCGTCGTTAATGAGTCAGGAAATCCTGAACACTTATACGAACCTGGTACTTATCAAAAGCATCTCAAAATCCTATGGAGTCCCCGGACTGCGGCTGGGAATCCTTACCTGCAGCAATCCGGATATTCTGAATACGGTGAAAAAAGAGCTTCCAATCTGGAACATCAACTCACTGGCAGAATATTTCCTGCAGATTTTTGAAAAATACCAGTCAGACTACCACGAAGCCCTGGAACGATTTAAAGCAGCCAGAGAAGACATGTACCAGTCACTTTACTCCATCAGGCAGCTGAAGCTTTACCCTTCACAGGCTAATTTCATGATGTGTGAGATCACAGACGGCTGTTCTGCTTCCCAGATAGCGGAGCTTTTACTGAACCGTTACAATATCCTGGTGAAAGACCTGTCACATAAGCCCGGAATGGAAGGAAGGGAGTTTATCCGCATCGCAGTCAGGTCAACGACCGATAATGAACGGCTGGCTGATGCGCTGAAACATATATTACGCTAATATAGGAGGTAAACAAAATGAATGTACAGGAAACAACTCAGGAAACCTGGAAACAGATCTGGACCAGGAAAGGACGGGCGGCTGGATCCGTCACGGACCTGCTGGCATACGACGGTTATGAAGCCACAAAAGTTGATATGGAAGAAGTCGCCCGTCAGATAACCAGACGGCTGGATATTCAAAAGACAGACAAAGTTCTGGAGGTAGGCTGCGGTGCAGGCGCTCTGGCCCAATATCTGGACTGTGATTATGTAGGAATCGACTACTCCCCAACGTTGGTACAAAAGCATATCGAACTGCTGCATCACTCTGTATTAACAGGAGAGGCAGCAGACCTGCCCTTTAAGGATCAATCCTTTGACAAAGTCATCTGTTATGGCGTCTACCTTTATTTTGATAATAAGGAATACGCCGCTAATGCAACCAAGGAACTATTACGGGTAGCCAGAAAGGGCGTACTCATAGGGGAAATTCCCATGCAGTCTCACAGGACTGAACACCTGTTATTCAGCAAAGAAGAATTTGAAGACTGGAATTTAAGTGATGGTTTTTATGATCCATATAAAAAGGATCGTTTTAATGCAGTACGTATTCTTTAATAGAAAGGCCTCTGCTATGGTTTCCAGCATAGCAGAGGCCATCGTCATCCTTCCATCAGCTTTACTATTTTCTGATATAACCTTTGAAACGCAAAAAAGCCGCAGTATAATCAAAACCACGTCCCTCTTTTTAGACAAATATCGACGTCTTTTATTATATAATATGCAATTATTGTTTGTCAATCGAAAGAAAATCAGTATTGAAAATAGATTTTAAATAGATTTTATGAAAAATGTAGAGCATTTTATGTTGATATTCAAATATCAGCCGTCAAAATTCACGTCACACAAAAGGAGCAATTAAAAATACCACAGAGATTAAAAGCAAATAAACGCAAAGATGAACATTGGGAAGTTATTTGGGAAGGCTGACAGCAATCGCCGTCTCAGCTTCCGTCATATCGGTTTATAATTAAGTATAATGAATGTTATTATGAAATTACTGAGAAATCAATACTTGTGGAAAAGGCAATTCAGGAAATAGATTCTGCCTCTTCTGCACAGGTAATGGCAATTGAACAGATTAACCAGGGTCTGTCACAGGTATCCTCCGTCATCCAGACCAACGCAGCAACTGCAGAAGAAAGCTCTGCTTCCAGCGAAGAACTGGCAGCGCAGTCCCAGACACTGCAGCAGGAAGTTGGGAAATTCAAGTTGAATAAAGATCTGATAGACTACCGCAGGGAATCTGATTTCTCTATTAATAGAATAGAACCGGAGTTTCAGGTGAAACCGGTAACAGAATCGTTATCCGGAAAATACTGATTACAAACAGCAAAGTATCTTAAAACATTTTAAACGCAGATGTTGACGCATGAAACGTCAATATCTGCGTTTTTTCCTGAATTGAAATGACTTTGTTAACTAGTTTTCGATTCCAATAACTATCCGTCTTCAAAAGCCGTATCAAACCATTCCAGACACAGCTCATTCCATTCCTCCCATGTACGTTTTAAATTATCATTAAGATTCTCATAAGCCCCGGCCTCTTCCCACTGCCCGCCGTTCCAGAACTCTTCTGATTCCAGCCATTTTTCCTTCATCTCTTCCATGCGGTTTGACAATTTCTCCACCCGTTCCTGTACCGGTGACATTTTTTCTGACACAAGGCCAAGTTTCCAGTCTAAATACGCTTCTTCTGCCGGAATCTCTCTTAACCGGTGCCGCTCTGCTTTTGGAACAGCCCGCATCCCGGCGATCAGGGCCTGTTCCTCTGCCTTTATCCGGGCTGCGACTCCTCCCCCGCTTCCTGCCTTTCTGCTCCGTTCCAGATAATGTTCATAGCCAAATGGATAGTAAAGAACTGACTTGTCTTCAAATATCAAAACCGATTCTGCCACACGGCTTAAAAAATAGCGGTCATGGGATACGAAAAGAATCGTGCCTGTATAAGCCCGTAAAGCAGATTCCAGAGTCTCTTTTGCCTGGATATCCATATGGTTGGTCGGCTCGTCCAAAATCAGGAAATTAGGCCTGCTCTGCAAAAGCTCCGCCAAAACAAGCCTTGCCTTCTCGCCTCCTGACAGGCAGTCCACCTTTTTTCCCGCCTCCTTTCCTCCGAAAAGATAAGCACCAAGGATACTCCGAACTTCCTTATCCGTCAGAGAGGGAAATAAATCGTGAAAATGTTCCGCCACGGTCTTTGGTGAATGGAATTCCGGCGAATGCTGGTCAAAATAGCCGATGGTTATCTGGTTCCCCAGGGAATACTCACCAAAAACAGGAGGAATAAGACCCGCAGCTGTTTTTAAAAAGGTGCTTTTCCCAGCCCCGTTTGCCCCCAGGATACCGATTTTCTGACCTTTCCGGATTCTTATGGTTATCTCCAGAATGGGGCGTCCATAGCCAATTTTCAAATGCTCTGATTCAAAGACCCATTTGCTGCCGGGAAAAGCCGGAATAAGCGGCCCGGTGAACATATGGGCCTCATCCTCTGCCGGTTTTGTAACCTGTTTCAGTCTTTCCGCTGCCTTTCTTTTTGCCCTCGCAAATGAAGCCTTATTGGGTTTATTCTTAAACCGTTCAACCAGATCATTTAAACGCCGTATCTCCTCCTGCTGCCGCTCATAAGCCTTTGTCTGAAGCCGGAAAGTCTTTCTCTTCTCTTCCCGGTACTGAGTATAATTACCGCAGTAGCGGGTCAGTTTTTTTCCGGTCAGTTCGTACACAACAGAAACCGTCTGGTCCAGGAAAAAACGGTCATGGGAAACCATTACCACTGCTTTCTCATACTGTTTCAAATACTGCTCCAGCCACTCCGATGTCTGAATATCCAGATGATTGGTTGGCTCATCCAAAAGCAGGATATCCGGCTTTAATAGCAGAAGCCGGATAAGGGCGATCTTGGTCTGCTCTCCGCCGGAGAACTCAGACAGCTTTCTTTTCTTATCCTCTTTAAAAAATCCCAGCCCGGTAAAAAGGGTATCATATTCCCGCTCATATTCAAACCGTTCCAAGTCATAGGTATCCGGACAGGGACAGTATTTTAGAAGCTCTGCCTCTACCGTCCTTTCCATATCCGAAAATGCCTGCTGTTTTAAGTATCCCACGGATAACTTTCTGGAGCAGATGATACCAGGCCCCCCGCGCCTGTCATCCCGGTCTAAATCCAGTTCTCCGGCTATCAGCCTTAAGAGCGTTGTCTTCCCGGCTCCGTTCTTTCCCACTACCGCAATTTTTTCTTTTCCGTGTATCTCAAAATCAATATGCGACAGAATAAGATTTCCGCCTGCCGTGACTGTTCCGTCCTTTATCTGATATAACATTTTAATTTCCTCAATAATATTCTTTTTGCCTTATTCTATCACAGGAATTCCTAAACCGCTACCCTAATATAACACCTTATTTTTAAAGTTTCCGCAGTTCCACAAGGGATAAATTCAGCCTGCCGCTGCCAGATAATACAAAAGTCAGGAAGAAAAAATACTACTTCCCGGCTTTCGCATAATGCTTCTGCTACTCTGCATTCATCTCTTCTGTAACTTTGCTTACATTCAGCATCTCTGACTCTGTTTTATATTTCTGAAGCCCTTCTTCTACTGTCATATCTCCCATAACAACCTTTGCCAGTATTTCTTCTCTAAGTGCCTCTAAATCAGACTGAATCCTGGTAAGTGTTTCTGAAATCGGATATACGTTTTTAGGTCTGGCATTTTTATCTACCAAATCTAAAGTTGATACTACCACTGGATCAAGTTCAATCTTCTTATCGCTTGATTCCAACGGGGAAATGGCAAGCCACGGGGTAATCCAGGCCTGTTGAAGCACTTCATTCGAATTTGATAAAGTGGGAAGCTGTACGATATGATCTCCCTCCTGTTTCCAGTGAAGTCCTTCCACTCCGCTTTCAAATAATACCTGTCCTTCACTTCCATCATGCATATACTCAAAGAAATATTTAAATATGGAAGCAATCTGTTCATTGGAAAGCCTTGCATTGATACAATAAAGCATTGGAACCCTGGCCTCATATACGGCTCCCTCAATCGGCGGAATTGCTATCACCTCTGCTTCCGGCACATTCTGCTGAAGACGCTCGGTCAATATCTTTGCCCATGAACCTCCCCAGTAATTAAATGCTCCAACAGTTCCGGAATACCACTGATCACGGCAGTTTGATGTCGTATTGGTCACTACTTCCGTATCCAGGAGTCCTTCTTTGTAAGCCTCACTCATATTGGTAAGAGCCTGAGCCATATTATCCTGTGCCATGCCGTCAACCCACTGCCCGTCAGCTTTAATAAATTCTGCAGTAGCTCCCTGATAAAATTCCGGGAGACTCATTGATGCTTTTAAGCCTGCTGCCGTATAAGGAACGGTACATTCTGGAATTTCTTCTTTAAATCGGCGCAGCATTTCTATAAATTCATCATAGGTGGCGGGAACAGCCATTCCAAGACGGTCTAACCAGTCTTTTCTCACATAAGTTACAGTTCCGCTGGCCTTCTGTGCAGGAATACCATAAATACGGCCGTTTAATGTTACAGCATCCCATAAAGATTGGTCTACCTTGTTATAAAACCGGGAACCGGCCAGATAATCGGTTAAATCGGCAATGGCGTTCTGCTTTGCATAAACTGCCAGATTTACACCAGTCAGGTCAAAGACATCCGGCACGGTATCTGAAGCAAAGGATAACTCCAGCAGCTGAGAGTATTCATTATTAGAAACAACATTTAAATTCATTTTAATTCCTGTAAGCCTTTCAAATTCCTCTGCCCATTGTGAGGTTCCGTTTTCCTCGTTTAAACCGGTATGAACCATCCATGTAATGCTTTCCGGTTTGGCAGCCGTACTGCCTTTTGTTGTATCTGTACCATCTTCCTTGCCTGCTCCTTCTGAAGACTGCGCTGTTGTCTCAACTGTGTTGTTGGCAGCTTTTGAATCCGTTTTTTCTCCTACACAACCGGCTAAGGTCGACACTCCCATAGCTGCCATAAGAACTGCAGCTATAGCTTTTTTTCCAAACCTCATTATATTTCCTCCTCCAAAGTAATATTATATAATAATTCAGGAAGTTGCGCCTGATTACTATCCCTTTACTGCTCCAATTGTTACACCTTTTGTAAAATATTTTTGAATAAACGGATAAATCAGTAAAAACGGAAAAACAACTACAATGACAACCGCACTTTTTAGCATTTCCTGGGATAAAGTTAAGGTTGCCGCATTTCCGGAAATTCCATCATTTAAAATCAAATCCCTAATCTTTACCTGAAAATTCTTCCAGTTTGGATTAGTAATATAAAGGATAAAATGCATATATTCATTCCACATTCCAACAGCAATGAACAGGCCTATGGATGCCAATGCCGGTTTTGAAAGAGGCAGAACCACCCGGAAAAATGTATCAACAGGAGTACAGCCGTCTAAAGCCGCCGCTTCATACAATGACTGGGGAATAGTCTCAAAAAAGCTTTTCATCAGAATCATGTTATAGGCGCTTAACCCACAAGGGATAATTACCGCAATCAAATTGTTCATAAGTCCTAAATTCTTAATATTTAAATAAGTAGGAATCAATCCCCCGGAAAATAACATGGTAAACAATATCATTCTGGATATAATCTTATGACCTGGCATATCCTTCTGAATAATCACATAAGCACCTAACGTAGTAAGCAGCAGGCCAACTGCTGTTCCCAGAACCGTAGTAAATATGGATACCAGAAATGGCCGATATAAGGTCTGATTATTAATTATCATCTTGTATGCGGTAAATTCTACCTGTTTTGGCCATAAACGTATGCCATATGTAGTTGAATCCACAGAATCCACAAATACCTTTAATAAAGGAATAATCATAAGAACCATCAAAGCTGTCAGAAAAGTATAATTAAATATCAAAAACACAGCTCGGCTCCGATGACCGGGTTTCAATGAAATTTTTTCTTTGCGTACAGATTCCATTATAATACTCCCTCCCCTTTTATCTTTTTGCTGGCCCGGTTTGCTAATGTAACCAGTATCACGGATACAATGGATTTAAATAAACCTGCTGCTGTGGACAATCCATAATCGGCACTGGTAATACCCATACGGAAAACATAGGTTCCTATAACATCCGATTTGCTAAGTACCATGGAATTCTGCAGTACCCATACTGCATCAAACAGATTTAAAATCTTTGCCAGATTCAATATGAACACAATCAGAATTGTTCCGGAAATGGCCGGCAGGGTGATAAACCAAATTCTCTGAAGCCTGTTGGCCCCATCAATTCTGGCTGCTTCATGCATCTCCTGATCAACCCCCGCTAACGCTGCAATAAAGATAATAGTTCCCCAACCGGTTTCTTTCCACCGGTTAATCAAATAGAAAACCGGTCGCCACCACTTATCATTGGCAAGGAAATAGATCGGCTTTCCTCCTAATAAGGTAATGACCTGGTTTACGATTCCGCTTTTGGGAGATAAAAACATGGTAAAAATAGAAGCAACAACTACCCATGAAATGAAATGAGGGATATAGACCACTGTCTGTGTTATCTTCCTAAACCCTACCCCACTGATCTCATCAATTAAAAGCGCCAGTCCTACACTGAATATCATGCCGAGTATCATGTTTACAAAACTAATCTGGAGCGTATTTTTAAATGCTCTCCAGAATGCCGGACTGGAAAACAGTATTTTAAAATTCTTCAATCCAATAAAAACCGGCTTTGTAAACGGGGTATATTTTGTAAACGCATATAAAATTCCAACCATAGGAAAATAAGCAAATACTATCATAGACAGAAAAACCGGTAAAAACATTATATAAAACCATCTGTGACGCCATATTCTTACTTGCAGCGGAATCATGTTCCCTGAGGAAACACCCGCCATATCTTTGGCTTTCACCATCATAACTCCTCCTTGTTTATCTTTATGAAACAAATAGAACATAACATATAATTTATTAATACATAAGATACATTCCTTTCTTCTAAAAAAATGTATTCAAAAAGGAACTATTTTCAATGACTTAAAAATAGTTCCTTTTCTCTGATTCCCTTATAACACCTGGTTTCTGGCCTCTTTGGGGCTAATCCTCTTTACCCGTTTAAAGGCCCGTCGAAAGGACTGAACACTGTTATATCCCACCATAATCGCAATATCGTTTACCGTATTTCTCTTGTCCATTAAAAGCTTACAAGCTTTATCAATGCGGATTCCTTCAAGGTATTCCCCGAAATTTATTCCAGCCTGTTCCTTAAAGACAGAAGATAGATATCCTTCTGAAACCCGGAATATGGTTCCAACAGAGGCAAGACCCAGACTAGAATCCATGTAGTGTTCCCGTATATAATCCATGATATCCCCAATCATCTTTCCACGCTGCTGCTGCTTTTTTTCCACATTATCCACACAGGCTCTCTGCAGAATCTGTTTAAACCGCTGGAAATATTCCTCATGGGAGAAATCAGGCTCAATGATGATCTCATTCAGCCATAAAGCCATGTCCTTTTCCGCTGCATCCTGTTTAAAAAGTTCCGGAATCAAATCCGTAATCTTCTGGTTTAGTTTAATAAACTGAGGCCGGCTTAACCTGCGGTTCTCACAATTTTCTTTTTCCAGAATCCGAAGAACTGACTCCACTTCCTCCCTATGACCGGAATGGGCGCATTCCAATAGCTTTTCCTGAGCAATATCCGGAAAATAAAATTCATAAATATTCTCAAGTCCGGCACTGTATTCCACTACCGGTTTCTCCCTGCTGCAATGATTTAATGCAATTCTGGCTTCCTCTGATGTCTTCCATAGAAGAAGTAAATCTCTGCACGCATGACCAATTCCCCAATTGGTCTCCACCTGATATTCTTTTAAAAGCCATTCCCTGGCTTCCCTAATAACAGTACCAGCCAGTATTTCCCTGTCTTCCAAGGCAAATATCGCCATGGTAATGCGGTAATTTTTCTTATAAAACCAAACCTTTTCAGGGTATATCTCAAGGAGGTGCTTTTCCATAAGCTGGGAAATAATATGTACTTCATCAAGAGTCTGTTCATCTACATCATAAAAATCATTTCCTGGAAATAATTCGAAAGAAGCTGCTAAATAAGCAGTCCCTTCCATCTGGATTCCCGCTTTTCTGGCAGCAATCTTCAGCTGTTCATCTGTGCCGAACTCAGCTTTTATTAAATCATGAAAAAAGGCCTTCTGCATTGCCGGCTTATCCTTTTCTATTTCCTTTAAAAGTTCCTGATGGTTCTTTAATATTCTGGTAACTGCTTCTCCTAAGTTCTGGTACTTATATTCCGATTCTCCGGTGGAAGTCATAATCTGAAAAACCTCATTAATGGGCTTCCCTTTTCTTACTGATAAATAAATAGAAATAGACGCTCCTGCTAAAACTGCAGCCCCAGAAAGGAAGAATACTAAATTTTTCAATACTGAAAGCTGTGAAAGCGCCTGTTTTTCCGGCATCTCCAAGACATATCTCCATCCATTTTTTTCGGACCGGGTATACACAATCCCCATCCCATCCATTTCATAATATCGGTCAGGTTCCATCTTTGAAGGAGAAAACTGTTTCCAGTCTCCCATAGTGGTATGAGACCATAAAACCTGCTCATCTTCACTATTAAAAATGAACAAACCATATCCGCCGTTCTCACAGGAACCTGAAAAATCCAGCAGGCCGTTAAGTACGGACTGGTTAAGCCGGAATACTAAAACCCCCTGATTATCCCCTTTCAGATAGGAAGAAAAGGGCAATACATACTCCAGGCTGCTCCCTGACCTCTGATATACGGGAATTCTCCTTCCAGAATCTGCTATAGTGCCTTTCCACTCCTCAAGCGGAATCTTCCACTGTTTTAAATAACGGTTAAATACCTGGGGCTGGTAATAGGTACTGTCATACATAACCAGATTCATGCCCCTGAAGTAGATATAGGATTCCCCCAAAAGCTCCACGCTCTGATAACTCAAAAGTTCATAAACGTCATGCAGTGCATCCATGGCTGTCAGAATATAGCCTTTGTCCCCCTGACTGTATTTTGCGAATTCTCTTACGTTCTCATTCTGCGAGGTCTGTAAAGCCAGGTTCTGCATTTTATCCATCTCGTTATCAAGGATAGTGACACTGTGCTTAAGCATGGTAATATAGGAATCCTCAATGTCATTTTTTACAATCTGGAATGCGGTGGCAAACCCACAGCTCAGCAGGATGAGCGGAAGCAGCAGCACCAGGATATAAGACACCAGAAATTGTATGATTGTATTCTGTTCATATAAAGTTTTTAATTTTCTCATAGCCCCACCCAACTGTTCCATTGAACAGTACTATGATACAATAAAACTCCCCTTATTTCAATTACAGTTTCCTACAGGGATACATGGGTTCTGGCACGTGCCCTCCTGTCGCGTATGGACTGGAGCACCGGAACCAGAAAGGTAGCGATGAGACCGCCTGCAAAACCATTGTTATATAAATTCATACCGCCGTAAACAATTCCCACGTTAAGAGCCACGGATGAATGAAGAAATCCCGCCAGAAGTCCCGCGGCCGCTCCAAACTCGCCTGCAACTGGCGCCAGTGTCGTTGACAGAAGGAGAGCCAGGATCGCGTTTGGATCTGTGATGCTCCAATTCTTAGAAAAACTGCCAATAATCACTCCTACCATGACAGGCAGAATGTTTCGAATGTGCTTCCCGGTGGCACTGAACCCAACAATGGTCAATATCCCGCCTATAGTGGGGCCATTGAGTTCTCCTCCCACAGCCAGGACCATCAAGGTGGAAACAATGCCGTTGATCCCCATATTAAGAAGAGTAGGCCCAAAGCCCTCTGTTTTTACATAATCGGTTCCGCTGATTCCAAAAGTGTTCAAAATCTCCAGATATCGTCTGACCACATTGTCCGCTACCAGAAAGGACAGGATCACCATACCTGTGAATAAAAATAACAGCAGCCTGGTAAAAAGCTCATTATTGCCAGTTGACCAGATTAACCTGGATTCCGCAGCAGTGCCGAAAGATTTCATCAGAGATACAATGACGATGGCAATGATGCCAGAGGTAAATCCTACATTATAAAGGGAATAGCCCTGGTGAGAATAATGGGTGTGGGTAGACAGCGGCGGCAGTACGAAGCCAATGCTCATTCCAACAACAATGCTTAAGATAAGCCTCACCGCCAGCGGCAGATTTCCGATCTGCATAATCTGAGTTATGATCGGGGACAGGCAGGTCCCATAAAAACCTACATAGATATAACGGGTAATGGAAGTTTTGTGATAATAAGAATACAAACAGATTCCCATCATGATAGCCCAGATGTTCAGGATATTTTTCCCAAACAAAGAAAAGCCAAACATGAGGAAGCATGAAGTTATGGTATGGCCGCTCATCTCCATACCAAGGAAATATACAATCGCAATACTTAAAAGAGTTAACAGGCCTGCGTTAATAAACGCTGCTCCTATGCCGCCAATGGCAATGTAATCCGTAATCAGGAAATCCGGCTCCCTGATAATCGTAATGATACCCCTCCAGATTTCATCAAACGGCTGCAGATATAAACCTGCAACAATAAAATAAATCGGCACCAGGGCAAGAATCTGGAATTTAGTCCGCCTGGAAAGCGGTCCATGATTTCTGAATCTGACTGAAAGTTGTCCTGTCATGTCGGTTCCTTTCTCCTATATGAAATTTTAGTTACGGAGTAATTTTAACATGTTTAACCAAGAGGTTCAACACTTTTTTAGGCTGAACCTCTTATTCCCAAATCGTTCTTTATTGCCGCCATGTCTGCCGTCCCCTTAGCTCAGGTCTGAAAGCTGCCATCAAATGCGCAGACACCGTTTACAAAGGTCTGGCATATCACTGCATCCTTTATTGTTTCAGGGGCACAGAACCTGATATCTTCTGACAGAACGGTAAAATCTGCTGCCATGCCCGGCATCAGCATCCCCTTTTCCTCTTCTTCAAAGCTGGCCCTTGCTCCCATGACCGTATAGGTTTCCAGTGCTTCCTCTACGGTCACTGCCTGATCAGCTAAAAAGGTCTTTGTTCCGTCCAGAGTAGTTCTGGTCACAGCACATTGAATTCCCGCCAGCACATCCGGATGTTCCACAGGGGCATCGGAACCATTGGATACGTCCAATCCCATATTTAAAAGAGTTTTATACTGGTAAGTATCCAATGCCCGTTCTGTCCCAACCCTTTTTTCTACAATACGATTGTCATTATTGAGAAAAACCGACTGGATATAGGCATGGAGATTAAATTTCCGGAATTTCTTAAGAAGCGCTTTTGTAGTGATCTGGCAATGGACGATCCCATGCCGCATATTATTTTCCGTATGGCCTTCCATTGCCTTTCCTATCGCATCCACTGCCATATCCATGGCTTTGTCTCCAATGGCGTGAACTGCCACCTGCATCCCATGGCCGGAAGCATAAGTGATCCTTTCGTCAAGCTCTGACTGGCTGCAGACAGGGATTCCGCAGTTATCCGGATTTTCGGAATCATCGTCATATGGCCGGCTTAAATAAGCAGTTCTGGCCCCCAGGGAACCATCGGAAATTATTTTCAGCGGACCGATGGCAAAGAAACGGCTTCCTGCACCCGTCCGGTATCCTTTTGCCAGAAAATGCTTCAGGGTCTCCATATCAGAAAGCAGACACTGCTCATATACTTTTACTGTCAGCAATCCTTCCGCCTCCAGTTCCCGGTAGGCACTTAACACTTCTTCATAAGAGACTCCGGGAAAAGCTGCCAGATCATCACTCTGAGCCGAAGTGATCCCATAAGCACCCAATCTTTTCATGGCCTGCAATATAAAATTCTTAATTTCGTCCTTTTCCGGCGGCGGGATCATCCGGCTTACCAGTTCAATCCCGTATTCCCGAAACACTCCGGTTGGTTCCCCATTATCATCTGTATCAAATGAACCTCCTGCAGGCTGGGCAGTATCTCCGGTAACACCAGCAGCGGCAAGTGCTGCCGAGTTAACACAGGCTATATGGCCGCAGACCCGGTATATGATAATGGGTTGTTCGGCAGAAACCAGGTCCAGGTCATAGCGGTCCGGAAAGCGTTTTTTATCCTGAAAATATTCATGATTCCAGCCTCTTCCCACAATCCAGCTTCCTTTTTCCCTTTTACGCTCTCCCATATATGTCAGGAGGCCTTTCTGAAGCGCTGATATGGATGAGGTGCAACCGGTTAAATCAGCCGTCGTTAAGCCATACCCATATTGCACCAGATGCATATGGGAATCCTGAAATCCCGGAATCACAAAACGGCCATTCATATCATGCCAGACTGCCTCTGTTCCTTCCGCCCATTTCTCCATATCCTCCCGTTCACCAATAACAGCGATCCTTCCGTTTTCTACTCCCATCGCCACGACATTCATGCCTTTTTTGACATGGAACGTTCCATTATAATAAATGTTTTTCATATTTTTCCCTGCCTGTTTGTATATTCATTCTAACAAAGGCAGCAGACAGATGTTTGTCTGCCGGCTGCCTTGTCTCATAAATGAACTATTTAATTAGGATTCTTTTGTCTCTTTGACTTCTTTCGCTTCATCAGACTTTGCAGTCAGATCACCTGGCTTCATGCTTAAGTTGATTCTTCCCATTTTATCAACTTCAATGACCTTAACAGTTACTTCATCACCAATGTTGACCACATCCTCAACCTTTGCCACTCTCTTATCAGACAGCTTGGAAATGTGGATCATTCCATCTTTATTGGGAGATAGTTCAACAAAAGCTCCAAAGTTCATGATCCTTACAACCTTACCTGTAATAACCTGGCCTGCTTCAATGTCTGTTACAATGCTCTTGATTATTTGAATGGCCCGGTCAATCATGGCCTGGTCTGTTCCGCAGACAGATACATTTCCGTCATCTGATATATCAATTTTAACACCAGTTTCTTCGATGATCTTATTAATTACCTTGCCCTGTTTTCCGACAACATCACCGATCTTCTGGGGATCAATGGTAATCTGTTCGATCTTAGGAGCGTACTTGCCTACTTCCTTACGGGGTGCGGCAATAGCCTTAGACATAACCTCATCAAGAATATAAATTCTTGCCTCTCTGGTTCTGTGGATAGCCTCTTCAATGATCGGTCTTGTGAGTCCGTGAATCTTAATATCCATCTGGATCGCAGTGATTCCCTTATGGGTTCCCCCAACCTTGAAATCCATGTCGCCGAAGAAATCCTCTAATCCCTGGATATCTGTCAGAACAAGATAATCGTCATCGGTCTCTCCGGTAACCAGTCCGCAGGATATACCTGCTACGGCTGATTTGACAGGAACGCCTGCTGCCATTAAGGACATAGAGGAAGAGCAGATACTTGCCTGAGAGGTGGAACCGTTGGATTCCATGGTCTCAGATACGGTACGGATTGCGTATGGGAATTCTTCCTCGGATGGAAGAACCGGAACCAGGGCTCTCTCTGCCAGTGCTCCATGACCAATTTCACGGCGTCCCGGTCCCCTCGAAGGCCTTGTTTCCCCAACAGAGAAGGACGGGAAATTATAATGGTGCATATATCTCTTGGATGTTTCCAAATCATCAATGCCGTCTAATCTCTGGCTCTCTGATAAAGGTGCTAACGTACAGATATTTAAAATCTGAGTCTGTCCACGGGTGAACATGGCAGAACCGTGAACCCTGGGAAGCATATCGATCTCTGCTGCCAGAGGGCGGATCTGGTCAATTGCACGGCCATCCGGACGCTTATGGTCTTTTAAGATCATCTTACGGACGGTCTTTTTCTGGTACTGGTAAATTGCTTCTCCCAGCACGGCAAGCCATTCATCCTTTTCAGCAAAGGCTTCTTCAAGCTTCTCCGTGATCTTACGGATGTTCTCTTCCCTTACCTGCTTCTCGTCGGTAAATACGGCAACTTCCATCTCTTGCGGAGGTACAAGCTCTTTGATGGCTGCAAACAGTTCTTCCGGAACTGCACAGCTGATATATTGATGTTTGGGCTTTCCGCATTCTGCCACGATAGTATCAATAAATTTGATAATTTCCTGGTTTACTTCATGTGCCTTAAATATAGCTGCGATCATCTTGTCTTCCGGTATCTCATTGGCTCCGGCTTCAATCATGATGACTTTTTCTCTTGTGGAAGCAACCGTCAGGGCCATATCGGATACCTGTTTCTGCGCCTGGGTCGGATTAATGACGAATTCTCCGTCTACAAGACCTACCTGGGTGGAAGCACAGGGACCGTCAAATGGAATATCAGAAATGCATGTTGCGATGGCGGAGCCTAACATGGCAGTCAGCTCCGGGCTGCAGTCCTGGTCTACAGACATTACGATATTGTCCAGCGTCACGTCATTTCTGTAATCTTTTGGAAACAGCGGCCTCATAGGACGATCGATTACACGGGAGGTCAAAATGGCATTTTCTGATGCCTTTCCTTCTCTTTTGTTAAAGCCGCCTGGAATTTTACCTACGGCATATAACTTTTCCTCATACTCCACACTTAACGGGAAGAAATCAATTCCATCCCTTGGTTTATCGGAGGCAGTTGCTGTGGCTACCACAACTGTATCTCCATAGTGCATAAATGCCGCACCATTTGCCTGTTTTGCTACTCTGCCGACATCAACGGTTAAGGTCCTGCCGGCCAGTTCCATACTGAAACTCTTGTACATATTGGTATCTCCTTTTAAAATATAATTTATATTATAAGCAGAAGATGCCGAAACTACTGATCTACGCGTAAAAAATCAATTTGAAATTGATTATGCTGCAGGCCGGGGGCATAAGCAGATTCTGCCT
>CAYOCB010000001.1:517847-630898 GCA_964402355.1 uncultured Lacrimispora sp.
CTGGCAGAATTCGCAGCCACAAACTCAGGACTGGCGTCCTTCGTTCGCGGTTGCTTCTGCTCTTCCGGGGACATAAGCAGATTCTGCCTCTGGCAGAATTCGCAGCCACAAACTCAGGACTGGCGTCCTTCGTTCGCGGTTGCTCGCCGAATGGCCTGAATAGGATTTTGGTATGTAAACATTCCAAAATCTTATTCCTGCCATTCGGCTCTGCTTATTACGCGCACATCAGCGGTCTCGGGGGATGCTTCTACTTTTAACATTCTTTTCTTAATATACAGATAGGGTGGAGAAGTTCTCCACCCTAAATGGTTTATTATTTTCTGATTCCTAACTTCTCGATTAATGAACGATAGCCTTCCAGGTCTGTCTTCTTTAAATAATCAAGTAGACCTCTTCTCTGACCAACCATCATCAGCAGACCTCTTCTGGAATGATGATCTTTTGGGTTCTTCTGAAGATGATCGGTTAATTCTTTAATTCTCTCTGTCAGAATTGCGATCTGTACTTCTGGTGAACCTGTATCGCCAGCCTTTCTACCGTATTCAGAAATAATTGCTGCTTTTTTTTCCTTTGAAATCATTAGATCCTCCTTTAATCTCTCATTCTTACCGCATACCAGGTACTGGTTGGAGTATCCAAAATACTGGGTACCGGCGTATATTCATACTGATATAGTTTACCACAGGCCATTTTAATTGTCAATTTTTTTATAGTGCTTTAACTCTGTTTTAATTAAATTTTTGTTAAAAGGTATCTGGCCTTTTCTTCATGCTCTGTATAGTTTATCCAGATTTACAGTATTATAAACCTCTGTCCATTTTTTTCTGAATAACACCGAATCATTTCCTTCTGATTATTATTTGTTAAAACCATGTACAACAACCAGAACATAAAAAGGTTATATACATTATATATTATATCTTTTTCCATATAATAGCAAATCATATCAATATAATATTTTAACAAAAGGGTAAGTAATGCAATCAGGAACCAGCCAGAGGCTATTAAGCCCTTAAAGTCAAATTCCATGGGCTGGGCATCCATCTATATATGTATGATGGAAGGCCAACCCATGGATTATCAATCTGTTATATTTTTCATATATACCCCAAAAACAGTTTTTTTCATTTTCTCAATAAGTGCATCCCTCATTACTTCCATATCTGCCTTCAAAAGCTTCTTATCTTTCACCAGGCATTCCCCGGCTACATAAACCGCTTCCACATTCGAAGCATTGGCGCTGTAAACCAGGGCAGAATAGGGGTCGTATACCGGAAACATATTAGCTGAGCTTGTTTCAACAAGAATAAAGTCTGCCTGCTTCCCCGGCTCTAACGATCCGGTTACAGAATCTAACCCCAGAGCCTTTGCTCCCTGAATCGTAGCCATAGTAACAATCGTTTCCGCCGGAAATGCACTCCGGTCCCTGGTTTCATTTTTATGAAAACCAGCACAAAGCTTCATTTGTGTAAAAATATCCAGCGTATTACCGCTGGCAGGACCGTCTGTACCAAGACCAACGGGAATTTGAAGCTTTTGCATACTGCTCACCGGAGCTACGCCTTTTGCTGCTTTCGTATTTGAGCCAATACAGTGTGCTACACTGGACTGCCGTTTTTTTAAAAGCATCAGATCCTCTTCCGTCATCTGAATGCAGTGTGCTGCCAGTGTCTCCTTGCCCAGAACCCCGATGCTGTCTAAATATTGTACCGGAGTCATGCCGTATTCCGTCCGGAAATAATCCATTTCATAATCCATTTCCGCCGTATGAAGGGTAAATGGAACCTCTGCGGAAGCGTCAAGACGGTATGCAGCCTTAAGTATTTCTATAGAGCAGGTGCTGGTCCCATGGGGGGCAACACAGGCTGAAATACGGGGATGAGATTCATACTTCCTAATAAGTCTTCCCCCATAGTGAAGGGCTTCATAAGGATCGGCAAAATCACAGGCTCCTTCTTCCATGACCGTCTGCCCTGCGATCCCCCGGATTCCCATCTCATCCATGGCCTTTGCGGCTTCTGCTTCATAATAATACATATCAAGGACAGTGGTGACACCGCCAAGCAGCATTTCTCCTGCCGCATACCGGGTGGACAGATACACCAGTTCCTCATCCATAGCCTTTTGCTCCATGGGAATCAAAAATACCCGAAGACGGTCTTTGCAGTCATCGCCAAGACCGCGAAACGGTATCATTCCCATGTGTGTGTGTAGATTTACCATACCTGGCATAAGGATACCGTACCGGCCGTCAATCAGCCTGGTATCCTCAGCCCCCGCTTCTATTGGTAAATCTACCATTGCTCCAACAGCAGTGATGATTTCATTTTCAAACATTACAAAACCGGGACGGTAAATCTCCCGCTTCTCATTCATTGTTACCACTATCGCATTTATAATTATAGTTCTCACACTTATCAACCTTATCGCTCATATTTTTCCACCAGCGGAATCTGATGTTTCATCTTACAGTCAAACAGCCCTTTATCACTGATCTTTAATTCCGGCGATACCAGGAGCGTCAGGGTGGAAATGGACATAATGACATTGTTATTTACATAACCCATGGCTTCAATTTCTTTTCTCACCAAGGCCAGATCTTCCGACAGATCATGAAGGCTTTCATCCGACAGGATTCCGCCGACGGGAAGTGCTGCAGACGCAGTCACGTTTCCTTCCCGTGCCGTCACGTAGCCGCCCTGCATATGAACCACCTGATTCTGCACGAGGACCATATCCTCCACGGAATTTCCAAGCACCAGCAGATTATGGCTGTCATGGCTCCACGTGGTTGCTGCCGCACCTGGTATTTTAAATGCATTTTCTACAAGCCCATAGGAAAGTCCTGCTGTTTTCCCATAACGCTCAAATACAACTGCCAGACTGAGACCTTCCTCCTGCCAGCAAAGACATCTGTTCCGGACGGGGACTTTCCTCTTTATATGTTTGATCCTTGTTCCAAAGTCCTGTACCTGCATAACATTTACGGTTGCCATTCCCTCTGAAATTTTGCACCGGTTCAGTTTAAAATCAGAGGCCAGAGCCAGTCGGCATTTTACGGACTGGTAAAAATGATCCGGAAAAGATGCCTTTTTAAAATCAGTCATCTCTTCATACCGCTTTCCGTTTTTATAAACCGCTGCCGGCTGAAAGCTTACAAGGTCATCAAGGATTGCAAAGTCCGCCAGCTTTCCGGGTGCGATCATTCCGCGGTCATAAAGCCCCATCCTCCTGGCTGGCGTAAAGGTGGCGCAGTAAATCGCCTTTTCCACCGGCATTCCCTGTTCTGCCGCCAGCCGGACGATTTGGTTCAAATGGCCTTTAACCAGCTGGTCCGGCATAGTATCATCCGTTACCAGTGCTGTATTCTCATAAAGGTTCTGTGATACCACTGTTTCCACTACATCCGGTGTCAGGGATTTGGCCTGAAGTTCCAGAAACATGCCCATATCCGTTTTTTCCAAAACCGATAACCGTGTCTGCTGGGTATGGTCTGCATCAACGCCTGCCCGAATAAAACCCGCAAGCTCTTCCCCGGCAAGAGCAGGACAATGTCCCTCAATCCTTAACTGCCGTTCTGAATTCCGGCACAGCTTAACAATACGTTTTATCTGGGTATCTTCATTTGAAATCAGGCCGGAAGCATTCATCACCTCTCCAAGGCAGATGACCCGTTTGTCCTTTAAAAGTTCCCGGACTTCCGCTTCCCCGATCTGTCCCCCCGATGTCTCAAGACTGCTGCCCGCAGCCGGAACACTTGACGGGATTCCATAATAGATATCCAGATCCGTCTCCTGCACCATAAAGCTCTTTATTCCCTCCAGGCCAAAAACATTGGCGATTTCATGAGGATCCGCCACCACGCAGGTAACTCCATGAGGCATGACCGCCCTGGAAAATTCTTCCGGATATGTCATGGAGCTTTCGATATGCATGTGGATATCGATCAGTCCCGGTATGATATATTTTCCGGTGCAGTCCACCACCAGATCCGCCTCATAATATGAGGAAGGGGAAATGTTATAAAACCTTTCCCCCACAACCGCAATGTCCATATTTTCAAAACACTGCCTGTATGTCCGGTAGACCCACCCATTTTGAATTAATAAGTCAACCTTCATTTTCCTCTGTCCTTAACTGTTGATAATTCGGTTCCACTGATCAATCCAGTCGCTTAATATCGGATTGACAAAGGAATAATCCAGAACCTTCGCATTTTCTGCCGTAGCTCCGTAAGTCATGTTTGCCGCATCTTCTTCGGACACGTTTACCTGATTGTTGGTAGGCGCTTCGTTCAGTGCCTTGCTGGTCTTATCCTGAAGTTCCTTGCTCAAACGGTAATTGATATAAGCATATGCAAGATCTTTGTCTTTGCAGTTTTTTGTAATGCTGATGGTGTTGAAATTTGCATAAGTCACATCCGGAGTTACATACACCAGGTCTGGATTTGCTTCCTTAATGGTCGGAACACCAAAGTCGCCGACAATCGCTGCCTTGATTTCACCAGAGGTAAACATATTGATCAGGTCTGAAGATTTTGCATAAGTCTTTACAAGGTTCGGTTTTAATTCTTCCAGAGCTTCAAAAGCTGCTTTTCCGTTATCGCTTGTAACATCTACCCCTTTATGATCGCTTGCCATATAAACCATGGCCGGGCCGAATGTAGTTGTGATATCCGGTATGGCAATGCTTCCTTCAAGCTCTGCCTTCCAAAGATCGTCAAAACTTGTAATTTCAAATCCCACAGCTTCCGGATCGTACATAATTCCAATGCTGTTGATGGTATAAGCCACGCCCTGTCCGGCATCTGCCATGGTCTTTGCAGCTTTGATCAAATTCTTGCTGTTCTCAATTTTACTTAAATCAACCGGTTCAAACAGGCCTTCCTCAATTCCCTTGGCTGTCATAGCCTGAGACAGTTCAATGACATCAATGGTGCTTTGTGCATCCGCAGAAAGCTTTGTAAAACGCTCATTGGTGCTTCCTGTCTCTGTTACGATCTTACAGTTAAACTGATCTTCAAAGGGCTTGTACACCTCTTCCTCAGAAATGTCCTCGCTTAAACCATAGGTGGATAACACCAGTTTCTTTTCTTCCCCTGCACTCTTTTTCTCTCCTGCAGAGCCTGCGCTGCCGCAGCCTGACAGTACAATAGCTGCACAAAGGGATAATGCCAATACTTTTTTCATCTTCCTGTTCCTCTCTTTTTTTATATTTATCCGGCCTGATCGGCCGCAGTTACCTGTCCTTTTCCTCTATACTGTCCATGCCTTTCGGACATAAAGGTATACCCGAAGGGTGTTTCCTCTATACTGTCCATGCCTTTCGGACATAAAGGTATACCCGAAGGGTGTTTCCTCTATACTGTCCATGCCTTTCGGACATAAAGGTATCCCTTTAAGGTACCAGAATCAGCTTCTGTTCCGGGAGATAAAGGCGGATAGTGCTTCCCTCTGCATAGGTCTCCTCTGCCGGCCTGCTCACCAGGAATTTTCCTGCTGCCGTAAGGACCTCATACTGATAGCTTTTACCCAGGAATGTACGGACACCTACCGTACCTTCCAGTATATTTTTATTTTGTCCGGCTTCTGCTGCCCGGATATCCTCAGGCCGTATGGTAGCGGTAAGGGCATCTTCACTGTGCTCCGTCTCTACGGTAAATACTGTACCAGCTTCCGTTTTATATACATCTCCCTGCTTTTTTAAGGGAAGAAAATTTTCAAACCCGATAAATCTGGCTACAAATTCCGTCTTCGGTCTGTGGTAAATGTTTTCCGGTGTATCAAACTGCTCAATCACTCCCTGATTCATGACAGCCACCTTATCGGAAATGGAAAAGCATTCCTCCTGGTCATGGGTGACAAACAGGGTGGTAATGCCAAGCTGTTTCTGAATCCTCTTAATCTCCATCCGCATATTGATGCGCAGCTTGGCATCCAGATTGCTTAACGGTTCATCAAGGAGCAGAAGCTTTGGTTCGATCACCAGTGCTCTCGCCAGAGCTACCCTCTGTCTCTGCCCGCCTGACATCTGCTGTGGAAAACGGCGGGCAAACTCCGTAAGGCCGCAGATCTCCAGAATATTTTTCACTTTACTGTCTATTTCATTTTTATCAAGCTTTCTCATCTTAAGCCCAAAAGCCACATTGTCATAAACACTCAAATGGGGAAACAAAGCATAGCTCTGGAATACGATCCCAAAGTTCCTCCTGTGAACAGGAACCTTTGTCAGATCCGAACCATCCAGTGTAAAAATCCCGTTCTGAGGTTCTATAAAACCGGCAACCGCCCGGAGCGTAGTGGTCTTGCCGCATCCGCTTGGCCCCAGAAGGGACACCAGTTCACCTTCCTGTACCTTAAGATTCAGTCCCTTTAAAATCTGTTTCTTTTTATCATAACAGACATCAATATCCTGCAATGTCATATATGCCATGGTATTTTCCTCCTATTTGGCCAGAGCGGCAATTCCCAGTGTTTTATCAACAATTACCATAATAAGGACCGTTACGGCCATTAAGAGTACGGAAACAGCTGACACGGTAGGGTCATAGTTGTATTCAATGTAATTCATAAGAGTCGCTGGAAACGTGGATACGCCGGGACCTGAAAGAAACATGGAAACCGGTATATTGTTAAAGGAATTGATAAAGGCCAGCATAAACGCAGCGGAAATTCCTGAAGTGATATTGGGAAGCACAACACGGAAGAACGCCCCTGTTTTTCCGCATCCCAGGCTCCATGCCGCCTCTTCCACAGAAAAATCAAACTGGTCCAGACTGGAACCAACCACCCGGATCACATAAGGCAGGGTTACCATAAAATGTCCGGCCAAAAGCCCCAAAAAGACCGGAATCCTTAAGATCAGCACCAGAAACTGGTAAAGGACAAAGCCTATGACGATTCCGGGAACAATGGTCGGCGAAAGGAATACGGATTTTAAAATCCCTTTCCCTCTTATGCCTGACCTTGCCAGGGCGTAGGCCGCCGGTATTCCTGTAAGCAGGGCAATGCCTGTTGCAAGAAATGCAATTTCCAGACTGGTTAAAAACGATATCCGGAAGGACTTAAGCGCAAATACATTGATAAACCATTTAAAGGAAAAGGAATCAATGGGAAACGTAATGGCACTGCCCTTTCCAAAAGCGGTTACTGTAATAATGATCAATGGTATAATTAAAAAAGCGAATACCAATACGGCAAAAGCGGTCAGCAGTTTATTCTTACGCATGGCTTCCTCCTCTTTGGTCCAGTCTGGCCGCCAGGACGTGAAAACCTTTCATAACAGCCAGAGTTACAACAATCATGATCAGGGAAATGACGGCTGCCCCATTCCAGTCTCCCACACTCATGGATCTCTGGTAAATAAACGTGGACAGAACCATGTTCTTATTGCCTCCCAGAAGCTGGGGTGTGGTATAGGCAGTCAGGGTTCCGGTAAACACCAGGATTCCTCCCACGATAATCCCCGGCAGGCTCATAGGAAAAATAACTTTCATAAACGCTTTTAACCGGTCCGCACCCAGGCTTAAAGCCGCCTCCATCATATCATCACCTATATTCTCCATAACACCGGATACAGTTACGATCATCAGTGGAAGAAACAGATACACAGAACCGATCATAATTGCCAAATCAGTGTATAACAGTTTCAAAGGTTTTTCCACAATTCCTGCTGTCACCAGGAATTTATTGATAATCCCATTGCTTCCTAAAATATTAATCCAGGCAAAGCTTCTGATAACAGAATTGGTCATCATGGGGAAAATGGAAACAGACAGCAGAATTCCTCTCCATTTCCGGCTGCACCGGCTGATAAAATAAGCCGTCGGAACCCCTGCTGCCATACAGACAGCCGTGGTCAGGAACGCAACTTTAACCGTCCTGACAAATATCTTCCGGTAATACCCGTCCCGGAAAAATTCCACATAGGCGCTGAAAGGATAGTCCCCTGAACCAAGAGTCGGAACCAGGACTTTCAAAAGCGGAAGAAACAGAAACACTGCCAGAATGACCAGCCCCGGCACAACCATTACAAATGCACTACTTTTCTTCATCTCGACCTCTCCATGCTTTCGTCACGTGATTTATTGGTTTCACTTATATTCATTTATAAGTTTACTTAATTTATCTATATACTTTTATTATAATTTATGATATACTGTACGTCAAATACATATAATCTATAATTTCTATGCAGTAAAGCTATACTAATGTGTGATTATAATGAGAAGGAGGACCAACTATGGAATTAAAAGAAGCCCGCTACATTCTGGCTGTTGCAAGATATAAGAACATCAGCAAAGCGGCTGAGACTCTGTTCATCTCCCAGCCTTCCTTAAGCAAATATTTAAAAAATTTAGAGCATCAGCTTGGTACCCGGCTTTTTGACCGGGTGGGAAGCGGTTATTTTCCAACTTATGTGGGAGAACGGTACATCCACTATGCGGAGAAGATTGTAAAATACGGTATGGAATGGGACATCGAATTTGATGATATTATGCACCAGAACCATGGACGTTTAAACATCGCACTCCCCATTATGCTGGGAAACAGCCTGATCGGGCCAACTCTGATGAAATTCCATCAGCTGTATCCCAACGTAACCGTCAACATGATGGAGGAAGTCAATTTTGTAGCTGAGCACACCCTGACCGATCATACCGTGGACTTAACCTTTTATAATGTCCATGAATTTCCAAAGGATTTAGACTACCAGATTATTGGAAAAGAAGAAATGGTACTGGTTCTGTCAGCCTCAAATCCTCTGGTTAAAAAGGCAGTAAAAAAAGAAGGCTTTCAATATCCATGGATTGATTTAAACCTTCTTTCAAAAGAACCTTTCATCCTTCTCTACCCGGATCAGAATACCGGAGGCATAGCCCTGAAGCTTTTTAAAGATTATGAAATCAAGCCAAATATCCTGCTCCATACCAGAAACAGCGAAATGTCCATCCGTTTGGCCATGGAGGGCCTGGGAGCTGCCTTTGCCCCGGAAAGCTATTACCATTATTTGAAAAACCGGGAACCGGCTGACTCCGTCTGCCTGTCTGCCGGAAGGGAAAAGATAGAGAACACACTGATTGCCGCCTACCAGAAAAACCGGTATCTGCCCAAATATGCAAAAGCTTATCTGGATATTCTGGTGGAATACTATAAGAATAACGTGCATAAAAGTCACGCAAAAAAACTTTTTTAAGTCTCTGATTATCATTAGACTATTTATTTTATCATCACCATCTCCTTCGCATCATTATATAACAACAGCCAGCCATTCAAATCAAACCTCATGGTAATTTGAATGGCTGGCTGTTGGGAAGCAATAAACCTGCTCCTTCCAGCTTAAAAAAGCCGTTTTATGTTATGAATATTACAAAGACATAGCAAGACTTATAATAACCGGCAAAAACTGAATCACAATGCACAGAACTAAAACACCCAGGCACCCCCCTATTGGGTTCTTGCTTTCCGAAGATATGGATTTGAAAATAATAAACATTCCTCCAAGTAAACCAACCATAGTTCCAAATAAACCGCTTAAGAGAAAGCCAATGATAATCAAAGCAATGGTGAAGCCATGAGCCCAGCCTGGTATATTACTCAGCGGAACATATGGTTTTTTCGAATTTAAATAAACATCATCGACTGCTAAATCCACTTTCGCGCCGATTGCCGTAAGATGCAGTGTCCTGCCTTCCAGTTCAATCGGCTCATCAAACAACCGGATACACCAATTCATACTCTTGACAGGTGTAGCTACACCGTCCACGACTTTGCGTCCCTTAAAGACACCTGGTTTAAAAGCAACCTCATGTGTCCTGCCGTCAATTGTTACATTCCATTTCGTCTTCATGCATATTTCCTCCAAAAAATTGTATTATTAAATACCTGCCGCTAAGATCACTATTACTGCTTTTTTTAATTTTGAATGTTTTGTACATCCACCTTTTTTATTTTCATACATAAGACATATCGGCCAAAAATAATAAAATCATAGAAAAAAAACCATAAATCGACCATTTTTGTCAATTTATGACAATTCAACAATGACTTTTTTCACTTATTATCGTTCAATTTAACTTTTTAAAGGAATCGTTTTTAAAAAATCCATAAAAAGAACCATGGAGGAAAGCAGATTCTTCTTCTATCCTCCATGGCCTCCAGTATGATCACCAGTCTGAAGTCATTTATTAAAAATTATCGTTTCCTATTGTTTATAAAGGACCATTTCCCCATGATCTCCTATCCAATAAGAGATCCCAGGATATTTCACTGTTATGTAATCTGCAAAAAGAATTGAATTCTCTTTATTTTTTTCAAACATATCGTAGTGAGCCGGAACAACCAGACAGGGTTTCAGTGTTCCTGCCAGATCAACGGCCTCCTGGTATGTCATATTTCCAATAATGTTACTGCTGTATCTTCTTGCATCCCGGCCATTGATAGGCAGAAACATGATATCAATTTTTCCGAATTTCCTAAGCTTTTGATACAGGCCTTCATAGATACAGGTATCCCCGGAATGATATAAGGTACAGCCGTTTCCTTCAATAACGCATCCTAAATACGGATACGCTCCGGTATCCGGATCCCGGTCAAGGAATTCATGAGCAGCAGCTATTCCTGATACTTTTATATTATCCGTTAAATGCAAGGTTATTCCGTCATCAAATCCGATAAACCTGTCTTTTGGAATAGCCAGATCATTGGAAAGGGAAGGTATCAGCAATCTGGAAACTATGAACTTTGCGTCAGGTGAGCTGACTGATAATTGATGCCATACTTCCCGGTCAATGTGGTCTATATGATCATGGCTGCCAATGATGTAATCTGCATTGGTAACCTCCTGCGGTTTTAAAAGCGGCAGTATCTTCCGATTCGAATGCTCGGATAAAAAAGGATCCAGATAAAAAGTCTTCTTACCTAGTTTCAAAGCAAATCCCAGCTGTCCCAGCCACCAGAATGCAGCCGTCCCCATATCAGGGTTGCATTGATTGATTTCATTGATTAAATATTCATTTTTTTTCATAAGATCAGCCTTTCGTTTTCCTTATATTAAGAACAATAATACAATATTATGAAAAGTCAAGAGAATATTGTGATTTTTTGCAGCTGATATCATTATGTTTTCTAAACCGCAGGTTTCCTATTTCAAAAACTTATGATAATATAAGAATACATGATACCAATAAAGAAGGAGGTCTTATGGCAGAAATGACCCGGAGAATGTTTTTTCTGATTACCATTCTTTTACTTATACTTACCGCATGCCAAAGCCAGAAAAAAAACGCTGATAAGGATCTTTCCGGTATCCGGATTGACACAGATAAAACGGAATCGGTATCCGTCTATTATGGTTCCATCTGCTATTCCCTGTATAGCGAAGACAAAGATACCATACAGCAGGCTGCCAGTCTCTTTCACGGTTTTTCTCTGAAAGAGGTTCCGGATGGAACACTGGACAGCACCACCACCTACCAGATTTACTTTTCCAATGCATCAAATCAGGTTTCCGCCATTAATGTTGATAAAAACGGCATGTTCTATCTGCCGGATACCCGGAAATATTATCAGGTATCTGACGGAGTATTCCATTTGGAAGAGCTGGAAAAACTTTATAAAGACAGCATGAACGCTGACGGTTTTAATAAGAATCAGTGCCTGATTCAGTAAATAAAAGTCTGATGACGAAAGGAGATTTTCATCATGAATCCTACTAAAAAAACTGCTATAGTCGGTATGGGAGCCCTTGGTCTTCTCTATGCCGGACAGATTACCTCTTCCCTTGGCCCGGATGCTGTTTCCTTTCTTGCGGACCGGGACAGAATAATCCGCTACCAGAAAACACCGTTTTCCATAAACGGTGAATCCTGCAGTTTTCATATCCAGGACTGCCTGTCAGCCCAACCTGTGGATTTTGTCATCGCAGCAGTCAAATACAACGCCCTTCCCTCTGCCCTGGAAACCATGAAAACAAGCATAGGCCCTGGTACCACCATCATTTCCGTCATGAACGGAATCGACAGTGAGGCAATCATCGGAGAGCGCTTTGGGCAGGAAAAAGTATTATACTGCATTGCCCAGGGAATGGATGCCATGAAGTTCAGTTCCCGATTAACCTATACCCGTTCCGGTGAGCTTTGCCTTGGCACCAGGCTTCCAGGTCAGGAGGACCGGTTAAAGGAACTGACCGGCTACTTTGACACAGCCGGCGTTTCCTATAGGACTGAAACTGATATTTTAAAACGTCTTTGGGGTAAATTCATGCTGAATGTGGGCATCAACCAGACCTGCATGGTCTATGAAACCAATTATTCCGGTGCTCTTGCCCCAGGGGAAGCTTATGATACTCTCACTGGTGCCATGAGGGAAGTGATCAGTCTTTCCAGGAAAGAAGGAATAAACTTAACAGAAGAGGACCTGGCTTATTATATTAATCTGATCAGGACCCTTTCCCCGGAGGGTGTTCCCTCCATGCGTCAGGATGGGATGGCCCGCCGTCATTCCGAAGTAGAAATGTTTTCCGGAACCGTCCGCCGGCTGGCTGCGAAGAGCGGACTTAAGGTACCGTACAATGATATGCTTTATAAAAGAATCAAAGAAATGGAAGCTGCTTATTAAAAAACCTGCATAAATAATGCGCGGCACAGCTGCCGCACATTATTTATTAATTCTTTTTCAATTCAGCCCCACATCCATGCTGCCTGACCGGAACCCCTCCATATCCATGGTAATATAGGAAAATCCCAATTCCTTTAAATAGGACGTAATTTCACATCTCTTTTCAAGCAATGCCCCCATTGCTTCCCCATCCACTTCTATCCGGACAATATCCTCATGAAGCCTCAGACGGACATTCCCCTTTACCAGAGAGCTTATATATTCCTCTCCTTTGCCGATACGGCTGAGAGTCTCATAATCGATCCTGGTATTATAAGGCAGCCTGGTCGCCATACAGGGAGCTGATGGTCTGGAAGCCACAGAGATTCCATACAATGCAGCCAGTTCTTTAACCTGTGCCTTCGTAATGTGCAGCTGCGCCAGAGGGCTTATGACTCCAAGTTCTCTGAGGGCCTTGATTCCAGGCCGGTAAACATGCAGGTCATCCTCATTGGTCCCATCCATGATATACCGTATATTCTTTTCTTTGGCAAAATCTTTCAGGGACTGGAAAAGCTTCTTTTTGCACAGATAACACCGGTTTACAGGATTAAAGCGGATTTCCTCCTGTTCCAGTTCATCGACGGTAACCACCTTATGGATTCCCCCCAGTTCTTCTGCCACCCTGGCCGCTATCTCCAAATCACAGGAAGGATGAAGACGGCTGTCAAAGGTTACCGCATAAACCGTTTTCCCCGTCTTTTCTGCCGCATCCGCTGCTGTCTTCAGTAAGAGACTGGAATCCACTCCTCCTGAAAAAGCAAGGCAGATATCCTCTTTTGCATACTCTGCCATCACCTGTTCCAGCTTAAGTTTTATGCTGTCTCTATTCTGTTCCATGTTTTTCCGCCTCCTGACGAATTTTAGAGTATACTGTCTGATAGTCCAATCCGCTCTGCCTGCAGATACTCCTTACACTCTCATACTCCGGATAACAGAATACTCTGTCTTTATGGGTACAGATTTTAACTTCCGCCTCACCCAAATCCGTCTTAACCGTCTTTTTCTCCCGGTCTAAAATGGATCTGGATACAGGATATTTTCTCACTCCGATGGTTGTAGTCTGAAGAAACAGGATATCTTCCAGCCTGCTTATTTCTTCTTCCCTGCAGATAACAGAAAGCATATAGGCAGGCCGGTTCTTCTTCATATAGATGGAAGTATCCCATACATCGGCAGCCCCGGCTTCCAATAAAGCTTCCATGGCAAACCCAAGCATTTCCCCGCTGCAGTCATCGATATTGGCCTCTAAAACCCACATCTGCTCCCTTTTCTCTTTTGATTCTTCCAGAATCATGGCCCGCAGGACGTTAGCCTGCTTAAAATCCTTTTTTCCTGCACCAATTCCTGTTTTTAGAATCCGGCAGGAAGCCGGAAGGCTTTCTCTTGTCTTAAGAGCCGCAGCAATCGCTGCTCCGGTGGGAGTAACCATTTCTCCGTCACTATCCGTCAAACGCAGCTTCAATCCATATGCGGAGGCAATGTTGGCCGTTGCCGGAACAGGAACCGGAATAATGCCATGCTGGCAGCGGACGCTTCCGTATCCTTCCGACAGTGGAGAGATTACGACTTCCTCAATCCCAAGATCATCTATCAAGACCGCCGTACTGATAATATCCACAATGGAATCTATGGCTCCCACCTCATGAAAATGTACCTCTTCCACCGGAATGCCATGGGCCTTTGATTCTGCTTCTGCCACAATCCCAAACATCCGTTTCGCCATGGTTTTCACCCGTTCACCGGAATCCAGCCTGTCGATGATGGAATGAATCTCATTGAGATTTCGATGGGTATGTCCCAAATTATGAGCATGATCATGGCTATGAATTGGATCGTGATCGTGGCTATGAACATGATTGTGATCATGCTCATGATCGTGGCTGCAGCCGTGACCGTCTTCATGCACGTGTTCATGACTGTGGCTGTGGCCGGGACCTTCCTCTTCCAGATGAACATCAAAATCATATGCATCCAGTCCACATTTTCTGGTTCTTCCAAAATGCAGATGATACCCTTCTACCCCCAGGCTGTCAAGAGCTTTTATAAGCACTTCTTTATCAGCCCCCAGATCCAGAAGGGCTCCTACCGTCATATCTCCGCTGATTCCTGAATTACATTCCAAATAAAGTATATTTCCCATTTTATTTCACCGCCAATCGATTAATCTGTGCTGCCAGATAGCCTGCTCCATATCCATTGTCAATGTTGACAACAGAAATTCCATTTGCACAGGAATTCAACATTGTCAGAAGCGCCGATAATCCATGGAAGCTGGCTCCATAGCCTACCGAAGTAGGAACTGCGATCACCGGACAGTCTACCAGTCCGGCTATTACAGTTCCCAAGGCTCCTTCCATCCCGGCCACCGCCACAATGCACCCGGCCTTCGTAATCCGGTCTCTCTGGGCGAGAAGCCGGTGGATTCCGGCCACCCCCACGTCAAAGATCCTGTCCACATAGCAGCCGAAAAATTCCGCCGTCTGGGCTGCTTCCTCAGCTACAGGGATATCCGCTGTACCTCCGGTGCAGACCGCAACCCATCCTGTTTTCTCTTTCCCGGCCTGTTCCGCCTTTAATATCCTGGATATCGGGTCATACTGTATTACCGGGACAGCAGATCTTACCAGTTCAAACTGCTCTTTTGCAGCCCTTGTACCCAGCACCTCGCCGTCTCTTTCATAAAATTTCTTAAAAATCTCAACCAGGTACTGATCCGGTTTGCCCTGGCAGAATACTGTCTCGCCAAAACCAGAGCGAAGTGCTCTGTGATGATCCAGCTTTGCATAACCAAGGTCTTCATAAGGAAGATCCTTCAGAAGCTGCTCCGCCGCCTCAATATCCATTTCTCCGGACTTCACCCGGTTGAGCATATCTCTAATATCCATTCTTTCCACCCTTCCTCTGCCTGTCTCCTGTCCCTGTCCGTTCTTCCTGTCCGTAACCTGTACAGGAATCCGTTTCCCCATAAAAAAGATACCAGAAGCAGTCATACGTATTCCTTTCGAATACCCATACCTTCCTGGCATCTGTTTTCCTACAGCATTTCCCCATACGTTTATCTGTCTATTCCTGGTGACTTCTGTCATCCGTTAGAAAAAGTATACGTAAAAATTAGTCAAACGTCAATGAATTTTTAATCAAACGATTGCCAAAACCTTTGAAGTCAAAGCTTTTTCAGCAGGATATCCCTTAGATATCCGTCATACTTTTCTTTGGTCAGTACTACCTGGTAGCCCTGTTTCACCACATTGTTTTTACTGTAGACATTTTCCGGGTGTACCGTGCACATCAGATACCGGAATCCCAGGTTCTTAAGCTCTTCCTCCGCAGTCTGCATCAGACGGTACTGAAGTCCTCTGCCCCTGTACTCAGGCAATATGGCAACCGATTCCATATGGGCTACTTTCTCCAGTTCCTCTCTTGCCAGGCAGATATCCCGGCCTAAATTCTCTTCTGAACTTCCAGGAAAGGTAACCAGGAAAATACCAGCCACGTTTCCATTATCCTGATCAAGAGCCATATATCCGATACCATTGCCTTCCTTCAGCATGCGGAAGGTATAATCCTTATTATCGGCTGCAAACCAGTCTTTCCTTTCCAATTGAAGCCACACAGACTCAATCACATCAGCAAATATACGGGAATCCTTTATAGCTGCCCTTTTAATCACAAAATTCATATTTTATCCTTTCACATTTATACCGTAAATGAATTTAACATTTTCAAAAAACGGCTGCTCCGGTTCCCATATAAGGACCTGTACTTTACCATGTGGTATATACTGTTCCAGCTTGTCTTTCCTGCCGTAAAACCAGCTGAACATACCGGCACAAAGCAAAACTGCGATCAGGCAGGCAGCAATTATCATTACTTTCATGTATAAATCCTTATCCTCCATGACAACATCTCCTTTTATCCTATATAGCCTGTCTATGTACCTTTTCTATTCATGAAGCCATTCCATCACACGTTTCATGGCATCGTCATACTCCATGTTATTCACTGTTTTTTCATTCTGGTAAATAATACAGCCAATCGTCCTGTTATTTTCTAAAAAATATTTTTATACGACGTACAAGATATCCCATTATTAATGAACAATATTTTTGGTGAAACGGCACTGGGGAAAATTGGAGCATCCAAAAAATTCACCAAATTTACCGCTCCGGCGTCTGAGTTCACCGCCGCATTTCGGACAGACCTCCACCGTCTCCTCCTTAAGCATCTTCCCCAATTGCTCATAACACTGCTGGTTCATGATACAGTCATTCAGTGCCCGGTGAGCTCCTTCTGTACCGATACGGAAATACTCTGAAATGTCCGTAAGGCGGTGATGTTTAAGCTGCGGAAGACAGGTTCTTGCCATGGAAAGAGTATCTATGTAATCATTCGGCACTTCTCTGCCTAACAGTTCCTCAGAAGCCCTGTAAAGGAAATGCAGATCAAAGGACTGGATATTATGGCCGACAAGGATTTCCCCTTCGATAAATGACAGAAAATCCGGCAGAATCTCCATTAACCAGGGGGCCTCCCTTACCATATCATCCGAGATGCCATTCACCCTTGTAGCGCCCGCCGGGATATGCATCCCAGGGTTCACCAGCGATGTAAATTCCCTGACAGGCTTATGCCCCTTTACCTTGATTGCGGAAATTTCAATAATGGAATCCTCCTTCGCACTGATTCCTGTTGTCTCCAGATCAAATACAACGTAATCTTCTGTGTATTGGTTCAAACGTCTGCCCGTTAACTGTCTGACAGCCATAGCTTCCTCCGTTCCGTATGTATATCACTTTGAAATTTGTTTTTTGTAACATGTTTATTATATATCCTGCCAATTCATCCGGCAAGCTAATTAAAAACCATCTTCTGTTCAGCTATTGTCTCCGCCTCTTCCGGTGAAAAATATCCGCATGCCTCCATTCTCAAAAGAACCTTCCTCTGCCTTTTCTCTGCCAGGTCCGGATTCTTTGTAGGGGCATATTTAGACGGAGCATTCGGAACTCCTGCCAAAAGGGTGCTCTCATACTCCGTCATGTCCTTTGGAACTTTATGAAAATACCCCTCACTGGCATCGCCCACACTGTAATATCCGTCTCCATAGTAAATGCAGTTTACATACAGTTCAAAAATTTCATTCTTGGTATAATGTTTTTCAATGTCAAAAGCCATGAAAACTTCAGCGGCCTTTCTTAAAATATCCTTGTCCTGATCGAAATACAGATTCTTTGCCAGCTGCTGGGTTATGGTACTGCCGCCTTCCACAAAATGTCCGGCCCTGATATCATGAACAACGGCCCGGCTGATCGCAATCAGGTCAATTCCTCCATGTTTAAAAAAGCGATGGTCTTCCACCGAAATGACAGCATTCACATAAACTTGCGGCAGGTCTTCAAATTCTGTATAGCCATCCTTTTGCCGGACAGCTTCTACCTGTTCCTCAAGTCCTGTTTCCTCAAGAGCTTCCCGGTAACGTTCATAACCCTTTAAAATCACAGTGAATCCAGCTATAAGACATACCGTTATCATCAAAAACAACACTCTTCTTAAAAGCCTTCCACTCCTCATAGATTCACTGCCTCCTTTTCCGTCACAAATTCTATGCTTCCTTTTAGAATTGTAGCATAGACATCCGCTAAAAACAGGAATAATTCCTTATATTTCCCTAAAATTTTTGAATATAATCTGACGAAAAGTTTACCAATTCTTACAAATTTGAAAATGACAGAATTAAAAAAGCATTCACTCAGGTACATACAGACCTGAGGAATGCCGAATATCAGCTTCCTGTCATTTTACATTATTTTCCACCTTAAAAACCGGACCTGTTTTCTCCCAGCCGATCTTCATCAGATAGGTATGCCGGTCAGGATCATAAAGCGGATCTCCGGTTATCTCATCATACTGCCTTGCATGATAAACCAGAATATCCGTTAATCCGTCTTCACTTTTTACAAAGCAGTTATGCCCGGGACCGAAAATTCCTTTTCCGGGATCGGATTTAAGGACCGGTACCCGTTCCTTTTTCCACGCATTTTTATCCAGCAGATCGGAATCTGCAAGAATACTCAGCATCCCCATGCAATAGCAGGCACCGGTGGAGCTTGCAGAATAGGTAACATAAATCTGATTGTCATGTTTCAGTACTGCCGGACCTTCATTGACCCAGAACCCATCCCGTTCCCAGTCATAGTCTGGGGATGAGAGCATAACCTGCTGTGTAGAAAGCCTCCACGGAGTCTCCAGCCGTGCAATGTATATATTAGAGATCTTTTTCCCGACACTTACCTTTTCCGCCCAGATACAATACCACTTCCCCCTGTGCTCAAATACCGTCATGTCCAGGGAAAAATCCTGAAAGGAAAACTCATCCGCTGACTGCATCATTCCCAGCTCGTTCCAGGTCCCCGTCATTGGGTCCGGTTCCCTGCATTCCAATACATAAGGGCGGATTGCCCAGATATCATCTGCATCTCCCGCTGCAAAATAAATATACCATCTGCCATTGATGTAATGAAGCTCCGGAGCCCATATATGGCAGCTCATGATCCCTTTTTCATGCTTTTTCCAGATCACGGTCTCTTTCGCATCCTTTATGCCCGCTAATGTATCGGAGCGGCGCAGTATGATCCGGTCATATTCCGGTACCGATGCGGTAAAATAAAAGCTTCCATCTGTATGGCGGCAGACATACGGATCTGCCCTCTGAGAAAGAAATGGGGTATTAAAAGGGGTTAACTTCCTATGCTGACTGTCCATTTATAAACACCTCTCTTTCATCAGCCTTTTACTGCTCCGGTCATCATTCCTTCAATAAAATATTTCTGGAATGCAACAAACAGGATAAAGATAGGGATAACCGAGAAAACGGATCCTACGATCAACAGACTGTAGTTGTCCCCGTAAGGATTAATGAGTGTATTTAATCCCAGCGTCAATGGATACTTTTCAGAACTGCGGATAACCAAAAGAGGCCAGAGATAATTGTTCCATGCATTCATTCCATTGAGAATGGCCATTGCAGAATAGGCAGGCTTCATAAGTGGAACAATCAGTCTGAAAAAGATTCCATACTCCGTTGCCCCGTCAATTCTTCCTGCTTCCAGAAGGGACCCGGGTATGCTGACCAGATACTGCCGGAAGAAAAATATAGTGGAAGCATGGGCAACAAAGGGCAGGATGATGGCAGTATAATTATCCATAAGCTTCCAGCCGGACATCTGCTTATACAGAGGAAGCATAACTACCTCCAGGGGAATCGATAAGATCAGAAGCACGATAATAAACAGTACTTTCTTTCCTCTAAACTCATATGCTGCAAAACCATAGCCCACAAAGGAACTGACCAGAAGGGTGCTGATAACCGTAATCACTGTAAGGGCGATACTGTTAAAGAACCATCTCCAGTACTCATGCTGTCCTGTAAACAAAAGCACATAGTTATCCAGATTCATTCTGGAAAAATGGATATCCAGGTTGAGACCATATTGCAAAAGATCGCTCCCCGGTTTAAAACTGGCAATAAAAAGCACCCAGACCGGCAGTATGATCAAACCTGCAAGAACCGTAAACAGAATGACCAGGGCAGCTGACACCGCCTTGTTCCTGTCATGGATGTCATGGATTTTTACTCTGCTTGCTCTACTCATATCATTCTCTCCCTTCCTCGAAGGTTCCTGTAATCTTCAGCTGTATCATATTTACAAGCATGACAACAATCAGAAGGATCAGGCCGACCGCGCATGCATAGCCCATGGCTCTCTTTTCAACACCCTGTCTGTAAAGGTAACCTACAATCGTCAGTCCAATGTTATTTGGCGAATTATTTCCCTTGAACAGCATATTGCTTTCAAGAAACATGGACAGCCCTGCATAAATGCTGATCGTAAGAACATAGACCGTAGTAGGTTTGACTAATGGCACCGATATTCTTGTAAACTGCTGCCATTTGGAAGCACCGTCAATGGAAGCGGCTTCATAAAGTTCGGAAGGAATGCTTTGTAAGCCGGAAAGGAAATACAGGATATTCACTCCCGTCCATCTCCAGCAGGCCAGCAGAAGAAGCGCGAAATAAGTGGTTCCGGCCTCCTTAAGCCATTTTATAGGCTCCAGCCCGAAAAATCCCAGAACCTGATTAAACAGAGAGGTGGAGGCTTCCCCGAACATAAGGCGGAATATGGTACCGGCCACTACAACGGAAGTTAACGCCGGTATAAAATAGATGGATTTAAAAAAATCCGCCTTTTTCATCAGTTTACTGTTCAGCAAAGTTGCAAAAAGCATCGGAAAAGGAATCAAAAGAATCAGCGTCCCTGCCATATATTTAAAACTGTTCCACAATGCCTTGAAAAATATTTTGTCAGACAGCAGCCGCGTATAATTATCAAATCCGATCCATTGTTGTTTTAATACATCCTGAAAGCTCAAAAGAAAGCCATTGCAGATGGGCACCAGCCAGAACAACAATACCGTTAAGACGAACGGGCAAATAAACACATAAGGAGCTATCTTTTTTGAGTAAAAGAATTTCTTCATTTTGTATACCCCTTTTCTGAAATCAACTCATACATCAGCTGCAGGATGGGAAACAGACATCCTGCAGCTTCCTGTTCACTGCTTATTTAAATTCATTGTTCAGGGTTTCCTGCGACTGAGTAAGCGCTTCTGTCACATCCATGCCATCTTCAAAAATGCTGTTTAAAGTAACATTGCAGAATTCATTGTTGATGGATGGATACTTCTTATCCGTATAAGCCCGAAGGGACCCGATGCTGTCCTTTGTATTCAGAAGAGTATCAAACGGATAATTGGTAAAGTACTGGATGAACTTGTTATCCGGATTTTGTGTAAGGGATGTATCGGTCCATACCGCAGTATTTACCGGATCAAATCCTAATACATTCCATACCTCTTTGTTGGAATCTTCGGAAAGCTTGATATAGGCCATTACTTCTGCAGCCAGTTCTGCATGTTCACTGGATTTCACGATTGCAGTGCCGGTACCGCCTCCGCCGATCGTGGCTGTCTCACCGTCATTCTCATCCCATACGGGTACCGGGGCAATGGCTACCTGCTTCTCTAAATCAGTCATATAATTCACATATCTTGAGGTCTGCCAGAACGGCATGATCTGTACGGCATAATCACCGGTATTATAGGCAGGATATGCTTCCTCATTATCAGGCTGGCCGCCGGGAACCGTGGCAAATGCGCCTGTTTCCTGCATTCCTTTTATATATTCCAGTACTTCAACCATTTCCTTGCTTGTCAGATTGAGATTGCCATTTTCATCTATATAGTCTCCGCCCTTCTGAGCAAGCATCAGATTGACCATCCATTGGGCAGAAGTTTCCACACAGGCAAAATATTTACCGGTTGCTTCGTGGTATTTCACACCAGCTTCCTTAAATTGATCCCAGGTCTTGATATCCTGATAATTAATTCCGGCATCCTTTAACAGCTTTTCATTATAAAATGCCACCGTAGTTCCAACATGGGTCGGAAGTCCGTATTCCTTTCCGTCTTTGGAGTAAATATCCAGTCTGGACTGTACAATATTATTCCTGTAAGGTTCAATTACATCATTTAACTCCATTAAACCGATGTTTCCCTCCATAAATGCAGGAAACTTTCCAAGCTCGATATCCACCACGTCCGGAGCCCCTTCCCCTGATTCCAGAGCAAGAGATAATTTATTATGCATATCATCATACGGCATATTGCTCAGCACCAGCTTTACCTTTTTATCCGGATGCGCTTCATTCCACTTCTCTGCCATGGATACATAAAAGTCCTGGTGAAGCTCAATAAATGTCCACACATTCAATGTGGTAACATCATCTCCGCCCACATCCATTGCTTTTTTCCCGGCAGAAGATATGCCTTTCGTAGTCTCTGCGGCATCTTTCTTTGTACCGCCGCACCCTGTAACCAGAGATGCTGCCATTGCAACACACAGCAGCGCTGTTAATACCCGTTTTTTCATTTTAAGTCCTCCTTTTATTATATCAAAACAGATTCTGCCATCTGCATGATTCTTAATGAACCAGTTCCTTCAACCAGACCGTCATCTCTCCTGTTTTCCGGTTCGCCCAGCTGCTATAAGGAACTGCCGTCAGATTTATGTCCATAAATTCGACCGCTCTGTTTCCATATAACTCATTTTCATTCCAATGAGCCGGGTTTATTCCTGTAATACGGTACAGTTTTACAAGCGCCAGTTCTATTTTCTGATGACCCGGATACCCATGGCACGGTGCCTTCCGATGGCTTCATAATAAGCGGCTGGCGCTTCAATCATATGACCTGCAGTATACAGCTCATGTCCCTCCATAAGGTTCTTCCACCTCTGGTCAGACTCTTTGATAATAAAATATGTATCCAGATAACCTTCCTCCTGCTGTGCCCTTCCATTCAGATCAATTGTCTAGCCTGCAGCAGCCTCAAAAGTTTGAATGCAATGACTGGGCTGTGCGTCGCCAGCTAAATCGTTTAATTTACTACATTAACAAGGAATTATGATCTTTTCCACGAGTCCTATATACTTATTCCACGTTTTATCGTTAATTCCTATCATTTTTAACAGAATACCCGACAACTTTTTTCCATCGTATTCGACTCTTTCTTTCTGTTTATATTAATCGTTTAATATAGCAGTTGACTATTTTCATATTATTTCTATATTATTTTATAGTTTACTGCCTTGATAATCATTATTAATACTTTATAATTGCATATTATCACATATTTTCTATTCTGTAAAGTACTTTTGCACAATTTTATATTATTTTTAAATCGTTTAAGTATGTAATTTTTACCTTTTTCTTGCCGCTATATGTCGGATAGTGTATTTTCATCTGTCTGTTATTACAAATTTCCGCATAAACAGCCTGTTATTTAGATAAAGAAAAAAAGAACGTCTCCATGGCATTCATCCATGTGAAACGTTCTGCTATCCTTCTATCTGGTTCTTAATCAAAGCGGATATTCGAAGTCCGCTTCCCTGCTTGATAAGGTTAAGTTATGTTCTTCACCGATCTGCGGATCAGCAATTTACAGCCCACAGAACATACATTCTCGACATCCGTATTTAATTCCCGTCCATTCAGAAGGTCGATGATCAGTTCGCTTGCTTTATGGCCAATATCATGAAGGGGCAGGCTGATGGTTGTAAGCGGAGGCTTGTAGTAACCAGACAGCTCCCGATTATCGAATCCTGCTATCGATATATCCGTACCTGCCTTCATTCCCAATTCATCTACCCGGTCATATACACCGCCTGCCATCAGGTCATTCATGCAGAATATTGCCGTAACTTCCTTTTCAAGAAGCTGTCCGGTACAGCGATAGCCGGATTCCCTGGTCCAGTCCCCTTCCACGACCAGACTTGGATCATATAATATGCCGTTCTTAAAGAGAACCTGCTGATACCCCACCAGTCTTGCCTGTGCATGGATACTGTCAGGCTTTCCCGTAATCACGCCTACCCTCGTATGACCATTCTCCACAAGATACTGTATGATTTCCGCTGCTCCATGTACATCATCCACCACAACAGAAGGCACCTTTATATTCTTTGAATAACCGTATGCCATTACGGCCGGTATGGTCAGCGTGTCGGGAATGCAGCAGATCATCCGTTCATGAGCTGCTACATATATGATTCCCTCCACCTGCTTCTCCATCAGCTTCTTGATCTCAAGCCGGACCAGCCCGTAATAATCGTCCCGGTTATAATAGGTATCGCTGTATTTTTTAAACAGCCTTAAATTTGTTAAAAGAATCTGGTAATCCAGCTTCTGACAATAATCCGTTATACCGTCTATAATATCAGGAATACTGAAAATTGTCATATCCTCCGCAATCACTCCAATGCTTCTGGTCTTCTGCAGCTTTAGATTCTTTGCAACAACATTGGGAGTATAATTCAGTTTTTCGGCCATTTCCAAAACCAGTTTTCTTGTCTTCTCACTTGCTCCGGGCTTATTATTCAATATATTCGATACCGTAGCGACTGATACACCGCAGCTTTTTGCCAATTCTTTTATTGTTGCCATCATCTGCCTCCCAACTTTTTGTAATTATTAACTCAAATTTTAATGGAATTGTCAATAGCTGAGGACAAAATATTAAACGTTTTATATGTGCAGATGCCATAAAGAAACGTTCAAACTGAATTTTATTGTTTTCCTATAGCAGAAAATATAGTAAAATCAGCTTTATGATTTATACATGCAGTGGATGAACTGAAAACGCGTAAGCCTGGCAGATCTGAACATATCAAAATTCGTTGAGAATACAATGATATTGATAAATTCCCTACGGTCATATGTTCGGCAATGCGGTTCTTAAGATGACCGGCGAAAATTTAAGCCGGATCATTGGTAGTCATGGAATAACTGCCCGCTGGGGCGGAGATGAATTCATCGGAATTCTGGCACTGGAACCGGAAGAGACAAAGAACATGCTCGCCAAACTGATGAACGAGCTGAAAAGCTAAGAAAAAGACAGATGCTGTCACATTACGATCAGCGCAGGCATAGTAAGGGTCAAGGGAAAACCGGACATTGATCAGATCATTAAAAAAGCCGATGCCGCTATGTACTGTTCCAAGACAAACGGCCGGGACCAGATTACGGTCTGTGAGGATGAGTAAGGCTAAAGAATAAAGAAACCGCCGTGAATTTTCATTCATGACGGTTTCTTTTAAAAATTAATGCATATGTGCCATACAGCCGCAATCCGCCGCACCTTTTCCTTGGTGCACATCATCCATCATCATCAGATGGACGGCCCCTAGCTTAAAGGTCTGGGGAAGAGCCAGTATATTTGGATCCGGTCCCACAAACTTCTTCTTCGCATCCTCCAATGCCTCTTCAATCGTGGCTCTCGTTTTTAATCCCATGCCTCTGGCATAACCCGGATCCTGAGCGCCGCAGATATAAATGGCAGAGGTATTCATCTCTGCGATGTGCCCGCAGCTTATCATGGAAAAACCATGGAATGGATGGAACGCATTGCAGTAGCGGTATTTGCGGATATATTCCTGATTGGCTGCAAAATATTCGCCATAACGATTCATATCCGGCAATGTGTTCATATAGTCATGCTGGAACATCTCATACATTTCCCTTGTATAAGGCCATAATTCATCATGGAAATAGCCATTGCAGAGAGAGGAACAGATGATAACGCACTTATCGCTCATGATTCTCTTATGGCGGATCACCTGTGCGGAAATTGCCTGCAGCAGCATGATCGGATTGGTTCCCATTCCTTCTCCGTAGTGGAAAAACTGAGGCATGCCAAAGATCATTACATCATATTTCTTCTCGGCCCATGGAACGTAAGTCCTCTTATCCGCCGTAATCCAGGAATGAGGCTGCATTATTTTCCCATAACCGCTGTTGATTTCAATCTGTCTGGACTTTGTATCCAGTACCGCATCACAGCAGAAAAATTTCTTTCCCATGCATTCTTCCATGTACTGCCCGATCTCATCGAACTTTGTCCTCATTAAAGATTTACCGTTTACCGGTGTGAAATCCTTCCTGTGCATGACCTCCGGTACATGGTGGGATGCAATGGAACGCCAATGGGTTATCCCGGTGGAACAGTGCTTGTAGCCGCCGGAATAACCGCCGTATGGATTTCCCTGGGTATGTCCGATCAGGATTGCCACATCGCTGTCATACACATATTTATTCATCAATACAGGGTCACCCAGGTCCGTAGTACCCAGATCCACCAGGTGCTCATAATCCTCACTGTCATGGTTGATGATCTGATGGGTATACCAGAACTCCTGAAACAATTCATTACCAAGGACATTACGTATTTCCTGTTCTGTGTTTTTCCTGTGAAGGCCATTGGAGCAGATTAACAGGATGTCCTTTTTTTCCACTCCTGCTGCATAGAGTTCCTTCAGAATCAGCTTTATGGAAACCTTCCGGTGGGACGTGGGCTGTTCTCCGCCCTTTACCCGATCCGGGAATATGATCGTCACCTTAGAACCTTTCTGTGCCAGTTCAGAAAGGGGTTCCATGCCCATGGGATTGCGGATGGATTCCAGAGTCTTTTGGGCAATCTGGTCCTCCGGGATAAAAGGCGGATCCGCCACCGTTTCGCCGGGAATGAAGATATCGGTATTGTCGGGAAGTTCTGCATTCACCATGCCTGCACCGTATTCAAATGATAATTTCATGATTCTTTCCTCCTGTAAAAATAATTTCACTCATAGTATTTTCAAATCAGTATCCTATATAAGTCTTAATGATTTCCAGATATTCATCCGGATTATATCACCCTGGAATCTGGTCAGTGCAGTCTGCAGCCGGCCCCCCCCATGGACAACCAGTACATTGCGCGTCATTTTATTCCAACTTTCCTTGCCAGCCATTTTCTTAGATAACTCCATCATAGCATAAAATAAAAGTCTTTTGCGAAAACTTTAATCAAACGTTTGCCCAGTAAGAATGTCCGCATAAATAATAAAACCATGGGATTGATAGTTCAGGTCCCATGGTTTTCGCTGTTAACCATTTATAAAATAAGATTTAATAGACAGCGCCGCTGCTCCCCTGGCGCCGGTAAAGGGACTGAAATCCACGAATTCGATTTCAACCTCTTCATCATACAGTCCAAAAATATGTTTTCTGGTGTTCTCCAGAAGGAGCCTGCGGTTTTTCTTAAATTTCATAATATATCCATCTACCATCACCAGCGTGGGATTAATTAAATTTATAATATTAGCCAGCATTGCCCCCAGGTAGGTGATTGCCTGCTTCATCACCTCATCCGCCAATTCATCCCCGCATTCCTGCGCCATTAGGATTTCCTTAATGCTTATTGTTTCCGGATCAGGACAATGTTCGGCTATCATGCTCTGGCGGCCGTTTCTTATGGCTTCCCTTACATTCTTTACAATCGCCCGCTCGCTGGCTACCTCTTCCAGACAGCCGTAGTTGCCGCAGGTTTCGCACCTGGGACCATTGAGAACCGCAACCATATGTCCCGCTTCCCCTGCTCCCTGCTGGTCTCCGTTCAATATACTGTTTTTAATATAGAGAGGACAGGCGATTCCATAAGAGATCAGATAATAGGCAAAGGTATCCGGACGCAGTTCCAGACTGAACATCTCTTCACCAATTGCCCTGGCTCTGGCATTATTTTCCAGCAGGACCGGAAGATCGATTCTCCGGGATAAATCTCTGGAGATATTCTGGTTGTTCCAGGAACGGAGGGTACTTTTTCTCAGGATTCCCGTTTTCCTCTCCACAAATCCGGGAATTCCCACTCCGATACCCAGGAGCTTTTCCTTATCGATCCCGCTTTCTTCAATCACTTCCAGGATCTTGGCTGCCAGAAGGTCCATTTCCTTCTGATATTCCATTTCCTCCGGTGTATAGCGGATATCCCCTCTTATATTTCCTCTTAGATCCACCAGACAGATGACCGTCTGGTAGGGATTGATTTCCACACCAACGGTAAACAGTGCATCCTCTACAAAATCCAGCTTCACCGGCCGCCTTCCAAGCGAATGCCCTTCCTCTTTGTCCAGAGCTGAACACTCATATACCAGCCCCCGTTCCATCATGGCCGCTATATTGGTCGTAATTGTGGGCGGAGTCAGGGAAAGCATTTCCGCAATTTCAATTCTGGATATAGGACCGTATTTGTAGATCACTTCTTTAATCAGCGATTCGTTCTGTTTTTTTACTTTTGTAAGATTATTTCCCTTCATGGTTCCCATATCCTTATCACTCCCCGAAATTATTTTATTTCATTATATAAAAAGAACCGGAAAAACACAAGGAGATGCTGGTTTTATATCTTCGCCCTCTGCCAAGTCCCGCTGCCCCTTAGATTCCAGTTACGGAAAGGGAGGGGCTCTGTCCCCTCCCTTTTATTCATGGCATCATCTCAAATTTCAGTTAAATAATCATCATTGTATAAATCATACTGGAACAGACTCGGTTCCTCCGGTCTCAGCAGATGCCATAAGGTTCAGTGTCAAACCGCATCGCCTCTCTGCTTTGCCCTGATTACAGCGATCTTTTCCTCTAATTCCATCTCGCCCTTACGTGTAAGCGGATAGTAATACATACCAATCAGGGAGAATATATAAGCGACAATGGGAACCAGGGTCATCAGATAAAGGATAGCCTTTAAGGTACCTGGTGCCTGTTCGGCAAGCTCCGGGTTATAGCCGGTTGCAGACAGGATCGCGCCTGCAAAAAAGGCACTGAATGCCTGGCAGCATTTATTTATAAAGGTAAATGTAGAAGAAATCAGTCCATTGCAGGATATTCCGGTAGTGACCTCAGAATAGTTAGCCGCATCAAGAATGGCCGAACGGCTTAACGTATTGGTAATCTGAAACAGAAACGTATTGACAAGCATGGATATCATAACAAGAGTAATGTTCTGTTTCGGAGCCGCAAAAAGAAGCAGGAAGGAAAAAAACATACATAGCGTTTCTATTACGCTGATACCAAGCCGTTTTCCCATTTTCTTAACATAAGGAGATATACCGAACAGCATGACAAAGGCTGCAACGATTCCAACGTAACCAAGATAGACAATTAAATCCGTTCTTCCGCTTAAATTATATTTGAAGAAATATATTCTGAGTGAATTGGTAATCTGGGTTGCAAACATATCTGTTCCATATGCTAAAATTACACAGAGCAAAGCACGGTTTTTCACAATTGCATTGAAACTGCCCTTAAAAGAAGTTTTCTCTTTTGTCTTATTCTCAGCACTGCTGTCAGGACTGTAAACATCCAGGTTTCTGACAGACAAGGCGGAAAGAATGAAGATCACGGTGGAGATAACGGAATAAAGAATGATTAATTTCGTCCATGCATGCGCATTATCCTGTCCTCCGAAATAATCCAGCATGGGAAGGGCCCAGGACTGAACCACCATGGCTGCAATCGCACCGATTGCCTGGAAAATTGCCTGAATCCTGGTTCTTCTTGCTACGCTGTTGGAAAGCATAATCGGAAGGGCCAGCTGTGGAATCTGCACGCAGGTCCAGGTCAGTGAATAAAAAATATAAGAAATATAAGCATATGCGATCTTACCTGCCGGGCTGAAATTAGGCGTGGTAAAAAGCATTACAAATGCAATTCCGAGAAACGGTGCTCCAAAGATGATATATGGGCGGTACTTCCCCATTTTTTTAGTATTTGTCCGGTCAACGATAGCACCCATCAACGGATCCGTTACGGCATCCACCAGCCTGGCCACCATAAAAATAGTGCCTGCCACGGCTGCCGAAACTCCCAGTATGTTGGTATAGTAATACATTACATACATGGCAACCATCATAAAGATGATGTTATTGGCAAAATTTCCTGTGCTGTACAGCCAGATATTTTTTTCAGATGCTTCCCCGGCTCCCAATCTTTTATTTCCCATTATAGTAATCCCCCTTATTTTTTTCTGTCAGTCATCTGACATGTATATCTTCTCTTACCTGCTACATTTACTTTATCTCCGGTTAAAACGATTTCTTCCATAAAAAACACCTCCTGACCGTTATTTTTTCAAGGCCTCAAACATATATCCCTTATATGCTTCAACCCCCGGCTGGTTAAACGGATTGATTCCAAGCAGTTCTCCTGATATATAGCATGTGCACTCAAAGAAATAAACTAACTGTCCAAAGCAGTATTCATTTAATTCATCTACTTCAATCAAAAATACCGGAAGTTTTTGACTATGGGCCTTTATGGTTGCATCCAGTGCGGTTTTATTAATATCCCACAGATCCTTGCCATTGAGATAATCAAACTGGTCATCAACATGATCGGGCGAAAGCTCCAGCCCCTCATCTGGATGAACCACATCCAGAAATGTCTCATAGATAATCGGATTTCCCTCCTGGGTAAACTGACCGGTGGAATGCAGATCCTCCGAGCATTCCGCAGCCACCGGATAAACGCCTTTCCCCTCCTTTCCTTCACTTTCTGCGAAAAGCTGTATCCACCACTTCGAGAAATACCTGTATCTGGGTTCAAAAAAGGAGAGCATCTCAATTCCATATCCTTTTTGATAAAGCAGATTGCGTATCGCCGCATAGCAGTATGCAGAATTTTCAGAACCCTTTTTTGAAAGGAGCTCCTGTCTCATATCCTTTGCTCCCTGTACCAGCTTTTTAATATCTATTCCGGCAACAGCCATGGGAAACAGTCCAACATCACTGAGGACCGAATACCTGCCGCCAATATTCTCCGGAAACGTAAAGAACGTGAACCCATGCTTCCTGCACAGCTCATGAAGCCGGCTTTCAGGCGTTCCGGTGGCAATGATCCTTTCCCCTGCCCGCTGGCCATATTGTTCCGTTAAGTATTTTCTGAGAACCCGGAAACCAATTCCCGGTTCCAGTGTTTCAAAATTCTTGGCTATGACATTGATATAGACAGATTTGCCACTAAGTTCCTTTAATAACTGATTCATACTGTGGGGAGAAATGGAATTGCCCGTATAATATATCTTTGGCATCCCTGGTTTTTCCAGAGCTTTTATTACCGCTCTGGCTCCATTATTGGATCCTCCCACTCCGATAAGAACAAACGCATCTGCGTTATTCCTTACCTCCTCAGCTTTCTTTTCCAAACGTTCAAGGTCATCATCTGAAGCCCATTCTTCCGGAATCAGCCAGCCAAGGCTGTCCTGATACTTCCCTTCAGACTTCTCCATGCAGCTTAGTATATCCTGATTTATATTTAGGTAATTCGTAATTTCTTTTTCGCTTAATTTATGAATCTCATCCTGATATTTGATTTTCAGCATTGGTACTCCTTCCTGCATTTATTTATTTAATTTAATTAAATAATATAGTTATTAGTGATTTTTGTCAATATGTAAGACCTGTATTTTTATTTTTTGTGTGTTTATTACAATTTTTATTATTTTTTTTGTGCATAATTTAATTCCAATCACATCCAATCCATATTCCCGTAAAACAGAAGTTCATAGACAGCGCCGATAGAAGCACTGTTTCTTTTCTCCGGTTATAATGCGAACAGCTTCTTCATATTCCGGGTCACTGCCAGACGGATATCCGTATCCACATTGATTTTATTAATCCCGCAGGCAGCAGCGCAGCGTCCTGCAGTTCCTCAATGGAAATTCCATAAGTGTTGGTCAATTCACCGCCCAGGGCATTGATTTCTTCTTTAAAAACGTTTGTCAAATCGTTTCTACGCAAACGTTTGGTTATTCTTCCTATAGTTTTTTTGGTACTTATTTAGTATACTTATGATAATGATAGGGAGGTGGCTTTATGACATTAAAGGAAATAGCCAAAGAAGCTGGGGTATCCATATCCACGGTTTCCAGAGTCATTAATAAAAAAAGTACAAATGCTGCCAGCAAAGAGGTACAGGATAAGATATGGGATATTGTACGCCGCACCGGTTATACACCTAACAGTACAGCTCGTAACTTAAAGCTTGGCTGTTCCCCGAAACAGGAGCCCTTGTCCCGTTCTATTGCCTGTATTTTTGCACGTACTGAGGATTCTAAATCCGATCTGTTCTTTTCTACTCTGGCCAGAAGCATAGAACAGGAGGCGTTCAAGCAGAATTTTGTTTTGAAATATTCTTTTACTGCCATTGACATCCACCACCCCAATACATTTCGTCTGATTACAGACAACCATGTGGATGGTGTGGTGGTTCTTGGACGGTGTGATAAACAGACACTGGGGTTTTTAAAACAATACTTTCATTGCGTTGCTTACACTGGCCTTAATGTCCTTGATATCAATTATGACCAGATTATCAGCGATGGTTACCAGGCCAGTCTGACTGCCATGGAACATTTAATGGGACTTGGGCATACCAGAATCGGTTATATTGGAGAAACCGAATCAGAAGACCGTTATACCGGCTACCGGAGTGCCTTAAGCTTACACGGGCTTTCATTTAAAAAGGAATATATAGCCGATGTTCCGCTTTCCTCAGAAGGAGGTTACCGCGGAGCCAAAGAGCTGCTGGCCAGAAAAGCAGACATTTCTGCCATATTCTGCAGCAATGACATAACGGCCATCGGTGCCATGAGAGCCATTCAGGAAAGCGGCTTACGTATTCCGCAGGATATTTCTGTAATCAGTATTGATGATATCGACACCGCCGGGTATCTGTCTCCCATGCTCACCACCATTCACATGCCCGTAGAAGAAATGGGGCAGATGACCGCTAAAATTCTAATTGACCGTATTGAAGGAGGCCATCATCTTCCAATCCGCATGAATCTGCCTTTCTATATTGCCAGCCGGGAAAGCTGTGCTCCTTACCACAGGCCCAAAAGCCTGCCTAAAGTATAAACCAGCAGAAACGAGGAAAATTTCCATCCCGATTTTGGAAGTATAAGAAATCAGGCAGCGAAACCGGCTTATTTCGCTGCCTTACTACATGATCGAAACAGAATAATTTTGATATGATTTTGGATATGACCAGCCGATTTTGAATAGTATCTTCGGATAAATAAACCATAACACCATCGTTCTCCCTTGGCAATCCAGTCTGCACTTTTTAACGGAATCATTGCACTTTTTCTGTATCAATCTACAATAGAATATTATTTTCTTCTAAAAATTCCCTGTATCTCCTATTAAATTCCTTTTTTCTTCCATTATTAACATAAAGAACATCCCCGTTCTGCATTTCAACCTTTACTCCCTTTACATTCCTGACATACTGCATATTTATGATATTATGCCTGTTTATCCGGACAAATTGATCGTCCGGAAGTTTTTTCTCCTCTTCATCAAGTCTGGCCCTAATCCGTATCTTCCCTTTTGTCATAACCACACTGGTTTTCCGGTAATAGGATTCCAGAAAGAATATATCCCGGATATCCAGGATGCAGGACTGGCCGTTAAAAAATGCAGCATATTTAATCTGATTCAGATAATTCGTTATTTCCCAGTCGACCTTCAGCAAAATCCCCTGTTTCCTGCAGCTTCCATAACAGGCTTTTGCAGTCTTAAGCAGCCGCTTTTCATCTGTATAAAAGGCAATCTTCATTTCCAACTTCCTCCAAAAACACATGATTATTTCCGGACTGTAACGCTCCACATCCTATATAACGCATAGGAATTCCGGTTATGACGTAAAAACAGATCTGACGCCGCCGGCGAATAATTACGCTGTTTTTTCTCAAACTAAAAAGAAGCATTTTAAATAAACAACCGGAAGGAGAATATGATGAAATCAGAAGAAAAAGACAGTAAAAAAACCGAAGCCAAAGAAGGGGCCTCCAAAAACAATTATGATGTTGACATTCAGGCATGCTCCACCATGGATTGTACCGGACTTATACCGGCTTTACCGGAAAATGAGGATGAACTGGAAGCATATGAAGATCTTTATCCTTATATTACCCATGCTAAGTCTGACGCCAAGGACTGACGGATATGGGGTCAGCCGCCAATTGATTATGGAGACATGCAGTTTAGCTCATTACCGCCCTAAATAAGGAAAGGCCCCCAAAGGAGCCTTTTCTTATTAACCCTATACAATTGGTCCGTAAAGCAGAGTTGGAATTCCCAATGATATCATCGGGACAAACGTAACCAGCATTAGAACTACGATCATGGCCGCATACATAGGAAGCATTCCCTTGACCGCATCCTCCACCTTGATCTTGCCGATACCGCAGCCGACAAACAAGGCTGAACCAACCGGAGGGGTACATAAACCAATACCCAGGTTGCAGATCAGCATAATTCCAAACTGAATGGAATTCATTCCATAAGACTTGACAACCGGAAGCAGAATTGGTGTCATGATCAGGATAAGCGGTGCCATATCCATAATACATCCTAACAGTAAAAGCATTACATTGATAATCAGGAATGTGATCACTTTGCTGCCGCTGATGCCTAACAGCAGATTGGTGATAAGCTGAGGTACCTGAAGACGGGCGAGCATGACACCGAATGCACCTGCTGCTGCGATAAGCCCGAAAACAGTTGCCAGGGTCTTAACAGTACGGAATAAAACAACCGGAATATCCTTAAGCTTTAATTCCCTGTATACAAAGATTGCTATAATAAACGCATAGATACATGCGATTGCAGCGGATTCTGTAGCGGTAAACCATCCGCAGACCACACCGCCGACAATGATAACGGCTGTCATCAATGCCAGAATTGCATCACAGGATACTTTCAGCGCCTCTTTTTTTGAAATCTTCTCCCCACGCGGATAATTTCTCTTCTTGGCAATAAAATAGCAGATTACCATAAGCGCCAGACCCGTAAGGATACCGGGACCATAACCTGCCATGAACAGTTTCTCTACGGAAAGACCACCTGCGGCCACGGAATACATAATCATGTTGTGGGATGGCGGAATCATAAGACCCTGGCACGCACTGGTTACCGTAATACCGACAGAAAAGTCATCATCATACCCATTGTCGTGCATCATGGGAATCAGCATGGTTCCCAAAGAAGAAACGTCTGCAACGGCAGAACCGGATATGCCGCCGAAGAACATACTGGCCACACAGTTTACCTGGGCAAGTCCGCCCCTCATACGGCCAACGATGACATTTGCGAAATCCAGCATTCGTTTTGAAATACCTCCGGCGCTCATAATCTCCCCCATCAGGATAAAGAACGGGATTGCCATAAGGGAAAAGCTGTTTATGGATTTTGCCATCTGCTGCATCATGGACGGCAGAGGTACTTTGCAATAGATCATGGTCAGCATGGTAGAAATTGCAAGGGCAAATGTTACCGGTACCTTAACCAGGATCATGATGAAAAAAGTGCCCAAAAGTAGGGCAATGGCTAAATTAGTGTCAAACATCGTTTCATCCTCTCAGTCTCAAATATGATTGCCAATAATGTTCTTATGTTTGAATCTCTGCAGCCCAAACATTTCAATAAGGGAATAGTAAACAATAAACAGTCCGCTTACCGGAATCATGATGTAAAGCGTACAGGATGGCCATTTCGTAGCCGGAAGTGTGGATTTTAAGGTTGACATTATCAGAACCATGCCATATTTAATCATTGCACCTCCAAATACAACCATAAGAATATCTGTTATCTTGGATATAGTAAACTGTACCGTTTCCGGAAATTTATCAAAAAAAAGGGATATGGAAATATGCAGTCCTTTTTCAACACCGATCGCCATGGATATGAATGCCATCCACACCATAAAAAGCAGAGCCACCTCTTCCGACCACCGAATACTGGTGCCTAATAATTTACGGCTGAATACCTGGGCGCTGACTACCACGACTATGACAATCAGCACAGCCTTGGAATATTCACAGAGCACACGGTAAATGCAGTCAAAAATAAGGGAGACCGTATTCAGTATCATAAAGCCGATGCCCTGTTCTTTCTTTTTCTCCCCTTCTTTCATGGAAGAATCCTCCTTTCATCCTAAGACTATCCGCCTTAGAAAACAGAAACTGCCCTGTAATAGGCAGTTTCCGTCTATATAATTGTCCCTGATTTACTATTTACCGGTTGCAATGATCGCATCAACGGTATCCATATAGTCAGAACAGTACTTCTCATACATTGGTTTTACAGCATCCTGGAATTTCTGCTTCTCTTCCGGAGAAAGCTCTGTAATTTCACAGCCGGCTGCACGAACCTTTTCTTCAGAAGATTTCTCTCTGTCAGCCCACAGCTGTCTTTCGTACTCGGCGGATTCCAATGCGCATTCTTTGATAACCTTCTGATCATCTGCCGATAATTTATCCCATGTGGCCTGCGCACATAACTGAAGCTCTGGTACACGGGTGTGCTCATCAAGGGTGAAATATTTGGCTACTTCATAGTGGCTTGTGGATTCATAGGAAGGCCAGTTATTCTCTGCTCCGTCAATAACGCCGGTCTGTAATGCGGAATAAACTTCTGAATAAGCCATAGGTGTGGGGTTCGCACCAAGTGCTTCAACCATTCCCATCATCATATCTGATTCCTGAACCCGGATCTTTAAACCTTTCATATCATCCAGGGACTTGATCGGGCGGACTGAATTATAGAAGTTTCTTGCACCTGCATCATACCAGGATAACGCTACCAGATTGGACCCATCAAAGGAGTTGATGAAATCATCACCGATCTTGCCGTCAAGTACCTGCCACATATGATCTGCATCACGGTAAAGGTATGGAAGCTGCAGGACATTCAGCTTGGGAACAAACTCTGCCAGCGGGGATAAGGACATTCGCATAAAGTCGATGCCGCCGAACTGTAACTGCTCACATACGGATTTTTCATCGCCTAAAACGCCTCCGGCCTGTACATTGACCTGAATTCTGCCATTTGTCTTCTCATTGACCAATTCAGCAAATTTATAAGCACCCTTGGTAGTCGGATAATCTTCTGCCTGATTCTCAGCATACGTAAATACGAATTCCGGGCTTCCTGCCGCTTCGGACTTGGCGGCCGCCGTAGTATCGCCTGCCGCTGTGGTCTCTGCCGCTGTAGTATTGTCAGCCTTCGTCTCTGCTGCTGTGGAAGGTGCAGACTTAGAACCGCCGCATCCTGCCAGGGATACCACCATAGCTGCACACAATGCAGCGTTTAATAACTTCTTTCTCATAAACCATTTCCTCCTTAACACGATCTTAATAGTTTCCTGCTGCTTAAAAACAGCTCTTTAACACGTTTTTATTATACTGAATAGTATTGGAGAAATATACGGTAAATAATTAACATTCCTAGTACTATTTTAACCTGATTTCTTATTTTATTTGTGCTATTCGTATATTTGCATAATATTATTATTTATTTTTTATTAAATATGCACATACGGTATTCCGTTGGACTGACTCCGGTAACCCGTTTAAAAACCTTTGTAAAATAATTGGAATCCGAATATCCCACTGCTTCCCCGATGTCTTTTATGTTTGCCGTAGGGCTCTCCAGGAGCTTTTTGGCTGCCTCTACTCTGCATTCCGTCAAATAGGTGGTGAAATTTTTATCAAAGCACTGTTTAAACAGCTTGCAGAAATAGGCTTCCGAATAATTCATAACTCTTGCCACATCCTGCATGGATAAGTCCCGGATATAGTTTTCCTCAATATAATTACGGATCACCTCTGCCACTTTATGGAGTCTTAACTGCCCTTCCCCTCCGGTATACTCCCCGGACAGCCTTTCAATCACCTGTTCCGGGATCTCCTCATCCTCTTTCCGTTCTGCAAAGGCATTCTTTTCCGTCTTGTCCGTAAGCCGCATGGCCTCCTCCACAACACTGATGAGTTCCTGTTCCTGGCAGGGTTTTAAAAGATAATCCAGCACCCGGATGGTAATGGCCTTTTTGGCATAGGAAAAATCATCAAAAGCAGTCAGAAAAATAATGCAGCATTCGGCTTTTCTCTTTCGCATCTCTTCTGCCGCCCTGATTCCGTTAATACCCGGCATCTCAATATCCAGGATAGCGATCTGAATGTCATACTGGTCAAACAGCTCCAGAGCCTCCCTTCCGTTTTCCGCCTGCCATATCTGACACTGGTCCCCCAATTCCTTTGTGAGAGCTTTATAAAGTACTTTTCTTTCAATCAATTCATCATCTGCGATCAAAACACGGTACATCTTTTACCTCCCTTATCTTCACTGAACCGGTATGGCAAGCTGAACCGCTGTACCACAGCCTTCCCGGCTGTATAGTTCAAATTCACCGCCATCATACATCCGGTGGACTCTCTGGTAGATATTGCCTACTCCGATGCCTACCTTTGCAGTCAAATGAAGCTTCAGTGCCTCTCTGAGTTCTTTAAGCTTCTCCTGGCTCATCCCCACTCCGGTGTCCGCTACGGATATGACAATTTTCTTATTACGTTCCCAGACCCGGATTATAATGCTCCCTCCGTTTTCTTTTTTGGACAGTCCGTGGATTACCGCATTCTCCACAAGAGGCTGGAGGGTAAAGGTCGGAATCATGATCCGGCTCCCATCCACCATGCACTGGATGTCATAATGAATCCGGCTGCCGAACCTCATCTGCTGAAGATACATATAATCGCTGACCACTTCGATTTCTTTTTTCAAAAGCACTTCAGATTCCGGCGTTTTTAAATTATAGCGGAACAGGTTTCCCAGACTTTCTATCATACGCTCTGTAGTATCCGCATCCTCCAGCTTTGCCATACAGGCAATCATATTTAAGGTATTAAAAAGAAAATGGGGATTAATCTGGTTCTTCAAAAGCTCCAGGTTGGTGGCATCAAGTCTCTTTTCCATCTCCAGTTTCTCCATCTCTTCCTTGTGGAGCAGGTCCGCCATCTCGTTCTTTTCCTTGAGAGTAGTGATATACTGTTCTGTTGAATGCTTCATCTTATTGAAGGCCCGGACCAGTTCTCCCATCTCATCCCTGTTCTCAACCGCCACATCCTCTTCACTGAAATCATTTTTGGCAATCTTTCTGGACACCTGTGCCAGACGTACCACCGGAATGACCATATCCCGGTGCATCATGCGGCTTAAACAGAAGGTTACGCCAATGCTTAATACTGCCAGTACAAAAATGGCATAGGGAAAGCGTGACAGAACCGGAACCTTGGCATGGTAGGCAGCCGACCCCTCCTGCAGGGTACTCTGTACCAGCCTTTTTCCATACTCCGCAAGGTAGTCCTGCATCCGGTATACCCGGTACAATTCATTGACATACTGCTGTGACGAATACTGGTTCTCTGCAGACATCTCTGTCACAGAGTCCCTCCATGCCCTGTAATGTTCATAACCGTTCCGGATAGACCAGGTTATGGCATACCGCTCTGCTCCGATCCGGTCATATTCAAAAGGCAGAGACTGGATGCAGCGTTCTGTCTTCACACAGGCAGCGTTATAAACCTGTCTGTTTTCCTCATTGGTTTCTCTCATATAATTCTGGAAGGCCTTTGCCTCATCATCGATCACAGTCTGATATTCATGGCACCTGGAGTTATCCTCTAAAATCTGATTAAATCCTTTCAGTGCAAAATCCAGAATAACGATATTAAATACAATGGAAAGTGCCACGATCAGAATAACCATGGCAGCGAATGTTTTTATTTTCTGATTCAATGTAAAAGAAAGCCACTTTTCATGCAGCTTCTTTCCGGCCCCATATTCTGTCCCCACAACAATTCTCCTTCTTTTCCCCTCTGTTTCTCTATTTATTATAGCAGAATTTCGTAATTTATGCCACCGTTAACCAGGCTGCCTGTATCCGGGCTTCAGAAACCGAATAAGACCGCAGGAGTCCGGGGCATTTTTACCGGATTCTTACGGTCTTATTCTTCTTATTCTTCTTATTATTATCTCAAATGGAATTTTTTCATCAGGCTTCTTAATGACTCGGCCTGGGCGGATAGCTCCTCACTGGCTGCGGCACTTTCCTGTGCAGTCGCTGAATTGCTTTGAACGACAGAAGAGATCTGTCCCATTCCCACTGTTACCTGGGCCACACGCTCACTCTGCATTCGCAGTTCATCCGTGGACTCCGAGATGGCGGTTATCATATTTCTGGTTTCCTCAAGAATCCGGTTTAATGTTCCCTCTGTCTCACCGGCAATTCTGGTTCCCGTTTTTACCGCTGTAATCGTTTCCGCAACCAGGCCGGAGGTATCCTTAGCTGCCTCAGCACTCTTTCCGGCCAGATTCCTGACCTCGTCAGCCACGACTGCAAAGCCCTTTCCGGCTTCTCCGGCCCTGGCTGCTTCTACCGCTGCATTAAGAGCCAAAATGTTTGTCTGAAATGCAATGTCTTCAATCAACTTATTAACTTTTTCGATCTCTTTCGACTTCTGGCTGATTTGATCCATGGACCGCATCATCTCCTGCATCTGGGTATTTCCTTCTTCCATTGCTGATCCGACACCGTCTGCCTGTTCACTGACAAACCCTACCGTCTTAGCGGTATCCATCAGTTTTTCAGAGATTTTGTTAACCGCATCAGACAGTTCTTCAATGGAAGCCGCCTGTTCCACAGCTCCCCGGCTTAAGTTCTGTGCTCCCTGGGACACCTGGCTGCTGCCTTTTGCCACTTCATCTGCTGTAATACTGATGGAATACATGGTTCTGGAAAGCAGATCTTCTGTCTCCTGGATTGAATCCTGGATGTCTTTAAAATCTCCCTGGAACTCCATGGCAAAGGAACTGTTAAAACCTCCTTCTGAAATTTCCCGCATAATGCGGCCGATCTCCCCTGTATAGGACCTGATTCCTTTTACAGAATTTGAAATCTGCTCTGCCATACTGCCAATCTCATCACTCCTGTTGATCACAGGGGCTTCCGTCGTGAGATCGCCGGCTGCAAACTGCTTCATCCTGTCTGCGATGCTGGATACCGGATCTGCAATGGATTTGGCAAACCGGTATCCTGCAAAGTTTCCGGCAATGATCGAAAACAGGCCCAGGCCTGACATGGCAAGGATTACAAAACTGACACAGGAAGTCATCTCTTTAACCGGAGCCGTTACTCCCAAAGACCAGCTGTCGCTTCCGGTTACCGGCCTGTAATAACAGATGTAATCGACACCACCGGATCTGTATTTGTCTGCACCGCTGGTTCCTGAGATCATGGTCTCATACACCGCGCCCATTGACTGATAGGATTTGTCAGATTTGGCCAGTTCAATGACATTCTGCCGCTCAGAAACCAGCTGGTCGTTTACATTGGCAATCATATTTCCGCCTTTGTCTATTAAAAAAACGTTTCCGCTTTTGGCAATCTGTACATTTTTAATATAAGAACTGAGGACCTGTCCGTCATAGGTAGCTACCACAGCCCCATCCTTATATGGTGTGGCAACACGGATTACAAGTTCCTTATTATCATCATACTCGGTAGTGGAAATGGTGGTCTGCCCGCCGATTGCTGCCGTTACATAATCTTTATCCTGGAAATTCTGATCATTGTTCCCACTTGCACTGTGCACCACCACCCGGCTGGGATTGAGCACCACCAGATCCTTATATCCATAAAGGCTGCACTGGCCATCCAGATAACCGGCTACAATCACTGGATTTACAGACCTTAATGCATCTCCCTGGACACAAGCTTCAACACTGGTTTTCATCTGTTTAATGGATTCAGAAATAAGGTTATCCGCCATCTGGCCGCTGGCCTTTAAATCACCTTTTACAACTTCCGTGATTCCTTCATAACTGACGGTAATACTGATTATTAGGTTGGCTGCAGTGAGGGATACCACCAGAACCAGTATAAATATCAGCATCTTCGCTTTCAATGACTTGAAACCTGCTTTTGGCAAACCCATACTCTTCATGTTATTTTCCCCCTGTATCGTTTCTACTCAAATTAAAAAATCTGCGATATCATAAATGCTTCAACACTTAATCCTATCACAGATTTTTAATTTTATATCCTCTTTCCTCTAGTGAAGGCGGAATTTACTCATTAATTCACGTAAATTCTCTGCCTGACCGGAAAGCTCTTCGCTGGCTGCGGCGCTTTCTTCTGCGGTAGCCGAATTGCTTTGAACTACAGAAGATATCTGTTCAATTCCCATTGTCACCTGAGTGGCCTTATCACTTTGCTCTTTCAGTTTATCTGCAGATTTCTGAATTTCCAAAACCATATCCCTGGTCTCAGTAAGGACTCCATTCAGGGTTTCTCCTGTAGAAGCCGCAATGCCGGTTCCCTTCTCAACAGCCGCAATGGTATCAGCAACCAGGCTGGAAGTGTCTTTCGCCGCATCCGCACTCTTGCCGGCAAGATTTCGAACCTCATCCGCAACGACAGCAAAGCCCTTTCCCGCTTCTCCTGCCCTGGCAGCTTCCACAGCTGCGTTAAGCGCCAGAATATTGGTCTGAAATGCGATGTCCTCAATCAGCTTGTTAACTTTTTCGATCTCCTTTGATTTCCGGCTGATCTGTCCCATGGACTCCATCATTTCCTGCATCTGGGCATTGCCGTTCTCCATTGCTCTTCCTACCCGTCCAGCCTGTTCATTCACGCCTTCTACGGCTTTTGCGGTATCCAGCAGGCTGCTTGAAATCTCATTTACAGAGGAGGACAGTTCTTCCACTGAAGCCGCCTGCTCTACGGCACCCTGGCTTAAGTTCTGTGCACCCTGGGATACCTGGGCACTGCTTTTTGCCACTTCATCCGATGATACATTAATTGTATTCATAGTTTTTGAAAGCAGATCCACAGTACTCTCAATGGATTCCTGGATCACTTTAAAATCTCCCTGGAATTCCATGGAAACGGATTGACTGAAATCACCGCATGCGATATTACCCAGGAACAAAGCTATCTCAGTAATATAAGAGTTGACACTCTGCACGGATTTGCCGATCTCATCAGCCAAAATCCCAATCTCATCCCTTCGCTTTATCACCGGAACTTCACTGGTCAGATCTCCTTCTGTAAAGAGCTTCAGCCGGCCTGCTATAACGGATATCGGGCTGGCAATGGAACCTGCAAACCAGAAGGCCAGAAAACATCCGATTACAACTGATATAACCGCAAAAATTCCCATAGCAATAACAACGATATAGATGGAATTGGTCGTCTCTCTTAAAGGCGCTGCCACTCCCAATGCCCAGCCATCACTGCCTGTTACCGGACTGTAATAACAAAAACGGCTCACTCCGTTTAAGACGTACTTTCCGATCCCTGTTTTTCCGGAGAGCATAGTCTCATACATATGGCCTGCGGAAGCATAGCTTTTATCCGTCTTCGCCATTTCTATAAAGTTCTGACGTTCTGTAACCACTTCCGGCTGTATGCAGGCAATCATGGTTCCTGTATTATCAATAATAAATGCATTGCCGGTCTCACCGATCCGTAGATCCTTAATCAGATCGCTTAAGACCGCACCGTCATAGGTTGCCAGAAGGACACCGTATTCATAAGGGGCCGCAACCCGGATCACCAGGTCATGATTGCTGTCATATTCCGTGGTGGAAATGGCAGTCTCCCCATTCAAGGCTCTCGTTATGTAATCCGCTGCCTGGTAATTCTCACCTATATGGTCTCCGCTGGCACTTCGGGTGACAACTCCATCCTTGCTGATCACCTCAAGTTCTTTATATCCGTAAAGCTGGCACTGGTTGGCAAGATACTCCGCTACAACCCTGGAGTTTATGGATCGTAAGCTTCCTCCCTGTGCACTGGCCTCAATGCTTACCTTCATCTGGCTCAAATTCTGTCCGAGCAGGCTGTTCACAAGCTTGCCGGTTGATTCCAGATCGTTTTTCACAACATCTGTAATTCCATTGTAACTGACCGAAATACTGATCACCATGTTTGTTACAGCCAGTCCCAGGATAATCGCGATTATGAACACCAGCATCTTCATTTTCAGTGACTTCAACTTGATCCCGGATTTCATTGACGCAGATTTTTTACCTGTTTTTTTCCTTTTCTCTCCTTTCTCAGCTATAAACGTCTTCAGATTCCGCTTTTTTTCCCCCGATGTCTTCATTTTCCTTTGCTCCTCATCTCATCTTTGGTAAATTGAACCATAACATTTAATAATTGGTTTAATTTATTATAAGCTATTTTGTAACTATTTGTCAATGATTCCATAAAATGACTATAAATAATAATTTATTTTTAAATTTAATAAACTTTATACCCAAAAAGACCGTTTTCATAACGAGAATGAATCTTAGTTATGAAAACGGTCTTTTTGGGTTTCTTTTATCTTTATACACCTGAATATGCAGAGAAGCCGCCGTCAATCGGCAGTACCACGCCGGTGATGAAACCGGCTGCTTCATTATTTAAGAGAAACAGCAGAGCGCCATTTAATTCCTCTGCCTCTCCGAAGCGTCCCATGGGTGTTGCCGCAAGAATCTTGGCTGTTCTGGCTGTCGGAGATCCATCTTCATCAAACAGAAGCTTTTCATTCTGCCTGGTAACAAAAAAACCAGGAGCCAATGCATTGACGCGGATGCCCTCTCTGGAAAAGTGAACGGCCAGCCACTTTGTGAAATTGCTGACGGCTGCTTTTGCGCCGCTGTAAGCCGGAATTTTCGTAAGCGGCGTGAATGCGTTCATGGAAGAAATGTTCAAAATACTGCATCCCTGTCTGCCAATCATATCCTTGGCAAAAATCTGGCATGGAAGAAGAGTTCCAAGAAAATTTAAATTAAAGACAAACTCAACACCGGACTGATCCAGATCAAAAAAGGATTTTGTTTCGGCCTCAATATCTCCCATCTCGAAATATTCTTTGTCGGTATTGGCTCTTGCATTATTTCCTCCTGCACCGTTTACCAGAATGTCACAGGGGCCAAGCTCTGTAAGAATCTTTGCGTGGACTTCCTCCAGGCTGGCTCTTGCCAGTACATTTGCCTTATAGGCTCTTGCTGTGTGGCCTGCTTCCATTATGGATACTGCAATCTCCTTCGCAGCCACTTCATTCAGATCCAGAACTGCTACCTTTGCGCCGGCTTTTGCCAGTGTCTTAGCGAACAACCCGCATAATACTCCGCCGGCACCGGTTACAACTGCCACTTTGCCGCTTAAATCCGTACCAAATGTCAATGCCATGTTTTTTCCTTCTTTCTTATCTGCTCATTTTCCCGATTGCTTCCCAAAGGCCGTTCAAATAAGCCGCACCAAGCGCACGGTCATAGAGACCGTAACCTGCCCGTCCTGTCTCGCCCCAAATCATACGGCCGTGGTCCGGACGTACATAACCCTCAAAGCCATTGTCCCAGAGTGCCTTTAAGATTGCAAACATATCAAGGGAACCGCATTCTGATAAATGAGCACGTTCTTCAAAGCCCTGGTTGTCATCAAGGACTGCCACATTTCTGGCGTGTACAAAATGAATGCGTCCCATAGCTGCATATTTAGCAGCCATCTTTACTACATCATTTTTAACGGAGCATCCAAGAGAACCGGTGCAGAGGGTAATTCCGTTGTGCTTATCATCTGCCAGCTTTAAGAAACGGTCCAGGTTTTCCTCGCAGGTAATAATCCTTGGAAGACCGAAGATGCTCCAGCATGGATCATCTTCATGGATCGCCATGTTAACGTCACATTCTGCGGCCACCGGAATGATTGCCTCCAGGAAATATTTCAAATTATCCCAAAGGTCATTCTCTGTCATGGCATTGTATTCACGGACCACCTGCTTTAACTCATCTCTTGTATAGCTGGAATCCCAGCCCGGAAGTGTTAAGTCGCTTTCGCTTTCCAGTGGATTAACCTTGTCCACCTGGTCCTGATAGTAGACCAGGCTGGTGGAGCCATCCTCTAATTCATGGTCCAGCTGAGTCCTGGTCCAGTCAAACACCGGCATGAAGTTGTAGCAGATACACTTAATCCCTGCTTCTGCTGCCCGCCTGATGTTCTCGCAGTAATTTGCAATATACCGGTCTTTTGACGGCTTTCCTAATTTGATATCTTCATGGACCGGAATGCTCTCGATTACCTCAAAAGCAAGCCCTGCGTCCTCTGTTTCTTTTTTTAGATGTGCAATGCTTTCCCGGCTCCACACTTCTCCCACCGGAACGTCGTATACCGCTGTCACTATGGAATGCATACCGGGAATCTGACGAATCTGCTGTAATGTAACTTTGTCGTCATCTCCGTACCATCTGAATGATAATTTCATGAGATACCTCCTCGTAATCGGAATTTGTATGAACTGTTTCATTCCGGCAGACAGATCATCCCTGCCGCATGGGTTCAGTATAAACAAATGATATCCGGTTTACCATGGATTTATTTGCCGTTTATATTGCAAAACTTGCGGTTGTGACCTATAATACATTACAGAGAAACCTGACAGCTTAAGAAAAAAGGAGAACTTCCAATGAAAAAAGAATTATCCACCGGATTCAATGAACGTCAGTACATGAATTCCGGGAATTTTGAGATATTTTTTTACAAAGACATGGATCTTGACCATATTGTGGATCACAGCCATCCATATTATGAAGTATATTTCTTTTTAAATGGAGATGTAACCTATGAAGTGGATAAAAATCAATATCTCCTGCAGTATGGCGATTATCTGCTGATCCCCCCTGACGTGAAGCACCATCCTATTTTTCATTCCACCGGAAAGACCTATCAGCGTTTCGTCCTTTGGATCAGCCGGGATTATTATGAAACCATGTGTTCCTGGTCTGATGAATTTTCATATAGTTTTCGTTATGTATCTGAGAACAAGCATTACCATTTCCGCAGGGATTTTATCACATTCCAGAATATTCAGGGCCGTCTTCTTGACATGCTGGAGGAAGTCCACGGGAATAAGGCATTCCATGTTCTGAACGCAGAACTTCAGGTTCATTCTTTTCTTCTGCTTTTAAACCGGATAACTCATGATATGCTCCATCAGGTACCTGCCGCTTACGAAAATGTGCTCTACTTAAATCTCTGCGATTATATCAACAATCATTTAGGCGGGAATCTGTCCTTAGACCATTTAGCATCTTTTTTTTATACCAGCAAATACCATATTTCCCATGTATTTAAGGACAATATGGGCATATCCCTGCATCAGTATATCTTAAAAAAGCGGCTTCAGGCCAGTAAAAACGGTATTCTGTCGGGAATCCCCTTAGGAGAGCTGTATCACCAGTACGGTTTTTCAGACTATACAAGCTTTTACCGGGCATTTAAAAAAGAATTCGGTCTCTCTCCCAAAGAATTCAGAGATCAGAAGGGCCTGCCGGAGGGATATGTTTATGAACCTTGAAAAAATCTATGAATCCTGCAGTCTCTGCCCCAGAAACTGTGGTGTGAACCGCCATGAAAAAAAAGGCTTCTGTGGGTGCGGCGATACGGTAAAGGCGGCCCGTGCCGCCCTTCATCATTGGGAGGAGCCATGCATCAGCGGAAGCCGGGGGAGCGGTACCGTATTTTTTTCCGGCTGCACCCTGCGCTGCTGCTTTTGCCAGAATCATTCCATCAGTCAGGAAAACTTTGGAAAAGAACTCTCCGTCAGACAGCTGGCCGACATCTTTTTAAGGCTTCAGTCGGAAGGAGCCCATAATATCAATCTGGTCACAGCCACCCAGTATCTTCCTCCGGTTCTTAAGGCACTGGACCTTATAAAGACCAGGCTGGCCATCCCGGTGGTCTATAACTGCGGTGGTTATGAATCAGCAGAAATCATAAAGGAGCTGGAACCTTACGTGGATATATGGCTTCCGGACTTAAAATATTACAGCTCCGCTCTTTCCTTACGTTACAGCAAAGCCTCTGACTATTTTACAATAGCCTCAGAGGCAGTTAAGCAAATGATACGACAAACCGGTGCACCGCGTTTTGATCCATCTGAAACCATTATGATAAAAGGAGTCATCATTCGTCATATGGTGCTTCCCGGTGCAAAAGAAGATTCCATCCGCCTTCTTCATTGGATGAAGGAAGAGCTGCCTGAGAACATGTATTCCATAAGCCTTATGAGCCAGTATACTCCATTCTATCATAGTAAGGACTTTCCGGAAATCAACCGCAGAATTACATCTTACGAATACGGTAAAGTGATCGATGAAGCAATCAGTCTTGGCCTGGTTCATGGGTTTATGCAGAAGAAAAGCAGCGCAAAGGAAGAATACACACCGTCCTTTGATCTGGAAGGAATTATTTGATCCAAAAAACACAAATAGAAACGGGTACCGATTAAAAACCTTCAAAAAATCGATACCCGTTTCTATATTATCTCATCCATTGGACTTGATACCTCTTTTCCTGTTCCTTTCCTGTATGATCTATACTAAATTTTCCCGCTCCCCGTTGTTATCAGCCAGATCTGTGGTCAGCTTTCATTAATCTTAGGATTGTATTTCCCGTATGTATGATTATCATTTTCTACAATATAGAGTCAAATACAGTTTTCTCTATCCACAGACAATTTCTTTTCCGATAAATATTACCTCTTTTATCTTAAAAGTCCGGTTTTAACATCGGCAGATTGGTTTTCCTTTTGTTCCATCTGTTAAATGGAACGAGACTGCTCTTTCTGGTGGACCGTACCTCCTTTCATTGGATTTTTGTTCTTCTTTTTATTTTTTTCTCCTTGTTATGGCTATATTATAATGGATCGGCCTTGTTTTGTCAATACTTTTTATATATTTTTCTTTTATTAATTGTCAATTTTCTAATTGTATATAATAATTTAGATTATTCATTCATTTTCTTGTATTTATTTAAATAGAAGCAGGTCCTTGCATGCTGCATCTGTCCCCGCTTCTTTCCTTTTATTTACCAATAAGCACTATTTATCAGAATATTTCCATTGTCCTCGTAAATAGAATCCCATGGACAAACCGGCTGCTATGGTCCATCCAATAGGCCATGACATCCAGATCCCATCCGCACCCAAAGGACCTGTCAGCAGAAATGATATGACCACACGCAGTATCAGGTCCGCAAAGGTGGCTATCATAAAACATCTCATGGCACCAGCCCCTCGTAATACCCCGTCTGCCATAAGCTTTGTGGCTACGACCACATAGAAGGGGGACACAATGCGCAGAAATGAAATCCCTGTGTTCATAGCTTCTCCGCCGGACTGCTCCATAAAGATCCGGACAGCCGGAGCGCCCAGAAAGAAAAAGGCCAGTGTAAAGGGCACTGCTACTATGACAGCCATGGTCCATCCGGCTAAAAAGCCGCTCTTTACCCGTCCCTCTTCACCGGCTCCCATGTTCTGTGCCGTAAAGCCGGACAGACCGTTGGCCAGAGTGGCAAAGGATGTGATCGTAAAGGTATTGAGCTTAACCGCTGCCGAATAACCGGCTATTACCGAAGATCCGAAGCTGTTGACCAGCCCCTGGATAAACATATTTCCAATGGATATAAAGCTTTGCTGAAGAATGCTGGGAATGGCCACCATGCTGACCTTCTTAAGCATTTCAAAGGAAAATACCGGAATCCTTCCTTCTGTTTCTACCCCGGTGATTCTTTTATGAACCGTAACAGCAGCTAACAGACAGGCAATTCCCTGAGCCAGAAACGTTGCCCAGGCAACACCTGCCACTCCCCACCGGAATACAATGACAAACACCATATCCAGAAAGATATTCCCCACCGATGAGCCGATAAGGAAGTACAGCGGTGTTTTTGAATCCCCCAGGGAATTGAAAATCCCGGTACATACATTATAGAGAAAAAGGAAGAGAAAACCACCGATATAAATATTCAGATACAGCGCTGCATCCTCAAAAATATCGGACGGAGTCTGGATGAGTTTCATCATGGACCGGCAGAATGCCAGCCCCAGAGTCATAAGTACCAGGCTTAATACCACACAGGATATGAGCGTAGTATACACGGCTGTTTTCATTTCCTTATGCCTCTTCGCTCCGAACAGTTGGGAGATGACAACAGAACAGCCGATATTGCTTCCCACCGCTACTGCCATAAAGATCATAGTCACCGGATAAGAGGCTCCCACTGCCGCCAAAGCTGACTCTCCCGCAAATTTTCCTGCCACCACGCTGTCCGTTATGTTATAGAGCTGCTGAAAAATCACACTGATGAACATGGGAATCGAAAACTGCCAAAGCACCTTCGAGGGTTTCCCTATTGTCAAATCCTTTACCAAGTTACAACACCCTTTCTGTAATCATTTTACTGACGATTATATTACTATTTTCATCCTTTTTCAATGATTATTGACAAGCCAGGTGCAGTCTGGAGTATTGTAAACAGCAGGCCTGAATCAAAAAAATATGACCCTCCTCCGATGCTTCCCGCTAGAAACAGGGAAAAGAAGAAAGAGGTGACTGCAGCACCTCTTTCTCTCTTATAATTTTATAATGACCGTTTCAAATGGCTGAACCGTTTCATGGAATACACCAAATTCCGTTTCCACTGAAGCGGCCTGCACTGTACTGCTGTTGTTGATCACTACAAGCTGACGGCTTTTCGGATACCATGCACATTCGGTATACGGGGTATCCGTCAGATACTTCTGCCTTAAGTCCATTTTCTTTCCATAGAGCATCAGGTTCAGCAGCATTCTGGTATTTTCACAGTTCACCTGGAAGCTGCTCATATAAATACCGCATCCCCGGCCAAACTCATGCAGCGTGACGGCTGGCATTCCTTCTTCCTCTGCCAGCACATGGGTTTTTACATCTGTTAAATAGATCCCCTTTTGTCCTTTCACAAAAGCCCCTTGCGGAATCAGACCTTCTATGGTTTCCACTTCATAATCCCAGCGGCCGTGACACACTCTGGCTCCTGTATCTTCGTCCACCCCAAGTACATGGGACATGCGGAAGAAGGTGTGATACCCGTTTACGGCTGAAGGCTCATGAATGCCTAACAAAACTCCCCCTTCGTGCACAAAGCGGGAAATCTCACCCACCACACGGGCATCCGTCCATGCCGGACCGCCGCTCCATGCCGTACCGGCGGCTCCGGCATTTATAAGGATATCCGTTCCCTTTAAAGCACCCTGGCTCACATCCTCAAAGTTTATAAATTCTACCTTGACCGGAAGTCCGGATAAGGCTTCATTTACATGAATCAGATCATGCATATAGGTCTCATGGAAATGACCGGATAAGGTCCAGGAACGGAGCTTTCCCCAGGCATGCAGGACTGCCACTTTTAAAGGAAGGCAGTAAACCTCTCCCTGCTCATGTAAGGTTTTGATCAGCCGGAATTCATCGGCTGTTTTTTCCATGTAGCTGCAAAAATCAGGAAAATCTTCCACCAGGTGGATATACCCTCCCAGGCCGATCCGGTCGATTTTCTCCCTGAGCAGGGCACGTCTTACATGATTCCAGTATTCTTTTGCATCTCTTACAGGATTCCCGCCATCGCAGAAGGTCGGTGCACCCCCAAGTCCCACCGGAAATAAGTAGGGATGAAGCCTTAACTCATGAGTATCCACTTCCACACCTGCACAAAGCCTTGCCTCGTAGCCGGAAAATACGCATTTAATGAGACCGTCAAAACCAAATTCCTTAAAATGGCTGCCGTATGGCTCCACGCCTACCCAGCTGTCATCATAGAACACATAGGCTTTCTTGCCATATCTGTGGACCAGTGATACCAGTTCCTTTCCAAAGTCCACTACAAAACGGTTTACAAATGCCATATAATCCAGCTGCCGCTTTCCCGGAGGCATATGGGTTACGTGGAATTTCCCCTGATTAATAAAATCCTCAGCGGTAAGGGAATATCCATACTCCTGTTCAAATTCCTTAAGGGCTTTGGGACTGACTGTAAAATCATAGGAGCCCCAGTCACTGAACAGATTCCGTTTTCTTTCACTTTTCCCCCACATCCAGACGAAATTATAAAACAGAGAGGTAAACCGCACGACCGTGGTGGCCGGGTGGCTTTCGCACCATGCCCTCAGCCAGCCGTATAAATAATGTCTGGTCTGCGCATGCCTGGGATCCACAGGCATCAGATGTTCCTTATCCCAGTGATTGGTCACATGATTGTACATGGAGATTTCTTCCCATATCCGGTACGCCAGAAAGCTGACGGTATACTGATGATAGGGAATGGTTTCCGAAAGAACTACATTGCCCGTTTCTTTCTCATAAGTCCACAGGCAGCCAGACAGCTCCTGGTTCATGGTGCGGTCATACACCTGCCAGTATTTTACTGACTCTGCGCTGTTATTAATCTGAAATTGCTCTTCAAAAAAATCCTCCATCAGATGGATTACCAGCAGATTTTCCTTTGCTGTCTCTGGTTCCGTAACCAGAAATGTCTGCTGGAGCTGCTCCGGATGGGCTTTGGCCCACTGGTTATGATCCCGGATAATACAAATGGTGGAATAGATTCCGTATCCGGCTCCGGTTATATTATCGGAAAGCACCGTACCATCGCTGTCCCGGATCACATCAGCCCCCCAGCGGTCTGCCAGCTTAAGAGTCAGTTCCTCATAGCCGGATTCTCCCGGAAGTGTGAAGCTTCCTTTTTTTATCTCTGTCATTTACGTTCTCCCTTTCACTCATCATAATCCGAATCTGCCAAGTATGGAGGCAGCTTCTCTTCTTGTAATGCACCGCTTCCAGTTGTCTGCGGGGTCCGCTGCGCCAAGAGCACAGGCCCTGCCGGTCAATTCCCCGGTCCACGGAAGCGTCCCTTCTGTCTTTATGAGAGGTTCCTCTGGCAGTTGTTTTCTGCTTTTATATCCGGTCATGGCAATCCAAAGAAATTCTTCTAACGTTATAGCCTGATCCGGATATAAACATCCGTCTTCCACCATTTCCCTTGGTATCAGCCCATTCTGAACAGCACATTCCACCGTCCCTGAAAACCATTCATGACCGATGATATCATCGTACAGATCATTGTACACATTAGTCGGAAAATAATGGACAGCCTGAATGACAAAATCAAGAGCCTCTGCCCGGGTTAGCTTTTCATCCGGACGTTCCGGCACATTAACTGTCTCCTTTGATGTGTCATTCAATGAAGACAGCCGTTGGGGAACCTTAAGGGCTTTTATCACTTGAGGCGGTTCCCAGCCAGGACTTATCACTCCATCTTTTTTGATGATACCGGTTCTTAACAGCTCTTCCGTAATAAATTCTGCCATTTTCCATGCACCGTAATCATTGGTATGAGTATAATCTGACGGATAAAACCATCGTTTGGAATCCTCAAGACCATGCTCTTTTATAAATACCATGCTTTTTTTATGCAGATCCAGGACCGGAACCTTCCTACTCTCCCCAAGTCGTATCACTTCTTCTGCATACACTTTTAAAAGGTCATTGTAGCCCCCGTCATCTCCCTTCCAGCTGTTTCTCGCCAAAGGCGTAACCAGAACCGGCAGCCCTCCTTTCCCCCTTACTTCCCAGATATAACGGATTAAATTCTCCCGGTATCCTCCTTCCGCCTTCAAATGTTCCAGCTTCTGGTCATTATGGCCAAACTGGAACAGGCAGATATCATCGGGGCCGATGCTGTCCAGCATGATTTTTAAGTGGCCCTCTTCCCTGAAGCTTTCCGTGGTAAGTCCGGAATGGGCATGATTGGATACCGCCATGGAACCGTTTAAAAAAGCAGGCAGCATCTGTCCCCAGCCGCTGTAGCTGGTTCCTGGCGCATACGGGTATTCGGCACTCTGGTCTGTCACCGTGGAATCTCCGGCAATGAACAGGGTTCTGCTGTCCCATTTTTCTATGCGAAAGCTTACAAGGCGGATTGACCTGCTGATTACCGTTATCTCTGCTGTATGATCTTCAAAACGGGTCTCCTCACCCCTGGGTATGATGTCACATACGGAAAGGAGAAACGAACCGCACCATTCCTCTCCCTCCTTTAAGCTTCCTTTCCAGACCAGCTGTCTTCTGCCTGCAAACAGCAGGACCTCTTCCTCTTCTTCCCCGGCATAAATTGATAGAGTCAGCCGAAAATTCCCTCCGGCCTTTGTATCCGTCTGAAAGGACAGCGGTATTCTTCTGTCAGCTGGAATTTCCAATTCATTAACGGCTGACAGGGAATCCACATAACAGCCATGAGAGTCCTGTCTGATCACGGTCTCCCTCCGGAACCAGGAAGAAGGGATAAATCCTGTATTCAGTTCCGGAAGCGAACACTGTTTCGAGGAATTTCGGGACCGTTTCGTAAAAAAGCCAAATCCGGATTCCGGAGTGTAGTACCAGTCAGGACAAACGGCTATGGCTCCCCCTGTTAGGGGTTCTGTTTCATAAAATCTGTATTCTGTCATAGTATCATTCCATTTTTAAGAAAGGACTGCTGCGGATTTGCAGCAGCCCTTTGTTTTTTATTCTGCAATATAATTTTCTGAATCAATCAGTGCCTGTTTTTCATCGAGAATATCCTGATATCCATTATCCAGATATTCCTTGCAGTATTCCTCATACTTGGCATCCAGTTCATCCGGTTTGCATGTAACCATATCAACATAGAATTCCTGCCACATGGCAGTTAAGTCTGCTGCATATTCGCTGGTGGAGTTTACACTCTGGGTAAAGATCGGACTGATCAGGCCGTATTGTTCCACTTCCTTGCAGTAATCGTAGGACTGCTGGATCAAATCCTCATATCCCGCCGGAGCAAGATTTCTCATATTTGCTTTTAAATTCTTTTCCTCATCTCCGTAATCGGCTGTTATTTCCGCAACCAGACACCAGTAATCCTTGTTGTTGTTATTTGACAGCTTGGATTCCCCTTCAAAGCCCGCAACAGGAACTGCGATGCCCTCGTCGTCCAGAGTGTAATTTACGCCTTCAATTCCATTCTTCAAGTAGAATAAGTTATCCGGCTGGGACATCCAGTTAAGATACATCCATATGGCTGCCCTCTGTTCTGCACTGGTCTTGGAATTGATACCCATTACCATGCCGTAAGGCGGATATTTATAATAGTAGGAACGGCTGTCAGCCGGTGCCATTGCGGCCGGGCTGATGACAGATACTTCTGCTTTCGGATCATTGGCCTTTAAGCTGTTAATGACATCTGTATTAGCAGAAATGTAGAAGGAATAGGTCCCCACATTACCAGCCACAAAATCTGCCTTCCATGCCGCATCATCGGCATTTAAGTAGAATTCAGGATCCACTATGCCGTCATTATATTCCTGGTTCATGGTTTTTAAAAAAGATTTCGTGGCCTTCCATGGAAGCGGAGCCACATTTAAATCCAGGTATAAGTTCAGTTCCTTTTTATCTATGGAGTCTCCGATAAACGGATACTCATAAGTGTAGCTCTTATTGATGATCTGTGCGCCGATGGTCCCAAGGCCTGCCGCTTTCCATGCCTCTGCCACTGCATCAAGCTCTTCCCGTGTGGCCGGTTTCTCCATGCCTACCTTATCCAGCCAGTCCTGCCGGATCAAAGTCAGCCAGCTATAGTAGATGGCCTTCCGTTCGGCAAAGAAGAAAATGTTCTTGCCGTCAAGCTTTCCATAGGTATCAATGATTTCCCCAACTTTGTTATAATAATCCGGAGCATAATATTTGATTTCATCTAAATCCAGCTCCTGCATGGCGCCTTCGGAATAGTAATTCACTGCCTGAGGCATATCGTAATGGTAAATAATATCAGGAGCGTTGCCTGCTGCAATCATCTGCATGTAATCCGCCACCTCATTCTGGCGGTTGATTGCCACATACTGGACGGTTACATTATATTTATCTCCGAATTCCTTTTGGATCCAGTTGGTATAATAATTGTTCGCCGGATCCCAGCCTTCAAAGCCTCTGTCGTATACCGGAATCTTAATAGTCACATTTTCCGGAAAACCTGCGGAATAGTCCTCATAGCTTTTACTGCTTTCCGTTTTACTTTCCCCTGCAGTTCCTTCGGTCTTCTTCGCCTCCTCTGCCTTTGGCTTTTCTGTGGCAGAAACCGCCTCCTTTTTGCCGCTGCATCCGGCCAAAAGACCCGCAGTCATGGCGGCTGCCATACCAAAAGCAGCTGCTCTCTTCCATGCTTTCATTTTTCTCATGAATGGCCCTCCTTTTAAAATATATAGCTTTCCATATCATTAACCTTTTACCGCACCTATCATAGTCCCCTGTACAAAATACTTCTGCACGAAAGGATAGATGCAGACAATAGGTAATGTTGCAAAAATGATACAGGAGGCTTTTAAGACCTCCGGGTTTGTAATCTGTCCCGTAGCCACGCCCCCCTCAGCCTTGAAGGATTCGCTGGATGCAACGATCAGATAATAGAGCTTCAGCTGCAATGGCCGCAAATCCACACGCTGCTTGATGTAGAACAGGGCATCCGAGTACGCATTCCAGCGTCCCACCGCGTAGAATAAGGAGATGGTCGCAATAATAGGCTTGGAGAGCGGCACCACAATGTAACTTAAAATCTTAAAATGGCTGGCCCCATCGATCAGTGCCGACTCAATCAGGCTGTTGGATATGGTGGCCTGGAAATTGTTCTTCATGATGAGAAAGTTATACGCTGAAAAGGACAGCGGCAAAATCATGCACCACCAGGTATCTAACATATGCAGATTGTTCATCAGCAGGTAATCCGGAATCGTTCCGGCCGAAAAATACATGGTAAACATAATTAAAAAGGTCATGATCTTCCTTCCCCTTAACTGAGTCCTGCTTAAGGCATAAGCTGAACTGATGGTCAGGAATGTGCCGATCGCTGTAAATGAAACGGTCACAATTACGGATACATACAGTGACCGTACAATGGAAGCGTCCTGAAACACCTTCCTATAAGCATGAAAATTAATGTCTTTGGGTATCAGAAAGATCTTATTTGCAATCACATATGCTTCCCTGCTGATTGATTTCGCAAAAATATGTAAAAACGGGAGCAGACAGCTAAGGGATATGATCAAAAGCAGAAGATAGAAGCATATATCAATGGCCGTGTTCTTCACCCTTGCCCTGGTCCATGTCCTGGGGCTTCTGATTCTTTTCTGGCTCATATTCATTTCCTCCTTAAATCAAACCGTCTTCACCGAGACGTTTGGCTACATAATCGGCTGACAGAACCAGACCCAGGCCGATGACCGACTGGAACAGTCCAAGGGCCGTAGCCTCACTGAATTTCCCGCCTTCAATGCCCCACCGGTATACCAGTACCGGTATAGTTGTGACATACTGGGTTGCTTTGGCATTTGCCAGGGCGTATATCCGTTCAAAGGAGCCTCCCATCAGCTTCCCCAGATTCATGATCAGGAGCGTAACAATGGTGCTTCGGATACAGGGCAGTGTCACATGAAGGCATTGCTTCCATCTGCCGGCACCATCTACCCTGGCAGCCTCATAAAGTTCAGAATTGACACCAGTTATGGCGGCCAGATAAATGATGGTCCCCCACCCCATGGACTGCCATACTCCGATCAGTACATAACTGATCAGCCACCATGTATCCTCCTGAAGAAAAGGAATGGGACTGTACCCTGCATTCTGAATCAGGACATTGACTACTCCGCTGCTTAAGGAAAACATGGAATAGCCGATTCCTCCGATGATAACCCAGGATAAAAAATGGGGCAGATACAACAGGGTCTGTGATACGCTCTTAAAATACCTGTTCTTGATTTCATTGAGAATCAGGGCCAGTATGACCGGCATCGGAAAACTGAAGACCAGATCCAGGACATTTAACAGAAGCGTATTGGATACAGACTGGCCGAAATCCCTTTTTTTAAATACTTTATGAAAAATTGATAATCCAACCCATGCACTTCCTGAATACCCTTTTGCCACCTTGTAATCCTTAAATGCAATGGACAGTCCTGTATATGGGAAGAACTTAAAAACCAAAATAAAAAGCATAGGCAGAATCATAAGGACGTATAACTGCCAGTCACGCCTAAGATACCAGACCACTCCATGTCTCTTTCCTGCAGCCCGGATGCTTCCACCGGCCTTTTTACCGGAAATATTCATAATGAATCCCCCATCTCCGTTTACTATTTATAGCATTATTATAAAAAAATCAGAATGCTGTTTCCAATCAATTCCAAATAGAAACATAGTAATTTCAACCTTTTATTTTTGTCATAACAGATTCTTTATGGAGTATATTTTCTTTTTTACCGGCATTTCATCTAATTTTATATTTATACAAAAATGTTTCTTTACAGATTCTGCTTCCATATTGGTTGAAATACAGATTAGATATATTGTATAATATATAGAATAGAAACAAGGAGGAACAGGCAGATATGCCCAGACACAAAAAAACTATCATAGAATTCCGGGATTATGACCTTTCAGCCCATTTTCCCGTCCTTCTTCTTACAGGAGAACACTGGCGGATTTCCGACGTCCCTTCTGAACGGCTCCACATCCACAACTGTCTGGAAATCGGTCTCTGCGAATCAGACAGCGGAATCATGAAATTCGAGGATAATTCTTATTCTTTTAAAGCCGGTGACGTCACAGCCGTGTCCTGTGATATTCCGCACACTACCTGCAGCACGGCCGGAACAGCCAGTAAATGGTCTTATCTATTCGTGGATATGGGCGAGCTTCTTCATCCGTTTTTTTCCGGTACGGATTTACGTGAACTAAACATTTTCTCCATATCCGAACATCATTTAAGCCTGATTATGGGAAAAGCAGATTATCCGGTCATACATTCCCTTGTAACCGGTATTATAGATGAAATGAAAAAGAAAGAATCCGGATATGAGCTTAGCGTCCGCGGTCTGTTTCTGGCACTGGCTTCCAGCCTGATGCGGATCACCACCGATAATAAAAACAAAAAACCCCAGCCGGAAAATGCGCTGGTCATCGCACCGGCTCTGGATTATATCCGCTATCACTATATGGAAGATTTCCCCATGGAATACCTGGCTGGCTTCTGCGGTTTAAGTCCCACCCATTTCCGCCGTCTTTTTTCCCTGGTTATGGGGACCAGCCCTCTGGAGCATTTAAATACCACCCGGATCCGGAAAGCCGCCGACCTCCTGCGTATGACAGAAGGATCGGTCTTAAGCATTTCCGAACGGGTGGGCTTTCATTCCGTATCAAGCTTCAACCGCCACTTTCTCACCATCATGGGGCAGACCCCCAGGGACTGGCGGAAGCAGATGTCCATTATAAAGGATCAGTCGGTGTTCAAGTATAACGGCTGGATGTATGCGGAGGTTCTGAAAAAAAAATAATTTATTTTACATCGATTATTTCCTTTGCCATGCCAATCAGATCATCCACTTCCATATCCTCTGCACACAGCGCATAATCCATACCATTTTCGCTCCATATTACACAGCGGAATACCTCCCGCTCTTCTTCACTGCTGCCGTAGTTGATGGTCAGCCTTCCCTCCTCCTGAAGCTTTAAGTCTTCTTCAGAAGGCTGTGTACCCTCCGGCAGGGTCAGACCGATCTCTTCTTCAGCTATCAGAGTAATTCCTTTATAGATTTCCTTTTTTATCACTCCAACCAATTCCTGTTGTTTCCAGGCCTGTTGTTCATTGATATAAATTGAAACCTGGCTATTTTCTCCATAAGCTACATCCACCTCCGGGTAGCTGGTTACTTCGTTCTGGTTCTCATCTACGCCCTGAACCTTGATGATATATCCCTCCTTAAAAGCAAGGCCGTTGGAAAATGTATCAACCAGCTTCGGAACTGTTCCCATCTGCTCTCCTGCTTTTTGAAGCAGTTCCGTTGACGAATAGACCATTTCCCTTTCATTCCGGGCGGGTATGTTGATCCGTTCCTTGATTCGACCGGCTGCTACAACCGTAGCAGTTCCCATTACCATAATTGCAAGGGCAGCAGCAATTGCTCCCGCCATTTTTCTTTTTGTAATTTTCATAATACTTCTCCTTTCATTTACCATCCTATGGATTTCTAAAAGACTTTCCTTCTCTGCCTGTGCATCCGGCTCAATTGCATCCAGTTCTGTCTTTATGATTTGCTTTATTCGGTCATCCCAGGTCTTATCCATGACAATATCCCCTTTCTTTTTCCGAATTCCTGACGCCATCTTCTTCCAGTTGATCCTTCAGCCGCTTCCTCGCCTTAAAAAGCCGGGATTTTACCGTTCCCTCCAGGGTTCCTGTAATATCCGCAATCTCTCTGGTACTTAATTCATTGTAGTAATACAAAAGAATGACAGTGCGGTATTTGATATCCAGATGGTTAACAGCTGCCTGAATTTCCGTCGCAGTCTCTGCCTCTAAAACAGCCTCCAGCGGTCCCGCCGTCTTTCCATCCTCCCGGATGTGCTCTGAGCTATTGGTTTCATCTTCTTTTTCTAAAATCCCTTCAAATGAAATCTCTGATCTGCCCTTTTTCCGCCGTTCAAGCCGCCAGGCAGTTCTGACTAGAATCTGATACAGCCACGGTTCAAACCGCTCCGGCTGTTTTAATGTTTTCCTGTGAAGATAGCATTTTACAAAAGTCTCTTGTAAAACATCCTCACTGTCACTCCGGTTACCGGTAATAAAATACGCCATACGGTACAGCTTTCCGGAACAGGAACGGTACAACTCGTCAAATGCTGCCTGGCTGCCATTGATCATGCTTTCTACCAAAGCCTTTTTTTCTCCCTCCATAACCTGTTTCCTTTCTTCATTTAGATGCATCTAATTATTAAGAGTCCTTAACGTTTCATTTGGTTCATTTTTTTTCTTATATTGTGCTTTTACCAGATAAACTCCTATCATAACAAGAACAATTCCGCAAATTTCAACTCCTGAAATAGTTTCCGAGAAGATAAAAAAGGAATAGACAGAAGCAATCGCCGGCTGGGACAGGCAGATGACAGAAGACAAATTTACATTGATTTTTCCCTGGCAATGTGCAAGAAGGTTATGTCCAACCACCTGCAGACAGATCGTCAGTCCGAACAAAGGCCAAAGCTGGGAAATCCCATGAGGGACCTGGATTCCTTCTGTGAAGAAAGAAATAACAAACAGAGCAAAAGCACTTCCAAAGCCACTGACAAACATAATGACACTGCTTTCCAGTCTATCCCGCAGCCGATAAGAAATCAACAGAAAACAGGCATAAAAAAAGGAAGCGCCAAAAGCTGATAAATCTCCAAGATAGTTGGAGGGGACAGGGCTTATCTTCCCTCCGATAAGAACAAAGACTCCGGCCAAAGTGAGCACTGCCCCCGGCAGAAATAATTTCGGCAGCTTTTCTTTAAAGATCAGGCAGGAAACGGGAATAACGGTAAAGGGGGTCAGGTTTGCCAGCAAATTGGCATTTGCCACGGAAGTATAGCCAAAGGACAGATTCCAGAGCGCCACATCTCCAGCCAGAAATACCCCGGCAAAAAACAGGATAACTCCGTCTTTTCTGCTTAAGTGCTTAAGATTCCCAAAACTTATTGGCAGCAGAATGGGAATAGAAAACAACACCCGGTAAAATCCTGTATTAATGGGAGATAATCCGCTGAGTTTTACAAAAATCCCTCCTGTGGCAAGAAATGCCACAGCCAGAAGTTCAAGCAATACATCCTTAGTTTCGTTCTTTCGTTCCTTTATGTTCATATCTGCATCCTCCTGTGATCCGTTCCAGTTTATTTTCTGGTTCCGATTTGTTTTTTTGTATGATATAATAGAACCGGCACCAAAAAAAGAGCCACCAGGCGGCAAAAAAAGAGTGCCACCTTATGAGGAGTCCCTATGATTTACCTGAAAAAAGATGGCAGAGAGCCTTTGTATATGCAGATTTATTCACAACTAAAAAAAGAAATTTCAGAAGGTTTTATTAAGGAAGGGGAAATCCTGTCCGGCAGCCGCAAACTGGCCCAAACCCTGAAGGTGAGCCGCAACACGGTGGACTATGCCTATGCACAGCTGGCGGCAGAAGGCTATATCATGCCAATGAAAGGCATTGGATATGCTGTTATGAAAATACCTGAAATAAAGAGAAACCACAGGCCAAGGCCCTGTATTGTTCCAAAGACTCTCAGCCGTGAAAAGACTGATAACCGGAAGATCCTTTATGATTTAACAAACAACAGCCAAACCAGTGACCTTTTTCCCAAAAGCCTTTGGCGCAAATACACCCTGGAATGTCTGGATAAGCTGGAAAGGGAGTCTAAGATATCTTCCTGTCAGGACAGACAGGGAGAGTTTTATCTCCGGCATAATCTTCTCTCCTATCTGGAACGGATCCGGGGCGTATGCTGTGATGAAAGCCAGATTGTCATCACCTGCGGCATCCAGCAGTCCCTTGACTACTTATGTAAACTTCTAATCCGGAACTCTTCCACAATACTGATGGAGGAGCCAGGCTATCATAAGGCGGCTGCCGTATTCTGCAACAATGGATTTAAAGTACATACCGTACCTGTAGATGAAAACGGAATATCCATTTCCCAACTCCCCAATATGGAGAAAGTATGCGCAGTCTATACCACCCCTTCCCATCAGTTTCCCACAGGCGTAACTCTGCCCATTGGCCGGAGACATGAACTGCTCACCTGGGCAAGGGAGCACGGCGCATATATCATAGAGGATGATTTCGACAGCGAGCAGCGGTATTATGCAAAGCCAATCCCTTCCCTGCAGTCCATCGACCAGAACCACTGTGTCATTTATCTGGGCACCTTTTCAAAAGCACTGTCCCCTTCCATTCGGATGGGCTATATAATATTGCCTCCTACGCTAACAGAGAGTTATACAGATAAATTCCAATCCTATAACAGCACCGTCCCCCTGCTCAACCAATACGTAATCGGCAGATTGATAGAAACAGGCCAGTATGACCGCCATATAAGACGTTTAAACAATATATTCCGAAAACGTTACCAGCTCTTTTCAGACGGTTTTTCCGATGTAAAAGATAAAATCAGACTGACAGGCAATGGAACAGGCCAATACTTCCTACTGGAATTCTCCTCCGGAACCAATCAGGAGGAGCTGATAGAAAAAGCCCTTGAACAGGGCGTAAGAGTCTATTCAACCATGCAGTTCTGGCAGGAAAAAGCGGATTGCCCTCCCAACACCCTGTTTCTGGGCTTCAGCAAAATCAACCTGGAAGACATACCAGACTGTGTAGCAAGACTAAAAACCGCGTGGGCACTATAGATATTTTATGGTTATGTTTTGTTTAATTTCCTGCGGTGCCAATACACAGTGGACTTTTTCAAAGACTTAGCTGGGAGAAGAGGCAGAGACGGGAACGGCATCCGTTGTTTTGCAGGCAGGTTAGCGTTACTTAGGCTGGAAGGCTGCAAAAAGCATGGGTAGGGATTGGCTTCAAAGCCAATCCCTAAGGAAATCCGGAGCGCGAATTTCTTTCAGAAATTCGGGTGTAGTTTTCCGGTCCCATGTTTTTTGTAGTCTTCCGGCCTTAGTAACTCTCCTGCCGAAACCACAACGGATGCCGTTCCCGTCTCTGACACTTTTCCCTGGAAACCCACGGCAAAAGTCCACGTAACCGCCAGCCATCAAATAGCTATCTAAATCTCTTCTTTTTTGAATATTTCCATAAACTCTTCCCCGGTAATTGTTTCCCTCTCCAGTAAGTATTCCGCAATATCATGAAGCTTTTTCTCATTGTCTTTCAGTATCTGATAAGCCTTATGGTGCTGTTCCTTTACGATTCTGATAACGGCATCATCGATCTGCTTAGCCGTTTCAGGTGCACAGGAAAGAGAGGTATCTCCTCCCAAATACTGGTTGGTCACGGTTTCCAGAGCCACCATATCAAATACATCGCTCATTCCATAGCGGGTCACCATGGCCCTTGCAATTCTGGTAGCCTGTTCAATATCATTGGCTGCTCCGCTGGTTACGGTATGGAATATCAGTTCCTCAGCCGCCCTTCCTCCGGTAAAGGTGGCAATCTTATTAAGTGCGGCATCCTTTGTGAGAAGATGCCGTTCTTCCTCATCCACCTGCATGGTATAGCCCAAAGCTCCTGAGGTTCTTGGAATAATGGTAATCTTGTGTACCGGTGCCGAATGGCTCTGGGAAGCGGCAACCAAGGCATGTCCTACCTCGTGGTATGCGATGATCTTCCTTTCCTCCAGGTTGACAGAAGCGTCTTTTTTCTGGTATCCTGCGATAACCACCTCCACGCTTTCCTCAAGATCCCTCTGGGTAACGGTTTTCCTGTCCATGCGTACCGCCCGGAGTGCGGACTCATTGATAATATTGGCAAGCTCTGCACCGCTTGCTCCGGCTGTAGCCAGTGCAATCCCGTGAAAGTCCACATCGTCCGATAATTTTACATTTTTTCCGTGAACCTTTAAAATGGCTTCCCGTCCATTTAAATCCGGCAGCTCCACAGGAATCCGTCGGTCAAAACGGCCTGGTCTTAAGAGTGCCTTATCTAAGGAATCCGGCCGGTTTGTAGCCGCCAGGATCACTACGCCTTTCCTTCCGTCAAATCCATCCATCTCAGCAAGCAGCTGGTTTAGGGTCTGTTCCCGTTCGTCATTTCCGGTAAAACCGCCTCCGTCCCGTTTTTTTCCTATGGTATCAATTTCATCAATGAAGACAATACAGGGCGCCTTATCACTGGCCTGCTTAAACAGATCCCTGACCTTTGCCGCACCCATGCCCACGAACATCTCTACAAACTCCGAACCGGAAATAGAGAAAAACGGCACATGTGCCTCCCCTGCCACTGCTTTGGCAAGCAATGTCTTTCCGGTTCCGGGAGGGCCGACAAGCAGGGCGCCCTTTGGAAGGGCAGCGCCGATATCTGCATATTTCTGCGGATTATGAAGGAAATCCACAATTTCCTTCAGAGCTTCCTTTGCTTCCTCCTGTCCTGCCACATCCCGAAAGGTCTTGCCGGTCTCTGATTCTGCATAGATTTTCGGATTGGATTTTCCAAAAGTCATGGCATTGCCGCCGCCCATCCGTTTCTGCACCTGTCTGGATAAGAAATTACCCAGGAATACAAAGATCAGGATGGGAACAATCCAGGTAAGCAAAAAGGAAATAAGAGGAGACATCTCCTGGATAATGGCTTTCTGAAACTGTATATTGTGGGATAAAAGCCTTTCAGTCAGCGTATCATCCGGCCAAAGCCCTGTCTTATAAATTTGATATACGGGCTTGCCTTCCCAATCCTTCTTACCGGTATCAGATTTGAACTGTATCTCGGTTTCGGTCTTTGCAACCTCCTGTACCTTGCCTGCATCCACCATTTCCAAAAACGTGTTGTAAGGAACCTCTGTCACGGATTTTGACTGAATCCAGGGTACTGCCATTGCATTGAACAAAATCATGAGAAGCAGAACAATAGCGTAATAATAAATAAATGGTTTTTTATGATTTTTATTTCCATCATCTTTTAACCCCATATTGCTCCTCCTTTTCTTCCGTTATTTTCTGATGACAGATTCCACGAATCTGCAGGCATTCTGAAAGTCCTGTTCATTGGGATGCAGCATTGCATCCTCATATGCGGAAATCATGTCCCTGATCTGAGGAGAGTCATTTACCGCCTGTATCTGTCTGTATTTCTCCAATACCTGAGGAGCCATCTTTCCTCCGCATAAAAAACAGCCCAGGTATTCATTATCATCTGGTATAAAAACTGCTACCTGCTTCTCAACCTGTTTAAAATATTCTCTATTAGAGGAAAGCCCGCAGGTTCCAAATAAAGCCACCCGCTTGCCATGCAGGTTTGAAAGGAAGTCGATCACTTCCGTTTTACAGGTTCCGCGGTTATTCCAAAACCCTACGAAATACGTATCCGCTTCCTCTTTCTGCCATTCCTCCAGGCTGATGATATCCTTAGATTTTCCAGGAAGCTCTTCAAAAATCTTCATGGCTACCTTCTGAGTATTTCCGGTTTTACTTGTATACACAACTAAATAGTCCATATTTTAGCCTCCTCTAAGAATAAAATATACCAAATAGGCTAATTTAGCAATAGAAAACCGGAAATGTTTATACAATTTATGGATCTTTTATACTTTATATAGAAGATTTAAAGCTGGAAAACGGCCTGTTGCCAGCCATTCTCCAGCTTTCAGAATGAGAATTTTAAATTTATACCAGGATACCCGCTGCTTCTTTTATGACCCCACAGGTCTTTTTGATATCTTCATCCGTATGGGCTGCAGACAGGAACAGAATCTCAAACTGGGATGGAGCGGTATAGATCCCATGCTCCAGCAGATAATGGAAATACCTTGCATACCTGTCCGTATCAGAGGCCAGCGCACTTTCATAATCCACTACCGGATCTTTTGTGAAAAACACACTGAACAGAGATCCTGCCTGATTCACACAGGTATCAGGAAGAGATTCCCTTAAAGCCTTCACAAGCCTTCCTGCCTTATTTTCCAGTGAGTCATAGATTTCCGGATGCTCCATAAGAGTACGGATAGTCACAATACCCGCTGCCGTGGCAATCGGATTGCCGGACAGGGTACCTGCCTGGTATACCTTCCCGGCCGGAGAGACCACTTTCATGATTTCCTTCCGTCCGCCGTAAACTCCCATAGGCATTCCGCCGCCTACGATCTTCCCCAGGGTTGTCAGATCCGGGGTAACCCCATAATAGCCCTGGGCTCCGGAGGTTCCCATTCGAAAGCCGGTTATAACCTCGTCAAAAATAAGAAGTGCACCATACCGGTCTGTAATTTCTCTTAAGAATTCAAGAAATCCTAAGTTCGGAGAAACAAGCCCCATATTGGCGGCTGCCGGTTCCACCACCACAGCTGCAATTTCCTTCGGTAACTCTTCGAACAGCTTCTTTACTGAATCTTCCCCATTATACCCGGCAAGCAGCGTATGTTCCGTATAGGATGCAGGCACCCCCGCACTGTCCGGTGCAGAGCCTGTCAGCGCACCGGAGCCGGCCTTTACTAAAAGTCCGTCGGAGTGTCCGTGATAACAGCCCTTAAATTTAATAATCTTATCCCTGCCGGTATAGCCTCTTGCCGCACGGACCGCACTCATGACTGCCTCCGTTCCGGAACTTACCATGCGCATCATTTCCATGGAGGGCATACATTCATTAATCAATTTTCCAAGGACCAGCTCTTTTCTGGTTGGCGCACCGAAGGATAAGCCATCGAAACAGGCTTCCCTGACAGCTTCCACTACCGGTGCAAAGGCATGTCCTAAAATACACGGTCCCCAGGAATCCACATAATCGATGTATTCATTTCCATCCTCATCATAAATATGGGAACCTGACGCCCGTTTTACAAATATCGGAACGCCTCCAACGGAACCGAAGGCACGGACCGGGCTGTTTACACCCCCTGGAAAATATTCTCCTGATTCCTCAAATAATGCTTTTGACTCTTCTATCTTCATTCAGACTTACTCCTTTCCTCTTTCCTGCCCATACTTTTGGGCGTAAAGGTATGCCCGCAGGGTGTTTCCTCTTTCCTGCCCATATCCTCTTTCCGATCCCGGCATATGGACTCCGCCAGCTTCCTTTCTATCAGTTCTTCTGCCTGTACTCTGGTAAAGGATCCCCCCTGGCGGATTCCCTCATCCACCATAGCTTTAAAAATTTCTGCTCGGACAGGCTCCCTGTTCACTTTATTTTTAACCATTTCCCGGTATGCTCCAAGCTGTTTTGCCATATTCCCAAACCCACGGGGAACCGCCTCTTTTATATTGTTTTTTAAATATCTGGCAATGGTAGGGGAACTCCCACCTGTGGATATCCCCACCACTATATCCTCATCCTTAATAAGAGCCGGAAAGATAAAGCTGCATTCTTCTTTCACATCCACTACATTGACCGGAATGTTCCGTTCCCGGCACAAGATGGATATTCGTCTGTTTACCGCCTCATCCGAAGTCCCTGCCACTGCAAAATCCGTGTTGTCAAGATCTGAGTCTGCAAAGTCCCGGTATTTAAGAACCAGCTTTCCTCCATACTCCTCTGACAACGCTTCCATCGCAGGGATCATTTCCGGAGAAACTACCGTTATATCCGGTCCAAAGTCCTTTAGAATCAGGACTTTCCGGTAAGAGACCATTCCTCCGCCCGCAATCAGACACCGTTTTCCTTCTATATCCACAAAAAACGGGAAATAAGCCATAGTTATCCCTCCTTTATCCAGCTTTCCAGACCATCTAACGTTCTTAACACCACCTTCAGTTCCTCGCTGGTGACATGGTCCCTGATCTTATACAGCAGCGTATCCAGCCGCTTCCCCGAAAATGCTGTTTTCAGTTCCTCCAGCCTGTGGATATAAGGGTGGAATACCACTTCCTTCACAGCCCCGTCTAAATCTTCTTCCATGATGGCTTTTGCCCGGTCCAGTTCTTTTAATTTAATTTCCGTATTATTCTTTGAAAGAGTCTCAAAATAATCAATATCATAAAGAGTCAGGCCAGCCAGCCCCCGGATCTCCGGGTCCATATCAACCGGTACCGCCACATCCATAAAAAGCCTTTTCTTTCCACCGGTCAGCTTTTCCTTCAGCTCCTCACAGGTCACGGTATAATGGGGACTCAGGGTAGCGCTGACTACGATATCCATATCATCCATATACTGGTACCTGTCCTTATAATCCACAACCTTCACCCGGCTGTTTTTCACCTCAACGGATAGTTCCGGGTTATGGCTCCTGACAGTCCCGGTAACCAAAATGCCGGGCTTGCTTAAAATGTTTTTGGTAATGGTACTCCCCATCTTTCCGGTCATACCGATCACCATAACTTTTTTTTCACCACCCTCTTTTTCAAAACGAAACACTTCATTCGCCGCCAAAGTGGCGATTGAAAGAGGAGTCCTGGATAAATTAGTATCTGTCTTGATCCGTTTGGAACAGGTCACTGCCTTCTGAAATAAGACATTCATTTCATAATCAACGGTATGTAAGTCTTTGGAAAACTGGTAGGCATCCTTAACCTGACCTAAAATCTCATCTTCTCCAAGTACCATGGAATCCAGCCCGCAGGTAACCTTAAACAGATGGCGGATGGCCTTTTCTTCACTGTAAATGTTTAAATATTGAAGCAATTCCTTTTGCTGCAGCTTTTTAAATTCCGCTGCCTCCCGCTGAAGTTCCCTGATTGCATTCCTGTTTCCGGAAACATAAAACTCGCTGCGGTTGCAGGTGCAAAGCACAACGATACCGGTGACTGCTTCCTTCTTCATCAGCCTTTTTATGAACTCTGACTTTTCCTCTGTGCCTAAGGCAAATCTTTCCCGGATATTTACAGGAGCCTTTTTATGGCTCACACTCATACAATACATCATGATTCCTGCCTTCTTATCTTAATATCAGTAAATGAAAGTTCTTCCCTATTCTATCATACCTTTATGGAAAAGGGCAATTAGGAAAGGCAGAGATAAGAGCCTGTTTTAGCTGACTCCTCCTTCTGCCTTTCCATTGATTTATTTTTCCTGCCTGTTTTTTTCCACTAATTTTATAATAACCGGCTTCTGCTGTAAACCCTGAAGACGTCCTGCCTCAATCCCATCCTTAAAAAGTATGAGAGTGGGATATCCGGTAACGTCATACTCCGCCGTCAGATCCTTATTCTGGTCAAAATCAACCTTAAGAATCGACAGTTCATCCCCAAATTCCTTCTCAACATCTCTTAAAACAAAACCCAGCATCTTACAAGGTCCGCAGGCTGCTGAAAAAAAATCCGCAAGTACAAGGCCCTTGCCCGCCAGTTCCTTAAATTCTTCGCTGTTTACTTCTTTTTGCATATGATTACGACCTTTCTGCCCAAGCAATCGTTATTATAAATTTTCCAGATCCTGAATATAACGAACCGCCTCCTGTGCTGCAATGGCACCGTCGGCACATGCTGTGATCACCTGTCTCAAATTCTTTGTTACGCAGTCTCCTGCTCCGAAGATTCCTTCGGCTCTGGTTTGCATCTTATGGTTTACTTCAATATACCCATCTGTATTTAAGATTTTCAGATCCTTAAGATATTCAGTAACAGGTATCAGACCGATGTATTCAAACACACCGTCACAGGTTACGGTATGCACCGCGCCGCTCTTTGTGGATCGAAAGCGAACCCCAGCCAGCTTCGTATCTCCTGTAAACTCCAGAATATCCTGGTATGTATAAATGGTTACCTGTTCCATAGCACGAAGCTTTTCACATGCAATTGGATCCGCTGTCAGATCTAACATGGTTATAATTGTCAGGGATTTCACGAAACCTGCCAGAAAAATGGATTCCTCCACTGCAGAATTTCCTCCTCCGATTACAACCACATCCTTATCCCTGTACTGAACTCCGTCACAGATGGCACACCAGCTGATACCGTTTCCGCAAAACGGATCTTCCCCCGGAACGTTCAGGCGTCTCGGCTTTGTTCCGGTAGCCAGGATCAATGCTTTTGCGGTATATTCCTTATCTTCCTCAGCGCAGAGAACCTTCTTTTCTTTCTCTATGCATTGGATCTCTTTCACTGTAGCATAATCAAATGTTATATTGTCAAATTGACGGGTATGCTCAAACATCTGATATGCCAGATCTGCACCATTTATGGTACCCACACCAGGATAATTCTGAATCTCATTGGTATTGATGATCTGTCCGCCCGGTGCCAGCCTGTCAAGCAGCAGTACTTTTTTATCTGTCCTGGCAGCATATATGGCAGCCGTCATACCGGCAGGACCGGCTCCTGCTATAATGATATCATATTGTGCCATTTAAAGTAACTCCTTTCATACCAAAGCATGTCCATGCCTTCCCTGTTCTGATGTATTTTATCATAATTGGAATTTATAAAAAACATCTTTTGATATGTTTCCAAATAAAATCTCAAATAGCAAAAGCCGTCAAAAATACGGACCGTACAAAACCAACCTTCCGTCAGCTTTGCATCGGCCCGTATGTTTTAAAGCACCTTACTCAAAAATAGCTTCAGTCTTTCATTCTTCGGATTGGAAAAAAATTCCTTTGGTTCATTTTCTTCCAGGAAATAGCCGCCGTCCATGAACATGACCCTGGTCGCCACCTCTCTGGCAAAACCCATTTCATGAGTAACCACCACCATGGTCATCTTTTCTTCGGCCAGCTCCCTCATGACATTTAACACCTCACCGACCATCTCCGGGTCCAGTGCGGAAGTCGGCTCATCAAACAGCATCACGTCCGGGTTCATGCACAGGGCACGGACGATGGCGATACGCTGTTTCTGTCCGCCGGAAAGCTGATTGGGATAGGATTCCGCCCTGTCAGCAAGCCCCACCTTCTTGAGGAGCTTTAATGCCTGCTCTTCTGCCTCTTTCCTGTCCCGTCCCTGAAGATTCATGGGAGCAAGCGTCAGATTCTTTAAAATAGTCATGTGAGGAAACAGATTAAACTGCTGGAATACCATTCCCATTTTCTGACGGTGCTTGTCAATGTTGGTTTTCTTATCGACAATATCCACGCCCTCAAACAGGATATGGCCGCCCGTCGGCTCTTCCAGACGGTTTAAGCATCGAAGGAATGTGCTTTTCCCAGAACCGGAAGGTCCGATGACACATACCACATCGCCTTTGTAAATATCAACGGAAATATCCTTAAGCACCTCTAAATCACCGAACCTCTTACCAAGATTCTGAACCTGGATCAGAGGTTTCTCCATGTTGTCAATGCTCACTTCTATGCAGCCTCCTCTCCAGTGATTTTACAAGATATGAAAATACCATAACCATAACCAGATAAATGACCGCCACAGCAAGCAGAGGCATAAACGCGGAATAGGTCCGGCTCTTTATGATATCCCCGCCCTTAGTCAGGTCCTGCAGTCCTATGTAACCTGCCACAGAAGTTTCCTTTAAAAGAACAATAAATTCATTGGCAAGGGTAGGGACCACGTTCTTAAATGCCTGAGGCATGATGATGAACCACATGGTCTGGGCATAATTAAAGCCCAGGCTGCGGCCTGCCTCAAACTGTCCTCTTTCAATGGAACTGATCCCACTTCGGAAGATTTCTGCCACGTAGGCGCCGGAATTGATACCGAATGCCAGAATCGCCGTGAATATCTGACCTGGATCATTAAATGCGAAAATGACAAAGTACATGATCATAAGCTGAACAACGACCGGTGTACCTCGGATCACCGTCAGGTAAACACTGCAAATGGCATTCAATATTTTTAACTTGTGGGTATTTTCATAGGTTGAACGTATAATTGCAACCAGAAACCCCAGCAATATACCGATCAAAACTGCAAAAAACGTTATCTTCAACGTATTTCGCAGACCATCGGCAATGTATTTCCAACGGTCATCTGCAATAAAATTCAGATAAAAATCATCTCTTAGCTTTTCCCACATGGCACTCTTCCTTTAATTATTCTGCAGTAATGTATTTATCTACGATCTTCTTAAGTTCACCGGATTCCTTTAATTCCTTGATGGCTCCGTTCATCTTATCTACAAGCTCTGTATTTCCCTTTTTCACTGCGATAGCATATTCTTCTTCTGTAAATGCCTCATCCAAGATCTTTAATCCGGCATTTTCTTTCATGAATACCTTGGCAGGCTCACGGTCAATGATCACTGCTTCAATTTTTCCCTGGGTAAGTGCCATAACGGCTTCCATCCCCTTGTTATAACGCTTGATATCCGCGCCTTCAATATCGTCTGCATAAATATCGCCGGTGGTGCCTGTCTGTACGCCGATCTTCTTTCCTGTTAAATCGTCCGGTGCCGCAATGGCGCTGTCTTCCTTAACGATAATAACCTGAGCTGCCTGCGCATAGGCATCAGTAAAATCAACATTTTTCTTACGGTCTTCGTTAACAGTCATACCAGCTGCAGCAAAATCTGCCTTCCCCGACTGAACGGCCGGAATCAGGGAATCAAAGGCCATATCCTGGATTTCCAGCTCCATGCCTAACTTATCTGCAATGGCTTTTGCAATATCCGCATCAATTCCAACGATCTCATTATTATCATGGTATTCATAAGGCGGGAATTCTGCATTGGTAACCATAACCAGCTTTCCGCCTGCTGCTTCGCTATCTGCTGCTTTCGTTTCTGCCGCAGTGGATTCTGCTGCAGTTGTTTCTGCTCCTGCTTTGTCTGTTGCCGCTGCCGTTGTCTCTGTTTTTGTTCCTGAACCCCCGCAGGCAGTTAATACAGCTGCCATACAAACAGCCGCAGCCATAGCTATTACATTCTTTTTCATAATGATTCCTCCTCATATATGCAAAGGACCTGCATAATTATAAAATAAAGTATCAGTTATACATTATATAGTATTTTGGGAATTAATCAAGTACTTAGCTAGGTTTTTTCATTTACCTTGCATGTTTTTAAGCAATCTTATATAATAAATCGGAAACAGCATAGAAACGAGGATAATGACTTATGAAGGAATTCCTTGAAAAAACAGCATGGCCCATGAATCCGCCGGCACCTTATTCCCTTTTCCATATTGTGTTTATAACTGCGGGACTTACGGCGGCGGTCATTCTGGCTTATTATACCGCCGGTAATATCAAAAAATCCCGGCTTCCGCTTCTGCTTTTTCTCGTCGGTACCCTTCTGGCCGCTACCGAATGCTGGAAACAGCTTTTCTTATATTATGTAGTAAACCAGCAAACCTACAACTGGTGGTATTTTCCATTTCAGCTTTGCAGCCTTCCCATGTATTTCTGTTTGATCCTGCCTTTCGTTCCTTCCTGGAAGAAAAAAACGGTTCTCTGCACTTTTATGCAGGATTTCAACCTGTTAGGAGGCATTATGGCATTGGCGGAACCATCCGGGCTTTTTCATCCCTACTGGCTGTTAACACTGCATGGCCTGCTCTGGCACCTGCTGTTGGTTTTTATCGGGCTCGTGATCGCATTTTCCCATCTGTCGGATAACTCACTCCTGGGATTTATACGAACGCTTCCTCTTTTTTTCAGCTGCTGTGTCATAGCGTCGGTTATCAACCGGACAGCCAAACCGCTGGGGCAGGCGGATATGTTCTATATTTCACCGTATTACCCTTCCGCCCAGATCGTATTTCATAATATCGCTTTAAATTATGGCATCTCATTCGGCAATGCCGTCTACCTTATAGCGACCTGTTTAGGCGGCTTTCTGTTTCACGTCATTTTCAGAAAAATTCATTTATCTTCTGCCATTATTGATCTTACAGGTAATAATTAAAACAACCGGAAATCCATTAATGAAAAAGGATTCCCGGCTTTCTTCCATTAATCCGGCTGTTTTCTTGCCTCCTTAACATCATTTAAAAACTTCTTCCATGCATCCTCATGAGCTACAAAATAACGGGGACAGTCCTTTCCTGTGGCATCGTAATGCCGGATCACGTCCTTTTCTGTCAGTCCCAGGTTCCTGCAGAACCAGGCAGTCAGTTCCACCAGCGAATCATAGGTATCTTCATTGAACTTTCCAGTCTCATCCGGATGGCAGCATTCAATGGAAATCGTATCTGCATTTTTCTCCTTTGAAGTTGCGTAAGCCACCTCATAAATGGGGATATCCTGAAGGATCTCTCCTTTAAGTCCGATGATAAAATGGCTGCTGGCTGATATCTTCTTATCTCCTGTCTGATCCTTCAGGCTGTTGAAATAATTCCTGTTCTGTCTGGCAGTGGTGCCTGGATTCGCCACATAATGGATCACGATTCCATTGACCCGCTTCATTTCAGTTTTGGGCCTGGAGTAGGGATTGGGATCAAGAAAATCCTGTTCCACCCATTCCGGCAAGGAAACTCCCTTTAAATTTACATATTTTTTCGCAATCACCAGGCTCATGATCCATACGATTCCTGCCAGAACCACAGACAGAACAAGAATCATGGTCCCTATGTAAAGCCTCTGCCTTCTTTTCTGCTTTTTCTTTAGCTTCTGCCTCCTGTTTCTGGCACGACGGCGGTATTCCAGTTCATCATAGCTTTCTTTTGTCTGATTTTTCATATCATAAACTCCTGATCTTCTCTTATCTTAAGTTTACGTCTTTCTTTATGAAAAAGTCAACCCAAAACAGGATATCTGATTTTTTCCTGCCATAAAATTGCCAAAAACGGCACCGGAAATATACCAGATTCTGAACACCCCACCGGGGATTGCTGCCAGAGGGTGAGAGAGCCGGAACAATCTCGCCGGCAGATCTCTAAAAGCCAATCAGTTTAACTATTATTATTATTATCCGATTCCATCTTTACAGTCTCACACACATCCTGCAGAACCCGGTGAAGTTTCCCCTGCGCCGATTCATCACACAAAATTACGATTTTATCTCCAGCCGAAAATTTTGTATCTCCTCTCGGCACAAACTCTGCCTCGCCCCGCATCAGAGATATCAAAAGACAGGTTCTGGGCCACTGGATCTCCGATACCTTGCGGCCTTCCGCCTCGCTGCCGTGAAAGATCATGCCTTCCACCAGTATCTTCTCACCTGTCAGTGTGGCTTTATCCGGATTAAGCTTTGCAAGCAGACGGTGCAGAAGCTGATCGTATACCGGTGCACAATGAACAAGATCCGGTACCAGATAGGCCGCCAGGGATACCATGGACAAGGTCAGAAGGTGGGAAAAGGAACCAGTCATCTCACTGATAAGTATAATACCGGTAATAGGTGCACGTACGATTGCAGAAAAGTACCCGGCCATTCCAAGTATAATGAAATTTCCCAGAAGGCCGTCCAAGGAGTCTGTCACCATTCCCGCAGCACTGTAATAAACGCTTCCGATCACGGCGCCCAGCACCAGAAGGGGCAGAAAGATTCCTCCCGGAGCACCGGAACCGAAACTTAATATGGAAAAGCAGAATTTCAGGAATAACAGCAGGCATAAAGCACCCATGACCATTTCTCCTGAAGACAGTACCTCCACAAGAGGATGTCCGCTTCCCAATACAGATGGATACAAGAAACCCAATACCCCGGCTAACAGAAACGGAATCAGAAGCCTGACAGCCTGGCTCGGAATCTTTTGATAAAGATCCTGAGTCTTAGAGAGGCAGGTATTATACACGACGCCCATACCTCCGATAATCACTCCAAAAAATAATACATAACCATAGATATGTAAAGGTATCATATGGGTGATTTCGAAAGAGAAAACAGGATGCAGACCGAATACATTTCTTGCCACAAAATCCGAAGTAATAGAGGCAGCCATGGATGAAAGCAGAATCTCAGGCGAAAAATGCTTATGCACTTCCTCCAGGGAAAACAGTACACCGGCAATCGGTGCATTAAACGCTGCCGACAGACCGGCACTGGCCCCGCAGGTAATGAGAAGTTTTTCTTCTGTCTTCGCCTTCTTTGTCAGCCGCGAAAAGCCTTTGGCTACCATGGCTCCAAGCTGGATGCTGGGGCCTTCCCTTCCCAGTGACAGACCGCAGCCGAGGGATAAGAGGCCACCCGCCAGCTTTGCGGTAAGTGCCTTCCACCAGCACGGGTCCAGTTCTCCGATCATCTCCCCCTCGACCTGGGGGATTCCGCTCCCTGATATCAGGGACTCCCATTTCAGTAATAATGCCACACCAAGTGCCGCAGCTATTAAAATAACAAACCATACCAGAATAAACCATGTATGATCCTTACCATAACTCAAAATAAAATGAAGTAACTCATCAGCATAGGTCAGCAGATACCGGAATGCCACTACAATGGCACCCGACAAAGCGCCTATGGCAATACCTTCCAATATTAAAGCATATCGAAAACTGCGGTAACGGTTTATTGTTTTACTAACCGTATGTCCTTCCGTTTGCATAATTCTCCTCCCTGTTATATATTCATTGGTATACCACAACTTTATCAACAATTTTTTATTATAACGCTTTCTCCTGTCTGTTTGCAAGGAAAAAACGTTATTTAATTAAATAAGCCGGGTCTTTTTTCCGGATATGCTCCCTGGCTGATTGGAAGCATATCAAAAAAAGTCCGGCTTTATTCCTGTCATGTCCTGAAACCTTAAGCTGCATGATTTACTAATTCTTCAGGGGAAACTTCTGTATTGTAACATACAATTTCAACTGGTTTTCCAATGCCGATAACCATAACGCCCATCAGTGATTTTCCATCGATAACCATATGATTCGAGAAGATCTTAATATCAAAACTGCATTTTTCTGCTCTTCCCACAAATGCTACCAGTTCTTCTACTGTAGAAAATGTATATATCATCTTTCTCATTTGAAGCACCCCCTTTGCTATGACAGATTAATTTTATGTCTTTTTTCAACAAAAAGTACTGAATATTTCTTATATAAATGTGCATTTTTTATATTCATTCCTATTATTTCCACTGTATTAGAGCCTATACGGTAAAATTTAAAATATTTCACAAAAACTACTACACAAAACATGTATTATCGTGTATAATCGTATCGTCCGCTTTTTCATTAAAATGCGGCACATATAATAAGGAGCGATATCGAAGTGGTCATAACGAGCCGCACTCGAAATGCGGTTGTCCGTAAGGGCACGTGGGTTCGAATCCCACTCGCTCCGTCATAATGCTTTGTTGAAAGAGGTCGATTGTTGCTGCGGTTGGCTTCTTTACATTTATCTGGCAGAATACAAGTCAGCATTTTAGAACACGGCATACTCTTATCTTATTCGCTATAGAAAAATATTTATACATATAAAAGGAAAAGAAAATGTGAAATTCTCAAATATTTGTATTATCACAAAAAATGCCTCAAAGCCTGCAGGGTTTTCTGAAACGGTCTTTCAAACAACGGCTGAGGGAGATGATGCTGATGAGGAGTATGAACGATTGAAATCGTTAAAAGTCGATTTTGTAACAACTCCAATCTCATAGCTGGAATGGAGAAATACCTATGATATCTATAGCTGTATGTGATGACAATACGATCGAATGCTTTGCAATTGCCAATAAGATCCGTACGCTTCTGCTCGAAACCGGTATAGAACATACTATGAAAGAATTCTTCGATGGTTCAGAGCTGTTAAAATCCAATTGCTCATTTGATATTGTCTTTCTTGATATTAAAATGAAAACAGACGGCCTGAAAACAGCTGAATTATTAAGAAACAGGTTAAAACAATTCATTCTGATATTTATTACATCTTACCAGGAGTATGTTTATCAAGCTTTTGATGTCGAAGCTTTTAACTACATACTAAAACCACTGGATGACGATAAATTAAAAAGAACCCTGAAACGTGCCATAGATAAATCTGCCGTCCATCAGGAGAATTTCATCGTTATAAATAAAAGCAGACAATTAATCAAAATAAATTTAAATGATGTTATTTATTTTGAGATCAGAGGCCGGGTAATTGCCATTCACGGTAAAAACAATATTACCGAATATTATGAACCAATCAAAACTCTGGAGCAGAAGATATACGGCCAGGATTTTTTCAGATGCCATAAAAGCTATTTGATCAATCTGAAATATGTTGAAAAATTCAAAAAAAATGAAATTATCATGGATAATGGGGATAAAGTTCTGCTGTCTAAGCGGAGATATGAAGAATTTACAAAAAGGTTCCTGTCTTATATGAAAAAAGAAAGCGGTATTTTATGAGTACATGGATTATAATAAAGTGCTTTTTCTTTGCTGTTTATGGATATACAGTCTTCTGTTTTTGCCAACGGCTTCTGGGAACTAAATGGGCACCTGAAATTACTGCAGCAGCAATGATACTATATGAAATACTTTTTGACTACCTTCTTCCAGACAGGCTGCTTGGAATCAATTACTACCTTGCTGTATTTATCTCCAAATCGGGATTGGCGTTGATCATACTTTTCCTGTTTAAAGGGAACATTTCAAAAAAGCTTGCTTTTTTTTCCGTTATTTATGTGATTCAGGAATTGACCGCATATGCGGTCGTGCCTCTCTTAACCAGGAGTGCAGATCTGATTGCAGATTATGTTTTCAGCACAACGCTGCCATTGTTTGTCAATTATTGGATTTTTGTGGTGCAATATTTCATAAACTGCATGATCATTTACAAATTATCGCACAGCTGCTCCAGCCTCAGGGAAAATCTCCCAAATAAAATATCAATGCTTTTGCTGGTGCCATCCGTATTTATTATACTTGCTCTTGAATTTGCTTTTTACGTATGCAATGAACAGCAGCTGTTCTTACTGATTCCCCGATTATATGAATTCCCTTATTCATCGCTATATCAGCTGGTGGAACCGGTTATTTTATTATTATTATCATTGTTTGGTCTTGCTGCAAATTTAATCATTGTTTTCGGATCAAACCATGCCATGAGGCAGGTTCTGACGGAACAGCAGCTTTCCATGCAGGTCTCTCATTATAAAGAACTGGAAAAACAGGATCAGAAGTTACGCCATATCCGGCACGATCTGAAAAACCACTTAATCTGCCTTCAAAGTCTGCTTTCGGAAAATGACGTGGGATCTGCGAGAGATTACTTATACCGGATTGCCGAAGGCCTTAATTTCAATGATCCTATAATAACAACCGGAAACCGGACTGCCGACGCTGTTATTAATACAAAATACCAGGAAGCACGGAAGAGCGGAATTGATTTTCATTGCGATATGAATATGCCGGTCGGCAGCATCAGTGATTTTGACCTGTGCGTCATTTTAGGAAACGCTATTGACAATGCCATGGAAGCCTGTGCCCGGATTACAAGGCCCAGCCCTGAAAAGTTTATACATATTCAGACTATTACCGCAAAGTACTATCTCATCGTGGAAATAAAGAACAGCATGGAGCAAACCTCCTTTGCTGTTAAAAAGAAAGATTCAGGAGAGCATGGCATCGGCTTGAAGAATATAAAAGAAGCTGTCGAAAAAAATTCCGGCCTTCTTGACATTACCATTAAGCCTGAAGTTTTCTGCCTGACGGTCATGCTGCCGAGATAATACAGATAGAAAGACTTATATTACATGGAACGCACCGTTTATTACATACTCCTTCATAGCATCTTTTTTCTGCCGAAATTCTTATCAGAAAGGAGATGTTATGATGAATATTTTAACTGCCGATGTCATGAACGGCATAATCGGAGCCTCTTCCAGCAGGAAAATGGCGGATGTCTCAATGAACGTATACAGGCAGGCTGAAACCAAAGGCGACGAAGAGACAATGGAACGGGCCATGGGTTATACAACAGATTCGCTGAACAGCGCAAATGATTACAGTCAAAAGACCCAAAAAGCCCTGGAAGAAGCGCAGACAGAAGCCAGCGAGCAGGACAGAATAGAGCAGCAGGAAGCTTTGGCAAAAAATGTCCAGGATTCGGTACAAGCACCAGACGTTCAGCAGCCGACTGCTTTAAATGTAAATGGACAGGGAACCATACAGCCAAAACAGCATAATTCTGACAACCTGCCGCCCACTGATACGGTTGAAATCAGTAACGAGGGCAAAGCGGCATTGCAAAATGCTGCGCAGGACACAGCCATTTACATTCCTGTTACAGCCGGAAACGCTCCAATAACAGAAGCCAGAATTTATACATCAAAGGGAGCTTTTAAACCTGAAGCTGGGAAAGTAAGACTGTCAACTACCGGATAACAAAAAAAGAACGGCGGTTTTGAATCAAAACCGCCGTATGTCATTAGCCAAATACAGCCAGATAATCCGCTTTAAATTTTGCAATTCCCTGATCTGTCAGCGGATGCTTTGTCATCTGTTCAATGACTGTATATGGAACCGTTGCGATATCTGCGCCGGCAAGAGCACAATCGGTCACATGAATGGGATTTCGTACCGATGCTGCAATGATTTCCGTATCCAGCCCGTATATCCGGAAAATTTCTGCAATGGTACGGACCAATTCAATACCAGGCTGCGAGATATCGTCAAGTCTGCCTAAGAATGGAGATACATATGCCGCCCCTGCCCTGGCTGCCAGCAATGCCTGATTTGCAGAAAAAACCAATGTGACATTTGTTTGGATTCCCTCTGCCGCAAGCACTTTCACTGCCTTTAAACCTTCAACGGTCATAGGAATCTTAACCACCATGTTCGGATGGATTGCTGCAATTTCGCGGCCTTCTTTCACCATACTCTCCGCATCAGCCGTTGTCGCTTTGACTTCCCCGCTGATCGGACCATCCACAATCGACGTAATCTCTTTGATGACTTCATTAAAATCTCTTCCCTCTTTTGCAATCAAAGACGGATTGGTGGTTACACCGCATATAACTCCCATATCGTTCGCTTTTCTGATATCCTCTACATTGGCTGTATCAATAAAAAATTTCATTTTTAATCTTTCCTTTTCTATTTGTATTTTGCTGCAAAAAGTTCAACTTCCGCCTTTGCCGGTATAGAAGGCACCGCACCGTTTCTTGTTACTGCAATTGCGGAAGCCATTGCACTGCGCCTTAATATATCCGGTATCTGCATACCTTCCATAAGACCTGCCAGGAAATATCCGGTAAACGTATCACCTGCTGCTGTCGTATCCACTGCCTGCACCTTGTAAATGTCCTGACGGTAAAACTCCTCGGATTCACGGTACATCACACCGTCTTTTCCCAGCGTCAGCACAATCTTTGCCTGCGGATACTTCTTACTCATACTTTCCAGAATTCTCTCCGGCTCTGCTGCTGATATTCCTGTAATCTGCCCACCTTCGATCTCATTCATGAGGAATATGGAAATCTTATCTAAATCGCAGGCTTTTAAGTAATCATCAAATGGTGACGGATTTAACGCAATCGTCATTCCTCTTTTGTATGCCTGTTCTATGATATAAGAAAGCTCATTGACTTCGTTCTGCAGCAAGAGCAGATCGCCTTCTGCAAAATGAGCCAGAACTTCATCTACATACTCTTTTGTAAGGCTGCGGTTGGCTCCGCCATACAGCAAAATACAATTCTGCCCGTTCTTATCTACCTGAATGATGGTATGACCGCTTTTCCCCGGAATCTGCCTGACGAACTGAGTTTCAATGCCCTGTTCCTCACAGATTTCTAACAGCTTTCCGCCATCTTCACCAACCATTCCGCCCTGACAGACTGTTATGCCTGCCTTGGCCAGAGCAACGGACTGATTCAGTCCTTTGCCGCCGCAAAACACCTGCATCTTAGCTGTTGACAGAGTTTCTCCCGGAATAATGATATGGTCAACCTGATATACATAATCATAGTTTAACGAACCAATGTTTAATAACTTCATAGAACGCTCCTATACCGGGAATGCAACGCCTGCACGCAAAACAATGTTTGGATACGGCGTAAATTCCCCTGTTCTGACTGCAAATTTCACATTTTCTGATTCTGCTTTCAACTCAATATGGGATATCATTATCTCTTCTGCCTTTGGCAGCTTCTCTCTTATATAAGAAAGCAGGTCCGGATTCTTCGTAATAATCTCCTCCGCAATGGTATATGCTTCAATCTCAGTCTCTTCTAAAACAGCATCCATAACCTGTCGAAAGGTTGGTACGCCTCCGCACAAAGCCAGGTCTACAATTTCAACCCCCTTGGGGACCGGCATGCCCCCGTCTCCAATCAGGAACACATCCTTATGGCCAAGTCCGGCAATCAGTCCTGCCAGCCTTGCATTGATAATACCCTTTTTCTTCATATCCCTGCCTCCGATTACTTATTTTCATTTCTTGCCTGAAGCGCCATCTTTGCCTGCATATTTCTCTGGAACTGATCAATGATTACAGCAAATACAATAACAAGTCCTTTAATAACCATCTGCCAGAACTCAGATACGCCGCACATTACCATACCATCACTAATCACACCGATTACAAATGCACCGACGATTGTTCCGCCGATCGTTCCAATACCGCCTGCCATGGAAGTTCCGCCGAGAACCGCTGCTGCAATCGCATTCATATCCCATGATTCACCGGTTCTTGGATGCGCCGCTGCCAACTGCGAACATGCAATGATGCCTGCAATTGCCGCACAAATACCGGAAATCATATATACCATAATCTTCACTTTGTCTACTTTGACACCGGATAATTTTGCTGCCTTTTCATTACCCCCGATTGAGAATACGTGCCAGCCAAAGGAAGTCTTTTTTAAAATAATTGAAAATATAACTGCCAGTATAACCAGTATGATCAATCCTACGGGAATGCCAAGTACACGGGAGCCAAAGAAGCCCCAGCCCTGGTTGCCAAGTGCTTCATATCCTTTTAATTCTGAATATGTAGCACCTTTTGAATGAATGTTGGCAAATCCTCTTGTAACATACATCATACCTAAAGTTGCAATAAACGGAGCTACATGAAACCTGGCTATAATCAAACCATTAATAATTCCTATTAAAGCTCCCAGACATACCGTAATCAAAACGATTACCGGAATACTAAAATACAGCGTTACCCCCAACGGTTTAATCGTAAGACCGTTCTGTATCAAGCCGCCGGCCACCATACCTCCGATCCCGACAATTGCACCTACGGAAAGGTCGATACCTCCGGTTATAATTACATATGTCATACCGATTGCCAGAATACCATATAAAGCAACATGTTTACCAATCAATAATGCTGTATTCATACTAAGGAAATTGTCTGCCGCTAGGCTGAAGAATACCAGCAAAATAAATAATACAATAAATGTTCTGCCCTTTAATAATGTCATCGCTAACGTATTATTGGAACTTATTTTCTTTGTGCCCATATTATTTTCTCCTTTTATCCAATTCATTTTCAATTAATTATCATCCTGATGGTGTCCCTTGTAGGAATCAAGCACCAGTACCTCTTCTGAAATCTCATCTCCACAGAGCTCACCTGTTTTAATCCCGTTCGATAATACAATGACGCGGTCGGCGGTTGCTATGATTTCTTTTAATTCAGAAGAAATTACAATAATGGATAATCCCTGTTCTGCATATTGATTAATAATATCGAACACCTCGGTCTTGGCTCCAATATCTATACCACGGCTCGGTTCGTCCATAAGAAGTATCTTGGGATTGGTCAGAATACCTTTTCCTATAACTACCTTCTGCTGGTTGCCGCCGGATAATGAAAGGATAGGAAGTCTTTTATCGGCTACTTTAATGTGTATATCCTTTATTTCCTGTTCTACCATTTCGTTTTCTTTTTTGAAATCTATAAATCCGGCTTTTGTATACTTTATAAGTGCAGACAGGGAACAGTTTCTTCCTATGTCCATTGTCTGGACCAGTCCTTCCCTCTGTCTGTCCTCCGGTACTAACGCAAATCCTTTTTCAATCTGTCCTGATATGGATTTGATATCCATTTTCACGCCATCTAAATAGATATCTCCGCTGTGTTCCGGATGAAGTCCCATGATACATTCAAATATTTCGGTTCTTCCGGCTCCCATTAAACCGTATATTCCAAGGATTTCGCCCTTTTTCAGATCGAAGTCTACGTGATTGAGCAGATAGCCGCCGCCTGGTTTCGGAAGGCACAGATCTTTGGCCTCCAATACCTTTTCCCGCTTGTTCCAGTCAATATTTCTATCCTTCTTCGGATATACTTTTCCTTCACCGGTCATCTGTTTTACAATCCACGGTACATCAATATCCTTTACATCAGCTTCCGCCACATATCTGCCATCACGCAGTATGGTAACATGATCACCAATCTGCATGATTTCTTCCAGCCTGTGCGAAATATAAACAATGGTGATCCCCTGTGCAGTCAGCTCCCGCATAATCTTAAACAGCACTAAAACCTCCTGCTCGGATAAGGAGGATGTCGGCTCATCCATAATAAGGATCTTCAAATCATCCTCAACAAGATTTCTTGCAATTTCTATCATCTGCTGCTGGCCTACACGAAGATCCCCTACCAGAGTATCCACCGGGATGGGATGTTCCAGTCTTGCAAGAACTTTTTCAGCCTGCTCTCTATGATATTTATTATCCAGATTAAGGCCCTTTCTCTTCTCTCTTGCCATAAAAATATTCTGGTATACCGGAAGATTCGGAAACAGATTCAGTTCCTGATGAATGATTCCAATTCCATGTTTTCTTGCTTCCGTGGTATTTTTAAAGCTGACCTCATTTTCTCCCATATAAAGATTTCCTTCACTTGGCCGTTCGATGCCAGCTATCATTTTCATTAATGTTGATTTACCGGCTCCGTTTTCACCGATTAATACGTTTACTTTTCCTGTTAATAAATCAAAATCCACTTGATCCAGTGCTTTCGTACCCGGATATATTTTACTGATTTTCTCCGCGTGAAAACAAACACCTTTTCTGCATTTTCCAGCCATACTCTATCGCCTCCCGGACTATTGAACGGTTAAGCTAACCGGTGTAATTAATAATTCTGCATCATTATCTGCGGTAAAAGTACCAATGAATGTGACACTTTTTCCCTGTAAGGCTGCCGGGTCTGCCGGCTGTATAACATTTTTATCAATCATAGAATGCAGCTGCTGGGATATCGCCGCCCATTCTTCCTGGTTTGTAAAATCACCGAAATTTATAATATCCAAAGAATCACGTGTTGATGAACCCTTATATACCGTTCCAATCTGAAGTTTTATTACCTCTGTTCCATCATAATTATCCAGTTTTACAGTCATATATCCTGCTTTCTTTTCCTGATGTACTTCTTCAATCACACCCAATCCTTTTACTGCATAACTGACGGTCCCTGTCGTACCCATTGAATACTTCCCATATTTATCTGCTAATGAATCCATATCTCCATTTGCTTCTTTCAGAAACTCCGGCAGATCAACTGCCTTCCCCTCTATGTCTGCCACTGCACTTTCCCACATTTCGGATACACTGTCACCGGCATTGAATTCTGTTTTTCCCGTAATTTTTCCCTCTTCACCAATCTTTACAATTTTCACGCACCCCGTCATCAGGGTTGAGGACAGCACCATTATCAAAACCAAAGATAAAATCTTTTTCTCCATCACGAACTCCTTTTTCCTTCTTCTTATCGGAAAGGGGCTGCCATCCCGGATGAACAACCCCTTTCACATTTAAAAAGTCCAGGCACTATTTCTTATTCTGCATAAACAAATGCGGAAAGTTTATCTACATTATCAGCTGTAATTGCAACACAGTCTACCAACTGTTTCTCATCTAATCCTGTAGAACCTTCTTTTAAATATTTGTCAGCCTGTTCCACTGCATTCTGCGCAATCAATGCACACTGCTGAAGTGCCGTACCGGTCATCTTGCCATCTTTAATCAGTGCCGCAGCCTCATCAGATCCATCTACACCGATGATTTTGATATCACTTCTTCCGGCTGCTGCACAAGCCTCTGCCGCACCAACTGCCATTGTATCATTGCCGCAGATAATTCCGGTAATATCCGGATTGGACTGTAAGATGGTCTCTGTCTTCTCATATCCCTCTGTCTGATCCCAGTTTGCTGTCTGTGTAGCAACACACTCCAGCGTATCGTACTGGTCAATGACTTCATGGAAAGCGGAAGAACGGACTCCTGCATTTGTATCAGATTCTTTTCCTAATAATTCAGCGTATTTTCCTTCTTCCCCCATTGCCTCAACCCACTTTTCGGCGATCGCTTTTGCACCCTGATAGTTGTTTGCAACAATCTGGGAGATTGCTACACCCTCCTGATTGATCTCACGGTCAATAAGGAATGTGGGAATGCCTGCATCTGCTGCTTTCTGTACTGCTTCAATCGTTGCATCTGCTCCGGCATTGTCACAGATAATTGCTGCTGCTTTATCTGCAATTGCATTTTCAAATAATTCCATCTGTTTCGTTGCATCATCATCGTGGGATGCTGATTTTACCTCATATCCCAGCTCTTTTACTTTTGCCTCTGCCGTATCCGCCTCTGTCTTAAAAAACGGATTGGAATGAGAAGGGGTAATGATATAAATAACATTCGAGCCTCCGCCGGGCAGTGCTTTTTTCTCAGCTGATTTATCTCCCGCATCTGCTGCTTCTGTTGCCGCCTGTGTTGCCGCTTCCGTTGATGTATCACTGGTTCCTGCATTATCTGATTTCTTACCAGAATTTCCACAGCCAGCTAACATTACGGTCATCATTGCTACACTTAAAACTACTCCCAATACATTTTTTTTGCTCATATTTTCCTCCTTAAAAATAGAAATGATTTATAGTTCACAAACCTTATGTTTGCAAAACCCTATTCTGGTTCTTTCGGCAGAATCGACCGGACTGCCTGTTTCCAGCCGGCATACTTTCTGTCTCTGAGCTCCGGTTCCATTTTAGGACCGTATTTCTTTCTATTTAATTTTTTTAAAATATCTGTACTCCAGATCCCCAACGAAATACCTGCCATATAAGCGGCTCCGATTCCGGATAGTTCTTCTGCAGCCGGCACCAGCACTTCTGCAGCCAGGATGTCACTCTGGAACTGCATCAGATATCTGTTTCCTGTTGGTCCTCCATCTACCCTGAGCTGTTTTACTAAAACCTTTGAATCTTCCTCCATTGCTTTTACAATATCTGCAATCTGATATGCGATACATTCCACGCCGGCTCTGACTATCTCAGCCCTTCCGGTCGTCCGGTTCATCCCCAGTATGGCGGCTTTTACCCTGCTTGCCCAATAAGGAGCTCCCAGTCCGGTAAATGCCGGAATCAGATACAATTCGTCATCCTCAGCCGCCTCTTCTGCCAGCTGCTGGGTTTCCGCCGGTGATGTGATCATCTTTAAATCATCTTTCAGCCATGTAATAACTGCACCAGTATAATTTAAATTACCTTCCAGTACGTAATCCACACTGCCGTCAATCCCCCATGCCAGTGAAGTAACTACTCCATGACTGCTTCTTACGGGACAGCTTCCAACATTCATCATGATAGATGAGCCTGTACCATAAGTTGCCTTGATCATTCCGCCATCCAGACATCCCTGTCCATATAATGCTGCATGAGAATCTCCCATAACACCATGAATCGGAACCGGTTTATCAAAATAACCTTCTAAATCGGTTGTTCCAAACAGTGCATTGGAATCGGATACCTCAGGCAGATTCTCCGGTTCGATTCCAAACACCCCGCATATCTCATGGTCCCATTTCAGTTCAAAGATATCAAACAGCTGCGTTCTGGATGCATTGGAATAATCTGTCCGGTACGATTTTTTGTCTGTCAGCCGATAGACCAGCCAGGAATCAATTGTTCCATGACACACCTCATGTGCTCTGGCCTTTTTACTGGCCCCGGGAACATTTTCCAGAAGCCAGGCGATCTTGGCAGCCGGGAAATATGGTGAAAGCCTCATTCCTGTCTTCCTGCAGATCATATCTGCCTGCTGCCGGATCTCAGGTCTCTCGCAGATACCGGCTGCCCGCGAACATTGCCACACGATTGCCAGATCCATTGCTTTCCCTGTTTTTCTGTCCCAGATCACCGATGTCTCACGCTGGTTGCTGATTCCAATTCCAGTCACACAGTTCTTATCAATATGATTTCCTTCGATTAATGTTTTTATGACATTTAACGTATTCTGATAGATTTCCTCCGGATCATGGGATACCCAGCCCTTATCATTTACCAGCTGCTTGTGGGGCAGGTCTTCTCTTGCCTGTAAATTACCGGCTTCATCAAACAGAAGCGCTTTCGTTCCCTGGGTACTCTGATCGATACTGATTATATATCTTTCTGCCATCTATAAAATCTCCATTGCCTTTTTAGCAATTCCCTCTGCATTCAGTCCGTAATAATCAAATACTTCCTGAGATTTTCCTGTGATGACCGGTGCATCCGGCAATGCCATATTAACTGTCTTCTTTGGACAGTTCTCGCCGATCACCTGACTTACCATGGAACCGAGTCCGCCAAATGGAGCATGTTCCTCAACAGTAATCACTGCTTTTACTGACTGTGCTGCCCTGATAACCATTTCCTTATCCAGAGGTTTGACACAATACATATCAATGACCGCTGCACTGATTCCTTTTTCCTTCAGCAATTTGGCTGCTTCCACTGCCGGTCTGACCATCTCACCGCATGCAATGACTGCCACATCAGTTCCTTCCGTGATAACGGTAGCTTTATCCATAACAAATGGACAGTTGTCTTCCGAATAAACATCGCCTACCGGATTCCGTCCGACACGTACATAGGATGGTTTTTTATCCTGAAGCAGTGCCTTCATCAGGCAGGCCGTCTGAAAACGGTCGCTTGGCAGATACACTCTCATATTGGGAATTGCAGACATTGCTGCAATATCCTGAGCCGAATGATGACTCATTCCAAGTTCTCCATAACTGATTCCTCCGCTGATCCCTACCAGTGTTACATTTGTGTTTGAATAAGCTGCATCAACTTTGGCCTGTTCATAGCTTCTTGTGGAAAGAAAGCTTGCCGGTGAAAATGCAAAGGGTTTCTTACCGCATTTCGCAAGTCCGGCTGAAATACTTACCAGATTCTGTTCTGCAATACCGGTTTCTACGGACTGTTCCGGAAAAGCCTCAAAGAAAGGGGCCATTGATGCGGACCCTCTGGAGTCACTGCATAATACAACGATATCTTTATCTGTTTCTGCCTCTTTCATAAGCACATCACAGATCACTTTTCTGTTGGGGATCTTATTCATGAAGCACTGCCTCCTTTCTTCTGTCAAGTTCTTTGATGATTGCTGCATATTCTTCATCAGTCGGAACCTTATGATGCCATGACGCTTTGTTCTCCATGATATCACCGCCTCCGAATCCTTTGATTGTATTAGCGATTATACAGGTGGGCATTCCCTTTACTGTCCTGGCTTCTTCAAAAGCTTTGTCTAACTCATCTATATCATTGCCGTTAACCTGAATCACATGCCAGCGAAAGCTCTTCACCCGTTCCTCAAGGTTCTCATGAGACATGACATCCTCCGTACTTCCTGAAATCTGCAATCTGTTTCTGTCTATGACCGCACACAGATTATCCAGTCTGTAATGTCCTCCTGCCATGAATCCTTCCCAGACCGAACCTTCTGCCAGTTCTCCATCTCCCATGACGGTATATACACGGTTCGTCCGGTTATCCATTTTTGACGCAAGCGCCATGCCTACACTGACCGGCAGTCCATGGCCAAGGGAACCGGAATTCATCTCTATTCCAGGCAGCTTATTATTGGGATGACCGATAAACTTTGAACCAAAGGAAGAAAATTCCTTAAGAAGCTGTTCTTTGTTAAAAAATCCTTTTTCTGCTAAAACCGCATAATATGCTTCTACAGAATGGCCTTTACTCAGTACAAACAGGTCCCTGTCCGGATCCTCCATATTCCCGGGGCTGATATTCATCTGCTTCATATATAATTCAACCAGAATTTCCATGACACTGAAGTCTCCGCCGATATGGCCGGCCTTTGCCTTCCGTATCATATCCACGACTGTTTTCCGCAATTCAAAAGACAATGCTTTTAAATTCTCCATAATATCTCCTCTTTCCTTTCCAAATCATCATTCACCGCGCAAATAAGCCTTTACCTCTTCTTCGATGGGGTCATATAAATCAGCTTTGATCCCCATATACTTACATGCTTCATATAAGACAGGCACAATATCTTTATGGATTCCCACACAATGATGGATATAAGGTCCCTCTACGATTTTCGTCTCCAGACGTTTGATGTTCTCGACTTCTACCCACAGGTAGGTTCCCATTCCTTTTGGCCCGTCAATTCCTTTTGCCCGTCCAAGAAGCATGGAATATTCGCCGTTATCCCCGTCAAATCTTGCCAGTGTAACATCACCGTGCTTTGCTTCTGCCGTAATACTTCCCGGATGATCAAATGCAAGGGGATAAGTGATCCTTGGTACCTCCTTTGCAACGGAGACCGGCCATGGTCCGCAGTGCTGCAGCAGTTCTCCATTGGGTACATCCGGATGACGGATTGTCCAGTCCGCAAAGAATCCTCTGGTATCATCAAGCGTTGCTGCTTCAACTAAAAGCGCGGTAATGGCTCCGTGAATATCCGTTTCGCATACAACCGGAATTCCTTCTTCATTCAAGAGAGAATTGGCTGCACACGGCATAATTCCAAGTTCATGCTGCAGCTGGTTCCAGCACTGGATTGCAATAGCCTGACAGCCATATTTTAAAGCCATCCGTTTCATTGCCACTTTTAAAGCCGCCACATTTTCCAGCTCATGATCCTTTATGCAGATTTCCATATTTCTGCGGCAGTAATCCATTACTTCTAAAACTTCTGTTCCCTCTTCCTTCACTGCCCTGACTATATCTGTCAGTTCCGGCATTGGAACCGGTGCCAGCTGAATATTAAATTTCTCTAAGAGTTCTCCTTCATTGCACATGGTTGTCCAGAAATCAAACGGTCTGGTGGATATCTGAAGAATTCTCATATTCCGGAATGTTTTCACCACATTGCATACTGCCATGAAATCCCTTAGTCCACGCTCAAATACCGGATCATTTAATCTGCAGTTCGTCATATAAGTAAACGGAACTTTAAATCTGCGGAGCACCTTACCGGTTGCAAACAGTCCGCACTGTGTATCACGAAGCCTGGTCCCATCTTCCTCCGGTCTTTCATCTAAGGGTCCCCACAAAAGAACCGGAACATTCAGTTCCTTTGCAAGCCTTGCACAAATATATTCTGTACCAAAATTGCAGTGAGGAAGAAACAGTCCATCGATCTTCTCTCTTTTAAACTTCTCAGCAATTCTTTTCATATCTTCATCATCATAGAGAAGTCCTTCCTCATTGATGTCCGTAATATCAGCAAAATCAACTCCGAGCTCTGTCAGCCTGTCTGCCGTCAGTCCCCTGTACTTTATGGCATCCGGCGCACTGAAAATGCTTCTTCTGGTTGGCGCAAATCCTAACTTGATATGCTTCATTCTTCTACCTCCTGCTTATTTAATATTTATTACGCTGTTTCTCCTGACCAGTTCCGATATGGTCTGTATCCGGAAGACCGCCGTTTCTTCTTCATCCATCATACTAAGCAGCTTGACCGCAGCCATTCTGCCCATCTCCTGTTTAGGAACCTTAAGGCTTGTCAGACTCGGTATACATAGTTCGGAAAAGGAAAGATCATCAAATCCGATAATGGATATATCCTGCGGGATCTGTAACCCATGATTCTGTATGGCTTTCATTGCCCCCAGTGCTATCATGTCATTATCTGCAAAATATGCGGTTGGCAGCTTCGGAGCATGTGAAAGATACCGTTCCATATCTGCCCGTGCTCCATCCATGGAAGTTTGAAGTTCCACTACATAATCCGGATTCAATACCAGTCCTGCGGCTTTCAACTGCCCGGTGATTCCGCTTTCCCGTTCGCAAAAGGCCTTGATTCTGAAATTCCCCTTCAGATAACCGATTTCCCGATGTCCATTACTGGTCAGTTCACGAATTGCCTGCCCTGCGGCTTCTTCATTCCAGATCGAAACACTGCTTATCCGCATCTTGTCATCCCAGTAATCCAGCAGTACAATCGGATTTTTAAACGATGTAAACAATTCAATATCTTCCTCTGAAAGCTCTGTCCCCAGAATCACCAATCCGGTATCCGTATCCTCTTTTAATTTTCTTAACTGCTGGTTAAAATCATCTGTCTGCTGGTTCAGAGTCGTCATCAGCATCTCTGTGTTGTTCTTTCTGCATTCCTTCTCGAATCCTGCAATAATCAATGAGAAAAACGGTGTATCATCAATAATCCTGCCATTTTTCTTAAATGTTACAAATCTTATCCTTTTGCGGAATGCATGGTCCTGTTTTCCATCTGTTTTTTTTACATCAGGATATTCGTTTTTCATATTTTTCATATCCTTATCTTCTTGTTTCGCAATCTCTTATATAAACTTAATTATAAACATGTTTATATGATTTTCAATATTTTTATCATATTTTGTAGTAATTTTTGTCTGTTTGTACAATTATATGCAGTATTTTTTGTTTATTTTGTACATTCTAAGTCTATATTTATTTTAAACCAAAAGAAAAGTATATAAACATTTATATAAACATTTACATACTTTTCTTTTCATTTGTTTTATTGTTTATTTACTAATGCATTATTTTTTTAACTGTTTCTCTTTCCACAAATGTGGTGCAGACCTGAAGCTTAACGATGCAATCCTGACGCTTTTCCATAATGTCCACGATCCGCTGTACGACCAGCCGCCCCATGTCATAGCTCGGAACACGGATCGTAGTAAGACGTGGAGAGGATATCTCCGAATAGGACAGATCATCAAAGCCCATGATGGACACCTGATCCGGAATACGAATGTTTTTCTCCTGCAGGGCCTTCATGGCACCTAATGCAATCATATCATTATCAGCAAAAAAAGCAGTTGGAAGCTCCCTGTTTTCTTCCAGATACTTAAACATATCATGATATGCCCCGTTTAATGTGGTAGAAAGCGTAAATATATACTTTTCATTGTATTCTGCACTGCTTTGTTTCAGTGCGGCCCGATACCCCTGGAACCGCTCCTTAAAACTCTTGATCCTGTAACTGCCGCGCAGATATCCGATCTTTGTATGTCCCTTGTCCAACAGATACCGGGTTGCCATATATGCTGAATCCTGATTATTGATTCCCACGGAATTGAAATTCATACTGTCATCAAAATAATCCAACAGTACCAGCGTACATTTCGCATGTTCAAAAATCTCTAAATCTCCCTTTCCCATTTCTGTCCCCAGCAATACACATGCTGTATTCGCTGCATTGATCAGTGTACGGACCTGTTCCGCATAATCTCTGTCTCTCTGATCCAGATTGCAGATTACCATCTCATATCCATGATTTCTGCATTCCTGCTCAAAACCATTGATAATATGCTGAAAAAAAGGTGAGTCATCAATAATCAGACCATTTTTCTTAAAAATAACCAGCTTGATTTTATGAACTGCTTCCTCTGAAATATACCCGGTCTCTTTAGCTACCCGGAATATTTCCTCTGCCGTTTCCGCATTTACGCCCTTCTTGTGATTAAGGGCATTTGATATGGTAGCAGGAGAATAACCGGTCATCTCACTTAATTTTCTTATACTTATCTTCACGCGTAACCCTTTCCTATCTGATTATTTGCTCTGTCAATGCTGCCTATAGAATACTACTTTTTGAATTAGCGTGTCAATAGGACAAAGCATATCCACCTCAAACCAATTCTGGTAATAAATTTAATCAATCTGCCTGATTTCGTCACTTCGAATACGGAATTTCTGTTTTATTTTTTATAATCCACGCACCATTTTACACAATAGGATATCATAGCAAATACCAGATTAAGTGTGACTAAACCAATGCTTGCCGCATACATATTAATCTCCATGCTTTGCAGGAACGTCAAAGAAAAAAAACGGATGCCTGCCAGTAAAGTCATGGTAACAAGCAGACCCCCAACCAATACCTGATAAGATATTTTGGTTGATTCTGCAACAATTATCTTTTCCCTTTCATCCGAAAATGTTAATTCAGATTCTTTATATAAGGATTTCATGCCGTTTTTATAAATTAAAAATCTCATACCAATAAATATGATCAGATAAAAGAAAAAGATGGCAGGAAAAATCCCTGTCTTAAAATAAAATTCATTTACGCTGTTCTGATAATCTGAAAATGGGTGGATTAACATCAAACCCACCAGAATAAATAAGATACTATTACCTGTACACTCGAATATTACTTTCTTCATTGTACATCCTCCTTATAAAAGATTTCCTCAATTGGGACAGAAAGCTTTTCTGATAACCGCATAGCCAAAAGCAGGGAAGGAACATAGCTTCCTTTTTCCAGGGATATGATCGTCTGCCTGGTCACTCCTACGGTTTCAGCCAGTTTGCCTTGCGTCAGCCCTTTATAACTACGCAGTTCTTTTACCCGGTTTTTAAGCGTTTCCACATGATCACCTCTTCCACAAAAAAGTATAGTTGATTTTACATGTAAAGTCAACTATACTTTTTGATTTTTATATCTTATTTTAAAATCTGATTATAACTGCAGCAATGCTGCGATATTTCCCCCCAGTGTCAGATCAGTGGTTTTCTGATCCGGACTTACAAATTCGAGCATCTGGCGATACAGATAAGGTTCTCCATAAGGAGCATCGGAACTATACAGGCACTGCTCTGGAAGTTCTACTAATGCATTCCGGGTTGCGATTGATGTATAGGCTGCGGAGAGGTCCAGATAGATATTTTTATGCTCTTTTGCAAACTTAATTACCTCAATCCAGTTTGATCCCCCCAGATGACCAAAGATAACCGGCACTTGGGGATATTTTTGACATAAATCCATTAAAATTCTGATGCCTTTTGCTGTGACAGGATGGAATGTATGAACCCAGACCGGCATGATCCGTGTCTCCTCCAATGCACAAAATACCGTATCCAGCTGCTGAACCTGCGCTTCCGTACCCGGAGTAAATTCCCCGATCCCTTTAAAGCCATAAATCATGATCTGATTCAGCCAGTCAATGGTTTGTTTCAGATCCAGTCCTAGAGGGACTGCACCAAACCCATAGAAACGATCCGGTTTTTTCTGGATCGTCTGGTAAAGCTCTTTATTTGCCCCCTGGATACGGTTTATCCGCTCCTGGGTTCCATACGCACCGGAAAGGATCTGACTCAGAACATTCATTTCTGCTTCCAGCGCTTCTAAGTTACCAGCACTTTCTACATGAGTGGAAGTGGAAAATAAAACGGCCTTGTCTACTCCTGCCTTATTAAGCATCTCAATATGCTTTTCAACTGGCAGTATCACATGTTCATGACTATCAATAATCATAAGATTACCTCCTTGAATCTTGACTTTTTTAATAAAATAAGAGTATCATGAAAAGAAATCAGTAACAATAACGCACTTTTTTGATATAAGATATCTTTTTTGATATCCAAAATGTTCTGCAAGGAGGAACTTACATGGCAAAATCTCTTACAGCGGCAAAGCTGTGTCCTATGGAAATCGGACTGAACATATTAAGCGGCAAATGGAATTTAAAAATTTTATGGCATATTTCGAAAGGACCCGCCCGTTTTAACCAGCTTCAGAAATCCCTTGGAAAAATAACAACGAAAACACTTACACAGCAGCTCCGGGAATTAGAAGCCCAGGGAATTATTTCACGGACCGTCTATCCAACTGTTCCTCTTAAGGTAGAATATTCGTTAACGGCACTGGGAAATTCGATACTGCCTGTTTTTGGGGTATTATGTGATTTTGGAAATAATTATCTGTCAGATAATAACCGGCAGCTTATGAATGAATCATACTGAAAATAATCAATTGACCGTATGTGTTTAATGAAAGGACAAATATTATGAAGACAATCGGAATCATTGGCGGAATGAGTTGGGAATCAACAGCTTCCTATTATCTTGAATTAAACAGATATATCAATAGAAAACTTGGCGGATATTACAGTGCCGAATGTATTATCCGGAATGTCCAATATCAGGATATTAAAGACGTTCATAAGAACGGCGACTGGGACCATGCCGGTGATATCCTGGCAGATGCTGCATGGAGGCTTCAGGAAGCCGGAGCTGATTTTATAATATTAGCTACGAATACCATGCACATTGTAGCACCCAGGATAAAGGAAGCCATCCAAATCCCGTTTTTACATATTGCAGAAGTTATGGCAGACAGACTCAAAACAGATGGAATTAAAACAGTGGGATTATTAGGTACGCGATTTACCATGGAACAGGATTTTTATAAAAATATACTGATCGGCCGGGGTATTACTGTTTTAATCCCTGACAGGGAAAGTATTGAAAAAATTCACACTGTCATCAATTCGGAGCTGACTCTGGGAAGAATTGATGAATCATCACGCAGGTGTTTTGTCAGCATCATCGATCAGCTGAACCAGCAGGGGGCAGAAGGTGTCATTCTTGGATGTACGGAAATCGGTCTGCTTGTCAGTCAGAATGATACTGCATTACCAGTATATGATACTGCTCTTCTGCATGCTGATGCTGCTGCCGATTACGCTTTAAGCAGTGATGAATCAATGATATTTTCCAGTTAATATTGATTTTACGGCATTTTGAATCTCCTCGTAACCAGTACATCTGCACAGATTGGACTGCAGCCATTCTGCAATCACCTGATCATCCGCATCCGGACAGTGCATTGCCAATGCATGGCAGACCATCAGAAATCCGGATGTACAGTATCCGCACTGGAACCCCCAGTTTCTGATAAATGCCTCCTGAATGGGAGCATTTTCAAGCCCTTCGATTGTTGTTACTTTATGTCCCACTGCCTCTGCTGCCAGCATCAGACAGGACTTAATTGGCATATCATCAACTAACACGGTGCAGGCCCCGCAGTCTCCGTTATCGCAGCTTATTTTAGCTCCTGTCAAGGATAATTTATCCCGCAGAACATGGAGCAGCGTATCCGATGGTTTGATCATAACGGACTTTTTTTCACCATTTACATTAAGATTTATAATACTGTTTCCAGATAAATGCATAAGCTCACCTCAATCTTCATTAACTGAATTTTTCAAAATTCCGAAACATTTCTTCCAGTATATTCTGCAGAACAAATTCTCTGTATTCTCTGCTTCCCGAAAGATCGCTTTTACAGTCATTATGGAGCATTTTTATGATTTTTTTAATCTTCTGCTCCGTACTGTATGATTGATGATTCATAATTTCTTCAGGTAAAAGCAGGGGGTTATCACCATAACCGGTAATTGCAGCCCTGATGATATTATTTTTAGTTGCTGCCATACTGATGAGGGGATAATCGATCTTTTCTATCCTGGTCTTTTTCACATGTCTGTAAGGTATATTGAGGATGCTTTCGTCTATCAATATAGAAACCAGAAATTCTCCTTCATTCAGCTGTAATTTTCCTTCAAATACCTGCAGTAAAGGGATTTCTTTTGTTCCAGACTGTGTCATCACCTGTAACATACAGTCACCTATCATAAGCGGCAGAGCGGCCTCCCGGTACTTAATGGTACCAGCCAGGTTGCCGCCTATTGTAATTTTGCCCTGAATCGTATGATCGGCAATTCTTTTTATGGTTTTGGACAACAGGGGAAATGCGTTGAATTCTGCAATGCTGGTAAGCGTCCGGGCAGCTCCGATCACGAATTTCCCGTTGCTTATTTCAAGCCGGTTACATTCAGGTATTCCCTTTAAATCAATGACTGAATCAAATTTGATGCTTTGTACTCTGGCCATGCTGATGATTTCTGTACCGCCTCCATAATAAACCGGTCTGTTTCTTTCAGCAATCAGCTTTTGAAAGCAGTCATAAGCTTCTTTAAGGCTCTCAGGTTTATAATAATCAAAATCAAAAGGAATCATCGTTTCGTCTTTTCCCTCCATATATATTCAGGTGTAATGGGAAGCCGGGTCACATCAATCCCGGCCGCTAATGATATTGCGTTTGCCAATGCGGCCGGCATTCCTATTATTCCATGTTCAGCAATGCCTCTGGCACCATAAGGCGTATCGATCTGAGGAGTTTCAACAAAGTCCACCAAATATTCCGGATTTTCTCCATAGCGGATCATTTTGTAGGTTCGAAAGCTCGTATTTTCTACAATCCCGTTTTCATCATAAATAAAATCTTCGCAGGTTCCTAAACCTAATCCCATGCACATCCCCCCGGTGACAACCCCTCTAGCTGTCTTTGGGTTTAAAACCTTACCGGCATCGATCACGGTTGCTGCTTTTATCAGACGGTAAGTATGCTGCCTGGTATCATATTCTATTTCAACCGCCTGGGCACCTACCGTCCAGCTCTGTCCGGCCTTTCCTTTCCCAGTCTCTTCAACAAGCGGCGTAAGATGGCTCATGACATAGCTTCCCCGTCCGATAACCGGCCCCTTGATGGAATTTCCGTTTGGAAACTTGTAGCCTTGAACCAGATCCTTGTATGCAATATAAAATGTAGGATCATGTTTTACGAATACCATTTTATTTTCATAGTCAAGATCCTCCGTCGGACATCGTAAAGCGATGGAGGCCAGATTCAACAACTGGTTTATTGCATCATCTGCCGCATTCAGTACCGCACGTCCTACCAGATGGGTTGTCATACTGGCAACTGTCTTCCACAAAAGCGGTGAGGACTGTGTATTTACCTCAAATTTTACATAAACGTCATTTATGCTCATTCTCATTTTTTCTGCCAGTATCTGTGCGGCGGTTGTCTTCATGCCAGGTCCCATCTCAACGGCACCGCAGTCCAGATTGATGCTTCCATCAGAGTTAAATGTTAAAACAACACCTGCGCCTGCATTTTTGGGAGTATCGGATGTCTTGATCAGACAGCTGATTCCTTTCGCTCTTACCAGATCATTCCCTTCCTCTATGCGCGCACCTTCATCCCAGTTGATGATTGTCCTAAGCCTCTTAAGGCATTCTGTCACATTACCGGTATTACTTGTTGTCACCATTACCTGAGTGGGCTTTAAATCTCCTTCATGAACAGCGTTTAAAAGTCTTACCTGAAAGGGATCCATATTCAGTTCGGCTGCGAGTTTATCAAGCATTCTTTCCAGGCAGAAGGCAAGGGCTTCATGTCCGAATCCGCGGTAAGAGGTCACATATGGATGGTTGGTATATACGCTGTAGCAGTCACAATGGATATTGGGAATATGATAAGGACCTGCACACTCAACAGCGATTGCTTTTGTCAGTTTGGGGGAAATTTCAGCATACGCTCCTGAATCAACGTGAAATGCCATCTCAGCAGCCATAATCTTTCCATTTTTATCTGCTCCGATCTTAATGGTACTCTCTAATCCCAGGTGACACGGGGAAGTAACCAGATCCTCTTCTCTTGTATTAACCAGATTCACCCATTTTCCTTTTACATGCATGGCCGCTATGACAGCCAGTACCTCCAGCTGTACGGTTGCCTTGCCTCCAAAGCCGCCCCCGACCAAAGGTACTTCCACTATAATTCTGCCTTCCGGTATATTTAAATATTTACTGATCAGCTCCCGGATGCTATATGGTGCCTGAGATGATGATTTTATGATCACGTTCTCATCCGGCATAATCATGCAGTGCACTGCCCTGGTTTCCATAGCGGCATGGTCGGACTGTGGAAGAGAAAAGCTGCCTTCGAGAAAGACTTCACTGTCCTGCCAGCCTTTTTGCATATCCCCTTTTCTTATTTTTTGATGATGGCAGATATTAGTCCCTTTTTTGGGATAAACTTCTTTTATCATTTTTATATAAGTCATAAGATCTTCATGTATCAAAACAGCCTTTTTTTTCGTTGCCTCTTTTATGGAATTTAAAACCGGCAATGGCTCATATTCTACATGGATCTTTCCAGCAGCGGCTTTGGCCCTCCTCTCATCATCTGCAATGACAATTGCGACCGGCTCGCCGAAATACCGTACCTTTTCATAAGCTAACGGAGGCCTGTCCCGTAATAAAGCGCCGCAGAGGATATAGATATCCTTTGACGTAATAACTGCCTTTACGCCAGGCATGGCGGAAGCAGTTTCCGTATCTATGGACAGGATCCTGGCATGGGCATGGATGCTTGTCAGCAATCTGGCATAAAGCATGGGAGAATCATTTAAATCATTGGTATACTTTGCTGCACCTGTTACTTTATCTTTTGCCTCTTTTCTTACAACACTTTTTCCAAGCTGGGTCTCCATGGCTTCCTCCAATATTTTATTTGCTTATTAATACATGATCTCCATTTTTCAGCTGAATCACATCTGCCCGAAGCGCTTTGCCAAGATCGGTCAGACAGGATTCCCGCTCCTCTGAATCGGGAATATAAAGAGTCAATGGGTCTCCTGAAATGATTCTTTGCTTATTATCCGTTATATAAACTAAAATCTCCGGTTTATTTTGTCCCATTTATCGAACCTCCTATATCAGTATCCATGATCGTATTGATTTTTCTGCTGTTCTCCAGTACAGGTGTTTTTTTGATCACATCAATAATCGCATCCGGATCACGCATGATCGGTACAAAAGCTAAAAGCAGCTTTCCGCTGGTGAAATTCTTTCTGGTAAAGCTGTACCGCTTTACACCAAATGTCCGGGTAGCCTCAAAGAGCATGGCCTGTCTCTGGCCATAATTTTCTATCGTGATCCTGAATTTATCGTTTTTCGGTTCTATAACAAATCCGACGCCTTCTTTTAAAAACAATTCCCGGCTTCTCTGGGTGCCTAAAACATTGGTCACATACATACCGTCTACCAGCAGATCCGAATGATCCACGGTGATCTTTCCTGATTTTATTGTACAGATATCACCTATGCACTTTCCTTTTGTTAAAATTCCAAGGATATAAAGAATGGAAAAGCCGCTGATTACGGCAATGGCTATATTTAATATGATATTGTCGGAAGATATTATTTTTAATATGAATACAACGAAAAAGGAAGTCAGCATGGATAAATAGTTTCTGGATTCATAGGTCTTCGCAATACCATCAATATAAGCCGATCCCCTTTTTGAATATTCTGTTTTCTCCAGATCTTCAAGGCTGTCTTTCTCTGTTTTTCTTACTTCCCGGAAATGCTGGATCGCCAGAGCAATAAATGTAACGGCTGTATATTCTTTGCTTAACAGAGCCGGAATCGCTACGGACCCCAAAGCAGAAGCCATGATACCGATCACAATATTGATAAAGCAGCCCGTTGGATAGCTGGGGTTTTGACGTGTATCAACCCGAAGAGAGATCAATCTTGCGATCGTCCCCATGGCTATTCCACATAATATAACGATCAAATCATTGAAGCCTAATGTCTTTTCCATATCCCTGTAAATGATCACACACCTTGTGCAATCATAGTCCTCCATATTCCTAATTTTTATTTACTATTTCCAAATGTTAATGCAATATACTAAAAACAGTAAGATCAAGTAATAAGATAAACGGTACCCAGATAGTTAGACACAGAAAAAAAGGATGTGCTTAACTATCTGGGTACCGTTTACCCCAAAATATATTATAATACGGTTATTTGATATAATTTTCCTGCATCAAGGCTGACCATATCAGATTTATGCCCTGATATCATGCGGTAATAGAATTCAGTATCCACCTTTCCATAAAATTCTCTACGGAACATTTGGATATTCATTGCAGAGCAGCCTGTATGGCATTTCATCTTCTTCTATTTCCGGAAATCTTCCTATCGCAGTGTCAACAAACCGATTGTCATTTTCATCATCATTACACATAGAGACTTCTCCCAGCAGAACACTTCCGCCTGTATCAGGGACAATAAAATCATGGTACAAATACGGGGTAATGGTTATACTTTCTCCTGGTGATAATTTTACTTTTGTTCCGGCAGCTACTGTGCATAGCTTCCCATCCATGCTGACAATTACATCCGTATCGAGAATACTGCCATCCTCTGCACCGTTATATACGGTGATATACACGTTATTCCCGCCTCTGTTAATAATATCTTCCATTTTGTTCCAATGAAAATGCATCGCAGCTGTTTGTCCTTCATACAGCATTAATAGTTTTTCTGCATAATTTTTTTTATATTGATCCATGTTCAGATTACCATTCCGGATTGTAAGTAAGGAGAAACCGACCTGGCCGAATTTTCCCAGACCAAAGTCTGTAATATCCCAGCCTAATTTATTATCCCTGATTTCATCATACTCGTGTCCCTTATCTGACCACTCCCTGGCAGTCCACTTTGCAAATGGAGGAATTTCAAAATTATGTTCCCTGATCAGTTGTTCCATATCTTTCATCACTTTATTGATTTCTGATCTTTTCATCAGCCCGCTCCTCTCCGGCGCAACACAAAATCCCAGAGTCAATACTTATATTCAGACAAAATAACCTCTGGTTTATCCGCTTCCATTTCTTCAATTTTTTTCCAGTTCGTCAGCAATTCCAGCAAAGCATCGATTAATGCCGTTTCTTTCAAATGTGCATAATTTTTATAATAATCAAAGGATTCCTTTCTTCCGTTTGAAATCAATACATAATCAGCTAACTCCGATACCGGTGATTGTCTGTATCCGGTAATGGCCATCATCTTAAGACCTTTTTCTTTGGCCAGTTCCATCCCCTGTATAATCTGTCTGGAACTGCCCGATTGGGATATTGCTATAATAATATCTTCTTTATCAGCGAGATTCACATGATTTAAAAAATACTCCGGCGAAATATCGTATGTACATTTGACACCTAGTCTGCCTAACCGGAAGCCCATATAAAGTGCCAGCGGAGTTGTATTTCCTACCGCTAAAATATGAGCCTGTTTGCATGTCTTAATCAAATTCACACAGGATTGCATGTCTTTATCATTAATGTTTTCTCCCATCGCTGTTAATGAATTCACATATTTTTGGAAAATTTTCATGACAAGATTAGGGGTATTCTGCAGTTCTTCAACTTCTTCCCCTTCCTCTCTTCCAACGTCTTTTGCTAACATTAACCGAAACTGATAATATCCCTTATAGCCCAGATGATGACACATACGTACAACCGTTGCATCGCTCACTCCACTGGCCTTTGCCAATTCAGAAACATTTGCATCCACTGCTTCCTGCGGGTATTCCAGAACAAAGTCTGCTACTTTCTTCTCCGCTGAAAAAATCTTTCCGTAATTATCCTTGATCACATCTAATACAGGTTTGTCTAGCATGATGTCCCTCCCTCTATGTCTTCTACTATATTGCCGTAAATCACACCCTTTTTCAAGCTTTTTATTCAAAACACATCTGTACACCGGAAACAAATGAATCTCCTAATCCAATGGTAAACTTAGGTTTGTCAATGTATTTAGACGGCACTAAAACTACATCACAGAAAAAATGCTCTTTTGCTATCAATTCCCTGTCTCTGATTCCCTTTTCACTTAATGGTAACTTGATCACTTCTCCTATCTGTTCTTTTGTACCATACCACCCATTGACTGCTTTTGCAGCCGCAAGCATATTCCCCAGCATTAAACCTTTCTCAATATCTGCATTCAATTTTTCTCCCAGATACATTGAATAATCCCTGGTATGTACAACAACCCCTTTTTTAACAAAGAATTTTTCTTTTATATAGAATGCTCCCTTAATACAAGAAAATATATCGTGAATATCGGTCGGGAAATCATACATATTGAGCGTATACTCTAATTCTTCTTCATTTAAACTTATAATATCTACATAGGGATAAAGTGTTTCCAGGCAAAGCTGCCGGACCTCTTTATTATGGTAATGTGCATCTTCAAAATATAGTATACCGTCTTTATTATTTGCTTTGTATTTTTTGATATGTTCTTTTACATAAAACAATCTTTTTTCTAAAATATCTTTATCCTGAATTGCATTAAAACTTGAAAGTACATTACTTTTAATATCTGCAGCATGGGCTTCTACATAGGAAAAATAGGAAGCAGAGAAAGGAAGCGTCTCATTCACCGTAATTTTGGTAATGATCAATCTATTTGATGTTGGAATTGTAATCTTCTGGCTGCCAAGGCAGATCACATCGCCCTTTTTAAATTGAATGATATAGTGTATTTCCTGCTCTGCTGTCTGTCTGATCTGATCAGTATGAACAATTTCACCTTCTTTGGAAATCGTATAAATATATGGAGAATTTAATATATCACATACATCTTTAGAATCATCCGTCAAATGAACAATCGAAGGACATCCTACTGCTGCCAGAGCCATAGCCCCCTGGGTTGCAGTTCCGCCCATACCCTTTTTTATTGCAAAAGTATTCTTAATAATCTCAAAATCCGAAATATCAACTTCTCCACCAATTCCATGCATGCAAAAGAACACAATTGTTTCCAAAAATTCTTTCATGTTTGTTATCTCTTTTGCCGTTTTCATTCTGCTTAAATCTGCATCTGGAAGATATGTATTGAGAAGTTGATTGAATCTTTCTATTTGAAAATCACACAATATATCCAGATTACTTGTATAACCAAGTGCTGTAAAAGCATGATTATCAATTCTGGATTTAATCAATTGTTCCATTTCTTCGAATGTTTCAATGTATTTTTCTTCTGTCTTCATTCGATCAGCTCCACCTCTTATTCTATATATCCTGTAAAACCAATCCACCCTATAAAATAAAAACTGTATATTTCCACTTTACAGGGCCAGGATCGTATCAGTATGTATGTTTCATTAATAAAGTGCAGCTTTTCCATCCGCCTTAAAAAGCTGAATCTTGTGATATGCCACATCTTTCATGGCTTCCATACATGGCGGCTCTATCATATTTGGTTCCCGAAGGCTGCCGTCTTTTAAAACTTCTCTCATTTTATTATAATATGCTGCCTTAATATCACTGGAGATATTAATCTTATTGATACCTAATGTTACTGATTCTCCTATTTCCTTATCCGGATTATTAGATCCTCCATGAAGAACCAGCGGAATAGACACTATGGACTTTATCTCTTTTAATAAATCTAATTTTAATTCCGGCTTCATTCCTGCAGGATATAATCCGTGGCATGTCCCAATTGCAATTGCCAGAGTATCAACACCTGTTTCCTTTACAAACTTAACAGCATCATCTGGCTTTGTATATATAATTACCTGATTTTCTGTTTCTGCAGAATCCGTTGTTCCAATTGTACCAAGTTCACCCTCTACAGATACATTGACTGCATGGGCGGCTTCACATACCTTTCTGCAAAGAGCAATATTCTCTTCAAAAGGAAGAACTGAACCATCAATCATAACAGATGTATAACCTGCCTTAACCGCAACCATGACCTGTTCAAAAGATGAGCCATGATCCAGGTGGATACATACCGGTATCTTTGATTTATAAGCTTTCTGCCTGACCGCTCCAATGACATCGGTTCCAATATGGCTCAATTCATCCGGATGGACCGCAATAATAACCGGCGCGTTTTTTTCTTCTGAAGCTTCCATAATTCCATTGAACATCGCATAGGAGCTGATGTTAAATGCAGGTACTGCAAAATTGTTTTCATTTGCAACCTCTAATAATTCTTTCATATTTAACAGCATAATTTTTTCCTCCAATTTTTTATTAAATTTCCGTTTCCGGATAATCAACCATTTTAATTTTTTACAGCTCCCGATGTCATACCAGCAATAAAATACCGCTGGAAAAACAAAAAGAGAATCAATACAGGTAACGAACCCAATACACTCATTGACATCATTTGGTTCCACTCATACGCATGCTGACCCATCAGAAGACTAATACCGACCGGTACCGTTCGCATTTCATTTGTTTTGGTTAATGCCAATGCGAACAAATATTCATTCCATGCCTGCATAAATGTATACATTCCTACCGAAACCAGACCGGGAACGGATACTGGAACAAGTATTTTCCAGAGAGCCATAAATCTTGAACCACCGTCTATCATGACCGCTTCATCTAAATCTTTAGGCAGGGTATTCATATATCCGGTAATCATTAAGATCGCATATGGCAATGTAAACAGCATATACGTAAGTATCAATGCTCCATATGTATTATATAGTTTCAGGCTGACAATCAGGCTCAGATAAGGAATCAATAGTGTGATCGGCGGTACTGCCTGTACACTGACAATCACAGTATTGATAACTTTTTTTCCGGGAAAATCGAAACGGCTGAAACTGTAAGACGCAAGGACCCCAATAATCAATGTCATAATTACTACAATGATTGCAATGCAATAACTATTGATAAAAAAACGGATTTCTTCAGGATTATTAAAAATTGAAGTATACGCTTTCAAACTAAAATTCTCTGATATCCACGTGGGGGGCCAGGCAAAGATTTCTGCATTGGGCTTAAAGGAACTGAGTAACATCCACAATATGGGAAATCCTGAAAATAATGCTCCTATTACCAAAAGGATCATAATTAATAATTTTACATACCACTTATTTTTTCCTACCATGATCAATCCCTCTCTCTCTGATGCCGTACATAAAAAATTGCTATGATAGAACAAACAACCAGTAAGATCACTGCCGATGCCGATGCCTGGGAGTATTGATATTTACTGAATCCCTTTTTATATATAAAAGTACTTAGCATTTCTGTCGCATGAATCGGCCCTCCGCCTGTGGTCATCCAAATCAAGGCAAATTGCTGTATTGTCCACACAAAGTCCAGCATTAACAAACTGATCATAATTGGTTTTAATTGAGGAATTGTAATTCGAAAAAATTGTTGTACTGAATTTGCTCCGTCAATTGCAGATGCTTCATAAAGATCTGTGGGTATTCCCTGAAGTCCTGCCAAGATACTTACCATATAAAATGGATATCCTGCCCATATATTGATCAAAGTGACTGACAGCAATGCAAAATTCCGGGAACCCAGCCATTCTATCTGTGAAGATGACAGATTCGCTATCTGCAGCAGGTAGTTAATAATACCATTGGGATTCATCATCATTTTCCATAGTATTGCTATAACCGAAGCTGTAAACATCCAGGGTAATGCATAAATCACCCTGAAAACTGCCTTCATATTTATTCCTATATAACTTGAATTGAGAAGTATGGCAAACAGCATTCCTAAAAACATATGTACAGCTACACTGGCGCCGACAAAAAACAGCGTATTCCTGACTGCTGTAAAAAATGTTCTGTCTGATAATATCATGCCATAATTCTTTAAACCTACGAATACAGGATTTTTATTAATAATTACATTATCAAAAAATGAGTATCGGACCACCATACAGATCGGGATGATCAACAATATGAGCATTAGCAGAATTGTTGGCAGGAGATATAAGTAAGGTTCACACTTCTTTTTGATTATCTGTAACATCTTATTGCTGCCTTCCTCTTGAGTTGTCTCTCTTTCCTTCGTCAACTTACTCCCTCCCTCCTTCTTTATATCAGGCTGCACCGATATATCGTGCAGCCTGTCTCATTTTTACTGAAATGCTTCTTCCCAGATCTCTTGTGTTGCAGTCAGCATATCAGCTGTAGAAGCCGTATCGCCGTCAATATATAACTGCAATTGCTCATCAAACTGTCTCATTAATTCTTCTGATGTCGGAAGTCCGGTAAATTCATTGATTGCATAACACTGTTTATATAATTCATATGCTTTAACGAATAACTCATCCGCTTTTGAATAATCCGGTTTGGCATTTAAATTTCCTGGGAAGGCATTTGCATATACTGCAAGTTTGGCATTTACCTCAGGACTCATTAAATATTCCACAAATTTCATGGCTTCTGCTTTATGTTCACAGTTATCCGCAATACCAATCCCCCAGCTCGCCACATCCATACCACTCTTTCCCGTATAACCTTCTTTTACCGGAACAGGCATAAATTCAAAATTCAAATCAGGTGCTTCTTTCTTAATTGTTGTTAAATGGGCAAGTGAATCTGTCATAAACGCAACACGGCCATTTGTAAACTCTTCCACCATATCTGCTTCCTTCATGGAATAAGCACCTGGTGCAACTACACCTGCATCAAACAATCCTTTTACAAAATCTACCGTATCTGCCATTAACGGATTATCTGTCAGAGCCGGCTTTCCATCTTTTAACATTGTTCCGCCCGAAGCCCATGACCAGCTCATGAAATTATTCTGAATACCGCTTGGTGATTCTGTTGATAACGGGATTGCCCAGCCTGCTGCTCCTTTATTCGCCGCTGCAACTTTTTTACAAGCTTCCGTAAATTCCTCCCATGTCTTAGGAACTTCCGAAATCCCTGCTGAGGATAACAAATCTTTATTTACGTACATGGGATATGCAAAGTTAACAACTGGAATCATGTATGTATTTCCATCTACTTTAATCTGATCAGACAATTGTCCATCATCATAACCATCTGATGACATCAATTCAGTCATATTTGCAATGGAACCCTGTTTTGCAAAATCATAAACCCAAGCTCCATCGAGACCTACTACATCTGCCATGGTTCCTGCCGCTGCACCAGCTGCAATCTGTGTCTTGGTATCTGCATACGGATTGCTTAATAATTCGATTTTAACCCCTGATTGTTCAGTAAATCCGTCGCAGATTTCCTTAAGGACCCCATCTGGCAATTCTACACCCCACCATTGTTGAAATTCCAACGTAACGTCTCCTGCACTTGTTTTGCTTTCTGTTGACGTCTCTTGTTCAGATGCTGCCGGTTGTGCTGTTTCTGTCTGTGTAACTTTTGTTGTCTGGCTTCCACATCCAAACAGACTGACTGTCATACCTGCTGACAGCATAGTGGCCAGACTTTTTTTCAAAAATGTACTCCTTTTCATTAATTTACTCCTCCATATACATTATTCGTATTCATTTCTGAATACATTTTGTTTTTGTTTACATTTCAATTGTATATAAATTTTTATTTCATGTCAATATATTTATGTAATAATATTTCTTTTCGGTATTATTGCCAATTATTGCCCGTTTTATTATATATCAGCGTATTTTTTTATATATTTTGTACAAGCAGTCCTTGCTTGCATTTTTTTGAAGTCTATTTATATGTAATTTATTTTCACGCAAGCAGCAAAAAATGAAGTGCCTTTTTATCTTATTGCATCCGTTATCGGGATAAGCCGGTTAATCAAAAGATTTTTAAGTAAATAGAAATCATTTATTTGATTGTGAACATCCGGAAGACAGGTGCTTCCGGAAATGATGCAAGGATTTATTGCTAATACAATCCGTAAAAAAGCCTTGAAGCTCAGCGTATTGCCGGCCTCAAGGCTTTTGTGCGGTTTCGATATTCCTTATTTCTTTTTAACTGGATAACAGACTTCCGTTACCAGCTCATCGGGATTTTGGGTCTGCGCAGGACTGACATGGTAAATACAGAACATGGCACCATTAAATTCATAACCATTGTCATTTACCCAGTCAGCTACTGCCTGGTTCACTTGTGTTATCTGATCATAGCTGCCTTTGTAGGTAGCGGATGCAATTTCGATGGCTGGAACCGTCTTGAACACCACATGTTCCGTGTTCTGGCAGGGACCCTTTACTGCAGCCTGTATTTCCACCTCCACATCGCTCTCTTTATATCCCTCGTCATGAAAAACGGCAAGGCTTAAGCAGTTTTCGGCTGGCTGCAGGTTCATGGAGGCCGTTTCAGTCATCAGAGTTTTCCATAATATACCTTCCTGATCATAGGCGGGTATCACCATTCTGACACTTGCCACATAACGTTCCGGTAAGGTTTTCAGTGTAACATTATAATTCATAGCGGTATCATCCTTTCTCAGCCTTTCTATGGCTGTTTCAAGGAGCAGCAGACGGCGGCCTGTCTCTTTAATCTCTGCCTGCACTTCGGATTGCCTGATCTCCAAAAATCTTGCAAGCGCCTGGGGATTATCGTAGCTTTTCAGTATCTCCCCAATGGATGCAAGACTGAATCCCATTTCCTTCAGAGCGGTAATCCTGCCGGCAACCGGCAGCTGATCCTCGCTGTAAAAGCGGTAGCTTGTAAAGTGGTCAGTGCTTCTTGGTACCAGCAGTTCAATCTCATCGTAGTGCCGCAGCATCCGTATACTGATCCTTGACAGTTTTGAAAAATCACCTATTTTTAACATTTATTTTTACCTCACATATATATGTGTTTTCTGAGCTCATTCTCAGTATAGAGTATACCATAATGTGAGAGTCAATGCGTATTGGGAATTTTATATTGATTAATCAAAAAAACAAGAGTAAAGTTGCGGTACCCACCATAAGGCGTAATGTACAGGGTCTGATCATAAAAAATAATTCCTTTAAAATGACACCAACCATTATTCCATGATTGGTGTCATTTTAATTAATTTCAGACATTAACAAACTTCAATATCGTAACCGATGCATTACGGAAAGCTGCAAAATTTGACTTTATTGCTGCGCCGTCAGTGGCACCGCCTCCATATACGGTCTGGTAGGAACCGACCGAAACCGGAAAATCACCGGAGCCGGTATTGCCGGCCACATAAACGGTACCTTTTGCATCTACCACAATGCCTTTTGCCTCCTGGGCACCCGTTCCACCCAGATAGTAGGAAACTAAAAGCGAACCCGCATCAGCGGACAACATGCTGATGAACCAGTCTTGTGAACCGGTCAGGGATGAGGGGATGACTAACGGCGTTTGTGGAAAATCTATGGAACTTGTTGCACCAGTGACCCAGACATGTCCGGTAGAATCAAACGTGACGGCATTCCCCGTATCGGCTCCGCTTCCTCCCAGAAAAGTGGAAAAGACCAGATTTCCGCCATCTAATGTAAACTTGGTAAGAAAAACATCCCCTGATCCGCCGTATGAAGTCTGATACGCACCCGGAGTAACCGGAAAATCACTGGAGTCAGTCGTACCTGTCACACAGACAAGGTTGTTGGAATCCAGGGCCGCTGCCATTGCTGCATCCGTTGCTGCGCCTCCTAGATAGGTGGAAAATACCAGTCCGCTCAGATCTTCTACCAGTTTTGTTACAAAAGCATTTTGTATTCCAGTGAGCATAGTCTGATATGCACCGGCCGTTGTTTGAAAATCGGCAGAATTAGTACTGCCTGTTACATAGACAAAATCCGAAGAATCTAAGGCAAGACCATATATTGTATCCGCACCTGTTCCTCCAAGATATGTTGAGGCAAGCAGAACATTCCCCCCGGATGACAGCAGGGAAATGAAACCGTCACTGGCTCCGCCATTATAGGTGGTACTGACCGAGCCGCCAGTAGTAGGAAAGCTTGCAGAACTCGTTTCTCCGGCAATAAAGGTTTGTCCGAATATATTTATTTCTATTCCCCTAGCTGTTGTCGCACCTGACGCACCTCCAAGATATGTGGAATACGTGAGCGATCCACCATTCGGAGAGAGTTTTGTGACAAAGGCATCCTGCGTCCCTAAAAGAGTCGCCTGATAGGCTCCCTGCGTAGGAAAATCAGAAGAGTCTGTGGATCCTGTTACATAAGCAGCACCGGATGGATCAATGGTGATGGCTAAGCCCACGTCATTATTTGTTCCGCCAAGATACGTAGAATAGATCAGGCTGGTACCGTCAGGGGCTATTTTGGTTATAAATACATCAGTACCACCCGCAGATGTTGGTTGATAGGCCCCGGTGACAATGGGAAAATCAATAGAATCGGTCTGCCCGACAAAGTAGGCACAGCCCGTAGAATCCACTGTAATTCCATTAATAGAGTCCGCAGCAGAACCTCCCAGATAGGTAGCATAACTCACTGCAGGATCAATATTTAACGGAGCTGTTTCATCGTATGCACCATTTTTAAATCCAACGGTCATCAGCCCCTGTGGATTTAAAAGAAATGAGCAGTCCACTGCCGCCTTCCCGGTGTCAATCTCCTGAAAAGCTGCCGGACATGCATCAACCATACTGCCAAATGCATGATGAACCAACAGGTTTCCATCATCATCCAGTTCCAGCGAATCTACACCTGTATAACGCATCTCAATTTGTTCCGGATGACCACCGGGCCGTACGATCCAGTTAAATTTCAGCTCTCCGCCTGCGTCTCTAAGCAAAAGGTCTATACCGGGCCATAAATCCTGATACATAAGTTCCTGATAGATATTAACACCGTTTTTCCAGAGCGTTGGTTTATTTCCAAAATAGAAATTCACCATACCATCCTCTGGTAAGATCCCTTTCGGTTTTAAACCTGAATCTCCCCCGACAAACAGAAGGGCAATTGCTGTCCGTGAATACTGTTTTACCCCGTCAGACTGGAAATTTTTAAAATCAAAAACAATCCTGTCAGACAGGAAGAAAATATGAAAGCCGTCTCTACTGATAAAATAATTTACACTTGGTTCAAATTGTCCTGTATTTGGAATAAACGCACTCCGGTAATGCAGCAAATTTTCCGTAGCCGTATTTTTTTCATTCATTATATTCATACTAAATCTCCTTTCATTCTATTCTCAGAGTAATACTGTCGCCAGCCTCCAATGCCAGGATCACAGAATCGGAATATTCTCCGGAAACCGCCTGGGTAGGTACAATCGTTGAGCTGACTACGACATCATTAACAGCAAGTTCAAGGCTTGCTTCTGTATTAGTGGTTAGAACAACCGTATATTCAATCAGATAATTCCCCGATTCCGGTACCATTATCGGGGCTGTTCCAGTTATATGAGTGATTCCACTGATTGGGCCATTATCCAGGAACGTAATATCTGCACCCAGTTCAACAGCAATTTCTGTGTCAGTTGGATTATAAACATAGGCATAATTCTCAATACCTGGCCCTGTAGGCCCCGTTGGCCCTGTCGGCCCTGTCGGTCCTGTCGGTCCTGTCGGTCCTGTCGGCCCTGTTGGTCCTGTCGGCCCTGTAGGTCCTGTCGGCCCCATTGGCCCTGTCGGCCCTGTCGGTCCTGTCGGTCCCGTTGGCCCTGTCGGTCCTGTCGGTCCTGT
>CAYOCB010000002.1:0-524069 GCA_964402355.1 uncultured Lacrimispora sp.
TCATGCAGAAGAAGGGACTTGAACCCTCAAGGTATTGCTACCACACGGACCTGAACCGTGCGCGTCTGCCAATTCCGCCACTTCTGCTTATCACCGCTGTATCTCGCAGCGACAATAGATATTATAGTATAGATGCTTATGTCTGTCAACAACATTTTCTTTAATTTTTAAAATCATTTTTTTGTATATATTTTTCAAAAAATATTGACAATTGTATATAAAAATGATAAGATAACCTCTGTTGTGCGGGAGTGCTGGAATTGGCAGACAGGCAAGACTAAGGATCTTGTGGGTGTATTCTCGTGTGGGTTCAAGTCCCATCTCCCGCACTTTTCCATAATTATCATTTTCCTCTTGACATATTTCTCTTTTTGAGTATAATAAGTCATGTATTCCTCGATAGCTCAGTTGGTAGAGCAAACGGCTGTTAACCGTTGGGTCGTAGGTTCAAGTCCTACTCGGGGAGTTTTTTGTTGTTCGAAATCACAGCAATAAATTCATGTTAAAAGCGCAGGTAAATTCCTGCGTTTTTTCTTAATATTTATCAGCCGGTTTTTTTATTTCCTAAATATCTTAAACCCACATTTTAAGACGGAAGTCTCATTCTTTTAAAGACCTTCCGCCTATCAGGTCCCAATAAACAGGCTGCCTAATCTGATATAACATTTTCCGCATGTACACTGATCCATTCTCTGGAAAAGGCTGAAAAACTGCGCATCGTGGGCTGCAGCATTTTTCTTGGCGGAATACATAAATAGATGATACGGTAAACTTCCGGATCCAGTATCCTGCGAATATAGCCTTCAGAAGCATAAGAATCCAAAACAAGCTTCGGCAGTATACTTATCCCGCAACCGCCGCACACCATTGCAATAGCAGCCTGATCACTTAGAAATCCGTTCATCTCCATCAATTTTCCCTTTGCCTGCCGCAGTATTTTTCCAACGGAATAGCAGGTCCCTTCACTGGGAATAACAAATGTTTCGCCTTTCAGTAACTGGGGAGTGATTTTATTATATTTACTTAACGGATGGTCCGGAGGCATTATTACATAATAAGGATCTCTTACCAGTGGAATCTCACTTTCCTTTTTGCCCGACTCTGCTGTAAATGCACAGTCAATAACATCTTTAGAGAACCAGTTCTTTCATCTATACGCCCTATAATCGTATGCTCGTAGATCACATCCATGCTATGGAACTTATGTATTCAATTCATTAATATCTGATCCGGAAGACAAAATCAACACCTCACTCCTTAATTTCTTCCCATTATCCAAAGGATTTCTGCCAGATGCGGAACATCCAGCTTAAAAATATATAAATATAGCGGGCCCGGAGTACCGGAAACCCGCCATATAATTATCAATCATCATCCCTGTGATGATAATGATAGTGACAGCATGGATCTTTGCAGCCGTCCCAGTAACCTGCCCAGTAAACTTTTTTTAATATAAACCAGATTATGGGATAGATGCTATAAATACCTTGTGGATTAATATCTTGTGTATTACCTTCTAATATATTCTTTATAATATTCTCTACATTGATTTCTGTATTTTCATTATCACGTTCGCTATTAAAATCACTCATGTTTTACACCTCCTTTTAATATTGTTTACTATATTATATGGGACAAGTCAAAAAAGTGTGAAAATGAGAATATCCTTTAAAATATAGAGCATTAAATACACTTCTGACATGTTGAATTTCCTTACCACCTGTCTTCAGGCAATTCATCAATTTATACTAATCAAATGCAAATTTTAGCACTTAACGTGTAAAATTTTGGTACTTTGTATTTTTGAGTACTACTATTATTTTAACAAAACAAATATAACCATATTTCACAGTAATTGGCATAATGCCGTAAGATGTGAAGATGTATAAGCTGCAGGCGTAAAGCACATGTGAGAGTGTAAAATTTTTTGTGTCTTTGGAAAATAGATTCCCATTTAACAGGAATTAGATATGTAACATAATAACCAGTCATTTACAGTATTCAGGAATTTATGGACTATTCATTATAGGTTGTATTTGTGTTGCTTTCTATATTAGGGTAAACACAGTATATACCATAAGTGGACTTGCTTTGGTTACTGTTTTATTATTATTTCAAAAAGTCGCAGAAAGGAGGGAGAGGTATGAAGAAAATTAAATGAAAAAGAGTGACAATACTCCTTCTAATTGTTCAGTTCAGGGAAGTTATGGAACAAAGTTTTATGTTAATTGGTCACCTACATTGAGCTATGTTAGTGCAGCATTTTATGCAAATACTATGATGCATCTTGAATACTTGACGCCATACAGGCTGTACAAAGGAATGTAGTTTTTATTTATTTAATATTATAAACAAAAGGTATTAATAGTCCAGTATCTGATTTATCGCAGTTATTTTTAGGGTTCGTCTTACATAGGCGTACCCTGAAATTATAGATCGTCCGGAAACTTTTCCATATCCGAGGGCATGAAAAAACCCCGTAAACACAAGGTTTCCGGGGACTATATATCCGATTAAGCCACTTTAGATTTAGCCAGTTCTGCCAGCTTGGCAAAACCTTCCGCATCATTCACTGCCATGTCAGCCAGAATTTTTCTGTTCAGATCAACTCCTGCTAATTTTAAGCCATGCATAAATACGCTGTAAGATACGCCATTGATACGGGCTGCAGCATTGATACGGGCAATCCATAACTGTCTGAACTGTCTCTTTCTCTCTTTTCTGCCTGCGTAGGAACTTGTTAATGCTCTCATTACAGACTGCTTTGCTACTCTATACTGTTTGGAACGAGCGCCTCTGTAACCCTTAGCCATCTTTAACACTCTGTTATGTCTTTTCTTAGCGTTCATACCGCCTTTAATTCTTGCCATCGGTTTTTCCTCCTTCTTAACTTAAAATCTATAAATATGGTAAAATCTTCTTCATTACTTTGGCATTGGTTGCATCTGTAACGATATCTTTTCTAAGATTTCTTTTTCTCTTAGTTGATTTCTTAGTTAAGATGTGAGATTTGTAAGCTTTATTTCTTACAAGCTTTCCTGTCCCTGTTTTTTTGAAACGCTTTGCAGCTGATTTGCTTGTTTTTAATTTAGGCATTGTATTTTCCTCCTTGATAATGTTCTATTAGCGTTTTGCAGTTAAAAACATAACCATGCTTCTTCCTTCCACTTTGGATGGTTTGTCAATGGTCGCAATATCAGCTAACTTCTCAGCGAAATCATCCAGAATATACTTTGACTTTGACATATGCGCCATCTCACGACCTCTGAAACGTAAGGTTACCTTTACTTTATCTCCCTTTTCGAGGAACTTCCTTGCGGCGCTCATCTTTGTGTTTAAATCGTTCGTGTCAATGTTAGGAGATAAACGAACTTCCTTTACTTCGATTACCTTCTGTTTCTTTTTAGCTTCTTTTTCTTTTCTTGCCAGTTCATAACGATATTTACCATAATCAATAATCTTACAAACCGGTGGTTTTGCTGTCGGAGCGATTTTCACCAGGTCAAGCTCTGCTTCCTTCGCCATCTGAAATGCTTCTCTGGTAGGCATGATACCCAGTTTTTCTCCGTTTTCACCAATCAACAGAACTTCTTTATCTCTGATCTGTTCGTTAATCATTAAATCGCTAATTGTCGTGCACCTCCATCATATAGTGTGTGTTGGCTGGAATCCACATTGTTGCCTATAGGCATAAAAAAAGTAGATAGACAAACGCTATCCACCATCAAAGTCTCTACACAGTACACCTATGTATCAAAGGCTATGAACCAGGGTCACTTACTCGTGCCATGGTGAGGCGGATACCTACTTTCCTGTCTGTTGTTATCACAACTCTTGATATCATACTATATATTTTTCCATTTGTCAATATATTTTTACCAAAAAGTAAAGACACATCAGGTATTTCTCATGATGTGTCTTCCACTTTACCTGTTTTATCTGGCTTTAAATGTTGCACATTCAGTATTGCCCGCTTCTCTGGCGCCGTCCCCGGCAATTCCGATATGTTCTGCAGAACAATGACGTCCCTCATTATAAACACAGTTCATTGCTTCGCAGTCTACTTCCAAACGGTTTTCCGGGCTTTTGAATAAGTTATGAAACGAACCGTCTTTATTTTCATCAAAGCTTCCGCAGCATGTTTCATAATTATCTTTTGCCTGTGTCCCTTCTACTATAATAGCGGACTTACAGCAGTAATTATCAGAATTGTGGAGACAACTTGTTACATTACAGTCTAATTTTGTCATGGCTCATTTCCTCCTGTCATACTAATTTTCGATATCAGGAGGTAGTATGTGCAAAGAAGAAGGGAAATATTCTCATTGACTTTTCCTTCTTCTTTGCCAGAGAGCAGAATTAATTTGCTTCTTCTGTTACATGAATCGTTTTTATTTCCTTTGTCCGGATTTCACGGCAGATATTTTCGATAAAATCTGCAAGCGGACACTGGCCCTCATCACCATTAAACCGGCTGCGAACGGATACTGCACCTTCCTCTTCTTCTTTCTGACCTACCACGAGCATATAGGGAAGCTTCGACAGACGCGCTTCACGAATCTTGTAGCCAATCTTTTCTGCACGTTCATCGACCGTTGCCAGTATTCCGTTTTCCTTTAACTGAGCTTCCACCTTCTCTGCATATTCATGGTATTTTTCAGAAATCGGAAGGACCCGTACCTGTTCCGGACATAACCAGGTCGGGAACGCACCTTCATATTTTTCAATCAGCCATGCAAGAGTTCTCTCATAGCAGCCCATGGAAGTCCTGTGGATTATATAAGGACGCTTCTTCGTTCCATCTTTATCCACGAAGCTCATGTCAAAACGTTCTGCCAGGAACATATCCAGCTGAATAGTAATCATGGTATCTTCTTTTCCGTATACGTTCTTTGCCTGAATATCAAGCTTTGGTCCATAGAATGCCGCTTCACCGACTGCTTCCGTATATTTGATACCAATGTGATCAAGGATTTTCCGCATCATACCTTCCACTTCGTCCCACATTTGGGGAGTTCCCAGATAGTGGTCCGCATTGGCCGGATCCCATTTTGACATACGGTAGGTTACATCCGCCTCCAGGCCCAGGGTCGTCAGGCAATATTTAGCCAGATCCACACAGCCTTTAAACTCATCCTCGATCTGGTCCGGACGTACGACCAGATGACCTTCGGAAATGGTGAACTGGCGGACACGGGTCAGTCCATGCATTTCACCGGAATCTTCGTTGCGGAACAGGGTTGACGTCTCACCGTATCTGCAGGGCAGGTCACGGTAGGATTTCTGACTCTGTTTATAAACATAATACTGAAATGGACAGGTCATCGGGCGAAGGGCAAATACTTCCTCATCTTTTTCCTCATCTCCCAGCACAAACATGCCTTCCTTATAGTGATCCCAGTGATCGGATATAATATACAGATCCCTCTTAGCCATAAGAGGAGTCTTCGTTCTCATATACCCCCGCTTCTCTTCCTCATCCTCAATCCATCTCTGCAAGGTCTGGATAATCTTGGCACCTTTCGGCATTAAAAGCGGAAGCCCCTGGCCAATGACATCAACGGTTGCAAAAAGCTCCAGATCACGGCCCAGTTTATTGTGATCACGGTTCTTGATATTTGCCAGATATTCCAGATATTCATTTAATTCTTCCTTTTTGGCAAAAGCGGTTCCATAAATTCGGGTCAGCATGGCGTTTTTCTCGCTGCCTCTCCAGTAAGCTCCTGAGGAAGAAGTCAGCTTAAATGCCTTGACAGGCCTGGTACTCATAAGATGTGGTCCTGCACAGAGATCTGTAAAATCACCCTGGCGGTAGAAGGATATCTCTTCTCCTTTAGGAAGGTCCTTAATCAGTTCTACCTTATAAGGTTCTCCCTTCTCCTCCATGAATTTAACTGCTTCTTCTCTTGAAAGGGTAAAACGTTCAATCTTTTCTCCTTCTTTAATGATTTTCTTCATCTCAGCTTCCAGCTTATCCAGATCTTCTCTGGAAAAGGAAGGAATCTCAAAATCATAATAAAAGCCATTTTCAATGGAAGGACCGATGGCAAGCTTTGCTTTTGGATATAACCGTTTTACAGCCTGAGCCAGGATATGACTGGCCGTATGACGGTAGGCCGAAAGTCCGGCAGGATTGCTGACAGTCAGGATATTTAACTGACAGTCAGAATCAATGACTGTTCTCAAATCAACAACCCTGCCGTCTGCTTCACCTGCACAGGCATTTCTCGCCAGACCTTCGCTTATATCAGAAGCGATATCAATCACGGACATTGCATGTTCATACTCTTTTACTGAGCCGTCTTTTAACGTAATCTTCATTTCCCTTCTATCTCCTTTACAAATGAAACTATGAGAAACACGCTTTGCCAGTTTCTCAAGTTATTGCGGCAGTCGCCAAATGCAAACCAGCTTGCATTTGGCTCGTTGTCCGCATAAATAAAAAAAGCCCCTTTCTGTGTCTCCACACAGAAAGGGACGATTCAACAAATTAATCGCGGTTCCACCCTTGCTTGATTGAACGTAAAACGTTCAAACCACTTATTCAGATGATAACGGAATCACCGTTCCCTATTAAAGGACACTCCAAGCTGGTCTTCTCATAACATTCCGGTAAAGCACTTCCACCAAATATGCCTCTCTCTGAACTTTCCTGATATGATACTTCTCTCATCACTGCTTTTACTTTATTATCTTATATTTTTAAATTATAACATGACAATTTTGTTTGTCAAGCATCCTGTGAAAATTATTATTAATTCATGTATTTTATAACAGGATTATAAGAGCTGATGTTATAGCTGCGATACTGATGACAATTGACAGGGAATTTACAGCACTGGCCATCTCCACATCGCCATTTAGAGCACCTGTAAATGCAGGGGCTACCGACGAAACCGGCCCCAGGGATACAATAGCCAGAGCCTGGCGTACCTCCAGCCCAAAGGGTGCCAGAAAATAGAATCCGACAGCCAGCAGAATGGAAATTACGTACCTGGTTCCCAATATTTTAAAGATCCGGGCCAATTTCTCCCATTCCATGCGTATCTCAAAACCAATCCCCAGCATAAGAAGGGCAAGAAAAGCATTGGCTCCTCCCGCCGTATCTGCAAAACTGGTGAAAACCGACGGAAGCTTCACATTGAACAGACTCAAAATGGTCATTATAACATAAGTATCGAATGGAACCGAGGAAAAAAGCTTAAGAATCATCCTTTTTACAGAAGGCTTTTCATCCTCTCCCATCACCATGCCGGCCAGGGAATAGGTCATACCGGTACACATGACAGCATTTCCGGCATCAAACAGGCTTGTTACTGCAAATCCTACCGGACTTAAAAAGCTCTGAACAAAGGGCATGGTAAAATTCCCTACGTTATAACCGGACATATTAAGCATGGCAAATGCCTTCGATTCCCTGGATTTTGACAGATTCATCAGATAACCTGCCGCAATAGTCACAACATTGCATAAAAGGCCGACCATGCACATGGTAAGCAGGGAATAATTCATGGTGACTTTGCTGAAATTAGAAACAATGGCAGCCGGAAGTGTGAGATTGATAACAACTCTGGAAATCAGATAAAAATCCTTTGCTTTAAAAAAACCTGCTCTCTTGAGCAGGTAGCCCATTAAGATAATCGCTATAAATGCAACTGCTTTCGTTAATACCGCTGCCATAAACAACTCCCTTTTCGTATTTATCTTTCGTCAAAAAATTTCGGCGGTGCTTTTTAACTAGCTCCGCCGGGTAATAACAAAAGTTTATTTAACTTCCACGCTCCAGCCCTCTGGTCCTTCCACTTTTCCGAGCTGAATGCCGGTAATGGTATCATAGAATTTCCGGGTCAATTCCCCGATTTTTCCGCCGCCGATGAGCATCCGCTTTTCCTCAAAACGCAGCTCGCCGACCGGAGAAATAACCGCTGCAGTACCGGTTCCAAAGCATTCCTCCATGGCGCCGGATTTTGCTGCCGCAACCACTTCATCTACCGATATTTTCCGTTCCTCCACCGGAACGTTCCATTCCCTGCAGAGGGAAATAACAGAATCCCTGGTAACACCCGGAAGGATGCTTCCGTTTAATTCCGGTGTGATAACGGTACCGTTGATCTTAAAGAAGATATTCATTGCACCTACTTCTTCGATGTATTTGCGGTGAACTCCGTCAAGCCATAATACCTGGGAATAGCCTTCCTCATGTGCTTTTACCTGGGAAGCAAGGGAAGCTACATAGTTTCCTCCGGTCTTAGCTTCGCCGATACCGCCCTTAACAGCTCTGACATACTCATCCTCAATCCATATCTTAACCGGGTCAAGACCGCTTGCATAGTAGGCACCGACCGGCGATAGTATAATCATGAACTTATAGGTATGGGATGGTCTTACACCCAGGAACGGGTCTGTAGCAATGACAAAAGGCCGGACGTAAAGGGAGGTTCCGGGTTTTGTAGGAATCCAGTCCTGATCCACACTTACAGCGGTCTTTAAAGCCTCTAAAAATAAGTCTTCAGGAATTTCCGGAATGCAAAGACGGCGGTTGCTTCTGTTGGCCCGTTCAATATTCTTGTCCGGACGGAACAGCAGGATTCGCCCATCCTCTGTTTTATATGCCTTTAAGCCTTCGAACATCTCCTGGCCATAGTGGAATACCATGGATGACGGGTCCAGTTCCAGCTTGTGGTATGGCACAATTCTTGGATCGTACCAGCCCTTTCCTTTTTCATAGTCCACTTCAAGCATATGATCCGTGAATATGGTCCCGAATGTCAATGGATTCTCTTTGCCTGGTTTTTCTTTCGGGCAAGTTGTTTTTTCAATTCTGATTGTCTGCATATTATACTTTTCCTTTCCCATTCCGGCATAACTGTCAGTTTTATAATTTGTCTTTCATTATCTTCCAAAAAACGTCAGCTGTCAAGAAAATTCAATCTGCTTTACTCTACCGAAATGGAATTAAAACCATAACTTTTAGTTATATAAAGTGGAATTTCCATTCTCACTGTCTTCATGGGATTTACCGTCTGGCAGATAATAAGATCTCCGGTCATTGTCAGAAGCATACCGGCATCCTGATAATCCATGCCTATCTTATCCTTCATGAAATCAAACATCTGTCTGGATGCAGCCCGCCATGCTTCTTCCACGGTTTTTCCGGATGCTATGGTGATAAGTCTGCCGTCTGTCTCGATCATAGGGTAAGGAACACAGTTTTTATTACGTACCACATCGATCCGGACCGTGGCGCGTCCTTCTATTTCCAGGCCGCAGTCTTCCACTTCTCCATCTCCCATAACTGCATGGAAATCTCCCATGGAAAGGAGAGCCCCTTCTACGAATACCGGCAGATACAGAGTTGCTCCTTTTTTTATCCTGGTACAGTCCATATTACCGCCGTGATCCTGAGGAGTGATGGTAGAAACGCCTTCTCCCCCCGGAGCCACGCCGATGACACCGATCATAGGATTTACCGGAATCCGGAGATTTTCACCAAAGCAGGCAACTCCGCCCCTTACAGGCACTCTCCTCAGTACTTTTTCAGAAAACTCTTCTTTTTCGTTTCCGCTGCCCGGTCCAAGCATCACGATGCCTGTGGGACCTATTTCAATATCCAGAATATGGATTTTAAGCATGTCTCCAGGCATCGACTCTTCAATATAAAGCGGTCCTGTAGCCGGATTTCCAGGCTTTCTGACTACATTTTCAAACGTGGCATCCTCCGGCAGGAACTGATTGGTAAAACAGTCATAGGTTTCAAAGGCCACCGTCTCCCCGGCCTTAATCCTTCCGCAGGGTTCGTTCTCCTTTGACAGTACATATGTAATATAATCTCTGGTTATGGTTTTCATACTGCTACACCTCTGTTTTGTTTCTTTTTCCTGCTAAGTTCCGGCCAGACCGTACATAACATGGTAATAAAGCAGGCTCCTCCTCCAATAAGGTTGGATATAGGCTCCGCCATTAATACTCCGGCTGTACCGTTTCCTAAAATACGGGGTAATATAAGAATTAAAGGAATCACAATGACCACTTTCCGGAAGATCGAAAAAAATACTGCTCTCCTCGCTTTTCCCAGAGCTACAAAAACCGACTGTCCTGCAAACTGTAAGGACATCAGGAAAAAACCAAAATAATAAATTCTCATGGATGGAATACCAGCCTTTAAAAGCTGGGTATCCTGATTGAAAATCCGGATAAAAAACTCCGGAAACCCATGGACCAGTCCCCACATGAATGTAGTATATCCAATAGAAACAGCGGAGATAAAAACAATGGCCTGTTTTACTCTTCCATATTTTCCTGCCCCGTAATTATATCCCATGACTGGCTGGGAACTGTTGGTTAAACCATTTACAGGCATGGAAATCACTTCCCGGACAGAATTGATGACAGTCATGATTCCCACGTACAAATCACCTCCATAGTGCTGGAGGGAAGCATTATACATGATCTGAACGGAACTGTTGGTGATGGACATGGTAAAGCCGGACATCCCCAGGGCTATTATATTCTTGACCCTATGCCATTTCAAATGGAAACAGGAGGTCTTAAGTTTTAAAATAGTCTTCCTTCCCGACAGGAACCGGACAATCCACAAAGCTGAAAGGAACTGGGACAGGATCGTTGCCAGAGCCGCACCTTTTACCCCCATATCCAGTACAAAAATAAATACCGGATCCAACAGTATATTGGAAATGGCTCCTAAGAGGACTGTCATCATTCCAATGGTCCCGAAGCCCTGGGAATTAATAAAGCTGTTCATACCCAGGCCGATCATGACGAAAATACTGCCTAACAGATATATGCTGATATACTGATCGGCATAGGAATAGGTCCTGTCACTGGCTCCGAACAAATACAGCATGGGCTTTTTAAAAACCAGTCCCAGGACTGTGAGAATCAGACCGAATACCAAGAGAAGGACAAAGGAATTGCCCATGATTTTTTCAGCTTCCTTCACATTCCCCCGTCCTCTCTCTATGGAGCATAAGGGAGCACCGCCCATGCCGAATAAATTAGCAAAGGCAATGACCATGGAGATTATGGGAAGGCACAGTCCCAGACCTGTTAAAGCCAGGGTGGCATTCTCCCGGATCCTCCCTATGTAAATCCTGTCTATAATATTATAAAGTACATTGATGAGCTGTGCCATTGTCATGGGAAGTGCCAGCTTCAATATATTTTCCACTATATTTCCCTTTGAAAAATCATTTTTTGTTTCTGCCATATCATTGCTGCCTTTCTGCATTCCTTTCTGCCAGGAGCCAAAAGGCCATTCACCTCCTTGTCTGATTAATCATATCATCTTACTTTAATTTTTGCATCCAATTTTTTCTTCTTATTTAATTCATGACCCTTGTTTAACAACATTTTTACTGCAATAACTTGCTCAGCCACCTGTGATATGCTATGATTATTAATAATTATTTTCAGGAGGCAGGTCAGATATGAAAATCAGCCGGGTCGGCGGAGTAATCGCAGCCGCCAGCAAAAAGGATGCAGAACCCTTATTGAAAATCGGAACAATTCCTATCATCAAGCGAATTGTTATTTCTTTTCAGCAGGCAGGTATTTTCCCCATTGTGGTCGTTACCGGAGCCCAGGAAGATGAAGTGAAATACCAGCTTTCCAGCTATGGGGTGATCTTTATCCATAATGAGAACTGTGAACAGCCTGAGCTTTTTGACTCCGTAAGAATCGGCCTTCAATATCTGTATGGAAAATGTGACCGGATTGTTTTTACACCAGTGAACGTTCCTATGTTTACACCGGATACCCTTAACCGCCTGCTGGCAACAGAAGGCAAAATCGTGACCCCGTCTTACCAGAAAAAATGCGGCCACCCAATCGTTCTATCCGAATCCGTGGTTCCTGAAATCATTGCCTATACCGGAACCGGAGGTCTAAGAGCCGCCATATCTTCCATGGCTGACCGGCGTACCTTTGTTCCAGTAAATGATCAGGGAATCTTTATAAGCGTACGGGACTGCCGGCAGTTAGAAGCCCAGCTGGCAGAACACAACCGGGCTCTTTTGCATCCAATGGTCCAGCTGAGTCTTCAAAAAGAATCCATATTTTTTAATACCAGAATCAAATTGCTTCTCTATCTGATTTACGATACCCATTCTGTGCGCAGTGCCTGTGACCGTATGGCCTTATCCTATGGCAAGGCCTGGGATATGTTAAATAAACTGGAATCTGAAACAGGTTATCCGGTCGTGGAACGAAAACACGGAGGCAGACGAGGCGGGAATACAACACTGACCTCAAAAGGACTAAAGTTTTTAAAAACCTGGCAGCAGCTGGAAGACAATATTTTCCGGTTTGCCCAGAATGAATTCAATTCCCTGTACCGTAACAGCGGCCTTTTTACTTAGCAAGTACTTTCCAGAAAGAATTTGAAACATTCCTTCACTCCTTTTATAATAACACTATAAATTATTGTGTTATTTATAGAAGGAGTGATTTTTATGTCTTGCAGCACTTCTGCCGGCGGTCTCATACTGGCGGCCGGCTTGTCCAGCCGCATGGGGGAATTTAAGCCGCTGATGCCTTTCAATGGAAAGACAGTGATTGAAAGTACGATTGACAGTATGCTGGGGGCCGGTGTGAAACCAATTGTAGTTGTTCTGGGATACCATGGGAATGATATCGAAGCAGTTCTTCGCTCCCGCTATGGGAAGGAAATCATTTATACCTGCAATCCTTACTATGAAACCACCGATATGCTGGCCTCCATAAAATATGGTCTTCATGCCATGCCGCATTGCAGGTCTTTTTTCCTGCTGCCAGGTGATATGCCGCTTGTGAAAAAAAGTACATTTTTAAAGCTTCTGAAGGCCAGTCAGGCTGACCGGCCGGTCATTGTCTTTCCCACTCTTGAGGGTCATCGAAAGCATCCCCCTCTGATTGATTACAGCTTTCTTAATACCATCCTGAATTATAATGGGAACGGCGGTCTCAGGCAGGTATGGAAGCAGTATGAAGATTCTGTCATCCATGTGCCGGTGGACGATGAAGGCGTCTTAATGGATCTGGATACCAGAGAAGATTATGAAATCTGCATCAGCCGGGTCTGTCCGGCTCAAATATAAAAGGAGGTAATTTTAATGGAAAAAATCAGTCAATCAGTCGTAAAAAAAGACCATGGGTCCAAAATGTTAGGCCGTTCTGTTTATGTAGGCGACTATGAAAATGACGGAGTACTGGTAGGGAAATTGCTTCGTTCAAAGCTTGCCCATGCAAAACTTGTGGCCGTAAATGTGCCTGAACTTCCCGAAGGCTATTTTTATGTTGACCAATCAGATGTACCAGGTGACAACAATGTAAATATCGTAATGGATGATACGCCAGTATATGCACGGGAAACTGTGGAGTACATCGGAGAACCAATCGGCATGGTAGTCGGACCGGAAGAATCGGTGGTTGAACGCATATTGTCAGAAATCGATGTAGTATACGAAGAGCTGGAACCTGTCTTAGACCTTCGTAAGGCGGATACGGTATTTTTTGACTATGAATACGGCAAAGGCGATTTGGAACATGCTTTCAAAGAAGCAGATAAGGTCTACGAAGAAGAATTCTCCACCGGCTATCAGGATCAGACTTATCTGGAAACTCAGGGTATGATGGCGGAACCAGAGGAAAACGGCCGGATGTTCGTACACGGTTCTCTCCAATGCGCCTATTATGTCCATGGAGCCGTTATGCGGACCCTTGGCTGCGGACCGGAACAGATCCATATTAAACAGGATGTAACAGGAGGCGGTTTCGGGGGAAAAGAGGCATTCCCATCGATCCTGGGATGTCAGGTGGCTGTGGCTGCCAAAAAGGCCGGTGCTCCGGTACGCTGCATTTTTGACCGCCGGGAGGACTTGGAGTTTACTTCCAAACGCCACCCTTCTCTCTGCACCTATAAAGCAGCAGTCAAAGACGGCAGGGTAACTGCCATGGATATTGATGTAAAATTTAACAGCGGAGCTTATACTACCCTCTCCGCCGTTGTGCTGCAGCGGGGAATCATATGCGCAAACGGAATCTATAACATAGAAAATCTCCATGTGCACGGAAGGGCCTTAAAAACCAATACGACCCCGACAGGCGCCTATCGGGGCTTTGGTGCCCCGCAGACTTTTTTTGCCGTTGAAATGATGATGGATCATATAGCGAAGGACCTTTTAGAGGACAGCCTGGAATTTAAAGAAAAACACATAGTAAAACAAGGAGATTCCACCTCCACTTCCGGTAAGTACCATTTTCCAGTGCCCATTCCTGCAATGATTGAAGAAATTGACAAGGTATGTGATTTCCGCAGAAAGCATAAGGAATATGCCCTGCCTCAGACAGGTCGTTACCGCAGGGGAATTGGTATGTCACTGTTTTTCCATGGAGCAGGATTTACCGGTTCCGGCGAACGTGATCATATAAAGGCCGTATGTAAGCTTCACAAATTTCCGGATGGCACGGTAGAAATTCTGGCCTCCAATGGGGAAATCGGCCAGGGACTGCGCACCACATTTCCCAAAATCGTTGCCCATGAACTAAACCTGCCTCTTGATAAGGTCTATTTCGAACACCCGGATACGGCACGGGTACCTGACTCCGGCCCTACCGTGGCCTCCCGTTCTCTGATGGTGGTTGGTGAGCTGCTGCGCCGATGTGCCATTAAGCTCCGTTTTGTCTGGAAGGATGGGGAGGACCAGACGGTAGAGGAACATTTTAAGGAACCCGACTTCGTAATTCCATTTTACCTGGATAAATTTAAAGGTGATGCCTATCCCACCTATTCCTGGGGAGTCCATGCCATAGAAACAGAGGTCGATACCTATACCGGACAGACTAAAATTCTTGGAGCATATGGAAACTTCGATGTAGGTACACCCGTTGACTTAAACATTGTCACAGGACAAATGGAAGGCGGATTCCTTCAGGGAATCGGCTATGCATCAACAGAATCTATGGATTACGACCAGAAAGGAAGAATACGCAACAATTCTTTTTCTGATTATCTGATTCCTACAGCGGCTGATGTGACTAATTTAACATGCATGCTTCATGTGGAAAAATACCCGGATGGCCCTTATGGTGCCAAAGGCGCAGGGGAGCTTCCTCTAGTCGGGGCACCAGGCGCATACGTGGAAGCTGTGGAACAGGCAATCGGGCATGGTGTGAAACTGTATCACGCTCCATTTACAGCAGAGGATATCATAAAAGTGATGATGAAGGAGGGTTTATAATGGAAGGGATAAAATTTCTGTTAAATGGCACAGAAACGGTCTATGAGGGCAGCGCTGCCGACCGTCTTCTGGACGTTTTAAGAAATACCTGCCGTACCACCAGTGTCAAGTGCGGTTGTAAAGAAGGGGAATGCGGCGCCTGCTCCGTTCTGATGAACGGGCTGCTGGTTAACTCCTGCTGCGTGGCCATGGGAGCCGTAGAGGGAGCAGACATTGTCACTCTGGAAGGTTTTCGCCAGACTGAACGGTTCGCCGTATTAGACCGGGCCTTCGCCTCTATGTCAGCCGTACAGTGCGGCTTCTGCATTCCTGGCATGGTTCTGGCTGCTGAGGCCCTGTTGAGTAAGATTCCTCATCCCACAGATCTCCAGATCCGGGAAGGACTTTCCGGCAACTTATGCCGCTGTACCGGCTACAATGCCATTGTAAGTGCAATTCATATGGCCGCAGAGGAGGGAAATGGATTATGGTAAATGGATATAGACCTGCTTCCCTTAAGGAAGCACTTGAAATAAAGAAAAACACCGAAGCCATCCCCTACGCAGGCGGTACCGATCTGATGGTGGAAAACAGAAAAGACGCCGCCTACCTGTTTTTAAACGGCTTAACGGAATTAAAACAGATCCGGGAGGATGAAAACTATATTTACATCGGCTCCTGCGTCACGTTTACTGAGGCTCTGGATTCTGATCTGATTCCCCCGTTTATGAAAGAAGCCGTTTCAAAAATAGCTGCTCCTGCCATCCGAAATGCCGGAACCTTTGGCGGCAATATCGGCAATGGATCTGCCAAAGCAGATTCTGTCCTTATATTATTTGTCTGCGGGGCAAAGGTACGCCTGGCCTCCACGGCCGGCCAGCGGATCGTTGATATTGATGCATTTTATGAAGGCAGAAAAAAGCTGGCTTTAAAGCCTGGGGAATTGATCCTGGAAATCCTTCTGCCAAAACAGGGACTGGAGAATTATTATTATAAAAAAGTAGGCGGACGGAATGCACTCGCCATCTCCCGTGTTTCCTTTGCAGGTCTTATTTCCATAAAGGATGGGCGTATCGAAAACTTCGCTGCGGCATTTGGAGCCGTATCCGATACGGTTCTTCGCTTTAAGGACCTGGAAGCCATGATGATTGGCAAGACCCTTAACGATGCCAAAGCTGTAAAAGAAAATTTTCTGGCTGCTTACAAAGAGCGCATGGTTTTAACAAGAGGCCGTGTTTCCTCAGAGTACAGGAAGGCTGTATGTATGAACCTTCTAAAGGATTTTTTAGATGAGAAAGGGATTTAACCGAAAGGAGTTTATGCGTGTATACACTTAATATCAACGGAAATGTCTATGAAACCGCCCATGACAAAAAACTGCTTCGTTTCCTTCGCGATGACCTGCACTTAACAGCCGCCAAAGATGGCTGCAGCGAAGGAGCCTGCGGAACCTGTACAGTCCTGGTTGACGGAAAAAAGGTAAAAGCCTGTGTTCCGAAACTCAGTACTCTGGAGGGAAAAAGCATCCTTACCGTGGAAGGAATCAAACCTGAAGAAATGAAAATCTATGAACACTGTTTTGCAGAGGCAGGAGCCGTACAGTGCGGCTTCTGCATTCCCGGCATGATCATATCTGCAAAAAGTCTTCTGGATACAAATTTGAATCCAACCCGCACAGATGTAAAAAAGGCAATCCGGGGAAATATATGCCGCTGTACAGGATATAAAAAAATTGAGGATGCAATCCTTTTAGCCGCTGATTTTTTCAGAGAGAAGAGGGAAATTCCCCTTCCTCCCACCGATCTTCACATGAACGAACATTTTAAACGGATTGATGCGGATGAAAAAGTGAACGGAACCGGAATATACGCAGATGATATCTATATGCCCGGCATGCTGTATGCAAAATGCCTCTATTCCAGATATCCCAGGGCACGGATTAACCGGATCGATGTTTCAAAAGCCTTAGAGCATCCGGATTGTGTGGAAATTCTCACGAAAAAGGATGTACCCTGCAACAAAATCGGTCATATCAAACAGGACTGGGATGTTCTTATGGGCGAAGGAGACATCACCCGATATGTGGGCAATGCACTGGCAGTCATTGCCACCAATCACATGGATTCACTGGAAGAAATCCTTTCTCTGATTGATGTTGATTACACAGAGCTTCCTGCAGTCACGAGTCCTTTTGAAGCATTAAAGGGCGATGCTCCCCTGATCCATGAGGATGGCAATGTCATGAGCCGTGCAGGCCTGGTTCGTGGAAATGCAGACGAAGCTATTAAACATTCAAAATATGTAGTGACAAGAAAATATAAAACTTCCTGGCAGGAGCATGGATTTATGGAGCCTGAATGCTGTGTGGCCCTTCCTGAGGGGGATGACGGCCTGCTCATCTACACTACCAGCCAGTCCGTCTATGACGTCCAGAGAGAATGTGCCCAGATGCTTCAGATTCCGCGTGAGAAAGTCCATTGCCACGCACCATTGGTAGGCGGCGGTTTTGGCGGAAAGGAAGATATGTCCGTGCAGCAGTATGCCGCATTAATGGCCTGGTACACAAAAAAACCGGTCAAGGTGAAATACAGCCGTCAGGAATCTTTAAATTATCATGTAAAACGCCATCCTATGGAAATGGAATTTACTACTGCCTGTGATGAAAAAGGCCATTTAACCGCCATGAAGGGAGTTATCATAGCTGACACAGGAGCCTATGCATCTCTTGGCGGACCTGTTCTTCACCGCGCATGCACTCATGCCGCCGGCCCTTATAATTACCAGAACATAGATATCTTCGGAATGTCTGTCTATACCAATAATGTTGTTTCCGGCGCTTACCGAGGTTTTGGAGTAACGCAAAGCTGTTTTGCTACGGAAATGAATATTAATCTTCTGGCTGAAATGGCAGGTCTTGACCCCTGGGAATTCCGGTACCGCAATGCTATTAGACCGGGTGATATCCTGCCAAATGGTCAGACCGCAGACCCTAACACCAACATGGAGGCATGCCTGAATGCTGTGAAGGACATTTATTATGCCAATCCTTATGCAGGAATCGCCTGCGGCTTTAAAAATGCAGGAACCGGTATGGGCAAGCTGGATGTAGGACGGGTACTTTTATCCATAGAGCAGGGAAAAATCCACATACGCACTTCTGCCTCCTGCATGGGCCAGGGAATCGGCCAGATGGTTTTAACTGAAATCTGTCACGTTACAGGATTAGATCCTGCTCTTTTCGTTTTTGAGCCTGCAGATACCATACGGACTCCGGATTCCGGAACATCTACCGCCTCCAGGCAGACCGTGATGACCGGAGAAGCGGCCCGCAGAGCAGGCGAAAAGCTGAAATGTGTTCTTGACAGCGGAAAAGCCATTAAAGACCTGGAAAGTCAGGAATTCTTCGGTGAATACTCTGCTAAAACAGATCCTCTGGGAGCAGTCAAGGATAATCCCGTCAGCCATATATCTTACTCCTATGGCACCCAGGTCATCATTTTAAATGAAGATGGAAAAATCACCAAGGCAGTCTCTGCTTTTGATGTGGGGACTCCGGTTAACATCCAGTCTGTCGAAGGACAGATCGAAGGAGGCATGATCATGGGAATCGGCTATGGCGTAACGGAAGAATTTAAATGCGAAGACGGCTGTCCCATAAGCAAATTCGGTACCATCGGCTTTATGCGGGCAGATGAGGCTCCTGAACTGGAAGTCATACTCTGCGAGCCGCAGGAAGAGAATAAACTGCCCTACTCTCTTGGTGCCAAAGGCTGCGGAGAACTTTGTATGATTCCCACCGCTCCTGCGTGCGCTCATGCTTATTACCGGCTGGATGGGAAATTCCGGCAGAGCCTGCCGCTTAAGGACACCTATTATAAAAAAAATAAATAAAATAAGCCTCCAAACGGTACCGCTGTTTGGAGGCTTATTTATGATACTTACATCAGTGTTTTATAAAGTTTGATAATATCATCCAGGCTGGCTTCTTTCGGATTGCCCGGAGCACAGGCATCCGCTACTGCGGATTCTGCCAGGAAGAGAACATCCTCTTCCTTTACAATCTCAGTCAAATCAGCCGGAATACCTACATCAGAAGAAAGCTTCTTTACCGCGTCAACGGCGGCTTTGCGGTATTCTTCCTGTGTCATCTTCTCAGTTCCTTCTACTCCCATTGCCTTTGCAATATCAAGATACTTCTCTCCTGTCGAATCGGCATTGTATTCCATAACAGTCGGCAGAAGAATGGCATTTGCCACTCCATGAGGAGTATCATAAACAGCGCCCAGGGCATGGGCCATGGAATGTACGATTCCAAGACCGCAGTTGGAGAATCCCATACCGGTTATATACTGGCCCAGAGCCATTCCCTCACGGCCCTTTGCAGTATTATCTACTGCACCTCTTAAGCTGTCGGCAATTAATTCAACAGCCTTCAGATTAAACATATCCGTAATAGGATTGGCGCCTTTTGTGATATAGCCTTCAATGGCATGAGTTAAGGCATCCATACCAGTAGCGGCAGTCAGGCCCTTTGGCATGCTGGCCATCATATCCGGATCTACCACTGCAACAACCGGTATATCATGAGGATCTACGCAGACGAATTTTCGTTTTTTCTCTACATCGGTAATAACATAGTTAATGGTTACTTCTGCTGCTGTACCTGCAGTTGTGGGAACGGCAATAATCGGTACGCAGGGTTTTTTGGTCGGAGCTACTCCCTCCAGACTTCTGACATCTGCAAACTCCGGATTCGTAATGATGATGCCAATGGCTTTAGAAGTATCCATAGAAGAACCTCCGCCGATGGCAATAATATAATCCGCACCGGATTTTTTAAAGGCTTCCACTCCGGTCTGAACATTCTCGATGGTTGGATTCGGTTTGATGTCGGAATAAATCTCATATTCCATACCATTTTCTTCCAGAACCTTTGTCACCTTGGAAGTTACATTAAATTTAATTAAATCAGGATCGGATGCTACAAAAGCTTTCTGAAAACCTCTCTTTTTTACCTCGCCTGGTATCTCATTGATTGCACCTGCTCCATGATAAGAGGTTTCATTTAACACAATTCTGTTTGCCATGGTAATCTCTCCTTTTCTTTACCTGCTTCCAGCGGAAGACCTGTTCATTATGTTATAATTTTAACAACAACTCCTCAAAAAATAAAGTTACAATTTGTGCCGTTTGTAACAAATATTACAAAAAACGCAAATTGTAACTTTATTTATGTGCATTACGCCAACATTTTATACCAGACCAGCTTCCGAAAATACTGCGGCCAGCCTGGGTGGCATGGCTTCCACTAAGCTAGCAGCCATCTCACCCGTTGATTGTCTCATACCGGATAAGACCCATTTCACGGTCATATAAACAGATCCGCGGCAATACATTTCCAACAGGAACTGGATTTCCTCGGTAAACGGTTTATGCCTCTTCCTGGTAATAAGTTCTGTATAGAATCCCACGATCAGTTCAAAGTCATGTTCTTTCAAAGAATTATAATCATCAGAACGGAAAGCCTCAGTAAAGAAAACCTTTTCTTTTTTTATAAACTCAAACTTTTCCTTAAGGCTTTGGCAGACAGTCTTGTCCACTCCGATCTGAGCAAAGGATTCCAGTACCAGCTTATCAAAGTACCAGTTGATCAGATCATATTTATCCTTAAAATTCCGGTAAAAAGTCTGCCTGGTCATCCCGCAGCCATCAACAATGTTCTGTACTGTAATCTTGTCTACAGGTTTGGTTTTCATGCAGTCTTTTATGGAATCAGCCAGACGGTATTTGGTTTTCTCGCTTTTGTTTGGATTATCAGCCATGTTCTGCTCCTGTCCTCTGGATTTATTATCTATTTTACCATAAGACCGGGTATTTGTGAACATGTCAAACCAAAGTATATCCTTTACCTGATCAGGTAATCGGAGCCGGGTTAAAGATGCACAGATCGTTATGCAGCTTATATTTTTCTGCGTATGTCTGCCTGCGTCCGCTTGCTACGTCGATGATCTCTTTGAATAACAGAGTCCCGATTTCTTCAATAGACGCCTCGCCGGTTGCAACAGGGCCTGCGTTGACATCAATCAGGTCCAGCCATCTGGCCTTCATATCATTTCTGGAACACACCTTAATAACCGGTGCAACCGCCAGTCCATAGGGAGTCCCGCGGCCTGTCATGAAGACCTGAAGGCCGATACCGCTTGCAAGCTGGCATGGACCGCAGACAATATCGCTTGCAGGAGTAGCCGCATATATAAGCCCTTTTCTGGCTGGTTTCTCTGCCGGAGACAGTACTTCTACGATTGGGGCAGTACCGGATTTGGCTATAGACCCCATAGCTTTTTCTACAATGTTTGCCAACCCGCCTTTCTTGTTGCCTGGTGTCGGATTGGCGCTGCGGTCTACTTCCCCTTCCTTTAAATAATTGTCGTACCATTTCATTTCCGCTGCCAGCTTTTTTCCTACCTCTTCGTTCACACACCGCTGCGCCAGTAAGTATACGCCGTCACGCACTTCGGTAACCTCGGAAAATAAGACAGTCGCACCGCCCTTTACCAGCATATCAGAAGCATAACCGGCCGATGGATTGGCCGTTACTCCGGAAAAGGCATCACTGCCGCCGCATTGCATACCGATTAACAGTTCCGACAGGGGAAGAGTCTCCCTCTTTCTCTCATTTAAGATTTTTAACTTCTTTTCAGCCATTTCCATTAAGGAATCAACCATTTCTTCGAATCCCTTTTTTTCCTGCAGGATAATGACATTCTCTTCTGTAATATCTGCTGCGTCGCAGAGCATGTCCACGGTAAATTTCTCACAGCCAAGACCTACAACCATTAACTGTCCGCCAAAGTTGGGATGCTTGGATAAATTACGCAGTGTGCGGATCGGAACTTTTGCTTCCGGTGCGTTAATGGCAACTCCGCATCCATATGCATGGTTGACAGGTACGATATCATCTACGTTGGGATAGTTTGGTAAAAGCTCCCGCTTCATTCTTTCTACCGCCGCATTTAACACACCGGTTACGCATTGAACCGTAGTGCTTATTCCTAATATATTGCGGGTCCCTGCCGGACCGCCGTCTGGATTTACATACCCCTCCCAGGTTTTGACCGGAGGCTCTGGCAGGTCCGTTACCAGATTGGTGCCAAACTCCATGCTGTCAACGTCCGGGGGGGTAGGAAGCTCAAGCATATGTTCATTGATCCAGTCACCTTTGGCGATTGGATCCAGGGCGTAACCAAGAACTACCCCATAGCGGATGATTTCTCCTCCTCTCGGAATATCTTGAAGGGCAATCTTATGGGCCTGCGGAATATCCTGATGGGCAGTTACGCCCTCCATCACTTCCGTACCATCTTTTATTTCATTGACTGCAATTGCCACATTATCCTGTTCCTTAATTTTTACATACAATGGTGTACTCATGATTCTATTCCCCTCCTTTTAACTGTCAGAGGCCTTCCGGCTTCTGCATCGTTATATAATCCTTTTGATTCTTTAATTATATAAAGAAATTTATCATATGTAAAATTAATAGATTTTAGATATCTCTAAATTTTTCTTATTGTTTTCTTGTAGTATTGAAAAAACTGTTCTATAATAATGATACCGATTTTCAGAAAGGAGACAGATCATTTGGATACCAAGCAGATTGAATATATTTTAAAGATCGCAGAAGAAAATAATATTACCCGGGCTGCAGAAAAGCTTTTTATTACCCAGCCCGCCTTGAACCAGCAGCTTCTGCGCCTGGAAAGGGAACTGGGTACCCAGCTCTTTTACCGCTCCCGCACAGACTGGCGTCCTACGGAAGCAGGCAGTATCTATCTGGAAAATGCACGAAAAATGCTGCAGCTGAAACAAGAGACCTATCGTATTATTAACGACATGATCTCTGATAAGAAAGGCAATCTTTCCATAGGACTCACCCCCGGAAGAGGCATCACTATGTTTTCTGCGGTTTATCCGGAATTTCACAGGGAATATCCTGACGTTATCGTCACCCCCCGCGAACTGAGCGTAAAGAAACAGCAGGCTATGATCACTCACGGTGATCTGGATATCGGTTTTATGACTCTATGCACCAACCAATACACTTCTGATGAATACATTCCGATTGCCAGAGAAGAAATATACCTGGCTGTTCCGAATACTCATCCACTCCATGCATATTCCGATGTTAAATCAAAGGATTGTCCATTTCCGGAGCTGGATATCGCTATGATTGCGAAGGAACCGTTTGTCCTGATGTACAGGGAATCCACCATCCGGCAGCTGGTCGATCAGCTTTTTAAAGAAGCAGGTTTCGAACCAAATGTTTTGTTTGAGACTGCCAGCACCAGCACCATCCTGACCATGATCCAGGCGGATTTATGCTGCGGACTTATTCCTTCCTATTATCTGCGAAAACAGCTCAACGGTATCTCCTGTTTTTCCCTGCCGTCCCATCCCACCTGGAATGTGGCAGTTTCCTACCGTAAGGGCAGTTATCTGACCCATGCGGCAGACTATTTTATTGAACTTGCAAAGGAATATTGGAAGAACTAGGCGTTTCCTTCAAAGCAGAAAAGATTTAATCCGATACGTTCATCTTCTCTCCGGCCCACGCTTCCGGGTATTTCTGTCACCACCAGTTCTCCGGTTGCACTGACGACCGCCCTTCCCAAATGGCCACCGTGACACTCACCTGTATTTGGATTTCCTATTACCATGTGCAGATGAAGGTACGGTGCTCCCTCCTTCTCTGTAATAGTACCCATGAGAGAAGCAATCTCATAAAGTCCTTCATATTCCCTGCTGAAATATTGCTTTTTTTCTGTATCGAATACACCAAGCTGTACACTTCCCACAGCACCAAGCCCTGTTACTGATGCAAGTTTGATTCTTTCACCCGTACAAAGCTTTATCAGATTGTTAAGAATCTCTTCCCCCGGATCCAGCCGTACTATAAATGTATGTTCGAATTTTCGGTACTCCATGTTTATGCCTCCTTATCTTAAATCATTCCTTATTGTTACAGGATTTATTATAAATTGACAGGAGCTGGTTTCCTATGGACATAATCCACGAAAGAGATTCATCTTTTTAAACAAGAATTACAATCTTGCAGCTTATGAAACATTTTATTTCATTTTTAATTATACTGATCCTCTCATACTACTTTTTCAGCCCCGTCTCCTTATGAATTACTTTCATCTGGTTCTTCTTCCTCCTGAATAAACATGATGAAGAAGGCAGCAGTCAAAAGAGCACAGGAAAACCAGATAGTCTTTTCCTTAAAATACGGAGTCAGAAAGCTGCCGACGGCAGCCCCCACTGCAAATATGGCAATAACCCCGTAATAACGGATGCATTTTTCCAGACTTTCTTTCTCCTTTGTATGACGGTAGCGAAACAGCATTTCCGTAGCGCTTCTTAAATTTCCGATACACATGGTACTGGCAAAACTGCTTCCCTTCATCTTCCGGAAAGCCTCCACCTGCATGGCGCAGACAAAGGATACCACGGTATTGGCTGCCACATTGAGAAACTGCGGAAAAAAACCTACCAGAAAAAGCATAAGAATCTCAAGCATTACCACGATCTGCCTCCAGTGAAGCCATTTATGTTCTTTATAAATTCTGTGGATTTGCTCGGACATGTAAATACCAGCCGCAAAAGCCAGGACAGGCATAAGGTAACGCAGCGCCGCCGGCCAGTTTCCATTCATGGCATTGTAGCTTAAGCTTATAATATTACCGGTCTGGGCGTTGGCATACACCTTCCCGCGGTAATAATAGGTATAAGCATCCTGCAGGCCGCCTGAGAGTGTTAAAATAATTACGGTCAGCATGGCTTCTGACATCTGGCCATGGAACTTTTTCTGAAACATATGTTATCACCAGCCTTTCAGGTAATTAATATAGCACATTTTGTTTCTTTCAGAAAGCGGTTCGTTTTTGAAAGAGCGCAAATTTTCTGTACTTTTTTATAAATTCAACATATTTTTCGTAGATTTTATTTCTTCTTTGCTATATGCTTATTCAAGCATAAAATATACAGCATTAAAAGGAGAATGAACATGTCACCCAAAGCAAACTTATCCGCCAAGGATGAAAATTTCCGCCATTTTGCCTTAAATGACAATATGTGGAAGGTAATCCTTTACGTCGGAACTCCTCTGGCCCTGTACCAGAGCTTAAATCAGCTTTTTAAGATATTCGATTCCATGATGGCTGCCCATATCAGCGCTAATTCTGTCTCAGCCGTTGCCTATCTGTCCCAGATCAATTTAACGCTTTCTGCCCTGGGCGGAGGACTTGCCATAGGCTCCAGCTTAAAAATCAGCGAGGCTTATGGAGCCGGAGATTTTGAACTGGTAAAAAAGCGGGTAAGCAGCCTGTTTGCCATGTGCGGGATCCTGGGATTGGCTGTCCTGTTTCTATTGATACCGGCTGCTCCCCAGTTTCTCCATTTTGCCAAAACACCGGAAAGCTTCATTGCAGAAGGAACCCAGTATTTCCGGCTGGAACTGATCGGGATGGTCATCAGCTTTTTTAATAATGTATACATTGCCATCGAACGGGCACGGGGCAACTCCAAAAGGATTCTTCACTTAAATATGGGCGTCATCTTTATTAAGCTGTCCTTAACCGCTCTGTTTGTATATGTATTGGGAGGCGGAATCAGCATGATCTCTGTGGCCACCATTGTATCCCAGTTATCTGTTCTGACCGCAGCCATGGTGAATCTGAACCAGAAAGACAATGCTTTTGGATTTTCCCTTCACTGTATCAGCTTCAGATCAGAAGTTACGAAGCCTATGATCTCTCTCTCCATACCGGTCATTATAGAAAAAACAGCTTTTTCCTTCGGCAAGGTCATCATCAACACCATGAGCACGATTTACGGTGCACTGACTGTAGGTGCCCTGGGTATATCCAATAACATCGGCGGAATTACCACCATGCCCCAAAACGGATTCCAGGAGGGCGGCTCAGCCATTATCAGCCAGAGCGTGGGAGCAGGAAAACCCAGAAGGGCGTTAAAGGCATTTGGATGTATCCTTCTCATCAACATCACACTGGGCGTCGTGCTGATGTCCTTCTCCCTGTTTTTCCTGAACCGGATCACCCCCCTGTTTGCAGGCAATAATGCGGAATTTGGTAAGATGATTGCGGCTATTTACCGTTTTGAAGCTTTAGGAGCTGTTCCGCTAGGCATAAACGCTTCCGTTCTGGCACTGCTTTACGGATTTGGAAAGACAAAGATAACCCTGACCATCAATTTTTGCCGGGTATTCATATTCCGTGTACCGGTTCTGTGGTTCTTACAGAACTTCACGAACCAGGGCAGTACCAGCATGGGAGCTGTCATGGCGGTCAGCAACATTTCCACCGGGATATTATCACTTGCCATCGGTCTTATTGAGATTCACCGAATATGCAGGCAGTATGACATTCCCTTTCCGATTCTGCGCAAGAATCTGGAGGCTGTCCAGGATTCCTGATAATATTCAGTGTCATAGTTCCTCCTGACTGTCTCATCATGCCATATTCGCAGCTGAATTCACAGGACTACCGGCAGGGGGCCGTAAGCAGCGTATTTCTGGCTCCCCTCTGCACGAAAAAGGGCGCTTCTGCCTGCCGGATACCCGGCAGGCTGTCAGACGCCCCTGTCTTCCCTATTCCCACAATACAAGCTTTCCCGAAGCCAGGGATTCCTGCACCATGATAATTCTCTGATTGGAGGACCCTTTAAACCGCAGCTTCAGATCTTTTTTTTCCAGTTCAAACTTCCCATCTACCATTACATCTACACATTTTAATATCCTCATGGTTTCTTCAAGCCTTTGAGCCATGTCACCCAGGATATCTTTTTCAAAATCATAGCCGGTATAACACCAGATGGTCTTTTCAGGAAAATATTCCTTTACTGTCTCCACCACAGACTGGATTCCCTTCTGGTTTTCCGGGTGCATGGGTTCTCCGCCTAAAAGGCTTAAACCGGCAATGTATGGATGGTCCAGATCCTTTCGGATCTCATCCATGGTCTCTTTCCTAAACTTCTGGCCATACTGAAAATCCCAGGCTTCTGAATTAAAGCATTCCCTGCAGTAATGGGTACATCCGCTGACAAACAGAGATACTCTGACGCCAGGTCCGTTGGCTACATCCGTTGGTTTTATGACCGCATAATTCATGGTACATCCTCCTACAGATGAAGAACCCTGGATTTGATTTCTTTTGTCTTTCCGGTATTCCAGAAGTTCTCACCCAGATAGCCGCAGGTTCTTCTTGTTACATTCATCTTGTCCCTATCCTTATTATGACACTGCGGACATTCCCACTCCATATCGTCGTTGATGATAATCTCACCGTCAAATCCACATTCCTGGCAATAATCCGATTTCGTGTTGAATTCCGCATACTGAATATTATCGTAGATAAATTTTACTACTTCTTCCATAGCTTCCAGATTATTCTGCATATTAGGAACCTCTACATAAGAAATTGCACCGCCGGATGATATCTTCTGGAACTGACTTTCAAATGTAAATTTCCTGAACGCATCAATATGCTCCCGGACATCGACATGGTACGAGTTGGTATAATACCCCTTATCCGTTACATCCGGTATTACTCCAAAACGCTCCCGGTCAATTCTTGCAAACCGGTAACAGAGCGATTCTGCCGGTGTTCCGTATAAACCGAAACCAAGACCTGTCTGCTCTTTCCACTTGTCCACAGCCTCCCGCATACGGTTCATGACGCAAAGAGCAAACGTTTCCCCTTCCGGAGTCGTATGGCTTGTGCCCTTCATCAGCTTGGTAGTCTCAAAAAGACCAATATACCCCAGGGAAATCGTAGAATAACCATTGTGAAGAAGCGGATCGATCTTCTCCCCCTTCTTAAGTCTTGCTATGGCACCGTACTGCCAGTGTATAGGGCTTACGTCAGATAACGTACCCTCCAGGGACTTATGTCTGCATATAAGGGCTTCATAGCACAGATTCAGGCGCTCATCCAAAAGCTTCCAGAAGGTTTCCTCATCTCCCTTTGCCAGAATTCCTATCTGCGGCAGATTTATACTAACAACTCCCTGGTTGAACCTTCCCTCAAACTTATAATTTCCGTTTTCATCCTTCCATGTAGATAAGAAGCTGCGGCAGCCCATGCAGCTGAACACATTTCCTTCATAGTTCTCTCTCATTTTTTTTGCTGATATGTAATCCGGATACATACGCCTGGAAGAGCATTTCACCGCCAGTTTGGTAATATAATCGTATTTTCCTCCTTTTAAGCAGTTATTCTCATCTAAGACATAAATCAGCTTCGGGAACGCAGGAGTGACATAAACTCCTGCCTCATTTTTTATACCCTCCAGTCTCTGGCGGAGAACTTCTTCTACGATCATGGCATTTTCCTCTAAATACTCATCATGATCATCCAGACATAAAAACAGAGTGACAAACGGAGCCTGCCCGTTGGTCGTCATCAGTGTGTTGATCTGATACTGTATGGTCTGTACACCGGATTTCAGTTCATCCCGAAGGCGGATCCGAGCCATCTTTTCCACCATTGCTTCGCTTACCGTATTACCAAACTCCTCCCGGATCTGCTTATGGAATTTGACATTGCTTTTCCTTAAATATTTGCCCAGATGGCGGATGTCCACTGACTGACCGCCGTACTGGTTGCTGGCAACAGCGGCTATAATCTGAGTCATAACGGTACAGGCTACCTGAAAGCTTTTTGGACTCTCAATCATCTTTTCGTTCATTACGGTACCGTTATCCAGCATATCGCCGATGTTGATCAGGCAGCAGTTGAAAATCGGCTGCACGAAATAATCCGCATCGTGGAAATGAATGGCCCCCTGCTCATGGGCAAGAGATATCCGCTCCGGAAGCAGCATCCGCCTGGTCAGATCCCTGGATACCTCTCCTGCAATATAATCTCTCTGAGTGGATGCCAGAATGGTATTCTTATTGGAATTCTCCTCTGCCAGCTCCTTATTCTCATTCTTGATCAGCTTAAGAATGGACTCATCTGTTGTATTGGCCTTCCGGAGCAATGCTCTCTGGTAACGGTATATGATGTACTTTTTAGCAAGAGTGTATTTATTCTTATTCACCAGACCGCTCTCAATCATGTCCTGAATGGTCTCCACATTGATTACGCTATCTGTGTTATCCTCCACATAATCCAGTATCGTGTCAATCATGTCCTCTCCAGCCTGCTCAGAAGCATCTACCTCTGCATTGGCCTTGCGGATAGCCGTAATGATCTTTGCTCTGTCATATTCTGCAATTCTGCCGTCACGCTTTTGAACCTTAATCATATCTGTCTCCTTTACCCATTCTATATTTTGTGTATTAATATTATTTTTCACTATATCTAGTGCTTCACTCATTATACACTACCCAGAGAAAAAGTAAAGGAAATTTTTTCATTTTTTACCGGATAAAATTTGTCCAGGTTTTCTCTTCCTGGGGCGGAAGACTGATTCCTGCAGTCTTTCCGGCTTCCAGACATTTTAACAGCCATGCCATATTTTTTCCCAGGTCTCTCATGGTCTGCAGACCCTCTAAATCCTGTTCCACATCTTCCGGAGTACTGCCATGGACCATATTCCAATATCTAGAGGATACAACCGGCATCTGGACAATGGTGAAATACTTGTTTAAGGAATCAAGAGTTGCCGTGGTACCTGCCCTTCTTGCGGATGCAACTGCTGCTGCCGGCTTAAAGGCAAAGCATTTTCCTCCTGCATAAAACATACGGTCTAAAAAAGAGTAAAGCGAACCGTTCGCCGAGGCATAATAGACCGGTGAACCGACAACCAGTCCGTCTGCCTGTTCCATCTTATCCAGTACATCATTTACCGGATCACTGTCAAACACACAACGTCCGGTCTGTTTACATTTCCCGCATGCAATGCATCCATGGATTGCATGATTACCAATATGGACGATTTCCGTTTCAATGCCTTCTGCGTTCAGCGCCCCAGCCACCTCAAGAAGGGCCCGGCTGGTACAGCCCTTTTCATGAGGGCTTCCGTTTAATAATACTACTTTCATAGCTTACCCATCCTTTCTTTCATCCAGAAGTCCGATTAAATCTTTCCGGGTCAGATTGCCAAAGGAGATAGTGCCTTCCGTAATGATCTGTTCCGCCAGATCCTTTTTAGACTCCTGCAGCTTTAAAATATTTTCTTCTATGGTACCTTTTGTGATTAGTTTAAACACTGTCACCTGCTTTTCCTGACCGATTCTATGAGCCCGGTCCGTGGCCTGGTTCTGAGCTGCTACATTCCACCAGGGATCATAATGTATAACCACATCCGCCGCTGTTAAGTTAAGCCCGGTCCCTCCCGCCTTTAATGAAATCAGGAACAGAAATACATGGTCAGCCTTAAAGGAGTTGACCATATGAAGCCGCTCCTCCTTAGGCGTTGCTCCAGTCAGCATATAGTAGGATATCCCTTCTTTTTTCAGCCTGTTTTCGATAATCTCAAGCATGGAAGTAAACTGGGAAAAGAGCAGGATCTTATGACCGCCCTCAACTGCGTTCCTCACCAGGTCCATGCAGGTCTCCAGCTTAGCCGAATCCCCTCTGTAATTTTCATAGCACAAATGTGGATCACAGCAGATCTGCCGGAGCCTGGTAAGTTCTGCAAGTATCTGGATATTGTCATTTCGGGATCTGCCTTCTGACTGTTCCAGATCCATCTTTAAACGTAGTGCATTGGCTGTATAAAGTTCCTTCTGTTTCTTCTCAAATGCTGAATAGACCACGGTTTCCAGTTTATCCGGAAGTTCCTTAAGCACCTCCTTCTTAAGGCGCCTTAAGATAAAGGGACCAATCAGGCGGTGAAGGCTCTCCAGCACAGATTTTTCCTGATTCCTGACAATGGGCAGTTCATACTCCCGTTTGAATTTCTGGTACGTAAACAAAAATCCCGGCATCAGGAAATCAAATATACTCCACAGCTCAGACAAACGGTTTTCAATGGGAGTACCGGTTAATGCAAATCTGCCCCCTGCTTTAATACTTTTTACAGCCCTGGCGCTCTGAGTGACCGCATTCTTGATATACTGTGCTTCATCTATGATCTGAAAACGGAAGGACTTTTCTTTATACCAATCAATATCCCGTTTCAACAGGTCATAAGAAGTAATCAGCACATCTTCTTCATCCATATGCATAATCATTGCCTCCCGTTCCCCAGCCATACCGGTAACCGCCCGTACCCGAAGGGAAGGTGCAAAAACATGGAATTCGTTTTCCCAGTTATATACCAGAGACGCAGGACAGATAATAAGCGATGTGGTATGCTCCTCTTTCCCGCTCTCATCTAAAAGCAGAGCAATTACCTGAATGGTCTTCCCAAGGCCCATATCATCAGCCAGAATACCTCCAAAGCCATAGGTGTCCAGAGTCCGAAGCCACCGGTATCCTGTCTTTTGATACTCCCGCAGTACCTGGCGCAGAGATTCGGGAATTTCAAAATCGCTGTCTTCCACTGATTTCATTCCGCGTACTACCGCCTTGAAAAGCTGGTCCCTGTAAAGGGTTATCCCATTCCCCTCTTTCAGGATCCCATCCAGGTAAAGTGCCCTGTATCTGGGCAGGCAAAACGATTTGCTGTTTGCATCCGAACGGTCAGCAGAAAGGCCATCTACCAGCTTTGCAACTGTCATAAGCCCATTGTCATCAAGGCTTATGAATTCCCCTGTTTTTAAGCGGTAATATTTCTTTTTCTGGCTGTACTCCGCCAAAAGGCTGGTAAGGTCAGCTCCAGAGAGTCCCTCGGTATCCACATGAAGTTCCAGCCAGTTTCCGGTACTGCGGACTCCGATGGAAACCTTCGGCGCAGGCAGAACCTTAAGTCTTTTAAATGACTCGGAAAAATACACCTCACCCAAGGCAATAAATTCATTCAAACCTTCCGTTAACAGATGGTAAACCGCTTCTTCATCATCCCGAATGACCGGATATTCCGATTCATACTCCTTGTATTTAAAATAACGTGTGATCAGCTGGCTGATGCGGAACTCTCCCGGTACATCACGGCATACGGTACGGGGAAGGCGTTCATCCTCTACAGGCTGGAAGGAATAATCCCCATAAGACAGAGTCGGCTTTAAAATCAGCTCATTGGGTCCATTCGAATCAAAATCAAACCTTGCTTTCAGTTCCTCCGGCTTAAATACTTCCAGGTCAAGTTCCCCGGATTCTATTCTGCAGTAGGCCGCAATCCGTTTCAGTACCCTTTCATAAAAAAGCGGCATATCCTTATGATTAATCTCAATTTCATTTAAGGTACCATAGCCTTCCATCATCTGCTGTAAAAATACTCCAAGAGTTGAACTGCACAACTGGTCACAGCAGTATATATATTCTGAGTCAGCAAGATAAAGATGATGCTCTCCTTCAAAAAACAGAAGATTCCGGTCAATGGAAACCAATATTCCATCTCTTCCCTGGTGTCTCACCGAAACATTTAAGTCCGGGTTTCGCTCTACGATCTGAAGCTGCCGTTTCTGCCCCCTGTAATCTTCCAGTTCCAGGGTTCTTCCCTTCATGATCCTAAAGAAACGGTCCCGGTTCGCACGGCTTACATTCAGGAACCGCAAAGCCGGCCGGGCAGAAAAGGTGCTTTTCTGAAACTGCTCATGATGCTCGCAGTAAACATTGACCAGCTCCAGGATAAACTCCAGCAGAGGACGGCTGTTCTTCACAAATACCGCTGGATTATGATGGAATGCCAGGTTTTTTCCGTATTCTGCATAAGTATCGTTTTCTACCGCTTTTGCAAAAACAGTCAGGTCTTTGACCAAATAAAGCCGGTCCCTGCCCAGTTTTAATTCCAGTTTTACGTCCTTTCGGTTCACCAGCATGGAAACGGAGAGCCGGATCTGCTCCTCCTCTCCTTCACTCATGATTCGGGCTACTTCCCTGTTTGTATATTCCCGGATCATGGCTCTGGCCTGCTGGGAGGTTGTGACCGGCCTGCTCTGGCTTTCTGATTCCTGCTCCTTATAGGTTTCATATAAAGCCCTGCAATGAGGGCACATGCCACGGTAAGAATTTCCCTGAGTACAGGAACAAGAGTAGTCAAATACCTGACTACCCTTAATATGCAAACTGGATCTGTATTCCTGCCCCTGATCTTCCACCAGAGCCATGACGCCTGATTCACCTTTCCAGAAGGTATTTGTGGTCATATGTGATATTTTCATAACCCCTCACATCCGTTCACCTTTACATTCGCTCCGGTGCCTCAATTCCCAGTACGCTGATGCAGCTATTCAGCACATCCTTGGTAAGCCTGATCAACCGGATCCAGGAAGCCTGCTGCTTCTTATCCTCTTCGGCTATGATCTTCGTATCATGATAAAAACGGTTAAATGCATTGGCAAGCTCATAGATATACTGGCATAGTTTATGCGGTGCAAGTTCAGCGAAGCTTATTTCCATTAATTCATTATATCTGGACATCTGCAGCATTAAGTCTTTTTCCGCTCCGGATGCGGCAGGAAGAATCTGCTCCACTCCCTGGTATTTATCTTTCAGACTCTTGTATTTTGCCAGAATGGATTTAATGCGGACAATGGTATAAAGAATATATGGACCGGTATTTCCCTCAAAGGATACAAAACGATCCATATCAAACACATAATCCTTGGAAGCCTGATTAGATAAATCTCCGTACTTTAAGGCCGCCATTCCTACGATCTTGGATGTCTTTCTTGCTTCCTCCTCCGACACGGTCCGGTTGTCCATGATTTTTTCATAAGCTGCCTGGCTGATATCGGATATCAGGCTTTCCAGCCGCATAACTCCGCCGTCCCTGGTTTTAAACGGTTTCCCATCTTTCCCGTTCATGGTTCCAAAACAGAGATGGGACATCTTCTTATCCTGCGCCAGAAAGCCTGCCTTTTTAGCTACCCGGAACACTTGAATGAAATGCAGTTCCTGGCGCTTATCCGTGATGTAGATATACCAGTCGGGCTTTATCTCTTTCTCTCTTTCAATAATAGTTCCAAGATCTGAAGTAGAATAAAGTGCTGCACCATCAGATTTCCGGACGATACAGGGCGGAAGCTCCTTGGTGTCTCCTTCTTCGGCTATATCCACTACAAGTGCCCCCTGGCTCTCATAGGCAAGTCCCTTGTCTTCCAGTTCCTTTATTAAGCCAGGGATATATGGTTCTGCATCGCTTTCTCCCTTCCACAAATCAAAGGATACGTTCAGATTTCCATAGTTCTTCTTTAAATCGGCAACGGATACTTTAATGATGTGCTGCCAGATGGCACGATAAGGTTTATAGCCGTTTTGAAGCTTTAAAGTTGCTTCATGAGCCCTGGAACTGAAGTCTTCATCCTTCTTGGCCTTTGTGCTGGCTGCAGGATATATCTCCTCCAGCTCACTTATGGTAAAGGGTGCCTCTATAGGAAAATCCCCATCATAGGACTGGTCAAAATAAAGCAGTTCCGGTTTTCTGTCTTTCAGTTCTTCAATGATCAATCCCATCTGAAGGCCCCAGTCACCAAGATGGACATCTCCGATCACCTGATGGCCCAGGAACCGGCCCAGTCTTTTAATGCTCTCACCTATAATCGCAGAACGGAGATGCCCTACGTGCAGCGGCTTAGCCACATTCGCTCCGCCGTAATCCACTACAATCGTTAAGGGCATTCCGGTTTTTTCACAACCGCACCGCTCCTCACCAGCCATTCCGTTCATATAATCAGCCAGATAACCGGTATCAAGCCGCAAATTGATAAAGCCAGGCATCACGGCATCCACTGCGGCAAACACATGACTGCCGGAAAGTTTTTCCACAACCATAGACGCAATATCAATAGGTTTCTTTTTATAAGCCTTGGCCGCCGCCATTGCGCCGTTGCACTGGTACTCGCAAAGATCCGGGCGGTTGGATAAGGTTACCTTTGCATAGGCTTCGTCGTATCCGCAGTATGCAAATGCGGTCTTCACCTCTTCCGTAATTAAATCAAGAATCTTCTTCATCGGTTCCTGGTCTCCTTTTTCTATTCCAGATATTTCTAAGCTAAATACTAATTATATTACAAGTATATTAAAAAATCAAATTTTTTCATGGTTTAAATATAAAAAAGACCGGGCAGCCCGGTCCTTTTTCATTCTAAGCCAAAGCGGATATTCGCAATCCGCTTCGCTACTTGCTCATGACCTTATTACCACTTTGTGGTATTTCCGCCGGAGCCTTTACTCCTGCAAAAACAAGCAAATCCATACTCCCGTATTAAAAAGCAGGGGACTTCCTTGATAAAGTTAAACTCTGGATAGGTATTCACCTGAACGTGTATCAATCTTAATCTTATCACCCTGATCTACGAATAACGGAACATATACCACTGCACCAGTCTCAACTGTAGCCGGCTTGGTAGCGCCCTGAGCAGTATCGCCCTTAAATCCAGGCTCTGTGTCCGTAATAACCAGTTCCACAAATAATGGAGGCTCTACGGAGTATACCTTGCCATTATAGGAACATACCTTAACCGTTTCATTCTCTTTTACAAACTTTAACGCATCACCGATTACATCCGGGCTTAATGCGATCTGTTCATAAGTATTCGTATCCATAAAGTTATGAAGATCGCCATCGGCATACAGATACTGCATGTCAACTCTGTCGATTCTTGCCTGTGGGAACTTTTCTGTCGGGCGGAATGTGCGTTCTACAACGCCGCCGTTTACCACATCTTTAATCTTAGTCCTTACGAATGCAGCGCCTTTTCCGGGCTTTACATGCTGGAACTCCATAATCTGATATACAGTACCATCGATCTCCAATGTGATACCGTTTTTAAAATCACCCGCTGATATCATAAATGATATTCCTCCTTGAATTTCTTAACCTTTTATATTCTATACTATAATAAATGCATTTTCAACAGTTTTTTACAAATATATTGTTTTTCTCTGATTCCAGATCATGGTCTGTTTGTTAAAAAATCCATGGCCAATGCATAACCTTTAAGCCCCAGACCGACCACCTGTCCGGTACAAACAGGCGCTGTTACGGAATTATGACGAAATTCCTCTCTTTTATGCACATTGGATATATGAACCTCGATTTTCGGTATTTCAACAGAACTGAGCGCATCCCTTAAGGCATAACTGTAATGGGTAAAGGCTCCCGGATTGATAATGATGCCTTCGCATCCATTGTGATATGCCTCCTGGATCCTGTCGATTAAACCGCCCTCATAATTACTCTGAAAGATGTCCAGCTCATGGCCTTCCTGTCTGGCCTTTTCTTTCAGCATCTCTTCAAGTGCACTGTAATCTTCCGTTCCATATATACCCTTTTCACGGATTCCTAAAAAATTCAGATTCGGTCCGTTTAATACAAGAATTTTCATACTTCTGCTTCCGCCTTTCTTCCGGTTCGGAATCAGGAATGCACACATTCCTACCAGATTATTTCTGATTCCAAACCCCTTATCCAATCCATGATACCCCAGCTTGTCCGGACCATTCTATCCGTATTATACCCCTGAAAGCAATCTTATACCCTCATAATATTTGCCGTTTTCATGACTTTACTTTTGTTTATTTTTGTCTCTGTGATAAAAATACAATACAATTGCTTCCAGAAACCTTTTTAAAACAATTTGGATTTCCTCTTTCGGATTCATGGGCTTTACCAGAATATTGTAAATTCCTGCCCGTTTGGCTCCATAGACATCTGTAAAAAGCTGGTCACCAACAAACACCGTATTTTCCATATTGGTTCCCATTAATTCCATTGCCCTGCGGTAACTCTTAAGCCCTGGCTTTCTCCCCTTATAAATATATCGGGAACTTCCCGCTTCCCTGGCAAAAGAAGCCACTCTCGGCTCTTTGTTGTTGGAGAGCAGGCAGGTTTCCATACCAAGATCCTTTAATCGCAGAAAAAGGGCTTTTGCCCTGTCATCCGCAGGAGCACCATGGGGTACCAGAGTATTGTCAATATCAAAGATCACCCCTCTGATGCCGATATCATATAATTTTTCATAGGGAATATCAAACGCAGATCCTGCGTCTTCATCCGGATAAAATGTATTAAACATAAATCTCCTACTTCTTTAACAGTTTTCCTAATTCTTCCATAAACGTATTCACATCTTTAAATTCCCTGTAAACGGAAGCAAAACGGACATAAGCCACCTCATCCACTTCCTGCAGTTTTTTCATGACAAGCTCTCCGATAACAGTGCTTTCTACTTCCTTCTCCTCACGGATAAATACCTGAGTTTCTATCTCATCTACCATTGAGCCGATCTGTTTTGACGAAACCGGCCGCTTATGGCAGGAGTGAAGAATACCTGATTCAATCTTGGAGCGGTCATAAACCTCTCTGGAATTATCCTTTTTAATTACCATGAGAGGCATGGTCTCCAGCTTCTCGTAGGTAGTAAAACGCTTTCCGCACTTCTCACACTGTCTGCGGCGCCTGATGGAACTGTTGTCATCTGCCGGTCTGGAATCAATGACCTTTGTATCTGCTTCATTGCAAAATGGACATTTCACGCCTGGATCCTCCTGTCTTACGGACTGTACTTTTAATTATGTATATCATAACTTACAATCCGCAGATTCGCAAGCCCATCTTCTGCTAAATCCTGCATTTTTCCGTTGCTTTATCCAAATCCACATTCACCAGAATGATATCCGGCCCAACCTGCCGTATGTCACAGAAGGGTATTACATATTCCCTTTCCCTGACCAGAAAGCCGCAGAAACACCCGGGTCCAGGTACAATGATAGCCAGAAGACACCCCGTTTCCATGTCAAAATCCACATCACCTACATAGCCGAGGCGCCTGCAGTCGCAGATGTTTATCACTTCTTTTTGCTTGAGATCACAAATACGCATAGATACACCTCCAAAACTCCTTAGTGTATCCTATGCGCATAAAAACCGTGTGATACGATTCTAATACCGATTTTCCGGTCCCCACACACTATCGTATAAAGCACCGCCCTGTTCTTCAACGTGATGCATAGCCCGTCCTGCCTTCATATCCAGATAAAATTCGACCATGGTACACTGGATATATGGCATGATCCACAGATATCCGATTCCTAATGAACCGTATCCCAGCAGAATCACCCCGATAAAGCTCAAACTAAGATAGAAAAAACGGCCCTTATTGCCCCTCATCATATCAATACTTTCCCTGAAGCTTGCAAATACCTTTCTGTCCGGAGATTCTGTTAAAATCAGCATAGCCTGAGACAGGTTTAACATCGTAATTATAGAACCAGCCAGCCAGAGCAGATACATAAGTACCAGCAAAACCAGCATGACCGGTATAAAATCAGTAATGATTGAAACGATCAGGACTACAAAATAGGGAATTCCCCAGATAAGTGCTATAACCACGTTTACAAAGTAAAATCCCAAAAATCTGTAAGGCTTATTCTGGAACGCAAAGAGCATATCTGACAGCCGGACAGGCTGGCCGGTACATAAATTCAAATAGAGCTTATTGATTCCCGGCATCAAAAGTCCTAATAATGAGAGCATCACCAGAAAAGCTAAGAAAATAAGCACCTGCAGGATGATGAATTCCGGCCGGATTCTGCTTCCATTCATAAAATAAGAATGATCGGCAAACTCCAGGGCAAACACAACTCCTAAATAAACCAGCATAATGACAAAACTTACTGTGCTCACAATAAGCTGCGAACCTACGAACAGTCCATATCTGCCCTTCAATTTTTGTTTTGCACGTCTTTTTAATTCCGATGTCGGAGTTTTCATTAAAAAACACCTCCTGCATGAATATCATTAACTATCATAAAGCAGACGTATATAATTCCTGCCAATACCGTCAGCCCTAAGGCAATGGCTGATGTAATAAGCCCGGCTTTCGCATAACCTTCAAACCTGTCTTCTGTCCTTGAAAGCAATGCAAACAAAATTCCCAGGCTGCCGAAAATCAATCCGCCGTAACAGCAGCAGGAGGTAACGATCCCCATAATCCCCATGATAAGAGATGCAAGGGCCAGATTGCTCTGCTGCGATTTCACAGGAGGCGGACAGACGGTATCATAACTCCAATCCCTGTTCTGCTGCGTGGAATTGTCTGTATGTTCCTCAGCCGGCAGGCCGGCATCCGGCCGGACTTCATTTGCTGATTCATTAGAGTTTTCGATCAGATCCTTCTGATTATCTTCATCCATTTATTACCATCTCCCTTTTGCATAATACAGCGATTATACACTATTTTCCTGATTCTGTAAAATTAAGATTTTATAATGATGTTTTCATGTATAAAAACAGAAAAAAAGGTGCAGAAGCTGCAAGAACGCTTCTGCACTAACTGCCTATGCTGTCTACGAATCAATCAATAAAACTCCAAAATAAAAAATCCCTACTATCAAAGTCAGAACCACAGCAACAATTGACGTTATAAGACCTGCCATTGAATTGCCTTCAAACCTGCCCTCATTCCTTGACAGAACTGAAAATACAATTCCAAGAGTTCCGAAAATCACCCCTGCAAAACAGCAGCAGGAGGAAACAATTCCTATAATTCCCAAAATTAAAGACGCAAGGGCCATGTTATCTTCCCGTTTTTTTATCTGATTGTATTCATCCATTTATAGATCTCCCTTTTTTACATATTATAACAATTATAACTTATATTAACAAATCTGTAAATCAGGTTTATAAAAAACAATGCAGAACCATTCAGCTGGTTCTGCACTGACTTTTATTACTATATACTTCTAACTCTTAGAAGGAAGGAACTACCGCTCCATCATAAGTATCTTCAATGAATTTTTTGATGGTATCACTTGTCAGCGCCTCTACAAGAGCCTTCGTCTTCTCGCTTGTTTCTTCTCCGTTTCGAACTGCAATAATATTACTATAACGGGCTGCTGCCTCAGACTTTGCATCCTCTACAGCCAGTGCATCAGATACCTTTAAGCCTGCTTCGATTGCATAATTACCGTTAATGACCGCAAGATCCACATCGCCTAAGGAACGGGGAAGCTGAGCGGCCTCGATCTCAACAATCTTTAATTTCTTATCATTTTTTACAATATCATTTTTAGTGGCATTAAGACCAACGCCTTCCTTTAATTCAATCAGCCCATTGTCTTCCAGTAAAAGAAGTGCTCTTGCTTCATTGGAAACATCATTTGGAACTGCAATCTGCGCTCCGTCTGCAAGCTTATCGAAAGAATCCGTCTTCCCTGCATAAATGCCAAATGGTTCGTAATGAATTGCTGCCGCACTTACAAGGTTGGTTCCTTTTTCTTTATTGAACTGCTCCAGATATGGCATGTGCTGGAAATAATTTGCATCCAGATCTCCGGAATCCAAAGCAAGATTCGGCTGTACATAATCTGTATATTCCTTAATTTCCAGGTCATACCCCTTTTCCTTAAGTATTTCCTTAGCAGCGTTTAAAATCTCTGCATGAGGAGCCGGAGTGGCACCAACAATAATCTTGGTCAGGCCGCCTGCCTCCTCTTTTTGTTGTTCTGCTGCCGTTGCTGCCTCTGCTTTTGTTTCTTCTTTTCCTGTCTGTGATTCAGCTGCCGTTGTTGCAGGAGATTGTTTACTGCCTGAACATCCTGCCAGTACAGCTGCTGCAAGCAAAGCTGCTGATAGTACACCAATCGATTTTTTCATAATTTGTCCTCCTTATCATTTATATGGTAACGCCATAGGCAGTTACTTTCTATTTTATCCTTTTGTCACTCACTCTGGACAGCTTCATCCCAGCTTCCTGGATGATCTGAACAATGATGACGAGAATGGCGACCGTTACAAACATCATATCTGTCTGGTACCGGTAATAACCGTATTTAATGGCAATATCTCCCAGTCCGCCTCCGCCAACAAAACCTGCCATTGCGGAGTAAGCCAGAATAGTGGTAACGGAAAGTGCCGCACCTACCAAAAGAGACGGCTTTGCCTCCGGAAGGAGAACCTTCCATATAATCTGAAATGTGGATGAACCCATGGATTTAGCAGCTTCAATGACCCCTGCATCCACTTCCTTAAAGGAAGACTCTACAACTCTGGCTACATAAGGGGCAGATGCAATTACCAGAGGGGGGACCACCGCCTTCGCTCCCAGAGTAGTTCCCACGATTACTCTTGTAATTGGAATAACCATGATCAGTAAAATAATAAATGGAATGGAACGGAGCAGGTTTATGACAAGTCCAAGAATCCGCCCTAACAACGGTATCGGATAAATGCCTTCTTTATCTGTAACAATCAGGATTATACCTAACGGAATACCGATAAGATATGCAAAAAAAGAAGAGGCAAATGTCATGTACAGAGTTTCCCATATCCCTGTCTTAAGCATTTCAAACGTAGCTGCATCAAAGGTCATAATCCTTTACCTCCTCATGTATTATCTTAGCTGTTCTTAAATAATTAAGTATGCGGGTCTGGTCCACTTCTTCTTCCGGAAGCTGAATGACCATCTGGCCCATAGCGGTTCCGTTTATGTCTCTGGTCTCTGCATGTATGATATTCACCGGTACCTTGCAGGCCAAAATCATATTGGCAAGGACCGGTTCAAAGGAAGACCGTCCGTCAAAAGAAATCCGAACCCTTCTGGAGTTTCCAAACCGGACTGCCTGTTCTGCCGCTTCTCCTAATATAAGCTGACGGCCGATCTTTGATTTAGGCTCAGAGAATATCTCTGTAACACTGCCAACCTCAGCGATATGGCTCTGGTCAATGATTGCCACCCGGTCACAAATGGCTTCTATGACTGTCATCTCATGGGTGATGACAACTACGGTAACCCCCATGGTTCGGTTGATTTCCTTAAGCAGTCCCAGAATAGACTTTGTCGTATTGGGGTCTAAGGCACTTGTTGCTTCATCACAAAGAAGAATCTTGGGACTGGTTGCCAGGGCTCTTGCTATGGCAACTCTCTGCTTCTGTCCTCCCGACAGCTGGGCTGGATATGCCTTGGCACGATCCTTTAGTCCCACCATCTCTAAAAGTTCCATAGCTCTCTTTTCTGTTTCCTTCTTTGGAACCTTTGCAATTTCAAGGGGAAAGCAGACATTCTGAATAACATTGCGCTGTGCCAGCAAATTAAACTGCTGAAAAATCATCCCCATGGATTGTCTGGCTGACCTCTGCTCCTTTGGTTTCATGGAAGCCAGACTTCTGTTTTCAAAAAGTACATCTCCTGATGTAGGTACCTCTAAATAATTAATGCAGCGGACCAGAGTGCTTTTTCCGGCTCCACTCAATCCGATAATTCCAAAAATCTCTCCCTGCCCGATGGATAAATTAATATCATCTAATGCCTTAATGGGACCATTAGCTGTATAGAACTCTTTACCAAGTCCTGCCAGCTGGATAATAGGTTCTGCTGACTGCATGTGTCTAATTCCTTTCTTTAGATACAAAAAGGCCGCAAGTCCTGCACAGACTTGCGACCTTTTTATTTCTGCATATCGCTGTTCTCAGCGAATCCCAATCACAATCCATACAAATGAAAATCCATTATCGGTTTTTTACACACTCTGATATACGGCACATCATCATATACATGCCGTTCAGCCGATTCATATTCATCTGCATAGCTTTCAATTGGTTCATGACAGTTACTCCTTCCGTTGATTCCTATAGCTCAACTAGGAATTACTTTATGAGACGTATCTTACACTTTCTTTTTTTATTTGTCAAGTGTTTTTTGACTTTTTACAGGCAAATTATGATTTGTTTATGATAATGTTTTTTGGTATTTACAAGCAAATCAATCAAGAAAAAGATAGTGTCAATTTTTTTATTTCAATTGCCGGATATCTGACTGCAGATTATGCAGTCTGCCTTCTTTCAGTTCTTTGATTTGATCCGTAAACCAATGTAAGACCTCGTAATCATGTGATACCATCAGATAGGCCATACCGGTTTTCGCCTGCAATTGTTTTAATATCATCATGATCTGTGCCTGTACCGATACGTCGAGCATGCTGGTCACCTCGTCCAGTATCAGAACTTTTGGGTCAAGCAGCATGGCGCGGCAGAACGCGAGACGCTGGATTTCTCCGCCGCTCACCTGATAGGGATAACGCTCTAAAACGGAGGCATTCAGCTTCACCTGTTTTAAGTATTCCATCAATTTTTTCTGTGGATCCTCCTTAAGCCGGTGGATTTTTGATACTTCCAGTATACTTTTTCCCAGCTTCCACGAAGGATCAAAAAAAGATTCCGGATGCTGTGAGATATATTGCACTTCCCTTCGGAAAAGCTTCCTGCTTTTCCGATCTTTTGGAACCACTTCTTTTCCATTATAAAGGATCTTACCCGAGTCAGCCGGCTCCAACATCAGAAGGATTCTGGCAATTGTACTTTTTCCGCTTCCACTTTTCCCCATTATGCCAAGCGTTTTTCCTTGCATAAGTTTCAGTCCGACATCTTTCAAAACCAATTTTTTCGCACCTTTTTTACCGTATGTTTTATAAATATGTGCCATTTCAAGCATATAGGAAACACCTTACCATTTCGTCTTTGTCACCTGTACAGCCGGGACGTTCTTTTTCACATTTTTCCTGGCGGCAGGGGCACCTTAGAGCAAATTTACAACCGAAAGGTTCATTCTGCGGCGAAGGAGCACATCCCTCCATGACTTTCATATTTTTCCCCGGCAGAGAATCCAGAAGTCCCCGGGTATACGGATGTCTGGGATGTTTTAGGACATTTTTTCCTTTTTCAATCATTTCTCCGCTGTACATGACTGCCACGCTGTCACACAAGGTCTGCGCCAGCACAAGGTCATGGGTTATCATGATCATTCCGGAAGTCTTCTTCTTTGCGAGTTTCAATGCAGCATACATCTGCCTGCGCAGTTCCCAGTCCAGCCCTTTTGAAGGTTCGTCTGCAAGAATCCATCTGGGCCTGGACGCAAGGCCCATTGCTGCCACCAGGCGTTGCTGCATCCCACCACTCAGCGCAAAAGGGTAGGCATTTTCCACTTGGATAACCTCTTCTTTTGTGAAGCCAAAGCCTTCCAGAAGATCTCTGATTACGGATTCTTCCTTTTTTCTGTCCTTACCGCGCAACCGCAAAGCCTCTAAAAGCTGCCCTCTTACCTTTCGCACCGGATTCAGGGAATCCGCCGGATTTTGTGGGATGAGACCGATTTCACGCCCTCTTAAAAGCCGCATTTCCTTTGCACTTAGTTGAAGCAGGTCTCTGTCCTGCAGCCAAATCTTCCCGCCGACCTTCGCATAGGACGGCAAAAGGCCGATCAGGGCCATACCGAGCACGGACTTACCACAGCCGCTTTCCCCGATTATTCCGGTAATTTCACCTTCTCTGATTAGAATATTCAAATGGTCGACCGCTTTTACCGTACCGTTTTGAACAGGGAAGTGCACGGTCAACCCTTCTATCTTTATATTGTTTGCCATCAGGAACCACCATCTCCAGCCTTATCTTATATTCTATCAGTAACCACCCGCTTCGCCGGATTTTTTGTCAAATACATCCCTGAGCATATCTCCGATCAGGTTGACGCTCAGAAGAAGCAGGAAAATGCATATGCCGGGTGCGATAATTAAATTCGGTGCCGCCCGGAAACTCATGCGTGCATCGCTGATCATCACGCCCCAGTCCGGTGTGGGCGGCTGTATTCCCAGTCCGAGAAAGCTCAGGCCCGATATGGATAACATACATCGCCCGATCCGCGTCGTAAAAAGCACAATTGCATTCCCTTTCATATTGGGAATAATATGCCTCCACATGATTCTGCCGTCTCCTGAGCCAAGACAACGGAGCCCGGCCACATAATTTTCATTTTTCGATTTTTGAATTTCCATACGAACAATTCTCGCAAAGCCTGTCCAGCCATTCAATACCAATGCGATCATCAGGCTTTTAAAACTGGGGCCCAGCATCCCGGCAAGGGCGATCATCAGGCTGCTCCCCGGTAACCCCTGAAAAATATTGACGCCCATGAGGATCAGCTCATCCCATATGCCCCCGTAATAACCTGCGACTGCGCCGACCAGCATCCCAAACAGCATGGAGACGAGGGTCGCTGCAAGTACCAGCACAATGGAGCCGCGCCCGCCGTACAGGATGCGGCTCAAGATATCCCGTCCCAAAATGTCAGTGCCGAGCAGATGCCCGGCTGACGGTGCCTGAAGGGACTCCGCCATGTTGACGGCATTCGGTGCGCAGGGGGCAATCATGGGAGCGAAAAGGCTTCCCATCACAAGAAAAGCCAGAATACAGACACCAATCCATCCGGAAATCATTATGGAAGGCTTCATCTCTTACCTCCCAGGCGGATTCTCGGATCTGCCATTGCACAGACAAGGTCAATGATGAGCGAAACCCCCACGTAAACCAGCCCCGAGAACACTACATAACCTTGAATGACCGGATAGTCCCGGTTATGGATCGAATCCAGGACATAGTTGCCAATGCCCGGTAGAGAAAAAATATTCTCAACAATGACAGAGCCGCCAAGAATTCCGCTGAGGAAATTACCGATAAGTGTCACCACGGGTGTCAGGGCGTTGGGAATGGCGTGGCAGACAAGCATACGCCGGCGGGTTATCCCTTTCGCGTCAGCAGCCAGCATATACTGTTTTCCAAATTCTTCCAGGAGTGATGAGCGCATGAGCCGGCCTGTCATCGCAATATCGGCACAAGCCACCGTGAACGAAGGAAGCAGCATATAAAGGATACCGCCAAAGCCATTGGTGGGCAGGATTTTAAGGGTCTCTCCAAAAATGATGATAAGGATAATCGCAAGCCAAAATGATGGGAAGGAGAGCATGGCGTTGGTACCCAGCTTAAGTATGTTGTCATGAAAACGGTTTACAAATGCAGCTGAAACCGTACCGGACAAAATGCCAAATAGACAGATCCAGACCATGGCATAAGCCGCAAGCGTAAACGTCACTGGTAAACGCCGGAGAATTTCGCTGCTTACAGGAGTATTGGTTATATAAGATTTCCCAAGGTCTCCTTTCAGTGCTTTCGAAGCCCAGGTCAGATATTGCAGCACCACAGGCCGGTCTAGTCCAAGTTCTACCCGCTTATCCTGCAGGAGCTGCGGCGTGATTTCGGAGACCCCGTCGCAGCCAAGCGCCATGGCCGCCGGATCTCCTGGTGTCAGAAGCCCCAGGGTATATGCAATAATGGTAATCCCAATCAGTACTGGCACAGACGCCAGAAGCCGCTTTCCTATGTATCGCTTCATATTTACCATATTACTGCGCCCAGCAGACTTCGGGCAGGCTTACTCCGTAAATCTGGGCCTGAAAGCCGCTAAGTTTCTTATTGTAAACCATTAGTGTCTTTTCATTGAAGAGCGGAACAATCGGCTGTTTTTCAAGGGATATCTCCTGAAGCTGGTCATAAATCTCCTGCCGCTTATTCATGTCAAGTTCCGCTTCTGCGCTTTTTATGAGAGCATCCACTTGATCATCCTGAAAGCCCAGACTAGAGGCAATATTCTGGTCGCCTGAGGAACTCATAAAACTTTTAAAGCTTGTGATTGCTTCCATATTTGACAATCCTTTATGTGCCCTTGCCAATCCGTAATTTCCTTTTGCCATCATATCCTTTATTGTAGCCCAGTCATACGATTCAATACTGACGTCGATTCCAATCTGGGAGATCTGAGAAGCAATTAACTCCGCTTCGGCCTTTTCCTCCGCACTATCCTGCTGAATAAGATATTTGACGCTGACACGCTGTCCATTCAAAGCTTCGTCTGCAAGCTTTTTGGCCTGTTCCACGTCGTGCTCCACCGGAAATTCCTTGTAGAAAGGCGTACTGTAATTCAAAATATTGGACGTGGGCGAGGCATAGCCGAAATAAATATTCTTTACAATGCTGTCTCTGTCAAGTAACAGACTCAAGGCCTTACGAAGCCGGACATCCTGGAAAGGTGCACTGGTTCCATTGAGACAGAGATAATCGATCAAGGTTGAGTTGGTTGTCGTAATGGCATAGTTGCTATCCTTTGCCAGTTCTGTTGCGAGAGCGGGGGTAATTGCCTTCAAATCAATAACCCCCATAATTTCACCGGATTTCATGGCGGAAAATCTTGTGTTGACGTCCGGTATTGTTTTGACCCGTATGGTTTTGGCCTTTGCTTTTTCCCCCCAGTAATGATCGTTTCTTTCGAGTAATACATACTGGTCCTTCACATTTTCAACAATTCTGAATGGTCCAGTCCCTTGTGCAATCCCTATGAAATCATAGTTTGCGTTGAAACAGTTGGGGCTAAACATGGCACTTCCGAAATTTGTCATCGTATATAAAAGACTTGGAGAAGGGCTGTTGAAGGTGAGCTGGACCGTATACTCATCCACCTTCTGCACCTGGTCCAGATTCGGGTAAAAGCTGTCGATATTCATATTATAGAAAGCGGATGTTTTGACACCTGTGCGCATTCGGTCAAAGTTTAAAAGGACTGCATCAGCGTTGAAGAGCTGACCGTCCTGGAATGTCACACCTTGTCTGAGGTGGAAGGTCCAGGTCCTGGCGTCATCGGACATTTCCCAGCTTGTAGCAAGCTTTCCTACCGGCTCTCCTTTTTCATTCATAGTGATAAGCGGCTCCCAGACGTACAAAATCACACTGCAGTAATAGGCATCGCTTGTACCAGGAGCGATATTTCTGTAATCACCGAGTACTATCTCGGCATCCGGGGCATTAACTGTAGGACCCGTACTGACCGGGATAGCGGAGGGCGCTGGCTGCTCTTTCGAACAAGCGGTTGCTGTAAATACCAGCATAAGCGCTAAAATTGTTGTAATAATTTTTCTTTTCATCATTTGTTTTCCTTTCAATTTCAATTTCATTTTCATTTTTATTTAAGATTGCGCCCATGCTGGGCGCACACAAAAAGCCACGGCAATCACACAGATTGCCGTGGCCGTATTTCCGCAATAAAAAACTCACCATCCCGAATAACGCAGGTGGCTGTTTATTTTCAAGCAGGTCTTCTGGCTTACGCTTATAGGAATAATTACTCCTTTCGTACACGCTCTGCCTTCCCGGTTTCCCAGTGACCGACTTTCGTCGACGAGCGCGGCCTCACGCATACAGCGGCGGTTCCGCTCGGGATTCTCACCCGATTCTCTATTCTTTCCCACAAACCTGACATCTGCCGGAACACTTGAAAAGTTTATTAATTTCTGTAATGTTAACACAAAAGGAATTTGTTGTCAATCTACTTTAAAGCTTTCTGTTTTTTGGCTTTTTATAAGCCGAAAGCCTGTCTGAATCTAAACGGTACAGGCAGGCTTGTTTTTAATCTTTCATATATTCGATTGCACTATTTGACTTTATTTGAAATGTATGATTTTGCAAATCACATTCCAGCTGGGCATAAGACTGTTGGTACTCCCAGCGTATTACCATATTACTGTCTGCATATTCAACTTTGTGATCTCCTGTAAATGCCCGGCAGTTGTTTCGGAAGCGCATCAATTGTATAAGTTTTTTTACAACGGGCCGTTTCATTTCCTCTGTAATCTCAGTGAGCGTATAGTTATGGCGGTTAATGCTCCGTCCTTCCTTTGTCTGTTCCAAATATTCAATGTCATTTCTCCCGCAAAGCATTCCGACATAGTAAACCTGAGGAATACCCGGTGTAAAGAATTGAATGGCCCTGGACAGAAGGTATGCCTGATCATTATCTCCCAAAGCGGAATAATAGGTACAGTTAATCTGATAAATATCCATGTTGTTATAAGCTTCAGAATTATAAACCCGTTTCACATTAGCACCATGCTTGTATAAATATTCCGTAGTAAACTGTATTTCCTCTTCTGACAGCAGTCCCTGTACATCTATCACTCCGATTCCATCATGGGTGTCCAATGTAGTAAACTGCTTTTTAGGCGCAATCCGTATCCAGTCTGCAAGACGTTTTCCATTACCTGAATAAAGAGCATGGAGTACCAGCATGGGTAAAGCGAAATCATATACCCAATAACCGCGCTGGCTCAGCATCAGGCGTTTAGAGTAATGTCCGTGTAACTCCGGAAGCATTTCAATGCCATATTTCTTTAATAAATCATTACAAAACTCCAATACCTCCCATATATACGGTTCTACAAAAAAACACGATGTATTTTCATATTTCGTCGTATAAGCAAAGGCCTCCAGCCTGATTATGGATATCCCACGTTCTGCAAATTTTTCCATAACATCAGAAATATATTGTTTTGTTACCGGACTTTTAAAGTTTAAGTCAATCTGATCAGAGCTGAAGGTACACCAAACCTTTTCCCTTGAACCATCAGAAAAGACAATTTCTTCATAAGGTGCCTTTGGCTTTCTCTTAAAAATCAGGTCAATCTGTTCTTTTGTGGGTTCTCCTTCCTTCCAGAAATCTTTATATCGTACAAATAAATCTTTATACAGTGAATTTTCCTTTTTTTCTATAAAATCCTTGAAATATGTGCTGTGTCTGGACAGATGATTGATCATAAAATCCACTGCCACAGGATGTTTATCCTCAAGGCTCTTTATATCCTCCCAGGTACCAAAAGCCGTCTCAACCTTTTCATAGGTTACAGGCGCAAATCCCCGGTCAGCCGTAGAAGGAAAGAACGGAAGGATATGAATCCTGTCAACGGCCTCTGTTAAATAACTGTCTAGGACCACTTTCAGTTCCTTTAAATTTTTTCCAAGACTGTCCGGATAGGTAATCAGCAAAATTTTATTATTCATACAGATTTTCTCATTCCTTTCCCGTTCCCTCCAGAATGCCGTCAATCATCTGGTTGTGGCATAATAAATAAAGGGCCAAAATCGGCAGTGCACTTAAGGTTGCCGCCGCCAGTAAGACACCGTAATTGCCATTCATGGATACATCCCCGATGGACCGCAGCAATGCAGTAACAGTAAGCTTCTCTTTCTTTGTGGTTATGATAATTGGCCACAAAAATTCATTCCATGAATTCATAAAGGTCAGAATGGCCAATGATACTATGGCCGGTTTCATCATAGGAAAACCTATCTTACTCAGCGTCTGACCTTCTGTCGCACCTTCCATACGTGCCGCTTCCATGCTTTCTTTCGGCACAGCTCCATATGCAAACTGACGCATCATAAAAATGCCGAAAGCTGGCACTGCATTAGGAATTATCATAGGCCATAAATGATTAACACCATTTAAACTTTTGACCAGCAGATATGTGGGAACCAGTCTCGTTTCCAGAGGAATCATCATAGAGGACAGCATCAGGAGAAACAGTACATTCTTAAAGGGAAAATCGTATTTTGCAAAAGTAAATCCCGCAAGTGTACAGAAAAAGCAAGCAAGTACCGTAGTCAGTCCTGCAACAATCAAGCTGTTTCCCAAATTATTTAAAAACGGCCAATTGGCAAATAACTGTCCATACATCTTCAGCTGAAATCCACTCTGAGGCAATAGTTTTGGAGTTAAAGAAAAAATCTCATAATCTTCCTTAAAGCTTCCCATGATCGATTACATTAAAATGCAAAGGTAAATCCTGTTCTGCATTTACTCCTCCATGAGAGGTTCCTGCCGAAACCGCCAGTGCCTGACAGCCTGTTGCTTCTACAAAATATTTTGCAGCATCCGCGTCGGTAAAAACCGCATGTTCAGCGAATATCTCATCCTCAAAACCCGGCAGAGACCCTAACTCAGCTTCCACCCATACCCCTCCTTTGGAAGCTGCATACTCAGTTACCAGCCTTGTCTGGACAATATTCTCTTCCAAAGAAAGATGGGAACCATCAAACATAACACCGTTTACTCCTGCATCAATCGCCTCTTTTGCAGCTGTTACTGACGGACAATGATCGTGATTGATACTCACAGGAACGGTGTATTCCTCAGCCAAGGTCTTTATACACCGAATGAACGCTTTATAATTACCTATATATTTCCTGGCCCCCATGGATATCTGTACAATGACCGGAGACTGTTTGGCTTCTGCACCGTCAAGCACAGCTTTTAACGTATCAAAATTAAATACATTAAAAGCGCCAAGTATATACTTTTCCTCCATTGCATGAGAGTATAACTGCTCTAATTTAACTTCTGGCATATTATTTACCTCCTGGTAGCAAACGTTTTCTATTTATGATTTTATAGTTCCCTTTAATTATTTTTTAATTAAAGGGAAATTTTCATAACCGTCTTACTGAATTTCCTGTACGCAATTCTAATTGGATCATTTTGACCGCATATTCCTTCTGTTCTCTGTTTTTTAACCGTTCCAGCATAAGCTGCCCGGCTGCAACCCCCATTTCATAAGGATTCTGGGTAATCGCTTCGATAATTGGATCAATCATACGCTGCATGGATATTTCTCCGAATGAGACCAGCGAGACATCCTCTGGTACCTTTATTCCCAACTCTTTTAAAGCAATCAGGGTCCCTTCTGCCATAATGTTATTGGCACAGAAGACTGCTGTAGGACGATTCTGTTTATCTAAAAAAATGGATCTAATCCATTCTATGGATTCTTCTCTGGAAAATTTTCCATCACTTACCCAGGTACTGCAAATTGACAGCCCATGCTCTTTCATGGCCTTCCTGGCTCCCAGATACCGTTCTCTTCCTGCCGTCAGCGACAGATTTACATTATTAAAAGCAATTTTCACATGACCATTTTCAATCAAACGCTTCACCAATCGGTATGCTGCGTTCTCGTTTTCTTCAAGAACTGCCTGTGCATGCAGTCCGCTAATCCAGCGGTCAACCGCCACAATAGGCATTCCCCGGTCCGCAAGGCCGTTCATAATCTCCGCTTCTGTATCCGAAGACGCTATTACCAGACCATCTATTCTCCTTTCTTCAAATAAAGAAAGAATCTTATGCTCTTTTTCTACCATGCCGTCGCTGCTGGCAAAAATAATCTGATAACCTTCTTCAGAAATCACTTTCTCCAGACCTTTCGCAACATTCATAAAAAATCGATTGGCAATGTCCGCTACCACCAGTCCGATAATCCCGGTATTTCTGTTTTTCAAACTTCTGGCCACCAGATTGGGCTTATAGCCTAATACCTGAATTGCCTGTTCTATCTTACTTTTGGCCTGTTTACTCACAGGATAGTTATTATTCAGATATCTAGATACTGTAGTAATGGATAATCCCGTATATGCCGCTACATCTTTAATGGTCACTTTCACATTTATAACAATTTCACTCCTTATAGTAAACGTTTTCTATATTCATTATATACAACAAATATGTTTTTGTCAAGTTTCTATTTATTATTATTATACTTTTTAAATGATATCTGCAAATTAAATTGCACCTTCTAAATACAAAAAAACAGGAGATGCCAGCAACACATCTCCTGTCTTTTTAAGAACAAAGATCCACAATAACCTGCGCAAATATCTTGGCACTTACGACCAGTTCCTCAACAACCGCATATTCGTCGGCTCCATGCATGCGGTTATCTGTCTCCGGCATGGCTGCACCGAAAGCAACGCCATTCTTTAGTTCATGGACATAGGTACCGCCTCCCATGGAAACGCACTCTCCCTTGCGGCCGGTGTATGTCTCATAAGCGTTTAAAAGAGTCTTTACAAATTCTGAATCTCCATCCACATGATGCAGTGGCCTCATGGAATCATTATGTAGCGTGAATCCCTTCTCTGCCATTTTCTTTCTCACGACTTCCAGAACATTCTCCTTTGTCGCACACATGGGACAACGGCTGTCAAAGGTACCTTCCAAACCGGACTCCGTCACCTTTAAGAGGCTGAATGCCAGGGTAAGATCACCGGAAATCTCATCGCCCATGGCAATGCCGAGAGCCTTTCCGGATGTGTCACCATGGGGAAACAGTTCCAGAAGACGGCGGATCATGGTCATCTGTCTGCATTCTGCCAGAGGAAGTTCCGTTAAAAACACCAGAAGTCCTGTCAGCGCATTATTCCCCTCACCGGGTTTGGAAGCATGGGCGCTTTTTCCGATGGCCGTAATGACCGCCGTTTCTTCGTTCAATTCAATTTCAAAACAGACTCCAGTCTTCTTCTCGCACACCGTTTTAGCATTCTCCAGAATTTTTGCATCAATGCCTTTCACTGCTGCATTGACTTTTCCAGGTACGACATTTACCTTAATCCCCGCATTTACGCTGACCAGCCTGGGAAGCTTCTCCGATGGCGTCCATTCTGACGTGAAATAACCGTTTAATCCGCCTTTTTCCGTATTTACGACCGGATAGGCCCCGTCAGGAGAAAATGTCATCGGTGCTTCCTTTTCAATTGCATAATAATGAGCGATATCAGAGCTTCCGCATTCCTCATCGGTACCCAGAATCAGCCGGACATTTTTTTTAAGAGGAATATTCAGCTCTTTTACCGCTCTCATGGCATAGAGCGCCGCAACAGCCGGCCCCTTGTCATCTGCCGTACCCCGGCCGAACAGTTTCCCGTCTTTCACCACAGGTTCAAAGGGTTCTGTCTCCTTCCAGCCTTCCCCTGCCGGAACCACATCAAGGTGAGCCAGGATATCAAGCTGATGCTCCTTCTCATTTAAGTCCGCAGTTCCTACATAATTATCATAATTCGTGATAGAAAAACCATAAGATTCTGCTATGGCCAATGCCTCGTTAAGAGCCGTAAACGATCCCTGTCCATAGGGCATCCCTTCTTTATAAGGCATCTTTTCGCTGTTAATCCGGCACAGCGTACAGATATCCTCTATCATCTCATGTCTATGGGATTCTATATACTCCTCTATCTCTTTCTTATGCATAATCCGCACCCCTTTCCGGTTTTATTTCATCATAGCTGCCAATGTTTCGTTAACTGCCTTGCCATCTGCTTTCCCCTTTACCATCGGCATAAGAACCTTCATGATTTTTCCCTTGTCGGCTGCCGTAGGTACATCAATCCCAAGCTGTGCAAGCACCGAACAGATAACCTCCTTAATCTGATCCACGCTCATATCTTCCGGTGCAAAATCCTTATAAACGGCAATACGGAACGCCGCTTCTTCCCGGATGTCTTCCCGGTCTGCAGGTGCCAGATCGTATGTCTCCTGAGTCTGTTTGATCTCCTTTTTTACAACCGTATTGGCCTCATCCTCTGTGATCGGTGTGTGATCCTTTTTATCGATTTCAAAGTTCTTTAGTGCTGCAAGAAGCATGGATAAGGCATCTTTCCTCTGTTTGTCCTTTGCTTTCATGGCCTCTATCATAGCCGCTCTAACTTCATCAATCCTGCTCATTGTCTGCTGCCTCCTTGATTTATTCTTTTAACCGTTCCCGGTCTTCTGTCGGTTAACTGCGTCCGAATTCAGAAAGCTCCAGGCCCGGATTACGATCCAGTACCATACCCACACTCCAGCTGTTGACAAACAGAAGAAGCGGGTTATCCTTTAAGTCCTTGATGCGCTTCATATCGGATGTTCCCTGTATTTTTGCTACATCAATTTCATTTTTATTCTCAATCCAGCGTATATATTCATAGGGTAGTTTTTCAAGCTTTACTTCTACATTGTACTCATTCTCCAACCGGTAGGTTAATACTTCAAACTGCAATTCTCCCACAACACCAACAATAATTTCTTCCATACCTGTATTGAATTCCTGGAAGATCTGAATGGCACCTTCCTGGGCAATCTGGTTTACTCCCTTGATAAACTGCTTTCTCTTCATCGTATCCACCTGGCGTACCCTGGCAAAATGCTCCGGTGCAAAGGTTGGAATTCCTTCATATTCAAATTTTTCATTGGATTTGCACAGTGTATCCCCGATAGAGAAGATACCCGGATCAAATACTCCGATAATATCTCCTGCGAATGCCTCCTCCACAATCTTTCTGTCCTGAGCCATAAGCTGCTGAGGCTGGGATAAACGAAGCTTCTTTCCACCCTGTACATGGTTTACTTCCATGCCTGCGTCAAACTTGCCGGACACAATCCGCATAAAAGCGATGCGGTCCCGGTGGGCCTTGTTCATGTTTGCCTGTATCTTAAATACAAATGCGGAAAAATCCTCATGAAAAGGATCGATCACTCCCGTATTCGTAAGTCTGGGCTGAGGAGGCGTTGTCATCTGAAGAAAATGCTGCAAAAAGGTCTCCACACCAAAGTTGGTCAGTGCGGAACCAAAGAAAACAGGAGATAAATCCCCTTTGCTGACCCGTTCCATATCAAGCTCATCACTGGCACCGTCTAACAGTTCGATATCTTCCATGAGCTGGCGGTGGTAATCCTCTCCGATCAAAGAGTCCACCAGACCGTCTCCCAGCCTGGCTTCTGTGGATTCCACTTCCTTCTGCCCGTTCATAGCAGCCCGAAATGTGGTAATGGTCCCCCTAAACCGGTCATAAACTCCTTTAAATTCCCTTCCACAGCCAATGGGCCAGTTCACCGGACAAGTGCGTATCCCCAATACGTCCTCAATCTCATCCATCAGTTCAAACGGATCTCTCGCTTCCCGGTCCATCTTATTTACAAAGGTAAAGATAGGAATATGGCGCATAACGCAGACTTTAAACAGCTTAATGGTCTGAGCCTCCACACCCTTTGATCCGTCAATGACCATGACAGCGGAATCAGCTGCCATCAGGGTCCGGTAGGTATCCTCTGAGAAATCCTGGTGTCCGGGCGTATCCAGTATGTTGATGCAGAATCCGTCATAATTAAACTGCAGTACAGAGGAAGTAACGGAAATACCTCTCTCTTTCTCAATTTCCATCCAGTCAGATACGGCATGCCTGGCGGTTTTTCTTCCCTTTACGGAGCCAGCCAGATTAATTGCTCCTCCATAAAGTAGAAACTTCTCCGTTAACGTTGTCTTTCCGGCATCCGGATGGGAGATAATGGCAAATGTTCTTCTCTTATTAATCTCTTCTGCTATATTCACAAAAACAGTTCCTCCAATTTCACGTGTCAATCTTATCTATTGTAGTATGATTCCAATCATAAGTCAAGATTCACTCCTTTGCATCCGGACTCACAAGTGGCTGCTGAAGGCCGAAAGCAAAAATTTCATCCAAAAGGCGGTTTGCCACCTCTTCTTTTGTCATCATCTCTAACGGGATCTCCTTTTCCCTGGTTATGATGGTCACCACATTGGTATCGGTTCCGAAACCTGCTCCTGATACCATAAGGTTATTAGCTGCGATTATATCAATATTCTTTTTTTTAAGCTTCTCTCTTGAGTTTTCAAGCATATTCTGGGTTTCCATGGAAAAACCGCAGAGGATCTGCCCCTCTCTCCTGTGTTCCCCCAGCCACTTTAAGATATCATCTGTCCGCTCCAGTTCCATAACCAGTTCACTGTCTTTTTTCTTCACTTTCTCAGCCCCCACATGCTTTGGCCTGTAATCCGCCACAGCCGCCGCCTTGATGATGGCATCCTGCCTTTCTGATTCCGCCGTAACTGCCTCAAACATATCCCTTGCGCTGTCAATCTCTATGAGGCGGACAAACCTCGGTTTCGGAGTATCCGTTCTCCCAGTCACAAGGGTAACCTCCGCTCCCCGCAGGGAGGCTGCCTTTGCAACCGCATACCCCATCTTCCCGGTGGAGTGATTGGTGATGAACCGCACCGGATCGATGGCTTCCCTGGTAGGACCTGCCGTAACCAGAATCTGCTTTCCGGCCAGATCCTTTTCATAACCGATTTCTTTTTCAATATAATCAAAAAGGACATCCGGCTCCGGCATCTTACCTGCCCCTGTATCTCCGCAGGCCAGGTAGCCTACGGCGGGCCTGATCACTTCCATTCCATAGGATTCACAGATCCTTAAATTGTCCTTTACGATGGGATTCTCATACATGTTTGTATTCATGGCCGGAGCTATGATTTTTTTACATCTGCAGGCCAGTACCGTTGTGGTCAGCATATCATCTGCTATCCCATGCGCAAGCTTTGCCACCACGTTTGCGCTTGCCGGTGCGATCATGACAACATCAGCCAGTTTCGCCAGAGCCACATGTTCTACATTATATTGAAAATTCCGGTCAAATGTATCGACAAGGCACTTATTGCCTGTTAATGTCTCAAAAGTAATCGGATTGATAAAGTTCGCGGCATTCTGTGTCATCAGTACATGCACCTTGCACCCTTTTTTCACCAGCATGCTGGCAAGTCCGGCTGTTTTATAGGCTGCAATGCTTCCTGTTACGCCTAAAATTACAGTTTTTCCCTTTCGCATAATTGCCTCCCGTTGTTTTTCCATTTAAAATATGATACTCTACAGTATAGCATAAGAAAAAAAAGTTGGAAAGGAGTTCCCTCTATGATTTTAGCGATTGATATGGGAAACAGCAATATTGTCATTGGAGGTATTGACAATGCCAGAACCTATTTTGTAGAACGTGTGACAACCAATCATGGAAAAACCGAACTGGAATACGCAGTCAACATAAAAGATATCATGGAAATCCATAACCTGCCCGTCTCTGCTGTAGAAGGAGCAATTGTCTCTTCTGTTGTTCCACCGCTCACCGATGTGGTGCTTTCTGCCATAAAAAAAATAACAGGAAAGACTCCCATGCTGGTAGGCTCAGGTATGAAGACAGGTTTAAATATAAAAATGGACAACCCCAAGACCGTCGGTAGTGATTTAATTGTGAATGCAGTGGCAGCCTTAAAGGAATATCCCGCTCCGATCATCGTCATTGATATGGGAACCGCTACTACCATGTCCGTCATTGACAAGGCCGGTAACTACACAGGAGGAATCATATTCCCCGGCTTAAGAGTATCCCTGGATTCTTTAAGCAGCCGAGCCGCACAGCTTCCCTATATCGGTTTGAACAAACCTTCTAAAATAATTGGAAAAAATACCATTGACTGCATGAAAAGCGGTATTCTTTATGGCAATGCAGCTATGATTGACGGTGTCATCGACCGTATGGAAGAAGAACTGGGAGCTAAAGGAAGCCTGGTGGCTACCGGAGGACTGGCCTCTTTAATCATTCCGTTATGCCGCCATAACATCAATTACGACGATGATCTGCTGTTGAAAGGATTAGAGATTCTTTACGAAAAAAACAAACCTGATTAAAAAAGCACCAGAAACTGGAAATAAAATTTAATTCAGCTATCGTATAAAAGCCCTCGTTTGAGTACATCATTTCTTTATGGATAATAAAAAAATGATGCGGAGGGAAAGATATGTCTGGATACAAAGTAGAGATTTGCGGCGTCAATACTTCCAAACTGCCTCTTCTGAGCAATGAAGAGAAGGAAGCCCTTTTCAAGCGGATACTTGACGGGGATAAGAAAGCCAGAGAAGATTACATCAAGGGAAACTTAAGACTGGTTCTCAGTGTCATACAGCGTTTTTCCGGCAGCAACGAAAATGTGGATGACTTATTCCAGATTGGCTGCATCGGCCTAATCAAAGCCATTGACAATTTTGATATTACACAGAACGTCCGGTTCTCCACCTATGCGGTCCCCATGATTCTGGGCGAAGTGCGGCGGTATCTTCGGGATAACAATTCCATACGTGTCAGCCGTTCTCTGCGTGATACCGCTTACAAGGCGATTTATGCCAAAGAAAATTTAATGAAAAAAAATTTAAAAGAGCCTACTTTAATGGAAATAGCTGATGAAATCGGAGTCAGCAAGGAAGACATTACTTATGCCCTGGATGCGATCCAGAGCCCGGTCAGCCTTTATGAGCCGGTTTATTCCGATGGAGGGGATCCTCTCTTTGTCATGGATCAGATCAGCGATAAGAAAAACCTGGAAGAAAACTGGGTTGAGGACATTTCCTTAAATGAAGCAATGAGACGCCTTCCGGAACGGGAACGTCATATCATTGATATGAGGTTCTTTGAAGGAAAGACCCAGACCGAAGTTGCGGAAGAAATCCATATCAGTCAGGCACAGGTCAGCCGCCTGGAAAAAAACGCATTAAAAACCATGAAAAATTACCTTTCTTAGGCATGAAGCATAAGCCCACCTTTTAAGAAAGAGGCAGGCTTATCATACATAAAATTATACCATTATTCAAAACGTACAATTTCTTTTTTCAGACGCTTCATAATCTTCTTTTCCAGTCTGGAGATATAGGACTGTGAAATTCCAAGTAAGTCCGCCACTTCCTTCTGGGTCATTTCTTCACCCTCGTCATCAGTAAGCCCAAACCGCAGTTCCACAATTTTCCGCTCTCTCGGACTTAACCGGCTGATAGCGGAATTTAACAGATTCCGTTCCACTTCGGTTTCCAGGTCCTTATAAATGACATCCTCATCGGTCCCCAGAATATCTGACAAAAGGAGCTCATTGCCATCCCAGTCCACATTTAACGGCTCATCAATGGAAACCTCCATTTTGGTCTTGTTGTTCCGGCGTAAATACATGAGTATTTCATTTTCAATACAGCGAGATGCATAGGTAGCCAGCTTTATGTTTTTCTTGGGATTAAACGTATTGATCGCCTTGATTAATCCAATGGTGCCTATGGATATCAGATCTTCTACTCCTACGCTGGTATTATCAAACTTTTTGGCTATGTAGACCACAAGCCGGAGGTTGTGCTCAATCAGTTCTGATTTTGCACTCTGGTCTTCAGTCCCGCCAAGAAGCGCTATGACCTGAGCCTCCTTCTCATTGTCTAAAGGCGGAGGCAGGATATCTGCTCCCCCGATGTAATGGATTTCCCCCTGAGACGGCAGCATCAGCGTTTTAAATGTTGGAATTGCCTTAAACTGAAAACGATTTGGTACGGATACTTTTATAATCATGTCGATACTCTCTCCTTTACATCATTCATTCACTCTTCATGCAGCAGCATCTGATACTCACCATTTTTGGATAACGCCCTTTTGCAGACGGCTACCAGCGGCCTTTCAATTACTTTAACTTCATCCCCCTGACGTACCTCCATCTCATCTAAGAAAATCCCGGGCATTACACCGTTTGTCTTGCCTACACTTCCAAAGGGAATATAGACAACCTCTGCAACACTTTCGCAGAGCTCTCTTACAGCCTCATAGGTCACAACATGGACGGGACGGCGGCTTACCGGTTCATACAGACGGTTCCCCGTATCAAGCAGAGCCGTCACCTTCTTTTCTTTTCCTCTGTAATGCATGGTGACTTCATAAAAATGGCTTTTTCCTCTTAACAAGTAAGGAAGCCTCTTAAGGACACAGCGGATTCCAAAGTACGTACCCGCAGCAAGTAAAATCAACCGGTAAAGAGGTATGGCTTTCTGCACATTTCCCCTAAGAATCTGTTCTATATAGTAACCAGCCATCGTATGTTGATATAGGGCATCCATAATACCGGCTGTCACCACGGCCGCCAGATAAAGAGCTCCCATTGCTTTGCCAATTTCCTTAGGTCTTTTTAAGTCGAAGGCCGTCATTACCATCAGGGTGCTGACCACTACGTAGGTTATTATCATCTCAAACCACATGGGTATAAATGGAAAAGCGGCAGCAAACACGGCCCACGCTGCCCCCAGAATAGCTCCCAGAATCATTCTCCATCTGATAAAACGGTACTTCATCCCCCGCCTTACGATGGATAATATAATAAGATCCATGGTAAAATTGATCAAGAACAACACATCTATGTACAGGTTTATTTCCGTTGCTGCTTTCACCTCCCGCCCTGTACGAACATTATATCCAGTAAACCATTCAGAATTTGTCAAAACCATGTGGCAGATTCCAATTTTTCATCGTCTTTTTCCATCCAGCCATGGCATTTACCGACACATTCTTACAGACCGTATGTTCTTCTTTCGCTCATATCTTTTCTAATCCTGACAAAAGGACAATATCAGAAAACTGTCCAGGCATTTGAATAACTCCTGTTATGACTGCTGTACCGTACAATAAAAAACAGCCGGACACAGCAGTTTCTGCCATGTTCGACTGTTTTTCACATTTCATAATCGTTTGTCGATTTTTCATGATGGATTTAAGACAACTGGGATAGTCTCTCCTTAACCTGATCCATCATCTGAGAATATTTATCAAGCTTTGCCTTTTCTTCTTCAATTTTAGAAGCAGGAGCCTTGCTAATGAATTTTTCATTTCTTAACATGCTGTTAACCCGTTCCAGCTCCCTGCTTAACCGCTCTTCTTCTTTCTTTAACCGTTCTGCTTCTTTTTCAATATCTACCAGCTCTGCAAAGGGCATATAGATGACTGCCTGATGGATAACCGCTGATACCGCATCTTCAGCGATTCCCTTCTTATCCTTCTGCAAATACACTTCACCTGCATACCCCAGAGCAGCAAAGAATACCTTACTGCGTTCAAAGATATCAAGAATCTCATCGTTTTCAGAGACAACATAAACCTTTGCCTTTTTGCTTGGCGGAACGTTCATGGAAGTACGTACGTTCCGGATTCCCCGGACGGCTTCTTTTATGGTTTCAACCGCATGCTCCTCGGATTCAAAATTCCACGCTTCCTGGTACTCCGGCCAGCGGGAGATCATAATGGACTCCTCTTCATCCTGAAGATTACAGAAGATTTCCTCCGTAAGAAACGGCATATATGGGTGAAGAAGCTTTAAGGAATTGATGAGAACGGTTTTTAATGTCCAGATGGCAGCCGCTTTCGTCGTATCCTGATCCTCCCACAGCCTGGGTTTTACCATTTCAATATACCAGTCGCAGAATTCCTCCCAGATAAAATCGTAAACTTTCTGAAGGGCAATTCCCAGTTCGTATTTATCCAGATTCTCGGTTACAGCCTTAGCAAGGGTGTTTACCTTGGACAGTATCCATTTGTCCGCAACAGTAAGCTCCGTAAGTTCTGCCCTTGCTGACCGTGCCTTCTCAATATTCATCATGATAAACCGGGAAGCGTTCCATACTTTATTGGCAAAGTTTCTGCTGGCTTCCACACGTTCCCAATAAAACCGCATATCGTTGCCTGGTGCGTTTCCGGTAATCAAAGTCATTCGCAGGGCATCCGCTCCGTACTTGTCAATAACCTCAATAGGATCAATGCCGTTGCCAAGGGATTTGCTCATCTTGCGGCCTTCAGAGTCCCTTACCAGGCCATGGATCAGTACCGTATGGAACGGCAGTTTTCCTGTCTGCTCAATGCCCGAAAATACCATGCGGATCACCCAGAAGAAAATAATGTCATAGCCGGTTACCAGCACATCGGTAGGATAGAAATAGTTCAGATCCTCTGTATCGTCTGGCCAGCCCAGTGTGGAAAAGGGCCAGAGGGCAGAGGAAAACCAGGTGTCTAACGTATCCTCATCCTGGGTTAAATGGGTACAGCCGCATTTAGGACACAGGTCAGGAATATCCTTTGATACCACGATTTCCCCGCACTGGTCACAGTAGTAAGCAGGTATCCGGTGTCCCCACCATAACTGTCTGGATATACACCAGTCACGGATATTCTCAAGCCAGTGAAGATAAATTTTATCAAATCTCTCCGGAACGAATGTAAGTTCACCTTTCTTTAACGCCTCGACAGCCGGTTTTGCCATCTCTTCCATCTTAACGAACCACTGCTGTTTTACCATAGGTTCTACTGTGGTCTTGCAGCGGTCATGGGTTCCTACCGCATGGGTATGGGGAACAACCTTGACCAAAAGGCCCAGTTCCTCAAGATCCTTCACCATAGCCTTTCTGGCCTCATACCGTTCCATGCCATGGTATCTGCTGCCGGGCAGGTTGATGGTTGCATCGTCATTCATGATATTAATTTCAGGAAGGCTGTGTCTCTTGCCTACTTCAAAATCGTTAGGGTCGTGGGCCGGCGTGATCTTCACGCATCCGGTACCGAACTCCTTATCAACATACGTATCCGCTATAACCGGTATCTCACGGTCCGTAAGCGGCAGCTTTAACATCTTGCCAATGATATCCTGGTACCGGTCATCTTCCGGGTTGACTGCAACGGCAGTATCGCCAAGTAGTGTCTCCGGCCTGGTTGTGGCGATCTCTACAAACCGGTCTTCTTCTCCTGCAATGGGATAATTGATATGCCAAAAGAAGCCGTTCTGTTCCTCATGCTCTACTTCCGCATCAGAAATGGAGGTCTGGCATACCGGACACCAGTTGACAATCCGGGAGCCTTTGTAGATATAGCCTTTTTCATAGAGTCTTATGAAAACCTCCTGTACAGCCTCTGAACAGCCTTCATCCATGGTAAAACGCTCTCTGTCCCAGTCAGCAGAGGATCCCATCTTATGAAGCTGGTTAATGATCCTTCCGCCATACTCTTTTTTCCAGTCCCAGCATTTCTCCAGGAATCCATCTCTTCCCAGATCGGCCTTGTCAATCCCCTGCTTCTTTAAGTTTTCAATGACCTTCACCTCGGTCGCAATGGCCGCATGATCCGTACCCGGCTGCCAAAGCGCCTTATAACCCTGCATCCTCTTATAACGGATCAGAATGTCCTGCATGGTATTGTCAAGAGCGTGCCCCATATGAAGCTGGCCTGTGATATTTGGCGGAGGCATTACAATGGTAAATGGCTTTTTATCCCTGTTCGGTTCTGCATGGAAATATTTTTTATCCAGCCACTTCTTATAAAGCTTTCCTTCAATCCCTGCCGGATTATAGGTTTTTTCTAATTCTTTCATATATTCTCCTTTCTTCTGTTCGCCATAAACTTCAGGTATAGGTATGCCTGAAAGGCGCTTATCTGCTTCTGTTTGATCTCATGTAAAAAAGAAAAGCCCTCTGCATCGTTGGAATGCAAAGGGCGAATCATCGCGGTACCACCTTATTTCATATGGCAGACCATGCCATATACCTCTTGGCCTTTAACGCAGCCACCCGTGAATGCTTACTCTCATCAGAAATTTCAGCCTTCCGGTTCCGAAGCTACCTTCCGTACACACTTCCTTAACCGCCTTTCAGCCGATGGACGGTTCTCTCTTTCAGGGTTCTGAACGTACTCCTCTTCTTCTCTACCTTTTCCTTATTCCTGCCCATGCTCTTTGGGCAGGGCCTGCCCCGCTTTATCGGGCATAAAGGTATGCCCGCAGGGTGTTTCCTTATTCCTGCCCATGCTCTTTGGGCACACATATACCTAGTTATGATAGTGTCTTTCTGATGATTTGTCAAGATATAATATTCCGATACTCCTGTTTCCATTTCTGAATGAGTTCTCCTGCTCCATGAAAACGCTTGATGGGATCCTTTTGAAACAAGTTATCAAGTTCCCGAAGACTATCCGCCTCATTGGCCTTCTCCTCTGCCTTTTTTCTCTCGTTTTCGCATTCCTGCTTCAACTCCTCTGTAATCAGGGCCTGAAACCTTTCATTTAAAGCCAGAGTTTTATTCCAACGGGCCAGATGGCAGATCCGCTTTAAGACTTCACTGCTTTTCACCAAGTCAAAGGATTTCTGATACGCCTGGCAGGATTTATCCGTCATAAACAGCCTGGCATAAGCAGCTCCCAGATTATTATAGATTTTTGCCTGTAAGGCATTATCCACATGGTTTGCCTTGGGAAGATCCATAATCTTCTGGTATTCGGCCACTGCCTTGCCGTACTGTTTTCTGGAAAAGAGATAATCCGCCTTTGCCTTTAAAAATTCCGCCGCAGGCAGACTGCGGTATGCAAGAACCTGCTGCCTGAACCGTTTGACTTCCGCAGCATGACAGTAATCACATTCGTGAAGAATAAGGGCCAGAAGTTCATCCCCATCCTCACCGCTTAGCTGCCATTTTTCCAGCTTTTCCGCCAGAAAATCCATATCCAGATCATCCCGGATAAATTCGATCAGATTCTTATCCACAAATCCCTCCAGCACTAACAGAGGATTGTTGTAGATGACATAGCAAAGCTCCTGGGAAGAATAAAGACGGATTCCCAGGCTCTCAAAATAAAAGGGATGTTTAACCGGCTCCTGCCGGCAAAGAATCAGACTCATAGCATGACCTCTTGTCTTACCACTGCTTCCGTGGCCGGAAACAATTCTCCAAAACCTTTGTCCTTCAGCACCACAGCCATGGTTTTTTCATCCAGGAATCCAACGCTGATCCCAACTCTGGTAGTCCTGTCCGGCCGGCTCGGAAAGCCTTCCAGAGGAATCTTCACCAGACGTTTCTTCTTTGGATCCATGGGCGTTACCATAAATTCCACATAATTCTGATTGTCAACGATCAGATCAACGCTGCTCTTTGCTTCATACCAGTTGTCTCCGGCAGCGGCCACAATCAGCTGGCTCTCCCTTTCCTTATGGATCACCTGCATGGATACAGTAGAATGAAGCCGTCCCTCACAGATACAGGTAAAGGGATAGGAGGTCTTATCCTGAAGATAATCCATGCCCTTAAAGGCAGCTCCTCTGGCAAACAGCTCCGGTTCCATATACACCTTCCGCCGGGAGCAGAGTACTTTCATGGAATCCGCAGCCCAGTCCCGGCATTCAAAGCCTTTTCCGGTAAGGAATACCGATGAAAATAATTTTTTCTGAAGAAGCCGTTCCGCACAGGAGCTTAGGATTTTATCCCCCAGCCTGCCTCCGGAGGGCGTATTCAGAATATCCAGATTAAAGCTCTCCTCCAGCACCTCAGCTTCAGCAACCACAACCATCTTCCGTAAGCCTCTCTGTACTTTAAGCTCATGATAGCAAAAAGATTCTTCGGATAGGTCAAACACGCACACCTGATTGCTCCAGACTTCTTTTTTCTGACTGAGGACATAATAAACAAAGCTCTCTGTATGAGTGATAATGTGTACCCGGTCTCTGGGAATATGGAGATAATCCGCACAGTACATCAGCGCATCCATCAGCTTACCATCAACTTTCTGCATGGTGATGATCAACTGCTTCACTTCATCACAGAAAAATTCGTCCATGGGAAGTCTTAAAATTTTTTTAATATATATTTTAAGCAGATCCAGACCTTCATATTTAGTCCCGCCCAGGGTGGCAGTTCCTTCTTTTAAAACCATTTTAATCAGCTTATCAACAATGATACCCTCGCCCACGAGCGTATATGCATAGGCCTCTTCCCCTACATACCAGGCATCTTCTTCTTTCTTCCGGCAAATAACCGAAGGAATACACCATGTCTTTTCCCTGTCATGGCAGCATATGCGGGTATAGGCATCACAAAGATCAAGCCCTATTATCAGTCCGTCCATCGACAGCCCCCTTATCTTACATCAGTAAAAATAATTCTTCGGCAGCAGCGTTCGTTTTTAAATACTCCTGCATTCGTTTTTTAAGACCTGCCTCATCCTTTATGCTTAAGCAAAGACTCATTTCGTTTAAACAGGCAAACCTGCTGTCCGTATCTTTGGGAGATTCCCCTGCATCACAGCTGACACTGCCTTCTTTTTTCAGTACCCATTCCCCATCCTCCAGCTCTCTTATCTGGTATTCCATGATCTCGCCTTCAAATAGTATCTTCTGTTTGATAAAAATTCCCTGATACATACGGGGCATGTCCTCGCTGTGGAATTCTTCTTCATCCGGAAGAATCCTTACCTGAAGATCAATTCTGGAATCCCGGACTCCGGTGTACTGGATCATGGCTTTATCCAAGATTTCTTCCGGTATGGGAGCAAACCTTGCAAGGTCCTTGAAATACGGGAACACAAATCCTTCTTCCAGAAGGAATTCCATGGTATTACAGCACAGCATCCTCTGGTCCTCATTGAGGGAAGGAAGTTTGGCATAATGCTTCGTAATGGCAAGAAGATAAATGGAAGGAAGGCGCCCTTTTACGGATGTGGCCTTAACCACCCCTTCCAGATAAGTTAATATCCTGTCCTCCGGTTCTTTATCTTCCATAAAATATTCTGTACATTTAATGGTAAAATACGCCTTTAATATATTGTCACTGGTTTCTTTACGGCTTCTGTAAAGGTTAAATACCTGATCCAATTTTTTTAGACAGCCGGAAAACATCATCTGGGCTGTCAGCCGTTCCTCCAGATCATAAGTCTCCACATGCCCGGAAACCCCCTGCATAAGCAAACGGTGCATCTGATCAGTAAGCCCGTTAAAATGCTCACAGAGGTAATCCAGAATCACGCTGTCACTCTTTCCTTCTTTAAATACCTGACAGGCCAGGTGTAAAAGCAGCGGATCCTCATCAGACAAATTATTAAGAATCATCCCGCTGCACAGTTTAAACAGCCCTTCCGTCCGGATTCCTTCGCATCCGAATTCACGGATCATCTCAAATGCTTCTGCCATGTAATTGTTATGAATGAGAGAATCACAGACCCCTATCCGCTCAGACCTTGAAAGGACGTTCTTATCCAGGTTAAGAAGATATTCGGCACCACACCCGCCCTCTTTAAGAGAGGTTGTCTGATTTTGGTAGAATTCAATGACTCTGGAAAGCAAAAGCCGCTGATAGAGCGGACGCAGGTTGGGATCTTCCAGGGTATTCTCTAAAATCTTTACTTCTTCGCTATCAGCAACCCCTTGCATCAAAACCTTTTCACACGCCCTAAGCCTGAGCATGGGATGCTCCGGAAACAGCTCAAAGCAGCGTTCTTCCAGTTCCGGGCGGTTCATGACCGGATCCTTTTTATAAGATAAACCGGCATAGCGGTTGCCGAATGCATCCTGAAAGAGCAATACACTGTGCTCTGAAAACAAAGGGACATAGGCTGTTCCGTTATCGAGAAGAAATGCATCCTCTTCTGTCATTTCCTCATAACAGACAATGACGTACTTCATCTTTTTATTGCTGCATTCCACCCGGTAAGACCGCAGTATGGAAGGCAGCACCTTTGCCATGGAGAGATCAATGACATCTTTTAAAATCATATGTTCATAAATAGCTGCCAGCCTGTTGTCAATATGCGATTCAAACAACTGCTCCGTGGCAAATTTTTCAACGATCCGTTCATAGGCCTGATAAAGAGGATCCGCCGGCTCCAGATATACCAGAACATTCTTATAGAGAACGGTCCTGCTATGCAGATCCAGTTCGTTTCCCCCATAGGAAAAATAAAGGAGTATCTCCTTGGGCAGCAGATAACAGTAATTCCTGGGAAGTGCATATATGTAATATTCATACAGCCTTGTCAGGCTGATTCCTGCCTTTACACCCTTTTCATACCATTCAAAGGCTTCCGCCATCCGGCATTCTCCCTTGATAAGGAGGGAGCAGACCGCCTCAAGGACTTCCCTTTCCGGATACTCCTGGTAAAGTTTTATCAGCATACGGTAGTAAAGCCGGTTAAAATGTTTGGCTGTAAGGGTCAGCTTTGCCACAGCAAGAGCAAGCTTCCTGTCTATCAGCCCTTTTCCGGCAGAATGGTAAAGAATCTGAAGTTCCATTGAACCGATTGTCCGTATAAGCTCTGGTGCACTGTTTAAAATCTTACAGCCCCATATATAGAAAAAAGGACTTCTCACACCCTTGTCAAACTGCCGTTTTAACATGGAAAATAAGGCCGGCGGATTATCAAACTGACGGTTATCCAGCTTAATCTGAAGTAAAAAAAGCCAAAATAGCCGCTGGTCTTCTTCCAGATATTTTTTCATGAGCCGGATCAGGGATTCCCTCTGATAATCATCCGGCTGAATCTTTAAGCGCAGGAACTGATAATAACAGTAAAGCTCCCTTTTCTCCAGACGTTCATTCAGGATCTCATCCCTGCATTCATCAAGGAGCAGGGCCGCCTTCGAAGGTTTTCCCTCTCCCAGGCATATCTCTGCCCGAAAAAGCTTGACAAGGCTTTTTCCACCCTTCATTAACTCTATCTCAACCAGGGCTTTCTCCATCTCTTCATATAAAGTACCAGAATCCTTCTGCCCTGCCTCCTCTTTAAGACGAAGCTTTAAAAAGCGGCAGTAAGCTTCTTTTGCAAAGGCATCCTCCGCCGATATCCCGCCACCGGGATTGTTAACTGCAATAACAGGGAATAGAAAGCATTCTTCCATACCGGCAACAAGAATCCTTCCATAATTTACTCCCTGATGCATCCAGCCCGGATGGACTAAAAACGGAACCCTTAGGTCCTCTGCTTCAAAATCCTGGTCTCCCATGCTTTTCTTCGGTAACTCTATAAAATCACAGTCCGTTGTTACTTCCAGGTTCACATAGCCCCAGCCGCTGCGTTTTATGATGACACAGTCTTTTACAACGTCATCCAGTTCTCCAAATCTCCGCTCTTCGGTATCCGCTGACAATTTCACCGGCTTCTTGACTTTCAAAGAGGTAAGAAACTCTTCCAGTTCCTTTCTTCTGTCCGGCCTTCCTTTCAGTCCATCATAAACAGCCCTGACATGAAGATCCCTCATAAATGGAGCCGTGACAAAATCCCGGTACTCAAATAAACGTAGAGCCGTGTCCATATCTTTTTGGGCAATGTCTGCAAAATCCTCAGCTGTCCTTAAATCACTCAGCGCTTTTCCTGACGTACTCAGTTCCACACGAAAAGAATAAGGGACTTCTCTTTCACCGCCATTGGTTACCAGATAAAAAGATCCCTTTATCATATCTCCATCTTCCAGGTAACTGCCGTTTATCTCATAGACCAGATGGTTATATGTTCCGCCAAACGCACCGCTTATGAGACGGACACGGAAGTTGGATGAATATGCAAGTCCTTTTATGTGCAGATTATTCTCACTGGTAACGACAAGTTCCCGCTTCGTGGCTCCTCCGGAACGCACCACATCATCGATTCCGGACGGGGTAACCTTAATCTTTGGAATCTCTGAATCAATGATGCCCTTTGCCAGCCTGTTGATTCGTTCTCTCATAGTACCACCTGTATCTTTATTTTCCTTAACTTATTCGCTTGTTTGAATTTAATTACTCTATATTCTAACATATTTTCTATTGATTTAAAACCCTAAAATTGGTATGATAAAATAAAACTGTTGAAAAAAGGACAAACTGATTATGACAACCAACGAAAAAGCTTTATTGCTGCATGAAGAATGGAACGGGAAGCTGGAAACAATTTCAAAAGCCAAGGTAAAAAGCAGGGAAGATCTGGCCCTGGCTTATACTCCTGGCGTAGCTGAACCCTGTAAGGTTATTGCAAAAAATCCGGAGGCTGCTTATCAATATACTATCAAATCCAATACCATTGCCGTAGTCTCGGATGGAAGTGCGGTACTTGGTCTCGGCAATATCGGCCCCCTGGCCGCCATGCCGGTTATGGAAGGCAAAGCAGTGCTTTTTAAGGAATTTGGAGGAATCAATGCAGTCCCCATCTGTCTGGATACCCAGGATACTGAGGAAATCATCAAGACCGTGGTTAATATTGCGCCGGCCTTCGGCGGAATCAACTTAGAAGACATTTCTGCTCCCCGCTGTTTTGAAATAGAGGAACGGTTAAAGGAACTCCTTGACATACCGGTTTTCCACGATGACCAGCACGGAACTGCAATCGTTGTCCTGGCTGGAATCATCAACGCATTAAAGGTGACCGGGAAGAAAAAAGAAGAATGCCGCATTGTAGTAAATGGTGCAGGCTCGGCAGGCATTGCCATTACAAAACTTCTTTTAACCTATGGTTTTCCCCATATTATCATGTGTGACCGTGCCGGAATTCTGGCAAAAGGTATGGATGGCTTAAACTGGATGCAGGAAAAAATGATGGATGTAATTAATCTGGAAGGAAAGAATGGCTCACTGGCAGATGCCATGAAAGGATCAGATATATTTGTTGGTGTTTCCGCTCCCGGTATCGTTACAGAAGAAATGGTTTCTTCCATGAATCCGGATGCGATCCTGTTTGCCATGGCAAACCCGGTACCGGAGATCATGCCTGATCTTGCCAAGGCCGCCGGAGCCAGAGTCGTAGGAACCGGAAGGTCGGATTTCCCGAATCAGGTTAATAATGTGGTCGTTTTCCCCGGTATCTTTAAAGGTGCTCTGGAAGGAAGGGCCGCTGCTATAACAGAAGAAATGAAGCTGGCAGCCGCTGCTGCTATCGCAGATCTCATAGCACCTTCTGAACTTAACGAAAACAACATCCTGCCTGAGGCGTTTGATCCCCGTGTAGCGGCTGTTGTGAGCCGTGCGGTGAAAGACCATATCCGGCAATAGAAAAAATAAAGGTAGGTAAATATGCTGTCGGAACCCATGACCCTGTACAAACTGATGATTTTATATATGCTGAAGCAGGTAAATTTTCCATTGACCAGCGCACAGCTGTCAAACTTTTTTCTGGAGCATGAATATACTACGTATTTCACTCTGAATCAGGCTCTGAATGAACTGCTGGAAGCCAGATTGCTTTATGTGGAGACAAACCATAACAGCAGCCGGTACGAGATTACCAGGGAAGGAGAAGAAACCCTTTCCTTTTTCGGTAACAAAATTTCACCGGCTATCATAAACGACATGGATGAATATCTGAAAGAGAACAAGTTCCGGCTCCGCAACGAGGTGGGCGTAACAGCTGATTTCTATAAATCCACCAGCCACGATTATATCGTCCACTGCGAGGTTCGGGAAGGAAAAAACTGCCTGATAAACCTGGAGCTTTCTGTACCAGACAAAGATCAGGCTGAAATCATGTGTGACCACTGGAAATCTAAAAGCCAGGAAATCTATGCATTTGCCATGAAATCACTTATGAGCGGATCATAAGACTTCGGCTGACAGTATGAACGAAGGGAATTTGTCATGAATAAAGTTCAAAATCAAAAGTCAATTTTTCAGGAAATAAAGTGCCGTTATCTTTCAGATCAAAAGAGGCGAAAGAGAAAAAAGTCCATCATAAGGGCAAAACTTATATTAACGATCTTTCTTCCGGCCTTTATCTTTATTCTTGCCATAAAGGCAGCCAGCACCTTTATCCGGATTAAAATACGGGAACTCTTTGCCGGTCCTCTTAACACCAGACCGGCTGATGACAGCGTTTCAGCAATACCTGCCGAACCAGTTCCTGTTAAAATGATACCTGCAGAAAAAGAAATCCTTAAGCCGGAACCAGTGTCAACAAATTTATAAAAAAAGCTGATTCAGTCGGAATCTGTTCTGAATCAGCTTTTTTCTATCCCTGCATGAATCTGCTTAAGAATTCTTTTGTCGAATTTTTCTTTGGATTACCAAAAATATCAGCTGGATTTCCTTCTTCTTCGATAACGCCTCCAGCCATATAAACCACATGATTGGATACGTCTCTGGCAAAAGCCATCTCATGTGTCACGATGATCATCGTCAGGCCTTCCCCTGCCAAAGTTCTCATAACTGCCAGAACCTCTCCCACCATCTGCGGATCCAAAGCGGATGTCGGCTCATCAAATAATAAGACCTCCGGCTCCATGGCCAGCGCCCTTGCAATGGCAACCCGCTGCTTCTGACCGCCGGAGAGCTGTCTTGGTTTTGCATTGATATATGGAGCCATTCCTACTTTTTCCAGATACATCATGGCCTTTTTTCTGGCTTCTTCCTTATCCTTTTTAAGTACCTTAACCTGGCCGACCAGACAGTTCTCCAAAACACTCATATTACTAAACAGATTAAAACTCTGAAATACCATCCCTACCTTGGTCCGGTATGACGGCACATTCATTTTTCTATCCGTGATATCCACATCATGGTATAAGATCTCACCGGTGGTGGGTGTCTCAAGCAGATTGACGCAGCGCAGAAGCGTCGACTTTCCGGAGCCGGAGGCTCCGATAATACAGGTTACATCCCCGGCATTGACGGAAAAATCAATGTCCCGGAGTACTACATTGGTTCCAAAGGTTTTACTCAAATGATGAATCTCTAAAACTTTACCGTCTGCCATTATTTCTCCTCCTTCTCTGTCGGATCCGGAAACTTCACCAAACCGCTGGTATAGGCCAGAGTATCTGTAGTTGCCAGATCGTAGCTGTCCGGACCATCCATCTTCTTCTCCCAGTAGCGGAGAATCCTGGAACAGGTAAAGGTCAGGATGAAATATAGGATCATGGTTATGGTAAATGCTTCAAAATACGTATAGTATGCACCTGCAACTCCCTTTGTCGTATAGAACAGTTCTACCACCCCGATTACGGAAAGTACACAGGTATCCTTTATATTAATGATCAGATTGTTGCCGATCTGCGGCATGATATTGCGCAGAGCCTGCGGCATGATGACATTGACCATTGTCTGGAAATGGCTCATTCCGATGGCCTTGGCTCCTTCTGTCTGCCCTGGATCGATCGAAAGGATGCCTCCCCTTACTGTCTCAGCCATATAAGCTCCTGTGTTGATGGAAACGATAAAATAAGCTGCAAATACAATGGACATATTTATTTGAAACAGTGCAGATGAACCATAGAATATAAACATGGCCTGAACCATCATCGGTGTTCCACGAAATATTTCTACATAAATATTTAAGATGAGTTTCATAAATTTTAACAGGTACTGTTTCATAAGATTATCATTTTTTGATACAGGAATCGTCTGTACGATCCCTACGGCAAAACCAATGATACATCCGATAAATGTGCCCACAATGGCGATCGCCATTGTCTTTCCCGCCCCAGTTAAGAAGGACGGGCCATATTTTTGAAGAATAAACACGATTCTTCCAAAAAAATCTGATGGCAAAGACATAAATTTCCTTCTCCTTTTTGTAGTTTCACGGAAAAAGAACAAGCGGCACGGAAATAAGTACACTCTTGTTCCGTGCCAGCAAGCTCTGATTCTATTTTACGTTTCGGATTGATTATTTGGATAATGGCTGAACAGAAATAGCCTCTTCCATCATCTTATTGTAATCATCCTTATTCATTTTGGAAAGTACACCGTTGATCGCATCCTTTAACTGTGCATTTCCCTTCTTTACAGAAACTCCGATATTGATATCTTCATCAGAAACCTTAAACTCACCTTCTGTTCCGGAAAAATCAAGAAGCTTGAAATCAGGATAAGCGATTAACGCAGCCTGTCCGGTAGGCTTGTCCGTGACAACCAGGTCACATCTGCCAGAGTCTAAAGATACCAGCATAGCCGGTGCGGATTCCTGGGCAGGCTGAATGTCTGCATCAGGGATCTGAGGCAGGCAGTTGTCATACCAGATGGTATTTAACTGAGATGTACAGGCAGCCCCTGCAAGGTCTGCAACACTCTTTGCGTTCTCATATTTACCTCCGGCCTTGACCAAAGCCACAATGGTAGCATAGTAATAAGGATCAGAGAAATCTACAGACTGAAGGCGCTCTGCAGTAATAGACTGCCCGGCAATAACACAGTCAACTTTTCCTGACTGTACAGCAGGCACCAGGGAATCCCAGTCAAGTTTCACGATTTCAAGATTGTATCCCAGTTCATCTGTAATTTTCTTTGCCATCATAACGTCATAACCATAGGCAAAATCAGAACTGCCGGAAATAGGTACGGCACCATTGTCATCTGTTGGCTGAGTCCAGTTGTAAGGTGCATAACTGCATTCCATGGCAACCTTCAACACCTTTTTATCTCCTGTTTCATTCCCTGCTGCAGTTGTCTTTGTTGCGGCATTCCCGCTTCCGCAGGCAGTAAGGGATGCGGCTGCCAGGGATACGGCCATCAGAGTTGATACGATTTTTTTAATTGACTTCTTCATAGCTGATTCCTCCACTTCAATTTTTCATGAATTCTATGCAATAAATAGGTTCATTATAAAAAGATTTTTACTCCTTGTCAAGACTATTTACAGTTTCCTCAATCATATCCCATATCTCATCCCGGCCCTGTTTGGTCTCGGCGGAAAAAGGAATGATCCTGGCATCGCTTCCAATCCCAAGTCCTGTCCGAAGGGTCTTTAAAGCCTTTTGCACCTGGCTTCTCTTGATTTTATCAAGCTTCGTAGCTATAATCACCGGCTGGTAACCATTGTAAACAATCCAGTCATACATGGTCTTGTCATTGCTTGAGGGCTCGTGGCGGATATCAATTAACAGAAATACACACCGGAGCATGGGGGATTTATGAAGATAGTTTTCAATCATCCTTCCCCATTTGGCTTTCACCTCCTGGGATACCTTGGCATAACCGTATCCCGGAAGATCCACATAGTAAAGAGCATCGTTGATGTTATAAAAATTAATGGTCTGGGTCTTTCCAGGCTGGGAAGAGATCCTGGCAAAGGATTTACGGTTCATCAGGGCATTGATCAGAGAGGATTTCCCTACATTCGACTTGCCGGCAAATGCAAATTCCGGCCTGGTATTTTCCGGCAGACTGCTGGTTATGCCGCATACCGTCTCCAGCTCTACTGTTTTAATAATCATATAGTTTCCTTTCTATTCATTGACAAAAGCTTCCTCTAAAACCTCCGGCATACTTTTTACATAGATAATCTCAAGACCCCTGGTAATTTCCTTTGACAGTTCTAAAATATCCGGACGGTTCTTATCCGGTACCAGAACCTTCTCCACATGGGCCATACGGGCAGCCAGTATTTTTTCCTTTAAGCCGCCGATGGGAAGTACACGGCCGCGCAGGGTTATTTCCCCGGTCATGGCTACCTTGGCATTTACCTTTCTGTCAGTTACAGCAGACAGCATTGCCGTTGCCATGGTGATTCCGGCGGACGGACCATCCTTTGGCACCGCTCCTTCCGGAATATGGAGGTGAATATCATGTTTCTCGAAATAATCGTCCTTCACCTTATATTCCGGGCAGACTGACCTTACATAGCTTAAGGCAGTCTGGGCAGATTCCTTCATGACATCTCCCATCTGTCCTGTCATCTGCAAAGTCCCCTTGCCTGGCATGACATTGACTTCGATCTGAAGCGTATTACCGCCCACACTGGTCCAGGCAAGCCCTCTGACAATTCCTACCTGATCCTCCTCATTCACATCCTCAAAACTCACTCGTTCCCTTCCCAGATATTTCTCCAGGCTGCTCTCCGTGATTTTTATGACTCTTTTTTCATTCTCCAGGAACTCCCTGGCCGCCTTTCTGAAAACTGCTCCGATCCTTCGTTCCAGATTTCTTACTCCGGCTTCTCTGGTATAATGATGTATAATTCTTTCAAGAGACTTGTCTGATATGGAAACCTGGTTTGGTTTCAGACCATTGCGTTCCCGCTGCTTTCTTACTAAATAATTTTTCGCAATATGAAATTTTTCATTCTCTGTATAGCTGTTAACCTCTATGATTTCCATCCGGTCTAAAAGCGGACCCGGTATGGTTGTGGTTGTATTGGCAGTTGCAATAAAAAGTACATTGGACAGGTCAATGGGGACTTCCACGTAATGATCCCGGAATTTTACATTCTGCTCACTGTCCAGCACTTCCAGAAGGGCAGAAGAAGTATCTCCCTTATAATCACTGCTGACCTTGTCAATTTCATCAAGGAGCATTAGCGGATTGCTGACTCCAGCCTGTCTTAAAGCCTCCACGATCCGGCCCGGCATGGCGCCTACATAGGTTTTCCTATGACCCCGGATCTCAGCTTCATCCCTTATCCCACCCAGGCTGATCCTGACATACTGCTTGCTTAATGCCTTTGCTACAGATCTGGCAATGGATGTTTTTCCGGTTCCGGGAGGTCCTACCAGACAGATTATGGGGCTGGTCCCCTTTTTCGTCAGCACCCGGACAGCCAGATATTCCAAAATCCGTTCCTTTACCTTCTCAAGCCCATAATGATCCTCATTTAAGATTTCTTCGGCATGAGCAATACTGTTGTTGTCCTTTGACATTTTCTTCCATGGAAGTTCAAGGACCGTCTCCAGATACATACGGACCACATTCGCTTCCTGACTGCCTCCCGGCATGGCCTTAAAGCGTTCTATTTCTTTCTTTATTTTATCCCTGACTTCCTTGTCTGCCTTTAACGCTTTTAACCGCCTGGTATATTCATCCGCATCGGATAAAGGGTTATCCTCTCCTAACTCTTCCCGTATTACTTTCAGCTGTTCCCTTAAGATATAATCTTTCTGATTCTTATCAATCCGATCTTTTACATGGGACTGAAGTTCCTTTTTTACCTTAGTCACTTCGGTTTCCATCACCAGATGCTTCATAACCAGTGCATATCGCTCTTCCAGCAGGGCACTTTCCAGGATCTGCTGACGCACCCTGTAATCCCAGGACAGCTGGACAGCCATCTGGTCCAGCAGTTCGCCCAGATCCGTAATTCCCAGCAGATTCGGAAGCACTTCCTTCAGGATTCTTGGATTTTCCCTGCCATATTCCTCAAGCTTTTCCTGAACAATCCGGATCATCGCCTGCCTGGTGATATAATCAAGGGTATCAACGGGTTCCAGGGACTTCTCTATTTCCCCCAGCAGCATGGGATCATCGCTGTCGAGAGCCAAAAGCTCTACACGTTCCAGTCCTTCTACCATTACACGGATCACATTATTAGGCAGCTTAACCAGCTGTTTGATTAGTGCTACCGTGCCGATCTGATACAAATCCTCCATTCCAGGGTCTGTTTCCTCAGGATTTCTCTGGGTAACCAGACATACCTTCTGGTCTCCAACCATAGCTTTCTCTATAGCCGCAACGGATTTCGTACGGCTTATATCAAAATGTAACATCATTTTTGGAAGAACAGTCATGCCGCGCAGGGCAATGACTGGAATTGTGATTGTCTTATCCTCCATTCGTTCTCTCCTTTGCATTCAAAAAGGTGTTCCAGCAGATATTCCCGCTGTAACACCTTCCCGACTCATGCAGGGATCTTATGCGATCTCGCCTGTCTTATCTTTTCTTAGCTTCTGAGCCAGTGATTTTCTGGGAACTGCCATATCCCGATAGATTAATTCCGGCTCGCCCTTTTTATCTACAACTTCCTTGGTAATCGTACAGATTCCAATGCTGCTGTCGGACGGGATCTCGTACATCAAATCCATCATTACGCTTTCCATTATGGACCGCAGGCCTCTTGCGCCTGTTTTTCTCTCTACTGCCAGCTCTGCGATCCGCTCTACAGCTTCTTTGGTCAGTTCAAGCTTTACATCATCAAATTCAAACAATTTCTGGTACTGCTTGACAAGAGCATTCTTTGGTTCTGTGAGTATCCTGACCAAAGCTTCCCGGTCCAGCAGCTCTAATGATACGGTAACCGGCACACGGCCGATAAACTCTGGAATCAGGCCGAATCTTACAAGATCCTGCGGAAGGGTCTTCTTTAAAAGATCGTCGATATCCGTCTTGTTCTTATCCACTATTTCCGCATTAAATCCAATGGAACCGGTACTTAAACGGCGTTCAACAATTTTTTCCAGCCCGTCAAAAGCACCGCCGCAGATGAACAGGATATTCGTAGTGTTAATCTGCAAAAGCTCCTGATGCGGATGTTTCCTTCCGCCCTGCGGCGGAACACTTGCTACCGTACCTTCCAGTATCTTTAAGAGAGCCTGCTGAACCCCTTCACCGGAAACATCTCTGGTAATAGATACATTCTCAGACTTCTTTGTAATCTTATCGATCTCATCAATATAGATTATTCCATATTCTGCCCTGCTGATATCATAATCAGCAGCCTGAATCAGCTTTAAAAGGATGTTCTCCACATCCTCTCCTACATAGCCGGCCTCTGTAAGGGCAGTAGCATCTGCAATGGCAAAGGGGACATTCAGAACCTTCGCCAGAGTCTGTGCAAGATAAGTCTTACCGGAACCCGTAGGCCCCAGCATCAGAATATTGCTTTTCTGCACATCCACATCCATTTTCTTCCTGGAAGTGATCCTTTTATAGTGGTTATAGACTGCTACGGACAATACCTTTTTTGCGCCATCCTGACCGATGACATATTCATCCAGAAATGCTTTGATCTCCTTAGGCTTCATCAGGTTGATGTCACTGAAATCCGGACCGTCTTCCTCATGGCTGTCAAATTCTTCCTCCAATATCTCCGCACACAAATCAATGCACTCGTCACAGATATAGACATTATTGGAACCAGCAATTAATTTCTTTACCTGGTCCTGTGTTTTTCCACAAAACGAGCATCGGATCTTGTCGTCTGTTCTGACCGGCATATATGCACCTCATTCTTTCCTAAAATCTGGTATATCCTTCAATGAATCATGAATCTTAACGGTCATGACTGTAGATGATATCATCAATCAAGCCATATACTTTTGCTTCTTCCGCATTCATGTAATTGTCTCGTTCTGTATCACGTTCAATTACTTCATACGACTGGCCTGTGTTTGCGGCCAGAATCTCATTTAAGCGTTTCTTAATCTTCAGAATATTTTCAGCTACTATCCGTATCTCCGTAGCCTGGCCTTTTGCGCCGCCGGAAGGCTGGTGGATCATAATTTCCGAATTGGGAAGCGCAAATCTCTTGCCCTTTGCTCCACCGGCTAATAAAAAGGCTCCCATGCTGGCTGCCATCCCCATACAAACAGTAGAAACATCACATTTAATAAAATTCATGGTATCATAAATTGCCATGCCTGCGGTAACAGAACCGCCAGGACTGTTAATATAGAGATTGATATCCTTACTGGGATCCTCAGCCTCCAAGAATAACAGCTGAGCCACAACAAGGCTTGCTGATACATCAGATACCTCTTCCCCGAGAAATATAATTCTTTCCTTAAGAAGTCTGGAATAAATATCGTAAGAACGCTCGCCCTTACTGGTTGATTCAATGACATAAGGTACTAAACTCATCTGTCTTCCTCCTGTCTGTTCTTTCTTATTTAAAGATGAATAGACTCCGGACAAAGCGCCAGGAATCTAATCGAAAAAACTTATTATACTAATTTTGCTTCTGCAACAAGAAAATCCACTGCTTCCTGAACTGCCAGATCTTCCTTCATCTGCTCAATGCCTTTCTCACCCAGATATTCCTTAACCTGGGAAGCCTCCATCTTATAAGCTTCTGCCATTTTAGTGACTTCACTTTCAACCGCCTCGTCGGAAACGGTGATATTCTCAGCCTTTACAACAGCTTCTAACACCAGTCTGGTCTGGATTCTCTTAAGGGCCTGTGGTTTCATCTGTTCCTTTAAAGTTTCAATTGTCATTCCGGTAAACTTCATATACTGGTCAAGAGACAATCCCTGGCTCTGCATTCTTCTTGCATAATCATTGACCATATTGTTCACCTGGCTGTCAATCATCGGCTCTGGAATCTCCATAGAAGCATTTTCAACAACCTTTTCAACCACATGATCTTCGTTCTCTGTTGCTGCAGTCTTCTCTTTTTTTAGAGCTTCCTTTTCCTTGATGTCCTTCTTGTAATCTTCAAATGTTTCAAATTCGGAAACTTCTCCTGCAAACTCATCATTTAATTCAGGAAGCTCTTTTCTCTTGATTTCCTTAACAGTTACCTTAAACATCGCCGGTTTCCCTGCCAGTTCGGTCGCATGATACTCATTCGGGAATGTTACGTTGATTTCACACTGTTCGCCAATGTTCTTTCCGATCAACTGTTCTTCAAATGTATCAATAAAGGAATGGGAACCTATGGTAAGCGGATAATCCTCGCTCTTACCGCCCTCAAAAAGCTTTCCATCTACAAATCCTTCAAAATCAATGACAGTCTGGTCACCGTCTTCCACAGCTCTGTCTTCTACAGTGATGAGTCTGGAATTCTGTTCCTGAACTTTCTTTAATTCTGTTTCGATATCTTCATCCGTAACCTCAGCGGATGCTCTGGCTACTTCCACGCCCTTATATTCACCCAGGGTCACTTCCGGCTTAACCGCAACAGTCGCTGTATAAATCAAAGTTTTTCCTTTTTCTACCTGTACAATGTCGATTTCAGGTCTGGAAACAATATCCAGGCCGCTTTCATCCGCTGCACCGCCATATGTCGCATCAAGAGCTTCATTTACTGCATCCTCATATAAGATGCCTGCTCCATACATCTTTTCAACCATGGCCCGGGGAGCCTTCCCTTTTCTGAAACCAGGAATATTAAATCTGCCCTTATTCTTATTATAAGCTGCAGCAAGAGCTTTCTCAAACTCTTCAGCCGGCACTTCTACCGTCAACTTTGCCATGTTCTTTTCTAAATTTTCTACTTGTAAACTCATTAAGGGTTCCTCCTTGAATATATATGTGAACCGCCATACCGACAGGGCGTTACACTTCAATTTAACATTATAACATACTCGTCCTGTAAATTCCAGTACTATTTATGTAAAATCAGGTTTTTCCAGAGAACTCCCTCATTTTTTTTACAATGTACGGATCCAGAGGCCGGATTTCCATCTGAGGCCTGGCAATATAGTATCCCTGGAACAGCTCGACCCCGCAATTCATAAGATATTCCAGTTCCTCGACAGTTTCCACTCCCTCAGCCAGCACGCATATATGATTCTCTCTGGCATAATGCAAAAGATTTTTTAAAATAATCTGCCGGTTCGGATCTGTATTTATCTGTTTTATAATACTTTTATCCAGTTTTACAATATCCGGCTGCATACAAAGAAGCACAGACTCGCTGTTAAATCCTGTACCGAAATCATCAACGGCTATCATTCCGTTCCACTGTTTCGACATATCGATCTTACGCTGCATAAAAGTCTGGCCGGCCGGCTCTCCTTCTGTCATCTCAATGACCACCCTGTGGAGAAGCATGCCATATTTCTCTTCCAGCTCCTTTTGTTCTTCTTCAGCCATGCAGACGCTTGCAATAGAATTCACGAAAAGCTTCTCGGCCTTCCCCAGCTGCCCGGACTCCAATTCTGCCCGGGCAGCTTTCAGGCCGGCTGTCCAGGTAAGGACCTCCATTTGTTTAAGCTTCGCCTGGGCTCTTGCCAGATTTAAGACTTCGCTGATACCCTTCAGGTTTGCAAATTCAGGACGCATCAAAAGTTCATAACCATAAATTCTGCCATCTCTTGTAACGATGGGCTGAAATGCGAAACGGACTTCTTTTGTATCCAGCATACGGTTCAGTTCCTCACAGCCGGTTAGCATATAGGAATTATGGATATACTCACTGCGGTCAAACTCCTTAACAATGCCTTTGACGCTGTGTTTTACCATGTACATGGCAAAGTCTGCATAATTAAGCAGGGCATTGTAATCCAATGCATCATCCGGATACCAGGAAAGCCCTCCTGATACCCGGATCGGGAACTTGTATCCCCCATCCATATGCAGGGTGCAGCTTTGAATATGCTTCATGAACTCCTGTATCTTTTTTCTGATTTCTTCTTTTTCTCTGCCGGTAAGGAAGGTGACAAATTCATCTCCTGAATATCTGGATACAATGCCTCCCTCATCCTGAAAGCGTTTTAGGCAGTCCGCAAATAAGACAATATACCGGTCTCCTTCATCATGTCCATAGGTGTCATTGATATATTTTAGATTATCCAGGTCCCACATAATGACTGCTGCCTTTTCATTTTGGGGTTCTGTCATAGCCGCCCCGACCTGTTCCCGGAAAGCTCTGCGGTTATAAAGTTCTGTCAGCAGATCATAATTTCTTTCCCTCTCCAGTTTTTCCTTTTCCTCTACATCTGCCGTCACATCCGAACATACGCCAAGAATCATTCCGTTTTTTGATCCATCCAGAATTAGTTCTACCCACCGCTTTCCGGCCGGACTGTTAAGACACTGCAGAATACGGCTTTCCTTCTGTTTTATTCCTGCAAATGTCTTCTCCATAAGAGCTTCAAATCTCTCCTGTCTTATATAACAGTACGGCTCCTCCATAATTCCCCAGTCCAGCATTTCAAACAGCGAACGGCTGCAGAAGACCCGGTCAGCCCCTTCCTCATACTCAAATACGCCGATCAGGACATTAGCATACTCCAATATACTTGAGATTTTTGAGGAAGCCCTCTCAACATCCCGGTTCAATTCCTCTATGGTTTCTGTTAAATCATCAATTTCTCTGATATAAACCCTTTTAAGAGACAGCCTTCGGCTCCCTGACTTGCCTCTTAACTCCTTCACCAGCCCCCGAATCGGATCCGTCACGATTTTCCCTATTACAAACGCACCTAGCAGGCTGAAAACCAGGGGAACCAGCATAGAACTAAACAGCATGCCACGAATGGCATGATAAAAGGAGAGCAGATCCTTTTGGCGTGCGATTCCGGCCAGCACCCACTCTTCCTCCCCAAAAGGACCATTATTTCCATAGACCTCCAGTTTACTTATGCAGGCATACCACTGGGTGCCATCAGATGACTGCAGTACGCTTATATCCTCTTTTGAATGATCTTCATAACTTAATTTTGGGCTGTCGTTAAAATACTGATTATAAAGATATCCAGAATATACAACCGGTATAATGCTCTCCGTTCCTTTCTGCCGGATTCCTAAAAGCCAGCTTTCCTCAAAGCTGCCGTTTGTCTGATCCTCACCAAGAAGCTGCTCTAACTGGTTTAATGTCATTTCCATCCCATAGACTCCTGCAACGGTTCCATCTTCTAAAATGACAGGGATCGAATAGGTTATAACCGGCATATCCCTGGGACTTAGCCGAAAAGGAGGGCTTAAATAGGCAAAATTCATGGCCTCATCCTGTCTTGCCTGATTCTTCACCGCTGTAAGAAATGGTTTTTTATAAAAATCTCCGGTTCCGTCACTTCCATATTCCAGAAAACCAAGTTCCCAGAAAGAGTCCAGCGGAATGTTATAAGTTTCCGCCACCGAAGGAAGCCCTCTTTCTAAAAGAAGGGAAGAATTGTCTTTAGAGTATCCTCCAGAATTGGCATTTCGGATATAGAACCCTGCTTTCATACCTTTCGGACTGTTCTTTGCTGCCGGACCATTTAAAACAAAAAAGACTCCTGTTGCATAGCTGCGGTGCAGCATATTTATGGAGGCTGCCATGATCTTATCAACAATTTCTCTGTTCAATTCATAATCCGTATGGATTTCCTCCGGCTGGCGCTCATACTGGTCCAGTACCTTCTGGATTTCAAAGGTTATGGAACCAGAGTCATTGAACAGGGAAGCCCAATTGTGAATGGTTTCCTTCTCCAGGTTAAGTCTGGTATTTTCAGTATTCTTGCTTAACATATGTATTTCATTATTTTTTAATTTAATTGAAACTCCGCCAAACAATACCGTCCCTGCAATAACCGCAGCCTGTAATACCAGCAGGATAAGCAGCGGCCCTAAAAGTTGAGTCCGAATGGATTCACTTCTTTTGCTTTTCATAAATTACTCTCCGATAATTACTTCCAGCTGCTTTTTTGTATCCTCGTACCAGCTATTAAAATTTTCATCTGTAACGAAACCCGCAACCGCTCTTTCCCGCGAGTATCCCTGTGCCATAAGAGCCTGCACCTTACCGTAATCCTCTTTGGCTTTTAAAGACATGGCCGACTGCAGTACATTTCTGGCAAGATCACCGCCTTTAAAAGGCTTTGATGTGTAAAGACGGTATTTATTTGCAGTATCCAGACCGATCATCAGGTTCTGGGATACTGCGCTGTTCTCCCCGGCTTTCTGTAAGAAGGGCTTAAGCACTTCCTCTCTGCCGGCTGCTTTCTTCACAGGAAGATAACCGGAACCGATGGAAAATTCCATGTTTTGCTCAATATCTGTGAACCACTTTAAAAAAACGGTTGCCGCATATTCCCGTTTATCATCCGATTTGAATACCATCATGCCCGCTCCCTGCTGTACCGCACAGGGAACCGTTCCTTCAAAGTTAGGAAGTGGATAGAGCTTGCTTTCAATCGGATAATTGGTGCCATCCTCCAGGGTTACAGAGGTTGGAAAATAGGCAATTCCACTGGTAGCTCCCACAAATGCCGCCAGCTGGCCTGTCTTTACATCATCACTCCGAAACGTTCCATAGGAGCCAAAATATCCGTTTACATATGGAACATAGTAATTATCCCATAATTTTCTCATAGCACCTTTGTCAAAATCCAGTACGGTCTTTCCATCCTGCACTGTAAAAATTTCGTGTCCCAGCTGCAGGCTTCCAATGATCATATAATTGGCAAAAGCGTCTCTCCCGAAAAATGCCTTTCCATCATCCGGTGTCTCTGTCAAGCTGTCCGTCCACCTATAATAGGACTCAGCCACACGGGTAATCCCTTCCCATGTGGAAAGCGCAGCTTCTGTCTCTCCGGCAGCCTGGACAAATTTGTCCCAGTCCGTCTTGTTGACCGCAAGGATCTCCGTTGACTTTGCTATGGGGAATACCCTGATCGTCCCGCTGCTGTCAAATTTACCTTCTTCCATATAGGCAGCCACATATTCCGAGATCTCGTCCCTGGTCAAATAGCGGCTTAAATCTGCCGCCAGTCCCATCTGGTCTATCTCATATACCTTATCCACATAAGCGGAAAATACATCGGGAAGAGGTTCACAGCCGATCTTCTTTTGAATGCAGTCGTTGACCAGGCTGCTTAAATCATTAATACTCCCCTTGTTAAACGCCTTGACTATAATTCCTTTTTCTCTTCCTTCACTTTCATTAAAACGCTGCACCAGGCTGTCAAATTCTTCCTTCTGTACACCATTATAATAATGCCAGATGGTAATGGTTACAGGATCTTTTTCCGAAAGTCCATAAGGACCCTTCTCTTCACAACCGGTTAACAGGCTAAAAAAAACAGCGGCCAGAATCGGTAATATCCACTTTTTTTTCATGATTCACCTGCCCTGTCACATTGGGATCTGATCGTATTGAATTGCCTCCTTTATCTGGCGGGCATGCGTTTCATCCGCTAAGAGTTTCAGAAGTTCGATTCCCATATCCAAAGCATAGCCCAATCCTCTGGCTGTCGTTATATTGCCATCTGTAACAACTCCTTGTTTCGTATACTTCGCACCCTCTAATTTTAGTTCAAAGCCTGGAAAGCAGGTGGCTTTCTTCCCTTCTAAAATACCCAGACCGCCTAAAATACTTGGAGCGGCGCAGATTGCCGCAATTCTTTTATTTTCTGCATGGGCCTCTTTCAGGGCACTTAACAGACCCTCATGAGCGGCCAGATTCCTGGTTCCCGGCATGCCGCCCGGAAGAAACAGAAGATCCGCCTCTTTACAGTTTACCTCCGAAAAAACACAGTCCGCCTGAATCTTCACCCTATGTGCACTTACCACATCTTTTTTTCCGGTTACAGAAACAAGCTTTACCTCCTGGCCTCCTCTCATTAAAACATCCACAACAGCCAATAACTCCACTTCCTCTGATCCGTCAGCTAAAAACGCATACACTTTTCCCATTTTTACTCGTCTCCTTTATTATAATAAAATGTACTGTTCGCAGTTATCTTAATATAATCTACCAGATACCTTATATCCACGTCTTCCCCATCAATCATCTTCATCAAAGTATCGGCTGCAGTACGGGACTGCCCTTCATGGTCATTTAAGACCGTTCCGGTTATCTTTCCTTCTTTTATATACTTAACTGTATCCTGCAGCGCATCTACCCCTACCAGACAGACATCCTGTCCCGGTACAAGCCCAGCCTCTGAAACAGCCTCCAGCGCACCGTTTACCATGGCATCATTGCCGCAGAAAATAACCTCAATCCTGTTTCCGTAAGCAGCCAGAGCCGCTTTCGCCAGTTTTTTTCCTCTCTCCTGGTTCCAATCCCCGTTTCCGGAGAACAGTTCCTCTGTCTTCATTCCTCCGTCTTCCAGGGCTTTGATTGAATATTCCGCACGGTAGCGGCTGTCTTCATTGCCTTTTTCACCCTTAAGCATAATATAAGAAACAACTCCATCCCCGTTTAAATCACCTTTATCCGGAGTCTCCAGAATGATTTCTCCCTGATAGGTACCTGCCTGTCGGGAATCTGTGCCTATGCAGGACACTGACATGTGGTTCCCAGGCCACCGCTTCCTCTCCCATTCAGGCGGTTCCCGATTGATGAACACCAACGGAATTCCTGCCCGACTGCATGCATCCGCAATACTGCCGGAAGTCAGGCTTTCAACTGGATTCACAATGATCCCTGTGCACCCATTTAAAATAAACTGTCTTACCTGCCGGTTCTGTTCCTGCTGGTTTCCGCCGGCATTCCGCATGATGACTTCTGCATGATAGGTTTCTTCCAGGTATTGTTTTAACTCTGACCGATACAGTTTCATAAACGTATCGTCATAACGGTATATGCTTATGCCGATCCTGGGCCCTGTTACTTCACTGACTGCCGCTGTATTCTCTTTTGACGCCGTACGGTTCCTGTTTTCTTTTTCCTGTTTTACAGGAGTACAGCTGTCAATAAAAACGGTTCCTGCTATGAGAAAGATAGTGAAAATCAAGATATTTATCCGTTTCATATCCTCAATCTCCTGTATTTTACTGAATTTTACTGTATTTTACTGTATTTCTCATATTACCACGTTTTCCGTTTTTTTACCACTATCTTCTATTTTTTATCCGAATGTGGTATACTGATAATATTGGGCTAAGGTACAGCAGCCAGATATGTCATGACAACAGTCAGACCGGAGGACCTTTTCATGGAAATTGAACGCAAATATTTGATATGCCGCCCGCCTGCCGGCTACACTTCCTATCCATGCCATGTGATCGAGCAGGGGTATCTCTCAACAGACCCCGTAGTCCGTGTACGCAGGGAAGATGAAACCTTTTATCTCACTTATAAATCAAAGGGGTTATTATCCCGTGAGGAATATAATCTCCCTCTTACCCAAGCTGCCTACAGCCACTTGATAAAAAAAGCTGACGGCCATATTCTTACCAAAAGGCGCTATCTCATACCTTTGGAAGGCTCTGATCATTTGACGGTTGAGCTGGATATTTTTGAAGGACGGTTCGATGGCCTTAAGTTAGCCGAAGTAGAATTTCCTGACAGAGAGGAAGCGGAACACTTCATCCCCCCAGCCTGGTTTGGGGAAGACGTAACTTTCTCAGGAGAATATCAGAACAGCAGACTAAGCCAGCTGCCATAGTGCCTGCAATAGGAATATGTATGCAAAACAACCAAAAGAATCTGGGCAAAGGCGGAAAACTATTTTTCCGCTTTGCCCAGATCCTTTATAAAACTTCCGGCATAAGACTGCATGATTTTCTGTTGAAATTATTTCTTTGCAATATATTTTCTGATGTCCAGTGCAATCGCTACTACAATAACAATACCCTGTGCAATATACTGATAGTTGGTATCTACGCCCAGATACTGCAGGCAGGTCTTTAAGATCTCAAATACCAGAACACCGATCAGTACGCCGGATACTTTACCGATCCCGCCGTTAACGGAGACACCGCCGATGGTACATGCCGCAATGGCCTCCAGTTCCCAGCCCATTCCCATATTAACAGAGGAACCGCCGGATTTTGCCCCGACAAGAAACCCGCCTAATGCATAAAGTGCTGCTGCTGTCACATAGATGATGATTTTCGTTTTATTTGTATTAACGCCGGAAACCTCTGCCGCCTGCTCGTTTCCGCCGATGGCATACATATATTTCCCATGAGGCGTTTTGTTGTAGACAAACCAGATAACCAGGCCAACTAAAAGGGCGATCAGGAACAGATAAGGAACCACACCGAAAAGCCTTCCTTTTGCTACTTCCGTGTATGCTGCACGGTATCCGCCGATAGGTGTCGCATTGGTATAAACCAGGCATACGCCGTATACAATCAGCTGCATGCCCAAAGTTCCGATGAAAGCAGGAACCTGAAGATAGGAAACGACCATACCATTGATCAAACCAAATATAGCGCAGATGCCAATACAAATCAGCAGCACAACGAATACCCACCAGATTCCGAAATCAGGAAGGTTTGGAAAAAACCTGCCGCTGTAGCCCGGTTTCTGAAGCAGGGTACCTGCTAGACAGGCAGAAAGACCTACCATACGTCCTGCCGAAAGATCCGTACCTCTTGTAATCAGACATCCGGATACTCCGCAGGCGATGATAAAACGCGGTGCAACATTTAAAGCAATGTTTTTTATGTTATCAAATGATCCAAATGACGGCTGTTTGATTGCTGTAAAGATAGCCAGCATGATGAGGACAACGATGATTCCATTATTGATAAGGAAATCTTTTAAATTAATCTTCTTAGCTGTCATGACTTAACCTCCTGTGTGGAATTTTCTGTAACTTTATCGTTCAGATCGAATTTTGTGGCAAATGCCATAATTTTTTCCTGAGTTGCCCCTTCATCCTCTACCTCTCCGGTAATGCGTCCGTTGCACATGACGATGATCCGGTTTGACATGCCGATCAGCTCCGGCATTTCGGAAGAAATCATGATAATTGATTTTCCCTGTTTAACAAGATCAATCATAATCTGATAAATCTCATATTTTGCGCCGACATCGATTCCTCTGGTCGGTTCATCCATGATCAGAACATCCGGATTATTGGCCAGCCATCTGGCAATAATTACCTTCTGCTGGTTGCCGCCTGACAGTGACTGAATAAGTGTCCTGTCGTTTGGTGTCTTGATGCTGAGTTTGGCAATGCTGTCTTTTACTGCTTCCCCGACCTTTCTGCTGTTGATGGTCCCAAGACGGGTATAATTCCGGTAAGAGGCAATTGCAGTATTATCTGAAATGCTAAGGCATCCCAAAATACCAGTACCTCGTCTGTCCTCTGTTATCATCCCTATGGAGTCACTGATCGCATCCTGGGGGCGTTTAATGATAACCTTTTTGCCAAGAACCTCGATTTGTCCGCTTGCTATATGACGCATTCCGAAAATCGCTTCCATAAGTTCTGTTCTCTGGGCACCTACCAGGCCGCCGAATCCCAGTATCTCTCCCCTTTTCAGCTCAAAGCTGCAATCCTGGAAAGAACGTTCATGAATACTGCATAAATGACTGACTTTCAAAACGGTTTCATCCGTCCGGTAATCATCTTTAGGCGGATAGACATTACTCAGTTCCCGGCCTACCATCTGCTTCACGATTTCATCGTCGGATATGTCTTTTACCTCCCAGGAGCCTACGTATGTGCCGTCACGCATGATTGTTATGTCATCGGCAATCTGCCGGATCTCTGCCATCTTATGGCTGATATATATCATAGAAACACCACGGGATTTCAATTCCCGGATAATGCGGAACAGCGCTTCTACTTCATTATCAGTCAGTGAAGAAGTCGGCTCATCCAGAATCACCAGTTTTGCGTTCTGGCTTACCGCCTTTGCAATCTCAACTGACTGCATTTGTCCGATTGATAGTGTCCCAAGCTTTGCCTTAGGATTAAAATTCATTTTAACATCTTTTAACCATTTTTCCGCTTCCGAATTCATGGTTTTATGATCAACCATTTTAAGAGGACCAAACTTGATTAAGGGATATCTTCCCAGGTACATGTTTTCCGCAATAGAACGCGCCGGAACCGGCTGCAGCTCCTGATGGACCATCGCAAGCCCTTTGTGCAGAGCATCATCCGGATTTGCAATGCTTACTTTCTCCCCATCAATACGAACCTCGCCCTCATCCATTTTGTAAATGCCGAAAAGACATTTCATCAGGGTCGATTTTCCTGCTCCGTTTTCACCCATCAGAGCGTGAACGGTTCCGGGACGAACTTTTAATTTGATTTTGTCAAGTGCCTTGACACCAGGGAAAGATTTGCTGACCCCAATCATTTCCAGTCTGTATTGCTCTGCCATCCCGTTTCTCCTTTCCTATTTATATTACCGGATACTTTTAAAAATCGGGTGTGCCTTACCGACACACCCGCTTTCAATCGGCTGCTGGAAATTAATTTAATTTATCAAGAATTTCCTGAGCATTGTCTTTCGTAACCTTAATGTAGTCTACCATGTTCACATTATCAACTGCTTCACCATTTAAAAACCCAACTGCCATATCGCTTGCTGTTTTAGCCTGGGAGAAATGATCATTAAATACAGTACCTGTCTGCTTTTCGTCGATAACGTTCTGAACTGCCTCTGTCAATGCGTCAACACCTACTAAGTAGATATCCTTATTTACCGTACGTCCTGCTGCTTCAATTGCCTGCAGCGCTCCAAGAGCCATAGCATCGTTGTTGCAGAAGATTACTTCAACCTGATCACCATACTGTGTTAATGCATCCTGGGCAATCTGCTGTGCCTTGGCCTGATCCCAGTCACCGCGCTGCATTAACAGTTCTTTTACCTGCATACCTGAATCGGTAAGAGCTTTTACTGAAAATTCTGTTCTGTACTGAGCATCTACATTCTCCGGGTCCCCCTGGATCATAATGTAAGTAACAACGCCGTCTCCATTAATATCGCCCTTATTGGAGGTCTCCAGAATTTCTTCACCCTGGTAGGTTCCGGACTGTCTTGCATCACAGCCTACGTAAGTAGCATTGATCTTTTCATCTTTCCATCTTTGTTCTTCTTCCGGATCTGGTTCACGGTTGATGTAAACAACCGGAATTCCAGCATCTTTACACATATCTGTGATTTCCGGAGCAGAAGAAGCCTGCACCAGGTTTAAAATCAATACATCATATTTCTGGGTGATAAAGTTCTGAATCTGGTTCGTCTGTTCAGCCTGATCGCCCTTTCCATCCTGAATGACAACATTTTCTTTCTTAATGCCCAGATCTTCGGTCAAATAACGTTGAAGCTCTGTCCTGTAAAGTGTCATAAAATTATCATCAAATTTGTAAATAGAAATACCAACTTTTTTGTCAGCCAGGTCTCCGCCCACAGCTTCCTTCACAGCTTCTGCCGTAGTTTCCGCTGCACCCGTATCTTCCTTCCCAGCCTCTGCTGCTGCCGTAGCGGCTTCTGACTGTGCCGCAGTCGTACCTTTGGAACTGGAGCCACAGCCTGCCATGGAAAATACCATTGCTGACGCAAGGCCTACTGCTGCTGCTTTCCTCAAAAATCTCATGATAAATCCTCCCTTATCATCATATTATTATCGATTAGTGTTTTTCCCTTGTCGACATGCACATTATAGCTTTCTTTTGTGCAGTATTCTATATAATTTTTTTTGGAGGTATATCAATTTTTTTAGATTTCCTATGATTTTATCGATTTTATTTGATATTTTGCTCACAATGCACAATTGCCTGTCTTTATTCTGCGGTCAGGGCTTTCTGACCGCATTCATAATATTTTTCCCTGTCCAATTTCACAATATCCTGTACATTTTGACCAAGGGACTCGGCAGCAGCGATTTTAAAAATTACACTGGCATATTCTTCGCTGTCACACTGAACCGTCCCGAAAAGCTTACCGGAACGGATTCCCTCAATTCCCTGAGGTGTACCGTCAATCCCGACGATCTTAACCGGCCTTCTGACCCCTTCCCGCTCCAGGGCATCCGCAGCCCCAAGCGCCATGTCATCGTTGTTGCAGATGACCACCTCCACCTCATCCGGGTATTCCGTAAGCCACTGCTCCATCCAGGCAGACGCCTGGCTTCTGTCCCAATTGGCGATTCCTCCTGTGATTTTCTCCAGCGGTACGCCTCCATCCTTTAAGGTCTGGATGGACCACTCTGTCCGGATAAGGGAATCCTGATGGCTGTTTTCCCCCTCCAGCAGAACATAACTGACTTTTCCGTCACCATTTAAATCCAGAGAAGAAGGATCTTTTTTGTATGCCTCCACCAGGATGTTTCCCTGAAGCGCTGCAGATTCCTTGGCATTTTCCCCCACATAGTACAGCTTTTCCCAGCGGCGCATATCCTCCTCTACGGGTTCCCTGTTGAAAAACACCACCGGCAGATCCGCATCCATGGCTTTGCCGATGATGTTGGATGCCACGGAGCGATCCACGATATTAACGCAAATAGCATCATAACCCAGGGAAATGAATCGGTCCACCTGACTGTTCTGGGTGTTCTGATTTCCCTTTGCATCCACGATTTCCATGACAACCTTGATACCGGTTTCCTTCTCATATTCCTTTGCCTGTTCTTCAATATTTCCCCGAAGCGTATTAATAAAAGAATCATCCCCCCGGTACAGGGTCACCCCGATCCGTATGGATTTTTTTTCTTCTTGGCCTCCTTCCTTCCGACTCTGATAAAAAACTCCCCACAAAACAAACAGCAGGATCATTGCCCCAATCAGCAAACCATACCGTCTCTTCATATTCCCATCCCCCTATCTCAATCAATCGGGTACAATATTTTTTCAAATCTGCTTTCCCTTAAATCCTCTTTTTGGATATAGTAAGAATCTAAAATTATCTGCTCCCTCTCATGCCCTTTGTGAACCGCTTCCACTGCCTTCTCTATACTCATATACCCCGCATCGAACTGGTTGCTTGTGACCAGTCCCTTTATGATTCCGTTGTCCAGCTCCTTTAGTATTCTGGTGGTGCTTCCGATTCCGTAAAGTCCTGAAATACAGCTGCCATATACCTGGCTGCCGGACAGGATACCGGCTGCCTCATCAAGGCTTTTCACGTCAATGGCAGCAATAAGGGCATTTTGCCTTTCCGGATATACCGCAGCCTCAATGGTCTTCCGGAAGGTTTCATCTGTGCTTTCTTCATACAGCTCCATTGTAAATCCGGCTTCTGTAAGTACTCCCCGCAACCCGTCATAGATTTCTCTGCTGTAGCCGTAATCCAGTCCTTCCGAAAATATCCATACCGGAAGGTCCGGTGAATTCTCTGCAGCAATAGCCTGTCCCAGTATTTTACCTTCCTCCCGGTAATCCGGGCATATTCCATTTTGAACCCGTTCATTTGGAAACATGCTGCCCATAATGACCGCCGGACTGTTAAGTACCATTTCATCCAGTTCCTTCGCACATTCCACCGGTTTTACCGGGATCAGGACCACAGCGGAGGCACCATCATTGATTTCCCGCCTGACCAGTTCCATCTGCTGGCCGGCATCCCCTTTTTCAAAAAGAGTGATAAAGCTGACATCCACATTGTATTCCTCCGAAGCTTTATCGATTCCCTTTCTGAAATTTGCATAATAATCATCCGAAGTATCGTTTATAATGACCGAAACCGGATATATTTCTGTTTTCTTATCCTTAATGATCAAATCCGTAGAGGATAAAAGAAACAGGACCACTAGCACTCCTGCAAACAAAGCCCATAATAATTTTTCCTGTTTTGTCATGATTTTCTTTCCTTTTTACTGCCCATGTTTTTTTGACTTAGAGGTATACTCTCAGGGTGTTTCCTTTTCCTTGTCCTTTTTTTCAGGCAGGGTCCGCACCGTTTCATCGGACACAGTGGTAAACCCAGAGTGTGTTTCCATCTTTAAATCAGAGCCGTAGAAAACCACCGGCAGATGGAGGGTGATGACCGTCCCCACGTCCGGTTCTGAATCAATGGTCAGGCCATAATTTTCCCCAAAATACAGCTTGATTCGTTCATTGACATTCTTAACACCGATCCCGGACCCTTTTTTCGAGGTGACAGGAACCTGATTAGAAAACAGGCTGGCCACCTGCGCTTCTGTCATACCAAGTCCGTTATCCTTCACCGAAAAATACAGATCATCGTCCTTTCTCCAGACATTCAGAACGATTTCTCCGTCTCCATCCATGAATTCCATCCCATGGTAAATGGCATTCTCCACAAGGGGCTGCAGCACCAGCTTTAAGCTGGTAAGCTCAAGGCAGTCTTCCTCTGTATGAATCTCATAGGAAAATTTATTTTTAAAACGCATTTGCTGGATCATTAGATAATTCCGGACATGCTCAAGCTCATCCCGGACTGTGATGATGCTTTTTCCTTTGCTTAAGCTGATCCTGAAAAACCGGGCCAGAGCAGTTACCACCTTCACCGCCTCTGCTTTCTGTTCATTTTCAATCATCCATACGATAATATCCAGCGTATTGTAAAGAAAATGCGGGTTGATCTGTGATTGCAGGGTGTCAAATTCCTGTTTTCTCTTTGCCTCGTGTTCAGCCACAATGTCATCCATAAGAAGGCGGATCTGCTTTGCCATGTTTTTAATGGAATTTCCCAAATGCTGGATCTCATATGAGCCACCGATGGAAACCGGAGTTTCCAGATCACCTTCTTCCAGAATTCCAACGGATTTTTCCAGTTCCTTGATGGGGTCCGTAATGCGGGAAGAAATATAGGAGTTGATGAGGGCCAGTATGAACAATATCAGGGTTATTATGAAAACGATAAAAAGCCTGGTCTTGATGGAGTTTAAAGATACCACGTTCTCAGGAGTCACTCCAACGATCTTCCAGCCGGTGTAACCAATGGATCTCACTGTTATGGTCCGGGTCTTCCCTCTGAATTCCTCCCTGTGAATCCCATCCTTGTATTCTGCTGCTGCCATGTTGTTCTCCTGCAGCCGCCCGGAATCGATGAGCTGGATTTTCGGATGGTATAAGATCTCCCCGTTATTGCTGATCAAATAGACATAACCGCCCTTTCCGGTAGTGACCCCGTCAAAAAGGTGTTCCAGGCTGGAATAGCTTAAATCCACCAGAAGCACCCCCTGGGTGGTGGAGGTTCCTTCTGTGAGCTCAACAGCCCTGGAAAGGGATATGACCCATCGGTACTGGTTTTCATTATTGTCGAAGATATACTGGATATGAGGATAGGAGAAATGCTGGTTTTCAGTCTTTACCAGGGCATTTGAAAACCATTCTTCCATGGTAACGTCAAGGCCGTTTTTTAGTCTTGCAGCAGGAACCGCCTCAACCAGATCACCCGATTGGGAGAACAGGGCGATGTTGTCCACATTGTCTTTGTTGTTGTCATACAGAAGGGTAATTTCGTTGTTAATGGACTGGGAAGAAAGATCTGCGTTCTTTACCGCACCGTAATACAGGGAATCCGACAGTTTCATAACCGTACGGAGATAGGACTCCACAGACCTGGCAACTTGATTGATCAGGCTCTGGTTTTCCTCCTGCACCATCTCTGCTACCTGGGTGGAAAGACGCTGATATAAAGAAAAAGTAATCAGAAGGCTGGCCGCCAGAGCGGTTACGGTAAAGTATATAAATATGGTATAGCGTATGCTTGTATTCTTTTTTTCCATTACCTGGCTCCACGGAATTTTGTCGGCGACACACCGAACTTTTTCTTAAATACGTAGCTGAAATAGTTCTGTTCCTGATAACCTACTTTGGACGCAATCACATAGGTCTTATCATCGGTTTTATTTAACAGCTCCACTGCCTTGTTCAAACGGAGGTCCGTTAAGTAAGCAATATAGGCCTGGCCTGTTTCCTTTTTAAACATTGTGGAAAAATAAGCCGGGCTCATATGAAGATGGCGGCATATCATTTCAACAGACAGGTCAGGGTCCTGATAATGGTCCATAATATACTGTTTTGCTTCCAGAATCACCTGCCGGGTCGTAATGTCCCGCTCCTGATTGATAGCCTGGTTCATTTTCTCTGCTATTTTTAAAAGCCACTGTCCGAATTCTTCCTTTTTCTGGAGCTTACCGAACATTTCCATATACTCCAGATTACCGCCCATTATATTTTCCAGGGCCAGGTCATACTGCTGGATCATCTGAATGACGCTGTTCAAAACGCCGAACATGTAGACCTGCTGCTGTCGGAAATGGACCTTTGCCGATTCCATCTTTTCAATGATATTGGCCACAGCTGCCTCTATCTTTTCGTCAGGGCCGAATTTTATGGCTGATATCAGCTCCGACTCTGTCACACTGTCAAATTCCAGCTTTCCGACTCCGACCGGTTCCATATCATTGATATAAATGGTAGTCCCCCTGCCTGCTATGGCTTTATATCCAAGGGCGTTAACGGATGACTGATAAGCTTCCCGGAAACCGGACAGTTCTTCACAGCTATGGCCAATCCCGATGGTGACCGGAACTTCTAAAATACGTCTTGTCTCCTTGCAGATGTCTCCAAACACATCAATAAGCCCGGTAGTGGAGTTGTCCTCATCAAGAGCCACAATGACCACCATGCTGGCCTCTGAAGCGGATTGGAAAAGAGCAAAACGGCAATAACCCTCAAGCTTTTCTCTGACAATCTGCATGACAGAAATAGGAATCAGTTCTTCCTCATTATGAAGAGACAGATTTTCCCTGACATCTCCCTTTTCCACATCAATGGCGGCGATAATCCATTTTCTGGCTCCTGTAACAGGTACGTCATATTCCTTAAACTTCTGTTCTACCAGCTCTTTGGGAAGATTTTTATGGACCAGGTCATTAAAAAACTGCTCCCGGATGATCGGAAGGCTTTTCCGGTAATTTTCCCGAAGGCGGTTCAAATTCCTTTTTTCCTCTATTTCCTCATCCAGTTTCGCCTTGATCCGTTTTAATATGGAGGTCAGTTCCTCAACATTGACAGGTTTTAAAATGTATTCACTCACATTCAGCTTAATTGCTCTCTGGGCATATTCAAAATCATCATACCCTGAAAAAATCACCACCTTTATGGATGGGTGCCTCTGGCGTACCTTTTCAGCCAGAGCCAGACCATCCATATATGGCATCCGGATATCAGTCAATACCACATCCGGTTCCAGAACCTCGATTTTTTCCACGGCATCCTCACCGTTTTCCGCATCGCCCACCACCCGGAAACCGGCTGCCTGCCATTCGATTTTCTTGATTATGCTTTTACGTACTTCTTCTTCATCATCCACTAAGATTATGCTGTATAAATCCATGCTGTTCTTCCCCTTTTAAGAAATCTGGTAAAGCAGGACATCTGCGATAGCCGCCGGCTTCCCGACGAATCCTTTATGCCCATTATCCCATAGATCTGCTCCATGTCAAGGCTGACTCTAAAAAGCTTTGCCAGCCGTTCAGTAATAGTGCTGTTTCTTATAACCAGCTAGCAGATACCTCCTGTAAATAAAGCCGGCTGTCTTTTCTTTTTTATAAGAGCATTTACAATGATTCCGGCTATTCCTTCCTTATCAAAAAAGCCATGAATGCAGGTACCATATATATTCCCTCTCTGGCATCCATCCATTTCTGCCAGATGAGAGCCGGACTGGCATTCCATTACATAGGTCAGGGGAGGTACGGACCGGGTAGTCCCGTCCATGTGTATTACATAGCCTTCCACCTCCATACCGGAAAGATCCTCTAAAATCCCTCCTACGCCGCTGCAGGCTCCTGCCACTCTTGTTCTGGTCTTTTCCTTTCCAAAAACGGTACGGATGGGCAGAAGGCCCATGCCCCTTACCGGAGTGACTGCCAAACCGGATTCCACACAGTCCGGGTCCGAAAGGCTTTCCCCCAGCATCTTAAAGCCGCCGCATATTCCAAATACCGGTACGTTCTCAGCCGCCAGTTTCCATATGGCCGCCTCCAGGCCATTCCGGCGCATCCAGAGCAAATCCTCAATGGTATTTTTACTTTCAGGCAATAGGACCATATCAGGCTTTCCCAGATCGGAAACACGTTCCACATAGCGCAGGCGGACTTCCTGCATAATGGAGAATACCTGAAAATCAGTTAAATCTGATATTCCAGGCAGCCGGATTACTGCAATCTCCGCTTCGGCCCGTTCTGTCTTTCCGGTTCCTTTCAGCCGGCCGGACAGGCTTTCCTCATCTTTGCTAACGGGTGTGCCGTTTGCAATTACCTGGGCGCCGGATTTAAAAGGGGCCGCACAGTCCCCATCCTGTTTGAATACGCGGCACAGCCCGTCCGCAGTCAGGCTTTTTCCCGCATTGGACATAGTCCCCTGAATCATAATCGTCTCTGCCATCTGGTTATTTCCTTTCCATCCCCTATAAAATTCATATTCCTCACTTCCATTCCTCTCTCAGCAATCCATATTCATAAGTATCCTGCCAGATTGGATTTTTATTATTATCAAGGAAAAAATAAATATTCTTTCTTAATGTTCCCTCCCGTCTGAAACCTAGGTGCTCCAACAGTTTCCATGAAGATTCATTGAGAGGATTGCACATGGATACGATCCTTCTTGCCAGATTGTTGGCAAATGCATATGAAATCAGCGCCTTTGCACTTTCGAAAGCATATCCCTTCCCCCAGAAATCGCAGTTGAATACATACCCCAGCTCCCATGTATCAAAATCACCTCCTGCAAAATACAGGTTCCCGATTACCTTCCCCTGCTTTAAAGCAACCGCATAAAAATTCTTATCACCAGCCCGGCGTCCGGCCTCTGATACTGCCTTTTCATAAGTGTATGTGGTATAAGGTTCATATCTCACAACCTCTTCCTTTGATAAATAATCATACAGATCATTCCCATCCGTTTTTTCAAAATACCTGATTATTAACCGGTCCGTTTCAATTCTCATTGAAGGCCTCCTTCCTTTTATGCTTGGTTTGAATCGAATCCTGTAATCCCGATACTGTATTAAATAATCCCCTGCTGTAAAATTATCATTTGATTTATCATATCACAGAAAATAGTAAATGTCATTTCTAAATAATGGCCCGGTCAGCAGCAAAAACGGCATAGCCACTGTGGCTATACCGTTTTTAAATTTAATGATCATATCATCTCTTCCAATTGCGGAAAAATCTGCAGACTTCTTTTTAAAATTCCCTTCATATGAGCGATTGCAGTACCATAGTTGGTAAACGGTACTCCCGCGTCAGCAGAGCATTTTCTGCGGTAATCCATCTCTCTTCCATTTAACATGCAGGCACCGCAGTGGATAATCAGGCTGTATGAAGATAAGTCATCAGGGAATTCTCTTCCGGATGAGGTCTCAATATGAAGATTTTTTCCAGTAAATTCCCGGAGCCAGCGTGGCAGCTTTACCGTTCCGATGTCGTCACACTGCCTGTGATGGGTACACCCTTCGGAAATAAGGACCTTATCCCCATCCTTTAGCTTTTCCATAGCTGCCACGCCCTTTATGGCATCCTCCAAAAATCCTTTATATCTGGCCATCAGGATAGAAAAAGAGGTAAGAATAATGTGATTTGGCGTATCCTTGTTAACCTGCTCAAAAGCCTGGCTGTCTGTTATGACAAGGTAAGGTTTATCCCCCAGCTTTTCTAATGTCCCCTTTAACTCCGTATCCTGGACTACGACCGAAACGGCTCGTGCCTCTAAAATATCCCGGATCACCTGCTGCTGGGGCAAAATCAAACGTCCCTTTGGTGCTGCAGTATCAATGGGAATTACCAGAACCACAAAATCGTAAGGCTTCAAAAGATCTCCTACAATGTTAAGCCTTGTATCTCCGGTATTCACAAGCAGCGAAATCCGTTCTTTCAATTCATGGATAAAAAGATTTTTTTCCGCACTGACGGAAAGTCCGTCACAATATTCCTGCCTGCCGGTCAAGTCACACTTATTATAGGCCACTACATAGGGAATCTTCTTTTCCTCGAATAATCTGATCAGCTCTTTATCAATCTCTGTTTTTCCAACAGTTCCGTCTACGACTAAAACTGCGCAGTCTGCCCGGTTTAAAATCTGCTTTGTCTTTCTGACCCGCATCGCTCCCAAGGTTCCCTCATCGTCGAACCCCGGCGTATCTATGATAACTACAGGCCCCATAGGCAGAAGTTCCATGGATTTATAAACCGGATCAGTAGTCGTACCTTTCACTTCGGAAACAACGGACAGTTCCTGTCCCGTCACCGCATTGACAACACTTGATTTTCCTGCATTGCGGCGTCCAAAAAAACCAATATGTACCCGTTCGGACGATGGTGTCTCATTAAGTCCCATGCATATTACCTCTTCTTTCTGTCTTTGGCGGGCTAGAAACGGAAATCCCGGATGCCCTCTTCAATTTTCTGTAAATGTTCCTCACAGATCTGCCTTACCTTTTCCTTAGGTATGTTGTTAAGCTCTGCCTTAATTAATTCCTCTCCGGTTTTTTTCGTTTCTCCGGAAGCATAGTCCATTAAGTACTCCTTTAACGTCATAAGCGCATTGGGGTGACAGCAGTTTTGAATCTGCCCGCTTTTACAGAGACTCATGAACCGGTCTCCGGTACGCCCTTCCCGGTAACACGCCGTACAGAAGGAAGGAATATACCCCATATCCATCAGCCAGTGCACCACTTCATCCAGGGATCGCTGATCCGATACGTCGAACTGTTCGGTGTCGGTAGGCCGGTCCTCATCCTGGTAGCCGCCCACGCTGGTCCTGGAGGCACCGCTTAACTGGGATACTCCCAAATGGATAACTTTTTCTCTTACCTGCTGGCTCTCTCTGGTAGATACGATCATTCCGGTATAAGGAACCGAGATCCGGATCAGGGCACAGAGTTTTGCAAATATTTCATCATCAATACCATTATCAAATGCAGACGGGTCAATATCATCAGCATGCTTGATGCGGGGAACGCTGATGGTATGAGGCCCTACACCGTGAACCTCCTCCAGGTGCTCCGCATGCATAAGAAGTCCTGCAAACTCATACCGGTAACGTTCCAGTCCAAAAAGTACGCCGATCCCCACATCATCCACACCGCCCTCCATGGCCCGGTCCATCGCTTCGGTATGGTATGCATAATCATGCTTCGGACCGGTCGGATGAAGTTTTTCGTAGCTTTCCTTATGATAAGTCTCCTGAAACAGTATGTAGGTTCCAATTCCGGCTTCCTTAAGCTTCCGGTAATTTTCCACAGTGGTTGCGGCAATGTTTACGTTGACTCTGCGGATCGCCCCATTTTTATGTTTGATCGAATAAATAGTATGAATGCATTCCAATATATATTCGATAGGATTGTTTACCGGATCCTCACCTGCTTCTATGGCGAGCCTCTTATGCCCCATATCCTGAAGCGCAATTACTTCTTTTGCCACTTCCTCCTGGGTCAGCTTTTTTCTTACAATATGTTTGTTCTTCATATGGTATGGACAGTAAGTACAGCCATTCACACAATAATTGGAAAGATAAAGAGGTGCAAAGATTACAATGCGGTTTCCGTAAAAATCCTTCTTGATCTGTTCCGCAAGATCATAGATTTCCTGTATTTTTTCCGGGATTTCGCAGGCCAGAAGTACAGAAGCCTCCCGGTGGGTCAGACCCTTTAAGAGTCTGGCTTTGGCAATGAGACTGTCGATCAGTTCTGCATTGTCCTTGTTTTTTTCCGCATAATCAAGAGTTTCGAGGATTTCCTCATGAGAAATGAATTCTTCTGCTTTCAGAGATTTTGGATCATACATTATTTTCTTCCTTTCTTCAGGGTCAGCTTTTGCTTCTCCGTCAGTAAATTTATTTATAAGACCACCGCCATTTAAGACAGCTGTCCTACAACCGGTTTTATAAAATTTTATTTAAAGTTCAGATGAACTTAAGCCTTGCTGCGTCTGATAGGCTGTCTTGGAGCTGATTCCCTTTAATTTTCCGATCTTTCCGGTCAATGCGGAAATAGTGCTCTGAGGTGCATCCACTGCAATACTGATAATGCTTAGCCTCTTCTTCGGATAAGGGATTCCCATACGGCCAATTATATACATCCGGTATTCATGCAGGATTTCATTCAGTAATTCCACTGAATCTTCTTCCTCTACAACAATACCGATTACTGCGATTCTCGTCTCCATCCTTCATTCCTCCGCTGTGCTGTATATATAAAAAGCCACGCCATAAAGGCGCGGCAAAACAGAACGATCCCTCCTGTGCCGAACCTTCTACCTCAAACTGTATTTTTGGTATCAGGATACTGCTATGTTATAACAATAACATACATGAGGAATTTTTTCAATTAGTTCCTTATTTTTACTGTTAATGAAACATCACACCTTTGTCAACATGAAAAAGAGGAAGACCGGCCGACCTTCCTTTTGGTGTCCTATCATCATATGCTGTAATTCACTTCCGGCAAACAGCATGGCTGCTGCTGCCTTAGCAGCAACCGCTACGCTTCTTCTTCTTTAACCAGAGCTTCTTTTTTCAGTTCTCTTTTTCTTTTTGTAATCAGGCCTCCGATCCGTCCGCTTTCTTTTGCTGTCAGACTGCGCCAGCCACCTTTTACAACTTTGCCATCAAGACCAAGTTCCGTTGCGATCTCAAATTTAAGTACTTCCTCCGGCTTCATATTACGGGGATCAAATGGTTCATTTTTCTTTCCTTTTGACATACTCTATACGTCTCCTTTCTTAAAATCTAAAAAGAGTATGCCCACTGCATGGAGAATTAAACCTTACAAAAGCAGAAACATGAGGGTAAAATGAGGCCTGATAAGTCTCATTTTACCCTCATGCTTGTGTGACGCTCCCCTGCGCGTATCCCAGGATCACCGGATTCCTGTTAAATACTTTATCTCCTTGGAATAATAATGGCAGCGATAAAATAGGCTATGATACCAGGACCCGAGCAGATCAGTACTGCCCACAGCAGCCTGATGATGGTCGGATCTACATTAAAATATTCCGCAATTCCTCCGCATACTCCGCAAAGCATTTTATCTGTATCCGAGCGGTATAATCTTTTCTGATTGTCTTCCATAACAGTATCTCCTTTCTGTTTTCTGGCATGTAATTGTGATTTAATTATAATTCATTCATAAAATCCACCTGTATTGCACCTGTTCTGCAATCCAGTTCCATATCCTGATCTGCTCCGTTATCCACCTGTTCGTTGTTTTTTAAAGCCACACTGTCTTCATCACCAATTTTTACTGCTCCCAGCCTGCACGTTATATCATAGTTGTAATCTTTTTTCTCTCCCGCCAATTCCATGTGTATGCCGCCGACCTTACAGTCTGCGTCAATATCTCCTGTAACGGTTCCGGAATATTCCACGGCGCCTGCATCACATTCAGCTGACAGATTTCCTGCATTGCCCCGACTGACTATAATCGATCCAGCCTTTGACTCCACATTCCATTCATCGGCTGAAAGAGATGATACCAGTATAACCGGAACCTGATTATCCGGTCCCGAGAAATGATCTGCATGAACTGATTTTAAGTCTACGCCGGAAAAATGGTAATCCTCTGGCACATGGATTGTAAGAAGCACTCCGTTTTCACCTTCACTGTCTGACCGTCCGGATTTTATCTGTACCTTAAGCTCATCATCTTCTGCATAGCACACCCAGTCAGATTCATCTCTGTTGCAGAAAATCCTGATTTTGTCAGCAGAAGGATCTTCTGCAATAACAATTTTTCCTGTATGGGCTGTTACGTCCATATTTTTAATTTCTGCGGAAGAGAATATTTCCTGCCCATTCTCTTCCATATCTTTATCTTTCTGGCTGAAGTAATAATGAAAGTGTTCACTGTCTAAGCAGTTGTCAGTATTCTGCCAAAACTCATCAAAAACAGCTCCGGAAATTTTATTTTTCCAGACTGCAGCCTTCCGGGGCATAACATCCCATAAATTACCTCCCAGGGACGCTGCTACTAAAGAAATGCCTCCGCCTACCAACACACAGATTCCTCCGGCGATCAGACATACTTTCATAAATCTAGTCATGAACGTTCCCTCCTTCTGTATATCAGTCTGCTAATGGCATCCACACCGCTTCGGAAAAGGAAAGGAAGGAATTTCCCATAAAAAGCCATGCTGACAGCAAGGGCGAGAAGGCCAAAGCCAAAAATCAGTATCCCCAATCCAAACAGTAATATCCCGCTTAAGGGATGGATTACCATGGAAACGATCCCGGCCAGAAGCAGACCAAACCCAGCCACCAGAAAGGCCGCGGTAATGGCACCAACTGCAACTACCGCTGCAGCAAGGATTCCAAAAAGACCGCTGACCAGCCCCAGAAGGCCGCCGCCGATCCCCATAAGCATAGGGGAGACCAAAATAAATAGTATTATCCACAAAATAATTTTAACAGCACGGCTGGAATTCCTGCGTCTTCCTTTATTGATAGACGCCCGGCCATGTCTTCTGCTATAATCCTTCTGTTCATCATACGCTTCCGGAAGTTCATATCGCTTTGCCATCTGATAATTGGGATCTTTAAAACGTTCATCCTGATAACCGCTTTCCGTGAACTCTCCTCCTTCTTCAAGATTACCGGTAATATCTGAACGGATAATGGCGGCAATACGTTCAGGGCTTCCAAATTCCCGGATGACCTGTTCCTCATTTTCAGGACCGGCTTCCTCCAGATAATCCCTGTAATATTCGACGGCATCCGCCTTTTCTCCATCTGGAATATCTGACAGCAGATAATCCAGCTCTTTCATAAACTCATCCCTGTTCATACATGTGCCTCCTCTAAAATCCGGGATATCTTCTGCGAGTAGCCTTCCCACTCACCTTTATAGAGATTCAACTGAACCCGTCCTTTTTCCGTAATTTTATAATACCTTCGGTTTCTTCCGTCAAAAGCCAGATCATAGACCTCCAGGCACTCTTCCTTCTGCAATCTCCGGAGTACCGGATACAGGGTTGATTCTGAAATCTCAATGACATTCCTCACATCCTGTGTAATCTTATAGCCATAAGTACCCTCCAGATCCCTTGATACTACCGCCAGGACAATGGCGTCCAATAATGCTGCTCCTGTGTTAAAAACCATATGTCCACTCCTATCTTTACTGCCTGCACAATCCGTTACCTTACCCCATCCTTTGGTGCCCTGGGGATAATGACCGCCGCAATGACATATAGAATCATGCTGCCTCCTGCTAACGAAAATCCCATATACGAATGAAATAAATGGCGCCATGGGTGGATAAACATAAGAAGAACCCATATAAGCCTTATCATAACAGGATCCACCTGGAAATATTCTCCGATTCCGCCGCATACGCCGCAGATGATCTTGTTGTTTACGGACCGGTACAAACGCTTTCTTTCCACGATTGTTCACCTTCCTTTCTTAATGTACATTACATATATAATATTATTTTAAAATTCATATTATACACTGTATAATATATATTATATGTAATATAATATTGTTTGTCAACACCTAATTTAAATTTTATTTTCATCACAAGAAAGAGTCTGACTTGTCAGACTCTAGCGCTGACGTGCTGTCACTTCAGTGACATATTCCTCTTAAGCGTCATGCGCATCCTGCACGGAGTGCTTTTTATTTAACTATTAAATAAAAAAAAGAATCCGGCACTGAGATCAATGTCAGATTCCTTTGATATGTTACAGATTAAACGCTTTCCACAGGCGCTTGAAATAATCTGAAAATTTTGCTTCCCGGACTGCCTCTGCCGCTTCCACAGGTACCTCTCCGATTTTTTTACCTCCCAGGGTATACACCAGACTTCCGGCGTTCTGTCCTTCCTCCACAGGTGCCTGAAGGGAGGGCACCAGTTCCAGTTTCTTTTCAATTGCAGTAATATCCTCCCCGTTGAGACTCAAATAAGAAAATGAACCTCCATATTTTAGAGGAACCTGATCGACTACCCCATTATCCACTGTCATATCAGAAAGCGGAAGCATTTCTTTATCCTCATACAGCTTACAGTTGGCATAACCATAATTTAAAAGTGTCTGGGCATCCGCAAACCTGATTTTATAATCAGGAGCTGCCATGATGGAAGCAATCAGGCGTACCCCATTCTTTTCTGCCGTAGCGGAAAGACAATATTTTGCTATGGAGGTGGAACCGGTCTTTAAACCTGTTACCGTAAAATTAGTAGCCATTTTTAAAAGCTTATTGGTATTGGAAAGACCGAATTCTTTAGTACCCTGCTTCGTCACATGAGTAATATTCTCCATCCAGATGGTGGAATAATTATGTATCTGAGGATATTTGTTAATCAGTTCCCTTGACATAATCGCAATATCCCTGGCGGTGGTCACATGGGTCGGAGAATCTGTAAGACCGCAGCAGTCTTCAAAATGAGTGTTGGTCATTCCAAGCCCGGCAGCCCGTTCATTCATCATATTCACAAATTCTTCCTCTGTTCCTGCTATGTACTCTGCCATGGCTACAGAGGCATCATTCCCTGAGGCTACCACAATGCACTTGATCAGAGTCTCCACCGTCTGGACCTCTCCCTCTTCAAGAAATACCTGTGAGCCTCCCATGGACTTTGCATGGGCACTTGTCACTACCTCATCCGTCAGCTTGATCTTACCAGAGTCCAAAGCATCAAAGATCAGTATCAGCGTCATAATTTTGGTAATACTCGCCGGACTCCGTTTCTCATCTGCATCCTTTTCGTAGATAATCTGCCCGGTTGATGCTTCCATTAAAACGGCGCTGGGAGACTGCAGCGTCGGACCGCCCTCTGTATTTACTTCTTTAGCCTCTTCTGCCTTAATAATCATGTCCGAAGCAACTGTCGTATCCGGCTCCTGCCCTGCTGCCGGCCGGCACAGGCAGAAAAACAGCAGAAAACAGCTTAATACAAATGCCGTAACTCTCTTCATGGTTTTTCACGATCCCCTGAAAAATTCCTTTGTATCATTGTATGGGATTGTTTCATATACATATGCATTTTTTTACAAAAAAAATTACCAGCTTCTGATTACATATTGCCGGAAAATATGATATACTTGTACAGAACGGGAATACCCAGGCGGTATCCTCCTAAATAACATAGAATTATGAGGTCAGTTTATGAATCAGAATGATTTTCATGATCGGAATTTCAGACAAGGCCAAAACCGATCATTTAAAATTCTAGTGATAGCACTTCTTGGATTATTTTTCATCATGATTTTGACATTATGCTGCATTGCAGTCAATAAAAAGCATAAGAACAGAGTATCGCCCGCTGACTCCTCTGTCGCAGGACTTTCCACAGAAAGCGAGGTACCTATAACTCAAAATAAGGAATCCGAAACGGCCGAACCAACCGAAGAAGAAAAACTGTCAGCCCTTCTCTCCCAGGCCGGGGCATTTGCTTCCCAGTACGATTATGACGGAGCTGTCAATCTGCTCCAGTCCGATTCCCGATATAACCAAAGAGAAGAAGTAGCTTCCGCTGTTGCCGGTTATCAGGCGGCTAAAAATACCCTGGTCCGGATTGATCCCCAGCAGGTTACCCACATTTTTTTCCATTCCCTTATCATGGATACATCGAAAGCTTTTGACGGAGATTCCAAGCAGGCCGGTTATAATCAGATGATGACCACGAAATCAGAATTTCTCAAAATTATGCAGTCCATGTATGACCGGGGATATGTTCTGGTAAGACTTCATGACCTTGCTTATGAGACAATGGATGAGAACGGCAATCCAAAATTCGTATACGGAGATATCATGCTCCCGGAAGGCAAAAAAGCGTTTGTCCTGTCACAGGATGACTTATGTTATTACGAATATATGAAGGGGGACGGCTTTGCCACCCGCATAATAATCGGCGAAGATGGTTTTCCCACCTGTGAAATGCAGATGGAGGATGGCAGTGTATCCGTCGGCGACTATGATCTGGTTCCGATTCTTGAGAATTTCATAAAAAGCCATCCCGGTTTTTCCTATAAGGGAGCACGGGGAGTCCTGGCCTTTACCGGTTATAACGGTATTCTCGGATACCGGACTGATGAATCATACAAGGATACCAATCCGAACTATGAAGCTGACCGTCAACAGGCTGCAAAAGTAGCGCAGGCTTTAAAGGACCATGGCTGGGAGCTGTCCTCCCACAGCTGGGGCCACCGGGATATGGGAAAGATCTCCATGGAACATTTTAAAATAGATTCGGACAAGTGGAAACGGAATGTAGAATCCCTGATCGGGCCTACTGATATAATCCTTTTCCCATTTGGAAGCGACATCGGAAGCTGGACCCCGTATACCGATGACAACGAACGTTTTACATACTTAAAATCCCTGGGATTCCGCTACTTCTGTAACGTTGATGCCAGCAAGACCTGCTGGGTGCAGTTGGGAAAGGATTACTTCCGCCAGGGCCGGAGGAATCTGGATGGCTACCGGATGTATTACTATCCTGACAGCCTGGGCGATCTATTCAACGTTTCTGAAGTTTTTGATCCTGCAAGGCCCGCACCGGTACCACCTATGTAATCCATCACGGAAAATATAAGAACCGTATAACCTATCATGGTTTTACGGTTCTTATTCTTTCTTCTGGCTTTATAATCCTAAAACTGGACGATCTCCTTAATCGGTTGTGCCGGTGCTACCGATTCAGCGTACAGGACAGGCCCTTCTCCTTCATAATCCTTCCAGTATTCATATGCAATCTTCGCACGTACACGAACCCACTGCTTTGTTTCAAGATCCTTCGCTTCTCTTGCTTTTGTAATAAACCCCAAAAAAGTCATATCAGCTTCACAGCAGGTCATGGCCATACGGCCCGGTACGAAGAAATTCTTTGGAAAATCCGGAGTTTTTAAAACCATAGCTGTAAATTCCACGGTCTTTCCTTCATAACGGTCCCTTCGATCCATGCAGTCGATATACCAGATTCCATAAGCCTCCGGTGATATCTCCACTACATCGGCACTCATATCATAAGGCAGATCTTCCTCAAAAATCCCGTTGACCTCTCCCCCGGAATTTTCAAATACGATCTCGCCCCGCGGACACATTGCTTTAATGATGCGGCGGTAACCGGATAAATCCTGGATTCCGTCACAGCGGTTGCCTATAATCATCTCAGAATTACGAACCATGGAATACAACAGTGGCTTCATATTGGCAGTATACAAATCAAAAGTGGACATATCAATCAGGGTAATCTGCTGGTAGATTTTCCAATCATCCGGAAGTATTAGTTCATCCAGATTCCACATACCGTTCCATTCAATAAGAACCCGTTCCGGATTATAAAGCAGTTCCAGCTCCAAAAGCCTGTCCGGATTCAGTTCATCCATGCTTTCAATAAACACACCAGCCGTTCTGGTACGTTTAAGCAGCTCCATATCATATTCCGTTTCCCCGTCTTCGCAGACAATCAACAGCGTTTTCCCTTCGGCCTTAAAATAATCCTGTTCCATGGTAAACGTCAGAAACCTGGTCTTTCCTGCCTCCAAAAATCCATTGATAAGGAATACGGGCATAAATTCATCTTCCATAGTATCCGTATTGCTCATGATTCCCTCCATTCTGTTATCTGCCAAAAGCCTTCTTAAGATCCTCATCCTTCAGCTTAGCGCCGATAACACAGACCTTACCTGTATATTCCGGTGATCCATCACGGATTTCATACTGTTCCGGCACCAAGTCAAAGTAAAGCCATGTACCTTTTTCCACTCCGGGTATCATCCCTTTGGCTCGGAGTACTTCTCCAAATCCATCCCCGTAAGCCAGTTCATCAAGTATCCTGTCCAGCTCCTCTTTTGTTATTGCAGGTACATTTTCAAGGCCCCAGCTGCTGAAAACCTCATCCGCATGATGATGGTCATGGCCGCAGCTGCATTCTCCATTATGGTCATGATGATGCTCGTGGCCGCAGCCGCATTCCTCATGGTCATCATGGTCATGGTGATGCTCTTGGCCGCAGCCGCATTCCTCATGATCATCATGGTTATGGTGATGCTCTTGGCCGCAGCCGCATTCCTCATGATCATCATGGTCATGGTGATGCTCATGGCCGCAGCCGCATTTCTCATCATTCTCGTGATGATGATGCTCTTTTACCTCCTTCATCATATCCTCTGCCATCGTATCCGGCTTTTCGATGATTTCCAGAAGCTGTTTTCCGCTCAGTTCCCCGCACGGCGTTGTCACAACAGAGGCTTTGGGATTAAGCTCCCTGATGATGTCAACCGCCTGGTCAACTTTATCAGCAGGAGCGGTATCGGTACGGCTTAATACAACTGTTCCTGCATTTTCAATCTGGTTGTTGAAAAATTCCCCGAAATTCCTGCGGTACATTCTGCATTTCTGGGCATCCACTATGGTAACAGCACTGTTTAAGGTTACTTCCACCTGGGAAGCCACATCAATAACAGCCTTCATAACGTCAGATAACTTTCCCACGCCGGATGGTTCGATAATAACACGGTCCGGTTGGTATTTTGTCAAAACCTCTTCCAGGGACTTTCCAAAATCACCAACCAGAGAACAGCAGATGCAGCCGGAATTCATTTCCCGGATTTCAATACCTGCATCCTTTAAAAAACCACCGTCGATGCCGATCTCACCAAATTCATTCTCTATCAGGACCACCTGTTCGCCTCTAATGGCTTCCTGCAGTAACTTCTTAATAAAAGTTGTCTTACCGGCTCCAAGGAAGCCGGAGATAATATCAATCTTCGTCATATCAATACGACCTCTTTTCTTTCCAGAATTTACATGAAACTACAATTATTAATTGTGTCACAAACCTCTGGTAAAGTCAAGCAGAGGCAAAACGGTTTTTCCGCCTGTATTATCTAATATTTATCAATTACTAAATATTTCCATTTGCAGCTTGAAATTTAACTACATTATGGTAAAATACATGACAACTGCTTTGACAAAAGTCAAATGTGTGCATTATACCACCAAAAGGAGATATTCATAATGAAAAAAAGCGGCATAAAAGAGTTTCTCAGGAGAAAAAACGTCTCCATTACCGTCCAGACTTATCTCATTGACGCATTGGGCGCCATGGCATTCGGCCTTTTTGCATCCCTTCTGATCGGAACCATATTTGGCACCCTTGGCCAGCAGTTCCATATCCCGATTTTTAATGTAATCTCGGATTATGCAAAAAGTGCTACCGGCGCTGCCCTTGGCGCAGCAATTGCTTATGCGCTTCATGCACCCGCACTGGTATTGTTTTCAGCGGCGACCGTTGGTATTGCCGGAAATGCCCTTGGAGGTCCCGTTGGGGCTCTTGCCGCAACGGTCATAGCCACAGAGCTTGGCAAAATCGTCTCAAAGGAAACGCGGCTGGATATTCTGGTGACTCCAGGTGTCACCATCATCTCCGGGGTTCTGACCGCTCAATTCGTGGGACCCGGCGTAGCAGGTTTTATGAATTGGTTTGGAACCCTGGTAAAAACAGCTACGGAAATGCAGCCGTTTCTTATGGGGATCCTGGTATCGGCCCTGATCGGTATAGCCCTCACTCTTCCCATAAGCAGTGCCGCTATCTGTATCGCCCTGTCTCTTGACGGTCTGGCCGGCGGTGCCGCCACCGCTGGCTGCTGTGCCCAGATGATCGGATTTGCCGTCCTTTCTTTCCGGGAAAACGGGGTAGGCGGTCTCATGTCTCAGGGATTAGGCACCAGCATGCTGCAACTGGGCAACATTGTAAAGAATCCCAAAGTCTGGATTCCTCCTACCCTTGCCTCCATGATAACCGGGCCGGCCGCCACCATGGTATTTCAACTGAAGAACATCCCTGCAGGCTCCGGTATGGGAACCTGCGGACTGGTAGGTCCCATCGGCGTCTACACTGCAATGGGGGGAGGGCGCAGCATGTGGCTCGGCATTCTCTTTGTCTGCTTTCTGCTTCCTGCACTGCTTTCCCTGTGCTTTGGTGAAATATTGAGAAAAATAGGCTGGATTAAAAGCGGAGATTTAACCCTGGAATTAAAATAGCGGCGAAACAATCGCCGCTTTTTTAATAAATTCCATTTACCTTCTGCTGATTACAGTTTTATAAATATCCGCACCGATCAATTTTCTGCTTACACAATATTTTTCCGGTAAAAGCAGATCTTCCATAAAAGGAACCGACGGCGTATAAATCCAGCTTCCCCCTGGAACGAGTGAGTCCAAAATTCTCATGTAGGTTTTCGCATACAGAACATCCAGTCCGTCATTCTGAAGAAAATGGTGAAGAAAATGTCCGCTGAATGAAAGATGGGAAAAAATCGTCCCCCACCTTTCAAAGCCATAGGAGAATTCAAGCCAGTTACCGCTATAAAAATAACGGCTTTCTTCTTTTAAACAGTCGATTCCATATGCTTCCAGGTTCTGTGACCTGAAATACCGGACCAGATTTCCATGTTCTCCGCAGCCTATATCCAATATCGGCTCAATTAAAAATTCACGTTCAATTTCCAATAAGTCCAGCTGGAACGCGCAAGTATATTCGGCACATACAAAATGCTTTGCCTTTATACTGGAGTTATGATTTATTTTATAAATGGCCGGATTCGAATATTTTATAAACCGGCGGATCCTATCATAATGATTTTTTTGAATCTCTTCAAGAGCTGTTTCTTGGTTTATATCGTTTAACATCAGCAGATAAATCTGCTTTATAAGGTATATGTCTCTCTTATTAAAATTTATATAGGGATCCGTCTTATAAAATGTCCTGACAAATTCAGTTGCATAATATGGCAATAAAGCTGTCTTATCGTCATTAGTAAGAACATATGACTGTCCGCCAAGCAATTGTATAGCTCTTACTGCCGCCGCATGAAAGCGGAACTGCTCTCCTGTAGTACAGAATAAATTTTTATATGAATTTTCCCGAAATTGCTGTTTTACAATTTCATTTAATTTCTTTACATTGATTTCCATGGTATTCCACTTCAATCCTTCTTTTCTTTTTCTGCACTCCCGATGCTGCAGCGGTCACATCCTTCACACCGGCCGCAGCTGCATCTCCCCTTATTTCTTAAAACCTTTCTCCCTGCAAAAAACACCAATACCAGGAGAATGAGGGCAATAATGATCGTAGATACGTTGGAGGCTAACCAGGCAGTCATAACTATTTCATCCCTTTTAGAATATTTTCAATATGTTCTTTTTTCCCTATTACCATTAAATGCTCCTGGGGCTGAATCACATAATCCGCCGGGGGCATAAGCTGTGCCCTGCCTTCTCTCTTGATTCCCAGAACGCTGATATGATACTGGCTTCTGATTCCTACTTCCTTAATGGATTTATGTACCCATTCAGGAAGCGGCGGAATCTCATAAATAGAATATTCGGATGTCAGTTCAATATAATCAAATACGTGATCGGCACTGTAGCGGACAGCCATCTTCTCTGCAATGTCCCGGTCCGGGTAAATGACCTCGTCGGCGCCGTTGCGCAGAAGAAACTTAGCATGAATATCACGGTTGGCCTTACTGATTACACGCCTTCCTCCCAGTTCCTTTACCAGACTGGTAATTTCCAGACTGCTTTGAAAGTTGGTCCCGATACATACAAAGCATAAATCGAAGTTGCCAATTCCCAGACTCTTTAATACCGTTTCATTGGTACAGTCCCCGATCTTGGCACTGGTAACATATGGCAGTAAATCTTCCAGCCTGTCTTCCTTCTGGTCCACGATCATAATATCGTTGCCAAGCCTGGCCATATTAAGGCAGAGATGATGGCCAAACCGGCCAAGTCCAATTATTAAAATAGATTTCATGGTATTCTCCTTTTTATTTATCCTACATTAATTGCTTCCACAGGCTGTTCCACATGAGCCCTTCTCCGGCTCTGGACAAAAGCCAGTGCAAACGATAAGCTGCCGATTCTTCCGCTGTACATCAAAATGATGATGATTACCCTGGAAACGGAAGTAAGATCTCTGGTAATGCCTGTAGTCATTCCCACAGTCCCAATTGCAGAAAATGTCTCAAACATAATGTTCGAAAAGCCTAAAGGCTGGATTGCCATGATAGCCAGTGCAGCAAAAAGAGCCAGTAATAAATTAATCGTCAGAATAGTGCTTGCCCTCTTGATCGCCACCTCTTCCAGGCGCCTTCCAAAAATATTGACACCGTAGGTCTGCTTGATATTAGAATGCACGCACATCAGGAGGACAAATATGGTGGTCGTCTTAATTCCGCCCGCAGTGGATCCGGGGCTTCCTCCGATGAACATGAGTATAATGGTAAACAGCTTGCTGCCATCGGTCAGCGCTGCCGTATTGGTAGTATTAAACCCGGCTGTTCTGGCGGTAACGGCGCTGAACAGGGAAGTTAATATCTGCCCGCTTACATTCATTCCTGCCAGAAGGTTTTTCCTCTCCAGCAGATAGAAAAGGAACCCGCCTCCAAAAACCAGGATTCCGGTAGTTACCAGCACGATCTTGGTATGCAGCATATATTTCCTGAAATGCAGCTTATTCCTGTATAAATCATCCCACACGATGAAACCGATGCCGCCAATGACGATCAAGGATATCACGACCAGATTCACCAGCCAGTCATCATAATACTCAACAAAGGAACTGTACGGTGTCTTATTTCCCATCAGATCAAATCCGGCATTGCAGAATGCTGAAATAGAATGAAAAATGCCGTAATACAAACCTCTCCAGAATCCGAATTGAGGAATAAACCGGATGGCAAGGAGAACTGCTCCCAGGCCTTCAAAAATACAGGTCCCTTTAATGATCCTTTTTGCAAGCCTTACCACACCGCCGATGTGAAGAGTATTCACGCTTTCCTGCAAAAGACCTCTCTCTTTAAGCCCTATCCTGCGTCTTAACACAATGGAGATGAAAACTCCCACCGTTATAAAACCGAGACCGCCGATCTGTATCAAAACCAGAATCACCATCTGGCCGAACAAAGACCACTGGCTCCATGTATCTGCCACTACCAATCCGGTCACGCAGGAAGCGCTGGTAGCTGTAAACAGACAGGTTAAAAAATTTTCCGGCTGCCCGTTCCTGCTTGATACCGGAAGCATCAAAAGAAGTGTCCCTGCCATGATGATACAAAAAAATCCATAAGCAATAAATTGTGTCTGGCTCAAATGACGCACAGCACGCTTTAATTGTTTTTCTTCCATGTTTTTCTCACTGCCTTTCGTCTTATGTCAATTTTTTATATTCATTATTTTTTCATGATTTTTTATTCATTTCCTCTCTTCTATCTGATTCCATCTGCATAGTATAGCACACTTTATACGGCAAGAAAAGGATTGTTTTTATATTTAAGCAGGATTGTTTTTATATTTAAACAGAAAAAGCCTGCAAAAGACATTTGAAGAAGCGCAGTCTTCTGTCTTTTACAGGCGGTCATATCAATATTTTTTTACACGAAGCTCAATCTGCCGGCTTATTTCTTTCACCGGTTCGGATGGTTCATAATTCTCTTCATCAAATAGAAACTTGTGAAGCCTTTTTACGTTTTCCTCCAATGTTACAGGAATGACACAGTCTTTTTTACCGATCATGGCATCTCTGAGTTTTGATGGAAACCCTTCTGTATCAGACAAATGAAACCGTTTTACATTTTTTACAAGAGGAATCAGATCTTTCATACCAATGCTGGTGGAAATCTGGGGAAGTACAGCAACCACCACCTGGCTTAAGGTAGAAGCATCCGCCTCTCTGGCCTTTTTAAGCACCAGATCCGCAACTTCTCTCTGACGTTCTGTCCGTTTAAAATCCGTATCCATCTTCCTTAACCTTGCATAAGCAACTGCCTGAACACCATCCAGGTGGTTAAGGCCTTCTTTTTTTAACTGATGGGATCCAACACCGGTGGATTCCACTGTTTCTGTAATAAAACCATTTATTACACGGAATTCCTCATGGCTGATATCCACATCAATTCCTCCCAGAAGATTAATGGCATCCGCAACTGCCTTCCAGCTGAACGATGCATAATCGTCTATGTCCAGATCCAGGTTTTCAGTTAAGGCCTCAATGGCCTGCTGAGGTCCTCCTTTAAAATATGCCTCGTTAATCTTATCATAATGACCTTTTTTATCTATTTTAAGATAAGTATCACGGTAAACGGATACGATACGTATTTCCCCTGTTTCCAAATTTATATTGAGGATCATCTGCATGTCCGATCGGGTATCCTTTCCAAGGGTTCCATCCCTGGAGTCCACACCGAATACGGCTAATGTCAGATAGCCCTCCAGCTTTTCCTGGGTCTCTATGCTTATATTCTTGTTCTGTATCTGAGGCATCTCTATTTTGGGAACTTTTTGCGGCATATGCATCAAATTCCAGGCATAACCGATCATGGTTCCTATCATTGCCGCCCAAACGGCCGCTATCACAATTAACCCCCATTTTAAGTATCTTGCCATGGCTCCTCCGCTTTCAGTCAAAGCGGATATTTGCAATCCGCTTCGCTACTTGCTCATAACCTTATTGCCACTTCGTGGTATTTCCGCAGGAGCCTTTACTCCTACAGAAACAAGCAAGTCCATGTCCGACTTCTTTTATAAGGTTAAAATAAAAAAAGAAGAGATATTTATTCTCATCTCTCCTTAATTTTCCTTATTTTCTAATATTTTATTCAAAAACATGCTTAATCTGATCCGGATAATCTATCATATACTTTGGATGAAAAGCTTCAAGCTCCTCTCTGCCCCGAAACCCCCAAGTTACGGCTACCGTATCCATGCCGGCACTGATGCCTGTCCGCATATCGGTATTGGTATCTCCGAAATAAAGACATTCCGAAGGATTTGCATGGAAGTACTCCGCAGTCATGAAAGCACCCGAAGGATCCGGCTTACATCGGATTCCATTACCTTCTCCGGTAATAAGATCAAAAAATCCCCTGCCGTAAACAGCTTCCACGCATTCAACTGCCCGTTCATGCCCTTTATTGGTCAGCACGCCAAGTTTCATTCCCTTGTTCTTTAAGAATTCCAGTAACTCCGGCATACCTTCGTAGGGTTGTACCTGATACAGGCAGTTTTTCTGAAATTCCTTCTCATAAACAGCCAGTGCTTCCTCATAATGGCTCCGTTCTTTATCCCCGCAGTATACAAGAGCCCTTTCTACCAGCTTTTTAAAACCATCGCCCACAAACAGCCTGGTGTGGGCCTCATCAACCGCTCCATATCCAAAATGCTCCATAGTCAGGCTGATGGTATGGGTCAAAGACTGAATGGTATCAATAATGGTTCCATCCAGATCAAATATACAGCACTTATACATGTTATTACTCCTTCCCGGTCTTATCCTGCTTAGAATTATAAAGCATAACCGGCTAAAAATCCAGACTTCCTGTATGTTTGTATAACAGACTTATTTCTGACCATACTAGATATGTCCAAATATCAAAGAAAATGGAGTAAATTATGAAAAAAAGCATGAGATATTGGGCCATTGGGATGATTGTGACTTGCATCCTCCTGCTGATTGCCGCCTTAACCGCAGTAAACTGGTTTAAAGCCAGGAAACCTGACCGGCCCGGTATTTCCTCCGTTAATTTCCAGGATACATTTACTGCATCTGCCAATCCCAATCTGGACAATGTTTCCGCCGAAGACAATATTAACCGCTATCTGTCAAGGCAGGATGAAATCATGACGGATATGATACAGACAATGAAGGGGATTTCAAAAACAGGCAATGCCACCACTGACTTTTTAAAGGGTATGATCCCTCATCATGAATCTGGAATTCTCATGTCTGAAGCCTACCTTTCCTATGGCGGAAGCAATGAAAAGCTCAAGAATCTGGCTGAAACCATCATCTCGTCCAGACAGGAGGATATTGCACGGATACAGGACCTGTCGGTTAAATATGAATCACAGGATCATAGCAGCGAAGATAAGGAAAATGCTTTTCTGGAAGATTACAATAACCTGCTGAACCGGAATTCAGAGGCGGGAAAATCCAGTGGAGCCAGCCTGGATCAGGCCTTTTGCGACGGCTTGAAAGAACATCACCAGATGGCAGTGGAAATAGCAAGATCCATTCTGGAATACACGGACTATGAAGAGATCCGAATCCTGGCACAGAATATCATTACAGCTGAAGAGCAGGAAATCAACCAGGCAGGGGATTACAACCAATGATTTTTTATGAAAGCAGATGATAATAGGGGCAGATATCCTTGTATTGACCGTCTTTCATCAGGAATCCCCCTGGAATCACACCAAGCTGCTTAAATCCAAGTCTTTCATACAGATGTCTTGCAGAGGCATTGTCCGCAACAACCGCATTGAACTGCAGGATTCGAAAACCCAGCTTTTTTCCCTGATCCAGGCAATGCTTTACCAGCCGTTCTCCGATGTGAAGACCTCTGCATTCTGCCTTTACCGCATAGCTGGCATTGCATATGTGTCCGCATCTTCCCACATTATTCGGATGCAGTATATAAAGTCCGCACAGCTTCTCTGCTGCCGTATCTTCTGCTACGGCAGTAAAACTCTGCCCCGAAAAAAAATGCATTCCTGTCAATTCGTCAAGACATGTATCCTGCGGAAAAGCATTTCCCTCTAAGACCACTTCATTCCATATGGCGATCATTTCCGGTAGATCCCGGTCTTCATAAGGTCTGATGATCATTTCCACCTCTCACTCCTCCAATCTGAATTCAATTATTTGCTTAAGTATACATCCGTACAATACATTCGTAAAGATGTTTAACATATGTAAAAAGGCGCAACAGCAAATGAACTGTCACGCCATAAAAGAATTATTCCGATTTCAGATTTTTTTTGAGTGAAGCCAGTATGACACATCCTGCGGCAGAACCAATCACAATGGCTGCCAGATAACCAAATGGGTTTCCAATGGTAGGAAGAACGAATATACCTCCGTGGGGTGCCCGAAGAGTACAGCCAAGTGCCATGGACAGGCCGCCTGCCACTGCGGAACCTATCATACAGGATGGGATCACACGGATCGGGTCAGCTGCCGCAAAAGGAATGGCTCCTTCTGAAATAAAGGACAGTCCCATAATATAGTTGACCAGACCGGACTGACGCTCTTTATCTGTAAACTTCCTCTTAAAAAACGTAGTGCACAGCGCAATGGCAATGGGAGGAACCATACCGCCTGCCATAACCGCTGCCATGATATCGAAATTCCCTTCCGCCAGCTGCGCCGTACCGAACACATAAGCAGCTTTGTTCACAGGGCCGCCCATATCCACGGACATCATGCCGCCCACTATAGCTCCGAGAATTATTTTGCTGGATCCGCCCATTCCGTTTAACATACCTGTAATGCCGTTATTAATAGCTCCTACGAACGGATTGATAAAGGTAGTAACCACTGATACCAGTAAAATACCAACCAGGGGATACAAAAGGACAGGTTTGATCCCTTCTAAGGATTTCGGCAGCCTGTTTAATGATTTTTTTAACAGCAGCACAATGTATCCGCCGATAAAGCCGGCCAGCAGGGCTCCAAGAAATCCGGAGTTGACACTTCCGCCTGCCGGATTGGAGAAGGTGGCGCCCATTTTAGCCACAAGCCCGCCTACAAATCCAACTGCCAGACCAGGCCTGTCAGCAATGCTCATGGCGATGTAACCGGCAAGTACCGGAAGCATCATGCCAAAGGCCTGTTCACCAATGGTTTTTAAATAAGCCGCAAGCGGCGTGTTCTTACCAAAATTAGACGGGTCTATGGAATAATCATCAAATAAGAATGCAAGGGCAATCAGGATTCCACCGCCAATCACGAAAGGAAGCATGTGGGATACACCGTTCATCAGGTGTTTATAAATGGAATGGCCGACTTTCTCTTTCTCATTGCTTTCCAATGAAGCAGAAGAACCCGTATGGTGGTAGACAGGTACCTCACCGCTTACCGCCTTTTTTATCAATTCCTCTCCCTTATGAATGCCATCTGAAACAGTAGCCATAATAACCCGTTTCCCATCAAAACGGGCCATCTCCACATTCTTATCTGCCGCAATAATAATGCCATCCGCCGCTGCTATCTCATCCTTTGTAAGGACATTATCTGCACCTTCAGCTCCGTTGGTCTCAGCCTTTAGAGGAATCCCCAAATTCTTTCCCGTCTGTTCCAGATTCTCGGCTGCCATAAAGGTATGGGCGATTCCGGTCGGGCAGGCCGTTACCGCTAAAACCCGGTATCTTCCTGCTGCCATTGCCGGACCACCGGCTTTTTCCGTATTTTTCTTCTGATACCGTTCAGACTCTTTATCATCGATCATCTGTAAAAATTCTTTTACTGATCCGGCATGTATCAGGTCATTTTTAAAATCAGAATCCATTAACAGCGTTGAAAGTCTGGATAATGCCTCCAGATGAACATCCGCTCCTCCTTCCGGTGCTGCAATCATAAAAATCAAGTGTGCGGGAGAACCGTCAAAGGCTTCATAATCCACTCCCTCAGGTACCACCATAGCGGCCAGGCCAGGCTCCTTTACAGCTTCCACCTTCGCATGAGGAATCGCTATACCGTCTCCCACAGCGGTACTGCCCAGTGCTTCTCTTGCCATGATCCCTTTTTTATAACCAGCCTTATCCTTAAGTCTTCCGCCGGCATCCATAAGGCCTGCCAGACGGTCAATCGCGGCTTCTTTATCAGAAACCTTCACCCCCAGTTCCACGCTTTCCATTTTAAGCAGATCTGTAATCTTCATCAAAACCCCTCCTTTGATAATTCTTCATACAGTTTCATGATATCCTCCCTGCCGGCCAGGCCGTCTAAAAAGGCACTGGCACTTCCTGCAGCGCTTCCAAGGCGCAGGGCATGGGCATAGCTGCCATTTTCCAGGTAGCCGGCTATAAACCCGGCAACCATGGAATCCCCGGCTCCTACAGAATTCTTTACCGTTCCCTTTGGAACTCCCATCCGGTATACCTTTGCTTCTTCAGTAATCAGAACAGCTCCGTCACCTGCCATGGAAATCAGGACATTTACGGCCCCCTTTTCCTGGAGAAGCTTTGCATAATGGATAATATCCTCCGTATTCTTCAACGTTACGCCAAACATCTCCCCCAATTCATGATTATTGGGCTTGATTAAGAACGGATGATACGCAAGAACATTAAGCAGAAGATCTTTCGTTGCATCCACCACGATACGGACTCCCCTTCCGTCTAACCGCTTCATAATGCACTCATAGACAGAATCGTCAATGGACTTTGGAATACTGCCGGATAACACCAGCATATCCCCTTTCCTTAACTGGTCCAGCTTTTCAAAAAGCCGGTTCACATCTTCACCTGTAATCTCAGGTCCCATGCCGTTAATTTCTGTCTCTTCCCTGGATTTAAGCTTTACGTTAATTCTGGACATCCCGTTTTCCACCCGTATAAAATCCGACTGAAAGCCCAGGTTTTTCACTCCCCGCTCGATCTCCTGTCCGGTAAATCCTGCCACAAAACCCAAGGCGGTATTCTCATACCCCAAAGCCGCCAAAACCGCAGACACATTCAGTCCTTTTCCCCCATAATAGATGCTTTCCTTTACGGTTCTATTGACTGTTCCCAGCATGAAGTGATCTACCTTTACGACATAATCCAGTGCCGGATTAAATGTTACGGTGTAAATCATATATCACCTCTCCTTTTATCTATAAAATTTTATTTCTTCCCTCACTTATAATATAATACGATTGTTTTATTTCGTCAACATGTTTCTTTGAGAAATATTATTTCTTGTATCAATTCGTCACTTTGCACAACATTAACTAATTTCACATGGATTAAACCGTATTTTTTTGTGCATATATTGTATTGTAGTATTCCCAGATATAGAAAAAATATGAAAACACTAAAAAAGGCCCCGGCTGCGGTAATCTTTGCAGATCGCCGCTCCCAGGAGCCTTTCCTCATCCACTCATTTCTTATCATCTGAAATTGCAATCTCATGACGCCTGATATGGTCATGGGAATCTTTTTTGCTGACGGATAAAAACAGATATAATATTTCCATCACCGTTGTAGCACTCACTCTGGAAAAGCAGAACTCTCCCAGGAGAAGTTTTTCTCTGGTAGCCGTCGTAATGTGGTAATCACAGGCCTGTCCCAAAGGAGATGAAGCATGATTGGTAATGGCAATGGTAGGCGTATGATTTTCCTTTGCCACAGCTACCAGGGTCATCAGCCGTTTTGAAAAACCTGAATTGGAAATAACAATGATGACATCCTCGTCCGTAAGATTGCAGGTATAAGCCATCTGCGTTTCCCAGATAGTCCCTGATACAGATGCAATCCCAAGCTGGTTAAATTTAAAAGATCCATCCATGGCGACAGGAATCGTGTTGCCTACGGCAACCAGCTGCACCATTCGGGCACGTTCGATCACGCTTAATATACGGTCTATATTCCCCGGATCCATCATGGAAATGGTCTGAGTCAGCTCTGCAACCTTATTTGCCAGAATATTCTGAAGAGATTGTGCAATATTCCCGCGGCTGATATCATTGGAAACCTCGATGGAATTGCCCCGCTCCTCCACAACTTCTTTTGCCAGATTGATTTTCAGGTGATGGAAGCCGTTGAAGCCGCACCTCCTGCAGAATCTGGATACGGTGGCATCGCTTGTTCCGCTTGCCAGGGCCAGCTCTGCCACTGTCATATCAATTATTTCATCTTTGTGTTCCAGAATATAATCCGCGATCTTCTTCTCTGCATCGAAAAACGAATCGTAAGAAGAACAGAGTACTCCGGAAACGCTTATATTTTCCTGCATATATAACCTTCCTTAAATTTCATGTAATATTATTTCACAATTATAACATGACATGAAATATATTGTAAAGAGCAGGTTATCTGCTTTTCCCAAGAGTCAACAGGAAAATCGTTGAAATGATACATACAAAGCCAAGGAACTCCATAGGACCAAAGCTTACATTCATAAACAGCACTGAAAATACAGTTGCCGATACAGGCTCCATCGCCGCAAACAGGCTTCCTCTTTTCGGCCCCACACATTTGACCCCTTCCATATAGCTGGCAAAAGCAATAATGGTACCGAACAGGATGATGACTGCCATCCCCCCGGTTACCACGCTGTCCATGGTTATTTTTATTTCCCAGGGTCTAAGTAACAGGCACAGCAGGATTCCTCCAATCAGCATACCCCAGGCTGTTATCACCATGGAACCGTATTTGTCAAGAAGACGGCCAGGCTGTGTGGTATAAACAGCAAGAGCAGCCGCCGAACAAAGCCCCCAGAAAAGAGCCTGACCGGAGATTGCCAGACTTTTCATGTTCCCGTGTGTGGCAAGGAGAAATGTCCCAAGAAGCGCCAGGACCACTGCGGCCAGTTCTCCCTTTTCCGGCACCCTTTTCCCACGAATGGATACATAGAGCATAATGAGTACCGGTCCAATGTATTGCAGCACAGTAGCAGTTCCCGCATTGGAATGGCTGATTGCCGTAAAATATGTATACTGGCACATGGACATACCTACCATGCCGAAAATCAAAGTATCCCGCCTGTCTCCCGGAACCTTCCAAAGGGCGAAAATCTGTTTTCCATCCTTAAGACCGCATAGAAAGAGCAGCAGCAGCCCTGCTGTCAGAAGGCGGATGGGGACCAGCCAGTCTGAGGTAAGCCCCTTTACCTGCAGAAGGTACTGGCCGCAGGTTCCGGACAGCCCCCATAAAGTACCTCCAAATAATGTCAGGATACATCCTCTTTTAAGATTGTGTTCTGTTGTCGTTCCCATTGCTGTCTGTGCTCCTTTTTTCTTCCGATTCACACTCCCAGGAATTGTGGTCATGTCCCGTATCCCTGAGAATTTCATCAATTTCATCGAACATTTTGCTGTCAGGCAGATTCCTCTGCCAGAGACAGAAGGCTTCCCCTGACCGAACCTCTTTCTCATCAATGGGAACACCCTCACAGTAGGCCCTGTTTAAATCTCCGTAAAGCTCTGCCATCTTTCGCATCTGATCTTCCGGAAGATTGTGTATCTGATCATAAACCTGGCTGCTGATCACTTCTGTTAATAATTTCGTCCCATACTCTTTAAAATGAAGGAGATTTTCGTCGCTAACCCCTTGCTTTTCTGCCCATGTCTCCACATCGGTCTCTCTGGCAGAATAAACCAGCCGTCCATCATCCGTCCATTTGAGAATGCCATACTGGCATGGAGGGATCGCAAAGGAATCTGCCACTATTTCACTGATATGATAAACTTCATTTTTTTCTCCCGGCTCAGGCTTATATTTTTTCGTCCTCTGCAAATGCAGATGACCGCTTATGTATAAAGGAACCTGATAGGATTCCAGAAGGTCAATGACCTCCTGACTGTTCTCTAACGTACAGTCGTCCGGGTAGCGGATGCTTTCTTTTAAAAGGTTGTGATGAGCAATGGGAATTACCGTTACCCCCTGCTCTCTGGCTTCATGAAGCTGTTTCTCCATCCAGTCCAGAGTTTCCTCTTTGATCCGCCCGCCTGCCTTGTTGAGTGGTTCATACTGGGCAGAATCCAGCATCAGAAGCCAATTCTTCTTATCCAGTTCATAGACGTAGCTTAAGGAATCCACATCCCGGCTCTTTGCCTGGTCATAACCGAATTCATGGTAAATTTCATAGAATTCATCAGGATTCACAATATCCGCCACCTTCTTCCTGTCTCCAAAATAAGAAGCAGAAAAATAGTCGTTGATATCATGATTCCCGGGTATGATAAGTACCTTCACTCCCTTTTCCTTAAGAACCTTTAGCTTTTGCGCCAGTGCCTTATGACCGGTCTTTTCTCCATTGAGTGTCAGATCCCCGCTTAAAATCACCGCAGAAGGCCGGAATTCTTCCATCTCAGCCGAAAACGCATCCATAAGCTGTGGAATGTAGTTTACCGCCTTTCCGTCATCATGCTTCATCATAGTCTGAAAAGCTTCTCCATAATCCGTAAGTTCCGGCGGAAAATAATGGACATCTGATGCAATGACAATAACAGGCGGTTTACATTCTTCAGCCGGAGCCTCTGTCTCTTCTTTTACAGGTATCTTTTCAGTAACCTCTTTCCGGCTTTCTAAAGCCGTTTCCTCCTCCCCTGTCTCTGTTTCCGGATTCAAAGGTTCCTCTTTTTCCGGTTTGGAGCCTTCATCCTGCCCTGTCGGTCTGTCTTCCGGAAATGCATCGATGGTTTCCTTAAGCTGGTTCCTTGGGGATTGCAGCTCACCCACCAGCATGACGATCCCGAAGCACAGGATAATCATAATCGTATATATCAGTACCAGAAGTCCGTTCTTTTTTCGTTTGTTCATGTTATTCCATAAAAGGACCTTTCCATTTCCTTCCATTTACCCTATGGAATCATAGCACGCTTTTCCGGATACGGCAACTAATTATTGATATCATTTTATGAAGCAACATTATACAAGACAATATTGATATTCTATGATAAAATCAGAGCATCTCGACAGAATATACAATAATTTTCAGGAGTAAATATCATGAATAAGCAAAACGATTTATACGGACATCTGGCCGCAGGTTTTTCCATATTGGTATGGGGAACCACATTCATTTCTACCAAAGTTCTCCTCCGGACTTTCTCACCGTTAGAGATTCTGTTTTTCCGTTTTCTGATTGGCTATACCGCTCTTTGGCTGGCTTGTCCGCATTTCTTAAGGATCAAAAGCATAAAGCAGGAAGGTCTTTTTGCTGCTGCCGGAATGTGTGGTGTCACCTTATATTTTCTTATGGAAAATTTTGCCCTGACTTATACGCTTGCAGCTAACGTCAGCATCATCATAGCAGTGGCTCCGTTTTTTACTGCATTGTTCGACTGGCTGTTCCAGAAGGGAGAAAAACCAGGTCTCTGCTTTTTAGCAGGATTTATGACTGCGGTCATCGGGATCGGCTTAATCAGTTTTCAAAAAATAACCGGCATGAAGATTAATCCAAAAGGAGACTTCCTGGCACTGGCTGCCGCTGTGACCTGGGCCGCTTATTCGGAAATCACGAAAAAAATAGGAGAGTATGGCTACGAAACCGTTAAAACCACAAGGCGCATTTTTTTCTACGGCCTCTGTTTCATGATCCCCGTACTGTCCATTCTCCCCTTCCGTATGGGCTTAAACCGGTTCATTGACTCAAAGAATTTGTGTAACATCCTGTTTTTAGGCTTAGGCGCTTCCGCCCTATGCTTTGCAACATGGAATTTTGCAGTAAAGGAGCTGGGTTCTGTAAAAACCAGCATCTATATCTATGCGGTTCCGGTAATCACGGTTATTACTTCCATGCTCATTCTGAAAGAACGCATCAATTTCCAGTCCGCCTGCGGAATTGTACTGACTCTGGCCGGACTTATCATTTCTGAAACCAGATCCCAGCCGCAAGGCTTCCGGCTTAAATGGAGGAAACAGCGTTCCACACAAATTTGATTTCCTCTCTCCCAAATGTACATACAGAAAGGACATATCCGCCATCCAGTATTGTCTGGTAAAAGGATGCCCCCGGAACAGCTGTAGCCGCTGTCCATTCATCCTTCCATTCAAATGAAATATTCTTTAAGGGTATGGTTATACCGCAGCCGATCGCCTTTACATAGCTTTCCTTTAATGTCCACAGCCGGAAGAAATATTCGTTTTGCCCTTCCGGCTGTATCTCTTTAAGGCGATGCCTCTCCTCATCGGATAAAACCTTTTTCTGTAAATTTTCCCGAAAAGGCCGTATCCGTTCCACATCGATTCCCAGTTTTCTGTCTCCGATTCCGCAGACCACCAGACCATTTGAATGACTGATATTATAATGGATGTCAGGGAACTCCTTAAGGTATGGTTTTCCATGCTCCCCCTCCAGAATCAGGAGTTTTTCCTGGGTATCCGGAATGATTCCGTATAAGTCCTTAAGCCCCTTACATAACAGGCTTTTTCCAAGATGGTGTTCCAGTTCCCTTTTATTCTTTCCCTGGGATTCTTCATATCTCTTAAGATAGATCTGTATCATTTCACTTAAAAACCTCTGTCTAAATTCCTGTCCGGTTCCATGCCCGGTTTTCCACCGGACTTCCGTGACCGAAATAAACCTTTCTTGCGCCAAGGGCGCTGATTTTATCCGCACTTTTTATCATTTCAGCCCGGTTACAATAAATCATGGACAGCCCCGGATAAAACATATTCATCAGTGCATCTCCTACAATAACATCTTCTTCATCAATATCAAGACCAATGGAACCTCTGGTGTGTCCCGGCAGTTCCATGACTCTGGCATTGATACCGTAATCATTCAGACTATCTCCTTCTTTTAAAAAGATTCCCGGTGTAAATTCCGGAATACTTTCCTTTTCAAAGCTTTTGACGGAAACCTCTGCCACTACCATGCCCAGCAGTCCCTGATAAAATAGAGGTTCGGTAAAATTATCTTTAAGGAGTTCAAAATCTGCCCTATGTAATGCCACCGGAGCGCAGAGCGCCCTGGTAAGATATGCCGTATTCTGTACATGGTCCATATGACCATGGGTAAGAACGATCAGTTCCACGTTCACTTCCTGGCAATGTGCCAGTATTTTATCTTCAAACCCGTTCCTTCCTGTATCAACAAGAATGGCTCTTCCATGATCCTTTATCAGATAGCTGTTCACATTTCCGCATCTGATCCGTTTTATTTCTGCCATCTTTTTAATCCCTCTTTCAATTTCAATTATTTTCCACCGGAAATTCTCTCTGGCAGCTTTCTATTACTGTTCATTGTATTGAAAGGGGGTGTTGTATATTCCCAAATTAATGGCTATCTTTTTTCCGGCTCTCTATAGTACGTATTCCAGCTGGCAGTCATAAGGTTCTCTTTCTGTATATTCTCTGTCATACTCTTTGGCTTCCACACATCCCACTGCCTTATAAAATGCCTGAGTTTCAACGGAGGAATGGGAAGAGATATACAATTTGCATGCGCCCTTCATCCTGGCCCATTCTGCTGCCATTTTAAAAAGCCGGCTGCCTGCTTTTTGCCCTCTCATATCCCTTGATACATGCAGGCTTGTAAGATCAAGATACTGGTTTTCTTTTCCTAACGGAGTTCCCTCTACAGAGGCAAAACCTTTTAATTTTCCGTTAAGAAATGCGCCAATGACAACGCCGCCTGTACAGACCGTATTTCTTAAGCATTTGACCAGTATTTCATAATCCTCATTAAGCCACTGTTCTGTAAATGGATTCTTCTTAACCACCCAGGTTCCGTTGACCTTGCGCCAGCACTCTTTTACTTCCTGGAAACGGTCAAAATCCTTAAATAACTCTCTTTTTATTTCATCTTCCTTTAATGTTCTGTATTCCATCAGTCCACCTTAATTTTATTATGGTATAAGCATACCATCTTTTTCTTTTTTCATCAATTTCTTTTCCACAGACTAACCGGGCAGGAAGTAGAATTGAATTTATGGACGAATTGACAGCGATTTACCAGAAACAGCACCATTATATTGCAGAGCGCTTTGATGAGATTCATATGACCAAAGACTTGCCGTTCCTGAAACATACCCATATTCAAAGCTTCCTGTATTAAATGTAAGTACAAATTCTGCAGAATAATTGGTAAATATTACCTGAGTTATCTGGCATTTAATAATTCTCCCTTTATAGCTGTACAGTTAATAACTATTTATACTATCTAACTATATGCAAACAGAAACAGGTGTGATAATAAGATTACAGATATGCTGAACAGATAAGAAAATCAGATACAATCAAAGGCCCTGCAGGGTCCATATAAGAACCTGCAGGGCCTTTCCTGCTTTTAAGACCTCCGGATATGGAATGCTTCCATTCCGGGATAAACCGCACTTTCTCCCAGTTCCTCTTCAATCCGAAGCAGCTGGTTGTATTTTGACACCCGTTCGCTTCTGCTGGGAGCACCTGTTTTTATCTGACATGTATTAAGAGCAACCGCCAGATCTGCAATGGTAGTATCTTCCGTTTCACCGGAACGATGGGAAGCAATGGCCGTATAGCCTGCGCTGTGAGCCATTTTAATTGCTTCCAGGGTTTCGGATACCGAACCGATCTGATTGAGTTTAATCAGGATGGAATTGCCGCACCCCTCTGAAATTCCCTTTTTAAGACGTTCCGTGTTGGTTACAAACAAATCATCTCCAACCAGCTGAATCCTGCTTCCCAGCTCTGCGGTAAGCTTCTTCCAGCCCTCCCAGTCTTCCTCATCAAGAGCATCCTCGATAGAGTAGATGGGATATTTGTCACAGAGGTTTTTCCAGTGCCCGATAAGCTCCTCAGAAGTAAAATGCTTTCTGCATTTCGGGAGGATGTACTCACCTTTATTCTCTCCCTTCCATTCGCTGGAGGCCGCATCCATCGCCAGAACAAAATCACGTCCAGGTTCATATCCAGTCTTTCTGATTGCCTCAAGGATCAGTTCAATGGCCGCTTCATCACTCTCTAAATCCGGAGCAAATCCGCCCTCATCACCGACAGATGTAGCCAGACCTTCTGCTTTTAATATAGAGGCAAGACTATGGAAGACTTCCGTACACCACCGAAGACCTTCTTTAAAACTGGAAGCTCCCGCCGGCATGATCATAAACTCCTGTACATCTACCGTATTCGCCGCATGGGCACCGCCGTTTAAAATATTCATCATGGGAACCGGGAGACGATTTCCGGATATCCCCCCTAAAAAGCGGTACAGAGGCACGCCCAGGCTGACGGCCGCTGCTCTTGCACAGGCAATGGAAACGGCAAGGATCGCGTTTGCTCCCAGTCTGGATTTATCATTTGTCCCGTCTGAAGAGATCATCGCCTGGTCAATCGCATAAATATCAGAGGCATCCATACCCACCAGCGCATAATGAATCACGGTATTGATATTATGAACCGCATTTAAGACACCTTTTCCGCCAAAACGGGTTTTATCGTCATCCCTAAGTTCCAGGGCCTCAAATACTCCGGTAGAAGCGCCGCTGGGTGCCGCTCCCAGAGCTATGGTCCCATCTGCCAGATGTACTTCTGCCTCTACGGTAGGATTTCCTCTGGAATCAATAATTTCTCTTCCTATTACTTTTTCAATTTCCAGATAATTCATCATTTATTTCTCCTTTTCTTTAAATTATTTCCAGACTTGAAAGAAGCTTATTCCTGATTAATATGGCTTATTTCTTTGTTTTTATAAGTTAGTTTGGGCTAATACGCAAATTGATTATAACACCTTATATAGAAGAATTCAATATATAAATTGATAACAATTCCTGTTTTATATTAAAGATGCCAAAAAAGATGCAAAGGAACCATTTTTCCTTTGCATCTTTTCCGGTATTTCCATTTCCTGCCTATTGCTTCAGCCAGAAATCCGTTTTTCCTTCTCTGTATTCCAGTTTTCATTTAAGCCTGTCAAAAAACTCCTCCAAAGCTTCATAAGGCCTGGCATACTGTTCTGTGCTGTTGCCGTCACGCAAATCTCGCCCCAGCATGACTGCTTCCCGCTGGCATCTCTGCCTCTATTGCTGGCTTTTATATCTCCTTGCCTGTTCCTCAATAAGCTCCTGATCATCAAAATAATTAATCTTCATAGCCTCTTTTACATCCTTTAAAGTATGTGCAGCAACAGCTCCGGCCTTTTCGCTTCCCTCTTTTAATATCTGGTATACAAAAGGAATATCGGACTCATACTCTTTTCTTTTCCTGCGGATTGGCTCTAACTCTGCCTGAAGAACACTGTTTAAGAATTTCTTCACCTTGACATCTCCTAAACCGCCTCGTCTGTAGTGGTCCTTAAGTTCGTCGAGATTCTTATAATCAGGAAGATATTTTTCAAAGTCTTCATCCCTGCAGAAGGCGTCAAGATAGGTAAATACCGTATTTCCTTCCACTTCTCCCGGATCGGATACCTGAATGTGATTGGGATCCGTAAACATGCTCATGACTTTTTTCTTTACCTCCTCTTCCGAATCCGATAAATAGATGCAATTGCCCAGGGATTTGCTCATCTTCGCCTTGCCGTCGGTTCCCGGAAGCCTTAAGCATGCCTTATTGTCAGGAAGCAGAATATCCGGCTCTACCAGAACTTCTCCATAGACAGAATTAAATTTACGAACGATCTCTCTGGTCTGCTCAATCATAGGCTCCTGGTCCTCTCCCACAGGCACTGTGGTGGCTTTAAACGCCGTTATGTCAGATGCCTGGCTGATGGGATACGTAAAGAAACCTACCGGAATACTGGTCTCAAAATTTCTCAGGGCAATTTCCGATTTCACCGTTGGATTCCTCTGCAGCCTGGATACGGTTACCAGATTCATATAATAAAAGGACAGCTCCGTAAGCTCTGAAATCTGTGACTGAATAAACAGTGTGGACTTCTTCGGGTCCAGTCCGCAGGAAAGGTAATCCAGCGCAACCTCAATGATGTTCTGACGGACTTTTTCCGGATTATCCGCATTGTCCGTCAATGCCTGAGCATCCGCAATCATAATAAAAATCTCGTCAAATCCGCCGGAATTCTGCAGCTCCACCCTTCGCTTCAGTGAACCTACGTAATGGCCGATATGAAGCTTTCCAGTGGGCCGGTCTCCCGTTAATATAATCTTTCCCATGTTTATACCTCCAGATGTTTTATCAAGATTTATTGTACCATTCATTCCATATTTGTCAATGAGGCACCTTATTTTACTGCAAACACTCCTTCGGCATAATTTACAGAAGCCATGGCATCCCGGCAGTACTTGTCCGCACCAATGGTTTTTGCATACTCTTCCGTCAGCACGGCACCGCCCACCATCACCTTCACATCGGGAGCTGTCCTCCTAAGCTGTCTGATAGTCTCTTCCATACTGGGAACCGTAGTGGTCATGAGAGCGCTTAAGCCTACCAGCTTTACCCTGCCTTGTACAGCTGTTTCCACAATTTTTTCCGGAGGTACATCCTTTCCAAGGTCAATCACATCATATCCATAGTTCTCCAGAAGTACCTTCACAATGTTCTTGCCGATATCGTGGATGTCACCTTTCACCGTAGCCAGAATAATGGATCCCTTTTTCTCCTCTGCCACACCGCTTTGGGCCATCTTCTCCTTTATGACTTCAAAAGCCACTTTGGCCGCTTCCGCACTCATGAGGAGCTGGGGAAGGAATACCGTTCCTTTCTCAAATCCCTTTCCCACCTGGTCCAGAGCCGGAATCATCTCTTCATTTATAATGGCCAGAGATTCCTTTTCCTTAAGAAGCTCCGTCACTGCTGCATAAGCACGGTCCTTAAGACCCTTTGCGATGCTTTCTGGCAGAGAGAGATTACCGCCGGGTGCACTTATCTGACCGGAAGCTTTTCCCTGTTTTACCGTCTCTCCCAGAGTTGCAGTCTGACCGCTGTAAACGGAAATATAATCGCTGCACTGCGGGTCCAGGTCAGCAAGAGCCCGGAAGCTGTAATACGAACGCATCATGGCCTCAGAATTAGGATTGATGATCGCTGCATTCAGTCCATTCTGCATAGCCATGGCAAAAAAGGTGGCATTGACGATTTCTCTCTGAGGAAGACCAAACGAAATATTGGATACACCGAGTATGGTCCTTCCGCCAAACTCAGCCCCAACCCTTCTTAAGGTTTCAAGGGTAGTCAGTGCGCCTTTGCTGTCAGAGCTTACAGTCATGCACAGGGCATCTATGAGGATGTCCTTTTTTTCTATTCCATATTCAGCAGCTTTCTCATAGATTTTCCCTGCTACGGCTATCCTGCCGTCTGCAGTTTCCGGAATCCCTTCCTCATCAAGCGCCAGGGCCACCACAACGCCCCCATACCGCTTTACCAGCGGAAATACCGCCTCCATCACTTCTTGTTTCCCGTTAACCGAATTAATAAGGGGCTTTCCATTATAAATCCTCATGGCCCGATCCATGGCTTCTATATTGGAAGTATCGATCTGAAGAGGAAGGTCAATAATGCTCTGCAGCTCTTTTACCACCTCAGTCATCATGGCAGGCTCATCGATTTCCGGAAGGCCAACATTCACATCCAGCACATGCGCCCCATTGTCCTGCTGGGTTACTCCTTCCCTGAGAATGTATTCCAGGTTGTGTTCCCGAAGAGCCTGTTTGAATCTGGATTTGCCCGTAGGATTAATCCTCTCTCCAATAATAACCGGATTCCGGCCAATAATGACCGCCTGGGAATAAGATGAGACCACGGTCCGGTCCTTCTTATCCGGCATAACAGCCGGAAAGTCTTTACAAAGAGCAACGGTTTTCCGGATATGTTCTGGTGTAGTACCGCAGCAGCCTCCCACCACGCAGGCTCCCATTTCTACAATATCCTTCACAGCAGCTGCAAATTCATCGGCATCGATATCATATACGGTCATTCCACCTTCGCTTCTGGGCAGCCCGGCATTGGGATTTACAACGACCGGCAGAGAGGTTACTTTAAGGATATCCGGTAGAATTCCCTTCATCTGCACCGGTCCCAGACCGCAGTTTATACCCAGAGCATCTACGCCAAGTCCCTCTAAAAGCGCAACTGTGGATTCTACATTTCCTCCAGTCAAAAGCTTTCCTTTTTCATCATAAATCATGGTCACAAACACAGGCAGGTCAGAATTCTCCTTTGCCGCAAGCACGGCTGCCTTTGCCTCATAGCTGTCGCTCATGGTCTCGATCAGCACCAGGTCCGCCCCTTCCCTTACCCCGATTTTCACTACCTGTGAAAACATCTGGTAAGCCTCCTCGAAATCCAGATCCCCAAGAGGTTTTAAAAGCTTGCCGGTAGGACCCAGATCAAGCGCTATATATTTTTCCTTACCAGCCGGACAGGAAGCTGTCTCTACCGCATTTTTTGCATTCTTCACTGCAGCAGTTACTACTTCATCCAAATCAAATTCCGCGCCCTTATGGTACTTTAAACCATTGGCACCAAAGGTATTGGTCTTTATGATATCCGCTCCCGCTTCTAAATAATCGCGATGAAGCTTTACGATCCGCTCCGGATACTTTACATTCCATGTCTCCGGAAGTTCCCCCGGCTTTAAGCCAATGGCCTGCAAAAGACTGCCGGTTCCGCCGTCAAAAAAAACGATTCTTTTTTTTATCTCTTCTAATATCGGTTTCATACATTCCTCCACTTGCAGCCGCTGTTATTATTGCGGCATTTCTGTCTTTATTAATTTCTCCGGTAAACACAGTCTGCCTTCGCACATGCCTCGCATCCTTTCACCTCACAGTGGTATGGCTTCCGGCTGACTCCCATTACCGCAGTAACAGATTTGGAAGGCGTCATGAGGAGGCTGTCCGTCAGCATCACACCAACTCTTTTTGGCGTTTCCAGAACTGCCGTGATATCCCGCTGGCATTCTAAGGGGAAATCCCCGTAACCGGGACTGAACCGGGGCCTTAAATAAAGTCCTCTGGCTTCATATTCCTGTTTTAAAATCCGGTTTTCCTCATCACAATATTCCTCGATCATGGCGGTAGCTGCTGCCTGCATGGTAACGGCCTTGCTCATTTGAAGTTTAGTATATTTATGCAGCAGTACATCCACTCCGGTACCAAGAGTTGCAGCAAATAGAATCACCTCACTGCAGTCTTTCAGATTCCTGCTCAAATTCCTGCTTCTGGTCTGAAATACATTAAAATCGATCCAATCATCCGCAAGCAGCGTTAAAGGATATGCCTGGCTTATGTTTTTTGGGGATGCCGCCGCCAGGAGCTCGCTTATACATTCCTCAATCAGCGCATTTACGGTTTCATCCCCTTCATTCCTTCCGTACCCCAGATACCTCCGGACTTCTTTTCGGCTGATTTCCATTGCCCTGCCTCCCTTCTCATGATTTCAAAAACGGGGTCCGAACCTGTCAAAAGATCCGAACCCTGATTTCATATAGATTACAGTATCTCAGAAAGGTTCTCCTTAATTTTGTACGCCACATCCGGCTTATTCATGGAATAAACATGGATGGCATTCACTCCATTGGCTATAAGGTCAATAATCTGCTCCGTGGCATAGGCGATTCCTGCCTGCTTCATTGCTGCCGGATTGTCTCCGAACCTGTCCACAATGGCCTTAAAACGGGTGGGAAGATAGGTTCCGGAAAGCTGACAGCTGCGGATTATCTGCCTCACGTTGGTTACAGGCATGATTCCTGCAATGACCGGAACTGTGATTCCCTTTTCCCGGATACGGTATAAATAATTGTATAATATATTATTGTCAAAAAACATCTGGGTAGTCACGAAATCACACCCGGCTTCCACCTTCTGTTTCAGATAATCCATATCAATGGTCTTGTTTACGGACTCGACATGGCCTTCCGGATAACATGCAGCACCAATACAGAAATCTCCCGCCTCCTTTATCTCCCGGATCAGCTGGGAAGCATAATGGTAATCCTCTGCAGCCGGCCCTCCCGGAGGGATATCCCCCCGGAGGGCCAGTACATTTTCAATTCCTGCCGTCTTTAATTCAGTTAAGACCTGATGAACCTTTTCCTTAGTGGAAGACACACAGGTCAGATGTGCCAGGGCTGTCACATGGTAATCATGATGTAAGGCAGAAGCAATATCTACGGTATACCGGCTGGTTCCCCCTCCTGCGCCGTAAGTAACACTCATGAAAGCCGGTCTAAGCTTTGCGATCTCTGCCGCTGCCCGCTCCACAGATTCATATTTATCCTCTGTTTTGGGAGGAAATACTTCAAAGGATAACGTAGGCTTTCCCTGACTCAGTATGTCTATAATCTTCATGCGGTCTTTCTCCTATCTTTCACTTCATAAGTTATTTGACTAACACTTTACCATAAAAATAAGTTTCCCGCAACTATTTACTGTCCCATAAAAATCTGTGCCAATGGAGAATTGCCCGGCAGAATGAGCGTATTATTACTTCCGGTCAGAGAAGCTTTGGCTGCTTCAAGGGAACGGACGAACGCATAAAAGTCTGCTCTTGACTGGTCATGATAGGCCTCTGCCAGAATCTTCATATATTCCGCCTCTCCTTCTGCTGTTATGGAAGCCGCCTGTGCCTGGGCATCAGAAATGCTGATGGCAATCTCCCTGTCAGTGGTATTACGGATCTTCTGGGCTTCCGCCTGCCCTTCAGCCGTATATGTGGCGGCAATTTTATCCCTCTCGGAAATCATCCGCTCGTAAACGGCTGACTTATTATCAGCAGGTAGATCCAGTCGCTTTGTTTCCACAGCGAGCAGCCTGATACCATACTGGTCCATACTTTCTCCAACATTTTCCATAATGGACTTGGACAGTTCTTCGTCCCGGCTGCTGATAACATCATTCTGGCCCATGCTGCCGATGACATTTTTCACGGAATTATAAACCACCGTATCGATTCTTCCCTCTGCATTGATGACCGAAGAATTAAGGGTCTGAGCAAATTTTAACGGGTCGTTAATGCGCCACAAAACATAACTGTCGCTTATCATGGTCTTTTTATCCATGGTTATCACATCCGAGGCTGCCAGATCATAAAGCAGGATTTCCTTTGGCAGAGTATCCGCTGTCTGGATAAATGGAACCTTCATGGAAACTCCGGCTGTGTTTATAACCCGTTCCACCCGTCCGAACTGACGGATCAATCTGTATTCATTTTCATTCGTTACCACGACGGAACCTGCTAATCCTATGATTGCTGCCAGTATCACAACAGCTCCAACTGCTCTTTTCCAATTTTTTTTCATTTTACTGGTTCTCCTTTTCCACACTGCTATTTTCCGTTTCTGTCTGACTGCCGGCCCCGGCCCCACTGGTTAAGTTACTGCCAGTAAAGCTGTCAAGCGGAAGAACCGTGCTGGTCTTATCAGTTCCGTCAATGATTACCTTCATCCGGGGAAGCACATCCTCCATGGTTTCATAAAACATTCTTTTTCTGGTTACATCCGGATTTTTTAAATATTCCTGATACATGGCATTGAATTTTGCCACTTCAGCATTTGCCTCATTGATTCTCTGCGCTTTCGAGGACTCAGCTTCCTTAAGGATCTTATCCGTCTGGGCCGTAGCCTCAGGCAGCTTTTCGTTCCGGTATTTATTTGCATTGTTGATGGAGGTCTCTTTCCCCTGTTTTGCAGTCTCTACCGCCTTAAATGCTTTCATGACTTCTGCTGTCGGCGGTTCAGAATCCTGAATGGTCACATTCATGACCGTCAGTCCCACATCATGCTGCTGCAGCTTATCTATAATCATCTGCTTCACTTTGGACTGGATCTCATTTTTTCCTGTTGTCAGAACAGAATCTACATCATAGCTGCCAATTACGGTACGAACGCAGCTTTTTGTAATGTTCTGCAGAATCAGCAGCGGGTCTTCAGAGGCATAAACCGCCTTCACCGGATCGGATACCTTATATTCCACAAAAAAATCTACATTGACAAAATTATAATCACTTGTAATCATCAGGGAATCTTCTTCTTTGCTCTCATTATCGTTTAAGTCATAACCAATAGCAAACCCCTGAATCGTAGTATTTACCTTACGGACACTCTGCAAAAACGGTATCTTGAAATGAAGTCCCGGCTCTGTAACTGCCTTTGCACTTCCTAATGTAGTCAATACTGCCTGTTCCTGTTCCTGGATGTTATAGACAGAGCTAAAGCCAATAACCGGTATCGCAACAGCCAAAGCAGCCACGACCCCTGATTTCTTCATTAACCTTCTAACTTTTTTCCATCTTTTTTTCATGTTTGGGTCAAATGTTTCCATAACGTTCCACCTTTCTAAACTTATCCTCTATGATATAGTCCCGTAAAAGAAAGAAAAAAAAGACTTTTATCAATACCAAATCGGTATCAATAAAAGTCTTGTCATTTCATAAGTATGCGGATAAATAAAATTTATCGTTCTGACGCAATCTTATCCGGCCGGCCGGAAGCTACTCCCTTTTACGATTGTCATTATTGTACCATAAACCATTAAATTTGTCAATAAAATATCTATCAGCTGATCAAAAAATCCCTCCAGCTATGATCCGCTTTTTTAGATTTCCTGATCTGCCGCTGCCTGAGGATCATTGTAAGTAACATATATCCTTACCGCATCTTCTTCCTGATAAATATTTATATTAAAAATACCATCCAGAATATACGCTCCATCCTCCTGACTGATTCCTGCTTTTGCCTGTTCCATGATTCCCGGTACGCTGCTTACTTCCGGAGCAATTCCCGCCGCTGCTTCTGTCAGTGTTAAAAATTGTTCCAGATATGCCAGGGAGGCTTCCTGATTTTTCAATGATGTTATGTAATCGTGAAGCTCTCCGGTAGCGGTATCATAATTGATATCCATATACTGGTAAACATAGCTCTCATCATTAAAATCCGGCTGGTCCGCCGCCCCGTCTTCAAACGTAAAGCTTTCTATGGTTTCATAATAGGATATGGAACCATCCTCATCTTCAAATTCATAATTATCAGAATACACATCTCCTGATACAACCGTATACCCGTAATCTGTTCCGTTAAGGAACTGTTCCATCGAATCTGTGATCTGTTTTCCGTCAGCAGGAAAATGATTATAACCACTGCAGTGTTCTCCCGCTGCAATCACATCCTCTTCATCCAGTTCCGCATAGCCGGAATCGTCATACTGAACGGCAGTCTCACTGTTCATGATCCGGGTTCCCATTTTGAAAATACCGGACACTGTGCTCAGAGTAACACAGGAAATAATAATACCTGTCATTGAAAGTATGAACCTGGTCCATGATTTTTCCCGTCCATTGGGTTTGGAAGGCAGCGCTGTTCTATGATTTGCAGAAGGCGCAGCAGGACGGGCGGACGGTTGACTGCCAGACTGAACCGGCCCTGGAACCGAACGATTAAGCCGCTTCTCTTCATGCAGGGGCTGGTGATCCGTATGAAAAGCCGGATGCCTTTCATTCAAATAATAATTTACATCCCGCACAACAGGGCGCAGAACCACCCGCCTGCACCTGGGACAGTAATTCAGCTCATTAACCGGAAGATCACAAACCGGACAAATCTTTTTTATCATCGTAAGTACCTCCCCATTATCCAAGCATCAGATATGCTACAGCGATCTCATCATCCTCCCGAAATCCCTGTGCACAAACCTGGATATCGGAAACATACTTCTCCTCAAGGCCCGTAATGGAAACGATCTCAGAAATGTTTTTCCCCTCCTGGGCCAAAGCCAGAACCTGATGGACATAGAAAATTGTTTTCTTAAGTAATTCATCGGATTGGTCAGGAAGACCTTGGCCAGCGTTTTGTGTATCAGCCTCTGTTATAAAATCCTCCAGTGACAGGTCCCTTTCCTCCTCCCTGCTGCAATAATAATCATCGGATAATTCCCAATCCTCTTCCTGCTTAGACATCCTGCTCTCCTTTCAAAAACAGGCAGGTTCAAAGGAACCTGCCTCAGCTAAGTATTATGAATATTTATCTTTTATTTCTTAAAAAGTCAGGGATATTAATCTGTACTTCTTTATTCACGGTAGGCCGATAAGGCTGTCCTGCTCCCTGGGCCGTACCACCCTGGGCGCCATTCTGTCCCCCGTAATTAGGCTTTGTATAGTTGGAAGAACCATAATTCTGGTTGTTATAGCTACCATTATTATTCGGAAAATTCGGATTGCTGTTATTGTTATAAGAAGGATTCTGATAACCCGGATTACCATAATTCGGATTATATCCCTGGTTGTATCCAGGATTGGCTGCAGTAGCGGCTGCCTCCTGGCTGCCGGCCTGGGGCTGAGCTGCTGTCTTGGGCTGTTTATAATTAGGATTGGAAAAATTCGTCATAACCTTAGATACAGGAGTCTCTACCTGCATATCAAGCCCGGTTGCAATTACGGTAATGCTTGCTTCGTCCTGGGCATTCTCGTCATACATGGCGCCAAAAATAATATTGGCATCATCCCCAGCCATCTCCTGAACATAGCTGGCGGCCTCATTGGCCTCGATCAGGCTGATATCTCCGGAAATATTAATGATTACGTGAGATGCTCCCTCAATGGTTGTCTCAAGGAGCGGACTGGATACGGCCTGCTTCACGGCTTCTAAAGCCTTCTCATCGCCTTTGGCCCTGCCGATACCGATATGGGCGATCCCCTTGTCCGTCATAACCGTCTGGACATCGGCAAAATCCAGGTTGATGAGTCCGGGAACATTAATCAGGTCCGTAATCCCCTGAACTGCCTGCTGGAGCACTTCATCTGCCTTCTTTAAGGCATCCGGCATGGTAGTACGCCTGTCCACAATCTCCAATAGGCGGTCATTGGGTATCACGATCAAGGTGTCAACGCTTTCTTTTAAACGCTCAATTCCGGCATTTGCATTGGTCATACGGGTTCTTGCTTCAAAACGGAAAGGTTTTGTCACAACGCCGACGGTCAGTATTCCCATATCTTTTGCAATCTTCGCCACGACAGGTGCGGCTCCGGTACCTGTGCCGCCTCCCATACCGCAGGTTACAAATACCATATCGGCGCCCTTCATGGCCTGAGCCAGCTCATCCGCATTCTCTTCCGCCGCTTTCTCACCGATCTCCGGTTTAGCACCTGCACCAAGACCCTTGGTTAATTTCTCACCAATCTGCATAGCGGTCGGTGCCTTGCAAAACTGCAATGCCTGCTTGTCCGTATTGATTCCAAGAAATTCCACGCCAGCTATATTCTCATCAATCATGCGGTTCACCGCATTATTTCCGGCACCGCCAACACCGATGACCAGGATTCTTGCAGCATTATCCGCCTCATTTATCTTAATCTCTAACAAGATTATATCCTCCTTTAACCATAAACAGCTTACTGTATAAACCTAATTAATATCATATTTGATTTTAACAAAAATATCAACTGTTTTTTAAATAAAATTCAAAGCAAAAATTGTCAATTCATTTATTCTTGACAAATCGGTAGGAAGCAGCAGCTTCCGTTTCATCATAAGTATCCAGATAAAGGGTACCCGATAATCCGCCCAAAACAGAAAGCTGGTCTTTCAGTTCTGATATTTTACCATTCATCTGGTCATTGCTCCCAAGCACAACCCGGATATCCCCCATAACCAGAACTGCATCGCCTTTGGGATCATACTGGATCTGATCTACGGTGATTGCATGCGTTGACAGAAGCTGGGTAAGCGTCAGGATTTCATCAAAAATCCTGCTGTTTTCTACCGGAAGGGGCTGGTGCAGGGCAATGTGCCCGAACTTCAGCCCCATAATCCACGGAATTCCAGGAAGTTTACCGCTGGAGCTTTCCACAATAATACCATCTTTGTCAAAATACATGTAACTTCCCATATAGGAAACATAACCCACTACAGATTTCTCATAGACGATTACTTCCACCTTAACCGGGCTTTGGAATACAATCTTGTAATCTTCTACAAACGGAATCTGTTTATGTTCTTTGAAATGATCCTTTAAGAGACAGAAAACCGCATTCCGGTCCCAGCCTTCCTGAAACAAAAGATCCACAATCTGCTCTGAAGTATACTGCTTATTTCCAGTCACCGTAATCTCTCTGATCTGCAGCGACAAAACGATTAAAGCCGCCAGCAAAATCACAGCCGCCGCAATTCCAATTTTTAATTTTCTTCTGCTATTTTTAAAATTTCTCATTTCGTCCCTCTGATCACAGCACCAAGATTCCCCAGATCCTGGCAAATATCTTCATATCCCCGTTCGATATGATGGCATTCGAGAATCTCTGTTTCACCTTCACATGCCAGCCCCGCAATGACAAGGGCAGCACCGCCCCGCAGGTCTGTTGCAGTAACACAGCCTCCTTTTAAGGGATGCAGTCCATGAATGACAGCCCGTTTTCCTTGTACTGTAATATCAGCTCCCAGCTTCTTTAACTCCATCGCAGTACCAAACCGCCCTTCGAAGATGGTCTCTTCCATCCGGCTGGTTCCCCTGGCTGACACCATGACCGCCATAACCTGAGACTGCAGATCTGTGGGAAACCCAGGATAAGGCTCTGTCACTGCATCTGCGGCATCCGGGCGGCCTCTCATCGAAACTTCCAGCTGGTTTTCATAAAGCTCTGTTTCAGCTCCCATTTTTTCTGCCAGAGAAAGGGCCGCTGTTAAATATGACGGCCGGATTCCTTTCAGCAGAATGCTTCCCTCTGCAGCCATCACTGCAGTTAAATAAGTTCCTGCAACAATCCGGTCGCCTGATACAGTAAATTCCGAATCATGCAGTTCTTTTACCCCCGTGACTGTCAGACTTGAGGTTCCGGCTCCACAGATCCTGGCACCCATGTTGTTTAAAAATTCGCACAGTTCGGTTATTTCCGGCTCTTTTGCAGCTCCATGGATCACAGTCATTCCCTCCGCACAGACAGCAGCAAGCAAGGCATTTTCCGTAGCTCCCACACTGGGAAACGGAAAATAGATATCAGCACCTCTAAGCCTCTCAGCGGATGCCAAAAGCTTTTCTCCCTTTTCCTCTATTACGGCTCCGAGACTCCGGAATGCGGCCAGATGCAGATCAATAGGCCGTTCCCCAATGGAACATCCTCCGGGAAAGCTGGTAACTGCTTTCCCGGCCCTTCCTAACAGCGGACCGGATAACACAATCGATGACCGCATGCTTTTTATATATTCTTCCGGAATCTCCGTCTGTGTAAGCGCAGACCCATCAATTGTCAAAGAATGGTCTTCAAGGCAGCACTTGCAGCCTATGCGCTTAAGTATCCCCAGCATACAGAACACATCCTGTATCCTGGGGACATTATGAATCACTGTTGTACCTTTATGGAGAACTGCCGCTGCCATCATAGGCAGAACAGCATTCTTAGAACCCTGAATTTTTATCTCACCTTTTAAGGATCGTAACCCCTGGACCTGTATGACTGACAAACCGGTACCTCCCATGGCTTCTTATATACTATCCTATGTTAAAAGTGAGAAAATAGTTTCATATCCCCTTATTTTTCAAGCCGTATCTGATTGGAAACACTTAAAACCATGCCCATTTCCACCATTATAAACAGGACCGAGGTCCCTCCGTAGCTGATAAATGGAAGGGTGATTCCGGTATTTGGTATGGTATTGGTTACAACTGCAATATTTAAGATAACCTGTATGGCGATATGTCCCATGACTCCGACAACCAGCAGGGCACCGAACAGATCCGGTGCGTTATCTGCAATAAGCATGAAACGGTATATCATAAAAAGGAATATCAGAATTAAGGAAATCGCTCCGAATAATCCAAGTTCCTCGCAGATAATAGAAAAAATCATATCATTCTGAGCCTCCGGCACAAATCCCATCTTCTGAATGCTCTCTCCAAGACCCCTTCCGACAAATCCGCCGGAGCCGATGGCATAAAGCCCCTGCAGCACCTGATAACCGCCGGTAGATGGATATGCCTCCGGATTCATCCATACCAGAATACGGCTCAGCTGATAATCATGAAGAATGTTCATTTTTTCCAGAACCGTTGCTATGGGACCTGCAAAAGCCAGCAGTCCCACTCCTCCTAATCCGCAGGCAAAAAACGGCCATTTCTTCTTGCAGGAGACAAACAGCATGACAAATGCAATTCCCAAAATAATAATACCCGAACTCAAGTTGTTGGCAGCCACGATTCCTGCTATGGGAAGGGTCGTAACAATAACCAGCATCACTCCGTTTTTCGTATTGATGTTCTTTCCAAGCTGGACAATCATGGCTGCCAGCATAACGATTAAAGCAATCTTGACAAACTCCGTAGGCTGAAAGGACAAAGGTCCGGGAAGCCATCTTTTTTTACCATTCAGCTCTTTCCCGAACAAGGATACAATAATCATCAGAACATAGGAAAGAGCATACGCAAATACGGCAAATCTGGTATACCAGTGATAATCCATTTTCGATATGATAATCATAATTGCAAAGCCTGCGAGAGCAATCTTTGCCTGCCTCATCATGAAATAAGCTGCATTGTCGAATTTCAGCTGAGCCGCATAAGAACTGGAACTATATATCATGACCAGTCCGAATACAGAAAGGAAAATAACGGTAAACAGAAGACTATAATCATAAAAACGGCGTGGCCTATTCTTTTTCTTTACTGGCCTGCTTTCTGCCATATCACTCCTCCTTGCCATCCTTGTTCCAATGTCAGAAACCTCTACAGATTACGGACACATTCCTTAAAAATGTCACCCCGCTCCTCATAGCATTTAAACATCCCCCAGCTGGCACAGGCCGGAGACAGAAGCACATTTTCCCCGCTGCCTGCATAGGAAGCACAGACTCTGACCGCCTCCTGCATATCTTCTGCATAGATCACATTGGTAAAACCATGTCTGGCGGCACACTCTGCGATCTTTTCTCTGGTCTGCCCCAGGAGAACCATGTATTTCACCTTTCCGTCAAAAGAGTCGATCCATTCATCATATTCAGAGTTCTTATCGTATCCTCCCGCAATGAGCATCGTAGGCCCCGGCATGGCTTTTATCGCCTGGATAGCTGCATCCGGATTCGTCCCCTTGGAATCATTGTAATACTTCACGCCCTCTTTTTCTGCAACGAACTCAATCCTGTGCTCTACTGCCTTGAATTCGCAGATTCCCCTTTTAATCACATCCATGGGAACGCCCATTTCCGTTGCTATGGCAGCTGCAGCTAATACATTCTCGTAGTTATGCCGGCCAAGCAGATTAAGATCATGGACATTTGCGATTTCAATTCTATCTCCGTCATGATTGCGGATCATCATATCCCCATCCAGGCAGTAGCCTTCATTTAAAATCTGGCGGCTGCTGAAAAAAACTGCTTTAGGCTTCATATTTTTGCCAAATTCACGTAATATGGTATCATCATAATTTAAGATACAGGAATCCTGTGTTTTCTGGTTTAATGTGATGCTTTCCTTCACTTTTATGTAACATTCCATGGTTTTATGACGGTTTAAATGATCCGGCGTTATATTTAAGACAGCGCTGACATCTGGTCTGAAATCCGTAATGGTCTCCAGCTGAAAGCTGCTGACCTCCGCTACCGTTACCGAATCCGACCTTGTTTTTAAGGCTTCTTCTGTATATGGGATTCCAATATTTCCCACTACGAAAACGGAATCATAATATGCCTTCATGATCTCCCCGGTAAGAGCTGTAGTGGTTGTCTTGCCGTTGGTTCCCGTGATGGCAGCCAGCCTTCCCTTCGCATAATGATAAGCCAGCTGTATTTCACTCCAGACAGGAATCTCAGCTTCTCTTAATACGGAAACAAAAGGAGCATCCAAAGAAATCCCCGGACTGATGACACAAAGGCTTACCTCCGTAAGATCATCTTTCTTAAGTTCTCCTAATAAAACGGAAATTTTTCCTTCTCCATGAAAATGGCTTAACAGCGCGTCCTTATCAAGGACATCATTGCTGTCATAAAGGATCACCTCACCGCCTGTTTTAAGGATCATCCCGGAGGCAGCTATTCCGCTTTTCCCGCTGCCGGCAACTAATACTTTCTGACTCATATGGTTACTCTCCTATAATCCGAGGTATGCAAGCAGACAAAGAACCGCTGTTATAATTGCAAACACAGCCACCACCCGTGTCTCCGACCATCCGCTAAGTTCAAAATGGTGGTGGATGGGAGCCATCTTAAAAATTCTTTTTCCGCCTGTTCTCTTAAAATACGTCACCTGAATGATGACGGATAATACTTCAATCAAATATATAAATCCGATTATGGCAATAAAAATCGGGATCTGCATCATAAAGGCACTGGAAGCTACAAACCCTCCCAGACCCAGGGATCCGGTATCTCCCATGAACACCCTTGCCGGATAGACATTGAACAGCAGAAAACCCAGGAGGCTGCCCACTACCGCACCGGTTATAGGACTGATGCCGGTATTCTCCCCAATGGCTACTACTGTCAGGAACGTAGCTACCAGAATGGTCACGCTGGTGCAGAGCCCGTCTAATCCGTCGGTAAAATTCACACCGTTGTCGGTCCCTATTACAATAAAAAATACCGCCGGTATGAAAAGTATTCCCAGATTCAGATAGAGTCCTTTCCCTAAACCTCCGGTAAATGGTATCAGCATTCCTGTACCAACATCTTTCGAATGAAGCAGATAATAAGCAAAAATACCGGTGATGATCAACTGTCCGACAAGCTTCTGGGAAGGTGTGAGTCCCTCAGAACGCTTCATCACAATCTTGATATAGTCATCAAGAAATCCTACAATACCAAATCCTACCGTCATAAAGAGCACCGGAATAATCTTCGGATATTCTTTTACATAGAACAGAGAGGTAATAATAATACTGGTTAAAATAATAAGTCCCCCCATTGTTGGAGTTCCCTGCTTTTTCAAATGGCTTTCCGGTCCTTCTTTACGAACCTCCTGACCAAATTTAAGTCTGTGGAGAAATGGTATTACAATGGGACACAGCATGGCGCTGATGGTAAATGCTATGATGATTGCCAGAATCGTTTCGTTAATCATGTCACACCTCAAAATTTTATGTATTCGTATATTAAGGAGGTTCAATTCGCCTTTGGCTCATCGAACGGTTAATTTCCTAACCTCACTCTGCACTGCACTGCACTTGAGTTCTAAGGAAATTATGCCACAGTAAGTAGTATACGTCTTTTTGCCTGAATAATCAACCATAGATTCGAAACGCAGAAACAGTTTTTTCCTCTGTTGGTTCAATTCCCAAATAAGGGAGAATATTTTTAAAAATGTCAGCAATTACCGGTGCGGCAATCGTTCCCCCATAGTAAATCCCCTGCGGCTCGTCAATGGTAATAAGGGCAATGACCTGGGGATTGTCTGCCGGTGCAAATCCTATAAAGGATGAAATGTATTTTTTTAAGCTTCTGGGAAGTTTTTCAGAAGTTGCTGTTTTTCCCCCGATCCGGTATCCCTCAATTTTAGCCCTTTTTCCGCTTCCTTCCGCCACCACCTGTTCCAGTATGTAACGCATGGTTTCGCTGGTTTCTTTGGAAAGGATGCCTTCCTTCACCGGATACGTAAAGGTATGGACCGTTTCTCCATCCACACTGACAGATTTTACTCCAAAATGGGGAGTAACTCGGTTTCCGCCGTTTACGATCGCTGAAGCCGTAGTAATCAACTGCATGGGCGTGATCTGGAAGGACTGACCAAAGGACACCGTTGCCAGCTCTACAAGTCCCATATCTTTCTTTTTGTGCATAATAGTGGAAGCCTCGCCGGGAAGGTCAATTCCCGTTTTTCCTTTTAAACCGAACTGTTCAAAATATTTATAGTAGTTATCTACTCCAAGCCGCTGTCCCACATCGATCAGAACCGGGTTGCAGGAATTCATCATTCCCTGAAGAAAGGTTTCCGATCCATGGCCTCCCACCTTATGGCATCTGATCTTCCGGTCTTCCACGATCCTGAAACCCGGACAGGAAAAATGGTCATCTAATTTCACCACACCGGCCTCAAGTCCTGCAGCAGCAGTAACAATCTTAAATGTGGAGCCTGGTTCATACGTATCATTGATGCACGGATTTCTCCACATCTGATTTAGCAGATCCTGTTTTTCTTTGTCAGAAGACGGCATCTCAGTAATTGTATTCAGTGTAAACGGGTCATTCAGATTAAATTCCGGTGTATTGACCATTGCCATAATTTCCCCGTTCTGAGGATTCATGATAATAATTGACACCCGTTTTGCTCCTTTTTTTTCCATTACCTGATAGGCTGCCTGTTCGCAATATTTCTGAATATTCACATCCAGACTGATGTACAGATCCCGTCCTGCCACCGGTTCAATCCTGTCCTCTGCTGCATTTTCTATCTCAATACCCGCTGCATCAGACATAGTCAGAATCTTGCCGTTGATTCCTTTTAAATACTCTTCATACTTAACTTCCAGACCGATAATCCCCTGGTTATCCCCACCCGTAAACCCCAGAACTTTGGAGGCAAGGGTATCGTAGGGATAATAACGTTTATAATCTTCATCCACTTTTACCCCCGCTAAATGATAAGTCCGGATCTGATCCCCCAGGGCCTTGTCTACATTGGTTTTAATAATTTCCCTCGAACTGTATTTTTTTACCTTTTTCCTTACTGCATCTTCATCAAGCCCCAGTTCCCGCGAAAGGACAGATACGATCTGATCCGGTTCCTTTATCTGATTGTGTATTACAGAAATGGTACAAACCGTCCGATTGGTTGCGATGACGGTTCCTTTGGCATCAATAATATTTCCTCTGGCGGCTTTTATGGTCCTCTCCCGTTCATGAAGATCCTCGGCCATGGCACTGTAATGTTCGGAGCGGAAAACCATTAGAAAAACAAGCCGCCCCATAAGTCCTGTCATGGCAAGAAAAAACAGGAAAAACAGGAGGGCTATTTTCTCTCTGTGATGTGTTTTATTTGAATTCATATGCTGCTCCACCGTCATCATTGCTACAGTATATGAAAATCCATATTTTTTATGAGTCCATCCTTAAATGTTCCTTATTGGGCCGTGGTTTCTTCCTCCTTCGTCTCTGAAACGGACGGTGCCTGTCCATCCGGTCCAGGAAGCATAGCCGGCAGATCATAACTTTCATCACCTTCCTGCCTGTCGATGTATTCATCCAAAGGGGCTGAGGCTTCTTCCGATGACGGCTCCCCATTCTCCGTGGCCGGAACCGCCTGCGTCGATTCTTCAGAAGAAGAATCCGGTGCTGCCGTCTCTTCCCCTGAAGCTTCTTTCGTTTCACTGGTAATTCCTTCCTGATCCGGGAGTTTTCCCACTTCTCCTTCCGGCAGCTCGGATTTTTCATCCGTATCCGGGAATATATTTAAATAAGGCAGGAGTTCCGTCATGATCTTTTGAAAGATCTGGCTGGCATAAGTACTGTGGGACTGGATTTCTACATGGGGCTCATCGATCACTACATAGACCAGGACCTGGGGGTTGTCGGCCGGCGCATAACCGCAGAAAGAGACCACATAATTGGTCTTATCACGCCCCATTTTTTCCGCAGTACCGGTCTTTCCTGCAATTTTATAGCCTGCTACTCTTGCAACACCTCCAGTTCCCCCTTCAGCGTTAACAGTTTTGTACAATGCATCATTTATAAATTTAGTGGTTGATTCCGATACCGTCTCTCTGACCAGAACCGGATCAACCTTTTCCACAACCGCTCCCTGTTCATTTAAAATCTGCTTTACTACATGAGGCTCATAATAGGAACCACCATTTATGACAGAGCAGTATGCGGCTGCCATCTGAATCATCGTACAGTCGAAGTTCTGTCCAAAGGAGTTCGTCACTAAAGCTGTGGGATCGGCTTTATCAGCATTATATGTGAGAGTCTTGTTATCAGCTTCACCCGGAAGGTCTATTCCGGTCTTGGAGCCAAATCCGAATATCTGCTGGTACTTATAAAATTTCTCCTTACCCATCTGCTGGGCAATGTGCATCATAACTACGTTGCAGGATTTCATCAGACCCTGTTCCACTGTCAGAAGGCCGTGTCCTGTTCGGCGGACACATTTTATTTTCCATCCTCCGACCTCCAGAAAGCCGTTGCACTGATAGGTCTCATTTCCCGCAATTGCCCCTTCTTCCAAACCTGCAGATACCGTAAATATCTTAGCCGTTGACCCCGGTTCATAACCATCGCTGATGCAGAAATTGCGCCATGTCTGGTTCCATGCCACCTGAGTTCCCAGGGACATGATTTCATCGTTAGTGTAATGCTCGGAAACATTGTCTGCCGTCAAAGGCTCCGCATCTTTATTTTTCCGCTTATAATCATCAATTGCCTCTTTGATCCCAAGCTCGCGAAGCACATCATCGGTAAACTCCGGCAGTAATTTTCGCGGATTATTTAAATCAAAGGCCTTATCATTTGCCATAGCCAGGACCTCACCGTTATTGGGGTCCATAGCAATGACTCCAACCCGTTTGCTCCCTGTCTCCTGTTCCCATTCATTAATGTATTTTTCGACGATCTTCTGCACATTGGTATCCATGGTCGATACGACCGTATTGCCGTTGGCAGCCGGCTTTATCACCCTCTCCAGATTGGAATCATCATTTAAGTATCCATATTCTCTTCCATTGGTTCCCATAAGGGTAGTGTTATAATACTGTTCGATCCCTCCGGTTCCATCCATGCCATCCCCGTTGGCAAAGCCAATGATGTTGCAGCCCATGGAATTATAGGGATATACTCTTTTATACTCATCCTCAAACCAGATTCCCTTGATAGCCAGTCCTGCTTCCTTTAGTTCCTTTGATTTTCCTGTCTTGTATTTTTCATAATTTTCTTTATCATCGTATGTCAGCTGTTTCGCATAGCGAATGTACTGCTTATCTTTCTTTTCCTGGATCAGGTTCATGATTTCCGTCCGGTCATATCCAAAACATTCTGTCAATGCCGTAACCGACGGTTCTAAAAAAGAATCGGGATCAGACATGATCTGTTTCGGATCCAGGATCAGGTTATAAACCTTTTCGCTGGTAGCCAGATACGTACCATTACGGTCCAGAATATCCCCGCGTTTAAATGGAATCACCCGGCTGTCATATTCCTGCTGGGAAAGAACGATCTGATTGTAATCATCCTTTTTTTTTGTCATCAGATTATAAAGGACCATAACCAATGCAAACAAAGCCAGCGTAATTACCAGTACAGTAATCGCCAGCTTTTCCTGCATATAACGGGGAAATACCTTACTCTTTTTATTCCTGTTCTTGTTATTGTTTCGGGATGTCCTCATTCTGTCTTACATACTCACTTTCCGTCTTATCGTACTGAAGTATCTGATCTTTATTGGCATAGACCATACCAAGTTCTTGTGTAGCCACTTTGTAAACATGATCCAAATCAACGGAAGTATTAATATTTTTTTCCAATGCGTCATTTTCAGTTTTCAATTTTTCAAACTCAGCTTCCTTAGTCTCGATCCCATGAATACTGGCTGTTATAGAAGACTGCAGATGCAGATAATTCACGCACAGGCAGAGGGTACAGACTGCGGCAATGGTCAGCATGATAACATAAGGCAGATCCATTTGCAGAGCTTTTTCACGGTTACGTCTGACCCGATGGTTTACGGACGGACGGCGGACTTCATCCGGTGTGTGTACCGGCATACGTGCCGGCGCAGCTTTACGGACAGCGGTTCCATGCACGTAAGCTGTATTCCCATAAGAACGCACATTCTTTCTTGCAGCCATACTCTCTTCCTCCTTTTTAAATTCTTTCAAATACCCGGAGCTTTGAACTCTTTGAACGTTTGTTACTTTCTATTTCTTCTTCTGTTGGTATAACGGGCTTTCTTGTAATAACCTTGCCCTTACTTGCCTTGCCGCATATACAAACAGGAAAATCCGGCGGACAGGTACATGGATTTTCATTGACCCTGAATCTTGTTTTTACAATCCTGTCTTCCAGAGAATGAAAGGTAATAATGGAAAGCCTTCCGCCCGGCTTTAACAAATCGATCATGGTATCAATGGAATGGTTTAAAACCTCCAGTTCCTTATTGAGTTCAATCCGTATTGCCTGAAATGTCCGTTTGGATGGATGCCCTCCCACAGCTCTCACCTTTGCCGGGATAGCTTCTTTAATGATTTCCGTCAATTCCCCTGTTGTCTTAATGGGCTTTACCTCTCTGGCTCTTACAATATGCTTTGCAATGTTCTTTGCGAATTTATCCTCTCCATAATCCCTTATGATCCGGTATAAGTCAAATTCGCTGTAGGTATTGATGATATCGGCTGCAGTCTGTTCATTTCTCTGATCCATCCGCATGTCTAACGGTGCGTCTTCCTCCCTGTAGGTGAATCCTCTTTCCGGCATATCAAGCTGGTAAGAGGACACCCCAAGGTCTAAGTAGATTCCGTCCACCCTTTCGATACCCAAATCCTTTAATATCCTTTGTATGTTTTCGTAATTGCTTCTTACGACGGTTACCTTTTCTTCATAATCCTTCAGCCGCATCGTGGCTGCAGAAACAGCATCTGCATCCTGATCAATTCCGATTAATCTTCCGTATTCGCCGAGGCGCCTGCACACTTCCATGGCATGTCCGCCTCCGCCCAGTGTTCCATCCACATAGATTCCATCTGGTTTTACATTCAGGCTGTCAATGGTTTCATAAAGCAGCACTGACTTGTGTTTAAACATCATATACCAAGTCCTTCCATAGCTTCTGCGATTTCTTCCATATCATCATAGGTATTGGCTGCTGTCCATGCATCCCTGCTCCAGATTTCGATACGGCTTCCTACTCCCACAAGCACTGCGTCTTTCTCAATCCCTGCATGTTCTCTGAGTACTGCCGGAAGCAGGATTCTTCCCTGCTTATCCACTTCACAGGAAGTAGCGCCGGCCAGAAAGAATCTTGAAAACTTTCTGGCATTGGTATTGGTCAGCGGCAGGCTTTTTAATTTTTCTTCCAGGGCTGTCCACTCTTTAGTATCATACACAAATAAACAGCCGTCCAAGCCCTTCGTCACGACGAATTCTTCACCAAGCTGTTCCCTGAATTTCGAAGGAACGATAAGGCGTCCCTTGACATCGACCGTATGATTGTATTCGCCCATGAACATATCAATCACCTGCTTGTACAGTGGCGGGGTATTAAACCACTTTCCCACCATTTCCTACCACTTTGTACCACTTTCCTCCACTTGTAGTTTAATTTTAGTACATTTACCGGGAAATAGCAAGGAGATTTTCGAATAAATTTCAATTTATTTTGGCTTTCAAACAGCTTTCACCTGGTTATTTCCATTAATTTCCATATTCATATATAAAAAAGAGTATCCTTTTAACAGTCAGCAACAGCCAACTGGTAAAAGGATACCCTTTTCTAATAATATCATTAATTTTCCTTCAGTATCATTCGGAATGACAAATGCTTCATACTCCACCTCCGGTCACATTTTATTCCAAATAATATATCAGAAACAGTCTATATAAATTTCAGCTGAACACGAAAAAGTTCAGAAACTCTTTTTTTTAATTCGACAAATCATTAATAAGATATTACCTCTCCCCCAGCGTTGTGTCAAATTGCTTTTTAATTCCACAAAGAACATAAAAAAAACACGGCAGAAATAATTCCCTGCCGTGTTTTCGGAATCTCACACAAAATATCTGACAAACATTACAATCAATAACCTGCTGCAATATATTGTTCAATTAATTTATCCAATTCTACACTTCTGTGATAAATAATATCTTCATTATCTTGTTCAATGCTTTTATTCAATCTTTCCCTTGCTTCTTCAATATCGCGTATTAACTCTTCTTTTGACATCATCATATTATACTTCTCCTTTGCTCTTTATTCGTATCTGTCGGTGTTTCCAGAAGAGCACAAGAGTTGATATCACAACCAGGATTAATGACAGTGCCTGAGACACCGGAATGCCAGTACCAAAGAATATCAGCTGATCCGTACGGAGTCCTTCAATCCATACACGTCCCAAACCATATCCCAGCAGGTAGATTAGAAGCATCTCCCCATCAAATCTCTTGCGTTTTCTATACCAAAGCATAAAAATCAATACACAGAGATTCCAGACTGATTCATAAAGGAAGGTAGGATGCACCTGTATATACTCTATTCCATCTTTAACGATCAGATGGTTCAAGAGCTCTCCAGATATCATATTCTCATTAACCAGCGCTCTTCTGATTCTCATGGCAAACAGGCTGTCCGTATATCCGCCAAATGCTTCGCAATTAAAGAAGTTTCCCCATCTTCCTATTATTTGCCCGGTTATCAATCCAAGGCATCCCGTGTCAGCCAGAGATAAGAAGGAAAGTTTCTTCGCTCTGGTGTAAACGGTAAGGGTTAAAACGGCCCCTATGACACCGCCATAGATGGCCAGTCCCCCTGCCCTGAGATTAAAAATCTGAAGCAGGTTATCTTTATAATTGTCCCAATCAAATATAACATAATAGCTTCGGGCACCTATAATAGAAAATATGATTGCATAGAGGGCAAAATCCAGATAGATCTCAGGATCCTGTCCTCTCCGTTTTGCGTCATTGGTTGCAACCCAAAGGCCTGCTAATATTCCAATCCCTATGATAATTCCGTAAAAAGCAATGCGGAATCCAAATATCGAGATACTGTTCTGCAGATGGTCAATCGTAATTCCCAAATGTACAAAACTAATATCTGCCGTATTTGCCATTCGTCTTCTCCTTTCGATGTTTTCTTTATTTTACCCCGTGAAAACACAAAAATCAAACAGATTCGCCCGACATATTCATCTATAATTCGACAAAGCAAATGATTGTATCGTTTTTCTCTTTTATTTTTGCAGATAATATGCTATTCTATATTAGTTGCAGATAAAAATCAACCATAAATTTAAACAATATTAGGAAGGTAATTGCTATGAAATTAGGTATTGTCGGATTACCGAATGTAGGTAAAAGCACCCTGTTTAATTCTCTTACAAAGGCCGGAGCAGAATCTGCCAACTATCCATTCTGTACCATTGATCCAAACATTGGAGTTGTTCCGGTTCCGGATAGCAGACTGGGACTGCTTGCCGCACTTTATGATTCTGCTAAAATCACTCCTGCCGTTATTGAATTCGTGGATATTGCCGGGCTTGTAAAAGGAGCTTCCAAAGGAGAAGGTCTTGGCAACCAGTTTCTTTCCAATATCCGGGAAGTAGATGCCATCGTTCATGTGGTGCGCTGTTTCGAGGATGCCAATGTAATCCACGTAGATGGAAGCGTAGATCCGCTTCGTGATATCGAAACCATCGATCTGGAACTGATTTTTTCCGACTTAGAAATCTTAGACCGCCGGATTGCAAAGACCGCCAAGGGTGCCATGAATGATAAATCCCTGACTAAAGAGCTGGAAATTTTAAAGAGGATCAAGTCTCACCTGGAGAACGGAAATCTGGCAAGAAGTATGGAAACTCAGGATGAAGATGAAAAAGAATTCATTTCTTCTTTGAATCTTCTCACCTTTAAGCCGGTTATCTTCGCTGCTAATGTATGTGAGGACGATCTGGCTGATGACGGAGCCTCCAATGATTATGTAGGAAAGGTCCGGGGATTTGCAAAAGAAAATAACAGTGAGGTTTTCGTAATCTGCGCGCAGATCGAACAGGAAATTGCAGAGCTGGAAGAAGATGAAAAAAAGATGTTTTTAGAGGATCTGGGCCTTACGGAATCCGGCCTTGAAAAACTGATTGCTGCCAGCTATCACCTGCTGGGACTCATCAGTTACTTAACTGCCGGCCCCACCGAGACAAGGGCCTGGACAATTAAAGTTGGAACCAAGGCGCCTCAGGCTGCCGGGAAAATCCATACGGACTTTGAACGAGGGTTCATCCGGGCTGAGGTTGTGGGCTATCGGGATCTTTTAGACTGCAAAAGCTATACCGCTGCCAAAGAAAAAGGACTGGTTCGGCTGGAAGGCAAAGAATACGTGGTAAAGGATGGAGACGTAATCCTGTTCCGCTTTAATGTATAGAAAAATATTAATGTTAAAATGCGGGAGCGCTGCTGCGCCCCCGTTGTTCTTTCCCTCTGAATCAAAGTCCTCTGGCCAGGATATATATGATCAGAACGGACAGAAACAGGACCAGTTTGATTCTGGCACCTGTAAAATAATTTTTAACAAGCCATTTTTGAGGTAATTTATTCATGTTATCCTCCATTCTCTGGATGTATCCATTGGAAGTTGACTGTTATCTCTTTCTATATACTATAATGAAGATTAGTGGTTTTTAACAGGTTGTAATTTTCGTTTAATATACTTTCGGTTTTTGAAGTGCTGAATTGGTTTTTCTCATGATATTATTACTGACCAGGGAGTTTTCTATGATAATAAAAGTGATTGTTGATAATAACACCTATATTGATCAATATTACCTCGGAGAACCGGCAGTATGCTATTACATTGAAATCGACGGATACAGAATCCTGTTCGATACCGGATACTCTGATATATTACTGTCAAATGCTATGAAAATGGATATACAGCTGTCTGAACTGACCCATATCGTCTTATCTCATGGGCACAATGACCATACAAATGGGCTGAAATTTCTGGAGAGTGCAGCGGATTTTTCCAAAGTTAAAATTATTTCTCATCCGCATTGCTTTCATCCTAAATTTGATGGAGATGAATCCATTGGGGCACCGTATTCTTTAGAAGAAATCTGCCGCAAAACAGATTACCTTCCTTCCGGAAAACCACTCTTTTTGTCGGAAAATTGCGTGTTTCTGGGGCAAATACCCCAAAAAAATTTTTTTGAAATCCGTACTCCTATTGGAATGGTAATGACAGATGAATCCTGGCAGGAAGATTATTTATTGGATGATTCTGCTTTAGCTTTTAAAACATCCCAGGGCGTATTCCTGATCACAGGCTGCTCTCACAGTGGTGTCTGCAATATTGCTGCCTATGCAATGGAAGTCTGCAATGACAGCCGGATTGCTGGAATCTTAGGGGGATTTCATTTATTTGACGTTAATGAACGCCTGGCTAAGACCATTAAGTATCTGGAATCCTGTCATGTACAAAAATTGTATCCTTGTCATTGTGTCTCTCTCGCAGCGAAAGCAAAAATGATGGAGAGGCTGCCGGTTGAGGAGGTCGGAGTGGGACTGACTATTGTTTTATAGAATGGAGGTGCGTTATGGCAATTTGGAATCCATGGAGAGGCTGCCGCAAGTACAGCGAAGGGTGTAAATTCTGTTATGTGCATAAGGGGGACCGTAAACGGGGTACTGATACAAATGAAATTGTTATAACGGATAAATTTGACGCACCTGTTGCTAAAACAAAAAAGGGGGAATATAAAATAAAATCCGGACAAACGGTTTTTCTCTGCTTTTCAAGTGACTTTCTTATTGAGGAAGCGGATGAATGGAGAAAGGATTGCTGGAATATGATACAGGAACGTTCGGATCTGCATTTTATTTTTTTGACTAAGCGTATTGAGAGATTTATGGATTGTATTCCGGCTGACTGGGATGATGGGTATGATCATGTGACGGTTGGATGTTCTATTGAAAACCAGGACAGGGCTGATTTTCGTCTTTCCATATTTTCCGGACTTCCTATTAAGCATAAGAATATTATCTGCCAGCCTCTTATTGAAGAGATTGATATTGGGAAATATCTGGATGGAATGGAACTGGTTGTTGTGGGCGGGGAGTCGGATACTTTTGCTAGACCGCTTTATTATGACTGGGTCTTGTCTATTAGGGAGCAGTGCAGGGATAGAGGGGTACACTTTCAATTCAGACAGTGTGGGACGCATTTTGTTAAGGACGTGTAGGAATACTCGCTGAGGGTAAGGGACTTGTGCAGTCAGGCAAAGAAGGCGGGGATTGACTGCTGATTTAGAGGGGGCTGGTGGAGGTTGAGGGGAGAGACTTCAAATTATTAGTCAGATTATACATGAACATTTTCTTGTCTGATTACTATTAATTCTATGAGAAACAGAAAGATTAAGCTTGATTGTGCTGCCTGGGAGTCCGCGGCGGGCCATAAGGGAGGCGGGTACCGCCTCCCTTATGGACGGCTGTCGCCGTATGCCAATAAAGGAAGAAGCCTGGAAATGTGAGTGAACTCACTTTTCCAGGCTTCTTCCTTTATTGGCGCACCGCTCGTAGCTATGCCAAGTTTGAATACCCCATCAGACTGACATCTATTTCTTTTGCTACTTCCCTTCCTTCTCTAATGGCCCAGACCACCAGAGACTGTCCTCTGTGCATATCTCCTGCTACAAATACTTTGTCTACATTGGTCTTATATTTTCCGGTTTCTGTCTCTACATTGCTTCTGCCGTTTAATTTTACTCCAAATGCATCGGCTACATAATTCTGTGCTCCCAGGAATCCGGCGGCTATCATAACCAGGTCTGCGGGGACTTCTTTTTCGCTTCCGGCTATGGGCTTCATGGTCATGCGGCCGGTTTTTTCGTCTTTTTTGGGCTCCAGGCTCATGAGTATGGCTTTTACTAACTTGCCGTTCTTATCTTTGATGAACTCTTTTATAGTTGTCTGATATACCCTTGGGTCTTTGCCGAATATGGTAATGTTTTCTTCCTGGCCGTAATCGGTTTTTAATACTCTTGGCCATTCGGGCCAGCTGTTGTCTGGTGTCCGCTTTTCGGGAAGCTTCGGCATCATCTCTAACTGGGTGACTGAAGCGCATCCGTGGCGGATTGCGGTTCCTACGCAGTCGTTTCCGGTGTCTCCGCCGCCGATTACGATGACATGCTTGCCTTTTGCTGATATATAATTATTGTCCTGAAGATTGGAATTTAACAGGCTCTTGGTTGTGGACTTTAGGAAATCTACGGCAAAATAGATTCCTTCGGCATCTCTTCCTGGGACTTTTAAATCTCTTGGATTGGAAGCACCGCAGGCCAGAATGATACGGTCATAGTCTTTCATAAGATCTTTGGCTTTATAATTCTTTCCTACATCCGCACTTGTTATAAAGGTCACACCTTCCTGCTTCATAATCTCCACTTTCCGGTCAATGACATGCTTCTCCAGCTTCATATTGGGGATTCCATACATAAGGAGGCCGCCGATCCGGTCTTCTCTCTCCAATACGGTTACACTGTGTCCTCTTTTGTTTAACTGGTCTGCTGCCGCCAGGCCCGCAGGGCCGGAACCGATGACTGCTACTTTTTTACCGGTGCGGATCTTAGGCGGCCTGGGGCCTGCAATGCCGGTTTCATAGGCACGTTCGATGATAGCGTGCTCATTCTCTTTGATGCTGACCGGATCACCGTTTAACCCGCAGGTACATGCGGCCTCACACGGAGCCGGACATACCCTGGAGGTAAACTCCGGAAAGCTGTTGGTCTTTTTCAGTCTGTTATAGGCCTGCTGCCAAGTTCCTGTGTATACAAGCTCGTTCCATTCCGGTATCAGATTGTTAAGAGGGCATCCGGATACCATGCCTTTGATCAGCATTCCGGACTGGCAGAACGGAACGCCGCAGTCCATGCAGCGTGCGCCCTGTAATTTCTGTTCTTTTTCGGAAAGAGGCAGATGGAACTCGTTATAATTCTTAATACGAACCTTGGGGTCTACCGTTTTTCCTGTTACTCTGTTATATTCTAAAAATCCTGTTGGCTTTCCCATTATCTACTCCTCCTTACTTTTTGGTATTGGCATAAAATGCTTCAATCTGTGCCTGTTCACTGCTTAAGCCCTTTTCCTCCATCTGTACGATCGTATTCATCATACGTCTGTAATCATGAGGCATGATTTTCTTGAACTTAGGCAGATATTCTCCAAAGTTATCAAGGATCTCTTTTCCTTTTGCGGAATTGGTATAAGCCACATGCTCTTTAATCATTTCCTTAAGCTCAAGAACATCATATTTGTTGGTAACCTCTTCAAAAGAAACCATTTCCTTATTGAGCCTCTTATATAAGTCTCTCTTCTCATCTAATACGTACGCGATGCCTCCGCTCATTCCGGCGGCGAAATTCTTACCCGTGGATCCCAGTACCACCACGCGTCCGCCGGTCATATATTCACAGCCATGGTCTCCCACGCCTTCCACAACAGCGGTTGCACCGGAGTTGCGGACACAGAAGCGTTCACCGGCCACGCCGCAGATAAATACCTTTCCGCTGGTCGCTCCATATAAAGCTACATTTCCAATGATAATGTTATCTTCAGCCTTAAACTGAACGCCCTGAGGCGGATAGACCACCAGCTTTCCGCCGGAAAGTCCCTTGCCAAAATAATCGTTGCTGTCGCCTACCAGCTCCAGAGTAAGTCCTTTTGGAATAAACGCTCCAAAGCTCTGACCGCCGCTCCCCGTACAATTAATGGTAAAGGTGTCCTCAGGAAGCCCAGCCGGATAAAGTCTTGTGATCTCTGAACCAAATATGGTACCCATAGCACGGTCCGTATTGGAAACATCAATTTGAAGACTCTTTTTCTGTCCTCCCTGAAGTGCCTGTTTTAATTTTTTAAGAAGAATCTTTTCGTCTATGGTTTTTTCCAGTTCAAAATCATAGACCTGCTTTTGGCTGTAGCCTGCCAGTTTCTGTCCCTCATATGGATTTCCTAAAATCGCAGAGAAGTCTACCTTGCTGGCTCTTTGAGACGGAATGTTATCTTTTTTCTTTAACAGATCTGTTCTTCCGACCAGTTCATCTACGGTCCGGATTCCAAGCTTCGCCATATATTCCCGAAGTTCTTTCGCTATAAAATACATAAAATTAACTACATATTCCGGTTTTCCTTTAAACCGTTTACGAAGCTCCGGATTCTGAGTGGCAATGCCCACCGGACAGGTATCCAGGTTGCAGACCCTCATCATGACACAGCCCAGTGTTACAAGAGGGGCTGTCGCAAAACCGAACTCTTCCGCGCCCAGCATACAGGCAATGGCAACATCCCGTCCGGTCATCAGTTTTCCGTCTGTCTCCAGAACTACCTTGTCACGCAGTCCGTTCATGATCAGGGTCTGATGCGCTTCTGCCACACCAAGTTCCCAGGGAAGGCCTGCATTGTATATGGAATTTCTTGGAGCTGCACCTGTTCCGCCGTCAAAGGCTGAGATAAGAATTACCTGGGCTCCTGCTTTGGCTACACCTGCGGCTACCGTACCAACACCTGCCTCTGAAACCAGTTTCACGGAAATCCTGGAACTGGTATTGGAATTTTTAAGATCATAGATCAACTGGGCCAGATCTTCAATGGAATATATATCATGGTGAGGAGGCGGTGATATGAGGCCTACTCCTGTGGTCGAATGTCTGGTTTTGGCAACCCATGGATATACTTTCTTACCTGGAAGGTGTCCGCCCTCTCCCGGTTTTGCACCCTGAGCCATTTTAATCTGAATTTCTTTCGCACTTACCAAATATCTTGATGTCACTCCGAAACGGCCGGATGCTACCTGTTTGATAGCGGAACAGCGGTTTACGCCATCCGGACCAACTGTCAGGCGCTCTAAGCTCTCACCGCCTTCGCCGCTGTTGGATTTGCCGTTTATCCGGTTCATGGCAATGGCAAGGGTCTCATGGGCTTCCTGGGAAATGGACCCGTAGGACATGGCACCGGTCTTAAAGCGTTTAACGATGGACTCTTCGCTTTCGACTTCTTCTATGGGAATTCCTTTTGATTTTGAATAATTAAAATCCAAAAGGCTTCTTAAATTAACGGTCTGCCCCTCTTCCGTCAAGGCGTGAGTATACTGTTTAAAGGTTTCGTAGCTTCCTGTCCTTGTGGCTTCCTGCAGAAGGTGGATTGTCAGAGGATTGTATAAATGCTCCTCCTGTCCGGCCCGTTCCTTGTGGCTTCCCACACTCTCCAGGGTCAGATCCACATCAAGTCCAAGGGGATCAAAGGCAGCGGAGTGCAGGACATCTACGTCATTTGCAATATCGTCCAGGTTGACACCGCCTACCCGGCTGACAGTATCTGTAAAATATTTATCAACTACTTTCTTCGAAATACCTATGGCTTCAAATATCTGAGCACCCTGATAGGATTGGATTGTTGAAATTCCCATCTTTGAGGCGATCTTTACGATTCCATGAAGGACTGCTGAATTATAGTCCTCTACAGCTGCATAGTAATCCTTGTCTAACATACCGTTTTCAATGAGGTTGTGAATGGATTCCTGAGCCAGATAGGGATTGATGGCACAGGCTCCGTATCCAAGCAGGGTAGCAAAATGATGCACCTCTCTTGGTTCACCGCTTTCCAGGATAAGGGCAACGGAAGTCCGCTTCTTTGTCTTGACCAGATGCTGCTGAAGAGCGGATACGGCAAGCAGAGAAGGAATCGGCACATGATTCTCATCAATATCCCGGTCGGACAGGATAATAATATTCGCTCCGTCCCTGTGCGCCCGGTCTGCCTCCAGGAACAGCCTGTCAATGGCTTTTTCCAGGGAAGTGTTCTTATAATAGGTAATTGGGATTACTTCTACCTTAAAGCCTGGCTTCTTCATGTATTTAATCTTCAATAAATCCGTACAGGTGAGGATCGGATTATTGACCTTCAATATCTTGCAGTTCTCTGATTTTTCCTCCAGGATGTTCCCTTCCTCTCCTACGTAAACAGTGGTAGAGGTTACGATTTCCTCACGGATGGAATCAATCGGGGGATTGGTAACCTGGGCAAACAGCTGCTTAAAATAATTAAACAGCGGCTGGTGCTTTTTGCTCAGTACTGCAAGCGGGCTGTCCGCACCCATGGCAGATATCGCTTCCGCGCCATTTAAGGCCATAGGAAGGATCATGGTCTTATATTCCTCATAGGTATAACCATAAGTCTTCTGCAATTTCGCCCGTTCTTCTTTACTCATGACCGAGACACCCTTATTGGGAATCTGCATATCACTCAGTTCAATTAAGTTGGAATCCAGCCATTCACCATAAGGCTGGCGGGCCGCATAATACTCTTTCAGTTCTTCATCCGATATCAAACAGCCTTTTACGGTGTCGATGAGGAGCATCCTGCCCGGACGTAAACGCTCTTTTCTTACTACATGATTCTGTTCTATATCAATAGCGCCTACCTCAGAAGCCAGAATCATCTGATCATCATCCGTAATGTAATATCTGGAAGGACGAAGGCCATTGCGGTCCAGTACGGCTCCCACCAGATCACCGTCACTGAATACGATAGAAGCCGGTCCATCCCACGGCTCCATCATAGTTGCATAGTAACGGTAGAAATCCTTGATTTCCTGAGACATGGACTTATCATGTTCCCAGGGTGCCGGAATCGTCACCATGACAGCCAGCGGAAGTTCCATACCGCTCATCATCATAAACTCCAGAGCGTTATCAAGCATGGCAGAGTCAGAGCCCTCCTGGTTGATAATAGGGAGTACCTTATGCATATCATACCGGAAATATTCGGATTCCATATTTTCTTCCCGAGCCATCATCTTATCCACATTCCCGCGGATCGTGTTAATCTCACCGTTATGTACGATCAAACGGTTTGGATGGGCTCTCATCCAGCTGGGGTTCGTATTTGTGCTGAAACGGGAGTGAACCACCGCAATGGCGGACTCATAATCCTTATCCTGAAGATCCGTAAAAAACTTTCTCAGTTCTTTTACCAGGAACATACCCTTATATACAATGGTCCTGCTGTTTAAGGATACTACATAGGTATTATCGTTGCTCTGCTCAAAAATACGTCTTGAAACATAGAGTTTTCTGTCGAATTCCAGTCCCTTTCCGGTACCTGCTGGTTTCTTTACAAACCCCTGTGCAATATAAGGCATACGTTCCACAGCTTTGGCGCCGATCAGTTCGGGATGAATGGGTACATCTCTCCAGCCCAGAAATTCAAGTCCTTCTTTCTGCACTATAATCTCAAACATTTTTTTAGCCTGGTTCCTCGCAAGTTCATCCTGCGGGAAGAAGAACATACCTACTCCGTATTCTCTTTCCTCACCGATTTCGATCCCAAGTGTTTTGGTAACCTTTTTAAAAAACTTGTGAGAGATCTGAAGCATGATGCCTACACCGTCGCCAGTTTTTCCTTCTGCATCTTTTCCTGCACGGTGTTCCAGATTCTCAACGATATGAAGCGCCTGTTCCACTGTCTTATGGGTTTTCACGCCTTTCATATTGGCAACCGCACCTATACCGCAGTTGTCATGTTCAAAGCGGGAATCATAGAGTCCCGGAGTTACATTTTTATTGGGGGATTGTAAACTCGTATCCATAATCTCTTCCTTTCCTGACTGCTGGCTCTATACTTTGTGGAATTAAAGTACAACAGTAAATTTTAGTTGATAATACTACATTTTTCGCACTTTGTAAATGTGTTTTATTTTGCTATTTTCAGACAATTTGTCAATATGGCTTTTTTTTATATATTATCTGAAATTTTATTCTGTAAATGATATTTTTTTCCTGTTTACATACAATTTTGCAGGTTTAAAAAAATAATGGTATTAATTACTAATTATCTTAAGTCTATACTTTCAATAATTAAGTAAGATTCTTTTTTCTAAAGTTTGAACCAGTTAAAAGTGCAGTTTTTTCATTATACTTTTATAAAAAAAGTCCTGAGAAACATCTTCCCAGGACTTTTTCTATATCCATTTATAAAATTTGCTGATACGGATTACATCTCACCAAGACCGCTTTCAATTGCCTCTGTCATGGTTTTCATAGCTGTTCCTTCATCCTCACCGTCACAGATCAGATTGATCTCTGTGCCGCATTTGATTCCGGCTGCCATAACGTTTAATACGCTCTTAGCCACAATTCTCTTCTCCCCGTATTCAATGATTATGTCAGATTTAAACTTCATAGCTGTCTGGGACAGAACTCCTGCTGGTCTTAAGTGCAGTCCAGATGGATTTATTACAGTCAGTTTTTTTGATAACATAGCGTTTTCTCCTTTATCCTCATTTTTTATACTCCTTGGTGTTAATTTTATTACAATTCCCAATTTGTGTCAAGACAAACACTGTATGTCTTTTATATATTTTCAAAAGCATCAGCTTCACTTATGAAACCTCAGATATTGCATTTTTCTCCCTTTGGGAAAAGATGCAGCCACAATAATCCTGTCGGTAAAGGCCATATTTTTCCGACAGTTCCACGGACCTTTTGTATCCATTTTTCTTCTTAAAATCAGAAGGCAGATATAATATACGGTATTCCTTTGCCAGCTTTTCGCCAATTTCATTCAGCTTGTCCGCATCTTTTAAAGGACTGATAGAAAGAGTCGTGGTAAAATAGTCAAAATGCCCCGCCTGGGCAACCTTTGCAGCTTCCTGCAGCCGCAGTTCATAGCATTTGAAACACCGTCTGCCGCCCTCCGGCTCCTGCTCAAGACCTCTAACAATCTGAAAAAATTCCTCCGGTTCATAAGCTCCGGCCTCCATTGTAACCGGATGAAGAAATTCCATATCCGCAATAAGCCTTTCCTGCTCCTTTACCCGCTTTCTGTATTCCTCATGGGGGTAAATATTGGGATTATAAAAATATACGGTAATTTCAAAATAACGGGACAGATATTCCAGTACATAACTGCTGCAAGGTGCACAGCAGCTATGCAAAAGGAGCCTGGGAACCTTGTTCTGTTCCGTAAGTTCTGCGATGACTTGTTCCAATTCCTTTTGATAGTTTCTCCGGTTCATGGTATCTCCTCCCAGCTGTCTTTTTAAACCACAAAAAGACGTATGCATAAACTGCCACGTCTCCTGTCTATTATAAGAAATCCCTGATCCGTTTGCTGCGAACAGGATTTCTCAGCTTTCTAAGTGCCTTTGCTTCAATCTGTCTGATGCGTTCACGGGTAACATTAAACTCTTTTCCCACCTCTTCCAGTGTACGGGGATGTCCATCCTCTAATCCAAATCTGAGCACAATTACCTGGCGCTCTCTCTCCTTTAAATCGCCAAGAAGTGCATCGATATGTTCTCTCAGCATAACAGACTCTACATTGCCTTCAGGAGTCACCACATTGTTATCCGCCACAAAATCACCCAGATTGGAATCATCCTCTTCGCCGATGGGAGTCTCTAAGGATGCAGGTTCTCTGGCTATCTGCATGATCTCCATAACCTTATCCTCCGACATATCAAGTGCTTCTGCCAATTCCGATACAGTTGGCTCATATCCAAGTTCCAGAGTCAGCTTTCTCTGCATCTTGGACATCTTGTTAATCGTCTCAACCATATGCACAGGTACACGGATCGTTCTGGCCTGGTCTGCCAGAGCTCTGGTTACAGACTGACGTATCCACCAAGTAGCATATGTACTTAATTTATAACCTTTTGTATAATCAAATTTTTCTACGCCTTTAATAAGGCCCAGATTCCCCTCCTGAACCAGATCAAGAAAGCTCATACCCCGGCCTGTATAACGCTTTGCAATACTGACTACAAGGCGCAGATTTGCTTCAATCAACCGCTCTTTGGCATCATCATCGCCATCCGCTTTTCTCTTAGCAAGGCGCAGTTCTTCCTCTGCGTTCAAAAGTGGTACCGTGCCAATCTCCTTTAAATACATGCGGACAGGATCCTCTGTGCCAATACCTTCCAATAAATCAATGGCATCAAGATCGATTTCTTCCTCATCTACATCCTTTATGAAATTATCATCAAGATCATCATCCATAACCAGTTCCTCTGACATGAGTGTGTCATCAGTTAAACTGGCATCGTCAATGACCGGAACCACGTCTACGCCGCGGTTCTCCAGGTACGTATAAATCTGATCCATCTGCTCTGCAGTCAGTTCTTCCCCCATAAAGAAGTTATTGATCTCCGTTACGTCCAAAGCATTATGCTTTGTCTTTGCAAGATCCACAAGTTTCCCCAGCTTCTCTAAAAAATTATCCTTTTCCACTTAATAACGTCCTTTCGCTAAGAAGTACACATAAAGCCTACACAACTTTTCATTATATACTACCAGGATCCATATTTCAACATATTTCTTTTGTAAATCACATATTTATTGCTTTTTCATTAGATTTCTCATAATCCGGATTTGTTTCCTCATATTGATAATATCTACTTCCAGCCTTGTCCCGCCAAATTCCCCATCCAATACCCAGTCAACGGGCTCCTCCGGCAGAATTCTTAACGAACTTGTCCGGAATTTATGAACATATTCATTGGGTTCTTCTTTCAGAAACATGTAATTAATGATATTTGTCAGATCAAGCGGTGTCTTGGGCGTGCGGATCAGCAGTACTTCAAACTCGCCGTCATCAAGAGCTACATTCTGGGATACAATTCCTTTAAACCCTCCAACACTTATGGTATTGGTAATCATGCCGAAAATAAATTCTCCCTCCAGTTTCATTTCCTCACATTCCACCCGCAGGCAATAGGATTTTATGGAGGCCAGACTCTTCATGCCTTCCAGCATATATGCCTGATGGCCCAGAACGTTCTTCTTATCCTGAGGCGTTAAATAGGAAATCTCTGTAAATGCTCCGAATGCTGCAATGTATACAAAGTACCGGTCCTTGCAGAAACAGCCGATATCGATGGGAAAGGGCTTGCCGGAAACCGCCGCATGAGCAGCCGTTATCAAATCCTTGGGGATTTTTAAGCTGGAGGCGAAATCATTGGTGGAACCGGCAGGAATGTATCCCAGATCCGGAATATTCTTAAGCCGCATCAGGCCGCTTATAGTCTCATTCAATGTTCCATCACCGCCGCTGCATACAATCAGATCCACATTCTCCCCATAAACCGCAGCCGCCTCCATCGCGTCACCGGACCGCTGGGTTACATGAACCATCAGTTCGAAACCTGCTTTTGTAAAAATATCCAGAATATCCATTAACTTATTTCTAATCTGTGCCTTGCCTGAACACGGATTAAATATAAAAAGCATCTTTTTCATTATAATCACCTGATCAACTTTGTATACGCCCGAAATGCGCCTGGAAGGGAATAAGTTTTTTTCATGTCTTCAGGAGTCACCCATAAAAAGTCTCCGGACGGTTTATCCTTAAGTTCTATCCGAAATCCGGTCATATGCCATTCCACATGGCTGAATACATGCTTTGCTGCAGGAAGCGGATAAATCTTAACATCTTTTACTTCCAGCCGTTTCAGCAGTTCCTGTTCTTCCAGATGTCCCTCCAGATTCGGAAGTTCATATAGAGATGCCAAAAGCCCGGTATCTTCTCTCTTTCGAATAGCAACCTTTCCGTCCCTCCATAGGATCATAATGGTTTTTTCTTCCACTTTTCTGGCCTTTTTGGGCGTTTTTACCGGAATGACATTTGTCAGTCCATGAATTCTTGCAGTGCAGACCGATGCCAAAGGGCACTGGCCGCACAAGGGAGCTTTGTTAGGTACACAGACCATCGCTCCTATCTCAATCAGTCCCTGGTTGAAGGCGCTGGCTGCCTCCTCAGGTATCACTGCCAGCAGTTTTTCTTCCATTTCCCGTTTGACCGATTGTTTTAAAATGTCCTCCCAGCTTCCGGTAACCCTGGAGATCACCCGCAGAACATTGCCGTCAACAGCAGGGACCGGAATGCCAAAAGCAATGGAAGCAATTGCCCCTGCAGTGTAGGGACCGATTCCCGGAAGCTTTTTAAGCTCCCCGAAGGAGGCGGGAAGCTCTCCCCCATACTGCTCTACAAGAAGCCCGGCTGTTTTCTTTAAATTCTTTGCGCGGCTGTAATAGCCAAGCCCCTCCCAAAGCTTCAAAAGCCTGTCTTCCGGAACGGCTGCCAGATCGGAAATTGTGGGAATGGCATTTAAAAAACGCTCAAAATACGGCTTTACAGCCTCTACTCTGGTCTGCTGCAGCATAATTTCCGATATCCATACCCGGTATGGCTCCGGATTCTCTCTCCAAGGCAGAATCCGTGCATTTTCTCTGTACCAGGAAAGCAGCGGCCGTTTTATGGCTCTTAAGAGTTCCCTGCCGCTCAGATTATTTTCCAGCGGCTTAACCACCTGTAACTTATCATAAAGCGATTGGTTCTTCATTATATATATCCATAGATCCCCCGGACAGATACCTCTCCGGAGATCACATGTTTCACCTCTCCTGTCTGTGTTTCAACGAGAAGTTCTCCCTTCTTATTGATTCCCAAAGCCCGTCCTGTATATTCTCCTGCCGGATCCAGTACCCGGACTTCTTTCCCTGCATTGGCCATATGTTTATTATAGACACTTATCAGCCCGGATAAATCACCCTGGCTGATAAATTCTTCATAATATTGTTCAAAAGCTTCCATAACAGCTGCGATCAGACGGCTGCGTCTCACCTTCTTGCCTGTTTCCAGTAAAAGCGAGGTTGCTATATGGCTTACTTCTTCCGTAAAAGCATCAATATTGACATTGATTCCGATTCCAGTCACGATATAGTGAATCCCCTCCAGCTCAGCGCTCATTTCCGTCAGGATTCCGCATACCTTTTTCCCCTCCGCCACAATATCATTGGGCCACTTGATGGTTGTGTCAAGACCAGTCTCCTTCTTTATTCCTTCGCAGACAGCCAGTGCTGCTATCAAAGTCATCATGGAAGCCGAAGCCGGAAGGATGTCCGGCCTCAGGATGAGACTCATAAAAACGTTTTTCCCAGGTGGGGATACCCATGCCCGGCCTCTCCTGCCTCGTCCTGCATTCTGACAGTCAGCCACAACCAGGGTGCCGGAAGCAGCCCCCTCTTCTGCCAGGCGCTTGGCTCTGATATTGGTGGAATCAACCGTTTCGTAATATTCCACTTTCCGGCCGAATGCCCCTCTGATACAGCTTTCAATCTCAGTTTTCGTCATTATATCACAAGAATCGATTAAATGATAGCCTTTATTGCGAACCGCTTCGATTTGATAGCCTTCTTCTTCCAGCTGGCGTATCACCTTCCAGACCGCGGTCCTGGATACTCCGAAGCGCTGGCATAACTCTTGTCCGGATAAATAGCTGCCGTTCTCTCTTAACAATTTAAGAATCTCCGCTTTCATTACCGTCACCCCCACCAGATGCTGACCGCACTGACCACGGCAAGGGAAAACAGCAGAATACCAAACAGAAGAACTGCCAAACCTGCCGCTTTTTTCTTCTTTTCCCGTCCGCTCAGTCTTATTTTATAAATACCATTGATCAGATTCAGCACTCCGGCCAGAAAAAATATTGCCGGAAACAGCAGCATATGATCTTCCGGATTTAAAAATGAAATTATGGCCAGCACCACAATCAGAATACCAATCACAATGTGAACCAGATCCACCATCATGGATGCATTTCTCAAGTTCCTGCCTCGTTCCTGTATATACATTTCTATTCTCCTAATGTGGCAACCATCACTGCCTTAATGGTATGCATTCTGTTTTCTGCTTCATCAAATACTACAGATATGCCGGATTCAAATACTTCCTCTGTCACTTCATTTCCCTTGACAGCTGGAAGGCAGTGCATAAATATGGTTGTATCTTTTCCGGTCTTCTCAATCAGGTTTCTATTCACCTGATATGGTTTTAAAAGGTCTATCCTCTCTAAAGCCTTGTCTTCTTCCCCCATGGAGCACCATACATCCGTATAAATAACATCTGCTTCCTTAACCGCCTTTGTATCCTCTGTCAGTGTAATGGTACTTCCGCTTATTCCTGCATATTCCTGGCATAAATTTACCAGTTCCTTCTCAGGCCAAAGGCATTTGGGTGCCAGAATGGTAAAGTGGACGCCCATCTTGCTCATTCCGATCATCAGGCTGTTGGCCATGTTGTTGCGGCCGTCTCCTGCATATACGAAACGCAGCCCTTTCAAGTATCCGAAATGTTCTTTCATAGTCAGAAGATCTGCCAGAATCTGGGTCGGATGGTAATCATCCGTCAAACCGTTCCACACCGGTACACCGGCATGCTTTGCCAGATCTTCAACGGTTTTATGCCGGAAGCCGCGGAACTCGATTCCGTCAAACAATCTGCCTAAAACCCTGGCCGTATCCTCCACGCTTTCTTTATGTCCTAACTGGATATCATCCTTGCCCAGGTATTCCGGATGCGCGCCTTCATCAACTGCAGCTACTACAAAAGAGCATCTTGTACGGGTCGATGGCTTTTCAAAAATCAATGCAATGTTTTTCCCTTTCAGGGAGCTTCCGGTAATCCCCTGCTTTTTCTTCGATTTTAAATCTGCCGCCAAATCCAGAAGATATCCGATTTCCTCCGGTGTATAATCCTTTAACGTGATAAAATTTCTTCCCTTTAAGTTCATATTGCATCCTCCGATTTTTCCAATGTATTTTTATACATCATTATAGTATATTATGCATATTCATGCAACACTTTTTTCACTCTTAATTACCTTACTATAATGTCTCTGCACTGTCAAGCGATTGGAGCTTCTTCCTTATCTCACTCAGCAGCTGTTCTACCGTATAGATCCGGAAGCGTCCTATCCTCAGACGTTTTGCCAGGTCTTCCAATAAGCCCAGGTACATATCCCTGTAGTCCCAATCCTCTTTCAGCTTAAATTCTGCTGCCAATTTAGGGAATAATCTTTCCGTAAAGACCCGGTATCCCTTTAATGCTTCCATGTCTTCCTCGCTTATCGTATCCTTCATATACAATTTAAACAGTTCCAGCTCTGACATCATCTTATCAAAATAGTAAGGCTCCGTCTTAGGAGCATCAATATAATATATACGCCCGGAGAGTCCATATAAGAACCTTTTTGCATCATAATATCCCAATGTTAAATTTTTTCTGGCCTGTTTTTTTTCAAATTCCAGAATACCGCCCAGATCCTGCCTGGGAGCGATATGATAAACATGGATTCCATCCGGAATCTTTATCACACGTTCTTTGTCATGGCCCAGGCCATAGATCCGGATAACAATAATATCTTCATATCCCCGGTCTATGAGGACATTAACAGGTACATTGTTGACCCCTCCTCCATCCATATACCGTTTTCCATCCAGCTTCTCATTCTTAAATGCCATAAAATTAGCACTTGCCAGCAGCATATCCTTAACCGTGCCGGATTTGCCGTTTCTTATATCCACTGCCAGTTCCTTCCGGTCAGAAACCGAATAGGTTACCGCATAGAATTCCCGGTCGGAATTTCTGATTTTCTCCTCATCTCCCACCACTTCCTCAATAAGATTTTTTAAGGGAGTTATATCAAACCCTCCGTCTTTTATTATCTGCAGGCCACTGCTTATCAGCTCCTGAAAATTCAGAGATTTAAAATCCTTTTTTTTCAAAGCCCTGATGGTATCATCGTTTACTTCCATAACCTGAGAATATTCAATGTTCTTCCAGATTTCTTCCGCACGGTCCAGATCGTCCATGCAGATAAGGGCTCCGTTTAAGGAACCTACTGAAACGCCTGCAACTCCTTTTATTTTAACCCCTGCCTCACGAAGGGCTTTCCATGCTCCGATCTGATAAGCTCCTTTGGCCCCTCCGCCTTCCAGTACAAGGCCATATTCCCTGCCAAGGTCCAGTTTCAGTTTCATAAACCCCTCCTAAAAGCTGCTAGAGAAAAACGCAGCAAGAGGGCATTCGCCCCCTGCTGCGGTAATTTTATCACTTTAGGAAGTTCGATTCGCCTTAGGCTCATCGAACGACTAATTTCCTAAATTCAGGCTGCGCTTTGGGCGCCTTCATTAAGGAAATTATGTCTCCGGAATCTTTGGAATTTCTGTAATGGAAGAAACCAGTCCTGCCAGTCCCTGAATCTCAGATGGGATAATGATTTTCGTCGCCTTTCCATCGGCTGCCGCCTTAAATGCCTCCAGGCTTTTAAGCACCAGAACAGACTGGTCAGCACCTGCATCTTTTATCATACGGATTCCATCCGCATTGGCCTGCTGGATCTTTATAATAGCCTCAGCCTGACCTTCCGCTTCACGGATTCTCTTCTCCTTCTCAGCTTCCGCACGAAGGATTGCAGCCTGCTTTTCGGCCTCAGCGTCAAGAATCGCAGATTCCTTCTTACCTTCTGCCACCAGAACGGTGGACTTCTTTTCCCCTTCTGCCCTTAAAATGGCTTCACGGCGTTCACGCTCTGCTTTCATCTGCTTCTCCATGGCATCCTGAATGGCTGCCGGAGGCATGATATTCTTCAGTTCCACACGGTTCACCTTGATCCCCCATGGATCAGTTGCAATATCAAGGGTTTCCCTCATCTTGGCATTGATGGTTTCTCTGGAGGTCAATGTCTGGTCCAGCTCCAGGTCTCCGATAATATTACGAAGGGTCGTTGCTGTCAGATTCTCAATCGCCATCATGGGATTATCAACGCCGTAAGCAAAAAGCTTCGGATCTGTGATCTGGAAAAATACTACCGTGTCAATTCTCATAGTAACGTTATCCTTGGTGATTACAGGCTGCGGCGGAAAATCTGCAACCTGCTCCTTCAAATTGACCCGCTTAGCCACCCGGTCAAGAATCGGCATTTTAATATGGACGCCCACCGACCATGTTTCCAGAAATGCTCCCAGACGCTCCACAACCAGAGCCTGGGCCTGGGGTACAATCCTGATGCAGGATGCCAATAATGCCAACACAATAATCAATATAATAATAACCGCTGTAAAACCAACTGCTCCCATATTATGATTCCTCCTGTTCTTCACTCACTATTAATTTGACACCTTTTATATCTCTTACTTTTACCATGGTGCCTGCCCGATAGATCTTTCCATCCTCCACTGCCCTTGCCGTCCATTCCTGGCCGTTAAGAACAGCTGCACCTCTTCCTTCCATATTGTTGATCTCAGACGTAACCCTGGCATATTTACCGATCAGACTTTCAGAATTGGTCTTAACCGTGTTCCGGTTTACATATTTTAACGCAAACGGCCTGGTAAAAAATAAAAGAACAAAGGATACGATTACGAATACCGCCAGCTGTATTTCAATATTGATTCCAAAAAGAGCCAGCACAAATGCAACCAGCGCACCTCCCGCAAACCAGATGGTCGTGAGCGCCATGGTTGCTGCTTCTATTCCAAGCAGTACCACAAAAGCAATGAGCCAATAGATTGCTGTCATCTTATCATTCCCCTTCCTGCCAGTAAGGCAACGCTGCCCGGCAAATCTATCTTTTGACACTATCATACTATATATTCCGGCATTTCACAAGATATCCCCGGCATTTTCTATGATAATTCACGCCGTTGTCTTGCTGTCTCAAACATCAGCACAGAAGCTGCTACTGCAGCATTTAATGATTCCACATTTCCTTTCATCGGAATCTTAACAAAAGTATCCGCCAGGGCTGCTGTCTCCGATGTCAGACCATTGGCTTCGTTTCCGATCAAGAACCCTGTATCAACAGTATAATCCTCTTTTTCATAATTATTCCTTCCATTCAGATGAGCCGCATAAAGCCTGACACCTGAGTCCTTTAAAGCCTTTAAGGCCGCAGGCAGATCATCGGTATAAGCAAATGGAACCCGGCAGATAGATCCCATGGTGGAACGGATAACTTTCGGATTATAAATATCTGCGGTCGTATCATTCATAAGCACTCCGGTGATCCCGGCACCTTCCCCTGCTCTTAGTATCGTTCCCAGGTTACCGGGATCCTGGATGTTTTCCAGAATCATCAGAAATGCGGGACCAGAAGCATGAAGCAGATCTTTGGCCGTATAGGAGTACTGTCTGACCAATGCCAGGATTCCCTGGGGTGTCTGGGTATCCGACATGGTCTTAAACACATCATCCGCCACGGTTTCGTACCTTTTTCTGGACAAAAGTCCTCTGTGTGCTTCCTCCTTTACAAAGCTTTCTGATACAAAGAGACTGTCAATCCTGTCACCGGGAATCTCTTTTATCATCCTTAGCCCTTCTGCCACAAACAGGCCGCTTGACTTTCTGACCCTGGCTTTCTTTGACAGGTTCATCACCTGCTTCACCTTCGCATTGGCACTGCTGGTTATCATAATGTCCCTCTCTTTATAAGTTTTCCAGTTCTTCCAGCCACAGACGGCTTACCGCATCGCTTGGCATCCTTAAATCTCCTCTGGGAGACAGAGCCACAGAACCGACCTTGGGGCCATCCGGCATACAGGAGCGTTTAAACTGCTGGCTGAAAAATCTGCGGTAGAAAACCTTCAGCCATTTTAAAATGGTCTCTTTCTCATATCGTCCTTCAAACGCACAGACTGCCATCCGGTATACCTTAACCGGTCTGTAGCCGAACCTGAGGATCTGGTAAAGGAAGAAATCATGCAGCTCATAAGGTCCTACCAGATCCTCTGTTTTCTGGGCGATCTCTCCATCCTGAGGCGGCAAAAGCTCCGGGCTTACCGGTGTGTCCAGAACATCTAAAAGCACGTCTCTTAAGCCTTCCTCACTGCAGGTATCCGCATAATACCGGACCAGATGGCGCACCAGTGTCTTCGGCACCGAGGAATTGACTCCGTACATAGACATATGGTCACCGTTATAGGTTGCCCAGCCAAGTGCCAGTTCGGACATATCTCCCGTTCCAATGACCATTCCATTCAGCCGGTTCGCCATATCCATAAGAATCTGAGTCCGTTCCCTAGCCTGTGAATTTTCATAAGTCACATCATGGACATCAGCGCTCTGCCCGATATCCCGGAAATGAACCTTTACTGCTTCTTTTATATTTACCTCTGTGAGTTCAGCCCCAAGCTTTCTGGTTAACAGACAGGCATTCTGATAAGTACGGTCTGTGGTCCCGAAACAGGGCATGGTCACAGCATGGATCTGATCTCTTGGTATACCAAGCATATCAAAGGCACGTACCATCACGAGAAGAGCCAGAGTGGAATCCAGGCCTCCTGAAATTCCAACGACTCCATGTCTGCATCCGGTGTGGTCCAGTCTCTTTTTTAACCCCATAGCCTGTATGGAGAGAATCTCCTCACATCTTCTTTTCCTTTCACCCGCATGTTCTGGTACAAAAGGTCTTGGATCAATAAAACGTTCAAGCTTTAATTCTTCCTGCTTCATATGAAAGGGAACTACTACATAATTTTCTGAATCTTTAGCCGGAAATGTAGTCATACGCCTGCGTTCATGTATCAGACGCTCCAAATCCATATCCCCATAAATTGTTCCGTTTCCAAAACGCTTTGACTCCGCAAGAAGTGTTCCGTCCTCCGTAATCAGATTCTGACCGCCGAATACCAGGTCCTGGGTAGACTCTCCTTCTCCTGAATTAGTATAGATATAACCACACACCAGGCTGGCGGAGTGTCCCAGTATAAGGCTCCTTCTGTAGATATCCTTTCCTGTGGTCTCATCGCTGGAAGAGCAGTTTACAATAATGGTAGCTCCGGCGACAGCATGACGGATAGATGGAGGATTGGGAATCCATGCATCCTCGCAGATTTCTGCTGCAACCAGAAGCTGCGGGATATTCTCACATGCAAACAAAATATTGCTACCCATGGGAACCAGCTCATCCTCCCATTTAACCATCACCGGTATCTCATTTCCAGGTTCAAAATAACGCAGCTCATAAAATTCCGAATAATTAGGAAGGTTAGTCTTGGGTACGATTCCAAGGATCTTACCATCTTGCACTGCTACTGCCGTATTATACAGCTTTGCGTTCCGTTCCCAGGGCATACCGACAAACACCAGCAGGTCATGGCCTCTTGTGACCTTTAAAATCTCCTTTAATTCTTCTTTTGCTTTTATAAGCAGGGCATCCTGCCCGAATAAATCTCCGCAGGTATAGGCGGTCAGGCAAAGTTCAGGAAAAACCATAAGCTTTGCATTTTTGCCGATCCCGTCTTTTATCAGCCTGCAGATCTGTTCTCTGTTAAATTCAGGGTCCGCTACCTTTACGTCAGGGGTTGCCGCGGCAACCCGTATATATCCATGTATCATAGCTTTTATCTCCTATCTAATCATTCGACCGGTATCCATCTTGCTTTTATGGTATAAATGCAGTCCATCAGCGTGGTTGTCATCCATGTGATAGGATAACACCACATAACCGCTGTATAGCTGGGGAAAAAAGGTACCAGCAGGTTAATATAGATCATACGCAGAATGCACATATTTCCAACACCGATCAACATGGAAACCATGGTTCGTCCGCTGCCCCGTATGCTGCCCATGAGAATCTGGTGAATGGCTATGGTCCAGTAAAACGGCAGCAGTATGAGCATGGTCCTATACCCATAAGCAATAACTCCGGTATCTGGTGAAAATATACCCAGTATCCGCTTTGCATTCCAGTAAAGAATGACGGAAATCAGCGCCGTATAGGCAAGGCTTATAACGACCCCCTGAAATATCCCCTGTTTTACACGCCTGGATTTTTTAGCACCGATATTCTGGCCTGTAAACGTGGTGGAAGCCAAACAAAAGCTCTGCAGCGGCAGCATGGCAAAGCCATCGATCTTACTGTATGCACCAAAACCGGCCATAGCGGCAGATCCGAAGCTGTTGACGTTGGCCTGGACTATAACGTTGGAAAGGGAAATAATGGACTGCTGAATGCCGCTTGGAATGCCAAGCTTTAATATACGTACCATCATCCGTTTATCAATCCTTAAATCAGCCGGAACCAGGCGGTAGATTTCTTCGGTCGCAATGAGAGCACGGACGGTCAGCAAAGAGGACACTGCCTGGGCGATGACGGTTGCATACCCAACACCGGCTGTTCCCATTTTGAAAACCACCACAAATACCAGATCCAGGATGATATTTACCACCGAGGATACGCAAAGATAATAAAGAGGTCTTTTGGAATCACCGACTGCTCTCAAAACGCCCGCGCCCATATTATACAGCAGATTAAAAAGGGAGCCGCAGAAAAATATCCTTAAATACGCTACGGAATTAGGCATAACCGTATCCGGTGTTCCCATCCACATTAATATCAGGGGAGAAAGAAACACTCCCACAGCGATCAGGATCACACCGCCGGCCAGGCTTAATGCCATGGTAGTATGCACTGCCCAGTGAAGCTTTTCTTCATCCCTGGCCCCATAATACTGGGATATGATGACGCCTGCTCCCGTACCGATTCCCATAAACATTCCGATTATCAGGTTGATAAGGGAATTGCTGGACCCTACGGCCGCCAGGGCATCGCTGCCGATAAAATTACCGACCACTACGGAGTCTACCGTATTGTAGAGCTGTTGAAATAAATTTCCTACCAGAAGGGGCATGGAAAAAGCAAGGAGCTGCTTCCATATTACGCCTTCGGTCATGATTACCTGGTTTATCCTTTGTTTCTTCTTCACAAATAATCCTCCCACTTTTTTCCAGTCTCCCCAATGAGTATTAGTATACATCCATTTTCAGAAATTGGGAAGATGCATAATTTAAGGTTTACTTTTAAACTGGTTTCGTGTAGAATACTTTTATATCCTACTAAACAGATAAGAATAATTAGGGAGGAGATTGCAGACATGAAATTTTCTACTAAGGGACGTTACGCCCTCCGTATGATGCTGGAATTCGCACTTCATCCGGGTGAATGCACAAAAATCAATCAGGTGGCGGAACGCCAGCAGATTTCAGATAAATATCTGGAACAGATTGTAACCATTTTAAGCCGGGCCGGGTATGTAAAAAGCAGAAGAGGCGCCCAGGGCGGGTATTATCTTACTAAGGATCCGTCGGAATATACCATCGGCATGATTCTGCGCCTTACGGAAGGCAATCTGGCCCCTGTTTCCTGTATGGAAGATGAAATCAACCAATGCAGCCGCTCAGACAACTGTGCCTGCCTGATGGTGTGGGAAAAGCTGGATCACGCAATCACTGAAGTGATCGACAGCTTTACGCTTGCAGATCTGGTGGAAGAACAAAAACGGCTGGATGGGGAACATAACAATTCAGGAACCTAAGATCCATTCATTGATAACCTGTTACATGAAAAAATCCCCTCAGGCCGGTTAAATCTCCGTACCTGAAAGGATCTTTCATCCCCATCTGTCAGATTCGATCTGCTATCTCCTCAAACAGACGGGCTTTATCCCGAAAATAATCCCTGGAAAAGCCATCAGCTTCCATAAGGGCCTCCTCAAGAGTCTGCGACTTCAGTTCCACGGATATAGCTTCAATTCCCGCTTCAATCACCAGAAGAAAACACTGTTCTCCATGGGATTGTATCTGCATGCTGATATAATGATGCTCCGCCTCTATGGTCTTTCTGGCTACCGCACTTACCTCCCCAAATAAAACCCAGGTATTCTCATATTCCATCTTCATATCCCTTTCTGTCTGAAACGATAAAAGATTCCGTGTTCATGAAACTATTGACAACCCGCATCTTCTGCAAATTTCTTTATATTGGAAGCATTCGTAATCTTTTGGACCTGACCGTTCTTTACTAATACCAGCGTGGGTGCCTGCATGATACCAAGCCTGGTTGCCAGTTCTGCATTCTCCTCTGCATCCACTACTTCATAATCCACATCCTTTAAAAACTGAGTTGCAAGCCGGCAGTTCGGACAGGTTTTGGTCGTAAAAAGATAGGCTCCTGCCGGAATCTCCGTCCTTATCTCCGTTTCCCTGTTCTTTCTCTCACTCTGAGCTCCTTTTTTCAATACGGAACGGGATAGATTATAGGCTGTACGGTTTTTATATTCCTGGGTCTTTCCTTCATTCCAGTTCTGTACCGGACGGTAATAGCCGGTTATACGGCTGTACACTTCGGCCTTCTTCCCGCAGACAGGGCATAAATTATGTTCGCCTGCAAGATACCCGTGTTCCGAACAGATAGAATAGGTTGGTGACAATGTATAATAAGGAAGCTTGTAATTTTCCGCAATCGTCCTAACCAGTCTGGCGGCCGCTTCCCAGTCCGGCAGCTTTTCACCCAGGAATGCATGAAATACCGTTCCGGATGTATAGAGAGTCTGCAGCTCATCCTGAATGTCCAGTGCGTCAAAGATATCTGCGGTATAATCAACAGGGAGATGGGAACTGTTGGTATAATATGGCGTATCGCCTTCCTTACCGGCCGTCCTGATCTCCGGATAACGTTTCTTATCATGTTTTGCCAGACGGTATGTGGTTGATTCCGCCGGGGTTGCCTCCAGGTTATAAAGATCTCCATACATCTCCTGATAATCAGACAGCCGTTCTCTCATGTGGTTTAATACATCTTTTGTAAACTGCCTGGTCTTTAAGCTTGTCATATCCTCTCTCAGCCATTTTGCATTAAGCCCCACCTCGTTCATGCCGATCAGACCGATGGTAGAGAAATGATTTTCAAAACTTCCGAGATAGCGTTTTGTATAAGGATAGAGACCCTGGTCCAAAAGTTTTGTAATAACTTCCCGCTTCGTCTTTAAGGACCTGGCCGAAATATCCATCATATGATCAAGCCGCTTATAGAAATCGGCTTCATTCTGGGAAAGATATGCGATCCTGGGCATATTAATGGTCACTACACCCACAGAGCCTGTACTCTCTCCTGATCCGAAAAAACCGCCGGTTTTTCTTCTGAGTTCCCGGAGATCAAGCCTTAAACGGCAGCACATGCTTCTTACGTCACTGGGTTCCATATCACTGTTTATATAATTAGAAAAATAAGGGGTTCCGTATTTTGAGGTCATCTCAAACAGCAGACGGTTGTTTTCTGTATCAGACCAGTCAAAATCCTTTGTAATGGAATAGGTAGGTATGGGATACTGGAAGCCTCTTCCATTGGCATCTCCCTCAATCATTGTTTCAATAAAGGCCTTATTGATCATATCCATCTCTTTTTTGCAGTCCTTATATTGAAAATCCATCTCTCTGCCGCCTACGATTGCATTAAGCTCCGCCATATCAGCAGGAATGGTCCAATCCAGGGTGATATTGGAAAATGGGGCCTGAGTTCCCCAGCGGCTTGGAGTATTAACACCGAAAATAAATGATTCTATGCATTTTTTCACTTCCCGGTATGATAAATCATCCGCTTTCACAAAGGGCGCCAGATAGGTATCGAAAGAGGAAAACGCCTGAGCCCCGGCCCATTCATTCTGCATGATGCCAAGAAAATTAACCATCTGGTTGCAAAGCACGGATAAATGATTAGCAGGAGATGAAGTAATCTTTCCGGGAATTCCCCCAAGTCCTTCAAGCAGAAGCTGTTTTAAGGACCAGCCTGCGCAGTAGCCGGTCAGCATGGACAGATCGTGAATGTGGATGTCCGCATTCCTGTGAGCGCCCGCAATTTCCTGGTCATATATTTCAGACAGCCAGTAATTGGCCGTAACTGCACCGGAATTGCTGAGGATCAGTCCTCCAACGGAATAGGTGACAGTGGAATTTTCCTTAACCCGCCAGTCTTCAACCTTCACATAGCTGTTCACCACATCTTTATAATCCAGAATCGTGTTCTTCATATTCCGGATCTTCTCTCTTTGTTTCCTATATAGAATGTAAGCTTTCGCCACATCTGTATACCCAGCCTGCTCCAGCACATGCTCTACGCTGTCCTGGATCTGTTCTACCGTGATCTGTCCGCCATCCATTTTTTCCTGGAAATCTGCAGTCACCCGAAGGGATAACAATTCCAGAATCTCATTATTATATTCTTTCTGGGTTGCCTTAAATGCCTTTTTTATCGCTTCCGTAATCTTATTTAAGCTGAATTCGGCATTTTCTCCATCTCTTTTAACTACCTGAATCATTCCACTCAAACTCTCCTTTCTTTTTATAAACCCCTCCATTATTTTTGGAATACATTGGTATTATAGCAGAACACAACCAAAAACACAATATGTAGTTTTGCTTTTTGTATCAAAACCACATATTGTGCTCTTTTTAACAATCAAACGAATCGTTTCGCTCTGCCAGACCCGCAAACAGTTCGGCCGGTACATATGCATTTACCAATATCCCATCCTCCAGGTATTCTTCCTTTATGAGCTGACCATATTTTCGGATCAGCTGGATTTTTCCTGCTTCCTTATAAGAATAGACTCTCTCCAGATATACCTTCTGATTTCTCAGAATGGTCTCCAGCAGATTCAAAAGCTCATCTGTCCCTTCTCCGGTCATGGCAGATATCTTCACCTGATGATCCGAAGAAAAGTCCCGCAGGATGACTCCGGGTCCGGACATATCGATTTTATTAAATACCGTAACCATTACCTTATCACAGACTTGAAGCTCCCTCAGGGTTTCATACACCACATACATCTGCATATCCATCTGGGGATTGGAACAATCCACTACATGCAGGATGATATCACTGTATTTCGCTTCCTCCAGGGTACTCTTAAAGGCTTCAATCAAATGATGAGGCAGTTTTCTGATAAATCCTACCGTATCTGTAAGAAGGATCTGCTGCCCTCCCGGAAGGTTTAAATTCCTGGTAGTGGGATCGAGCGTTGCGAACAGCTTGTCTTCCGCCAGGATTCCGGCGTCAGTCAGGCGGTTTAACAGGGTGGATTTGCCTGCATTGGTATAACCAACGATGGCTGCGACCGGAACATGATTTTTGTCCCGCTGCTGCCTTGTGACCTCCCTGTGGCGCTTCACATCCTCCAGTTCCGCCTTCAGCATGCCAATCCGGTCATGGATCAGACGGCGGTCCATCTCCAGCTTTTTTTCTCCAGGTCCCCGGGTTCCGATCCCTCCTCCAAGCCGGGATAAGGAACTCCTGAGTCCGATAAGGCGGGCGGCCCGGTACTTAAGCTGGGCCAGTTCTACCTGGATCTTTCCCTCTCTGGTCGTAGCTCTGGAAGCAAATATGTCCAGGATTACCATGGTGCGGTCCATTACCTTTATATCCAATGCCTCTTCCAGATTCCGCATCTGGGCCGGAGACAGTTCATCATCACAGACGATCCCGGTAGCATCCAGTTCCCAGATACGTTCCTTTATTTCCTCAATTTTCCCTTTTCCCAGATAAGTTCCCGGATGAATCCGCTCTCTGTTCTGGATCATCTTATCTACGGTAACAGCCCCTGCCGTCTTCACCAGTTCTTCCAATTCGTCAAGAGATGCTGCCGTATCATCACCATCTCCGGTACTGACTGCGGTCAGGATCACCCGTTCTTCTATATCTTTAAGCTCAATCAGCTCTGCCATTGATTCAACCAACCTACCTTGACTTTAAAAATGTGATCTCCCGTTCTGCTTCCTTATCTGAACCATGAACCGAGACATATTGCTGCATCAGATCCAGGGCCGTTTTAAAATCACCTTTGTATTCCTTTGCTGCGGCCTGGTTAAATAAAAGTTCCGGAACCTGTTCATGTTCAGGCATAGACAAGCCCTTTGCAAAATATCCGATGGCACCGTCCCAATCCTCTTCAGCCATCTTGCATAAGCCCATCCGGTTATAAAGCTCAGCACTCTGTTCCCCTTCTCCCGCAGCAGCCTCATAAAGAGTCATGGCATCTGAAGGTGTTCCTTCCTTTTCCATAGCTGCTCCGGCTGCCAGCAGAGCCTTCAGCCGTCCCGGTGCCTTCTTTTCTGTGTCCAGCTGTGTGCTGCGCTTATAGTCTTCCACTGCCCCGGCCAAATCCCCGGCTCCAGCTTTGCATACAGACCTCATATTTAAATATTCGGCCCGCTCCCCGTCTATCTTAAGAAGAATGTCATAAGTATTTACAGCTGCCTGACAGTCTCCTGATAAATACTCTGCTTCCGCCCGGTACTTTAATACATCCACATCAAATTTTCCCACCAGACCGCCGGTAGAATGGATTGCCTGATCAAATGCTTCAATGGCACTGTCATAATTGCCGGCATGAAGGGCTTCAATTCCTGCATCACGGTAAGAATATTTATTTGTCTTTTTCTCGCAGCCCGACGTCATGGCAAGGATAAGGACAAGTCCAAGGACAGCTTTATATCCTGTCTTTCTCATTCTATTATCTCCAACTTTATGAAAGCTATGAATGTTATTGTTTTCCGGTACTTCCATGGCCACCGCGGTTTTCATGTCCCAGAATGTCTGTTTCTTCAAAGCATAAGATAGGCTGATGTTCCATAATACGGAACTGGCAGATCCGGTCATTGACAGAAATTACCGTATCCCGGAGTGCATATGCCGGAAAAAACCACTGATCATTGTCACCGCAGTAAGATTCATCGATCACTCCCATGCTGTTGGTCTGAATCACGCCGTAATTCTTAAATGTGCTGCTCCTCGGAACCACATGAGCTTCATACCCTTCCGGAAGCTCCATGGCAATTCCCAATGGAATCAGCCTGAATTCGCCTGCCTTCATCCGGACTTCTTCCGCCGCCCGCAGATCAATCCAGTCTGATTTGCCGTCAATATAACATAAACGGTCAATTTTATCTGTAAAATATTTAATTTTAATGGTTCTTGTCACGTCATGTCCTCCTGGATATTTTCATCTTTTTTCTCATTTTCCGGAATCAGATCACTGCTTTCGGAAAGTTCTTCTTCTACTTCCATACGTATCTCAGCCGCAACCACTGGGTCGGCAGCCGGAAGATTCTTCGCGGAACCGATGCCGAATCTTCTTAAGAACTCTTCCGTTGTAGCAAACAGTGCCGGACGACCCGGTGCATCCATCCGGCCAACCTCATAGACTAAATTATATTCTACCAGCTTGTTGACCGCATGATCGGATTTGACACCTCGTATTTTCTCAATTTGAAGCTTTGTCACAGGCTGCTTATAAGCTATAATGGAAAGGGTCTCTAAAACCACCTCCGTCAGGACCTGCTTTTTCGGCGCAGCTGCTACACGGATCAGATTCTCGTAGTACTCGGATCTGGTGCACATCTGAAAGCTGTTCTCCAGTTCAATAATCTGCATACCTCTTTTTCCTGTCTCATACCGCTTCATCAGACGAAGGACCATCTCTCTGGCCGTGTCCTCATCCTGACCTATGGCAGCGGCCAGACGGCTGAGTTCAACGGAGTTTCCCATGGTAAAAAGAACTGCCTCCAATATGGCTTCCCAGGTCTTTTCTTCTTTTTTGCTCTTCTTCGGCCCGTCAGCCCCAAGAGTTTCCTTATCCATCTGTTTTCTCTTCCTCTCCGTTTAAACCTTTCTCATTATCTTCCAGATCAGACATATCCAGTTCCCCTGCTTCCCCTTCCGGTTCCAGTGTCTCAATCAGCATATCATCAAACAGATTCTCCTGGGTCAGTCTGATCTTTCCGATCTTCATAAGCTCCAGCAGTGCTAAAAAAGTCACGACAACCTCAATTCTGTCCGACTGCCGCTCCAGCATCCTCCGGAATGAAAATCTCCGGTTTTTCCTGGCAAAATCCATGACAGAATTTATCTTATCCTCCAGGCTTATGGATTCCTTCCTGATATTTCCGAAACGGCTCCGGATAGGATCCACCCTGTCCTCTATCCGTTTCGAAACCGAACGGAAAATCTCCTGAAGCTTTGCCAGGGTCAGCCCGTCAAGCAGCTTGTCCAAATCCACGGGAGGCTCATACTTTGCCACCTCCGGAGGAACCGTGGGTATTTTGTAGAATAAACGGTCCGCACCCACTTCCCTGTCCCTCAGTTCCAGTGACATATATTTATAGTACTTGTATTCCAAAAGCCGTGCCACCAGTTCTGCCCTTGGATCTTCTTCCTCGCCTTCCTCATTGATCTCCTTGGGAAGAAGCATACGTGCCTTTATATCAATCAGGGTCGCAGCCATGACCAGAAACTCGCTTACAATATTTAAATCTTCTGTCTCCATGTGATTCACATAGTCCAGATACTGCTCCGTAATCGTAACAATGGGAATGTCATAGATATTCACTTTATTCTTGTCAATCAGATGAAGCAGCAGGTCCAACGGACCCTCGAAATTATCCAGTTTATAAGAGATACCCATAAATTCCTCCAAAGCAGAGTTAAACACACTAGTGTTAAGTATATCAAATCCTGTTTCATCTGTAAATATATGGTTGGTCCAAAATTACTCTTTCCTTTTGAGATGCACCACTACCAGTTGTGGTTTGTTATTCAAACGGATATTGATGGAATGGGTTCCCAGACCTCTGCTGACAATCATATGCTTTCCATCTTCCTCGAATTCACCTGCACAGCAGGGCAGAAAAAACTGGTATTGAGGCGTCATGACTCCGCCCAGATAAGGAAGCCTTATGGTTCCTCCATGAAAATGACCGGATAGAGTCAGATCGGCTCCCCAATTCCTGCATGCACAAAAATAGAGCGGGGAATGGCAGAGCAGAACCTGAAACCGTTCCCCGGATGCCTTCCCCACTTTTTGCTCAATCTGCCCCGACGTTAGAATATCCGGATGAAATTTACGGTAAAACCGTGGTTCTAAATCAATACCGGTAATGGCCATATCATCACGGAACCCATGTGTCCGGCTGCCCAGGACAACGACGCCAAGCTTATCAAGGCTGTGCACATACGTTTCATACAGACTGCCGTAGACAGACCTTTCCCGGCACATGCGGTTCTCATGATTTCCATTGCCATAAAATACGGGATACCGCCCGGCAAGCCGGCCTGTCAGTTCCAGGGCTGTACTGGTATCTGCCTTTCCCTTGCTGATCATCATATCTCCTCCGATCAGCACCAGATCAGGATCCACCTTATCCACAGCAGCCAAAAGCCTTCTGTTTCCTTCTCCAAACCGATGATCATGGAGATCAGAGAGGAATACCATCGTACAGTCCTTTCCAATCTTATTGCTTTCAATCACGGTTGTTTCCACAGAAAGCTGTTCTTTTTCATATTCAGAGCGCAGCAGCAGACCTGCGCCTGCAGCGGCACATACGGCTCCGGCAGTAAACCACATCTGATTTCCCCTCATCTTCCATCACTCTTTCTCTTGCTGTCAACATCATACAATGAAGGGCCTGTCCCCGTCAAGTCTAAGCAGTCCAGTTGCCGACCAGATATTCAATGATCAGATTGGGTACCACTACCATAAGTCCTATACCAGCACTCATGATTATGGTACTGAAAAGAAACTCGTTGTATCCCGGTGCTCCGGGAGACGGCGGTATGGTGAATGCAAGCCGGTAAATGGATCTGTACAGTATAAAAAAGCAGATAAGGTAAAAAATGATGTTAAAAATATGTTTTTTCATTGGTTTAATCCTCCTTACCATCATAATATAAACCACTTATGGATAATATGCAATACCGGATAATCACGGTTTAATAAATATCAGAGGTGATAGAACATGATTGTTTATGACAGACTGTGGGAAACCATGAAAAAGAAAAACGTCAGCCAGTATCATCTGATAAAGTACTGCAAGGTCAGCGCCGGTCAGATCGGAAGGCTTAAGAAAAATAACTTTGTTTCTACTCATACGATAGATATGCTCTGCAAAATTCTGGATTGCAACGTAGAGGAAATCATGGAATACAGGGTAGATTTTAGTGAAGCAACCGGCGCAACAGAAAATGCTCCCGAAGCAGAATAAAGATAAAGCTGCTCCTTTCGGGGAACTGGCAAGTAAAAAAGAGCCATGAAAGGCTCTTTTTTACTTGCCGTAAATCCACAGCTTATTGAATCCAGGCACCAGAGGAATCCAGCTGGTACCCGTCCGGCGTGACTGTACCCTTAAGCATGGCTCCCTCCCCTCCCAGATAAAACCACTTTCCCTTGCTTTCCACCCAGTCGTTTAAAGCCATGGCTCCGCTGTTTTTGAAATAATACCAGGCACCGTTTGTAAATTCTCTCCAGCCGGTAGCCATGGCCGAATCCGAATCGAACCAGTAAAAAACCCCGTTTATTTCCTGCCATTCATTACATGCCTTTTTTCCATTCTGTTTTATATAATACCACTTTTCCCCTGTCTGTTCCCAACCAGAAGAAGAACCCAAAACAGCCGTCCCACCCGCAGTCTGTACAGTAAATCCATAGTCTAAAAGAGCCTTGGTATCAGCATAATGGGTGCCATTGCTCTTCATAACAACTGCTATCAGCCGGACTCCATTCTTTTCTGCACAAGTAACCAGAGTATTTCCTGCCAGAGAAGTATAACCTGTCTTTCCCCCGATGACACCCGGATAGTATCTGGAATCTGCGGAATTTAACATCTTATGTCCCATGGTAATGGTTCTTGCAGAGGCATATTTCGTGGCCGGCATCTGATAGGTCAATGTGGAAGACACCTTTCTCACCGTATCATTCTGGTATGCTGCCCTTGCAATGAGCGCCATGTCATGGGGCGTGGTATAATGGCCGGAATTATTAAGTCCATTGGGATTGACAAAATTTGTGCCGGTGCATCCTAGCTCTTTTGCACGGGTATTCATAAGGGCTGAAAAGGCGCTGACGCTTCCGGAAACTTGTTCTGCCAGACCATTGGCAACCTCATTGGCTGATTTTAACAATAGTCCGTAAAGGCACTGCTCCACGGTCAGTTTATCCCCTTGTGAAAGCCCCAGGGTGACTGCGCCTGATTCCAGATTCGTCGTAGCTGATTTTGAGAAAGTCACCTGATCGGACAAACTGCAGTTCTCAGCAACCAGAAGCGCTGTCATTAGTTTGGTAATACTGGCCGGATAATATTTCGTCTCTGCATTTTTTGTAAAAAGAAGGGTTCCTGTTGAGGCGTCCATAAGAACAGCTCCCTCTGACTGAATTTCCGGCTGAGATATGGCAGCTGATCCGGTTCCTTCCGTATTCTGTGTATCCGCCGTCTGCATACCGGCACCCGGCCCCGTTTCATTTGACGTCCCGCCTAAAGGCCCGCTTACTGACTCGGTTTTATTTGTACCTTCCGTAAAGGGCTGCACCACCGTAATATTTCCATAGGATGGCATTGCCGCCAAAATGCTGAAACCTACCGCCAGGCTCCAAAATCTGATTATTTTTGTTCTCATAACTGCTGTCTCCTGTAAGTTTCTGAAAAACGTACCACCGATCTCCGGTGATACGTATTTTTTAATAAATCTGTTCTTTATACTCTTTTACCAGCTCTTCCAGCCTGTCCATTGCCACATTAAGAATATCTGCATGGTCAAATGCAAGCTTTTCCTGATCCAGAATATCAATGGCCGGTAAAAGTTCCGCTTCCGTCTCCTTTTTCCACATCATTCCCTGACGCTCATAGGTTTCGGTTATCCGATAGCTCATAAAAATATGTTCCTCTTCATTCTCAATCGTAAGCGCATAAGTAGCACCGCTTTCACGGTCTGAAAGCTTCTTTTTCCTCACCTGAAACCATCGGGCTTCTCCAGCATCGTCTCCAGCCTCCAAAATCAACTGATTCTTTGGTACTGCCGCCATATAAGACACCGAAATGACTCTGGTTCTAGGATCTCTTTTTACATTTCCCCATGTAAAAAGCTGCTCCATACAGATGTCTTTCACTCCGGTTTCTTCTAAAAGCTCCCGGGCCGCTGCTTCTTCCAGTGATTCATCAGAATTTACAAAACCACCAGGAATCGCCCACTGCCCTATGCAGGGATGGTTCTTCCGTTTGATGAGCAGCAGCTCCGCTTCCGCTCCTTCAGGATCGACTGCAAAAATGAGCATATCAACCGTCACCGACGGGCGCTCAAAGTCCCCTGGACGATACTGTGCAAGAAACTCCTTTTCTGTCAATCCCTCTTCATTCTTTCGTTCCATTCTGCCCTTCTTCCTACCAGTCTCTTAATATACCATTGATTTTAGCGCCCCCAGAACTCCTGTACTGGCAAGACCCATGATAACACCTGCCAGAAGGACGCCTCCCATCACGGCTAAAATACTGGATTTAAAATCAATATCAAGCAGGCTGGCTGCTAAAGTGCCTGTCCAGGCACCTGTTCCCGGCAGGGGAATTCCTACAAATAACAGAAGCGCTATAAATAACCCCTGTCCAGCTTTAGCCTGCAGTTTTTCACCGCCGTGTTTTCCTTTATCCAGGCACCAGGTAAAAAAGCTGCCGATCACCGGCTTGTCCGCTCCCCACTCCAGAACCTTTCTCGCAAACAGATAGATCACCGGCACCGGAAGCATATTACCTATAATCGCAATGATATAGGACTGTAAAAGCGGAAGTCCCATAATCCTGGAATAAGGAATCGCTCCACGCAGCTCTATGAGCGGAAACATGGAAATCAGGAAAACAATCAAATAATTTAATAACATAATCCATTCCTTTCCTAGAAAAGTCTGCCTTTATACTATACACAAAGATTGACCGGCTATCAACTGTTTTATGAAAAGATTATATTTTGTGTTAATGACTGCTCCTTTTTGCATATACCTTATATTATAGAAATAAGGAGGCATCGTATATGCAGAGCCAGCAATCAACTCCTGGTATGAACTTTAAAAACCTCTTGAACAGCCAGCTTCCTCAGGCCATAGCCTGGGTAACCGGCGGGGAGGTCTATCCCGATATCAGCGGACTGGTGAGATTTTATCCTACCGCTTATGGGGGAGTTGTCATCGAAGCAGAATTTTTTAATCTGCCTGACAAAGACGTAGCCGGATCTACGGATTTCTATGCATTTCATATCCATGAATATGGGGACTGCAGCAGTAATTTCTCAAAAACAGGAGGCCATTACAATCCCACCGGCAAACCCCATCCATATCATGCAGGTGATATGCTGCCTCTTTTAAGCAACCAGGGGTATGCATGGATGGTCTTTTATGACAAACGGTTTAAAATCGAAGATATTATAGGCAGATCCGTTGTTGTCCATGACCGGGCAGATGATTTTACCACACAACCCGCCGGAAATTCAGGTCAGAAAATTGCCTGCGGTATTATCCGCCCTTTCAGTTAAAGAACAATGGCTTAATCTTCTCTGAATAAAATATTAACATTTTAAAAATACTATTGTACTGTCAAAACGAGTGTGATATAATCCTCCAAAGTTGATAAAATAATCTGATCACCAGAACGGAGAAAGGATACTCGTATGAAGAATCTGTTACGCAGGTACAGGCATGTCTGGGTCCTTGGTTATGCCTTTATCTATCTTCCATGGTTTATCTATCTGGAAAAAACGGTGACGAACCACTACCACATCATGCATGTTGCCATAGATGATCTTATTCCTTTTAATGAATATTTCATTATTCCGTATCTTTTATGGTTTGCCTATGTAGCAGCTGCCATTGCATATTATTTCTTTACCAATGTAAAAGATTATTACAAGCTGTGTACCATGCTTTTTACAGGGATGACGGTCAGCCTGGTGATCTGTACTGTTTTTCATAACGGCACGGATTTCAGGCCGATAATAGACCCGGACAAGAATATCTGCTCGGCTATTGTCAGTTTCCTCTATTCCACGGATACCTGTACCAATGTATTCCCGAGCATACATGTTTATAATTCTGTCTGCGTACACATCGCAGTCACCCACAGCGAACGGCTGAAAAAGCACCGGTTACTGCAGACCGGCTCATTCCTGGTAACGCTTTCCATTTGTCTGGCAACCGTCTTCTTAAAGCAGCATTCTGCATTTGACGGCCTGGGTTCTCTGGTCATGGCTTATATCATGTTCCAGTTCGTATACTCTGACACCTATGTTCCAAGCAGAAAAAAGGTTTCCGAAAAAGCGATCAGCTGATGGAAAAACCCTGGCGCATCTGAAACGCCAGGGTTTTTTAACTGTTTTATCTGAATGCAGGTTTAGTTAAATCCAAAAAATTTCTGTGTCATTTTGTATATGGCAAGGGGGAACTTGCGTCCCCCTTTCCCCGGGAGGTTGACGCCCTGTCCTAAAAATCCCCATCTCAGCCTGAGATAAAGTTTTAAGTTCTGCCTGCGAAGATGCTGCCACAGTTCCTTTTTCTTCTCCATGTTTTCAGCCGTACCTGACCGGATGGCAAGAATGGAGGTAATGGTCATCATGATTTCCAGATAACGCACCATATAATGCCGAAGCTTACGCTGTTTGATCTTTGTCACATCATAATATCCCAGCATCAGCTTTGTCACCCGGATCTGCTGGTCAATACGGCCAATCATGACCGTTTCATTGACAGACTGGTCTTCTCTTCCGATAAAATACCTGTAAAAATTCACATTCAGGTAATATATTGTCTTTACATGAGGCAAAGGCTGGTATACAAAAATATTGTCTACATAGAAAGTATGGCTGGGAAGTTCCAGCCCGCATTCCCGTAAAAGTCCTGTCCGGTAAATGACAGAGTGCATCAGGATATACTGCCCCAGCATAAAGACCTTCACATCATCCCAGTCAAACAGCTGGTTTTCCGGAAGGGCCATACGGTAATTCATGACCTTTTTCCGCTCCGCTCCCTGTTTTTCATAAACAAAATTACTGACAAGCATATCCAGAGTCCTTTCACCATACACGAATTTCCTCAGTGTATTAAGTATTTCCATATATGCGGACTCATCAACCCAGTCATCGCTGTCCACTACTTTAAAATAAATTCCGGCAGCATTTCTCAAGCCTGTATTGACTGCCTCTCCATGCCCGCCGTTCTCCTGATGGATCGCCCGGCAGATTCCCGGATAATTTCTTTCGTATTCATCTGCAATCTCAGCCGTATGGTCTTTTGTGGAACCGTCATCCACAATAAGAATCTCAACTTCATCCCCCCCAGGCAGAAGCGAATCAATGCAATGCCTCATATAGGCCTCAGAATTATAACATGGAATTGCTACAGATAAGAGTTTCACACAATATCCTCCTTTAGGTTGTATTTCCAATAAATCCGGACTGCACAAATAACAGACACCGCCGCAGAAGCTGCTACCATGACGGACGTAACTGCCTTATTCTCCGTATCAAATAATGAGCCCAAAAGAGCAATGTTCGTTATGCAAAGCGATGCGATATTGGCTGACGCATGGAACAGATACGGTGCAATCATTGTTTTACCGGCCTCATAAAGCCAGGCAGCAGCCATTCCGATCAGAAAAGCATAGACTCCCTGAGGAAGATTGCCGTGATAGAGCCCGAACAGCAGCGCAGACAGGACCGCAGCCGGCAGAAAGGAAAGTCTGCCCCGAAGCGAAGCAAAAAACATTCCTCTGAAAATCAGTTCTTCTGCAGCCGGAATCAGAATGCCTGAGGCCAGTATCTGAACAGGAAACGGAGGTGCATACAGAGCTTTTGCCGCCTCCTCGTAAGCAGCTGACAGTTCCGTCAGCCCCAAAGCTTCAATGATATAATTTCCGAATACGCATAAAGCTGCTCCAAAAACCAGTATATCGACCGCACATCCCCGAAGTTTCCGGTCTGCCGCTGGATGGATACCAAGCTGTTTCCGGTCTCTCCGGTAAAAATAATAGAGAATCGGAGAAACGACAGCCGCCGACAGAGCGGTGGCTTCCAAAGCCCCCAGGTTCAGACACAGAAACAGGACGGTTGTTATGGTAGTATAAAAAAACAGCGGCAGGATTATATGCAGAATAATCGTTATCATATACGTATATCCTTTCATCTTCTGTTTCATCCTAAACTATTATACCACCTGATCACAGGATATCCACATAATTTTTTTTTAAATATTTCTAAATGATTTCTCCCTTCTTTCCTAAAATCCGGGGAGGCGGTAAAACCGGTTGCTTTTTTTACTGCCTGATAATATAATATCTTTATACTTTTTGATTAAACTACATCGAACTGAGAGGTAACTGATATGGCAAAAAAACGTATTGTAATGGCTTTGGGACATAATGCTTTGGGGACAAATCTTCCGGGACAGAAAAAGGCAGTTGCAAAAACAGCTAAGGTAATTGCAGACTTTACTGAAGCCGGCTGGCAGGTTGCTGTCACACACAGCAATGCCCCGCAGGTCGGCATGATTCATACAGCTATGAATGAATTCGGAAAGCAGCATGACGGCTATACGTCTGCTCCCATGTCCGTTTGTTCTGCCATGAGCCAGGGTTACATTGGTTATGATCTGCAGAATGGAATCCGCACGGAGCTTATGAAACGCGGTATCTATAAACCGGTCGCTACCATCCTGACCCAGATGATGGTAAATCCTTATGACGAGGCTTTTTACACTCCGATGAAATCCATCGGCCGCTTTATGACAGCAGAAGAAGCCCGTGAGGAGGAAGCAAAAGGCAACTATGTTGAAGAAGTATCCGGAAAGGGCTTTCGAAGGGTTGTGGCTTCTCCAAGACCCGTATCTATTGTGGAAATCGATGTGATCAAGGCCATTATGGACGCCGATCAGATCGTCATTGCCTGCGGCGGCGGCGGAATTCCGGTCATGGAACAGGGTTGCCATTTAAAAGGCGCCAGCGCTGTAATTGAAAAGGACCGGGCAGCCGGACTGTTAGCAAAGGAAATCGATGCAGATGTGCTCATGATCCTAACAGGCGTTGACAACGTGACATTAAACTACGGAAAACCGGACGAACGTCCCATCAGCCAGATGAATCTGAATGAAGCCACTGCCTATATTCAGGATGGACAGTTTGAATTCGCTTCCATGCTTCCCAAGATCGAAGCATCCGTGGATTTTATCCGGCACGGCAGAGGCAGAAAGGCTGTCATCACCTCACTGGAGAAAGCTAAGGCAAGCCTGGAGGGAAAAGCCGGGACCGTCATAAACGAATAATCCCCATAAATACCGGCCTGCATGTTTAAAGTGCAGGCCGGTATTTATAGTTCTATTTCCATTTGTGTTGTAAACGCAATCACCGCATCTCCCGCAATTCTTACCTCTTCCGGCTTCCCACCAGCTATTTTTACCACTACCTGCATTCTTCCTTTGCGTCCGATTGCTTCTCCCTGAACCGCTTCGAATGAATATACGGATTCCTGTCCTCCGGCAAGACCGTAATGTACCAGATAAGCGCCCAGCGGTCCGTTGGCATTGCCTGTAACAGGGTCTTCTGCAATTCCGATGGCCGGTGCAAACATCCTGCCGTGAACCAGAGGGCCTTCATGATGATTTAATGTAAAAACATAGAACCCGTTGCAGCCAATATCAGAGCTGATTGCTGATAATCCGTTCAAATCCGGTTTCAGGCTATGAAGCAGGGAATTCTCCTTTATACCTACCATAACCTTTGAATGGCCTGTTGACGCAATTGCTATGGGACAGTCCTGCCTGGCCTGCTCCTGCATAACTCCTAATGCATTCAAAATACGTTCCTGGCTATCCTGCCCAAAAGGTTCTCCGACAAAAACCTCCCCCTGTGTCATAATAATCCTGTAATCCTCTCCATTCCTTTCAATATCAACCGGCAGAACCCCTGCTCCTGTCTTCTGCAGTACTCTCCCGCTGTCCAATCCCTTTTCAATCGCTCTCACATAATGAGCCGCTATGGTGGCATGACCGCATATGGGAACTTCTTTTACAGGAGTAAAAAACCTCACGTGTACATCGCACCCATCTTCGCATTCCGTAAACAGGAACGCTGTTTCTGAATTGTTTAATTCCCGTGCTATTTTCTGCATCAGCGGTTCCGACAGGCCATCCGCATTGGCCACCACGCCAGCAGGATTTCCGGTTAATCTCTCTTTGGTAAAAGAATCAACCTGATAGATTCTGTAAATTTTCTTCATCTGTATTTCCTCCTTTTTCGTATATTGACATTCTAATATCATAAGTATAAGATGACAAGTAATTACATTTATGTTATATAATTTCCCAAAAGATACTTAATATCGATTTGAAAGGATGAAGGTACATGAAAAATAATGAGATACAGCCCAAAACTCTTGAATGCCATGTTGAAAAAATGTTTAATATCATTGGCGGAAAATGGTCTTTTCTTGTCATAAAGCATCTTTTTTCCGGCACCAAGCGTTTTGGTGAGCTTCGAAAAGCCCTCCATGAAGTAAGTCCCAAGACGCTCACTTCCTGCCTGCGCAATCTGGAATCCCACGGGATCCTGACCCGTGAGGTGATTCCCACCATTCCGCCTGCGGTTCATTATACCCTGACTGAAAAGGGAATGGATCTTCAAAGCGTAGTAACGCAGATGAAGGTCTGGGGGGAAAAGTGGGCTGACCGGTAACCTTTTCGAATAAGGACAGACCAAGCGCTCATATATTTTACCAAAAGTCATATAGCGGAGCTTTAAAGCATGAAGTTTTTGCCGAATCTTAAAATAACTGAAAAGATCAGAAATCATCCAGTCAGTCTGGAAACCGGAAAGCATGCATTAATGATATTCCTTCTCTTTCTGTGTGCTTATCTGGCCGGGCATCTTGGTGCCGGATTCATGGAGCATCACCGGGCTGTGGAAACTGCAGCAGAGGGAAACTGGGGATTAAGCTTCCAGCAGGAAGGGCAGCCTCCGGTAGCCAATGCGACCATGGATTATCTAAAACAGTTCAATGCCTATTATGCGGAGAAAACCCCGGATAAGGTTCTGTATCTCACCTTTGACTGCGGTTATGAAAACGGGAATACGGGTGCCATACTGGATGCATTAAAAAAGCACCATGCACCAGCAACCTTTTTTGTCGTGGGAAATTACGTAGAAACGGCACCTGAACTGGTTAAACGAATGGCCGCGGAAGGACATAACGTAGGAAATCATACTTATCATCATCCAGACATGTCAAAAATCTCAACAAAAGAAGCTTTCCAGAAAGAACTGGAAGATCTGGAGGCACTTTACCAGCAGACTACCGGACAGCCGATGAAAAAATACTACCGGCCGCCGCAGGGAAAATACAGTGAAAGCAATCTGCAGATGGCCAAAGACATGGGTTATAAAACATTTTTCTGGAGCCTGGCCTATGTGGATTGGTATCAGGATAAGCAGCCATCAAAGGAAGAGGCCTTTAAAAAGCTTCTTGGAAGAATTCATCCCGGAGCAGTCGTTCTCCTTCACAGTACCTCCCGTACCAACGCCCAGATTCTTGATGAACTTCTTACAAAATGGGAGGAAATGGGGTATCAGTTTAAAAACCTTGACCAACTGACCAGCAGCAGTGAGAATGGTAATTAATGGTAAATATCCATAGTTATTTTTTATATACAAAACAGGATAAACGTGGTAAGATTTTCTTATAATCACCTGACAAATTTCAACAGTTTTCACCAATTTTCAACATTTACGGAGGGCACGGTATGAAAAAAGACACAAATGATAATGTATACAAAACAATCTCAGAAATCAATCTTTCAGATGTATTAGACATAAATCTGCTGCAGAAATTTCTGGATAATTTTGCTCAAAGTATGAATCTGGCAAGTGTAGCAGTAGACAGGGACGGGAATCCGGTTACAAAACCTAGTTCCTATACAAGATTCTGCGCTCAGTATACGCATTCAACGAAAACCGGTGATGACCGATGTGCTGCATCCCACAAAAGAGGCGGCGAAGAAGCAGCGAGAACCGGAAAGCCCTATATCTACAAATGCCATGCGGGCCTTATCGATTTTGCAGCTCCGATCTTGGTTGAAGGTGAGCTGATCGGCACTATCCTAGGCGGACAGATTTTAAGCAAAAAACCAGATGATGATGAATTCAGGCGCATTGCAAGAGAAATCGGAGTCAGTGAAGAAAACTATATTAGTGCTGTCCACGAGGTAACTATCACATCAGAAAAAAATATCCAGGCAGCTGCGGAAGTACTTTTTATTGTTGCCAATTCACTTTCCCAGGTCGGTTATCATAAGTTCAAATTAAAGATCATGAGCAGGGATCTTGTAGATCGTTTTTCAGTAATCGAATCAACGATGGAAGAACTTGCCGCATCTTCCATAACAGTTAATGAGAATCAGAATGAACTGAACAAAGAAATCTTAAATGTTAAACAGATATCAGAACAGATCAACGTAATCCTCAATTCAATCAAAAGTATTGCGGATCAGACAAAATTATTAGGCTTAAACGCTTCAATTGAAGCAGCACGGGCAGGTGAGGCCGGAAGAGGTTTTGCAGTCGTTGCGACTGAAATACAGAGTCTTTCCCAGAATTCAAAGGACACTGCTATGAAGATCGTCCAGCTGACCGAAGACATTCAGAAATCAATCAGCAAAACATTACAGTTTTCCGATTCCACGATGAAAAATACGGAACAGCAGTCATCGGGAATTGAGGAAACAACAGCTGGCATAGAGGAGGTTTTAGCCTTAACAAATGAATTAAATAAAATGGCAGATACGAAGTAAAAATATTAGGGAACCGGGGAAGTATTCACTTCACTCCGGTTCCTTTTTGATTTGTTTTTTCTTTTATCTGTGCATACACTTACAGGTCCGCTGCCCGTATGATCGCTTCATCGATACAGTTGGCTATATTCTCTCTTCCAACGATATCCACAAATCCTGCCTTTTCCATGATTGACATGGGCTGCTCATTGACATGGGACAGGACCAGTGTTACGCTCTGCCCTCTCAAACCCTGGTAAAACTTTTTTAAACTTTTTAAAGCTGTGGCATCCATGGCAGGTACACTCCGCATTCGGAGAATCAGAACTCTCTTGCCCTCTGTAAGTACCACCCTGGAAATCTTATCAGCGGCTCCGAAAAACATGGGGCCATTGACTTCAAATACTGCCACATGTCCCGGTACCGGCTTCAAATCAATGGGTTCCGAATCATTTTCCTCTCCTAAGTCCTCCAGATATTTCCAGCCGCTTACATCCGCCACATCCGCCATGCGTTTCATAAAGAGCAGGGAAGCCAGGACCAGACCCACGCCAATGGCCATAACCAGATCAAAAATTACAGTCAGGGTAAACGTGATCAAAAGCACTGCCCAATCGCTTTTGGGTGCCGTTCTCACAATGTATGCAAACTCTCTCCACTCGCTCATATTGTAGGCAACCATAAACAGAATCGCCGCAATGGATGGCATTGGAATAAGCACTGCATAGGGCATTAGAAAAATCAGGATCAACAGCAGAAGCGCTGCATGGACCATTCCGGCAACCGGAGTCCTTCCGCCGTTTTTGATATTGGCAGCCGTTCTTGCTATGGCACCGGTAGCAGGTATTCCTCCAAACAGAGCAGAACAGGTATTTCCCACTCCCTGTGCAATCAGTTCCATATTGGAGTTATGCCTGCTGCCAATCATACCATCGGCCACCACACAGGACAGAAGCGACTCGATCGCAGCCAGTATTGCAATCGTCACTGCATCCGGCAATAATTTCTGCACCAGGGCGAAAGACAGTTCCGGCAAATGAAATGCCGGAAGGCTGGGGGTGATGGTATACAGATCTCCTATGGTATTGACCGGAAGATCAAAGACTCTTACCATAAAAGCTGTGAGAATTACTGCAATTAAGGACGGAGGAACTTTTTTAAAATACCGGGGCCAAATTATAAGTACTGAAAGTGCCGTCATTCCTACTGCCAGTGCCATGGGATTAAAGGTACTGATGCAGCAGATTACCTGATCCAGTTTTTCCAAAGTCTCTACAGGAGCTTTTACAAAGGTCAGCCCTAGAAAATCCTTGATCTGGCCAATTAAAATAGTCAGTGCAATTCCGGTGGTAAAGCCGGTGGTAATGGTATAAGGAATAAAACGTATCAGACTGCCCAATCTCATCATGCCCATGAGCACCAGTATGATGCCTGCCATGATGGTGGCCACAGCCAGCCCGTCAAATCCGTTTTTCATGACAATTCCGGCTACGATAGAGGCAAACGCTGCCGTCGGTCCTGCAATCTGTACTTTGCTGCCTCCTAAAAAGGATATAATAAAACCTGCAACAATGGCCGTGTAAAGCCCCTGCTCCGGAGTGACGCCGGAAGCAAGGGCCAATGCTATGGAAAGAGGCAGCGCAATGATCGCAACAATGATTCCTGATATACTATCTTTTACAAACAGCTCCTTTGTATAATGCTTCATTGATAAAAACAACTGAGGTATGGTATCCTTCATCTTTCCTGATCCTTCGTATTCTATTATTTAATAAACTTTTTATAATATAACGATGAAAAAGAAAGATTGCAAGTATATTTTTAATGTTTTTTAAATAGTACAAAATTATCTATCTCAGACTGGCTTCCGCCAGCATTTCAAGTCCCTTCTCATCAAGCAGTTTTATGCTTCCCCTGGTAATCTTTACCAGCTGATCTGCCTGAAACAGCCGAAGCAGCCGGGTAACCACTTCTCTGGCCGTACCCAGATGGTGGGCGATCTGTTCATGGGTAATGGAAAGCTCCGTGGTATCGTTGAGCCTGCTCTCCTCTAAAAGAAAGGCGGCCAGACGGCCATCCATTTTCTTATTGAGGACCTGATCCATCAGCCACATTACATCCGAAAATCGGGAAGCCATCAGTTCATTGGTAAAGTTGGATACCGCAGCTGACTCCTCCATCAGATTTTTATATGTTTTAGGCGGAATCATGCAGACCAGAGTATCCTGTTCTGCTTCCACCGTTACGTCAAACTGAATATTCTTTACCAGACACGGACCTGTAAAGAGACAGATATCCCGCTCAAACAGGCGGTATAACGTCAGCTCCCGCCCTTCATCCGATATCGTATAGACCCTGAGCTGACCAGCGGTCACAAGTAACAGACCAATGCAGTCATCAGCTCCCCCATGGATCAGACTGCCCTTTTCAAAACTTTCTTCCCTGGCTTTTTCTTTAAGAAGCTTTTTCTGCTCCTCGGTCAGTTTATTCCAGAAAGGAAAATATTCTTCCAGTACCATATTTTCTAACCTCCATATATCTAAGAACTGTGAAACACAATTTCGTCATTGCAGTCAAAAAGCGTAAACCATTCCTCATAACCCAGTCTCCCGGACTTCAGTTCCTCTGCCATCAAAAGAAGATTCATGGAATTAACAGCGGCCCCGCAGATCCCGGAACGCATCCGGATATTATGAAGCCTCTCCCGAAACCCGCCTGTAAAAGCTCCCGAAACAAAGGCAAAATGATAGCTGGTAACATGTTCGTCAAAAACTTCCCACCAACTGTTTGGGTTAAGCATCACATTCCGTTCCTTATTCTCTTCTATGTAACGATACATCTCATCAGCCTGTTTGATAGGAAGGGAATACCCCTTTCCATAAGCCTTATTGTCAATAATAAGACCATTTTCCCCATAATATACGCAGACGTCCGGTTTTCTGGACTCTCCCAGCCTGGCTCCCTTAAAATCCAGTTCAGTTGTCAGAAGTTCAGCCGTCTGAATTTCATAATCCCTGTCTGAACTGCCGTCAAAGCCCAGGTCCAGCAGAACCAGATATTTATGATCTACATTTGTCAGATGGGATCTTAAATAATCTTTGCAGACAGATGCTTCCGATTTTACAGGAGCCGTTGATTCAAAAGCCTCCGGCAGCTCAAGGCCTTCGATCTTATCCATGACCCGGTAAGCACTTGCTGTCTTTTTTACATTAAGTCCAATATTTTCAAGGCTTCGGATGTCATCAAGAATGGTCTCACTCTCTTCTTCCATTCCGTTCTCCTTCAAATACTCCCTTATCTGTAAAACAGAACGGCTGGCTCCCTCCAGATATTTTATAATATGGGTTCTTCGGTTCCGGAGATATGCCCTGTCAGACACCTTAGTAGCCAGCATATCCCACATCACCCGTTTGGCAATCCTGGGAAATCTGGAAATCCCAGTCGTATGCTTTAATACGGTTCTTCCCCTCAGGGTCAGCCGGTAGGACTGGGGGATGGTATTGGAATACGTCCGGCCTCCCAGAGTAACGGTTACTTCCTTAGGTTCCTTATTCACCCAGCCCATCTGTATAAGCCAGCTGCAGATGGTCCGAACATATTTATCACTGGTGCCTTCCGTATCCTGGAGAAGCTTGTTTTTCTCCTCTTTGGTCTCTGCTTCTAAAAGCCCCTGCAGAATCATGTACTGGGGAATGGAGGTGAATCCGGCCTCTCCGATGAATCCAAGTCTTGCCCCAATTTCAAATTTAGTCAAATGGTCTTCTTCCGCCAACAGGGACAGTACTCTGCATACCGGCGGATAGGAAAGGAATGCCGTCTTTAAAACCCCGTTTTCCTCCTCGCTGCCAGAAAGAGACTCTGCGTACCGACGCCCCAGGGTTGAAAGAGAACAGCTGTCTTCTTTTCTTCTATAATCCAGAAAACCTATGCTTACTGCCCATCGCAGAAAGGAATCTGCAGGCCAGTCACTTTGATATTCCTTCCGCTGCCCAGGAAGAACCGCCTGGATAATCCCGGAACAGGGTGCATTGCTTCTTGTATAACCCACCGGCGTCCCCTTCCCCTTTAAATGGGCATATGGGATGGAGATATTGGTCCCGCTTAATTCCCGGATAAACTCCTCTCTTCCATCCTTTTCCGATATGAGTCTTGGTATTTTATCCATACGAAGCATTCGGTTAACCTCTGAATCCGGTACAAATGCGGATACCACATTCTTTAAATTTCCCAGGGTATAGGCCTCCTGTACCCAGCCAAATGTACGATCTGCCACTGTCATTTCCTCTCTGTGCTTTTTCTTAAGTAACCCCTGGTCTCAAAAGACAGGCCAGGGATCCTGCCCTTACTTCATTATACCATTTTTCCAGTAGTAACGCAAAGCGTTTGGATTTGTTAAGGCTGGCATCCTGTGTTATAATGATGCATATCGTAAAACGTGACCGGAAAGGAATTCACTTTATGGGAAAATTACAGCTTGCAATTCTGGCTTTTATCATCATTTCCTGCCTGATCCATATCACAAGGCAGTATCATGACAGAGATTATCTGAAACATCTGCTTTTAGGAAAACCAGGAAAAAAAGACAGGATTCTATACCTGGATTATATAAGGCTTCTGGCAACCCTTTTTGTAATACTGGTTCACTGCATTGATTTTTCTGCAGCCGGACTTTTAACAGGAACAGGAACCTGGATAGCAGTACAGTCCCTTTCCTCTATTCTGTTCGTCTGCAATACGCTGTTCATCATGAACAGCGGTGCCCTGATCCTAAACCAGCCGGCCGGGAACCCGGGGACCTTTTATTATAAAAGATTCCTGAAAGTTGCCATTCCCTTTTTTTGTTATTACTGGATCTATATCCTGCTATCCTGCCGGTACTTTAACTTTGGATTCTTTCACGGTATCTTTCTGGCTTTAAAAGATATCGCCGCCGGTCCTATTGACTGGACTCCCCACTTTTGGGTGATCTATGTCATTTTGTCGCTTTATATCCTGGCTCCTTTCTGGGGTATGCTGTTACGGCACCTTTCAGACACCATGCTCCATGGACTGGCTGTCCTGATCCTGCTCTTTCGCTGTGCAGCCGTTTATCTTCCGGTCCTGGGCATAACCTTAAACTTTGATCTTATGATCACTCCCTGGGAAGAGGTATTTTTACTTGGCTATTATTTTTCTCATCCCACTTCCATGACTCGCAGGAAATCATACTGGATACTGGGATCAGCTGCCTGCCTGTTTTCTGTTCTCTGCGTCACTTACCGGACTGATTATAAAGCTATACTCTTAGCAGAAGGGGCCCCCGCCATGATTCTCCTGGCAGGTTCTGCGTTTCTTATAATGCGTGCCCTTGAAAACCGGCTTCCAAAGCCCGGATTTTTGTTTCATTTCATCATCCGGTACAGTTATTCCATCCTGCTGGTTCACTGGGCTGTGCTTTATTATGTCAGGGAATGGTTTGAAAATACCGGTCTTGCCCTTGGACTGGCAGCGAACGCGGTGCTGTCCTTTTTACTGGTTCTGATTCTGTCGGCTGCAGCGGCCTTTCTCTTTGACCAGACAGTGGTATTATGCGCTCAAAGCCTGTTTAACAGCCTGTTTTGTCATCTAAAAAGGAACTGATCCCGATTCCTCCTGGTCCAAGTTTCTTTCAACTGCTTTGGGACGGACTGTGATTCCGTTGATTTCCACATGCTCGCTGATACCGATAACAATACATGGACGGCCATCAATCATCCGGTTCTCTACCAGATAGGTTTTATCCGGCGCTACTTTTATGCTTACATCTGTAGTCTTTATTTCAAAACTTTTGGTATTGACCACATTAGAAGCAATAAAGCCAGTCTGGGGCCCCTGGTCATTTTCTCCTAAACGCTGTTCAAGTTCCTCAAGTTTCTCTTTGCTGGCCCCATTGGTTTCCAGAAGCTTTTTCATCTGATACTTGTCCAAAGTAAACGGGGCCGGCTCATCCTTTGTCTCTTCAAGAATCTCATTTAAATTTTCATGGAGATTTTTTACCGTTTCAAAATCACAGTTATCTCCCAGGGTCTCCTCCACTATGGCCTGGAAAGTCTCTTTCTGACTCTTGGCCGACATAGGAATCACGCAGCCAAGCAGTTCATCAATCAGACGCTCAGGCATCTGCTCCGGATTTCTGGAATAGTACAAAAGGCTGTGAATATCCGTGTTCCGGTCATTGAATGCAGGAAATAAAAATCCTGTATCCGGTGCTTCCACAAGCCAGTCCCTTAAGCGGTTTTCGATCACATTAGCATCTGAATTATAGCAAAGTCCTGCCTTTGACAGCTTTACCGGGCAGATAGTACACTGAATATATTCATAGACAAAATCAGAGGCATCAAACATCTCCAGACCGTCCGCAGACTTCGCAGGGATATCATAGGCACAGTGGATAAGGATAATATAAAAATTCTCACCGTAATCATAACTGGCAATCACTTTGTCATAAAATTCTTCAATCAGGGCATCATCCTTTAACTGACTGTCCCGGAGCTTTAAAAGAAAATTCTGAGTTCCGCCCTCAGCTTCTGTATGTAGTGGAAATTCCATATTCACCATATTTTTTCCTATGGTACCGGACAAAGCACTTTTAAAAATGGTAAAGTACTTAAATGCTTCTTCTTCAGGAAGAGACAGAAATGCTTCCTTGAGTTCGGTCCTTTTATTCTTTTCCGCATCCACATAACAGCCGCAGATACGGCTGATCGCACAGTTTGCGGGAGTGAAAAGCTTCTTTATCTCATTCGCTTCTTTCTTATTCATTCTACGATTTTCTCCTATCTTTTCGTAAATCTGCAGATTTAATACTAGAACAAATTATGGCAGAAGTCAAGAATCCGAAAAACTTAAGCCTGCCCGTTAAAAAAAACTCACTGGCCCAAAGGCCGGTGAGCCTGTATTTTCTTCCATCTGTTGCCATGTGACATTTTTCTCAAAATCCAGCTTAACTATTTCAAATCGTCCATAAATTTTTATTGAATACGATCTTACGGTATGTTTCAAACTTTGACCATTTATTGTGGAATGAATGTTCCTGCTCAAGGTGCCTGTAATCATATAAGAAATCGTCTAAATCCGGCTTTGACCGTATCTTAAGGGCGAATCCTCTCTCATCAATAACCGGCAGTCCTTCATAGTGATAGGCTTCTATACTGATGATATCTTCAATCTCTCTGTTGCGTATAAGGACCACAGCAGAATCCTCAACCGAAATCACATCAAAGTAATCCGGATAATGGAAGCTGTGACCTTCAACCGGCACCCGGTCTCCCACATGATAGGTTGTTCCTTTTGTTTTTTGTCTGAAAAGAAAGACATTTTCCAGATTAAAATAAAACTCCTCAAAAATGCATCCGCCGGCCTTTATCTCATTCTTTTCAAAATATGGTTGTTCGTCGGCACCTTCTACCCGCTCCACAACACCGCAGGCAGAAGTCATATGGCTGACCCTGTCGATGAGGATCAGTTCTCCCAGGGTTTTGTTTTTCTTAAATACATCTGCCACAATCTTCTCTGAAAATTCCAGATCACAGGAAATAATATCGTTTTTCGTAATCTTATCTGCAGCCATGAGTTTTCCGGAATTCACATCAATCTTATATTCAACATTTTTTATAACAGCCGGTACCATCCTGGTTCCTATTTTGACAAGATACTCGTTCCCTGCCTGCAAATTTTCATCATCCATCCAGAGAATTGTAGTATTTACGCTCTTACAAACAGGCAGTCTGCCATTGTCTGAAAGCACGCACCCGCGGCTCACATCCACTTCCCGGTCAAGTTGTATAGTGACTGCCTGACCAGCCCATGCTTCTTCCAGATTCCTGTCACCTACAAGGATGGTTTTAACTGCTGCTGTTTCGTTGCTGGGAAGCGTGACCAGTTTCTGGCCCACAGTTACCTTTCCAGCCTCGACCTGGCCCTGAAAGCCCCGGAATTCATGGTTCGGACGGCATACTCTCTGTACCGGCATATAAAAATCAGTCCCTTCCCTTGTCTCTGAAACATCCACATGTTCCAGATAGGTAAGCAGGGGGTCCTCCTGATACCAGGCAATATTTTTTGATTTTTTTATAACATTATCTCCTTCCGTGGCACTGACCGGAATGATTTTTATATTCTTTAAGGACAGTTCTTCTGCCAAAGCCAGAATGTCCCTTTTGATCTCCAGAAACCGCTCTTCACTGTAGCCGGCCAGATCCATCTTATTGACTGTAAACACGAAATAACGGATTCCCATTAAGGAACAGATTCTGGAATGCCGCTTCGTCTGTATCAGAACTCCCTGCTTTGCGTCTATCAGAATAACGGCTAACTGGGCAAAAGAGGCACCCACCGCCATATTTCTGGTATATTCCTCATGTCCCGGCGTATCCGCCACAATAAAGCTACGCTTAGCGGTTGTAAAATAGCGGTAGGCAACATCAATGGTGATTCCCTGCTCTCTCTCTGCCGTCAAACCGTCTAAAAGAAGGGAATAGTCAATTTCCCCGTTGCGGGAACCTACCCTGCTGTCAAGAATCAGCGCCTTTTCCTGATCGGCGTATAAAAGTTTGGAATCGTACAAGATACGGCCGATTAAAGTCGATTTTCCGTCATCAACACTGCCGCATGTAATAAATTTAAGTAATCCATTCATTAGAAATACCCTTCTCTCTTTCTCTTTTCCATACTGGCTGCACCGCCGTCTTTATCAATGACCCGGCTGGTTCTTTCCGACTCGACAGAGCTTAACGTCTCCTCAATGATCTCATCCAAAGTTTCTGCCTCCGACAAGACACCTCCGGAAAGCGGATAGCAGCCCAGGGTCCGGAAACGGATCTTTTTGATTTCGGGGACTTCACCGGGGTTTAACCTCATGCGCCCGTCATCGACCATAATAATATCATTTCCACGGTATACCACCGGGCGCTCTGCTGCAAAATATAAAGGAACAATCGGTATATTTTCCTGTTTGATATACTGCCAGATATCTTTTTCCGTCCAGTTTGAAATAGGAAATACCCGGATGCTTTCTCCTTTATAAATCTCCGTATTGTAAAGCTTCCACACTTCCGGTCTTTGGTTCTTGGGATCCCATGCATGGGAGGCATTCCGAAAGGAAAAGATCCGTTCCTTGGCCCGGCTCTTTTCCTCATCCCGCCTTCCGCCTCCGAATGCGGCTGTAAAACCGTACTTGTTCAGGGCCTGCTTTAAGGCCTGGGTCTTCATGATATCCGTATAGGCAGAACCGTGATCAAAGGGATTGATCCCCCTGGCCACTCCGTCTTCGTTTATGTATTCAAGAAGCTCTATGCCCAGCTCTTTCGCTGTTTTGTCCCGGAATTCAATCATTTCTTTAAACTTCCATGTTGTGTTTACATGCAGGAACGGAAAGGGCGGCTTTTCGGGATAAAATGCTTTTAACGCAAGATGCAGCATGACCGAACTGTCTTTCCCTATGGAATAGAGCATAACCGGTTTTTCACATTGCGCGGCAACTTCACGCATGATATAGATCGCCTCAGCTTCAAGTTCATCAAGATGGGATAATTCACTCATAATAATCTCTCCTAATACTTATTTGAATTTTTTCTGTTTACATCAATGGCCTTGATGGTACCGTCGCTTTTCGTAATATTCCAGCGAAGAACATCTCCTTCATAGGAAACATTCATTATACCGCCTTTTCCGCCAATGTCTGCCCCAAGGTAAAAATCTATGGCACGTACCTGGCATTCCTTCACACAGGAAACGCAGCCCCAGCAATCCCTGGGATATTTTATAAAAGCTTTGCCATTTTGTTCTTTGATCAGGTCCCCGGGACAAACCGATATACATTTGAAACAGCCTATGCATTTCTCTTCGTTAATTCTGATGCTCATACTCTGCCTCCTTAACAATATCCCTGAAAAACACCTTGAGTTTTCCATTTACAAGCTTTGAGTTCACATATTTGAAATATTCCTTATTTATCTCCGGATAATCCAGATTCTCATTAAAGGAATGCCATCTGGTCTCTTTTCTGTGGAACAGATGAGCGACGACCGATTTGCATACCACCAGCCGTTCCTTCAGTTCATATACAAACATCAGCTCATGCATATCAGAGGCGTTTATTTGCCCGGACAGCTTTAACAATTCATCGATTTTTTCATCCGCCAGCATCAGCTGCTTTTCGTTAAACTGATAACCTGTCGATATTCCGCCGGCATACTCATCCATCACCTTCTGCATGGCTTCTTCCAATTCCTCTGCCGTATATACGGCCGGGGAATGATTTAATACCTTTTCGTATTCTTCTATCTTTTGCTTTGCGTACCGGCTGCCTGAACCAGACGGTTCACGGAATTTGATCCTGCTAATAATATCATTTGCAGCTATTTCTCCCTCTGCAAGAGCGCCGGTTACATATTTCTGCGGAAAACCTCCGGCTACATCACCTGTTGCATAAAGTCCGTGAATTGTGGTTTCCCGGTTTGTATTAACCCAGTAACCGCTGGCCGTGTGCCCGCCGACAATATAAGGCTCCGTACCTGTTATTTCCGCATCCTGTTCACTTGGATTTTTTCCGCTTTCCAGCCACTTTAACGTCTGGCCTGGTGCCATATTCAAGTAGGCTTTCAGCAGTTCTTCATCTTTTTCCCTGCTGATACCGCTTGTTTGCAGATAACATGGTCCATTCCCCAGCTGATTCTCTTTCACGGTACCATAGACTCTTTCACTTGTGGTATTCCCGGATTGCTCCTCGTAGACTTCTCCCCGGGAGTTAATCTGCTTCGCCTGTACACCCTGTGCGATGGTTCCTGTCGGTGCAACCGTATCTTTTAAGCGCAGTGCGATAAAACGCATTTCAAAGGAGGTCATCTCCGCTCCTGCCCGAATTCCCATGGCGTAACCTGCGCCGGTGTTAAAGGGGGAATACCACATCTTATGGCGGGAGAATCCCGGATTGTTTGGTTTATAAAGCCCTGCCGCGCCCCCGGTAGAAACGATAACTGCGTTTGCCCTGATCTCATACGCCGTATGATCCGTTATGTGGAAACCCGCCGCTCCTTCCACCCGGTTGTCGTGGACAAGCAGATCCGTTATATTCACATGATTGAAAACCTCAATACTCTCTGCCTCCTCAACCGCTTTTGCCAATAAGGGCTTTATGTTTTCTCCATTAATTTTGATATTCCTATCTCCTCTTGCCACATAGTTTCCCTGCTCATCCTTTAAAATCACGATCCCCAGCTTTTCCAGCTCAGCCGTGACTTCGTTGAATTTCTCAGCAGCCGAAAGAATCAGATCCGGCCTGACAATTCCGCCGGCATCTTTTGCCGCATAGTCCACATAGTCCTGGGGAGTCCTGCCCTTTACGATGTACGCATTGATTGCATTCACACCGGCTGCAAGACATCCGCTTCTCTTTATATTGGCCTTCTCGGCTATGACTGCCTTTAAACCGGAATGCCTGCTTAGCATCAGCGCTGCATAGCAGCCTGCCGTACCGCCGCCGATGATAAGGACATCGGTGGATATGATCTCATGTTTTAGTTTTATACTCATATCATTCCCTTGCTTTCAAATTCATTTATCGGTATTAAAATGTTACAACTTCCTTTCCATTCAGTTCTGAATTCTCCAAAAGATATGCTTTCTTCCCGTCATACGCATAGATCCGGTATACAATGACGCACATCTTTTCGCCGATCTCGATGGGTCTCCTTTCCAGGGACCGGTGTGTGGTAAGTATGATTCCCTCAACACTTAATTGAACCTCCAGACAATTTCCCCGGAAGGATATGTCTTTAATCATTCCCTCTTCAGAAAAATTCATGACATCCTTGAATTTCACATTATCGGTTTTAAATGCCTCCACAAATTCCGGACGGATAATGGCTCCTTTGTAGTCTCCTTTTTCAAATCCCCGAAGCCTGTAATATTCTTCCACCCTGGCTGACTGGCCGATAAACTCGGCTACAAACGGCGATTTTGGAGTTTTATAGATATCAAGCGGCATGCCGGTCTGCTCGATACGGCCTTTGTTGGTGACGATTATTTCATCTGCCATCTGGGCCGCTTCATCCTGGTCGTGGGTCACAAATATGCTTGTTATTCCGACTTTATGTATCATTTCTCTCAGCCAGCTTCGCAGTTCCATGCGGACTTTTGCGTCAATTGCCGCAAAAGGTTCATCCAGCAGGAGAAGGCTTGGCTTGGGAGCAAGGGCTCTGGCAAATGCAACCCTCTGTCTCTGACCTCCGGACAACTGGTTTGGATAGCGTTTTTCCATTCCTGTTAAACCGGTCAGTTTTATGAGCTCCGTCACCCGTTCTTTGATCTGCTTTTTGGACATCTTCTTGATCTCAAGCCCAAAAGCGATGTTCTGGAAAACCGTCATGTAACGGAACAATGCATAATTCTGGAATACAAATCCGATTCCTCTTTCTGAAGCAGGAATGTCATTGACCCGCCTGCCGTCAATGATAATATTCCCGGCATCTGGTGTCTCAAATCCGGCTATCATCCGAAGTATGGTGGTTTTCCCGCTTCCGCTTGGCCCCAATAACGCTGCCAGTCTGCCTTTTTCTACTCCGAAACTGACAAGGTCGGCGGCCTTTAAATCCCCATAGGTCTTATCAATATCTTTCATTTCCAGGTACATGAAAAACCTCCTGTTCTGACTTGCTTTTTGTTTTATATTCAACGATATTCCTTGCAGTCAGTACGGCAATGGCCAGGATGACAAGAATTGAAGAAACAGCAAATGCCGCCGTAATGGAATCTGCGGAATTGGACAAATAAAGTGCATCAATCTCCAAAGGCAGGGTGAAGGTCACTCCCCTTGTCTTTGATAACGCGTTGACCGCTCCGAACTCTCCCAATGCCCTTGCCGTACATAGAATAACTCCGTACAATAACGCCCATTTGATATGAGGAAAGGTTATCCTGCGGAATATGGCAAACCCGCCGGCTCCCATTAAGGCAGCAGCCTCCTCTTCCTCCTTTCCCTGTGCGTGCAGCACCGGAATGATCTCTCTAAAGATAAACGGGAATGTGACAAAAATGGTGGCCAGCACCACTCCCGGAACTGCGAATACAATCTGAATATTGGCTCCCAATGCTTTATTGAGCTTGTTTATATATTCCCCCGCCCACCCCAGTCTTCCGAATGTCATCAAAAATGCCATACCGGCAATTACAGGAGAAATTGAAAAAGGTATATCAATGAACGCAGCCAGCAGATGCTTCCCCCTAAAGGAGTATTTGGTTATGAGCCATGCCGCAAAGATGCCAAAGGGTGTATTGACACCAACTGCAATAACTGTTGTCAGTAAGGTTACTTTAAGGGCAGAAATGACATATTCTGTTTTCAGGGCTTTGAAATAAAATTCTATGCCTTCCTTTAATGAATTCACGATGACAGATACCAAAGGCAGCACCAGCATAAAAAATAAAAACAGGATGCTTATAAAAATCAGAACTGCTTTTACTGCCTGACTGTCTTTGCGTTTGTCTGGACTCTCCGGCATATACAGACCTCCTATAGATTGTTGGTACGCTTTGACTGGTGTACCTGAATTATGTTGATAAACAATAAAACCAAAAATGATATAACAAGCATCACCAGGGCTATGGCGGTTGCACCTGGATAATCCATATAATTTAACTTCTGCATGATCACATAGGAAACTACTTGGGTCCGTTCTTTTGCATTATTTCCGGATATATAGACAACACTGCCGTATTCCCCCATCCCTCTTGCAAATGCCAGACCAAATCCTGTTAATAATGCAGGCCGCAATTCAGGTAAAATGACCTTCCAAAATGTTTCTGCCCTGCCGGCTCCTAAAATACAGGCAGCCTCTTCATACCGGGGATCCAGTTTTTCAAGGATCGGCTGAAGAGTCCTTACTGCAAATGGTATTCCTACAAAAATCAAAGCAATGGTAAGACCAAGTTTTGTATAAGATACTTTTATTCCAACCTTTGCAAATAACCTGCCCATGACTCCCGTATCCGAATACAGCTTAGAGAGGGTAATACCCGTGACTGCTGTCGGAAGAGCAAAGGGAAGCTCAATGAGTCCGTCCAACAGCCGCTTTCCGTGAAACTCATATCTCACGAAAACCCATGCCAGTATCATACCGAAAATACAATTTATGAAGGCTGCCGCTGCTGAGCATATCACACTGGTCTGAAAAGAATTTATTACATTTTCCTTTGTGATCAGCGTCCAAAATTCACCGGGGGACAGCTTCAGAGAATATACCAGAACAGAAACCAGCGGTATAAGAATAATAAGAGACAGCATTATGACTGTGATTCCCATGGATAACCCATACCCTGGTATGACTCCATGATTCCTTCCATGCTTTTTTAATATTTGCCCTGCCATGTATCCTCCATTTATAACTTTAATTTACATATATTTCATCAAAAATTCCGCCGTCGGCAAAAAATGTATCATATGCCTCATTCCAACCGCCGATATCATCAATCGTACAGAGTTTTACCCTGAGATCAAATTTATCGGAATATTGCTGTAAGATTTCCCTGTCAGACGGCCTGTAACCATATTCTGCAATCAGTTTCTGTGACTCATCGCTGTACAGATAGTTTAAATATGCCTCTGCTGTCTTTCGGGTCCCGTTCCTGTCGGCATTCTCATCCACAACTGCTACGCTCGGCTCTGCTAAAATGCTGATTCCAGGCATAATCATTTCATAATCATCGGGATACTGCCCAATGGTTGTGAGCGCCTCATTCTCCCAGGCAATCAGTACATCACCCTGACCATTCTCCACAAAGGTCGCTGCAGCACCTCTGGCACCCGTATCCATAACGCTTACATTTTTGTAAAGATCTCCCACGAATTTTTTCATCTGCTCCTCATCACCGTTATAAGTAACCTTTGCATACTGCCAGGCTGCTAAAAAGTTTAAGCAGGCACCTCCGCTGCTCTTGGGGTCCGGTGTAATGACTTCTACACCAGGTTTCAGCAGATCATTCCAATCCTTTATATTTTTTTCATTTCCTTTTCTTACAAGAAATACGATTGTAGAAGTATACGGGGAAGAATTGCACTTGAATTCATTGATCCAGCCTTCATCGATCAAGCCTGCCTTCTCAATGAACGTGATGTCGTGAGCCAATGCCAGTGTCACCACATCTGCCATTGAACCTTCGATAACGGAACGGGCCTGCCCGCCTGAACCGCCATGGGACTGAACGACTGTTACAGCCTTGCCATATGTATCTTTATAATATTTTTCAAACAATTCATTGTATGCAGCATAAAATTCTCTTGTGGGATCATAGGAAACATTTGTAATTGTAATCTCATCAGCTGCGCTTTTTTCGGGAGACTTTCCACATGCTGTAAAAGGAATTGACATTCCAACTGCGAGCAGCACGGAAATAATCTTTTTTAAATTTCTTTTTTTCATTCTGCTTACCTCGAATCAACTATGATATGCTACATCCATTTTTCTTATAAATTCTTTTTCACCGATGAGGTCTGTGGTGAATTTAAACCGTTCTTTGGCCGAACGTAAGAATTATTCTTTTGTTTCTGATGCAAAAATCCTTCTTATTTAGGAATCATCATTTACTTTGCCCATCTGCTGATCTCCTTTTTCATTGTATCCCTATATTACTTCGTTTAACATACTTTGTCAATATGTTAATATGTATTATAGATATAGAAAAAAATTATAACTACAGCACTTTAAACAAGAAAGAGTCTGACTTGTCAGACTCCAACGCTGACGCGCCGTCACTTTAGTGACATCTTCCTCTTAAGCGGCATACGCCGAAACCAACTCATCTCCATCACACAGCATGAATTCTGCCTCCGGCTTATCTCCTGTTTTAATTCCTTTCTCTGGCTGCCCCGCCCCGGCTGCAATGCGACCAAGCCTATGCAATGTTCCGGATTCATCGGATATTCTGCAGAGCCGACCGTATCCTGTATTCTGTCGGAATTCATACGTTTTTATCGTGTTTTCTTTACATTTATGGTATTCTTAATTTATGTTGTTAAATGATCATTCAGAAAATAATTTACTGGAATTTGTCACACAACCCCAGTTTTATGGTCTAATTATATGGAGGTGTTTAAATGAAGCATTTAGAAAATGAAAAGCAGACAATTAAGGAAGCAGTCTCCGGGAATCAAAAAGCACTGGAAACCATTCTGTGCAGTGTGGAAGATATGATTTTCAATCTGTCCCTGCGTATGCTGGGAATGATACCGGACGCAGAAGATGCAACACAGGAAATTTTAATCAAGGTAATGACCAGTCTGTCATCCTTCCGTCAGGAAAGCAGCCTGACTACATGGGTATATCGGATTGCAGTAAATCACCTGCGCAGCTATCAGAAAGAAATGTTCTCAAAATATCCATTAAGCTTTGAAGCCTATGGGGAGGATATTATTTCCGGCAGGGAAAAGGATATCCCTGATATGAGCGGCGGCGTGGACAAGGCTCTGCTTGAGCGGGAGCTCAAGCTTTCCTGCAGCAATGTCATGCTCCAGTGCCTTAATGCCGAAAGCCGGTGCATCTATATTTTAGGAACGATGTTTCGTCTTGACAGCCGGATCGCTGCAGATATCCTGGAAATGACTCCGGAAGCCTACCGCCAGAAACTATCCCGCATCCGCAGGAAAATGGCAGCATTTCTGAGTGAGTACTGCGGTCTCAGCGGCACCGGGACCTGTTCATGCAGACGACGCATCAATTATGCCATAGCAAGCCACCGCATCGATCCCGGAATGCTGGGTTTCCAAACCATGAAGGAATGCGGTTATGATGAAATTGCAAACTGTACGGATGCCATGGAACAACTAGACGAACTTTCACAGATCTTTGCGGATTTTCCGGCCTATCAGACGTCGGAGCGGATTACTTCATGGATCCGGAATTTAATTGCATCAAAAAGTTTTTCCACAGTACTGAACGGACAGGAGGCGGCCTTTTGAAGAGCTTGTTATTGATTTTCTGAACCAGGCAGAAAATATTGGTCTGACGGCAGAATGCAATTAAGCACAGGATAACTTTTTACAGCTGTCCTGTGCTTTCATTTCAATTAATATGCATTCCTTTTGTTTCATCGCAGCCCAGCAATAAGTTCATGCACTGTACCGCTGCTCCCGAAGCCCCTTTTCCTAAATTATCAAAGCTTGATGAGATAAGAATTCTTTCATCATTACCTGTTACATAGATATTCATGCCATCCCAGCCGCTGCATGCATTGCCGCTTAAAAAACCTTTTTTTTCAGTCTCTGCTCCAAATGGCATAACATGAATTAATTTTTCACCAGAATAATATTCTTCAAAAAATGATTGGATGGTTTCCGGTGTATGTTGACCCATAAGCATATTGCTATATAATGGTATCGATACCGTCATTCCGCTATAATAATCACCCACGACTGGTAAAAACAGCGGCTTTCTTGCAAGACCGGATATTTTTTGCATTTCCTTCAAATGCTTATGCTGCTGTTCAAGTGCATATTCACGAGGCGCATCAAATTCTGTTTCTCTGCCTGGTTTTTCATATTCAGCAATCAGCTTTTTACCTCCGCCTGAATAGCCTGTCAGTGAAAATGCTGATACAGGATATTCAACAGGTACAATATTCCCAGTGATTAAGGGATAACAAATGGATATAAACCCAGTTGCATGACATCCGGGAACGGATATTCTCTTTGCATTTATTATGTTTTCCCTGTGTTTTTCTGATAGTTCCGGAAAACCGTAGACCCACGTATCTTCTGTTCTGTGTGCTGTTGATGCATCAATTATCGCTACATTCTCGTTTTCCACAAGGGGCACCGCTTCCCTGGCAGCAATATCCGGCAGGCACAAAAAAGTTATATCCGATGAATTCATTAATTTTTTTCTTTCACTTTTATCTTTTCTCAGCTCAGGATCAATGATTAACAATTCTATATCATCACGATTTTCAAACCGTTCATAAATCCGTAAACCAGTTGTTCCTACACTGCCGTCAATATATATTTTCTTTTTCATAGCTTCTCCTTTTGTATATTTATACATTATTTGTATTTATTATACATTTTTTAACAGGTTTTTCAAGTAAAAAAATCGTTACCCGCTTTCAGGTAACGATATATACTCTTAATTAATCTAAATAATATAATTATCTATATAATCACTTTTTCTAACCAGATCATCTATGGTAATGCCGTTTAAATAATCGTTAATCAGCTTATTCAAGCCTTCCCACATCTTAAGCGTCTGGCAGTGGGACGCTCTTGTGCAGTCATTTGTATCTCCTTCCAGACAGGAAACAGGCGCCAGTGACCCCTCCGTAAGTCTTAATATACTGCCTACCGTATATTCAGCCGGACTCTTCGCCAGTTTATAACCGCCTCCCTTGCCTCTCAATGATATCAGAAGATTGTTTTTACTCAATATGGATACGATGGATTCAAGATATTTTTCTGATATTTCCTGTCTTGCCGCTATATCCATGAGTGTAATAAACTCTCCATTATTATGTTCAGCCAAATCGATCATAAGCCTGACGGCATATCGGCCTTTTGTTGAAATTTTCATAAGACATGACCTCCATTTATATAGTTTATCACAAGACTCTCATGTTTTTCAAGCATCATACCGTTCCAGGAAATGATGAACGGTTCCATTTTCCTTGTATGCAATAATAGTATTCAGATTAACATTCTCCACACTTTTAAAAATATTGCTCTCTATATATGGATTAATCTCTTTTAGCTGCCGGATCAGGTTCTTCGTTTCTATCCTCTTTGAACCTGTACTTCCGTCACTTCTGCAGGTGGTACAGGTATCCGTAAAACGGCATGCACATTGAATAAAATGGAGATTGTTATAATCTCTCCAGCTTTTAATATTATCTTCCCTTATTAAATACATGGGACGGATCAGTTCCATGCCCTCAAAATTCGTGCTGTGCAGTTTTGGCATCATGGTCTGGATCTGACCGCCGTACATCATTCCCATCAGTATGGTTTCGATTACATCGTCATAGTGATGTCCCAGTGCTATTTTATTGCAGCCAAGTTCCTTTGCCTTGCTGTATAAATATCCCCGCCTCATTCTGGCGCAAAGGTAACAAGGTGATTTTTCCACATCATATACCGCATCAAAAATCTGGGTTTCAAAAACAGTGACCGGAATATTCAAAAGCTTTGCATTATTTTCGATTACCTGCCGGTTGGTTTCGCTGTAGCCTGGATCCATGACCAGGAAAATGAGTTCGAATGGAAATTTATTGTGCCGTCTCAGTTCCTGAAACAGCTTTGCCATCAGCATGGAATCCTTTCCTCCGGAAATACAGACAGCGATCCTGTCGTTTTCCTTAACCAGCTCATACTCATTGATGGCCTTTGCAAATCTGCTGAAAAGCTCCTTATGAAATTTCTTCCGGATGCTTTTTTCAATATCCTCCAGCCGTCCGGTCCCGCTGTTTTCCTGTTCCATGATACAAAGCAGCCAATTCCCATAGCCGCCTTTAAGATTATATGCATTATAGCCTTTTTCAGTAAGATACCCGGCCGCCTCTGCACTGATTATCCCTTTTAAGCAATATAATATTATTTTTTTGTCCTTTGGCAGGGAGCATTCCCCTTTTAAGAGCAGATCTTTTTCCAGATGAACGGCTCCCGGAATAAATCCATGATTGTAAGCCGCTTCGTCTCTGACATCCACAAGTACATATTCGTCCGGATTCATCTTCTCCATTTGTTCCAATGATAAGTCAAGTTCACAGTCAGTCATGTTATCTTCTGGCATTTGATACCTCCTGGTCTCACTCTATTTACTTCCACTTATTTTTCCATGCGCCAGGTCCTTGATTACTTCCCCTGCAATGATCAGTCCTGCCACAGAAGGAACGAAGGCCACGCTTCCTGGAATATCCCTTCGCTGTGTACACTTATGCACGGCTCCCGGCGGGCATATGCAGTTTGTCCTGCAGCTGTTTGACATATCTCCCAGGGGCCTTGTTGGCTTCTCCGGGGAATAGACTACCTTAAGCTTCTTAACCCCTCTTTTTTTCAGTTCCCTGCGCATGACCCTTGCAAGCGGACAAACAGCCGTCTTATAAATATCCGCCACCTGGAATTTGGTCGGATCCAGTTTATTTCCTGCACCCATACAGCTGATGATCGGAACGCCAGCTTCCTTTGCGCGCATAACCAGTTCAAGCTTGGCCGTTACTGTATCCACCGCATCGACCACATAATCGTATTCTTTAAAATCAAAATCGGCCGCCGTTTCCGGTAAGTAGAAGCACTGATGTATTTCTACTACCGCTTCGGGGTTGATTTCCAGTATTCTTTCTTTCATTACTTCAATTTTATACCGGCCTACCGTTTTTCTCGTTGCTATGATCTGCCGGTTTAAATTGGTAAGGCAGACTTTGTCATCGTCAACCAGCACAAAGGAACGGATTCCGCTTCTGACCAGAGCTTCTACCGCATAGCCCCCCACACCGCCGATGCCGAAAACAGCAACCTTAGCCTCTGTCAATTGCTTCATGGCATCCTCACCTAATAACAGCTGGGTTCTTGAAAACTGATTCAACAATCTGTTCAACCTCTTTCCTTTTTTCTACCTGTTTAGTAGGAATAACAAGCACACTTCATATAATTATACTTCGAAATCCGTATTTGAGCAATTAATTTTTATCAGAGTTTCAGCCTTTTCTTTTTTCCATATTCCGAGAGTGACAATTGTCCCGCATAGATCTGAGGCCAGCATCCCTATCATGGTGGGAATTCCCAGTTTCAGCAGGGTTCTTTTTACATCTTCCTTTTCCAGAAGATACATCCTCTTTTCCTTTTCATTCATAGTTATAACCCTTCCTTCAGTTTTGATATAATACGTTTTAGCTGTGATAAAGTATAGTTACTATACTTTGTGTGAAAAAGAAATGCTGTCTTCTGCGACAGCACATTTCTTTTCTATTCCATTAACTTTTTATCCAGACATTGCTCAAATCCGGACAAAGCCTCTGTCAGCTGTTCATAAACCGGTTCCGGCATATCTTTCAGCATGACAAAGAACTCATCATTGGTCTGGCGGTGATATTCCATATGGGCATCATAATTCTTCTTTCCCTCTTCTGTAAGGTTTAAGACTACCTCCGTATCTGATTCCGGAGAAACTTTCTTTAAAACACAGCCTTTATCCACCAGTTTATAGATCATCTGGGAGGCTGCTCCCTTTGTAATCCCCAAAATTTCTGCCAGGGCCGTGACATTGATATCCGGATGGTCACCGACTGCCGCTATGGTATGGATCTCTGCCCTTGATAAAAGCAGACCGGTACCATATCTGCGCTTTTTGCTTTCCCATCGATTATACTTATGGATAATACGCTCCATGAGCTTCGTCAGCTCCGAATAATCTTCCATTTCATCACTGCCCCCTTAAATGTTTTGTTACCTTACTGTATAGCAACTATACTATGTTTTACACCCTAAAGCATTATTTGTCAAGCACAACCTTTTTTGATTTTGCTAAGAAAATACTCCAGAACATGCCGATCATCTGTCAATTCCGGATGAAATGCCGTTACCAATACATTTTCATTCTCCGCAGCCACAATTTTTCCATTGACCGAAGCAAGGGGCTTTACATCCCCGCCTATGGTTTCGATATAGGGCGCCCGGATGAATGTCATGGGAATTTCTCCGATCCCCTCAAAACTGCCGGTTGTATGGAAACTGCCAAGCTGCCGTCCAAAGGCATTTCTTCTGACGGTGATATGGATGCTGTCTAAATAGGAATAGGATTCATCTGCGATTTTATCGGCCAGCAGAATCATGCCTGCACACGTTCCCCACACAGCCATGCCGCCGTCAATCCTGTCTTTTATTAGACCAAAAAGGCCTGTTTCATGCAGGAGTTTTCCAATGACCGTGCTCTCGCCTCCTGGAATGATCAGACCGTTAAGGTCTGTTTCCATATCCGTCTTTTTTCTTATTTCTACACTTGAAATGCCAAGAGCATTCAAAGCTGCCGTGTGTTCCGCAAACCCTCCCTGAAGGGCCAGTATTCCGATTCTCATATGCCACGCTCCGCCATTAAAAGCTCAATTTCCTGCTCATTTATCCCAACCATTGCCTCGCCCAGATCTGCGGAAAGCTCAGCCAGCAGCTTTGGATCGTTATAATTTGTGACAGCCTGTACGATTGCCTGTGCTCTCTTTGCAGGATTTCCAGACTTGAAAATACCGGAACCGACAAAAACACCTTCTGCACCTAACTGCATCATTAAAGCTGCATCTGCCGGTGTGGCCACACCGCCGGCTGCAAAATTGACCACAGGAAGCTTCCCGTTTTCAAAAATAAATCTTACAAGATCATAGGGAACCTGCATCTCTTTTGCCGTATGGTAAAGTTCATCTTCTCTCATATTCTGTATATTCCGGATCTGCTGATTGATCAGGCGCATATGCCGGACGGCCTGTACAATATCACCGGTACCTGGTTCACCCTTTGTTCTGATCATAGAAGCCCCTTCCGCGATTCTGCGCAGTGCCTCCCCTAAATTCTTAGCTCCGCAGACAAAGGGAACATCAAATCTTGTCTTGTCAATATGAAAAACATCATCGGCAGGAGTCAGCACTTCGCTCTCGTCAATGTAATCGATTTCAATTGCCTGCAGAATCTGTGCCTCCATAAAATGTCCGATCCGTACCTTTGCCATGACCGGTATGCTGACAGCTTCCTGAATGCCCTTGATCATTATCGGGTCGCTCATTCTTGATACGCCCCCTGCTGCCCTTATATCGGCTGGAATCCTCTCAAGCGCCATGACTGCGCAGGCACCGGCTTCTTCAGCAATTTTTGCCTGCTCCGGTGTTGTAACATCCATAATAACACCGCCTTTGAGCATTTGTGCCAGGTTCTTATTTAAGTCATATCTGTTATTCATATAAGCTTCCTCCATATTTTATATTGTAATATTGAATTATAAGCTTTATTATAGAGATGAATTGAACACATAAAAAGCATCAGATATGGAAAATTTGATAGTACCAGATTGGAGGAAACTACTTGAATGAAATCAATTTAAGACTGAATAAAAAAGCGGCAGTACCACTTTTTATGCAGCTTTACAACTTTTTTAAAAAAGAAATTACAGATGGACATTATCTGAAAAATGAAAAAATGCCTTCCAAACGGCAGCTTGCCGCATATCTTCAATGCAGCCAGAATACGGTACAGGCTGCTTATAATCAGCTGGTAGCAGAAGGCTATCTGGTTTCCCGGATAAAGAGCGGTTATTATGTTGCTCAGCTGGACGGAATTATAAGGATTCAGAAAGATATAAAAAAGACCTCATTTCCACAAAAAGCGGAAGTGATATACCGTTATGACTTTTCCCACCAGGGTGTTGACCCTGACAGCTTCCCTTTTTCCATATGGTGGAAGATCACAAAGGAAGTGATCAATCAGTACGACCTGGATCTGCTGAAAACAGGAGCTTCCAAAGGATATCCAAATCTCAGGGCAAGCATAGCCCGCTATCTTCACCATTCCAGGGGAGTAAACTGTTCTCCTGCGCAGATAATTATCAGTTCCGGAACAGAATATTTATTACAATTGCTCATTCAATTATTTGATGAAACATTTATTTATGCAATTGAAAATCCCGGCTATGAGAAACTGAGCATGCTTTTTAAGAGCAATCGAGCTGTCTGCAGATCAATCCCCCTTGACCGTTACGGCATGAAGCCGGAAGAACTTTATAAAAGTATGGCCAATGCTGCATGTATTACGCCTTCCCATCAATTTCCAACCGGTACCATCATGCCGGTCAGCAGACGGATCCAGCTGTTAAACTGGGCGAATGAAAAACCGCAGCACTACATTATTGAAGATGATTATGACAGTGAATTCCGATATTCAGGCAAACCCATCCCATCGCTCCAGGGGCTTGACCAAAACGGCAGGGTCATTTACATGGGGGCTTTCTCCAAATCCCTGTCTCCTGCATTAAGAATCAGTTATATGGTACTGCCGGAGCACCTTTTAGAGACTTACCATAATAAACTGGGTTTTTATATTTGTCCGGTACCGACAATTGAACAAAAAACTCTTCAGCACTTTATTGACGAAGGACATTTTGAACGGCATTTAAACAGGATGAGAAATATCTATAAACAGAAAAGAGAAACCATTATTTCTGCAATAAACGAATTTCTGCCTGATACGGAAATTCAGGGTGCTTCTGACGGTCTTCACTTCACATTATGCGTAAATAACGGCATGAGTGAACAGGAACTTGTTAAGGCCGCCAAAAATCTGCAGGTGAAAGTTTATGGCTTATCCCGATATTACTCCACTCCTCTTCCAAACATGAATAACAATACACTTCTTATGGGATTTGCAGCATTGAATAATAATGATATTATCAATGCCATTTCCTTACTTAAAGAAGTATGGTATCCTGTACTGTAAAAACAACGCTGCCCTTGTTTCAACCAAAGGCGGCGTTGTTTTTAAATTTTTTTATATCTTTTTTGAAATTTTAACATCAAAAAATTTCTGAAGCTGCCTATATTGTCAACATCCTTTTTCCTGATCAGGGATGCCTGATTCATTGTTAGATAAAAGATAAAATACTCCCTGCTTTCCATAAGCCGATAGATTTGATCATACCTTAGTTCACCGGAAGAATGGAGTTCTTTTATCTCCATAATAACTTTATCATCGTAGAACTTCAGGGTATTTATGCTTCCAAAAGTGCCGGTCTTGTCAGACTTTATTCGTTGTTTATTTTTTCTTTCTACTTTAAATAATATCGCACCAATCGCTGATACTGTCATAAATATCCAGGTTATTACTATTGGAATGAGTTGAAAATGTCCATCGCTCCAATTGACAATGAGACTGCCTGCAAAAGCAATCAGGATTACAAATGGAATCATTAATTTATTCCTGCAGAATGTTGCTGTGTATAAAAACTTTCTATAATCTTCTATTTCCATTCTGGTTTCAATTAAAAATACAGGCTCTGACATAAATACTCCTATCTTATTTTATGGCCAATATAGAAAACATGGGGGTTGACCCATAGTTTACTTTCTCTTCTTCCGACCAGACACGTTTCCATATATCCGGATTTACATGAATTCCCGCAATGTTATATTCTTTCAGCAGGGAAACATCCCACTGAGGCCGGACGAGTCTGCTTAAAGGAAGTCTTCTTGCGATTTCTTCCATGCTGTCAATATCCGTACAGGTATAGTGGTCTTTCATCTTCATCTCTTCCACCCGTTTTCGATCCCATTCGTAACCCTGCCTCATGTTTTCATTAAACAGATAATAATACCAGTTTGCATCGAAATTTAATAAAATTCCTCCTTTTTTTAATACACGGAGCCACTCTTTATAAGCCAGTTCCGGCCTTTCCAGATTCCAGGTAAGGTTTCTGCTCACAATTACATCAAATGTCTCATCTGTAAATTCCAGCTTTTGTGCATCCGAAAGAACCCAGCGGATATGATCTTTATAAGCCCCTGCATTCACCTTTGCCCTTTTAAGCATCGATTCCGTGCAGTCCACTGCTGTCACATCAAAACCGGCTTCGGCAAGAATGATCGCAAAAAATCCGGGGCCGGTCCCCATATCCAGTACCCTTATGGCTTCTTTATCCCTGGGAAATGACTCCAGAAGCACATTCAGCCATTTTTTCTTCTGCTCTGTAAGCAATTCATCTTCATTAACTCTGGAATACCCCATAGTCCTGCGGGTCCAGTACTTTTTGTTTTCCTCATAAATCTTCATATTCTGTTTCCTTTATTTTTGTACAGTAATCAGAAAGGTTGGTGCGTCTTCCCCATTGCGTTCCCTTAAGATCCGGGCACCTGCCTCCCGGTCACATTGACATTTTAAAAATCCCATCTCTTTTAATATGGTTATATCCCAATCCGGTCTCTTTTTTTTACTGATATCCATGGCCTTGGTAATTCCATTGGATTCCTGATTCAGTTCCTCAGTCAGCCCTATATGAAAGCCTGATGCATTCATTTTTCTGACACCTTTGCTTTCTTCCAGCCTGCGGACTTCCTGACCATAATCTGCATCAAAATTTAATAGGATTCCTCCTTTTGCAAGAACTCTAAACCACTCCCTGTATGCCTGTTCCGGTTTTGGCAGAGTCCATGTGAGATTTCTTGCGATTACTGCGTCAAAGCTTTCATCCGGAAATTCCAGGCTCTGTGCATCCATTACCTGGAACCAGGCCGGCACTCTTTCATCTGCTGCCAGTTTTTTTGCTTCTTCTATCATAGCCGGAGTCAGATCCACGCCCCAGACTACATGTCCCTGTTTAGCAAGCAATACTGCAAAATATCCTGCACCTGTCCCAACATCCAGGACTTTTAATTTTTTCCCGGCCGGCAGATATTTCCTGATCTCATAAAGCCATCGGCCGCTGATGGCATCTTCCAGTTCCATTCTGCGTACCTCACCAAAATCACAGGCCCTTTTGGTCCAGTAACTTCTGACACGTTCTTCTATCTGTTCCATTTATTTATTAACTCCTATCTCACCTGTGCGGACGCCAGCAGCATTTTCGTATAATCTTCTTTTGGATTTTCAATAATCTCTCTTGCTTTCCCGGCTTCAATACATTTTCCTTCCTTCAGCACCATGATTTTTTCACAGATATTGCTGACAAGTACAATATCATGGGAAACAAAAATAACAGCCATCTTAAAATCCTGTGCCAGTTTCAATAATAATTTTATAATTTCATCCTGGACGGAAATATCCAGTGCACTGGTAATTTCGTCGCATAACAACAGCTCCGGATGGACGGAAACCGCTCTGGCAATAGCTGCCCTCTGGCACTGCCCGCCGCTTAACTGTGACGGATAACGGTCAGCCATCTCCCGCTTGAGACCAACCTGTTCCATCAGCGTGTCTATCCTTAAATCCCGTTCTGTCCTGTTATTCATATTGCAGAGATTTTTGAGTGTCTCACTTATGGAATGACGGATCTTTAACCTTGGATCAAACGATTCCACTGCATTCTGAAAAATCATCTGCATAGATCTGAAATCTGCTTTTGTACGGTTTAAGACGATATTTTTCCCCTTGAACATAACGGTTCCGCCCGAAGGCTTCTGAATTCCTGCGATCTGTTTTAAAAGAGTGCTCTTTCCGCTTCCGCTTTCTCCTACGATACCTAATATTTCTCCGGGCTTCAACTGCATATCTACCTGAGAGAGTGCCTGAAAGGAACTCCTGTTTTTCCGGTATTCCTTACTTACCTGATTAAGTTTCAAAAGGGGTTCCAGATGCTTCCCTGTCTTTTCTCCGGCAGGAGTACCGATTTGCGGGGCCTGGCCCAACAGATTCTTTAATAACTGGTCCCCGGTCTCCAATACCACCATTTTCCCCTGATGCATGATCCCCACTTTATCCGCAATTCTTGAAATCATACCAATGTTATGGGTCACAATGATCATAGAGGTATGGTAATATTCCCGAATGCGGAGCAGTTCTTCCACTACCTGATTCTGAGACGTAACATCCAGGGCACTGGTTGGTTCATCAGCAAGCAGCATGTCCGGTTCCAGAAGGACGGACAGGGCAATTGCTATTCTCTGGTTCATGCCGCCGCTCATTTCAAAGGGACAGCTGTCTAATATCCTCTTTCCATCTGAAAGATTGAGTTTTTCAAAAATCTGAATCATATTTTTTTCAAAATTCTTTTTTTTATATTTTCCATGGCTTTTTAATGCCTCGATAAATTGTTTCCGGTAGGAGCGGATGGGATTAAAAGAAGCTTTTGGATTTTGAAATATCATACCAGCCTGTTCTCCGCAGAGTTTTTTTCTCTCATCTGCTCTAAACTCAATTACTCCTCCGGATCGGACCAGTCCGGGAGCCTTCATGGGAAAGACTGCCTTTAACAGCGTACTTTTTCCGCTTCCGCTCTCTCCTGCAATTCCCAGGATCTCTCCCTTCCTTAGATCAAATGTAATGTCCGATATCACATCCTGTCCGCCATAATTTACAGACAGGTGCCTGACTGACAGAACCGTATCATTCATGGCTGGTACTCCTTGTCCCAATATAATCTCTCAGAGCATCTCCCAGCAGATTAAAAGCTGCTGCCGTCACAAACAATGCAATACCGGGAGCCAGTACGGCCCACGGTGCCTGCTGCATATACCCCTTCGCTTCATTTATCATAGAGCCCCATTCTGCTTCCGGTACCTGCACGCCAAGCCCCAGATAAGATAAACCGGCCAGTCCCAGCATGGTTGTACCAACCTGAATGGAGGCATTCACAATCATCTCACCTGCAATACCCGGAAGAATATGGACAATCATAATCCGAAAACTGCTGCTGCCGCTCAGTCTGGCCGCAGCGATAAACTCTTCCTGCTTCATTGCCATCACCTGCCCTCTTGCCAGCCTTGCGTATAACGTCCACCCGGTAATTCCAAGAGCAAGCATGGCATTTGTCATATTCCCGCCTAATATCCCTGCTATGGCAACGGCCAGTACCATCTGGGGAAATGCCAGAAAAATATCAGCCAGACGCATGATCATGTTATCCAGGATTCCTCCGTAATATCCTGATAAAATCCCCATGAGAGTACCTGCCATCATGACTGCCGTTACCAGAAACAGGGAAGAAAAAATGGAGGTTCTGGTTCCCATCAGTACCCGGGAGAATATACACCTCCCTAATTTGTCAGTTCCGAAAAAATACGGAATATCCGGGGCTCCTTTCATATAAGAAGCATTGGTTATATAAGGATCGTTTGGTACAAGATACGGAGCCAGTATCCCGATTCCGGTCAGGATCAGAACCAGCAGAAGGGAAAAAACGACTCTTTTTTGCGGGGATTTCATAATCATCTATAACTCCTTTAGCCTTGGATCCAAGAAATGACAGCTTAAATCAGTCACCAGATTCACAACTACATATATCATTGCCATGATAATAACAAATCCCTGAATCACAGGATAATCTCTTGCCGTGATGGAATCCATCACCAGTTTCCCAATTCCAGGCCACATAAATATACTTTCTATTACCACGCTTCCTCCCAATAATGTACCGACCGACAAGCCTAAAACAGTAATTATTGAGATCATTGCATTGTGCAGGACATTGAAGAATAAAATATATTTTTCATCAACGCCTCTTGCTCTTGCTCCGCTTACATATTCCATTTCCAATTGCTTCAGTATGGCTGCCCTGATCTGCCGTACAAAACGGCTTGTTAAGGGAAGTGCCAGGGCAAGTGTGGGCAGAAATAGTCCCTTTATACTATTCTTTGCAATGACCGGAAAAAACTTAAGACGGATACAGAAAAAATATAGAAAGAAGATTGACAGAAGAAAATTCGGAATGGCATTTCCTGCAAAACAGAAAAAACGGATTCCATAATCCATAAGCCCGTTCTTTCTGACCGCTGAAAGAATTCCCAAAGGAATGGAAATAATACATGACAGAACCAGGGCGCCGGCTGCTAAAGGTAAGGTGTACTTCATACCTTTTACCAATTTTCCCGCAACCGGTGCCCCATCCTTATAGGAGTACCCCATGTCTCCGTTCAGAAGATCAGCCAGCCAGTCCGTATACTGAATGATAAACGGCCGGTTCAGTCCCATTTCCTCCCTGGTCTGCTCTAATACTTCACCAGTAACCCCAACCCCCTGGGCATTCAGTTTTTTTTGCGCCGGATCACCCGGAGACAGATAAAGCAGCACAAATGTTAAAAATGTACTTCCAATGATAATCGGTATCAACTGCAATAATCGCTTTATTATGAACTTTTTCACGTTAAGCCCCATCAATTAATTTATATCTGTATCTGCATTTAAGTAGTAAAAATCAAACGGACAATTTTCAGCCACACCAGTCACTCCATTTTGCATGACCGTGGTCTTATTAAATAAAGCTACATACCCGAAGGCATCTTCATCAATGGCAGTCTGTACGATCTGGTTTGCCAGTTCTGCACGTCTGTCCGTATCGGTTTCTGCTTTCAGTTCATCAATCCACGCCTGGACCTTTGCGTTTATAAAGCCTCCGCAATTATAAGGAGCGCCTTCTGCAAGAGTACAGCTGATAAAATAATAAGGATCTCCGGACTTATCAGCAATCATACAGTACAATGCAATATCAAAATCTCCGGTCGCAATATAGGTGCCATCCGGATCCTCTTCACAGGTCAATTCTGCTTTGATCCCTGTTTTCTTTAACTGTTCCTGCATTAATGCTGCCAGAGTATCCAGACTTCTTGCAGCATAATAAGCAATGTTTAATGTCAGGACTTTTCCATCTTTTTCATAATAACCATCCGCATTTAACTTATATCCGTCCCCTTTAAGAAGGGACCTTGCCGCTGCCACATCAACTGCTGCTTTTGTTACCTTTCCGTAAGCTGCACCGGCACCAAAAGGACCGTCCGTTTTCGATACGGTTCCATTTAAATACTTTTCCACCGCTTCTGAATCTACCGTTAAGTCTATGGCTTTTCTGACTGAATCATCCAGCCTGTTTTTATTTAATATATAAAACTGGAGTCTGGCAGCCGGTATGGTTACCAGCCTGTAGGTATCCGGATCCATCTTATAAAATTCCGCTGCATCTGAAGTCACACTGGTATAACTGTCGATTTCCCCATTCTGCATCGCCAGAAAAGAAGTATCTGCTTCAGGCATATAATAAAATACCGCCCCATCCAGCTTTACTTCCCCATTCCAGTAATGATCATTCTTAACAACTTCCATGGTTCCGCCCGGTTCAAATGATGAGACGATAAACGGTCCGGTTGCTGCCAGATCCGTACCCATATCCCCGCTGCTGTCTAAATCCACAATAGCAAGCTCCGGGCTTGCCAGGTCATTTAGCAGTGTAGGGTATATTTCATCTGTCTTTATCGTAAATGTCTTGTCATCAATTACTTCATATGTAAATCCGTTCAGATAAGCAAAACGGGTATTGGTCTCCCCTGCATTCTGAAGATTTCTGATAACCATAGAGGAAGTCACGTCATTGCCATTGGAAAAAGCTGCATTGCTTTTTATTTTTATGGTCCATACATTCCCTTCCACCTTTGCGTTCTCTGCAAGCAATGGTTCAACGGAAGACTGGTCGTTCATTACAAACAGTGCTTCTGTCAATCCATAAATGGAGGTGTACCAGCCCTGATAATCCAAATGGGGGTTTAATGTCTGAAGGGCAAAAGCTTCTGAAGTCCTTAAAATCTTTTTGCCGGATTCGCTGTTTTTCTCTATTTCTGGGGCTGTCTGAGTATCATTGTTACTTCCTTTGCAACCGGATAAAGCTGCTATCGCTGACAAAATCACTGCCAGCATTACTGCTGATTTCTTTTTCATCTTTCATCCCTCTGCTCTTTCGTATCATACTTTACAGAGTATAGAGGAACAACAGCCAGTCACACAAGCCTCCCCAGGGGATATTTATTTTATAAACCGGTCAATGGCAGCATTCAGATCTTCAATCGCTTTTTTATCCCCTGATTCAACAGCATCCACAATGCAGTTTTCAATATGATCCTTTATAATAACCTTGCCAGTATTGTTCAGAGCTGATATGACTGCCGATAACTGGATTAATACTTCACTGCAGTCCCTTCCATCTGCCACCATTCGTTTCACGGATTCCAGATGTCCGATTGCACGGGATAAACGATTTAAAACCGTCTTTGTATTTTTATGTTCATGTTTATGCGGATGTCCTTCACTATGGCTGTGGATATATTCTGTACCATCCGCTGACCTATGAGTATGATATTCCTTGCTCTCTTCCATGTATTCACCTTGTATAATGAACTCAGAGGGAAATTCATTATGCATTTTCCTTTCTGGATTATTTTCTATATAATCCTATTTAGACGCTGTGGATTAGTTCGATCACCTACAGCAGCCTCTCTATTCAGCTGACTGTTTCCTCTGGAGGCTCTAACCACAGCTCTATGTTTATTTGTTAATTAGTTAGATAACGCATGACGTTTTATATATAGCAAGAATACATTCAACATAGAGTTTGCGGAAACACAGCGTAAATTTATTACAAAGGAGTTGCTTTTTATGGTATTCGTTGGCATTGATGTAGCCAAATCAAAACATGATTGCTGCATTATCGATTCTGATGGTGTTATTTACACCGATTCTTTACGTATTCCTAATTCTAAGAAGGGCTTTGACACTCTTTATTCAACGATCCTTTCTGCCCTTGGCCCCAAGGATCTGATCAACGTAAAAATAGGACTTGAATCTACAGGTCATTACAGCACAAATATCACAAATTACCTGTATTCTAAAGGTTTTCAGGTTCATATCCTAAATCCTTTAGCTACGAATCTTTTCCGTAAGGCTGGTACCCTTCGGAAAACAAAAACAGATAAGACCGATGCGAAGGTCATTGCGACTATGCTCTTTACTGATGAATCAAAATCCTATTCACCAGTATCTTACCAGATTTCTGAGTTAAAGTCACTAACAAGACATCGTTATCGGCTGATTGGTTATCGTTCCAAGCTCAAGCTGTCTGTTGCAAGGTTGATTGACATTGTATTTCCTGAACTTGTGGATTGTGTTTGGTCTATACACCAAAACTCAAGCTATTCTTTATTATTGGAACTTCCCACTCCAAAGGATATCTGTAACTGTCATCTTACCAAGCTCACCAATCTGATAAATAAGGCTTCTCATGGTAAATATGATAAAGGAAAGGCCGTTTCTTTAAAAGCGCTGGCCAGTAACTCAATTGGAACTTCCAACCGCTCTACCGCTTTTGAATTTCAGCAGACCATACGACTTATACAATCAGTTCAATCTGAAATAGATGCTTTAGATAAACAAATCAAACTCATTGTTAAGGAGATCAACACGCCGCTTCTTACGATTCCTGGTATTGGTTATACCCTTGCAGCTATTATGTTGGCTGAAATTGGTGACGTCACTCATTTTTCAACACCAGCAAAGCTTCTTGCTTTTGCAGGAATGGAGCCTTCCACCTATCAGTCTGGAAAATATAATGCTTCCCAAACACCTATGGTTAAACGGGGTTCTACGTATCTGCGCTGGGCTGTTATGCAGGCCGCCAGATTAGTTTCCATGCGTGATGCAACCTTTGCTTCTTATATGGAAAAAAAGCGTTCAGAGGGTAAGCATTTTAACGTTGCAAGAAGCCATGTTGGAAAGAAACTTCTCCGTGTTATTTTTTACTTATTAAAAAACAACACAGCTTTCGTTCCTCAAATGTTTTTTTATGAGGGCAACTTATGTTGTCCTATTTGTCATGCATTTTTTTAATATCAAAACAAAAAATAATATAGATCAAAAAACTCTTGACTTCATATAGTTAGTCTCACTCCTGTGTTATACTTATTGTACTTCAACAGTTTATTTTATACAAGAAATTTAAGTTTATAAAAGTGGATTGCAATGAATTCTTTCAAGTGTTATACTGATATTCTGCAAATCGTGGGCTATTATAAGCGCAGGTCTGCTTTGAAATGGAGGAATTTCCTATGCTTAAAACTTTTGAAACCAAACGACTGTTGTTAAAGGTATCAGACCCTTCTTATGCGGACAAAGTATTGACTTATTATCAGGAAAATAAATCGTTTTTAAAGGAATGGGAGCCTGTTAAAGGCGAAGCATTCTATACTAAGAACTATCATGAAAACATGTTGAGGGAGGATCAATCAGACAGCAGTTCTTTCAGACTATGGATTTTCAAAAAAGATGATGACCACAGGATCATAGGCTGTATTGGGTTCACCAACATTGTAAAAGGAGCATTTCTTTCCTGTTTTCTTGGCTATAAATTAGCCGGGAATGAAATAAACAAAGGGTATATGACAGAGGCTGTCAGAAAGGGAACCTATATTATGTTTCATGATTTTGGACTGCACCGGATTGAAGCCAATATCATGCCTAAGAATAAACGCTCTTTAAGAGTAGTTGAAAAGCTGGGATTTCATCATGAAGGATTGGCATATAAATATTTAAAGATAAACGGGAAGTGGGAAGATCATATCCATATGGTTTTATTAAATGATGAAATGTAGTCAATTCTAAGATGAGACTGAATTCCTTTATACGGATGGAAAGGTTTTTTGGTGAGGAAATGATCGAGCCATAGCAACAAGGATTAGGTGAGAACAATGAAAAATAGAATAATTGGTAACTGTGGTTATATTTTTATTATAGTGGGGATGATAGTGGGAGAAAAAGTTTCAACTAACGCTGCATGGGTAAATATTATTAAATCAGAATTCTGGCAGATACTTTTTATTGTTATTATCGGTATTATAGCAGAAACTCTTATAAAAATATTAATAGATAAATGAACAGGCCAGACAACCTTCTATGCGGCTGCATTTTACCAGCACCGGAATAGGCAGGACGGTTTGTTTGATACAAACCGTCCTGCCACTGTTACTTCATCTTCTATACTTATCCTGAAACCCCTGATCCTTTGCCTGCTTTTCAAACGTTTCGGTCTCATCATCCACGGTTTTCATTATATCACCGGGTAATGCCCGTTCTTCTTAAAATCTCTCAGATATTCATTTCCTTCGTTATCATCACTAAATCCTTCTGCGAAATTTTATCCAAGAATTTTCTTTAAATCTTCTTCTGGTGTGCTGATTGGTGATATTCCATAATTTTCTACAAGGAATGTCAATACATTGGGAGATAAGAACGCAGGTAAAGTGGGCCCAAGGTAAATGTTCTTAATTCCAAGGTGAAGCAGAGTGAGAAGAATGCAGACTGCTTTCTGCTCGTACCAGGATAATACAAGGGATAACGGAAGTTCATTCACGCTGCAGCCAAAAGCTTCCGCCAGTGCCACAGCCACTTTAATTGCGCTGTACGCATCATTGCACTGTCCCATGTCCATGATTCTCGGAAGTCCTCCGATGGTTCCCAGGTCCAGATCGTTGAAACGGTATTTCCCACAGGCCAGAGTGAGTATGACGGAATCCCTGGGAGTCTGCTTTACAAATTCGGTATAATAATTTCTGCCCGTTTTGGCTCCGTCGCAGCCGCCTACCAGGAAGAAATGGCTGATTGCTCCCTGCTTTACCGCATCAATGACCTGATCCGCAACCCCCAGTACGGTTCCATGGGAAAATCCTGTTATGACCTGTTTCCCGCCGTTGATTCCTGTCATTTCATGGTCTTCGCTATAACCACCAAGCTCCAGTGCTTTTTCTATGACCGGAGTAAAGTCTTTCTCATCTCCAATATGGACCATCTCCGGATAAGAAACTACTTCTGTGGTAAATACCCGGTCCGCATAGCTGGGTTTCACTGGCATCAGGCAGTTTGTTGTAAACAGGACCGGGCCCGGAATGGCGTCAAACTCTTTCTGCTGATTCTGCCATGCAGTACCGAAATTTCCCTTTAAATGCGGATATTTCTTAAGTTCCGGATAACCATGGGCCGGAAGCATCTCTCCGTGGGTATAGATATTGATACCCTTGTCCTTTGTCTGCTCAAGCAGCTGTTTTAAATCATAAAGATCATGTCCGGTAATCACAATAAACGGACCTTTCTCAATGGTAAGCGGCACACTGGCAGGCTTCGGTGTTCCAAATGCGTCAGTATTGGCTTTATCCAATAATTCCATACATTTTAAATTAACTTCTCCTGTTTCCAGAACTACCGGAAGCAGCTGTTCCATGGACATGTCATAGCTGATGACTGACAGAGCCTTGTAAAAGAAATCATTGACCCCTTCATCTTCATATCCGAGCACCATGGCATGATAGGCATATGCCGCAACACCCCGGAGTCCGAACAGAATCAGGGACTTAAGGGAACGGATATCTTCCTGTGCATCCCAGATCTGCTTCATATCAAAATCAGAGGTGTTTCCGCAGACGGAAGAACAGCTGCTGCATCCAGGCATAATCTTATCTTTTTCTTTCCGGACTTTAATAATCATTTCTTTTAAAACTTCATCATTAAAATTCACATTTGTGATTGTGGTAAACAATCCTTCTACGATGATTCTTGTTGTATTCTCTGTTCTTGGGTTATTGCCGCAGGCCTTTGCCAGACCAATTAATGCACCGGTCAATTCATCCTGAAGATTTGCGGTACTGGCTGATTTTCCGCATACACCTGCATTTCCCGTACATCCGCTGCAGCCTGCTGTCTGCTCACACTGAAAACAAAACATCTTACTATCCATCTTTTTTACCAACCTTTCTTTTCTCCTATATATCATTAAAAAACCACAACCAGGGACATCTTAAAGTTTTCCTCTGCATAAACCGCATGAGGTTTTTTTGCCGGCATCACAAGTGTCTGGCCTGCATGCAGCAGATACTCATTTCCATCTACTGTGAACTTTCCCGTTCCTTCCAAAACAGTTACCATGGCATCGCCATTGGATTCATGAGTGCTGATCTCTTCGCCTTTATCAAATGCAAACAGCGTAATGCTGAGTGCTTCATTCTGTGCAAGCGTCCTGCTTATGATCTGGCCTTCTTTTACATCTACTAAATCAGACAGCACAGTCACTTCTTCATGGGTTATATTCTTAATAAATCTATCTGCCATTTGGCTTCCTCCTTATTTTTTTCTTGTCATTTCACTGAAATTGTAATATAATAATTCCATCATTTCAGTTGTAATTACAACATTTTTAAAAATAATTTGAAAGGACAGGGCAAATGGAAAAATATTTACCTGTATTAAAAAATTCAAATCTGTTCTCAGGGGTCCGTCCGGATGAGATAACTGCTATGTTAAAATGTCTGTCTGCACGGACACGGCACTTTAAAAAAGAGGAATTCATTATAAGAAGCGGAGATTTTGTTCATTCTGTAGGGCTTGTCCTGTCAGGTACTGCCCTCATTATCCAGGAAGATTTCTGGGGCAGGCGGACCATTATTTCCGAGGTCCTTCCCGGTTCGCTGTTCGCCGAGACCTATGCCTGTCTCTCTTCCATACCGATTGAAATGAGTGTGGTTTCAGACTCTGAATGTGATGTCCTGTTTCTGGACTTTCATAAAATACTGACCGTATGTACATCGGCTTGTTCCTTCCATACGCGGCTGATTCAGAATTTCCTTTCTTCTATCGCCAGAAGGAATTTAGGCCTGACAAAAAAGATACAGCACATGTCGCAAAAAACGATCCGTGATAAGTTGCTCTCTTACCTTTCAACCGAATCCCTGAAAAATAGTTCTTCCACCTTTGATATTCCATTTAACCGGCAGCAGCTGGCGGATTATCTTTCCATAGACCGCAGTGCCTTGTCCAATGAACTGAGTAAATTGCAGGCAGAGGGGATTCTGTCCTATAAAAAGAACCGGTTTACACTGACAGAAAATATTGAGGCCTGACTTCCAGGCAGTCAGGCCTCAATATTTAACCGTTATATTTTTTTTCCCCTTTGGTATGGTAACCGGAATGGACATATCGTACCACATCGTTCTCATCCGCACTGGCTGTCAGCATGATTACCGGACTTCCGGATTTCTTCCGCTACTGTTCTGCATTTCTGTCAAGCCGGATCAGTGATTCAACAAGTTCTTCACAAACCTGCTTTATGGGTTTATGATCTGTTTCAATGATCACATCTGCCGCTTTCTGATAATATCCCGCACGTTTTGCTATAAGTTCTTTTATAAATTCCACATTCATATGCCCATTTAATATGGGCCGCTCATCACTGTCCTTCACCCGTTCCAGTATGGTTTCCGGACTGGCAGTCAGCAGTACGATACGGCTGGCTTTTTTTAGATTCCTTACATTTTCTTCACGTACAACCGCACCGCCGCCGCAGGAAATGATCGTCTGCCGGCAGTTCTTAAGACTGACAATTGCTTTACTCTCACATTTACGGAAATACTCTTCCCCATATTTAGCAAAGATATCCTTAATTGGCATCTTCTGTTCCTTCACAATCAGGGCGTCCACATCTACCTCATTCATCCCCAGCATATCTTTTAAGTATCCGGAAACCGTACTCTTACCTGTGCCCATAAATCCAATGAGAGCTATGTTAAAGGGAAACAGGATTTTACTCTGGACATGTTTGCTTTCCTCAGTAATCTGCCCAAATATCTCTGATAACTCCTCACTGTATGCATGGTCATCAATTGCAGCAAGCAATTTTTCATTCCGCATTTCCTGTTCCTGCTGAAAAACAGGCAGTTCATGCTCCTTTTTATATTCTATGATTTCTGCAGTATAACCAAGACGCTGTTTCAGAAGATCCAAAACCTCCATATTACAGCGATCCAGGTCTTTCTCTATCTCGTTCAGTTCTCTCATATTATCTCTCCGCTTATTTTCCTGGCTTTTCGTTTACCCTTTCGCTTTTCCATTATACATACACTGGAAGTCAGTTGTAAAGCAATTCTTCAGGCAATATCTCTTCGCCTACTCACCAACGGATAGCCCTGCTGCCTTCAAAGCGTGAATTACCGTGGTATCAAAAAGAGGGATATCCACGTCCGTCTGTCTTACCAGCAGCCCAATTTCCGTACAGCCTAAGATCACTCCCTGAGCTCCTCTATCTGTTAATTCCTTAATGATTCTTACAAATTCCGCTCTCGATTTCTCTGCTGTTACTCCAAGACATAATTCGTTATATATTATGGCATTAACGGTTTCAATGTCCTGCTCGTCCGGAATCAGGACTTCAATCCCTCTTTCCATGATTTTACTTTTATAAAAATCCTGGGTCATGGTATACTTTGTTCCCAATAATGCTACCTTGTCAATATTGTGTTTTTCAAGCTCATCAGCTGCAGCTTCTGCTATATGGATAACTGGTATGGATAATCCGTTCCTTATCCGGGGCAGAACCTTATGCATGGTATTGGTACAGATAATAATAAAATCAGCGCCTGCCCGTTCCAGGCTGACAGCTGCTTCGTTTAATATCCCGCCGCTCTTTTCCCACTCGCCTTTTGCCTGACACTCTTCAATCTCAGCAAAATCCACACTGTAAAGCAGACATTTTGCAGAATGAAATCCTCCCAGCTGCTTTTTAACTGCTTCATTGATCAGCTGATAATAGGTAACGGTACTTTCCCAGCTCATACCGCCGATCAGACCAATTGTTTTCATTTCTTATCCTCCTATAATAATGATTTAGTTAATAAGACTACTGGTTCAGAAGTTTCTATATCAGATAACAGAAGAAGATCTTCCCTCTTATCATGTCATTGCTAAGAATAGCACAAATATCATCATATGAAAAGTGTATTTAATCGATTTACTTCAGAAAGGGCGGCTTTAATCGGCATAAAACCGGAACCTTCGTGAAACGTACATTGGCTATCACCTTGCCTGTCAAGTGCGGAGGTATTTTTACCTGTTTTTATATTCTGAACATGACATACAGTTGTCATATTGAATGTGCTAAACTGATTCTAAAATCAATATGGAGGAAAATGAAATGAATACAGAAATAATTGCCAGAGCCGGAGAAATCGTTGCAAGTAAGACTGGTGGCGGAAATGAGGGATATTGCGTATTAGCTTTGATTGACAAGGATGGTTTTCCAACAGCCTCAACAATATCCGTCTCAAAAGCGGATGGTATCAATTGGATTACGTTCTGTACCGGCCTTGGCAGCAACAAAACCAAACGAATCGAAACGTGTAACCGCGCAAGCGTTTGTTTTGACTCAATAGACCATAATATTACGCTGGTGGGTACAATAGAGGTATTGACCGATCCTGAAATAAAAAAAGAGATGTGGTATAAGGGACTGGAAGGTCATTTCAACGGGCCGGAAGATCCAGACTACTGCGTTTTGCGTTTCAGAACAGACCGCTACAATCTTCTTGTGGATTGGAAGGAAGCGAGGGGCGATTTATGAAAGGATTCCTTATGCAGAGCTTACTATGTGCGGACAGAATATAGCAGCCGGGTATCTTTTAAATCAGGGCGAAGCCAGTTATACGGGTTTGCCCTGATTTTTAATTATTATATTCGGATTTCATGATATGTCACACAATAAGCAGGAACCGGCTGTCTATAAGCTCTTTGAGATTCTTCCTCTTTAAGTCTGAATCTGCTTACTTCTTCCTGAAGGGTCTGCGCCTGGGCAGCCAGCTCTTCACTGGAAGAAGAGCTTTCTTCTGCAGTAGCAGCGTTTGTCTGTACGACCGCCGCCACCTGGGTCAGGCCCTGATTGATCTGTACAATTACCTGGGCCTGATGAGAAGAAGAATCTTCAATTTCTTTTATTGCCTGTTCCACGAGACCAGCCTTTACTGCCACATCTTTAAGGCGGTTTGGTTTGTGTCCGAATCGCAGTTGTCTGGAAAGCAGAATATTTTCTATTCTGATAATAATCTCTTCTCTCCGGTAATTTCCTGTATTGGTTTTATATCCTGAGTCACCTCTATGACTCCAAGATATTCTCCCGTATCATTCCTCACTGCATAATAACGTATTAAAATATATTTCCCTGCCATCTTTATCCAAAAATCTTCCTGATCTTTCCTGCCGGTCTTAAAATCATCGACGATTTTTTCAACAACGTGAACGCTAGCCGGAGGGTGACAATTGGATACGTTTCTTCCGATAATGGATTTTGTTCTTGGAAATGCCCGTTCCTTTCCCTCTGAAAAATATTTCACAACATCGTCTTTGTTAACAAATGTGATATCAAAAGGAAGCGTATTCAATAAAGCAGTCAATTCCTCCGCTTTAAATTCTCCGGAGGGAAGTCTTATGAGGCCGGATTCCGTTTCCTGAATTTTTTCTTCCTTTTCATCTTTCTCTGTCCTTGCAGGATTCCAAACAGGAATATGGTCTATCATATAGCCAATTACCGAACTTTCATCGGCTATCGTTTTCCATTCTTCCTGTGTTAATTGCTCCTGAAGCATGGGAACCATGATATTTTCCTCTTTAAAAATCATTTCAGTAATTTTATCCAGCAATTCTTCAATTTTTTGAACCAGTGTCTCATTCTTAACCATTCTTTCTCCAAGCATTGCCGTTACTTCTTTTACCTGATCCCTGATTTCATCGTCTACTCCCCACATAACCTTTGGAGGTGCTGTGTTTCCATATTTCTCCATATAAGGGAACAGCAGATTTTCCTTTCTCTGATAATGAATGGTCAAATCTTTTAATTTACCGACCCCCTCAGCCAGTTTTGAGATTTCCTGCCGGTCATCTATTTTCGTCAGTGATAAATATGGCCGGATCTCCTTTTCGATTATATGTGTTATTTTCTTATTTTCTCTCATCAGAATATTCACCGGATGTCCTGATATGAAAGCCGGATCGGATGGCTGATGGATTTCTTCGATGGAACCTTTAAAGACAGCCGCATGAACATCACAAAGCCTCTGTACTTCTTTCACCGGCAGGCCATCCGCAATCAAAGCAGACTCCGCTTCGGATATCTCAGAAGCAGATACCCCATTAAAGGCATCTTCGAACTGTTGTTTTACCTCTTCGGCCGTTTTTCCCTCATGAAGCTGCTTAATAATATCTTTTATTGTCTTTTGCCTCATTTCACGGTTATTAATATATTCACTCATGAAATTCCTCCTTGAAACATTCCTGTGCATAGCAAGAGCGCCTCTGTCTGACCGGTTCAGAAAGGGGCGCTGAGACTTACTAATCTACTGTTATTACCGATACAGGACAGCCCTCCTGTGCTTCCACTGCTGTCTGTTCAGCCGATTCCGGTATTTCATCAACATAAGCTTCTGCAGGTCCATCCTCACCCATGCGGAATACTTCCGGGCAGGTGGATGCACACAGCCCACATTCTATACACCCCTCTTTGTCAACTGTTGCTTTCATACCAAAACTCCTTTCATGATATAAGGCCATAATAATCCTTACATTCATTTTGTTCTTTTCCTGCTTTTTTATACCCTTATCAGAAATTCTTATTCTGTGCAGCCACCCTTCTGCTGGTTTGTTTCGATCCTGTATAAGTTTGTAAGAAAAGCGGACATCCACTCATTGCTCTGCACAATATACTCAGGATGGGAAAGCATCTCTTTTTTTGTCTGCACATAAGGGCCTGGTATGATTTCATTTTCACAGTTTTCCATAAGCTCCTTAAGAATCGGCTGCGTACTTTCTAAATGAAACTGAAGCCCATATACCCTGTTTTTATAACAGAAAGCCTGGTGTGCGCAGGCCCTGCTTTCCGCCAGCAGCGTAACGTTTTCCGGAAGAACCGAAAATGTATCTCCATGCCATTGGAAGACGGTCAGTTCCTTCGGGAATTTTTCAAATACAGGATTCTGTTCTGCTTTTTGGGTAAAGGAAACAGAGTGCCAGCCAATCTCTTTACAGGAATTCTGTGTAACCTTTCCGCCCAGAACATCGGCCACCAGCTGCGCTCCCAGGCATAATCCCAGAACAACCTTATTCTCTTCAATCGATTTTCTGATCAATTTCTTTTCCTCTGTAAGCCATGGAAAACAGTCTTCTTCATAAATATTCATCGGTCCCCCCATAACCACAAGCCAGTCAAACTCTTCCTGCTCAGGAAGCTTTTGGCCAAGGTACATCTGAGTACTTGTTATGGTAAAATCATTCTCTTCCGCCCACGTTAAGATCGAGCCTGGGCTTTCAAATGAAACATGCTGTAAAAAATGAAGTCTCATTCTCCTATCCTCCTTATTAGAACATCTTCTTATGTTATCATTTCCAATTTTTAATGTCCGTTGTAATTCCAACATATCTCTAAATTTCTTTATATTTTCCATTTTTTACAAATAATGGTATAATGAATAAAAAAAGGAAAGGGAAATAAAATGAGAGAATATTTTTTGAAAACCCCGCGGATGGAATTCTCCAAATGGAGGAGGGAGGATCTGAAACTGGCCATATCACTGTGGGGTGATGAGAAAGTGACCTGTTTCATATGCGCTGACGGGAAATTTACCATGCAGGAAATCGAGCAGCGGCTGGACAGGGAAATTGAAAATGAAAAAAGGTTCGGCATTCAATATTGGCCTGTTTTTTGTATGACTGATGAGGATTTTATCGGCTGCTGCGGACTGCGTCCCTTCAGTCTTAAAGACAATATATATGAGATCGGATTTCACTTAAGAGAAAAATACTGGGGGCAGGGGCTTGCAGCCGAAGGGGCAGAAGCAGTTATCCGTTATGCAGAAGAACACTTGAAAGCCAAAAAAATATTTGCCGGACATAACCCGGATAATGAAGGATCAAAAAGAGTCTTAAATAAATTAGGATTTCACTACATTGGGGATAAGTTTTATGAACCAACAGGTCTGTACCATCCCTCCTATGAATATCCATTATGATTATAAAAAAGGGGAAGACAGCCGCAGGTATGTCTGTCTTCCCCTTTTTATTATCTTATCTTTTTCCTTTACCAGTCGATTTTTTCTTCATCAAACACTTCCCGTGCCTCTCCAAATGCAATCACACTCTCATAATTGGTACTGAATTTATCTGGCAGAACACAGGTTTGTCCAACTACACAAAACGATACTTTCCTGTCTGCAGAAATATTATCAAACTTATGACCTTCCCCGGCACAGTGGAAATAAATTTCCTCTTGATTGTAAACATAACTGACAGGGACTCCGTAAGGATACCCTTCCTGGCTGACTGTTGACAGAACACCATACATATTGTTCATTAGAATATTAATAATTTCCTCATACCCCAGTTCCCTGTCTTTTCTTCTCATCTCCCGAAACATATGAATCACTCCTTATTTATAAGATACATATTTATTTCCATCTATATAAAACCTCCAAAGATAATCCCTGGCTTCCTCCGCATAATCGATCCCTACTCTTTTTGCAGAAACCACAGGAATGTTTTCCTTCTGCCCCTCTGTCAGATACAGACTGCCGCCGCACAGATCTTCTCCATTTAACATCTTATCGATCAAAAGTGCCTGACACAGTTTACCCGGTCCGTTCGTCAGCCCGGTCATCTGACGCCTGCTCAACTTCGCATATGCCTTTTGATACCTGTTTTCAGCCATGTAATCAAAGCCGTCTATTGGCTGTGCCGCCCTTATCAAAACAGCCTGCGGAATACCTTCTTCCCTGGTAACGATATTAAAACAATAGTACATGCCATAAATAAGATATATATAGGAAAAGCCCGGTCCTCCATACATAACTTCAACTCTCGGTGTCCTCTTACCGCCATAGGAATGCGCTGCTTTATCTTCAATCCCCATATATGCTTCTGTTTCAACAATTTTTACACATGCCTTATTCCCGCCAATCTCATGAATCAGTACCTTGCCTAAAAGATCTTTTGCAACGGTTAATGAATCTCTGTTGTAAAAATCCCTGCTCAATGTTTTCATATTATTCTTTCTCCAGATTAAAAAACTTCCGATAACACTGATCATAATACAATTTTAATCTCTTGTAAACTGAAAAATTCACTTGGCGTGACTTCCTCGGTTGACCCTCCCCGAACATGTTCATTTGACTCGTTGCCCGCAAAATCAAAAGTCCAGAGGCAGCAGGAATATTGCTGCCTCTGGACCCTTCCAAAACTCGCATCAGAGATACACGATGTTGTTAATGTTACCGACTGTCTGCTTTTATCAGTCTTTTATAATCAACATGCCACGATCTCTTTAATCATAAATTCCCGTCCTCCTAACAGTTCCCATGAGGTACTGCCGCAGGATGGACATTTTGTATTGTTTTTTAGGACGTTAAATACCGTTCTGCATTCATAACAACGCCCATTTCCCGGCAGGATTTCTATCTCAAGACGGGTATTTTGAAGCATCGTTCCATAAACGGCAGCCGGATAGCACTGTTCCACATAATAGGGAACCACCGAAGCCAATTCCCCGATCTGCAGCACCAGTGTCTCCACCCTGGTAAGCTTCTGTTCCCGGGCAATCTCCTCCACCACGTGCACCACCTCAGCTATTATTCCCAGTTCATGCATCACAAGTCTCCTTTGCTGACTGCCTTTCGGATCTTTTTCAGGGCTATTTTTGCCCTTCGTTTGACTGCATAAGGCATAATTGCTTTTTTCATATCCATCAGGGATACTCCTTCCCCGTCATAGCAGCGTATCAGTGAAATGGCATCAAACTTACACTTAGTGGTACACTGACCGCAGCCTACACACAGGAACTCATCTACCACTGCAGCTCCGCAGCCAAGGCAGCGCTCCGTTTCTTTTAAAACCTGTTCTTCGGTAAAGGTCCCGCAGCCATCGGCAAGGCTTCGAAAATCCGGGGAGTGACTGACCTTCTGACGGGGCGTACGGTCATAGTTATCCAGCTCAAGAGCTTCTTTGTCCAGAGACATGTACTGGCGGCGGTCACGCCCAATGACAAGGCTCTGGCCAGGCTGTACATACCGGTGGATGGAAACAGCTCCCTGTTTCCCGGCTGCAATCGCATCAATGGCAAATTTGGGGCCTGTATAAACATCTCCGCCGGTAAAAATATCCGGTTCGGATGTCTGATATGTAAACGGATCAGCCTTTATGGTACCGTTTGAATGACACTCGATCTTTGTACCGTTAAGAAGATTCCCCCAGCTAATGGATTGACCGACAGAGATCAGAACCCAGTCAGCCTCTGCTGTCATGGTATCTTGATCATCAAACACCGGGGCAAACCTGCCGTTTTTGTCAAATACGGAAATACAGCGTCTGAATTCAACACCTTTGACCTTTCCGTCCTCTGTAAGGATCCGGACCGGTCCCCAGCCGTTGTGAATGCCTATATTCTCCTCTTTTGCCTCCATCACTTCATCCGGAGACGCAGGCATGTCTTCGGGGCTTTCCAGACAGTATATGTCCGCACATGCCGCATCGGCCCGGACCGCCATCCGGGCAGCGTCGACAGCAACGTTTCCTCCCCCGATGATAATCGCTTTTCCGGAGAGTCTTATATCTTCACCCAGATTAATCCGTCGGATAAAATCAATACCGGAATATACAAAAGCCCCATCTTCGCCCTCCACGCCGAGACGTCGGCCTGCCTGCGCACCGACAGCCAGATAGAATGCTGCAAATCCCTGCCGCCGCAGCTCTTCGATGGTAATATCCCGGCCGACCTCTACCCCTGTTTTTAAGTTAACTCCCAGCTGGCGGAGCACGTCAATTTCAGCCTTGACCACATCTTTTCCAAGACGGAAGGAAGGAATCCCCATGGTTAACATTCCCCCAGGTTCGTTTTCCTTTTCAAATACGGTAACCTGATAACCATCCACTGCAAGAAAATAGGCACAGGAAAGGCCGGCCGGACCGGCTCCGATCACAGCAATGGATTTTCCATAGCTGTGACGTTTTTCCGGTATAAAACGGCGGGCTTCATTTAAATCCTGATAAGCGATAAACTTCTTGATCTCATCAATAGCAACAGGTTCGTCAATATCACCACGGGTACAGGCTGATTCACACCGCCGGTTGCATATATTACCGCAGACTGCCGGAAACGGATTCTCTTTTTTGATCAGCTCCAGTGCATCGGTATAACGTCCCTGGGCAGCAAGCTTTATATATCCCTGTACGGCAATGTGGGCAGGACATTCTGTTTTACAGGGTGAGGTTCCGGTATCAACCACATTCTTCCGGTTGGTTCGGTACTCAGGATTCCAGTGTTCGGATGTCCACTCTGTGTTACGGGGCGTTTCCTTACGAACGATCCGGTCAATCACCGGTTTCGATGAACAGACCTTCTGACCAAGTTTAATCGCATTGACCGGACAGTTTTCCACACATTGTCCGCAAGCCACACATTTCTCCCGGTCAACCTGTGAGATATAGTTTGACCTTACCATATCGGCATTTAGGAACATCTCCGCTGTCCGCATGGAAAGACAGCCGCAGCCGCAGCAGTTGCAGATGGCATGGGTTTTGCCGTCTCCATCCAGATTGGGTATCTCATGTATTAAGCCGTTCTCTTCTGCACGGCGCAAGATCTCATAAACTTCCTCTTTCCCAACCTGCCTTCCGCGTCCGGTCCGTATGTAATATTCGGCCGCATGCCCCATCTGAATGCACATATCTTCTTTCAGATGACCGCAGCCCTCTCCCATGATTTCCCGAACCGTACGGCAGGAACAGTTGGATACAGAAAAAATGTCATGCTCTTCGATATGCTTTGATAATTCTTCATAGGATGCCCGGCGGCTTTCCCCGTTGATAGCTTTCTCGATGGGAATCACCCGCATAAGTCCGATTCCCACCGGTGTCATACCCGCCGTCTTTGCACCGCGGATACGGCCATAAGCCTCAAATGCCTCTGGGATCTGAGGATATTTGACCGGATTGGTTGGGTGATTCGTCATCATCTCCATGATCCCCGGTACCCAGGTATCATACCAGAAGGTATCTTTTCCTTCTATGGTATTCACAAAGCAGACACCAATGTCCGCAAGCTCCAGAAGCAGCTGATGGCATTCTTCCTCCGGTTTCTTAAGGCGTTCTGCCACAGTTTCTGCAGTTACCTTCTCGCGTATGGCCATGGTCATGCAGACTTCTGCCATAGAATCGGTAACAACCGGTTCCAGAATCCGGTACTCAGGGGAATCATAATTATATGCATCTTTGGCGCCTGGCTTTTTTCGGCCGATATGATCTGCCAGTGCCAGAATCTTTGGATTTCCCATATTACATCACCCTTTTCCTGATTATGTATTCCGCCATGATTTCACTTCATCCAACAGCCACCGGGACCACTCGTCCAGTCCTTCGCCGGTCCGGGCCGAAATCGGAATTACTCTTGCGACTGGGTTCAGCTTTTTAACCCGTTCCCCCACAGCCTCAAGGCTAAAGTCAAAATAAGGCAGCACATCAATTTTATTTACCAATACCACGTCGCTGATGCTGAACATAAGCGGATATTTTAAGGGTTTGTCATCGCCTTCCGGCACGGACAGGATCATGGCATTTTTCACCGCTCCGGTGTCAAATTCAGCCGGACATACCAGGTTTCCCACATTCTCCAGAATAGCAAGATCCACCCCCTCTGTCCCAAGGCCTTCCAGTCCCTGTCTGGTCATGCCGGCATCCAGATGGCACATCCCGCCCGTGTGCAGCTGAATTACCTTAACGCCGGTCTCTTCTATGGCACGGGCATCAACGTCTGAGTCAATATCCGCTTCCATTACTCCTATGGAAATCTGTTCCTTCAGCCGTTTAAGAGTTCCCTGCAGGGTGGTTGTCTTTCCTGATCCGGGAGAAGACATCAGATTAAGCAGAAAAACCCCCTTTTTCTTAAGCTCATTACGCAGTTTCCCGGCTTCCCGGTCGTTATCTGCATATACGCTCCGTTTGATTTCCAGAACCCGAAATTCATTCATACCTGTCCCTCCATTTTTATCTTGCCGCCAGAGAATCTTCCGCCAGATCCTTAACGGTACGATAGGCCTTCAGATCAATATAAAGTTCCTGTGTATAAGGATTGCGGCGGCTTTTATGGGCTTTTAAAACCATATAAACCATTACTCCCAGATTACATGCCAGTGCTGCCAGGCTGATCATAAAATAAATACCCGGATCATAGGTGGAATCGACCCGGAAGCGGCCGGCATCCTGGAACATGGGAAATGTCTGGGCAAACATGCACCATAACGCCAGGGTCTGCGCCCGGTGCTGCAGCCATGCTCCCTTTCCAATCGTGAAGGAACAGATGGTGGGAGCCAGCAGCAGCGCAAAGCCGCAATACCAGGCATGATGGGGCAGACAGTTATACGTGTAGGCGAAATTCCAGAGATCATAAGCCACGATCCAGAACCAGAGCATATCCGGCCAGAGCATATCCCGGCTTCCGTCTTTTTCAGTCACCTTGCGTATGCAGATTCCGAACCATCCCGTTATGGTAATAATATTCAGAAGCCCTGCCGCCGCATTCATAAAATTCCAGGCACCTCCCATAAGCATTACTGGTGCATCGGCTGTTACATCCTGGGACATGACCTGATAGGTAAGGCCCACTTCAAGATCCCTGACTACAGCCTCCATTATATTAACCGCCAGGATCAAAGGCGGAAAGCAAAGGGCAAGGCGGTTATCAGCAAGGCGGCGGACCGTTCCATCCTTCTGTCTTCTTTTATAATAGCGGATAAGCCAAAAACCTATACAGCCAGCAATCGAGGAATAAACCTTGGCCAGATGGAACCAGTCCGTGTATGTACGTTTCCTCAATACTGTAAACCAAAGCACGGATAAGACAACCGGTAATAGAACAAAAAAAAGGAATCCCATGACCTTAAACCGCCGTATTCCCTCATTTAGCAGGAATAATGCGGCAAATACAACAAGCCATGCTAACAGGGAAGAACCAAACGCTGCTCCTCCTGAATAGTGAAATACAAACATATACATACCTCCTTTTGAACAACTTATGAGCCCATCCATCTGGTCATACCAAATTAATTGTTTTTATTTAACGCATACAATTTAAAAGTCCTATTGAAGAAAGGGACTTTTCCTGAGCAGACAATTATTTAAAACGCTCCCTGTATAAAAGCTTTGACGGTAACCGGCAGATCTATTATTAACTCCGGCTGCGCTTAAACTCTGGAAAAGGCAGGCCGGATACCGGCCTGCCTTTGAAATAATAATATTCCCCTTTTCCTTTATCAGATAACAGATTTTATTAAAAACCACAATATTGGTACAATTAAAGAAGGAAGCATATTTAATGTCCTGCAATCCTTTATTTTTAAAATAGAAAGACCGGAACTGAGGATCAAAAAGCCGCCCACTATGGATATCTCAGTTAATAATTCAGCCGTTAAAAAAGAAGACAGGTATCCGGAAAAAAGATAGATGCTTCCCTGCCATAAAAATAGGACAACCGAGGAAAAGGCAATCCCGATCCCATAGGCAGATGCCAAAACCAGCGAAGTAACAAAATCCAGGGCTGCATTGGTAAACAGATATGTATTGCTGCCATTCAGGGCACTTTCCATAGGCCCTAAAATCGACAGAGTCCCTATGCAGAATAATAGGACTGCCGTAGACAACCCCTGCCCCAGGTTTCCTTTGGAAAAGCGCTTCGTAATCCGATCAAATCTTCCGACCAGGTTTAACATGGTACCGATCACACTTCCTGCCGCAAGGCTGATGATAAATAATACAGGAAAACTGCTCTCCGGCATATTCTGAACGACTGCATTGACGCCCAGTCCACATGCCGCAAGTCCCATCGCATTATATAATGCATCCTGATATTTTTCCCCTATTCCCTTTTTAACACAGCTTCCGATTACACTTCCTGCCAGAATTGAAGCAGTATTTACAATGGTTCCTAACATAATGTTGTCTCCTTTTAAAAGAATCCCCGTTTCAGGCATCCATTCATAAAAAACAGTATATCAGATTTCTTATGGTTTGCAAATTACAAAAAAACTGGTCATATCTGCAAGCTGTTTATGAAACATGCAAATATAACCAGTTTTTCCGTTAATAATAATGGTTGTCCTTATTCAATCCAAAAATCTTCCCTGTCTCTCTTCTAAAACAATCTTGAAAAATCCTGCCATTAACAGAATATAACTAAATACAAAAACAAAGCCTGCGGCTATAAGAGGACATTTTTTCTTTTTTTCAGGAATTGATAACCCTATTATAATTCCAATTGCACACAGACATATTTTCAAAAGTGCAAAATCCTTTAATTCACACCTCTTTATATATGCATTTGCATATTCCAGTAACGTATTCATTATTTACGCCTCCTTCATCATTTTCTCGCTGATCCATATCTTTATTTAGTATACGCTAATGTCAAAATTATTATTTTAGAAAAAATATGTTTTATTTAGAAATCATAACAAAAGATCTGTCAAAGCATATATTATACCATATTACAATAAGTCAAGAGGTTAAATATGTTTAATAATATGGATTATGAAGATAATGAAACTTCCATGGGTTATATCCGGGCAGCACATACCGTACCAGATGCGCCAAATGTAGACATCTATGCGAATGATATCGTAATCGCTGAAAATCTTTCCTATGGCAACCTAACTGATTATGTACCCATCCCGGATGGAATGTATAAAATTACACTTTATGCAGCCGGAACAAAAGATAATCCGGTTTTAACCAACATGCTTCAGGTGAATTCAAATACCGTAATGACCATAGCGGCAGTCGGTACCCTTAACAACATAGGATTCCTCGGTATTACGGATGCGAGCGAATCCAGTGATCCTGATATGGCAATGATACGTTTTTTGCACCTGTCTCCCGATGCTCCAGCAGTCGACATAACCATGTTAGATGGAACCGTACTTTTCAGCGATATCTCCTACAAAGAGATAACCCCTTACCTAGCTGCTCCGCCTGCTACTTATACGCTGCAGGTCAGAATTGCCGATACTCCGAACGTTGTTCTTACCGTACCCGAAATCAATGTGGCAGCCGGCAAATGCTACACCATCTATGCAATAGGCCTAGTAAAAGGGACCCCGGCACTTCAGGCGTTACTGGTAATGGACGGAATCTAGCACCAATCATGCAGTCAGAGCAAAGCCTGACAATCAGACTTCGCTCTGACTAATTTTTAATTAATTAAAAAACAGTTCTTTTACCTCTTCCACCGGCATTTCCTGTCCTGTATAAAGCTTGAATGCAGCAGCTCCCTGCCATACAAGCATTCCCTGTCCGTCAATGCAGGTACAGCCGGCTTCCTTTGCTTCTTTTAACAATTTTGTCTCCTTTGGATTATAGACAACATCCGCAACAACCAGGCCCGGACGGAACATGGCAGGGTCCTTGACAACGCTTTCCTGATCCATGGGCTTCATTCCTACAATCGTTGCATTTGTAAAAATATCACTGGAAGCAATTTCTTCTCTCATCTTTTCGGAATCCGTAATATCAAATACCTGAACAATACAGTCCGGTCTCTCCTGCCTGATCTTTTCTGCGGTCTGTAAGGTCCTTTCAAAGAACCCATCTTTGATATTGAAAATAGAAACTTCTTTTGCTCCTTCCAATGCACACTGTACCTGGATTGCGGTAGCGGCTCCGCCTCCGCCGCAAATGGTGATTTTCTTACCGGCGATTTCAACTCCATGATCGCGAAGATTATCCACAAAGCCCTGTCCATCCGTAATATGCCCGATCAGTTTTCCATCTTCGTTTACAATGGTATTGACAGCACCGATAATACGGGCGGCCGGAGACAGCTCGTCCATATATTGAGCCGCTTCGTTTTTACAAGGCATGGTTACATTTAAGCCTCTCATGCGGAGCGTTTTCATTGCCTGGATTGCACTTTTAACTTCTTCTACTTTGATATCAAAAGCAAGATATGCATAATCCAGTTCCAGCTTCTGAAAGCTGTAGTTATACATAGCTGGTGATCCAGAATGTCCTACCGGTGAGCCAATCAATCCTAATAAACCTGTTTTACCTGAAATTCTTTTTTCCATCGGGTTTTCTCCTTTGATCCGTTATTCTTTGCCGCTTCTCTGGGAAACTCCAGCGCAATTCCTGCACCAGCCGCATTACCGATAAGATACACTTCTTTTGCCAGCTTGTCAACACTTTATGCAAAACAGGAGCTACCTGTTATCCACTTTTTCCGGATACAGATCATGATTTGCCAGACGGTTTTGTGCGGTCTCTTCCCATTTGGTATTCTGCTTCCCATAATTGCAATATGGGTCGATGGATATTCCGCCCCGTGGAGTAAATTTCCCCCATACTTCAATGTACTTCGGATCCATTAATGCAATCAGGTCTTTCATGATAATATTGATACAGTCCTCATGGAAATCTCCATGATTCCGGAAACTGAATAAATAAAGCTTCAGCGACTTGCTTTCAACCATTTTTTCATTCGGCACATAGGAAATCGTAACAGCCGCAAAATCCGGCTGTCCGGTAATCGGGCAGAGACTGGTAAACTCAGGACAATTAAACTTAACAAAATAGTCATTTTCCTGATGCTTATTGATGAAGGTTTCTAACAGGGAAGGATTATAATCCATATCATATGTAGTTCCCTGGTTTCCCAAATGCGTGATCATAACGCTGTCTCCTCTCTATATTTCATTGCCGGATCGCTGACACCGTTTTTTTCAAAGGCTGCTGCCCGGTCTATACAGGTTCCGCAGGTTCCGCATGGCTTCTCTCCGCCTTCATAGCAGCTCCAGGTCAATTCATAGGGTACGTTCAATTCCAATCCTTTCTGAACAACCTCTGCCTTATTCCACAGAACAAAGGGGGCTTCAACCTTTAATTGCTTCCCGCTTCCAATGTAAACCGCCTGATTCATTGCTTCCTGAAAGGAACTGCTGCAATCCGGATAAGCATTACCTGCCGCATCATCGCTGTGTGCTCCATAATAAATCAGGCTGCACCCCTTTGATAAAGCAATACTCGCTGCTGAAGACAAGAACAATCCGTTGCGAAACGGTACATAGGTCGATACCGGTTTTCCGCCCCGCTTTTCAATCTGCTTTGCATATGCCTCTTTAGGAATTTCCTGATCGGAATGCTGCAAAAGAGCGCAGTCACTGTATTCAAATATTCTTGCTAAATCCAGGTATGTGTATTCCACTTGATAATATGCCGCAATTTTCTCTGCTGCCTCTAATTCCTTTGTATGTTTTTGTCCATAAGAAACGGACAATGCTGTCACATGTTCTCTTCCATATTGATGGACCGCCAGTCCAAGGCAGGTTGCACTGTCAACTCCGCCGCTCAGCAATACTAATACTTTCATAATTCGTCTCCATTCCGTTTCTATAATTTTAAGCGCATCTGCAGGGCAGCATCCGACTGAAAGCGACCCCGCAGCGTGGAAGTATGGGTTCTGGCCTGAGTCTTTTTTATTCCTCTGCCTGCCATACAGCTGTGACTTCCTTCAATCAGAACCGCAACATCATCAGAACCGGTTACCTCCTGTATGATCTCAGCAATATCGGAGCCGATGCGCTCCTGCAGCTGCAGGCGTTTTGATACCATATCCGCAATTCTCGCAATTTTACTGAGCCCTATTACATTTCCGTTTGGCATATAAGCGACCGTGACCTTCATATCATACATCAAGGCCAGATGATGTTCGCAGTAACTGAACACTTCAATATCCCGTACGACCACCATATCTTGCCCACTCTGTTTTCTATCCAGGTCCGCATCAAATGTTTTTCCAAACATACAGGCTATTTCATGATTGGTATAGTTCATGCCCTCAAATACCTCTTCATACATCCGCGCTACCCGCATAGGGGTCTCTTTTAGTCCTTCCCGATCAGGGTCATCTCCTAATGCCGCAAGAATGCCTCTGATATGTTCCCTGATTGCTTGTGTATCGATTGCCAATTCCAATCACCTCTCTTTGCATGCAGTAGTCAGACACCCCGTTCAGCCGGTCCCCATATAATTTTGTGCAGCTGCGGCTGCAGGGTCACATCATTCATCGTGTTCTGTTTCATATATTCTGCGGCTTCTTTTAAATTGATCTTTCCGAATACAGGACTGATATAAACATGACATTTTGAGTTCAGGCCGTGGACCGTTATGATTTCCTTTACCCTGTCTAAATCTTCTGTACTGCCTGCAACGAATTTTACCGTATCTTTCTTCGTCAGCAGTTTAAAATTTGAAATAAGCATATGCGATTCCATAAAACTGCCGGGAAGCTTATAATCCATGGTAAAAGAAGGCGGATTTTCCATATTCATGAAACCTGACAGATCAATGCTGCCATTCGTTTCAATTTCCATATGTAAATCCTTATCCCTGGAAAGCATGCGAAGCAGTGTCAGTATATCAGGCTGCAATAAGGGTTCTCCCCCTGTCAGAGTCACATTTTTTACGCCAGTATCTTTGATATACCCATAAATTTGATGTTCTGTCATAATCGTACAGGGTGCCTGACTCTCATTGGCCCAGGCAGTGTCGCAGTAGGAACAGGCCAGATTGCATCCTTTAAAGCGGATAAAAACCGCCAGCTGTCCTGCCAGAATTCCTTCGCCGTTGATGCTTACAAATTTTTCAATAACGTTATAATGTGCCATCCGGATCCTCCTCATAAGATGCGCAGTTATTTGGTGTTTCATAAACTGCGGCCGACTTTACCTGATATCCCTTAAGGGTCATCTTATCATAAAAATATTTTGAAAAACGCTCGGCGGTTGGCCGGAAGTCCACTTCGACGATATGAAATCTCTCTTCCTTCAATGCCTCCAAGACAGTACTCTTTAACGAATTTTTTTCAATTATCAATGCATGGTCAAGCAAATCTGTTTCTTTTTTTATATCCGCTTTCAACCGGGAAAAATCTGTGATCATGCCTTCTTCCTGTCCTCCGGTCTTAAGAGTCTGACTTTTTATTTCAATCACCACCCGCCATCTATGGCCGTGGATATTTTTGCACTTTCCCTCATAATCCGGCAAAAAATGAGCGGAATCAAAGCATTGTTCTGATCGTAAATAATACATAAGAAATGGTCCTTTCCAGATTACAGGCCAAAATAATGGTTTTTTGGATATAAAACTGCTCAAAAAAAATAGGCATAAACTATGCCTATTTTATATATTGGTGAACAAGAATCTCATCCTATCATATTAAAATCAGCCCTAGTTTTTTTTAGAGACAGGATGGTACAAGTGAACTGTCTTTCTATGCGATATGAAGTATAACACCTTTCTGCTTATTATGTCAAGCCTGTTCGATATAGTCATCGATCATTTCAAAAAGCTCCTGTTCCTTTACCTTGTTCTCCTCATCCTCTTCCATACTAAATTTAGAACAGTTGACAAAAGAACCGAAAAGACTTCCAAGATTACTCTTTTTCTGCGTTTCGTACATGGGTAGTACCTCCTTTCTTGAGAATGTATTTCTGAACTGGTTCCGGTATCATATATGCAGCCTGATCATAGTTTCCGGTCTTTATTTTTTCCCTGACCTTGGAAGCACTGATGATATGACCGTTTATTTCTTTTCTATCTATTTCTATTACATCAATTCCATAATCCGGCAGCAATCTTTTCATGGATTGATTATAGAAGCATGTCACCCCGCAATCCGGTTCTGTCCCTGCAAAACGCTTCAAAATGTGAAGTCCGGGAGCTATGAACCGTCCGAACAATTCTAAATCCAGGTTACAATTTGCCTTTTCAGCTTCTGCCTTCTCCTTCATGAAATAAGTGGGAAATGTAGCAGCGGATACTATATAGTCTGATGTCTTATGCAAAATTACCCCGGGCAGATCAGCGGTTCCGGCCTGTACCATCTGATATCTTATATCTGCGCTGTAGAAGCTTCTTTTATCAGACAGGACAAATAAATGAACATAATCACACTGCTTCAAGGCTTCTTCGATCAGATACCTGTGACCCAGAGTAAACGGGCTGCAGTTTGCCACGATGCAGCCAATGGTCCGCCCAGGGTCCATTGCCTGAGCGGGAGTCTCTTTTATGAGCTTGTTAATCCAGGAAGAAAAACCATGAACTTTATTTTCCATAAAAAGAACCGTATCTGTCTTTATGACCGTATAAAACCCCAGTTCTTCAAACAGCAGCTCATTCGCCGGTCTCGTATACAGCAGAATGTGAGTTCTTCCCTGTTCATATTCATACTGCACAAGCTGGGAAACAACGGTTCCCGCAAGTCCCTGTCCCTGATAATCCGGATGGATTGCAATGCATTTTAAGACATTCTGCTCTGCAGAACCAGTCGCTATTATTTCTGAATTCTCATCGTACAGGCATACATTGTATTCCAGACCTTCCTCATATTCCAGATTCATTTTATTGAGAAAATCTTTCAGCTTTTCTAATTCTCTTCCCTTAAACAGTTTCCCTTCCTGCATCGGACTCCCTCCCTGCCTGCAGACAAATATATTCCGGTTTCTTTCAGGCCGGTGAGATAAGCAACGAAAATACAGGCTGCCAGAAGGTCGGCGCACCCCCCGCCGCTAAAATTCTCTTTTGTAAACATTGCATCCATTGCCTGCAGCTTCTTTAATGCTCCTTTGGTATAAGCTCCTCCGGCTTCCATAAAATCCCCAGCCATGGCCCTGACTTCCTTAAGCCCCTCTTTCCCTGTCCTGGACAGAACATTTCCATCCTCCACATTACACATGAGAGACATAAGAACCTGAAGCTTTATCCGGTTCCATTCCTGCTTTGAAGCAATTCCTTTCCAAAGAACCGGCAATGCGTATTTTCTTAACGAGAGATAGCCATATGCAGCTTCACCTCTGATTCCGGCTGTACCATACTGCATAAAATTGCGCTCCCCCCGGCTTGCAGGCATCCGTATTTTCAGCTGTTCCAATTCTGTCAGGAGGATGTGCCTTACCATCTTTTGTTCTGTCGCCATCAGATCTTTTAAGGTGATTCTTCTAAATCTTTGGCTGCAGACACCGGCGGTTGCACTAAAGATCCCCAGGGTAAAGATTGCCCCTTTATGGGTATTGACATCATTGGTTGCCTGATACATGGCAGCCTCTGCACGTATTCCGATCTGGCGGACCGCAGGAAACAGTTTCTCAGGCTCTTTGTACATGTGGATTCCCATCATCGCCATTTCTTCAAAAAAAGGCTTTAATGCTTTTATACTCCGCTCAAAAGTGAACAGATTCATATCCTGATGGGCCCCGGTGGAATAGGGATCTACTAATCCCGGCTTGGGAGCCGTATAGACTTCCTCCAGCAATGCCGCTTCTGCCATCTGCCCTATCAAAGCTGCCTGCCGGGAATATGTAAGCACAGAATATACCGGCTGTTCTGACACCCTGTTACCGCCTTTCATTTATTTATCCGGCTTTTCACTGAACTCAAACGGTTTTATCTGGCGGACTACATCCATTATCGTCCCATCCCGGCTTTCGATAATACCTACTACCCGGTCGCCAAAACGTACCTTCTCAGGCTCCCCTGCAATGGAGCAGGCAATGTCACGCAGTTCCTCGATTGTTTTAAACGGCAGATCCACATCTTTCATACAGTCGATTAAGTCTTTTCTTTTTGGATTGATGGCAATGCCGTAATCGGTTACAACTACGTCGATACTCTCTCCTGGTGTTGTAACAGTTGTCACTTCACTGCAGACAGCTGGAGTTCTGCCCTGTAAAAGAGGTACGATGACAATGCTGCATCTGGCTCCAGCCGCCGTATCGGGATGACCGCCCTGTGCACCGGTGATCATACCGTTTGAATCAACCACTACGTTACAGTTAAAACTTACGTCAACCTCCAGGGCAGCCAGGATAACAAAGTCCAGTTTGTTCACAACCGCTCCTTTATTAAAGGGATTGGCGTATTCTCCCGCTGATATCCTGAAATGCTTTACATCTTTTACTGATTCAACTGCATCCAGATCGAAATCCTGGGTATCCAGCAGGCAGTCTGCCTGACCGTTTAAAAGCAGATCGCACATAGGCTTGGTCAGCCCTCCAACACCGAAACGCATCCGGATGTTCTTTTCTTTCATGATCTCAGCCAGGAATATGGTAGATGCTATGGAAGCACCGCCTACTCCTGTCTGGTAGGAAAAACCATCTTTAAAATATGGCGTATGAGTGACGAATTGTGTACAATATTCTGCCATCATAAGCTTTCTCATATCCGTTGTAGGCTTTGCAGCGCCGGTAGCGATTTTTTTGGAATCACCAATAGCGCCTACTACAACTACGAAATCAACCTTTGTCATGCTGATGTGTGCAGGAAAGTTAGGGAATGGGACCAGGCAGTCTGTAATAGCCACCACTTTATCCGCATAATCCGCATCTGCGACCGCATAGGAAAGAACTCCGCAGTCATTTTTACCGCCGATTCCCCGGCAGTTACCGTAATCGTCACAGGTAGGCGTTCCGATAAATGCAATATCGATCCTGATTTCTCCTGATTCAATCGCTCTTACACGGCCTCCATGGGAACGCATGACCGCAAGTCCCTTTAATTTCCCATTGGATATGGCTTCTCCGATTTTTCCTCTTACGCCGGAGGACTGAATTCCGGTAATCACTCCCGCTTCGATATAGGAAACAATGGGGTCATGGGCTTTCCCCAGAGAACTGGCACAGATGGTTATATCCCTGATTCCCATCTTACAGACTTCTTCCATGACCATATTTATAATATAATCACCTTCACGGAAATGGTGGTGAAAGCTCAGTGTCATGCCATCTTTTATCCCGCATTTTACCAGAACATCATGGATACTGTCCACAAGCTTGCTTCCTGTGTTATTTACCACACATTTTGTAACAGGACCGTCTTTTTTATAAGTATAGCCATCTCTGTAATGAACGCCTTTAAACACTTCTTTTCCAGTGATCTTTAAGATTTCTTCCGGTATATCTCTTCCAACTGCATTAACCATTTTACAAATCCCCCTTATAAACGCCGGATGCCTTTGCAAGAGAAATTGTACGCTTTGCTCCGTCGTAGAATGCGATGTCAATCATTTTCCCATCCACGGTAAAAACTCCGATACCTTTTTCTTTTTTATCGTCTATTTCTTTTACGATCTTTTCTGCAAAAATGACCTCTTTCTGAGAAGGGGTAAAAATCTCATGGACAATCTGGATCTGTCTTGGATTTATAATAGATTTACCGTCAAATCCCATAAGATGAATGGCCTCTGTATCCTTCCGGAAGCCCTCCATGTCATTAAGATTTGTATAAACCGTATCAAAACACTGGACTTTCGCCGCTCTGGCCGCAATCAGCATGTTCTGTCTGGCACCCATAAGTTCCAGGCCGGTGCCGGTAATACGGGTCTGCAAATCCTTTGTATAATCTCCTCCGGAAAGGGCGATTCCCATTAACCGTTCGGAAGATTCACAGATATCCAGGGCTTTCATCACACCTCTTGCAGATTCTAAGGCTGCCATAATAAGGACCGCCCCCTGAGGACGGCCGAATCTGTTCTCTGCATCTGCAACAGCTGCTTCTACCCTCTTTACCTCTTTTGGACTCTCTGTTTTTGGAATACGGATGGTATCACAACCGCCGGCTACAGCCGCCTGAATGTCTTCCTTCCAAAACCCCGTGTCAAGCCCGTTGATGCGGACTACCCGTTCCACTCCATGGTAATCAATTTCGCGCAGTGCGTGGAATAAGGAAAAGCGGGCCGCATCCTTCTGGTTTTCCGCCACTGCATCCTCAAGATCCAGGATCACAGAATCGGGTTTATAGATATATGGATCTTTTATTAACCCGGGCTTCTGGCAGTTTAAAAACATCATGGTTCTTCTTAATCTCTTTTTTTGAGGATGGATCATCGGATGGCACCTCCCCATGGAAGATTTTCAAATTGTTCTACGGAACGGAAGACCGCCCCCTCCACTCTTGCTTTAATCGTACAGTCAAGAGCACCTTTGTCTACAATTGTTATCTTAACATTATCAACTCCCAGGTTTTTAAGAGTCTGATAGACGACTTTTTTGATCTGATTTCCAAATTGATTGATAACCACACTCTTTAAATGAAATTCAATGGAGCCGTTTCCAGGCTCTACCGCTACCTGGGCATCACTGGATTCCAGAGTTCCGGCCACGGCCGGTTTCAAAATCTGCATGATCGTTCCTCCCGAATTTATCGATTGTTTTTGTTTTTATTATAATTTATCAGGCAGCCGGCCTTTACGATCTCACGCTCCTCTCTCGTCATATCAGCGATGAAAAGGTTGATTTCTGCCGCTTTTCCATCTTCTATGACATATGCCCTGATATCGTTTAAGTCACCGTCCAGCGCTTTCCTTATACCGGGAACAAAGATATAGCCGCCAACCTTAAAATCTGGTTCTTCCTTCATCTGGAACGGAATCATTCCCCAGTTCATCACATTGGAACGGTAACGCTTGGTTGCATACTCTTTCGTGATATTGGCCAGTCCCCCGATTACCCTCTGGCAGCTGGCCGCCTGCTCTCTGGCAGAACCGTCCCCCGGCTTTACCGCATAAATCATGCTTCCTATTTCCGTTTTCTCTGCAGTCAGAGCCTGATCGCCAAAAGCAGTACGGATCGTCTCAAATACCTCCTCTAATTCCGGTTCCAGAGATACCGTGTCCTCTCCGCTAGTCCGGGCCTTTTCCAGCCGGGCCACCGCTTTTGTTCTTTCTACATATCCCGGATCCCTTCTGGATAATGTAAATTCTGCCAGCCCAAGGGGATTTGAACGGTATGAAGAAGTTTCGCCGGATGGAATTAATTCGTCTGTGGTAGTAACTTCATCCATGATCTTTGAGCAGACTTTTAATAATATATTATCCGTCAGGGCACTCATCTTTGGCCACTCTTTAATATTCGGTCCGTATACCAGCTGTTCTTCAGAGTCTCCATTATCAAATCCGTAATATACCCGTTTATCATAAACGGATCTGTCAAATTTATAATCCGGAATATTGTCCCGGCATTCATATTCCGCAGCTGCCGTCAGAATACCTCCGTTTGCTGCTGTGGCGGCAATGGAACGTGCATCCATTAAGGCCACTGCTGACATCTGTCCGTTTCCCGGCTTGGAGCCTTCCCGGTTAGGGAAATTTCTTGTTGTATGACGGATGCTTAAACCATTGTTGCAGGGTGTATCTCCTGCCCCAAAGCATGGACCGCAGAAAGCGGTACGGATGACAGCACCGGCTTCCATCAGTTCTTCGATCTTTCCTTTTCTTACTAAATCAATAAATACAGGCTGGGAAGATGGGTAAACAGCAAGTGAGAATTCCCCGTTTCCACAGGTCCTGCCTTTCAGCATATTCGCAGCTTCCACCACATTGGTATAATTTCCGCCTGCACAGCCGGCAATCACTCCCTGCTGAACCTGCAGTTTCCCATTTTTGATCTTATCGGTCAGAGTAAAGGAAGCACGTCCGTCACTGATTTTTTCTGCTTCCTTCTCAACCTCCCTGAGTATATCCCCAAGATTTGCATTGAGATCATCTATTTCAAATGTGTTGCTGGGATGGAAGGGAAGAGCGATCATCGGCTTTACGGTACTTAAATCCACATAAACACAGCCGTCATAATATGCCGTTTCAGAAGGATTCATTTCCTGATATGCATCTTCCCTTCCGTGCAATGCCAGGAACCTTCTGGTATCCTCATCCGTTTTCCATACAGAGGTCAGGCATGTGGTTTCCGTAGTCATGACATCAACACCATTTCTAAAATCCGTGCTCATGGAAGTGATGCCAGGGCCGACAAATTCCATTATTTTATTTTTCACATAACCCTTTTTAAATACAGCACCAATAATTGCAAGGGCGATATCCTGAGGTCCGACTCCAGGTTTTGGTTTCCCGGTCAGATAGACGGCAACCACTCCCGGATATGCAACATCATAGGTTCCGCATAAAAGCTGCTTTACCAGTTCTCCTCCCCCTTCTCCGATTGCCATGGTCCCAAGTGCACCATAGCGGGTATGGGAATCAGAGCCTAAGATCATTCTGCCGCATCCGGCATGCATCTCCCTCATATACTGGTGGATCACCGCAATGTGAGGCGGTACATAAATGCCCCCGTATTTCCTTGCCGCCGACAAGCCAAACATATGATCATCTTCATTGATCGTCCCCCCTACTGCACATAAGGAGTTGTGACAGTTTGTCAGTACATAGGGAATTGGAAATTTTTCCATTCCCGATGCTTTTGCGGTCTGGACAATGCCGACAAATGTAATATCATGAGATGCCATTGCATCAAACTTCAGTTTCAAATGGGACATATCACCGGATGTATTATGAGCTTTTAAAACGGAATAAGCAATTGTACCTTTTTGAGCCTCTTCTTTTGTCACAGCCCTGCCTTCTGAAGATATGATTTCGTCATTTGCTTCCGGAATAACCTCTGTTCCATTGATGAGATAAATTCCGCCCTCATATAACTTTACCATTTTGTTTCCTCCTGTTAAGCTTCCTCTCTTGTAATGCTTTTACTATATATCTGTTCCGGCATATAGGCAAATACTATGTTTATTATAACTCTCATAGGTTTTTCCTATATTAAGCTTTTCTTTTTTCCAGCTATGATATATACTGTAAAAGTAATTAATTCTTTGTTTAAAAAGGAGCAGCTATGACCAGTCGAGAACTTTTGTATGTAAAAACCGCAGCCGATGAAAAAAGCATATCCCAGGCTGCCAGAAAGCTGTTTATCGCCCAGCCTTCGCTGAGCCAGTCCCTTCAAAGGATTGAAGAATCTTTAGCAACGAAACTTTTCAACAGAACTTCCGAAGGACTGACCCTGACCTTTGCCGGAGAACGCTATTATCAGGTTGCTTGTAAGATTCTGAAGATCTATGAAGACTTCGAAACAGAAATCAGTGATATCAATAACCTGAAAACCGGCCGGATCCAAATGGGGATCACCAATCATTTAAGCACCATTATCCTTCCTGCTATATTGCCGGAATTTAAAAAACGCTGTCCACAGATAGAACTTCATATCTGTGAAGAAACAACTGTCAATTTAGAATCCAGAATTTTATCAGGTGAGCTTGATTTTGCCATTCTCCACGCACCGAAGGAATTTCCAAATCCTCTGCTTACCAATGAGTTCTTGTCAAGAGATCCCTTTATCATCGCACTGGCAGCTGATCATCCGCTCATTGTTAAAACAATAAAAAAAGAAGGCTATTCTTATCCTGTACTTGATTTAAAGCTTTTAAAGAATGAGCCTTTCATTATGGTTCATAAACAGCAGAGAATACGCCATGTGACAGATGCCATCTTAAATAAAGCCGGTATCACCCGCCCTGATATCATACTTACCTTAAAAAATTACGAAACAGCACTGGGTCTGGCCGGTCAGGGGATCGGAGTCACTCTTCTTCCTGATGATTATGCCAGAATAACACAGTTAAAGACCTCTCCCACACTTTTATCTATCGATAAAAAATACAGCCCCAGCTGGGATCTTTGCATAACGACTTTAAGCGGAGGCTTTCTCTCCCGGGCGGACCAGTATCTGATTTCACTGGTAAGAAAACATTTCTGCAGTGAATTGCGTGTATCTGAACCTTTATAAATCGATGATATCGCCGTTAAACGTTTTCTTTATTAATTCTCCTAAAGCCAAAGCCGCCTTTGATTGATATCCTGAGGGCGAATAAGCCAGAGCAAGTTCCAGATAAATCCCAGTGCGGCCAATGGAAATATAAACCGCCTCCTTATAAGGTTCTCTGCAGGAATGATAGGTAAACGCAAGTCCAAGACCGGCTCTGGCCATTGACGCGGAAAGTGCTGCCGTAATATTTTTATTTAATACATGAAGCTTTAAATTTTCTTTTTCAAACAATCCACGGCTTATTTTACCCAGCATCGTATTGTAATCACTTAAAATAAACCCAAACCTTGCAGCATCTTTAAGTTCTATAAACCTCCTTCCTGCTGCGCTGTCTATCTGCACATATTCCATTACAGGATGAGCGTTATTGCAGACTATCAGGATTTCGTCTTTCAAAAATGGTTCAACCTTGCTTTTTAAATGAACCGGCAAAGCTACAACTGCTATATCCAGTTTTCCTTCCAGCAGTTTTTCTTCCAGCTCCATACTGTTTGCCTCTGCAATTTCTACCTTCACTTTTGGATATTTTTCATGGAAATCTGTAAGGATTCCCGGAAGCATATAGTTCCCGCGAAAAGAACTGATTCCGAATATGATCCTTCCTCCTTCAAGATTAACACTGTCCCACAGTTCACTTTCAGCCCTTCTGTACTGAAGCAGAATCTGCCTTGCATTTTCTATAAATCTGGCTCCTCCCGTAGTCGGATGGATCCCTTTTGAAGTTCTGACAAATATAGGTGTCCCAAGTTCCTTCTCATATTGCTGTAAAAACTGACTCAGACTGGACTGACCCATAAACAAGCGGTCTGCAGCCCTGGAAATGCTTCCTTCTTCTGCCAATGCAATAAGATATCTTAATTCTTTTAATTCCATGGTACTCCTTTCTATCGATTTTTCCGATATCTGCTATTTGTTATTTTCCATTGCTCCGATAGCATTTTCATTATAGAATCAACTTATTGTTTTGGCAACATAATGTTAAAAAATGAACATCTAGCCTGCTTCATTGTAACTGTAACTTATCAAAAAGAAAGGAGAATCATAATGGGTAAGGTTTCTTTACAAGGCGTCATTGACATGCATGTTCATTCAAACCCGGATATCCGTCAGCGGGCTTATAACGATTTTGAACTGATGGAAGCTGCAATACGGGTCGGTGCCCGGGCAATCGTCATCAAAACGCATCAGGGGACTACGATGGACCGGGCCTATCTATGCAATCTGCATAACCAACTTATGCATCACGGTGATAATCATTTCACCATGTTTGGGAGTGTTACTTTAAACAAACAGGTAGGAGGTATTAATCCCGCTGCTGTTGAAAGCGGTTTAAAATTAGGTGCCAGGGTAATCTGGCTCCCAACCCAGTCTGCCCGTAACCATAAAATCAGGCAGAACCAGTCTGCCGATGACTGCGTCGATGTAATAAAAGGTTCTGGTATCGTGCCGGAATTAAAGGATGTTTTTCGATTAATCAAAGACTATCATGCGGTTCTCGGAACAGCCCACATTTCACCTGAAGAATGTTTTCGGGTCGTAGAGGCGGCTAGAGACGCAGGTGTGAACAAAATCGTTGTTACTCATCCGGAATGGTGGCTTGTTGGTATGACTCTTGATGACCAGATACGTTTGGTAAATGATTATAATGTCATACTGGAGCACTGCTATGCCCAGCCGTTAGGCAGCGGAAAGTATAAAAGCAATCTTCCAGCGAATCTGGAAGCCATAAAGGCATGCGGATATGAAAATGTCATGGTCTGCACCGATGGAGGACAAGTAGAGAATCCAAATTGGGAAACCGCGCTGGAAGAATATATGCAGTATCTGATAGACAACGGAATACCAGAGAATCAGGTCTATCATATGACACATACCATTCAGTCGGATTTACTGGACTTAACGGTTAAATAAAAGGGGGGATCTGTTATTATGAATATGTTAATCATAACAGCAATTGCAGTATCCATTATCATTGGATACAGAACTAAAATCAACACCGGCTTTTTCGCCATAATATTTGCTTATCTGATCGGCTGCTTCGCCATGGGCTTAAAGCCAAAAGAAATAATTGCCGGATGGCCTGTCAGCACGATGTTCGTTATTTTTTCCGTCTCACTGTTTTATAATTTTGCCTTAGTTAATGGAACACTTGAAAAAACAGCACGTTATTTGCTATATGCATGCCGGCGCTTTCCAGGACTTCTGCCTTTTGCTCTTTACCTTGCCAGTGCGGGGATTGCTTCTTTAGGCGCGGGTTTTTTTACCGTTATGGCTTTTATGGCACCAATCGCATTATTAATCTGTGAAGAGTCCGGAATGGATAAACTGGCAGGAGCGGTTGCCGTCAACTGCGGAGCTTTATCCGGAGCGAACTTCATGACAAGCGGGAGCGGAATTGTATTTCGTGGTCTGATGGAGGAAGCAGGTTTTAGTAAGTTTTCCTTTAATTATACTTTCGTAATATTTATGGGAAGCGTTATATTTTCCCTGCTGCTCATTGCTGGTTTTCGCTTTCTGCCAAAGCAAAACAGGCAGATTGGGAAAGATTCGGCTTTCCAGAAACCGGAGGCATATACCAGCCAGCAGCGCCTGAACCTTTCACTCATATTGCTGATGATCGTAATTGTCCTTATTTTCCCGATCTTACATATTATCTTTCCAGCTTCTTCCACCATTGCTTACATTAACAGCAAGATGGATGTCGGCTTGGTATCTGTCGCATTTTCAGCAATTGCTTTATTTCTCAATCTTGCACCACAAAAAGAAGTCATATCAAAAGTTCCCTGGAACACCATCATCATGATCTGCGGTGTGGGCATGCTGATTAATGTGGCAATCAAAGCCGGAACCCTTCGCTTATTAGCCTCCTGGGTAGGAAGCAGCCTTCCTGTATGGCTTATTCCCATAGCATTCAGCATTGTGGGAGCTGTTATGAGCTTCTTCTCCAGTACTCTGGGAGTTGTCTGCCCGGCTTTGTTTCCGTTGGTTCCTGCCTTGTCAGCTGCAACCGGCCTCAGTCCATTAATAATTTTCAGCAGCATTGTTATTGGAGCGCAAAGCTCTGCTATCTCGCCATTTTCTTCTGGCGGAAGCCTGATACTTGGTTCCTGTTCCACAGATGAAGAAAGAAACTCCATGTTTCCCCGTCTTTTATTTGTAGCTGTACCGGTCAGTGTACTATCAGCAACCTTATTCAATGTAATCATGTCAAATTTCATTTAGTCTGACAATTATTGATACTGCATCAAAAAAGGAGTTATTTATGAAAAATCTTAAAATTGGGAAAAAACTGTTTATAACCTTTTCGCTGATATTTATTCTCTTTATTATTACCTCATTGGTCTCCGCATCAGGGATGAATAAACTATATTCTACATTCACCTCATTTTATAACCGTCCATATACGGTTTCCAATGCTGCGCTGTCCATTAAGTGCGATCTGCGTACGATAGAGCAAAACCTTATCCTGATTATCAATAGCAGCAATGATACAGAGCGTTCCGAATATCAAAAAAATATTGATGAGGCCATCACGCAGTTTAATGAAAAAACCGCTATTCTCAAAAAGAACATGACACAGAAGAAAAGTGCTGACAGACTGGCAATTATCATAAACTCACAGGAAAATTGCGGCAAGCTTATTGAACAGATCAGCGGCTTAAGCAAATCCGGTAATACAAAAGAAGCATGGAAGATTTATAAAAATTCAGTTGAACCCAGTTACACGGAAGCCTACAGCGTCGCATCGGATCTGGAGCAGGCTGCTATCGACCGCGCAATTGAGTTCCATACAACAGGCAAACGTGATTCCACCCGGATTTACCTGATTCTGCTGCTGGTTTCCCTTTGCACCTTATCGATTATTGTTATCCTGTGTATCTACATAACCAAAAGCCTTACAAAACCGATCAAGGAAATCGAACAGGCTACCAAATTCCTTGCAGACGGCGATTTGAATACAGATATCACTTACCAGTCCAAAGACGAGCTTGGTTCTCTGGCAGAAAATACCCGCAGTCTGATTAAAACCCTGAATCTATACATTCATGATATTTCAAACGTTCTTGAAAAGATTGCCGCCGGCGATATGACCGTCAAAATCAACATGGAGTACCAATTAAGCTTTGCACCGATCCGTACATCCATAGAGACCATTCTGGCTTCTTTAAACCAAACCCTTTTACAGGTACAGCAGTCCTCCCAGGAGGTAACAAGCGGCTCTGAGCAGGTGGCACAGGGTGCACAGTCTCTTGCAGAGGGTGCTACGGAGCAGGCTCTGTCCATTGAAGATCTGGTAAATACCATAAACAATATTTCTGACAAAATTTCACACAACTCCGAAGGGGTCGTAAAATCCAATGCACTGGTTATGGAAACCCAGCGTGAAATCGAAGTCAGTAATGAACGGATGCTTCAATTAGACACAGCAATGAAGGATATTTCGGATACTTCCAATCAGATCAGCGGCATCATAAAGGCCATGGAGGACATTGCCTTCCAGACCAACATTCTGGCCCTGAACGCTGCAGTAGAAGCCGCCAGAGCCGGCACAGCCGGAAAGGGCTTTGCAGTAGTTGCCAACGAAGTACGCCGTCTCGCTTCTTTAAGTACGGAATCTTCCAAAAATACGGCCACGCTGATTGAAAATACACTAAAAGCCATTTCTAACGGAGCGGAAATGGCCGACGGCACCAAGCAGTCTCTGCTTATCGTTTCCCAGAAATCGGAACAGCTTACAGAACTGATGAACGAGATCACCATAGCCTCCAGATCACAGACGGCTGCCCTGGAAAAGGTAAGCACCAGCATCAACCAGATTTCATCGGTTGTCCAGGCAACCTCCGCTACTGCGGAAGAAAGCTCAGCTTCCAGTGAAGAACTGGCAGGGCAGGCCGAAAATCTGAATCAGCTGATTCAACAGTTCCAGCTGGAACATACGGGAGAAATGAATATGACAGACGAGACCATTCCAACACAACAGTAATCTTCCAGTCAGATAAAAAGCGGGGATATCCCAAAAGTCATGAAATGGCTTGGGATACCCCCGCTTTTTGTCATAGAGTGACTCATTATTCGATCAACGGCATTGTGTTCCACTCTGTCAAATCGCTTCCAGAGCTTCCACTTTTGTACGAAACTGAGGCAGATGTTTTTTATGTGCGATTAATAGCTCATCCAAAAGCGTTTGTGCTATTTTACCGCTTGGTACCAAAGGATTTAGGGTAAAGGCCTGCAGAGCGGTATCATAGTCTCCGGTCACTGCTGCCTTTATGGTGGTCAGTTCCATGTCCTTCATCAGCTGCAGGAGTCCTCTGCTGGAGGAATCAAAGCTTCCCCAGGAAACTGGTACCGGACCGCCTGCCGTAATGACACTGCTCACTTCCACGACCACATCATCCGGCAGGTCAGAGATCGCCCCATTGTTTCTTGTACTTACCACCATATGGCTCTTCTTATCATTATAAATGGAAGCAATCAGTTCACAGGCCGCATCGGAATAAAATGCGCCTCCCCGCTTCTCAAGCTGTATGGGTTTTTCGTGCAGACCCGGATCTTTATAAAGCTCAAACAATTCTGCCTCGGTGCGTTTTACCAGTTCTGCTCTGGTCTCTCCTTTTTCATAGGCTTCCAGTTCTTCCTTCAGCATATCGTCAGTTATATAATAGTATCGATGATACATGCAGGGAATGATACCGAGATTCCTGATTTGTCCCGCTAAAAAGGATATATTGGGAATATTCTGGACACCTGAGCTTTTTATTCCCTGCAGTGCTTTTTTCAGGCCGTCTGCTTGAGCATATGCTTTTTCTATTACCTCACCGGTCTTTTCTTCTCCCGCTTTATTCCAGACACGGTGCCAGTGGAAATGATTCAGACCTCCAAAACGGAAAAACAGATCCTCTTCCTTTTCCTTAAGCGCCCCTGCCGCAATCTTTCTGCAAACAATGGGAACATTGCATAAACCCACGACTTTCTCCCATTTTCCGTATCGCATAACCGCTTCCGTCACCATACCGGAGGGATTTGTAAAATTCACCAGCCATGCATCAGGGCAAAGCTCCTTCATATCCTCCACAATATTGAGGATTACAGGAATGGTACGGAAGGCTTTTAACATTCCGCCCGCTCCGTTGGTCTCCTGCCCCAGAATCCCATGGGACAAAGGAATCCTCTCATCCTTGATGCGGGCATCCAAAAGACCTACACGAAACTGGGTAGAAACAAAATCCGCATCCTTAAGGGCTTTTCTCCGGTCCAGTGTCAGATGGACTTCCCAGTCAAGACCTGCTGCCTTTACCATTCGCTTTGCCAGATTTCCTACGATCTCAAGCTTCTCTTTTCCCTCCTCAATGTCAACCAGCCATATCTCACGGATCGGCAGCTGGTCTTTTCTTTTGATGAAGCCTTCAATTAATTCCGGCGTATAGCTGGAACCTCCACCAATGGTTACGATTTTCAGATTCTCTTTCATGAACCATCCTCCTTATTCATTTCTTTGTCAAGCATACTCCAAATCAGGTTCAAATGAAATAAGGCCGGTCCATTTGGTCACAAACTGTATATCTTAGGCAATTGTTCCACAAAAAAAACAGGGTGTCTCATCCCTGTTTTTTTTGCAGCGTCAGCCTTGCCAGAGTTTCCACGATATAGACTGCCGGGATTTGGGAAGTGATATCCACCTTCATCTTCCGGCCTGCTGCCAGTTCCCTCTGGATATAGTAGGAAACATTGTAATCGGAAATCCTGGCCAGTGTACTGTTTTTGCTGTTGGTAATGGAAACAACCGTACTGTTGCTCTGTTTTAAGATTTCAGAATTTTCAATAAGTATATTGGTTTCTCCCTCAACAGAAAGGGCAATAATAATACTCTCTCCCGGAAATTCCAGATTAATGGGAAACATGGGATTGCTGATTCCTGTGGAAAAAATGCCGATATTGCAGAAATAACGGCTGGCATACTCAGCAACGATCCCCGAATTACCTGTACCAAGAAAAATGATCTGTTTCTTTTTTGCTATTATATCGGCTATGGTTACCAGCTGCTTCTGAAATGATTCCGTACCCGCCCTTTGAAAAAAATCCAGAATGGAGCTTGAATCAAATTCTTTCTGCAGTACATGATTCGTTTCCTTCTCCAGTTTGAATCTGACCTTAAACTCAGAAAAACCGCTGCATTTTACCTTTCTGCAGAACCGGGTAATGGTTGTTGTAGAAACATGGGCTTCTTTGGCAATCTCTCTTATGGTCATATAAGGAATCTTTTCGCTGTTCTTCAATATGAAATTATAGATCTCATAATCTAGTTCGTGAAACTGGCTTAATACCTGGCTGGAAAACAATGTCATATACTTTCACCGCCTTCATTGATCATCCGTATTCGACATTATAACAGAAAAATGCCTGAAAATCCAGATAACATGCTGATTTTCAGGCATAAATATGAATGATTCATAACCGGGCAGTCTTAGGAGTTAAAAATCCGACTGTTATTCAAAACCAAAATATCTCATAAATCCCAAATAAATACCATAAGCAAACTGGTATTGATTATCACGTAATTTTATAGCATCCGAATAGTTGGTTAAATATCCTAATTCAACAAGATTTGCAGGCATATCGGCGTTTCTTAAAACATACAATGATGGATTTTCCCTTATTCCGTTATTATTGGTTCCCACCATTTGGGTTATTCCTTCCATGAGCTGCTCAGCCAGCCATTGAGCTTGTGTATAATATTGATAGATATATACCTCCGTACCGTTTATTGCAGGGTTGGGGTTTGAGTTACAATGAATACTGATAAAATAATCTGCCGGCCAATCATTAGCCATCGCAACTCTTGCTGCCAGACTGGAAGTGTTATTCCACCCTAATACTGTATCAGGTTCCGGTCTTGATACACGGGCCTCAAACCTCGGATCATTATTTAAAATATTCTGCAGATAGATACCGACCTGATAATTGACCTCAGATTCAGTTAAACCATTTCCTTCCGCTCCACTGTTAAAATATCCGCTTGGATTGTGGCCCTGATCAATAAATATTTTAATAGGCATAATAGCATTTCCTTTCATACTCGACTATAATAATTATATTCGGGATTTCTTCAAATGCTACATACTTTTCTTATTTTGTAGATTTATTTTTATTAAAAAGTATTTTTTACTTTTGCCTTTACAACCGGATTGCTTTCAGACTATCCTGTCCATTTAACTGCTTATTTTGCCATTTCTTATATTTCTTCTGAGTCCGGAAGGTTCCAGGGATATCTCTTCGTTATTAATCAGCTTGGAAATGCCTACCGCCTTCATATTGCGCTTTCCTGAACAGACTTCACAATTGCATTCAGAAGCATAATCTTCCGGTTCGCTGTAGGTTGTTATGACTCCTTCAAAATTTCTGAGGATTACTTTATTCTCAGCTGCAGAAATCAAATAATTGGGCATAACCGGTATTTTTCCGCCGCCGCCAGGTGCATCGATTACAAAAGTGGGTACTGCGAACCCTGACGTATGTCCCCTGAGTCCCTCTATGATTTCGATACCTTTTGAGACCTTAGTCCGGAAATGCTTAATTCCCATGGAGAGATCACACTGGTAAATATAATATGGCCTGACTCGTATTCTTACAAGCTCATGCATTAATTTTTTCATAACATGAACGCAGTCATTGATCCCCCTTAGAAGAACGGTCTGATTTCCCAAAGGAATTCCTGCATTTGCAAGCATCTCGCAAGCTTTTTTAGAATCAGGCGTTATCTCTTTTGGATGATTGAAATGCGTATTCAGCCATATGGGATGGTATTTTTTCAGCATATCAACAAGCTCTGCCGTAATTCTCTGAGGCATAACCACCGGAGTTCTGCTTCCGATCCTTATGATTTCAACATGCGGAATCGCTCTTATCTTTTTTATGATCAGTTCCAGTTTCTCATCAGACAGCAAAAGAGGATCCCCGCCTGAAATAAGAACATCCCTGACAGCCGGAGTTCTTTTTATATACTCAATAGCCTTGTCAATCTGTTTCATCGGAAGGGACCCATCACTTTGACCTGCAAATCTCCTTCTTGTACAGTGCCTGCAATACATGGCACATTTACTGGTAACAAGAAGAAGCACACGATCCGGATACCTGTGGGTAAGCCCGGGGACCGGAGAATCCGCCTCCTCATGAAGAGGATCCTCGCAGTCACAGCTGGAAAATTCAAGCTCCCGGGAAGTAGGAACCGCCTGTTTTCTTATAGGATCGTCCGGATTATCCGGATCGATCAGTGAAAGATAATACGGAGTAATTGCCATTCTAAGAGTACCGAGGCATGTTCTTATTCCAATTTCCTCTTCTTCCGTCAGTTTCAGATGTTTCTTTAAATCATCTACCGTTTCTATCCTGTTTTGCATCTGCCACTTCCAATCGTTCCAATCCTCCGGACTGACATCTGCAAAAAACTTTCTTGTAATGGAATTTACCTGTACTTTTCTAAAATCCTTGTTTATAATCACATTTTTTAATACGATTTCTCTATCCATCAAAAACCTCCTTACGTTGTTGTTATGAACTTTGAAAATACTAATAAAATCAATAGCAGAGCATTCGGCTATAAATGCTTATACCAGACATTCATATCCTCAATTCCACCGCCGATTTGAGTGTTCTTTACAAGTACACCGGAAAACTGATACCCAAATCTGGCAAAGGTATGGTTCATACCATAAGAACAGGAACGGGCAATGGTATATGCAGTCTTCATATTGTGTTTTTTCATTTCTTTTTCCATTTGTGCCAGTAAAAAACAGGAAAGCCTGTGTCCTCTGTATTCCGGAAGGATGGCGAAATCAGTCATTTCTACATTTTCATCATTTTCGCTCATCTCACAGGAGGATAACGCTGCGAGCTCGCTGCCTTTCCATACACCAAAATAGATCACATGATCCTTCATCGTTTTTTTTATATATTCCGAATCAGTAACCGGAAAAGGATAAGTATCAAAGACCCTGGAATATAACCCGGCCATCTGCTTCGCATCCGTAAACTCTGCTTTTCTTATCAGTAATTCATGTTTCATATTACATTCATTAAAATCTGCCATATCGTAAGGTTCTTTCAAAAAAGCGGTTTCTAATACATTTTCATTCAGATTTTTATCACGTGGGATACATCTTTTATTATCCATATATTTTCCCATGAAAATACAATTTTCCCTGCCATTAAAAAAACGCGGCACAGCTGCTTCTGAAATATAGCCATTTTCCAAAAAAATTTTAGAAACGGATTCAGGGACCTTAGCAAATATTTTCGTGTATCCATGCATATTTGCTAAATGATTCAGAACACCAAATATGTCCGGCACATCCTCCTTAGCCAAATGCATCAGATAAATCCTGTCATTTTGGGCGCCATGCTGTATTTCAGAATTGTTTACATTCACTACAGTATCATACATTTACTCCTCCTTTTTTCCTGGTTGCCAGCAACTTACAACTTATTATATCATACAAGTTGTCACTTGTAAACTTCTCAATTTTCCATACTCACCGATAACAGAAAATAAAGGCGGAGCCTTTCACAGGTCCCGCCCTACTTTTAATTATAGGAAATTTTAAATTGTAAGCTTTGAAGGTCAGCCGTAAGTTTTGCATAATAAATATCATAGGTTCTTATAATTTCAATATTATGATCATTTTCCAGTCTTACCTCTATATCCCCTTCCAATGCAAATGCCGGATGGCTGTTCCGAAAGCGCATCAGCTCAAATAATTGCTTTACTACAGGTCTCTGTACCTCCTTTTCCACCTCATCAAGATTATAATAATGACGGTTTATATCTCTGCCGTTCTTTGTTTTTTCCATCAGTTCAATATCATTCCTGCCGGCAAGAAGTCCCACATAATATATCTGCGGAATACCAGGTGCAAAGAACTGGATCGCTCTTGCCAGCAGATAAGCGTCATCCCGATTGCCAAGTGCGGAATAATAAGTGGTGTTTACCTGATATATGTCCAGATTATCATAAGCTGCCGTATTGTATATTTTTTTGACATTTGCGCCTTTGGTAAACATCTTCTCTTTCGTTTCTTCGATTACCGCATCCGGCATTAAGTCTTTTACATCCACAATTCCAATGCCATCATGGGTATCCAGAGTCGTAAACTGTTTCTTGGGACTCATGTCCAGCCAATTTTTTAAATATTTCCCATTCCCGGAATACAAGGCATTTAATACGAGTACAGGCAGTGCAAAATCGTAAACCCAGAATCCCTGTCCGGCAATTTTCATCTGAATGCTGTAATGTTCGTGTATCTCCGGTAAAACAGTGATGTTCTTTTCTGCCACTATCTCTTCGATCTCATGCAGCAGATTCCAGATATCCGGTTCTACAAAAAAGCAATTGGTATTCTTCTTTTTTATGGCATATGCAAATGCATCCAGACGAATAACAGAAACACCGTTCTCACACATTTTTGCTAATGACTGCCGAATAAACTCTTTCGTCGTCTCTGTTGTAACGTCTAAATCCACCTGTTCCTCACAGAAAGTACACCATACCTTTTCTGTCTGTCCATTCTTAAAATTCACCTCGGTATATGGTGCACGGGGTTTTCTCTTATAGATCAGATCTATCTGCTCTTCTGTTGGTTCTCCATTTTCCCAAAAATCTTTATATCGAATAAACATATCCTTATAAGCCGAGTCATCCTGCCTCTCTTCAAAGTCCTTAAAAAAGTCAGAGCTTCTGGATATGTGATTCACCATAAAATCAAACATCAGATAATAGTCCTTACTTATCTTCTTCACATCTTCAAATGTACCGAATTCCTCCGCTGCTTTGTCATAGCACTCAGGGGCAAATCCTCTGTCTGCGGAAGATGGGAAAAATGGAAGAATATGCACACCTCCCACTTCTTTCTGTAAATATGTATGCAGTACGGTATTTAATTCGTCCAGATTCTTTCCAAGACTGTCTGCATAGGTAATTAACATGATCTTATTATTTAGCTCCATCACTCTGACTCCTGTCTTTTCTTTATTGCATCATTCCATTGCCGGATATCACATTGAATACATACCTTGAGTATATAATTACTTCTGCTGTATGTCAACCGCTTGACATATTTTCGTGACAAATGAAAGTTAAATCCAGAAATAAAAATTTCTGCTACATTCTATTTGCTGCATTTTATCTGCTTAATTCTATTCTTTTATGACGAATTTCTTTTAACCAGTGAAACCGGCAGCTTGAACTGTTCGGGTACGTTTTCGTGATTCAAACTCCTCTGTATGAATGCAACCGCCCATTCCGCCATCTCACGAATCGGCTGGTGAATGGTCGTGATCGTCGGTGTTGTCAATTCTGCAATATCCACATCATCAAAACCGACCAGCTTGATCTGCTCTGGTATCCGTATATCCATTTCCGCGCAGATCTGAATGGTCTGAGCCGCAATCAGGTCACTGCTTGCAAATATGCCATCCACGCCCGGAGCCTCTTTCATTGCCCGTCTGATGTGCTCACGATAATCAAGCGTATTATAAATCGTACTCGCAGCCTGAATCTCCTTATACAGGATTCCATGCTCCTCGCATACGGCTATAAACCCTTCTGCTCTTGCATCCGCAGGCATATTCTCATTCCTGATGCCGCTTAGGTGAAGCAGGTACTTACAGCCGCAGGATATCAGATGACCGGCTGCCAGACGCCCTCCCTGATAATTGTCGCATTCGATCCCGACGGTTCCGGCTTCCAGGTTTCGTTCAATGGTAATGACAGGGATCTCCAGATTCTTCATTTGTGCAGTATCGACGTTCCGGCTGCAGAGTATGATTCCGGATACCCGGTTACTCTTACACATTTCAATGTATTCCAATTCCTTCTCATTCTTTGCCTTTGAATTACACAGCAATATCTTATAACCTTTGTCAGCCGCTGCATTTTCCAGACTGCTGATCAGCTTCGCAAAATAAGGATGAACAATGTGCGGTACTATGATCCCAATCGTATTGGTTCTCTGTTTAGAAAGAGACCGCGCTAATTCATTGGGCTGATAATTCAGTTCTTTCATGACATCATAAACTTTTTTTCTGGTCTGTTCGCTGATATAACCACGATTATTGATCACTCTTGAGACAGTCGTGACCGTAACCTGCGCACGTTCAGCTACATCTTTAAGAGTTGCCATTGGTCAATCCCCCCCGTCCATTCCCCCACTTTAAGAAGCGGGGGACTTCCTTGATAAGGTTAAATTTTGGGTTCAGTATATCATAATGTCTGAGCAGGGTCTAGTACTTGTCCAAGGCCAGCAAAGGTTTCATGGAATCGTCTGTGTCCTGTCAAAGCGGATATTCGCAATCCGCTTCGCTACTTGCTCACAGCGTGCCCCGCTCCATCGGGCATAACCTTATTACCACTTCCTTGATAAGGTTAAAGTATTATTCAGTATGACAAAATATAAAATAAATAGTATAATGATGCTAATAAATTATTTTATGAAGGGTTCGTTAAATAATGAAAATACGTGAAGAGTATACATGTCCGCTTGAATTAACCCATGACCTGATAAAAGGGAAATGGAAGCCAATTATTTTATGGCAGCTTGGAAAAGGCGTAAAATCTTTATCTCAGCTGGAAAGGGAAATAAACGGTATCAGTCAGAAAATGCTGCTTGAACAATTAAAAGAACTCCTTGATTACCAGATCATTGCCAAAAATACATACAATGGCTATCCTTTAAAAGTAGAATATCTCTTAACGAACCGCGGTCATAAACTGTTGGAAGCAGTTACGATTATGCAAGGGGTAGGTATGGAACTGATGAAAGAAAACAGTATGGAAGATATTCCATGACCATACCCACAAAAAAGTGGGGAATTTACTGCAGCTTTTTTCTGTTTTATACTTTTATTAAAAATTAATAAAAGGAGGTTTGAACTATGCTAAGGAATCCAGAACAGACAATCGGAAATTTAATTGATAAACAAGGGGTATCTTTTATCAGTTCCATCGGAGATGACGGCTTTCCAAATACCAAAGCCATGCTGCCGCCGAGAAAACGGGAAGGAATTAAAACATTTTACTTTACGACCAACACTTCTTCCATGCGGACAGACCAATATAAAAAAAATAGCAAAGCCTGTATTTATTTTTGTGATAAGAGGTTTTTCCGCGGAGTCATGTTAAAGGGCACGATGGAGGTGTTGGAGGACAGTGACCACAAGGAAATGATCTGGCGGGATGGGGATACCATCTATTATCCAGAAGGAGTATCTGACCCCGATTACTGTGTCTTAAAATTCACCGCACAATCAGGCCGGTATTATGCAAATTTTCATTCCGAGAATTTTAATATCGAATAACAAAACTGCATAACAGGGAGCGTCCATAGAATTGAATCCGGGACGCTCCCCTGTTTCCTGCTTATTATACTAAGTTTTGTGGGTGAATGCTAAGACATTTTTCATTTTCATTTTGCCGAATCAAAGCAAAGCTTAATATAATAGTTAATGCTTCAGTTACAGGAGCTACGAGCCATACACCGGTCATGCCAAACAATACCGGTAAGGTAAAGATGCATATTAATAATACTACCAAACCTCTGGAAGAAGAAATGAGTGCTGACTCTTTTGCTTTTCCAATAGAGGTAAAGTAAAAGGACGTTATGGTATTGATTCCTGAAAATAAAAAGGAAAACACAAATATACAAAGTCCTGAATGGATCAATGCTGCAACATTTTCGCTTTTCACAAAAATACGGCTATACCAGTCAGAAGAAATCAGCAGCATAATCATCACCGCTGCTCCTGATAAAAATACAAACAGATTCGTTTTCTTACGTATCGTTTTACTTAATTCAATTTCTTCCGCTCCGTAAGCAAAACTGACCAAAGCTCCTATACCTTGTCCGAAACCAACAATTACCATACTAAACAAATATGCCACATAACCAACTATGGTAAATGCTGCCACTCCCGTAACACCTACTGTTCTCATAATAATCCAGTTGTACGCAAACATGGAAATACTCATGGACATCTGTCCAATAAATTCTGAACTGCCATTTAACAGGGTATCCCGTAACACAATTTTAGAAAATTCTAATTTCCCAAACTTGTAAATACTTGATTTTTTCAGAAAAAACATAACCATACAAACTAATCCGATAATCAGAGAGATCAATGATGCCGAAGCAATCCCCTCTATACCAAAATGCAGCTGACGTATGAACAGATAATCCAAAAAAATGTTTATGATTACCGTTAAGATATTAATGAACATGAACAGCTGTGGTTTGCCTTCCCCTCGTATAAACATACCCAGAGTGGAATTTACGATCATTATAGGATATGAAATTATCATAATAGAATAATATTTATCAAAGCAGCTGACCACTTGTGCATCCATATGCATTGCACTTATAAGCGGTCCCATTAAAACACCGACAGCGATACTTAATGTTACCGATATGACTATGGCGGATATAACCGTCTGATTAAACACATGGTTGCTTTTCTTTATATCCTGTGCTCCCAGGGCCCTTCCTGCAATAGCAATACCGCCTACACCTATCATAATACCAAGTCCCAAATAGACATATAATATGGGAAGCCCCAGATTCACCGCGGCAATCCCTTCCTTCCCAACATAGTTCCCGATAAAAAAACCGTCTGCTATGGTAATGAGGGAAGTTAGTACCATGGCAATAATGGAAGGGATGGAAAATTGCAGAATCATCTGCACTGTTTTGTTCTTAATGATTTCTAAATTCATAAAATAGACTCCTTTACAAATTGAACTATATTCATGTGGCAGTTCCCATTATAGTAAAAAGCCTATTTTTAAACTTCTGAATTCTTGCTCTATTTAACGGGTATACAGATATCCATTACGACATACATTTTTTCACAATTAACTTCCCGATAAATATCCAGCCCATATCTGTCATCGATCTCGTAACCGCTGGATGGCAGCCAAATAATAAAGATGCCTTGATAAACAGCAAAAATTTCCTTTATTAATCCTTCAAAACGGTAAACAGCAAACTTCCCCCCCTGAATCACAGTAACATTGTCAAGAGAACAATTTTTATCCACGGTCATACAGATATCATACAGGCATTGCTCTACTTTGGTTATGGAAGGATCATCATAGGACCTCTCGATCAATAAGGTATCCTCTGTCAGATATCTTTTATACTTTTCTATGAATTCACCCCAATTTTTATCCAGGTTACTATAATTACCAATATATCTTTCATAAATAACAAACCAGTCATCCAACTCCTGAATAGAAATATGCCGGTCATATTCTTCAAATGCTTTGAGTCTGGTAAGATTATCCGTATAGAAAGGGTGATGTACGTTGGTGGCGTTTATTCTTTTTCTAAATTCCGCAGGAGAAATTCTATGATGTTTCTTAAATACTGAACTATAATTTGATGGGCTGTATCCGTAATCAAATCCAATATCCGTAATGGATCTGTATTTTTCAATCTTCAGCCGCAGGGCACTCTGTTCCATTTTTAACCGCTTAATGAATGCATATATGCTCTCTCCTGTTTCCGCCTTAAAAATCCTGCTAAAATAATATTTAGAAAAATGACAATAATCCGCAACATCTTCAATGGTAATTTCTTCATCCAAATGCTGCATAATATATTCAATACTCCGGCTCACCAATTCATTTTTAATCATAATATGCCGCTCCTAGTGTCTTCTGCAATCATTTTACTTAAATATAAATTTTTTTACAAGTATTAATTGCATAATATAAGGGAGGTCTCCAAAATTGAAATTTCAGGACACTCCCTAATGACCAGTTAATGTAGTGAAATGGGAAGCCCCAAAGCAATTTCCCATCGCCATGGGGCCCCTGTATCACCGGTATATCACATAATCCTGCAGTTCATGAATAAATCCAGTACTGCGCAGCAATTCGGCTGCCTCTTTTGGATAATCTTTGATTACAATACGGTTCTGTGAAGAGAATATCCTGTGTCTGGCATATTCTTTCGTAAAGGCACGAAGTGCTTCCTCTGCATGTTCCGGTTCAAATATCCTGAGAATCCTCCCCTGGCGTTCCAGAACGGCAATTGGAATACCGGCACGTAATGCCACCCCAGTACCGGAAACGTTTAAAAAGGTCCTGTCTTTCCAGTGCTTGAAAATTTTTCCCCAGGGCTGGTCCGGATCGGCAGCGTTTAACCATGTAATCTCTTCCCTTGGCTGTGAAAGAGCAAGCATGGTGCCTGCATAGTCTTTTTCCCGGATAAACTGGATGCCTGACAGTCCTTCGATAAAATATCCGCGGCGCACCTGGCCGGTATATTCCCATATACGCAGGGTCTCAAGCGCAGTGCTCCATGACATGCCCTTTATGGTTTCACGGCTAAGAATAACAGCCCTGCCAAAATTGCGGTTAAGCTGCGCTTCAACTGTCAGAGGTTTCATGGGACGGGTCACCTCCCATCGCCCTGTCGAAAGAATTTTTGTTCTGGCATTTACCCGCTGGCGGGCTGTTCCTTTTCTTAGCTTATCCCGATTCAGCCATTGCCTGACAGGAATAAAGCTGTCTGCACTTACCACTCCTTTCTCAGCAAGCTTTAACAGAGTATCATAGGGCGGGCCATCTACCAGCCCGTCCAGTCTTTGCATAAAGCTGGCTCCATTTTTTAATAATGCGCCATATATGGTCTTTTCTTTTCCTTCCAGGGTATTAAATATCTCTGACAGATCCGCATCCCAATCAATATCTGCATATTGATGAAAACAGAGGCTGGATCCGGATCCAAGCTGCCAGAATACGGTACCCCCGGATAAAATGTTGTCCATTAGCTCCGGACGGTAGTTTCCCACACGCGCAGGCAGGAGAATCGTTTCCCAGACTTCCGCCTGATACGGCTGATCCATAAATGTATTCAACGCAGCCTCCAGCTGTTCCGAAGAAGAAGCCGAAATACGCATGCGATTTACAAGCAGCGCAGCATACCGTTCTGCCGGAAGGGTGGTTACCTGTTTGCGGAGGTTTTTCATGGTTTCTTTTCTTGCACGGTCATAAAGCTCTGAATGATAATAAACGCCATCCTGTTCCACTGCATTTCCCTGTGTACACAGGGCAGATAATAAATTCCGGGATGTTTCATCCGTCCACAGATAACGCTCCGCTACCTGCTCACATGACTTTGCTCCCCGATATCTTAACAGTCTCTGAACCAGACGTTTTCTTGCCTGAAGTTCTCCGCCTTCCAGTGCATCAGAATATTCCTTTTCGTGCTCTGCGGCGATCCATAATCCGGGTTCAATATAGCTGGCACGCCCCATGGCAGCAAGCGATTCCAGCCATTCGACGGGAATTTCCAGTTCTCCTGCAGTTAAATCTCCCTCTATCATCAACAGGGTATGAAGCTGCTGTTCATCTTCCGGAAGCCGGGTCCGTTCGGAGACACGGGCCAGCTGTTCCGGTTCCGGTGTAAGCTTCGTGACCTGCCCTAAAGCTTCTGACGTGGCCTGATGGATGTTCTGCGGGGTGGGGGAATAGTCATACATCATGGAGGCTTCTGTCTGACGTCTTAATGGAAGTGACATGGGTGATGGTGTATCGAGATACATCTCACGAATCTGAATATTGCCGGACCGTATTCCGTTTAGAATATATTCAACTCCCTTAAGATCCCAGTAATCCTCCAGGCATTCCCGCTTTGTTTCCCGAAGTATGGGGTGTTTTTCCTGACGGATCAGGGAAGACAGCATCTCTGCACTCCTCATACGCTGAATCCAGAGTGGCTGTCGTTTATTGTTTCTGACTCCCATCATAAGCGCACGTGCTGTATTGTAACGGAAATTCATATTATATAAAGGCGTTGCCGGAAGCAAGGCTGTTACGGTCTGTATGGCCTTTTCCGGTGATACCTGGTAAAGCAGTCCATCGGGCAGGGGATTGCCATCATAAGGAAAGAAAAGAAAACCGTCATCGTCGGCCACACAGTTTATTGCAGTATCGGAATGGAGTTTTGCCGCTTCCCTCACCAGCAGGGATAAGGGTTCATTTACCTGACGGCCGAATACGGAATGAACCATCATCTGATGATTGCTGTTTTCATCCATAAAATGTTCAATCAATATGGTTCTGTCATCCGGCAGGATTCCGGTACTCATTTGCTGGCGTTTTAAAAAGTCCAGTGCACTCTGTGCTGCCTGTTCGTCAAGTCCCAGCTTTTTAAGCTCCTTTAACATGGAGTCTGTCCTGTCATCCTGGTTAAACCTTCGGAATATTTCTCCAAATACGATTCCGGTCCTGAGTCTCCGGCCTTTTATTTCACCATGCCAAAAAGGAAGTCTGGCACCTGAAGGATTGGTCTGGGTTACAATTACGGTGTCCTTTAATATATTAACGATCTGCCAGGCAAAGGTTCCCAGTAAAAACCTGTCGCCTATTCTGGTTTCAAAGACAAACTCTTCATCCAGCTCCCCTAACTTGACGCCGCTTTCCGATCTGACCGCATAGAGGCCTCTGTCCGGTATGGTTCCTCCGGCACTGACAGCCAGCACCCGGCTGTAGGCATCTCCCCTTATCTGATCATGAATCCGGTCATAGATGATTCTTGGACGAACGGGAATATCCCTCTCATGCTCATAATCTCCAGCAAGCATACAAAGAATATCACGGACATCCTCTTCCGTGACTTCGCGGAACGGATAGGCCCGCGGGAGAAGTTCCATAACCTCTTCTACCTCATAACCGTCCCCGCATGACATGGATACCAGATGCTGGGCCAGGATATCAAAGCAGAGTCTGGGAGGAGAAGAATACTCAATCCCGCCGTTTCGTGCTGCTTCTGCAGTAAATCCGCAATACAATCCCTCTGCTGCTTCTCTGGGAAACATATGCATGATGCTTGTGCGGTTCGGGTTGTGCCCGGCCCGGCCAAGCCTCTGCATGGTACTGGAGACTGAACGGGGACAGCCGATCTGGAATACCTGTTCGATATCCCCTACATCGATCCCCAGTTCCATAGAGGAGGTTGTGCACAAAAGCTTTAATGATCCGTCACGGAGCGCCTGTTCCACCTCAAACCGCTGTTCCTTAGACAGACTCCCATGATGGGTCCGTGCAAAACTCTCTCCGCTTAATTCATTGATAAAATAGGCCAGCTTTTCCGCATAAGCCCTTCCCTCCACGAATGCAATGGCACTGCCTTTACCTCTGCAATAAGAATATACGGTTCCCGCTATTTCCTTCCATACCGTGTCCTTTGTCATGATTCTATAATCGCCCAGAGGACTTGTCACTTCAATCTGAATCTTCTTATGCATCTTTGGTGCTGCGACAGCCGCCGGTTCAGGAGACAGATACCGGGCGGCAATATCCAATGGTTCAATGGTGGCTGATAAGCCGATTCGCTGAAGGGGCTTCCCGCAAAGCTTATCCAGTCTTGCAGCGGACAGCATCAGGTGAGCGCCCCGCTTAGTATCAATCATGGCGTGCAGTTCATCAATGATGAGGGCTTTCGCTGTTTTAAGAATTTTCTGTCCGGATTTACTGGTCAGCATCAGATACAGGGATTCCGGAGTAGTAATCAGAATATGAGGAGGCGTCTTGATCATCAGGTTCCGTTCCTTTTGTGTGGTGTCTCCGGTCCGTATACCGATCACCAGCTCCTGACTTCCTGAAATGCCTGCTTTCATCTGTTCATTAAGGATACCCTCCAAAGGACGGCGGAGGTTCTCACGGATATCACCGGCAAGTGATTTTAAAGGGGATATATAAATTACCTGCAGCTCCTGTTTCAGCTCTCCGCTTCTGGCTTCATTAAGCAGTCTGTCAATGAATACCAAAAATGCGGTAAGCGTCTTGCCAGTGCCGGTTGGCGCAGATACCAGCGTATGCCTGCCTGATGCGATTTCCGGCCAGGCCTGATTTTGAACCTCCGTTGGTGAACCGAGCGTATTTTTAAACCAGCTTTTTGTAAATTCATGAAATAGTTCCAGTGAATGATCTGACATAGGCATCTCCGTTTAAATGATTTGATTGCTTACAATTTCTTAATTTTATTATAAGAAACATATGGAAAACTGTCAATTTTGAATGAATCTAAAAGGAAATCCTTTTCTTAATAATTCTTAATTCTCTCTAAAACCAATTGTTATTCCATATCGAAATGCTATTGCTTAGGCATCAGTCACCAAAAGTGGTTTTACTGGAGACCAATGCGTTTTATCGTGATTTCAAATATATGAATGCACTGGAGAATAATGCAGAAGAAACAGCCAAAAAAATATTTCTCATAACAGCTGGAAATACTTTCATATATATATGTTAAAAAATATCGGTTAAAAAAAGCACCTGGAACCTGTTACCGTGTATAATGGATATCAATACAGCACAATTACCAAACCTTATAAGAACGGACCATATATCAATCAGACAGATGAGACCTGGCCAATCGACGAACAGCCATTATTATATCTGAATAAAATAACGGATCTATGCAAAAAAACAACATTCAGCTGATCTTATACAGCGCACCTTCCCCTCTTTGCTGGTCTTATTCAAAACACAATGCTGCTGCTTTTGCACAAAAAAAAACAGCTGGCTTATGTTGATCTTAACCTGAATGCCAATTCGTTAGGGATCGACTGGTCAAAAGATACCCGTGATGACGGAGATCATCTGAATTACTATGGTGCGAAAAAGGTATCCGCTTATACGGGTACATACTTATGTTCATATACTGATCTGACCGATCACCGGAAAGAAACACCGTATGCCTCATGGAATGAAGAGCTGAAAAATCACCTGGCTCTGACAGGGCAGTAATCAATCCTTTTATTGATCGGATGTCAAATATGACGGAAAGGAAATCTAAATGAAATCAAATAAATATACGTTTCTCATATTCTTTCTGTTCCTGTCGTTTCTTATGACAGGCTGCCGGAAATACTTTCCAGAATCTTACGACAAATCAACCCACCAGGATTCTGAAAATTCAGAAACGAATACGGAAGGAACTGATACACCGGTTCCTGCTTCGGGTACTTCTGCCGCCACCGGTCAATCCTCTGCAGACACCGATTCCTGTGAGACCAGAGCCAGAGAGCTGCTTTCCGGCATGACACAGGAGGAAAAGGCTGGTCAGATGTTTTTCGTCCGACTGCGTAAGGACAGTGCCATCGAAGACATCAGGAAATATCATCCGGGCGGTTATATTCTGTTTGGAGATGATTTTAAAGACGAGACTCAAACCAGCATCAGGGAACTTTTAGAAAGCTATCAGAGTACCTCTTTCATCCCCCTGCTCATCGGTGTAGATGAGGAAGGCGGAACCGTATGCCGTGTCAGTAAATATCCGGCCTTCCGGGAAGAACCTTTTAAGTCTCCCCAGGACCTTTATAAACTGGGCGGCTTTGAGGCCATTCAGACGGATACCAGGGAAAAAGCAAAGCTTCTGCTTGGACTTGGCATCAATGTCAATCTGGCACCGGTTGGCGATGTGTCCTCCGATTCCAATGACTTTATCTACCGCCGGGCTTTTGGTAAAGATGCCACGGCTACCGCAGAATACGTTAAGACAGTTGTTGAGGCAATGGAGAAAGAGCAGATCGGCTGTACTCTTAAGCATTTTCCCGGCTATGGAAACAATACGGATACTCATACAGGCTCTGCCGTGGATAACAGGGATTACGACCAGTTCGTTAAGAGTGACTTTCTTCCCTTTGAGGCCGGTATAGAAGCCGGAGCCGGCAGCGTCCTGGTATCCCACAATATTGTAACTTGTATGGATAAAGACTCTCCTGCCTCTCTGTCCCGTAATGTCCACCATATATTAAGAGATTCTCTGAACTTTAAAGGGGTGATTATGACCGATGACCTCAGCATGGAGGCGGTTAAGGATTATACCTCAGATACAACGGCTGCCGTTCTTGCCATTAACGCCGGGAATGACCTGCTGATTTCTACCGATTTCGATACACAGATTCCGTCGGTTTTAGAAGCCCTGAAGGATGGAACAGTTAAAGAAGAACGCCTGGATGAATCCGTAATCCGGATTCTTGTTTGGAAATTAAAGCTGGGGATACTTTAGCATCACAGACCATAATTATTGGATATACTCCCGGATATCTTTTGTCTCATGGTCCTCATATTCAATAATATTTCCTTCCCAGGTCCGCAGCTTCACATACCCTGGTCCCCGGGAGACAATATAATTGGGGAATATAGGTGTTTTTCCCTGACCGTTCGGGGCGTTTACGATATATGTCGGAATGGCCAAGCCGGAAGTATAGCCTCGTAAATATTCCATGATTTCTATCCCGTCTTCAATGGACGTATTAAAATGACTGGTTCCCTGCACATGCTTGGCATGAAATATATAGTAAGGCCTTACTCTGCATTTCAGTAATTCATGATTTAACAGCCGCATAACAAACTTATCATTGTTGATTCCATTCAGCAGGACAGCCTGATTTCCCAGTACGACTCCGGAATCCGCTAATTTATCACAGGCAGCTTTTGCCTCCCGGGTAATTTCCATTGGATGGTTAAAATGAGTATTAATATAGATCGGGTGATAATTCTTTAACATGGAACATAAACGATCGGTAACTCTCTGAGGCATGGTCACCAGGGTCCTGGTACCCAGACGTATATAATCAACATGGGGAATCTCCTTGAGCTGTTTTAATATCCACTCAAGATATTCATCAGACAGACATAAGGCATCACCGCCAGTGATTAAAACATCCCTTATTTCTTCATTTTCTTTTATATAATCAATAGATTCCTGAATGATTTTCCGTGATTTATGAACATCTTTCTCTCCGATGTTTCTTCTCCTCTGACAATGCCTGCAATACATGGCACATACATTGGTCACATTTATAATCAGCCTGTCCGGATACCTCCTTGTAATACATCCCGCTGGATTTGTAAATTCTTCTCCCATGGGATCAAGATTCATACAAGTATCCTCCAGCTCCTTATAAGTTGGAATAGATAATAATCTTATTGGATCAAATCTATCATCCGGATTCACCAGACTTAAATAGTAAGGTGAGATTGCCCATCTGAATTTTTTCTCTACCTCCTTAATACGGATCTTTTCATGCTCGCTCAAGTGAATCATCTTACTTAAGGTCTCTACATCTGTAATCTTATTATGTAACTGCCAGTGATAATCGTTCCAATCCTCCTCTTTAGCATCCAGTACTTTTAGTATTTTATTTTTCCTGTCCAATAACTCCGCTTCCAGGTCCATTCCTTTTGGAATTTCTTTTCTTGCTTCTAAAAAATCTTCTATCCGGCTCTTTAATTCTTTTGCTCTCTCAATTGATATTTGACGTTTGATATTATCCATACTAATCCTGTATGATTGGATCAGAAAAAAATCCTCATACTTTTCCTTTCTCAAATTTTTTAAATTTTCCGGTGTGGGATGAATTGATAATCTATCTTTTAAGGTATCCCGGTTAACCTCCGGGTTTTCTCCAGTCTGTATCTTTTTATGGTTTTATAGATAAGAACGGACATTTTGAAAAACATAAGTGTTAGAAATGAGATAAAAAAAAAAACTGACAGCTTTTAACCTCCTTTACTGCTATATTAGGGAACTTAAGATATGCATTCTGATTCGCTTTATTACTGGCCGTCAAATTAACAACTTCATTATATCATCAAAGTTGTTAATTAGTCAACTGTGCGAAAGCAGAGAAATAAAATAAACCTGCTGACCAAACGAAAACGTAACTTGCTCGTTTAGTCAGCAGGACATATGGTTATTTATGGGCCTTCCATTATATTCAGTTCTCTTTTAAAAAATTAAAAGCACCCTCCTCCGATAAGCCATCGGATTTTGTAATCGGTTCATATGGTAATTTGTTCAATAAACATGACGACTGCAGACTTTACTCCAGATTCAGCTTCTTTTTGAAGATGAAATCGGTGATACCAAATAAGATTGCCTGAGTGATAATCGCGAGAAGGATGGTAACCGGGAAAAAGAATTCTGTAAAAAAGGATACCACGGAATCGGCTGAATTACTGATTTGTTCGCTGTAAAGGCCAAAAGGAACCATGAATATGACACCGATGATCTGCGATACAAACTGAATAATAAAGAATCCGATTATGGAGCCTAACACTTTATTTTTACTGATAACCTGACCAATAGCAATAGATGCATAATAAATCAAAGGTGAAGTAAATATGCTAAACAATGATACCAAAATAACCTCTGAAATAAACAGGGTCATCTGGAAGCCACTTACAGAATTGCAGATGGAGTCCCAGGCATAGGTAAACTTAACCAATAGAGTGGAGAACCGCTCTGGCGTAAAAAACATCAAGGAAAGAGATAATGCAATTACCAAATAGCTGGCGATTGTCCATATACCGGCAACTGTCAGCTTTGACAGAATATGGCTCTCCATTGAGACCGGAAGGGTATGCATCAGATATCCCTCAGCAGTTGCCATGCTCTTGTAAAAACGGTGAATGATCAATAATATACTTGCACATGCAATTACAATAAGTGAAGCTACATATGCAAAAACAATCACGACAGGTATAAACTTTAATATTCCAGGGTAATTTCCTATCCAAATAGTAAACCTGGTAATCGGTGTCAGCACGATTGCAATTAAGAATAGTGGCAAAAAATAACGCGCTGTTGCATTTAATTCGTGTTTTATCAATTTTCCTAGCATTTGAATACCTCCCTGAAGAATGCATCAACAGATTTTCCTTCTTTCATCCGGATATCATCTACCGAAGATTGAAGGGTGATACGTCCATATTGTATGAAAATCGCTTCGTCAAGTACATTTTCGATATCTGCAATCAGATGAGTTGAAATGAGGACAGTAGATTTTTCATTGTAGTTACTAATGATGGTATTAAGGATATAATCCCTGGAAGCAGGATCTACCCCTCCGATTGGTTCGTCCAGCACATAAAGGTCAGCATCACGGCTCATAACCAGGATAAGCTGTACCTTTTCCTTGGTCCCCTTTGACATTGTCTTCAAATGGTCGTTTGGATTAATATGAAGCTTATCAAGCATATCGTAGGCACGTGTTTTATTAAAATTATCATAAAAATCTTCAAAAAAATCCAAAAGATTTTTTACCTTCATCCAATTATTCAAGTAGGTCTTATCCGGAAGATAGGATACTGCCTTTTTAGTTTCGATACCAGGCGCCATACCGTTTATCAGAAGCTTTCCCTGGGATGGAACCAGCAGTCCGTTGATAAGTTTAATTAATGTGGTTTTTCCGCTTCCGTTTGGTCCAAGAAGACCTATGATTTTACCTCTCTCTAATGTAAGATTAATGTCGGATAAGGCAGTAAGACCGCCGTAACGTTTACTCAAGGCATTACATTCAAGTAATGGATTCATTCTTATAACCTCCCTAAGATGAAATATGGTTTACCGGACATGCTCAAGGATAAATTTCTTAACCTCATCATCACTGAAACCAAGTTTTTTTAATTGTTCCAAAAAGTTTTCTAATTGCTCTTTTGCCAAATCAAGCTTCATTTTTTGAATCATCGAACCATCTTCCGTAATAAAACGACCACTGGTCCGATTCGTAACGATTAAGCCGCTGCGCTCAAGATCGGAAAGTGCTTTTTGCATCGTGTTTGGATTTACAGAAGCTTCTGCGGCCAGATCTCTGACACTTGGAAGCTTGGAACCAGGTTTATATGTTCCGGATACTATTCGAAAATTAATCTGTTCGATTAATTGAAGATATATAGGACGGTCATTTTTCAGTTCCCATGGCATTTTCTATTCCTCCTCTATATAATTGTTGTACCACTGTACTAATCACTTAATACAATAATACAATAGTACAATAGAATTGTCAACTGTTTTATAAAAAAAGTACCGCAAAACAGTTTCTCATATTCCTTTTTTCAGATATAAAAATTGAGCTGCTGCTTAAACAGGTTACCCTGCTTTTGCAACAGCCCTTATATAAAGCTTTACTGATAATTATATAATAGATCATTTTCCAGTTTCAATGAAATCCAAGACACCTTAAATCATCTGGCTAAATATTTTTCCGCCTTTTTATATGCGTTAGCATAACGATAACGATTCTCTTCTATCCTCTTATCGGCTTCTTTTACTAATTCTTCATATTTTTTACCAGATTTTAATTTTCCTTTTTTTGCACCTTGTATTCCTTTTTGAGAAGCCTGACTCAATATAAGTTTCGCCATATTCATCTCCTTCTTTCTCTACACTCATATTATTATATGAATTTCTCAATATAAATGCAAGTGATTTTATTTTATTAGTGTTTCCGAATAAGGATTGTTTCACACATACTATATTTTCCAGCTTCTAACTTAACAGTTCCAATTTTTTCAAGTTGATACAATGCCTTTTTTAAACCAATTGTATTAATTTCGACATGAATTTTCTCCGATTTAACTGTTTCAATGTAATCAATCATCTCTTCGCATGCTGCATTACGCAATCTATATAAGCAAAATAAAACAACTGCCTCATTTTCATTAAGTCTGACTTCCATGTCAGAGATAAGAAATACAATTGTCTTTAATAATGACAATACCAGCCATATTCCTTCCGCATCGAGTAATGACTTAAATGAAAAAATTGAATTAAATGCAAATTTTAAATTAATTCTTATATTGCTGGGCTTCACACTCACTGCCGATGACATATCTTTGGAATCTAATATTGCCACTGAAGCTGTCGGCGGCTCTGGTTCTAATAATTCCATGCTTCCACGAATTAAACTATTAACCGTCACCATATCTAACTCATGCTCTTTTACAAATGGTTTAAGCATATTTTCAATTGCCATATACTCTGGTGCAATGTAACTTGACATTCATATTTCCTCCTGATTAATCTGCTCAAGATTATTCGTGTACATTCTATATGGATACATTTTTACCTTTAGAGAATAAACAATATTCGGATCATTATCATAATCTCTATACTCAATTCTTTCCAGATCATGCCGTAATATCCAAGGTTCAGTTTCCCAGGTTGCACTGGTTGTATCAATAATAATTTTACCAGATGTCAGTAGATTTTTATAATTTTCTATTCCAGCTAAATCTATACACCATACAAACTTTGGTAATGAAAGATTAATTATCGTATCTTTTAGTTCCTGTGCCATTGTTTCAGATTCCGCAGCATTACGCTTTAATGAATTAGAGGATGTAATGTAAATACTGCAGACATTTAATTCTTCCCAATTCATTACTTTCGCCTTAATCCATGTCAGCATACGTGCATATACTTCACTATAAACTAATTGCATCCTGTTGTATAGAGGTACAACTGCATAATATAGTTCATTAACACCATACTCTACATCACTTTCCTTATTTGGTAAACCTACCGGAACCTCCATATAAGGAAAATACCGGTCATCCATTACATAAATTGAACTGATCAGCCTTGTATGAGGTATGACTTTTACCTCTTTATCGGTTAGTTGTTCTATCATTTCTATATTCTCTAATATACTGTAATTAATCCTCCCATGTCCGATAATGGATATTGCATGTTCTAATGGTGACAAAAAACCTACCATCGGGATCCCTGATTCAATATATGACATGATTTCATCTATAAATTTGTAATCAATACGTTTTTCTCCTCCAACTATTAAGGGACTGAACCCATATTCTTTGAAGATATCAGAAATTTGAACAGGATTCAATCCTAAGGAAGGTGTCTTCCTACCCCAATCATTTTTTATTTTTTCTACTATGCATCCGATTGTTGTATCCGCATAATTCTTATATTTGTTTCCAAAATATCGAATTACAGTCCAGGTAGCCGTGTGTGCACAGACTGAAATGTCCGTTTGCTGACGCTGCCAGGGAAGGCATTTAATATCAAAATTTTGTCCTGAAATATGGGCCTCATACTTTCCAAGCATTAAATATGCTTCTTTATCCAGTAACAAATGGGGATCAATATAAGTTTTTCCAAGCTTTGTCCCACTTACAGTCGGACGCAATGTAATATAACCATAATAATTATCAGCCTTTTCCAAATGCAGTCTGCAGCAGCACTTTTCATATTTTTTAAATTTCTGTGAATAATGTTCGTAATAGGTACTTAAATAATCACTGTCATAATATGGATATTCTATGGTGATGGTATCACATTTTAAACCTACATAATTTCTTAAACGCTCTATTACATCATTATCTATTAAATATGTAGGAATTTCCTTTTTTAGTACTTCATCATAATCTTTCTCACTTTTAATAGTAACAACTGTAAATTTAATCACTTTTAATCTCCTAACAGACATGTTATATTTTTATTGTATTTCATATTTTATTATTTTTCAACATATTTATTTTATGGAGCTGTTTTCTGAACCATGCTGTACTGCAATAGCAAAACACAGATAAATTAAGCAATACTGCTCCGCAGGAATCATTCTATGGGCATATGAAAGGCGCTGATTCACTAAAAATGAATCAACGCCCTCATTTATTGTTCCCTGATCTAAAATCATCCTATTGTTATTATATCAGCAGGTAGCTCCTCCAACCAGGTGCAGCCTGGCATCCAGGATTTCCTGCTTTCTGGCCAGAATATCCTCCGCCAGTATCTGCTTTTCAACTTCATCAAAACCGATTCTTTCAATCGTATCGGCAAAACGCTCTCCTGTCTGTCCCTGTTCCCTGAATAGCAGAATTGCTTTTTCCACGATATCCAGAACTTCTTCCTCTGATTTGAAGATCTTGCCAAGCTGTTTTGCATGTGCAGTCTTCTTGCCCCATCTTCCGCCAATGAAGACTTTAAAGCCGGCTGTTCCAGCCTCAATTACATCAAACGGACATTTTCCAATACAGCGTCCGCAGTTATTGCAGATATCACTGTCAACCTGAAGAATACCATCTTCAAGCTTTGCCGCATTCATAGGACAGGCTGTTTCAACCTGGCACTTTTTGCATCCATTACACATGTCTTCCTCTACATCAGGAATTAATTGTCCGACAATGCCCAGGTCATTTAAGTCAGGCTTTACACAGTTATTGGGGCAGCCTCCCGCAGCTATCTTAAATTTATGCGGCAGCTTAACCGTATGGTATCCCTTGTAGAAGCGCTGGTGAAGCTTTTCAGATAACCCAAATGTATCATATAAACCATACTGGCAGGTGGTCCCTTTACAGGATACCACCGGACGTACCAGAGAACCGGTGCCGCCTGTTTCAAGTCCTGCCTTTGCCAGATATTCACGGAACGGTTCAATCTGATCAAACGGAATTCCTCTCACTTCTATGGTAAGGCGTGATGTAAATTCCACCTCCCCGGAACCAAATTCCTTAGCTGCTTCTGCTACTGCAGCAGCCTGTTTAGCAGAAATCTTTCCGTTCACGGTTATGATTCGTCCATTAAATAAATCCGTTCCCCTGTTATTAAGAAACCCTAATGCTTTTACCCTTTTTATTTCTTCCGGTTTTAATGTACATGCCATAATTGTATATTCCTTATCCTTTTATTTATCAGACTGTTACATCTGTAAAGCTGATGCCGCCTTCTAATACTTTTGTCTTCTTATATCCATAATATTTCAATCTGTTTTGCAGTAAATAAGCTCTCTTTCCCTTATTGCAGACCAAAAGGAGCTTTTCCTCTTTATCAAGATCGTTTACCGGTCCTTGTACGCTTGTCAGCTCAACATAAGGAGCACCTTCTATGGAAGGCACCAGACAGGCATCTACCACTTTATACCCATGGGCTGCTCCTTTCGCATATTCTGCCGGAGTAAATGTCTCTAATTTCCCCTGTATCTTGTTTAATAATATATTCAGTGTGTGTGCAAACGGATGAATTGCAGTTGAAAAAGGAGGAGCATAGGCAAGGTCCATATCCTCAAGGTCCGTTAAGGATGCCCTGCACATAATCGCAGTGACAGACATATCGATGATCTTGTCAACAGCCCCCGTTCCAAGCGCCTGAATCCCCAGTAATCTTAAGGACTTTTTATCGGCAATCATCTTAATGATAAAAGAAGATGCACCAGGCATATAATGCGCTTTGTCATCCACGACCGTAATCACGCTGACTGCATCAAAGCCTTCTTCCTCTGCCTGTTCCTGTGTAAGACCTGTTCTTCCTACATTTAACTGGGGCAGCCTGCACACTGCTGTTCCCAATGTTCCCCGGTACTCAAGTCCTGCACCTAAAATATTCTGTGCAACTAATCGTCCATTAATATTAGCGGTAGATCCCATCGGTGACCAGGCCGGTTTGCCTGTAATCGCATTTCTTACCATCGCACAGTCACCTGCTGCATAAATATCCTTATCGTTAGTCTGACCACCCGCACTTGTTAAAACAGCACCTTTATACATTTCAATCCCTGTTCCCTCTAAAAATGCTGTGTTGGGTCTGATTCCGGCACTCAGGACAACCATATCCGCTTTGTATGCACGTTTGTCCGTTATCACTTTTTCTACTTTTCCATTTCCTTCAAATCCAGTTACTTTCACTCCGGTTACGACCGGAATTCCAGCGTCTGCAAGTTTATCTTCTATATATTCAGAAACCTCTGTGTCAAATCCAGGCAGTACGTGAGGTGCCATATCTAGGACAAAAGGTTTTACTCCACAAGCCGCCAGATTTTCTGCAATTTCAAGACCAATATAACCGGCACCCACTATCACTGCACGCTTTACAGAACCACTCTCTACCAGATCTCTGAGCTGAATGGCATCTTCCGGTGTTCTCATAAAAAATACATTCTCCAGATCGACGCCCTCAATCGGTGGTTTTACAGGACTGGCTCCGGTCGCAATAACAAGTTTGTCATAATCATAAATGCTTTCTTTCCCCGTTGTCAGATCGACTGCCGTCACTTTTTTGGCTTTACGGTCTGCCTTTATGGCTTCTGTATGTACCAGAACTTTAACACCTGTCAGCTTTTCGTATTTCTGTGGTGTATTTACAATAAGAGCTTCTTTCTCTTCAATTACATGACCCACATAATAAGGAAGTCCACAGCCTGCATAGGAAATATTCTCCCCCTTATTAAGAACAAGCACTTCATTGCTTCTGTCTTCACGCATAAGTTTAGCCGCCACTTTTGTACCGGCAGCAACACCACCAAGAACAAGTATCCTCATGTTGATTTAATCTCCTTTTGATATTTTTTTGACACTTCAGTAGTTGACTTATCAATATAAGTATCATAGCACTTGCTTTTTTAATCGTAAAATAGTAATATCTAAATCATAATATTGAATTTTCCTATATCAACGAAAGAAGGCTGGAAAATGGCCACCTTAAAACAATTAAGAACCTTTATTGCAGTCGCTGAAACACTGAAAATGAGTGAAGCTGCAAAAAAATTATATATCTCACAGCCTACGGTTAGTCAGATTATTTCTGATTTAGAACAAGAATATAAGGTACCCTTTTTTAAACGCTGTCCCAAAAAGCTGGAAATCACTCCAATGGGCAAACTGTTCTGGGAACGTGCGCTGAATGTTGTAACAAGTTACGAAAACTTAAATCTATTCATGAATAATTCAAAGACGATACGTCCCTTAAGAATCGGTGCTACGCTTACCATCGGAGATACCATGATCAGCGATATCATTGGGATTTTAAAGAATATCTATCCGGATATTGAACCTACGGTTTATATAGAAAATACCAGCGCTCTGGAGAATCGGCTGATTCATAATGAACTTGATATTGCTTTCATAGAGGGGATTATTTTTAATGAAAAGATTGTAACAGAACCGGTTTTAGAAGATTCTCTTCAATTGATTTTCAGCAGGAACCATCCTTTTGCCAAAAAAGATATGATAAAAATTGAAGATCTCTGCGACCAGGCTTTTATTATGAGGGAGGCCGGCAGCGGTACGCGTTCTATTTTTGAAAATCTCATGAATTCCCACCACATACCAATGCATATCATATGGGAATCCTGCAGCGCATCAGCCATTATTGATGCAGTCAAACATAATTTGGGAATTGCAGTAATTTCGACCCGTTATGCAAAAAATAACTTTGATGCCCGCCTGATGCAGGCATGCCCGATTGAAGACATGCCGATGCACAGATTCTTTTATCTCTGCTATAACCGGTATCATCCGGTAAACTCACAGATGACTGATTTCATGAAGGCTGCAAAGTCCATGATGTAATCGAGATATTTTAATATCCAGCATGCCGCATCCCGGCAGTTGGATGTTTCAGACATTTTCATCTGCCTTGATCATTCTTAGCAATTTTTTGATATTCATTTTCTCCTTTTTCTGTTAAATAGGGTAAAAGAAGACTCCATACAACATCAGTCATATCCCTGCTCATATTAAACTGCGTCCAAAAAGTTATAATGGATAATATGGCAAGAGAAAGGTCTTCAAACATATTCTCCCTGCATTCTTCCCTAAGCCAGCTGTTCTTTACGAAGCATCGTAACATATCTCTGATCAATACCGTATACTCCTCTGTAAAATCGGCCTGCACACTGGCTATCCATGAATACTTTTTTTGCAGCTCAACAATGTTTCGGTAATAAAAGGCATACCTGCTCTGATGATCCGAGACTTCTAAAAGAATATCATTAAATTCGGACAATGTAATCTCCGGCGTATATTGCTTCTTTTTATATTCTTTCATTAATAACTGGATAATTTCATACAGTATATCAGTTTTTTTCTTATAGTGATAAGTCAGATTTCCGGGACTGATGCTGAGACATTCTGATATGTCTCTCATCGAAACATTCTCATATCCATGTTCATTAAACAATTCCGTTGCTTTTTCTATTATTTTACTTTTCGTCTTTTGCTTCAAATAGTTCACCTCATTTGTATTATAACACAGATTCTATAATAAATCTTGACAAATAATTATATGTTTAAAAATGCATTTGTACGAAATCCTATTTCTTAATGAATCTGCTGTAAAAAAAGTATCTGACCATTATTTACCGGCTTATCTTAATGCCGGCATATAATGGTCAGACCTTCCTATACGGTAACCCGAACCTCTGCGGCTGTTTTAATAGCCCTTTTTCGAATTACCCTGATTTGATTTTTTAACTGGTGTTTCCGTCTCTCCTTTAACCGCACCGGAACTGCTTGTGTCGTTTCCTGATTTATGATTATTTTCTTTTCCACCATTCCCGGTACTGTTTTTCGAATCGTTTGATGAACCAGCGTCTTTTTTACTATTATTTGAGTTGATTTTTTCACTTTCCTGCTGTTCTTTTATTTCTGCCTTATCGTCCTTATTCTGTGCTTTTTCCGACTCTTTAACCTCTTTATTTTGTGCTTTTTCCGACTCCTTAACCTCTTTGTTTTGTGCTTTTTCTGACTCTTTAACCTCTTTATTCTGTACTTTTATCTCAGCCTTTTGCTGCTTATCGCCTTCCTGCTTTGCCTTTATTTCTTCTTTTAACTGGTTTTTTAATTCATTCTTTTCCCCAGTCTTTCCTGTATTGTCCGTTCTCATTTTATTGGATGCATTCCCATTCCTGGTCATATCTGCAGCATTGCCGGTCTCATCGGAAGACCCGCTGATGTCCAAAGCTTCTTCATTCATATTCCCCGGCAGCGCATTAGAACTGGTTGCCGGTTCATAGGACGGTTCCGGTTGAACTGCAGCTGTGGTTTCTCTATTCTTTTTTATTTCTTTCATAATGTCTTTTACAGGTTTATTCAGCCATTCCTCAATTGCAATACTGTCAGGATCACTGGCACTTGCTTTCAATTTTTCTACTAAATTCAGTTTTCCTGGCGTTACCCCCAAGGCTCTTGCTTCTTTGACCCGCTCCAGTCCCACACTGGATACCTCAACTTCTACAGTATCACTTACAAAACCCTCAACTGATTCACGTATTTCTATAACGAATCTATCAGATAATTTTGAATTACGGCTGGATACGATAATGACAATGCCTCCATCTATGGATTTGACCGTTTCTGCCGCCGTATTGCTGTCTTCCTCCGCTTCGCTGGCTGTGGCTGTCACCGGTTCTTTAGCTGTATCGCTGTCTTCCGCTGCCTCGCTCGCTGTGGCTGTCACCGGTTCTTTAGCTGTATCGCTGTCTTCCGCTGCCTCGCTCGCTGTGGCTGTCACCGGTTCTTCAGCTGTATCGCTGTCTTCCGCTGCCTCGCTCGCTGTGGCTGTCACTGGTTCAGGATTGCTGCCCGTGAAATAACCCTCATTGGAAATCTGCTGTACCGTTGCCAGTATGGCTTCTTCAATGGACTTATTATTTAAATCTGCTATATTAAGCTCATCTAATATAGATTGACCGTCATCATTGACTGCTCTTACCTTAATCACCCGATCCAATCGGTTCAGCGTATATTCAATGGAGGGATTGACATCAAGGCTGACATAAGAATATGGAGCGGCATATGCCCATACACCTGCACCGGAACAAAGCAGCATGAGTGTTACACATGCAGTACAAAATGCCATTTTTTTTGTTATATGCAGCTTTTTCTTTTTCATTTTCATGACCTCTTCCTTTTGTATTGACCGTATAGTCTGGCCTACCACATAATTTCTGTTTTTTACTTTTTTTATGCTGCCATCATCAGATAAAACAGCTGCAAATTTACCTTTTATTTCTACTACAACTGATTTCATTGTTTCATCTCCTCTTTGATGTATCGCAGATATTCAGCAAGTTCCAGATACTCTCCGGATAGTATCACGATGGCTGCTATTATATATTTTCGATGCCGCTCTATTATTTTCCGGGGTACTTTTGTATTTTTTTCAAGAATTTTTACAGGTAATAATTTCGTATTCTTTAATACATGGATAACCATCGGGTCCTCTATACAGAAGGCAATGACCTTCCCGCAGGCCGCTTTTGTTTTTGCTGCCTTGGGAGAACATTTTGTCAGGTCAAAAAAAGTAAAACCATATTCCCTAAGGTTTTCATTTACCGTATTGATTTCAAAAGCAAGATTTTCCTGCGTTTGAAACTCCATTGTTTTTTTTGAAACAGCATAACGAATATGATTATTATCTTCTTCCTCCGAATCTGAATCAAACAGAACCGGATTCACGGTTATTTCCTGTTTGTATTTATTCTGCTGTCTGATATAATCAATCAACCGTCTTTTCACCACAATTTTTGCAAAATTTAAAAAACCGCCTTTTTTTAAATTGTAATCTTTTACTGCCTGTACAAATGCACTTAAGGCGATTGACCACTCGTCATCACTTTTTGTTATAAAATGTCCTGTAACTTTCGATGCCATACTCAAAATAACCGTTTCCTGCTGTTCAATAAAACGATTTAATGTATTTTCATTCTGCGCCGCTTCCAAAGCCAGGTAATCCAGTTCACGCAGGATAATCCCTCCCCCTTTATCCGTATTAAATATCTATATACGGAAATTTTTCTCTTTCATAGTTATATTCGATCATTTTTTTAATTTTTTTGGGGTACCTGTCTATTTTTTTAACAAATACCTCCACACGATCATTATAAATATGATTATAATCGAGTGGAGGTATTTTGGATATTAAGTATATGAATTATTTAAATGGTATTTTCTGGATGGTAAGATCAGTATTGAAATTCCTTACAGACTTCCTTAAGATGCCTGGTCAGTTTTACATTCTCCGCATAGTCGACACGGCAGTCGATGACCGACGGGACCTTCTGATTAAATGCTTCTTCCAGGATCTCAGACAGATCCTCCGCCTTTTCAACACGATACCCCTTACAATGAAAGCTTTCTGCAAATTTAACAAAATCCGGATTCTCAAAATCTACATAACAATCCTCTCCGTACTGGTCGATCTGCTTCCATTTAATAAGTCCATAGCTGCTGTCATTAAATATTAATACAACAATTGGCGTTCCGATACGGAAGGCGGTCTCCATCTCCTGGCAATTCATCATAAATCCCCCGTCACCGCACACTGCCAGCACCCGTTTCTCCGGATACAGAAGTTTGGTGACAATTGCACCCGGAATTGCAATTCCCATGGAAGCAAATCCATTGGATATGATACAGGTATTCGGTACATAACAGTTATAATGACAGGTTGTCGCTCATAAGGATAATCCATTCTGGAATCTCCCCCGGCTGCGGCAGAGTACTTTGCATAATCAGAAAATAGTAACCCTATACCGGAATAATTATGAGCCTGTGGAAGCCTATTGCCGTGCTCATAACCTTCACCCTTCCGAATTTATTGAAACTAATTTTTTAAATACACAAATACTTCTTTTACGGATACGGTCAGCGATTGCCATCATGCCGCCCTTTGTAATATCCGCTTTGCCGGCAGATATGCGGATGGAAAATATTCTGGCGGAACCCCTGTGTCCGGTTATGGTCGCTGCTTATACGACAATGACCCAAAATCAGGGAGGTAAAAAACTATTTGAAATTTGTACGGAATATTTCAGAAGCCTGCTTTAACCATCTGATGTATGGTAATCAGGAATATCCCCAAGGAAATCAAATTTTAATATTGTATTTTTTCATCTTGTTATATAGAGTATTCCTTCTGATTCCAAGATCACTGGCCGTTCTGGTAATGTTTCCGTTATTCTTCTGAAGGACCTTCTTAAGCTGTTCCCGCTCCACATAGGCCAGGTCTAAAAATTCTTCCTCCTGTTCCGGCTTTGTTTCCTCTGTTTCCTGATTAAAGTATTCCGCCGGAATGGTTTCTGAATTTACAATTAATTCCACTATGTTTTCCAGTTCCCTGATATTTCCCGGCCAGTTATAATTCATCATCTGCTTTAAATATTCTTTTGGTATTTCAACTTCTTTTTTATTGAGTTTATTACTGATCAGTTTCATAAAATATTGAATTAAAAGTTTTATATCCCCTTTCCGTTCACGAAGGGGCGGCAGATATAAAGGCAGTACGTTGAGCCTGTAATAGAGATCCTTTCTGAATCTTCCAGATTCCACTTCTTTTTTCAGGTCTTTATTCGTAGCCGCAATTACCCGTACATTAACAGGGATTGACTTTTGACTTCCAATCCTTGTTATGATCCCCTCCTGTAATACTCTTTGAAGCTTGATCTGCATATCAAGCGGCAATGCACCGATCTCATCAAATAATATGGTCCCGCCATCCGCCTGTTCAAACTTTCCCTGATTTCCTCCTTTTTTTGCCCCTGCATAGGCACCTTCTTCATATCCGAAAAGCTCCAGCTCCATAAACTCTTTTGGTATTGCCCCGCAGTTAATTGCGATAAAAGGGCCATCCATCCTGCTGCTGTGATTGTGGATGGACTGGGCAAAAACCTCTTTTCCGGTACCGCTTTCCCCTAATATCAAAATTGTTGATTTACTATCTGAAATCTTTTTGGCATACTGGACAATTTTTAAGAAATTTTTATCCTCACCGATAATTTTATCAAAGGTATAATAAGCCTGCTTATTTGCTTTTTTAATTTCTTCAAATACGTAAACGATCTCTATGCTGTCATCTACCGGGTTGTAAATCGGATTCGCCGTAAGATGACAGTGAAAGGTTTTATAAAAAGAAGTAATACTGATATCCTGTGCAATATTTTCGCCAATTACAATAGCTTCTTTCATGGTATCCCAGCCCTTGACCAGCTCATTCATTCTCGTTATTTCCATTAGATTTTCAGCTTTGCCAAAAAGCTCGACCGCCTGATTGTTATAAATTTTAATTTTTCCTTCCATATCTGAAGTAATAATCGCTACAGGCATGGAATTGAATATGGTATTAATATGTTTGTAATTTATATTTTGTAATTTATGGAATTCTTTTACCTTAAGCATTTCTTCAATGGCATTTGAGGCAGCAATCACCATTCCAAGGGTATGTGGATGGACCTGTTCCGTATAGCCGGTCAGATTTAAGACTCCAATCAGATTCCCGTGGTGGTCTTTGATCGGCGCACCTGAGCAGGTCCACCGGTGATAAGCCTTTATATAATGATCTTCCCCCGATAATTGTATTGGACTTCCTGTTTTTAATACAACAGCCATTGCATTTGTTCCTATACTTTCTTCGTCCATGTATGCGCCGGGAATCATTTTCAGTTGAAAGGCTTCATCAAGTATCTTTTCATCACCGAATACATTTAAGATGCAGCCTTCCCCATCCGTTAATAAGACAAAGAAATTATAATCTTTAACAAAATTAATTAACTGTTCCATATATGGGGCAGCTGTCAAAATCATATTTCTTTTTTCTGCAAACTTCTTTTGCAACTCGGTATTATTGATTATTTTTTTACTGTAGACCTGGTCACTGTTTATGTTTGCCAGTTTGCTTCTCTTTCGTGAGCCTTCAATAATTGTACGAAATTCATTATGATTCATCCTTTATTGCCCCCTTTCATACCAGACGTTTTACGTGCCATTTTGAATCATCATTCCATATCAGTTCATAGACACATCCAAAAGGCTGCTGTATCTGAAAAAAATCCTGGATAGAATTTCCCTGTATCTTACTTAAAATAGTCCGGTTGACACCAGCATGTCCTATGATCATAATATTTCCGGAATAATGCTTTGCAATACAGTCAAATGCAGGCAGCACCCTCTCTGCCAGCTGCCCAAAACTTTCCCCTTCCGGAGGCTTAAATGTCAACAGGTTTTTTCCTCTTTCTTCGTATGCATCCGGAAAGTCCCTTTTTATAGTTTCCATCGGTATATTTTCCCATAATCCTAAGTTTATTTCCATAAATTCCTTTACAGCAGTAAAATCATGATGAATGCCTCCGCACAGGATATCTGCCGTTTGCAGACATCTTTTTAAAGGACTTGTAAAAACATAGTCTATGGGAGTATTCTTAAAATAATTTTTTAAGAATACTGCCTGTTTAATACCTGCCTGATTTAAGGGAAGATCTGTTATCCCCAAATATCTCTTCTCATTTCCTGTGTCAATCATTCCATGCCGAATCAGATAAATCCGTTTTATCATATTGAAAGCCTTTACCGGTAATCCTTTCTATTTTATGGATGACAGCTTTGGCCGACAGCCAGCGCTTTTTTATATTTTCTATTGCCTGAGGGGAGTTTCCCTTGTCTGTTAATGCCTGCTTAAATCTTTCATCCAGGCTGCAGATCCTATCCTCCATAATGATTTTATCCGCCAGATAAAGGATCTCCTGTTCCGTCAGAGGCTCCTGTTCACAAATATCAATATCCATATGAGAAGCCATGATTTTGCCTACAAAATCATATCCAATAGATTTTATGATATTGGCACCTGCGGCCGCATGATCTTTTTCTTTTCTGACCATATCATGTAAAAGGGCTGCTGCGGAAAGCGCACCTTCATTTAGAGGAATGCCATAAGAGCGCAGTTCCATGCAGATAAGATGGATAAAACGTTCAACCGCATCACAATGCCGGACGATTGGTTCCGGAACCTGATAATAGTTCCTTATGGCCCGGCATTCATCCGGATCCGGAGCATTTAACTGATCATAAGCCAGAAGATTTTCATAATCTTCTGCTCTGTCCATGTCCATTAAAACAGCCTTATCTAATACCGGAACGCACATGGAATCCTCTTCAAACCTCTCCAGAATCCGTTTCAGCCCGCCATCCTCCTGGCTGCCTGTAATCAGAGCATTGTATTTGCAGTCGATTAATGGCGGATGACCTTTTTCATCAAGAAATACAGGGTATAGAATTCCCTTATTACATTTATAATATTGATCTGTTAAGTAATCCAGTGTTTTACTTTTAATTAATGGGATATCCACTGGCTGCATAAAAAATGCATCTGTCTGATCACCCAGTGCCTGAATCCCTTTTTTAACAGAAGTAAACATTCCTTCCCTATAGTCTTCATTCATAACCAAGGTGACCGACGGGTCCTTCATCTGATTTATGACAGCATCGCTTTTATAACCCACAACAATATAAATATCCCGGATACCGGAACGCCTGTACGTATCAATTAACCGTTCCATTGCCGTACGGTCATTAAATTTAAGCAATGGCTTAAAGCCGTTCATGCGGGAAGAATATCCTGCTGCTATAATAATAACTGCAAGCCTATGCCCTCTCATAAGCCGGTCCTCTTCTAACCTTTATCAGTTCTGCTGCTATGCTGACCGCTATCTCTTCCGGGGTCTGGGCATGGATCTTAAGACCGATCGGACAGTATACTCTCTTTAAGTCCGCTTCCGCAAAGCCTTCCTGCATTAACTCCTGATACGAATAGTCCCTCTTCCTTAAGCTTCCGATCATGCCGATATATTTTGCATCTGTTTTTAACATCTGGGCAAGGACTTCCATATCATAGGAATGACCGCGCGTTACAATAATGACATAGCTGTCGTGATTGATCATGATTTTATTTGATAAGTTATCAAACGAAGAAACGACTTTCACTTCATCTGCTGTTTGAAACCTCTTCTTATTTGCAAATTCCTTTCTATCGTCTGCAACAACCGTATAAAACCCTAAATCCTTTGTGAGTTTTGCTATTTTCTGTGCGACATGTCCGGCTCCAATGATACACACCCGTTCAAACGTGAAGAATGGTTCTATTAAATACCGGCCCTTCTTTTCCTGTAATTTAAGCTCCATATGATTGAAATCTTCACGAATAGAGGTTGTGATCCTTTGGACATCATGATCCTCTATCCCATAGAAAGCAGTTTCCGTGCAAATCCATTTATCCATTCCGGATATATAAGGAGTATCTTCGGAAACCTTTGTTATCAGGACAAATTCCGTTCCCTGCTTCTTCAGTTCACTTGCTTTTTCATAGACTTTAACGATATCCGCATCATAAGGATCCACGTATTCTAAAAGTACCTTTACACCCCCGCCGCAAACCATGTCGATGGAGGAATCATCCTTATTGATCAGTATAAAATCCTTGATTATGAATTCCCTGTTTTCAAAAACGCCGCAGGAGAGCTTCGTCACCATGGCCTCAAGCATTCCTCCGCCAATCGTCCCTATTATGGAAAAATCTCGTTTTATAACCATCTTAGTTCCTGCTTCCCTTGGTGCGGAACCCGATTTGCTTATTATGGTTGCAACAACAAAATCCTGCCTGTCCCTTAGTAAATCCTTCATTTTTTCGTAAATATCATTCATCTTTCCCCCCACCTTCCTGCAGATTGATAATATTTCTTTTTATCATACTGTTTGTAATTACAGGTGTTCTGCTGTCATGCTTCCAAGTGATATCCAGATTGACATGGACCTTCAATCCGGCATATATGTGCTTTGCAATCTCTTCCTTAAGCTTTGTAAATGGTTCTCCATTTCTTAAGGTCAAACAGACTGTTAAGGTATTCTTATCCGAAAAAACAGCAGTATAATCCAGAACCTCCCTGTATTTCAGAATGATCTCATCCAAATCCCTTAAATGCAGTTCCTCCGAATGATTTAAAACCACTTTATTTGACATTCTTCCGATTACTTTATCCATTGTTCTAAGAAAGGTACCGCAGGTACACCGGTTAACCGAAAATCGTGCCATATCACCTGTCCGATAGCGGATAAGAGGCATGGCCTGCCGCCGGAAAGTAGTAAAAACCACTTCCCCGTACCGTCCGTCTGTCACAGGCTCTCCTGTCGCTGGATCAATGATTTCAAAGTACAGATCCCCTTCCCGCAAATGGTATCCGTTTAAAGCCTGGCATTCTACTCCGCCCCCATATCCCATTTCCGTCATCCCATAATGATTAAATACAGCGCAATGAAATCTGCTTTCTAATTCATTTACCAGAACATCCGGTACATAGTCAGTACTCAGCAAGACTTTTTTAATGAAGTTGCGGAAGACTTCACTTTTCAACCGGCTGAAGGAAAGAATCTGCATCGGAATCCCTACCAGACAGGAAATCCTGTTCTCAATAATGATCTGCTCCACCGCATCCGGGTCCTTTAAGACTCCATGAACCATACATTCCGTTTGAGACAGGGCCAATGCCTTTTTCAACAGATCTCCAATACTGCCGTAAGCCTTACCTGGAAGAAGCACAAGGACCCGGTCGGTTTTATCTGTCAGACAGCTCATTCCATACTGAAAAAAATCAATCGTCTCATTTAAGTCTTCTCCGGTAAAATAGATTCTTTTTTCGTCACCAGTCGTTCCGGAAGTGTTAAGAGTAACGATACGCTTTACTTCTTTTTCGGATACACATAAAAAGTCCCTTGATCTTCTTTTGATGTCTTCCGGATACGTAAACGGAATGGTTTTAAAATCACTCACTGATCTTATGGAATCGATGTTAAGCTGTTCCAGTTTTTTTTTATAATATCTGCTTTTATCCTTTGCATACCGCAGCGTGCTTATTAATTGCTGAAATTGATATTCTAAAAGAGCTTCTCTGCTTCTTTCCCTGATACCGGTACGTTCAAGGATCCAATTTTCCAGCGGCGTTCTCTTCATACAATGTCCCCTTTTTTTAGTTTCTGTAAAGAGACCGTCCTTGCGTATTAGTCAGATTATACATGCAAAACGGAATCAGTCGTAAATCATCGGTCACAACGTGAATGCAGCAGTCCTTTATCCGGTCTAAATTGACATTCCACACATCCTGAAATGCCATAGCTGAAATACTGAAGGAATTCCTCTGTATGTTCTGCAGTATGCTATCCCAATCGGAAGAAGTCTTTTGTTGATCCGCTGCCACTTCCCCGTCATGACCGGACCAGCTCCTGGCTACGAATGCTTTTGCCTTTTCTGCCCCCTCTTCAGCCTTTTGTGTACCGCAGCAGCAGCTGCGGCGCTTTGTGACAGGCGTCAGTTCCTTTCCGTTTATCATATAATTTCCATGAAAGGAACAAAGAGAATTTTCACATCCCGGAGGTTTTATACTTTCAGCTTTTATCATCCCATTGGTCTGTTTTGTTATTTCTTCCATAACTTCAGGCAGGGTTATGCGGTCCTTATCGGCAGGTGCATGAGGCATCCTTCCAAAGTAACTGACCGGCTGAAAATGCACCCCCCTTACACCTGGAGCATGCTCTATGCCAAATCGGATTATTTCACCGATATAACCAGTATTCAAACCTGGGACAAGTGTTGGTACCAACACCACCCCGATCCCGGCCTTTTTACAGTTTTCTATGGCTTTCACCTTTTTCTCAAACAGCGGCCGGCCTCTGAGCGTTTCATATATCTCATCGCTTGTCCCGTCAAATTGTAAGAAAACCGAGCTGAGTCCTGATTCTTTCAGGGCAAAGACAAAGTCTTCATCATCTGCCATGCGGATCCCATTGGTATTGACCTGAATAAAGGGAAAGCCAAGCTCCGTTCCCATCTTAATGATATCCGGCAAATCATTCCTCACCGTTGGTTCTCCGCCGGAAAGCTGAATATTACAGCTGCCGGAAACCTCAAGGACCTTTTGGTACTGAAGGAGGATATTCTCTAATGCCGGTTCTTTTGACTTCGCCGCACTGGAATCGGCAAAACAGAACTTACAATTTAAATTGCAGTTTGAAGTCACTTCAATCAGTGCAGTACAGGTATGCTGCCTGTGTTCTGCACATAGCCCGCAGTCAAACGGGCAGCCCTTTTCCACTCTGGTTACTGCATTTTTGATATATGCCCTTTCTTTGTTCCTTATCCAGTTATCCATGGGAATACCGCCTCTCCATAAAACTGTTTTGGTAGTCCCATGTTCCGGGCACGTCTTCTGCATATAAGTATCCCCAGCCTCTGTAATGACAGCAGCAGGTATCTTACTTAAACAGACCGGACAAAGGCTTTCTGTTTCATATTGGTCAATCATCATCATCCGACTCCCTGTTCCCATATTCAAATCCGTAGTCAAACAGAATCTCGCAAACCTTCCGGTAACTTTTCGCAAGGATATCACCGCACTTTACCTGATAGGTCTGATCTCCTGCCTTAAAGCTGGTCACTCCGATAAGATCCTGACATTCCAGGCTTCCAAATTCCACTTCAAACCACTCACTGAATTCATCAATCATACGCGAAAAATGTTCATTTGAATACTCTTCCTCCTTCCCTTTTCCGGCATATAAGCCCAGGATCCCGATTCCGCCGGTTAAAACACCGCAGGTTTTTTGAGTATCGCCGATTCCCTTGCAAAGGCCCTGTACTGCTCTTATCAGATCATGATTTTCGTTTTCTTCGTCGTCAAGTGCTAACTTCATCATAACCTGGGTGCAGCAAAAACCTGACGCAGACAGTTTAAATATTTTAAAAGTCAACTCATCCATGATACTGCTCCTTTCTTCCGATCAGTATAAAATATCCTGGTTTGCATAACTTTAATTTCTGTTGGAACAGAGTCCCTGTTTCACACTCTCCGTTACCGGCTGTCTTATTCCAAAAAACATCCATGGATCCATACTGGAAAATGATCTTTACCATCAGCTCTTTCAGCAGATCGCTGCAGTCTTCTGATAAAACGATATCAAATCCCTCTTTTTCTAACCTTTCCTGTAATTTAGCAAGGTCATGAAGTCCTCTCATGCAGCTTTGGAGGGAACTGCCTTCCAATTCGTTCACTGCACCTGGATTTTTCGCATAAACATCAGTAATCACGAACCAGCCGCCGCTTTTTAAAACCCTCCGGACCTCACGTAAGGTTTTCCTGATATCTTTCATAAGTGATAAAGTGCATTCTGCCAGCACACAATCAAAGCTGTCATCCGTAAACGGCAGAAAATCTCCTGTTCCTTTTACAAAATCAGCAAATGTACATGTTTCTCTTGCTATGTTCAGCAATTTTTCAGAAGGATCTATCCCAACTGCTTTCACTTTATAATTCTGATACAAATATTCAATCGTAGCCCCCATGCCGCAGCCCAGATCCAGTATCTTATGCTCAGCAGTAATCTGACAAACCTCCATTGCCCTTTTTGTCAGTCTAAACGCTCCCGGTCTTAATGTCCGGCCCATTATGTCGCTCATGCATCTGCTTTCATATGCATTACAGCTTTTCAATTATTTATCCTCCAATCCCTTTTCTACTTCCAGCATTTTACCTAAAGCCAGTTCCTCGCTTATAAACACCAGATTGCATTGCGGGCATTTTAAAAGTTCAACTTCAAAATTTCCTTCCAGATAACGTACCTTAACCTTTTCAGAGACCAGTTTTTTATGGCACCTGCTGCATAACCATGGATTATTATCTTTCTTGTCATCTTCCAATTTTACTCCTCCAATACTTCCATCCTGTGGCTATATACATGTCTGACAAAAATCTCGTTTCCATTTTCCTCATACTGAACCCAGTATGTCACATTCTCAATTCTTAACCTTGCAAGGTAATTGCATGTATCCGGCTGAAAAAAACGTTCATTGTTTTTTCTGGAATTATCAACGACTTTCCCTACATCATCTGCTAAGATAAACCGTTCGTCCATGATGGCCATAACATCATCCGGAATAATCAATTTAAAATCACAGCCTGTTTCCATATCCTGTTGTTCCTCCCATATTTCTTTCAGCAGATCCTTTTTTAATTTTCTTCTGTTGTTATGCCTGTCCGATAGTGTAAGAATGGTCTGAGGTGAATCATCATCTAACTCATTTCCATAAATAATATCCAGAATATGGTATACTCTTTTATTTCCTCTCATAAGAGTATCCTTGCACATAGCACAGTAAACCAACAGATCTTCCCTGCTTTCCTTTATACGGCCGGATACAAATGCCTGTGCCTGTTCTTTGTTCGCATAGACTGCCAGTCCGCCATAGCCGCAGCATTTGGCTTTTTCTCTGGAATAATCAAGTTCTTCTATCTTATAGCCTAACCTCTTCACAATATTTCTGATGCTTTCGTGGATTCCGGAATGCTCTCTTGCAGTACAGGCATCATGAATATTTAAAACCCGCCTGCCTTTTTTAATTGCAGCCTCCGGCAAGCCATATTGATCAAGTACTTCCCATAATGATACGGTCTGAATCATGGGCATGTATTTTTCAAATACACTCATACAGCTGGTACAGGCAAGGATAAAAACGGGCTGTCCCATCTCTTCCCAGACCCTCTTAATCCTGTTCACATTTTCCTGCATCAGATCCTGTCTGCCTGCCCAGTCAGCCGGAGCGCCGCAGCAGCCAAGATATAATCCCACATCATTCTCTGCTTCGTGTTCCTTTATGACTCCCACCAGATGCTTATACATATCACCGATATACTTTGCATGGGTGGCACTTAACTGGCAGCCGGGATAAAACAAATATCCGGTTTTTCCGGAACCTTTATACAGCCCTCTTGCATATTGGGAAAATGCCAGTACGGGATAATAAAAGAGAGATTTTGACTGTTCCTTATCCGGCTGCTTTCTGACAAACGAACACTCTTCACTCATGCTGAACTGCATGTCCTTCAGTGCAAAATCATGTGCAGATAATGGCATCTTGCCGCGTTCCACCATACTTTTTCTGGTTTCATGAATGATATCCTGCATCCCAATCCCCACCGGGCATTGTACTTTGCACAATCCGCATTCAGTACAGGAGTTGATCATTTTATTTGCAAAATGCGTTCCAAGTATGATTCGTTCATTATGATTGATCCTTCTTATATATGCATTTGGCGTGATCTCGAATTTCTGCATGTGGCTGCAGGCCTTTATACACTCATTGCACTGGCATTTTAAACAGCGTCCTGCTTCTTTTGCGGCTTCATCTCCTGTATAGATTTCCCCCTTTTTTTGTACCGGCTCTGCCGGTGCTGTATCGTTCACCTTATAGTCTAATAAAGTCTTATAAACACCTTCCCGTTCACGTGAAGCCGTCATAGAGCTTTTGCTGATATACCGGTCAATGGATACTGCCGCCCTTTTACCCGTACTGGCTGATAAAATAACGGAATCCTGATTACTGTAAATCTTTCCGCCAATAAACAACGGCAGATCATCCGCCTGAAAGGTAGCCGGATCAATTGAATAGCTTTTGTTCCACTGTCCTGTTCCCAGATACAGGGCATCAAACTTATTCATATATCCCAGCAGTTCCTCTTCCGTTACCTCCTTACCATACTTTACTTTTATTCCGCTTTTTTCGACCCGTTCAAGTTCTTCTTCGATTATGCCCTTATAAAGGCCGCTGCCTTCATAATTCCAGATTCTTCCCCCCAGTCGGTCTGATTTTTCGAATATGGTAACCAGGTGACCTTTTTTATTTAAATCCATCGCTGTACAAAGTCCGCTCAGTCCTCCTCCGATCACTGCAACATTTCCCTTTTTCTTTGGTATGGGTATGGCTTTTTTCGGCGGTCTGCAGCCCAGTTCGACCACAGCCTTTTCCAATTCACTGATACGGATACTGCCTCCCGCATCTTTTCTGGTACATACCCGTTCACACGGATGATCACAGATTTTCCCTAATAATCTGGCAAACGGAAGTCTGCTTTCCATAAGTTTATAAGCTTTAACAAAATCACCTTTTTCAATTTCTGTTACAAATGCGATTACATCTAAATGAACCGGACAGGAGGCAGTACATACCGGCGGTTCATCATGAATGCACTTATTGCTGATTTCCAATAATTTATCCAAATCCATTATCTCTATCCTCCTATCTGTAATTTTGTGATCTGCAGCTTCTTTAAACGGAAGAAACATGCACGGGTTCATTCGGTTATGGCGGCAGTCCCCAGGTAGACACGGAAACATGTCCGCCTGGTCGCTGCCCCCGTAAATTTAAACAGGAATTGGGAATCTGATCACTTCCCAATTCCTGATTTTAATTATTTATTTAAGCCGGCAAGGACCTTTTCAGGAAGTGCCGGTAAATGTGTCACTCTGACACCGCATGCATGGTAAATCGCATTGATAATAGCCGCATGAGGAGCAGCAAGAGGCATTTCACCAGCACCGGAAGCGCCGTAGAAGTTATTCGGCCTTTTCGTTTCTGTATACATTAACTGAATAGCATCCGGTACATCCTTGATCTGAGGGATTCCGCAGCGTGTCAATGTGGTATGCTTTGTCAGATCATCAAAATCTTCTGTTAAGGCAAGACCGATTCCCTGAACAAGACCGCCGTACATCTGTCCGTCAACAGCAAGCTTATTAATAATCGTGCCCACATCTGCTGCCAATGTCATCTTTTCGACCTTCGTCTTACCGCTGTTTAAATCAACCTCTACTTCTGCGACACAGACTCCGTACATATACCCTGCAAACGGATTGCCCTGTCCTCCTTCCGGGGGCGTATCGGTACATGGAGCCGACCATTTGCCGCTGTATTTTAATTCCAGTCCTTCTGCTGTCATCTCATCATAAGTCCGGTAGGTACCGTCTTCTTTTTTCATCGCTTCCAGTAAATTTCTGCAGGCGACCGTAATTGCATTTCCAGTAACCAGATTTTGACGGCTGCCGCCGGATGGACCGCTGTTTGGTGTCTTTGTCATATCGTTCATGACCAGATCGATCTGTTCCGGTTTCAGATTTAACGGCTTTAATGTTTCATGAGCATAGGTTAAGGTACCGATATCTGCGCCCTGTCCATGATCTTCCCAGGATGTCCCTACAGAAACACCTTTTTTAGTAAGCTCTGCCCAGGCCTCCGAAGTATCCGGACCATCCAGACCGCAGCCATAAATATTAACGGAAACACCCACGCCGTATTTCTTATCCTGACTGTCTGCATTCTTCTTTGCCGCAGTCTTTTTCGCTGCTTCATATACCGGACGGGCTTTTTCAAACAACCCCTCTAAACAGTATACATCAGGCTGGCAGCCCGTCGGCGTGGTGGCACCATCTCTGTAGATATTCTTAAAACGGAACTCAAACGGATCCATGCCGGCCTTTTCTGCCAGTTCATCAATCAACACTTCTGACGGGAACATGATTTCCGGTGCTCCATAACCGCGGAATGCGGAACCCCAGCCGTGATTTGTACATACGGTACGTCCGTTACCGCGGATATTGGGGATATAATAGCCGGCACCGCCAAACTGGAATCCTCTCTGGGTCAATAAATCCCCAAATTCGGAATAAGGGCCATGATCCACACTCCAGTCAGATTCCATGGCCAGAATTTTCCCTTCCTGATCAGCTGCCATCTTAAACGTTGACCAGAACGGGGATCTCTTACCGGTATAGGTGATCTGCTGGAACATATTAAATTCAAGATATACCGGCCGGCCTGTTGCAAGAGCAGCTACCCCCAGCAGGGCCTCTATGGTCGGGCTGAATTTGTAGCCAAAGGTACCGCCTGTGTTATTCTGTACAATAAATACGTCTTCCGCTTTCATTCCCACACCTTCGGCTATCATCAATGCATGGAAGTGAAGGGCAATGCTCTTGGAATGAATGATCAATTTTCCGTCATCGTCTACATATGCAAAGCCTACATCTGGCTCAATGGGCAGGTGAGGCTGTCTCTGGACATAAAAGCTGTCTTCCACCACATAGGGCGCGCTTTCCATGATCGGACCTGTCTCTTCCCCTTTTATCAGATAGTTCTCAAAGTATACATTCGGCGTACCAGGATGAATCTCAATTGCATCTTCTGCCATAGCATCCGGTGCGTTCATGTAGGCAGGCAGTACCTCTAAATCAACTTTGACCTTCTCCACACCTGCATGCGCTGCTTTTTCATTTTCAGCTAACACGATCGCTAACGCATCTCCAAACTGGAATATTTTTTTATCATTTAAAATCGGCCGGTCTAACCCGTCGCCTTTATTGGTGGGGAATGCAAGTCCGTTGATCCGGTTGGTTCCTTTTACATCTTTATGAGTCAATACGGCATATACACCCGGTACTTTCTCAGCTTCGGAAGTGTCAATGGATATAATATTGGCATGGGAAACATTCGCCTGTACCAGTTTCGCATGCAGCGTATTGGAAGGAAGCTTTAAGCCTAAGTCCGCACCAAAGTCCCAGGTTCCTGTCACTTTTGCCATTGCAGACGGACGGATATATTCAGATCCGATTAACGACGCACCTTCCGGTATCTTCTTCCAGAGATCCTTTACTTCTATTTCTCCTCTCATTAATCTTGCTGCATCCATAACCGCATCCACTAAGGGCTTGTAACCGGTACAGCGGCAGAGATTTCTGTTCTTCTGAAACCACTCCCTGACCTCTTGTCTTGTGGGGTCATTCTTTTGATCCAGAAGAACTTTTGCTGAAACAATAAAGCCAGGAGTACAGTAGCCGCACTGAGCGCCTCCATGAACCATCCAGGAAACCTGAAGCGGATGTAAATGATCTTTCGTGCCGACTCCCTCAATTGTAATGATTTCGGAATTTTCTTCGATTTTTTTCATTCTGGTAATACACGATCTCACAACTTTTCCATTCAGAATTACGGAACAGGAACCGCATTCTCCAATCCCGCAGCCCACCTTTGTACCGGTAAGGCCAAGCTGCTTCCTTAAGACATCAGACAGCTTGTCATCCGCCTCAGCAACCAGAGTTGTCTTGGTGCCATTGATTATTAATGTTTTCTTTAACATCGTACCCCTCCTTCAGAATATTGTTCTCCTTGTTTTCATTTCTTTTGCACAATCACATTCGAGCATATTCGACAATTACTGTACAATTATTATATTTTATCCCACATCTCCTTGTCAACTGTCACCAAATTGAACGTTTTTCAGTTCGCAAATTGTACATTTATTACAATGCGTATCGTTTTAGCTTCCAACTGTTTTCTATAAAATGCAAAACACCATAATATTTGATATATTGTAATCATTGCACTTCCTGCATAAACGGTATTCTTATGTACAAAAAAAGGACAATTTGATATTTTATTTAATAATTTATTTTTTATTTTTTTACTTTTATTATTCAGACTAACCGGATAATTAGTGTTGGATTTAAATTTTTCCGCTTAATCAAGAAAACCGGGAGATACAAAATTCTTGTATCTCCCGGTTTTCTTGATAATAAAGCAGAATATGGAATAAATTTATGCTGTTCCCCTGCATCCGTTTTTGGTGTAGAGATAGTTATACAGAATTCCATGACGGATTTCATCAGTAATTATTTCAATAAGGACATTGATCATGATCCGGTCCTGCATGGCATAAAGGATTTTGCGGTATCTCTGAACAGCATTCTGTTCGCCTAACAGTGCACGGGCTATTCCATCACAATAACTGGCAGGAGGAGTAAACTCTTCCTCCTGAACCGGTGCAGGCATCATGCCGGTAAGGTCATAGTATAGCTGACGGAACAGTTCATAGTGCCCGATCTCATTATCGCGTATTCCAGAAATAATCTGTTTATCTTCCTCGGAAGGTGCCTGATCCATCAGCCACGTATAAAACATCCTATCTGCTGTTTCACCTGAAAGTGCTCCCTGGATCAGATCAAATGCTCCCTGAAGATTTTGCGGATATGTGAAAATATCGGCATCCTGAGCCTGCTGATATCTCACAGGAGTAACCATCTTCTGCATATATGGAGAGATCGTACCATAAGTATAAGGTACATAGCCGCCGTAATCATTATAATTCATCGTGTCGTCTCCCAAAAGGTTTCTCGCAATATAATATGAAGCTTACTTTCGGCATGTTATTTATATCTGTGATTTAGTTACAGATTATACTAGGATTTGAGTGTAAAATCAAAATGAAAACAATCTTCGAAAGGATGATTCATATGAATACAAAGAAATTAACAGTTATAAAAGACAGATGTCCGCAGAACCATCCATGTCCATCTGTTTCAATCTGTCCGGCAGGCGCTTTAAAACAAAACGGCTTTCATGCACCTACTGTTGACCTTGACACCTGTATCAACTGTGGAAAATGTACGAAATTCTGTCCTCTGAAAGCATTGGTATTTGCTTAACCCCCTGGCAGCGGAACGCCGGATGGCATGATGTCTTCCGGCGTTCCTTTAAAATGTGCTTTTTAAGACAAATGATCTATTATCGATTGCACGCATGGTAGCCAATATCCCGTCCAGATGATCGTATTCGTGCTGCAATAATTCTGATAAATCTCCTTCCAGCTCCAGCCTGCATCTCTTCCATTCCATATCTGAATATTCAATTACACATCTTCTATGACGCTTCACATAAACGTATAATCCAGGAAAAGACATACAGTCATCCAGTACCTCCATCATCTCTTGGCCATGAAACTTTAAAACCGGATTTATGAATACAGCCGGATGGCCGGTATGCATATAAATCAATCTCTTTTTTACTCCGATCTGAGGAGCCGCTATCGCCCGTCCGGCTCCATGCCTGTTACGATAGTCCATCAGAGTATCGTGTAAATCATTAACTACGTTCTTCAGATCGCCGATCTCACTTTTTTGTACTTCTTCACATCTTTCGTATAGCTGTCTGTTTCCCAGCAGCAATATTTCTCGTATCATTGTCCTTCCCTCCATGCTTCTATTATAGCCTTGTAATTGTATGGTTTCAATGATAAAATTGTATGTAAAACAATAAAATCAGGAGAATCCTCATGCTATTTAATTCATTTTAAAATTTTCCAATGTCCTGGAAGCAAATGAATTTCTTTCCTGATTACTTATACGCAGTCAGTATAGTTGTATTCTCTATACGGAATACCTTCTCTACATTCCTGAAACCCGGAGCTGTAAGCATGGACATCTGATTTTTTATAGTACACGGCGTATCATAGTGATAAAATTCATCTTCCGGAATGCCCGCTTCCTTTCGGATTCGGGTATTTTCGGCATAATAAAAATCTTCCTCCTCCTGCTTTTCAACCATATAGTCGCATTCAATATAAATACCGTTTTGTTTTAATGAACCATATATTTTTTGATATAATCCATTTTTGGCCTTATGGGAATAATGGTGCAGAGTCTGAAAGGAAACAGCACAGTCGTATTCCGCCTTTCCTAAATCAATGTCAAAATAGCTGCCGCATATCAGTCGAATTGATTTGTCACCGTGTTTGGCTTTTAATTTATGAAGCATTGCCTGTGTAAGATCAATTCCGGTAACATTGATTTCCGGAAACCGCTTGAAAATCTCATCAAGTTCAAGCCCTGTGCCGCATCCAATGTCCAGCAGATTGCTGCATGATTCCGGTATTAACTGAGCCATTTTTCTATATGCCTCCTTACAGCCTGCTACATCTGAAAGCATATGTTCATCGTATTCTTCCACACGAGCTGTAAAAAATTCATTCATCTTTTCCATATGTATTTCCACAACCTTTCATTTAATGATATATGTCTAAGTATAATACACCATTCGTTTTTGGGCTTCCTTAAACAATTTTATAAAAATGATTAGGCTTTTAAACGTTTTTGTAAACACCAGAAAAGGCTCCTCTCTTTTCTATCCCTGACTTATCATAAAAACCATTTGACGACATCAGTTTTCTTATTTCAGCTACTGGCATTCCATCGTATATTCTCTGAGGTTCTTTGATAAAAAGCCGGTTACTTCCCAATTTGTCAAGGATCTTAAAACTTAAGGATGGGGATTCCCAATTTTCTTCCATTTACTTTACCTCTTTTTTAGTTTTTTCTCGCTGAACTGGTACATAAATTTATAATAACTCTTTCTAGGCATCATATTCAGCAAATGTGTAAGGATTTTAGTATGGTTTCCAGGAATACTGACTACTTTGCCATGTTCCAGGTCCTTGAGGGATAACTCCACAACTTCTTCAGGGGACATCCATCTGATCTGTCCTCTGTTTACCTGCCGTGCTTTTTCCATTCCCATTTTTTCGTGGAAATCCGTGTGCGTCAATCCGGGACAAACAGCCAGAACTTTTACCCCGGTACCCATCAGATCCATATATAATCCCTCTGTAAAGCTCTTTAAAAATGCCTTGGCTCCTGAATAAACAGCGTTATTAGGTATGATCATATAGACACTTTCGGAAGAAATATTAATGATCGTCCCGCTGCCCCGTTCCACCATCCCTGAAAGGACAGCATGGATCAGCTCCATCGGAGCTAAAACATTCACTTTAGCCAGCTGTTCCATAACCTTAAGATCGGCGGTCTGATATAGACTGACAGCCCCAAAGCCTGCGTTGTTGACTAAAATTTCTATGGTCTTTCCCTTCATGGAATCAATGACCTTTTGTATCCCTTCCGGCTGCGAAAGCTCTGCCAGGACGACTTCTGCCTTAACATTGTATTTCTTACGGATCCATGCAGCTGCTTCCTCAATTTTTTCCTTACGTCTGCCTGTAAGAACAAGGTCATAGCCCTGCTGTGCAAATTTATCAGCATAAGCTGCCCCAATACCACTTGTCGAACCTGTAATGACTGCTGTTTTATTCTGCATCATTCCCACCATCCTTTTGAGTTTTGTTCATGTTATCTGCTAAAATCTGCAAAAGCCGGATTAACTCCTTCCGTTCATTGGAGGTTTCATAGGAACCCAAAACTCGTTCCCACAGCTTCTGTTCACTGATTCGATGTTCCTTCTGGGCGATTCTTCCATCAGCCGTCAGTTCCAGCCCAAAGGAACGCCGGTCTTTCCGGCTGATCACTCTCTTAAGCAGTCCCCGTTTTTCCAGCCTGTCAACGGCACTTGTCAGCGTACTGCCAGGTATTCCTAAAATTTCAGTGATTTCCTTAAGTATGACATCTGGCTTCTGCTCAATAATGCTCAGTATACTTATCTCAATGGTTGATGCGCCCTCCAGCTTATCTTTCCATAGCTCAGCACTAGTTTTTTGCAATGAGACAATCAGTTGATGCCAGACTCTGTCAATCCTTTGTATTTCCTCATCAAGAATCTTTTCCTTCATATCGCTGCTCCTTTTACTACGATTTTCGTATTTTATTATAATCGTAATATACTTTAAATTACTGATCATGTCAATATAAATTTAAAATATATACAAATGCAAAAGACGTGAAAGTCTCAAACCTTCACGCCTTACTGTTAATAACATTCTTTAACGGGTCTTACATTCCCTCTGTTTTCTATCCTTTTTACTCCTGTACATTTCCCTGTCCGCAGCAGCTAAAAATGTATCAGCCGTGTCGTCTCTGTCAAACACAGAATATCCCATGCTAATCTGCAGATTATAGTTCAACCGGCAGCTTTGGTTATAATCATTCACACTGGAATGAACCTCGTTCATCAGCTGCTCAATTTCCCTGTATTCCGTCCGCTCACCCACGATGATAAATTCGTCTCCTCCTAACCTGGCTATAAAATCATCACTGTTCCTGCAGGTCTTTCGAAGCAGCTTTGCCGTCTCAACCAGAACGCTGTCTCCTGCACTATGCCCGTAGTTGTCATTGATGTTTTTGAATTCATCAACATCAAGCAGAATGGCAAACAGCAGCCGCCCGTTTCTCTTTGTCTTGATCCTCCGCAAAAGATGCTGGTCAAGCCGGCGCCGGTTAAACAGACCGGTCAGGTAATCGGTTGAAACCTCCCTGTTCTGTAAGTTAATATAGATACTTACACAGCCCAGCATTGAACATACCCAGATGATGGAAACGCCAAAAAACATGATCTGTATCACCGCAGCTGCCATGACCCAAACGGAAAAGGCAGCCAGGTACAGATTGATGCTCTTATTCTTTTCCCAGCCGTTTTTATAAAAATCATAAAGGGAAATACCGCAGGAAATTATTAAATAAGAAATTGCTGTCAATGCCATTATTAAAAATAAGGAGCCCCGCATATATCGGTTTTCCTCATCAATCACAAAAAACCATCCGGTAAACGGACTTGCCAGGCTCATTATTGAGGTCACGGCTGCCGGGATAACATAAAACCTGGTACGCTTTAAAAGATCCAGTCTGCTTTCATATATCTTGATATCAGTATACATCAGCCACAGAAAGCTGATAATCGGATTTAACAGGTAATATAAGGTTGTCATAACATAATTGCCGAATCGTAACGCCGCATGAGGCCTTCCATCCATTAACCACATACCAGTGTCAAATATAAAAATCAGCAGATTCAAAAACATAATTCCGTTGAATATCCACTGATCCGCAGGTATATCCCTCATGCCGCTTCTGTATATATTATTCAGCAAAAGAAGCAGCAGTATGGCTCCTACAATATTGATTTCAGCATATAAAATAGTTGACAAAGCAGAAGCCTCCTCTATCGTCTTCATTTCAACTAATTTTACCACCATATGAATCCGTAGTCAAAGTATTATCTTTTTACAAGTATTATCTCTGTACATACCATGGATTTCTTCAAATAATCATTATTTTTAACCGGATTTAAAACCACATGTGATTATATCACAGAAAATGGGCTGCCTGACTGCTATAATCTCAATTGTATTCAATAAAATGGAATTCTGAAAGGTGGTATTTACATTGTCAAACGTAATTATTATCGGAAACGGACCTGCCGGTATTTCTACTGCTTTATATACAACCAGAGCCGGAATCGACACTACCATAGTCGGAAAAGACCACGGTGCTTTGGAAAAAGCCTCTGAAATAGAGAATTACTATGGATTCAGTGAGCCGGTCTCCGGCACGGATTTAATCAAACATGGTATGGAAGGGGCAAAACGGCTGGGAGCTAACATAATTTCTGACGAAGTTCTTGGTATTTCTTATTCAGATAAATTACTTATTAAAACTAAAAAAGGAGAATATTCAGCAGACAGCGTAGTTATCGCAACCGGAACATCACGTTCTGCCCCCAGAATCGAAGGATTAAAAGAGTTTGAAGGACACGGAGTGAGCTATTGTGCCGTATGCGATGCATTTTTCTACAGAGGCAGGGATGCTGCTGTTTTAGGAAATGGGGATTATGCCCTTCATGAAGCGCTTGAATTGCTGCCGACTTCCCATTCTGTTACTCTTCTGACTAATGGAGAACAGCCTGATACCATAATCCCGGATGAAATAACAGTAAATACCAAAAGGATCGATTCTCTGAAAGGTGAGGATGTACTGGAGTCTGTAATTTTCCAGGATGGAAGCAGCTTAAATATCTCCGGATTATTCATAGCAGTGGGTGTGGCCGGAAGTACGGATCTTGCTAAAAAATTAGGTGCCGCAACTGAAAACAACCGGATCCTGACTGACGAAAATATGGCCACTAATATTCCGGGCCTGTTTGCTGCCGGTGACTGTACCGGAGGATTATTACAAATTTCAAAGGCTGTCTATGACGGTGCGAAAGCAGGCACGGAAGTTATTAAATACCTTAGAAGACAAACCAGCAGAAAGTATGCGTAGTCGCAGTGACAGAAGGGAGAAGCTATGATCGTAAATGAAATTTTGGGAACTGTTATCGGCGGAGCATTGGGGTATCTGTATTATAAAAAAGTGGGCTGTCCAAGCGGTACCTGCCCGATTACATCAAATCGTTACATTACCATTGCATATGGGGCACTCGTCGGATTTATGCTGAGCAGTTCATTCTAAAAAGCCTCCCGCTTCTTATGCAGCAGACAATGGATCTGCTGCATAGGAAGTATAATCTTCTGTCGTTAGTTCCAAAAGATTGTATTTAGATAAACTAATAATTTATTAATTTCATGATTTTCAATGAAATCCCAGCCGATCCAGTTTAACTTATAATTGTTTTCTTTTAAATATGCAAGATAATCCTCCGGATGGGGTAAAAATGCATGGTTACATACGCTTCTTACAAATTCACTGGTAAAATAATCTACGGTTCGTTCCAGATTCTCTGTAGCCGCCCCTTGAACCAACAGTGTGACTGGACTTACGATAGCCCCTTCCTCCGGCCAAATGATCCTGGCATTCTTATTATGCTTCAGAAGCTTTGCATAAAAGTACGGTACAATGCTGATCGCCGGGGAATCTTTAAGCCCCCTTCCGATTTTCTTTACCATCTCTGCCGGATGTCCGCCGTAGCCTACAAGTCTGTTCAATTTATTAATTCCCTGCATACCGAAATTCTTATATATACTTAATAAAGTTGTTTCACAGTATTTCTTCTTTTTCCCCCGTATGGCTATTTCCTTATCAAAATTACTGTCTAACAGTTCCGCAAAGGATTGGGGAATGTTTCTTCCGTTTAATTTTGTCAAATCAACGACCATAACTAAATAATTGAGAGCCATTATATAATAGTTTCCTTTCGAGTCGTTGAATTCGCCACTTTTTATTTCTTCCGTTCCCCGAACCTTTTTGAAATAGTTTTCCCTGATTGCTTTCTCTCTGAAATCTTTTCTGTAAAAGCTGTTCACACCTGAACTGATTATGATCTTCGGCAATTCTTCCTTCTTGGGAATATGGGAAGACTCATCCAGCCACATGACCTCGTAATTTGCATTTCCTTCCACGAGATACTGAAAATCACAGTCACTTCCCATATCCTGTATCAGTTCATCAAAACCCGTCCCGATCGGTACTTTAATCGGACAAGGCAATAAACAGAGAACATCATAATCTGATTTATCAATCATGCTTTTTACTTTACTGCTCACCTGTGTCCCTCCGATCCAAGGTAAAATATCCTGTCATGTCCCAGCCGATTTTTTTTCCATTCCTGACTGCTTCTCTCAATGCCGTCATTTTATCATCTATATGCTTCATCACTTTAAGATTATCTTTTTCTACGGAATCTGTCTCAATGACCTGTTTAATTGCTCCATTGTTGATTATGATTCTTTTATCACCAAGTAAAGCCAAAATAGGATCATGCGTGGAAACAAATACAATTTTTCCTTCTTTTACCAGCAATTTCAGCGCACTGCTTCTGTCCACTCCTGCGTTCTCCAATTCATCAATCAAAACAATGGGAGAACTGCTTAAAATTGCAGCATCCGCAATCATTAATGCTCTCGATTGCCCGCCGCTTAACTGTGTCACGGCAGCAGACCCTGTAAACTTTTCTCCGGCAAGTTCATTTGCACATTGTATTATTTTTTCTGCAACAGTCTCCATGTTGGAAATGCTTCTGCTGCTGGCATGCATTTTAATAAAATCATAAACAGATGCATCCATTACAAAATTCATATTCTGGGAAAGCTGTGCTACCAGTTTATTGGAATCCAAATACGTTCCTTCTATTTTTATAATCCTTTTTGTAGGTGTGTCTCCTTTTGCCATACACTCTATATCTTCTAACAGTCTGCTTTTTCCGGATCCTGTCGGGCCTACGATGCAGATGACCTCACCGGCATTTATTGTAAGCCTGATATTTTCTGCCTCACCGCTCTTATCCTGTCCTCCGATAATCGTTATGGAAGCTATGGAAGCAGGTTCTGCTTCCGTTATTCCAGGATTCTGTTTGGGATAATCAGATTTTGACCTCTTTTCGTGAATCTCCGGCTGGTTAAACTGTATTTTTTTTATATTTCCTGTCTGGTAGTCGTCCCCGATCAGAGTTTCACCAAGACAATAGGAGCATAGAGCGGAGGGCATTGTGAATCTGAGTTTTTTCCCTTCAAGTGTATCAACCGGGCCGGCATTTCTGATACATGTGCTTAATTCATAGGCTCCCTGCCCCGTGAGTCCATTTACATACATTACTTTAGCCTTGGAATTTGTTTCCCTGACCATATAAGTAAATACTTCTCTTTCCGCCTGGGACACAATATCTCCTTTGGTTATTACAATAATATCCGCAAATTTTAACATCGGCCCTATTTTTCCCGGCGTATGGATTCCAGAAAGACAGTCTATGACACATACTGCCAGGACTGTCTTAATATGGGGGGAACAGCGGTTGCACAATCCGGCGCTCTCACTGATCAGTAAATCAAATCCCTTTTCCAGTCCATATTTCACACAATCCTCAATATTGCTGATATAAAAATGATCCGGACATAAATTTCCGGAAAGTCCAACCATTACCTCAACCCCGGCTTTTTTATAAAGCAGATCATCATAGGTTGTCAAACAATCAAATTTTATAACGCCACATTTGCCGGAACCCGGTTTCAGACAGTCAATTACTTTTAAAATGACTGAAGTTTTCCCGGAAGACGGCGGTCCTGAAAATGTTATAAACTTCATCCTGCCCTCCTTTTTATTCTTCTAACAGAGGAATACATGATTTTAATAATTTATGATCATCAATCCAGGTATCGATAATTTTCACATTGGTCCCATACGCTGCTTTAAGATTTTCTTCTGTTACGATCTCATCCGCACTTCCGACTTTAAAATGATGATTCTTTTGTATAAATGCAACCTTCGTGGAACATAGAAACGCATGGTCCGGAAAGTGTGAGGTCATGATTACCCCAAGTCCGCTTTTAGAAAGCTGGTTTATCTGCTTTAGTACCCTGATTTGATTTCCAAAATCCAGATTTGACGTAGGTTCATCCATAATCAGAATCTCCGGCTGCTGGGCCAGCGCCCTGGCAATTAAAACCAATTGCCTTTCTCCGCCGCTGATTTCCGTATATATCTGATCTCTTAAATCTGATATTTTTAACCATTGAAGGGCTTCCTCAGCAATCTCGATGTCTTTTTTCGAGGGAGAAGAACACATATCCAGATGGGGTGTTCTCCCCATGACCACCACATCAATCACACGATAAGGAAACGGCGGCGTATGGGCCTGAGGAACATATCCGATGATTTTCGCAAGTTTTTTCCTGGGCCAATGGGAAATATTGGTACCGTTCAGCAATATCTCACCTTTATGAAGCTTTATAAATCCAAGTATTGTTTTAAAAAAAGTAGTCTTTCCAGCACCATTCGGCCCCAGTAAACATACGATATCTCCATTAGTTACATTTAACGATATGTCTTCTATAACCGGCTTCTTACCATATCCGCATGCCGCATGGATCACTTCTAAATTCATACCCAGCCCTTTCTTCCCCTCAGCAGAAGGTACATAAAAAACGGTGCTCCTATCAGTGAGGTAAGGATTCCTAAGGGAATTTCCATTGGAAATAAGCTTCGTGCAATATCATCAACAAATAATAAATAGGTACAGCCAATCAAGCAGGACACAGGAAGCAGAATTTTGTAATCTGGCCCTGTAAGCATTCTTGCAAGATGCGGAACGATAAGTCCCACCCAGCCGATCATTCCGCTTACCGATACACACGCTGCAGTGATCATTGTAGAGCAGACAACCAGAAGAATGCGAATCCTTGTAATATTGATTCCCAGAGCCATTGCTTCCTCTTCTCCAAATGACAGAACATTGATATTCCAGCGAATGGCCATCAGGGGAACAGCTGCTGTTACTATAATTATGGATAATGCCTTACATTCATCCGGACTTATGGCTGACAGCCCTCCCAGCAGCCAAAACGTAATTGCAGGCATTTTACTGTAAGGATCTGCAATATATTTTGTAAGAGATATCATTGACTGAAACAATGTTGAGACTACCATCCCTGTAAGAACCAAAACCAGTGCAGTACTGCTTCCCCTGCTGATGGCTCTGCCAGCGAAATAAGTCAGCCCGACAGCTGAAATCCCAAATAAAAATGACATTATTTCTATTCCTATACTGCCAAGTGACATTAAAATTCCGATTGCTGCTCCAAATCCGGCACCCGCTGATGCTCCAAGAATGTCCGGAGATACCATTGGATTTTTAAACATTCCCTGATAAGCAGCTCCTGAAATGGACAGCCCTCCCCCAATCAGCATGGCAGATAAAATCCTTGGTAATCTGACCTTTAAAAGTATGGTATTTATATTATTGTCCATTCCCGGAGCATAAGGATCTCCGTATATTCTGTTTAGTATAAATTGTAACATCTGTCTGCCGGAAATGTAATATCTGCCTGACAGAATCGAAATGATAAATACAATGACAGCAAAAAGGAATAAAAATAAGATTACAGAATTCGTTCTATTCTTCATTACAGTTTTTTGCCCCTTACGGAATCGATCCAGTAATCCCCCGGATAATTCCTTCCTATTCATGAGTCAGAATTTTCTTGATATCATCATCTTTTAAATCTATATTATAGAATTCTTTATAAAAATCTTTTATTTCACTGCTGATATCATAATGATAGCAGTCCGGATAAAGTGTCTGAGCCAGCCACTTGATTCCTATTAACTGGTTGATGGATGGCGGTCTGTCAAACCATGAAAATATAAGCTGGGGAGACACATATACCTTATCGTTCTGAACAGCTGCTATCTGTTTCCACACTTCATTATTTTTTAGTTTTTCAGAAGAATCCTTCTCATTTTCATTTGCTTCGGATAATAATATAACATCCGGATTCCAACTCACAATGTCTTCCATATTTACGGCTGCATCACCGCTTCCCTGGATCGAACCAGTCACGTTCACTCCACCGACCATCTCAATAAGCTTTGCATGAACGGACTTATTTCCGCTGGTAGTTAAGGCATCCTCCTCTTTTCCGTAATAAACATTTACTTTATCTTCATCTTTTATCTCTGAACTTATCTTTTCTATGGTTGATAACGTATCTTTGTAATATTGTACAAGCTCATCACTTCTTTCCCTGCATCCAAAGATCTGTCCCAGCAATTCGTATGTACTTTCTGTGCTTTCCAGGGAACCATTGACCAATACGACCGGTTTCCCCAGTTGTTTACTGATCTTATCTGCTTTATCCATTGCCTGCTCACTCATATCAGTCTGAGCGTATATGACAATATCCGGATTATATGTTAGTATTGCTTCCGGCCCTGCCGCCTGCTGTTTCGTTCCCATACTTCCTATTACCGGCAGATCCCTGTATGCTTCAGGTAAAACATTCCGGCCTGGCAGTTTTGAATTCCATCCTATTATTTTATCCGGAACTAAGGTAAATAATAAAATGGTTGCCATAGGATTCGCTCCATATACTTTTTCGATTTTATCAGGAATTTCTACCTTTCTTCCTCCCATGTCGGTAACTGTTTTTTTATCGTCCGTATCAGAATTTTCAGAAGCTGTTGTTTCAGTGTGTTCAGAAGCTGCTGTTTCGGTGTCTGCATTGCTGCTTACGGATTCCGAAGCCGTTTTCTCTGTACAGCCATATAAATGAAAAATTACAAAAAGGGCTGCAAAAAGACTTAACAATCTGTAATATCGTTTCATATTTGATTTTCTCCTTTCTTACCAAAACATAATCATAAACATATTATCAGTAATAAAAAATCTCAAAGAGGTTGATATACTTTGCATACCCCTCTTTGAGATCATGATTTTAATTTCCTTATATTATGTTTTGTTATGTTTTGTTCTGTTTTGTTGTAATAGAATCATTATATACAATTGCCATATAAAATTCAACCATTTTTTAATTTTTTTATTCTGCTGCCCCATAAACAAGCTGCACCTTCTGACCAGAATCACATATTTTCGTAATGGTTCCATCCTCAATCCAATATGCTTCGCCGTATAAGGTTGATTTGTTGTCATCTACCAGAATATATGAACCGTCAGCCAATGCATAAAATGGTCTTTTTTTGCTGTCTGGTAATGATATATCTTCCAGTATCCGAAATCCGTCTAACGTCAGATTCTTTATTTCCTGAAAATGCGGCAGGATATTTATATTCGTTAAATGAAGGCCCTCCAGATATCTTTCATATCGGGGATCCGTGGCTTCGCCGTCTGATTCTGGCTGTGCATAGACAACCTCTGCACAATTCATGGACCCTGCACTGATACCGATTACAATTCCTTTAAAAGCTCTCATCAATTCTTTTAAATGGATTCTGTTGAAAAACCGGTTCTGCGTAGGAACATGACCGCCGGAAAGCAGCACCACATTATAATCATATAACAGATCAGCCAGTCTGCCTTCATTTCTTCTGTCACAAACATGCATTACCGGCAGGGGCAGATTGCTGAGATTAAATGCTTCTGAATACACGTTCCTGAAGCTGTCATTCATCTCTTCATTTTCCGGATCAGAGCTTAAAATAAGGCATTTGGGGTCTTTAGGCCAATATTCTTTCAACAGTTCCAGCAGATGATTGGAACCATCAATTTCACATGGTATTCTAACCCCGTTTTTCTTATAGCTTCCTCCAATGCTGCTTGTAAGAAATAATTTCATTAATACTCCCTCTTTCAACTTTTGATAACAGCTTAATCTTGTTTATAATATGACATAAAGTCTGCCAGTTCACTGCAGGCCCTTTTCAATTGACTCAGTTCCGGCAGATAAACAATCCTGAAATGATCTGGTCCTGCCCAATGAAATCCTCCCCCATGTGTTATCAGTATTTTCTTATCCTTTAAAAAATCCAGGACAAATTTCTCATCATCAGCAATGTTAAATCTGGTAATATCGATTTTAGGGAATACATAAAATGCCGCTTTCGGTTTTACCGCTGAAATCCCGGGGATTGCATTTAATGCCTGATCTATGTATTCTCTCTGTTCATATATCCTTCCGCCAGGTATCAATAATTTTTTCGTTTCCTCCTCCATTCCCAATGCGGTTTCTATCACTGACTGAGCCAGAACATTGGAACAAAGTCTCATAGAAGATAACAGATTGATCCCTTCCACATAACCTTTTACATGGGATTTATCTCCGCAGAGACTCATCCAGCCACAGCGGTATCCAGCAATTAAATGTGATTTTGAAAGCCCATTGAATGTTACCGTTAACAGGTCCGGAGCAAGCGATGCAATGGATACATGCTCCAAATCATCAAATACCAGTCTGTCATATATTTCATCCGCAAAAATAATCAATCCATTGCGGCGGGAAATTTCTGCAATTTCTTTAAGAATTGCTTTCGGATATAAAGAACCTGTAGGATTGTTGGGATTGATAATGACAATCCCTTTGGTTCTGTCTGTAATCTTACTTTTTATATCATTGATATCCGGATACCACTCTGCACTCTCATCACATGTATAATGAACAGCGGTACCGCCTGCAAGAGTTACCGACGCAGTCCATAAAGGGTAATCCGGAGATGGTACTAATATTTCATCTCCGTAATTTAAAAGTCCCTGCATAGATAATGTAATCAGCTCACTTACACCATTTCCCGTATATACATCATCTGGAGTAACCTGTTCAATTCCTTTTTTATTACAATACTTTACAATAGCCTGTCTTGCAGAAAGCAGACCCTTGGAATCTGAATAGCCCTCTGTATTTAATAAATTTTCATTAATCTTTGCAAGAATCCTGTCTGGAGCCCGAAACCCAAAGGGAGCAGGGTTGCCAATATTTAATTTTAATATATCAATGCCCTGATCGATCATTCTATTTGCCTCATCCATGACCGGTCCTCTTATATCGTAACATACATGATCAAGTTTCCTTGATTTTTCAAATATCCTCATAAATCAGCCTTCTTTCCAAATTATTTAAAAAAAGTGAAAAAAAAGCCCTAAACGTCGAAACGTTTAGGGCGAATATACAATCCGTGTTACCACCTAAATTCAGAGAAACCTCTGCACTCTCATACGATACTGACATATCGTGTCCCTGTAACGTGGGAATACGTTGAAGCCTACTAAACTATTCACTGTCCGGACTAAGTAAACAATCGTTGGGTCCAAAGCTCCGAGACTGCTTCGATATACTAAAATAAAGATTCGCACCATCCATCTTCTCTCTGAAATTTATTGTATATGTACTATTTCTCTTCATTGCTTTTTCACTATTTTGAAAAATAATAACATAAACAGCTATCGTTGTCAACTGTCTTTCATGAAAATCCTGTTATCATGAAAATCCACAATGGGAAGAATTCCGGTTATAAATGGCCTGCTATTTTACCGAATATAATATCTTTAAGACTTTCTCGCGCATACTTTTCTTTCCATGCCGAATGCCCGCATTCAGGCAGCTTATAGAGGGTATAAGGAATATGAAATTCATCAAAGGGTCCGGTTACTCCTTCGACGGGATGAGGATCCTGTTCTCCGTGAATCACAAATATGGGACACCTGATTAAACGAGCCTCTTCTATCAGCTTACCATCAGCCCGCATTTTTTCACCTTCCGGCCAGACCGCATGATATATGTCACCGTCAGGAATACAGTCATTCGCTTCTTCGACTGTATCATAGTCATCACCATGTGATATAGCTGCCAGTCTTTTGAATATTTCTTCTTTGTCAACTGCATCCGTATGGTCTAATTCTTTAATCAGCCTGTCAAATTCTTCCCGTTGTTCCCCTTTAAAAAAACGTTCTCTCCGTTCCTGCATTAACGGAACATACTTTGCGTCATATGGTCCTGCCCCCATTAATATCACACAGTAAAGTGTTTCGGAATACTTTGATGCATATAATGTTACGATCCACGCCCCCCAGGAATGACCTAGCAGATAAATTTTCTTATTCGTATTGAGGGTAATCTGCTTATGCAGTTCCTCCACCTGCCCCCAGACTGTTTTTTTGCTCTGCCAGGGTTCAAGAACACATATTCTGCCTTTCCCATATTCTGCATATTGCTTAGCCATGCACGAAAGGCTTCCCGCACCGCCTGGGCCTCCGTGAACCAGTACCAGGACTTCTTCGCCATCACCATATTTTTTTACCAGCACTCTGTCCCGTACCTCCTTATATGTCTTGATTAATGTTCCTGCCTTTTATAATCGGCTTTGATTTTATCAGATGTTCTTCCTTAAGTACCTATACTGCTGTCGGAGAGATTTCTCCTCCGGGATGGTTTTATTTCATTTATATCAAATATGAATCTGAAAATTTGTAAAATTGAACAGTCCATTCCCATGGGATAATTTTCCATCAGATAAAATCTCATTAAATCCATAGTCAATCTCATTAATCAGGCTAACCGGTATATCAAGTTTATGATGTGCAGGCAATATTTTTTTCAAAGATAATGACTTTACCTTTTTTACAGATTCCATAAACTGTACAGGATCGGTTGTTGGATAAAAGGCAGCCAGGCAGCCCTTATAAATCAGATCTCCAGAATAAAGATACTGCCTGTCTTTTTCATAAAAGCAGATATGACCCGGAGAATGACCTGGTGTATGAATGACTTGCACCGTTCTGTTTCCTAAATCAATCCTGTCCCGGTCATGCAGTATTCCATTGGGTTCCCCCTGATAAATCTGATAGTCATTAAGATTAAATTCTGCTGGAAAATCACAGGGCCTGCTTGACAAATTTGCTTTCACTGCTTCCAGAGGAATCGGAAATTTGTCCGTCAGCCAATCCCGTTCCATTTCGTGCACGAATATATTAGTGAAATACTTATGCCCGCCTATATGATCCCAATGAATATGGGTGGCAGCAGCAGCAACTGGCAAAGCAGTAATGGATTCTACCACTTCCTTTATATTAGAAATTCCTAACCCGGTATCAATAAAAAGTGCTTTATCTGTCCCCAAAAGCAAATAGCAATGGGTTTCTTCCCAATGCTTATATTCGCTGATTGCATATGTATCTTTATCTATCTTTTCAACGGTAAACCAATTTTCCATTATATCACCCCGTATGAATGTTCTTTTATTCAGCCAGCTCATACAAAGTCTTTAAAGAATATTATTCTTTTGACCTATAAGCAGGATTGGCAGTTCTTATCAGACTTCCATATTCTGATTTTAAATTTAAAAATGCCTGCATGACCTCATCCGGAATATCAACATGTGCGATATAGCCTTTTCCCTTCGGTCCATAGCCTTCACCATTATCTGTAAGCCTTGGTATTTCTCCCATGAGCAAAGATATATATCTTTCCATGTCCCACATCCCGCATATATCACTCTTATACATGAATTGGCCATTCTTCCATATCACTTCTGCCTGATATGCCGCATAATTGATAATTATGACATTGTCAGGCAGATATTTACGAAATACAGCATCCATCCGTTGCTGCATGGCCGCATCCTGTACGATAATGATACTGGAAAAAGAATACGCTTTTTGCTTTAATAAATCAAGACAATACGTCACATTATTTCCGCAATTCGTGGAACTGGATTCCAAAAAATCCGGAACCAATCCGTATTTATAATTTAAATATTTTGTAAACAGCATAGCCTCTGATAAATCATCTGTATCAATTTCCGGTAATTCAAGATGCATTCTTTGTCTGAGTGTTTCTGTCGTATGCCCCGCACCGCCAGCAATCATATATTTCTTTGCAAGATTATTTTTCATGGCTGACGCTAATACATCGCCGCCGCATAAAATGCTTCCCCCAAACAATACCATCAGATCAGCCTGCCTGATCTGATACTTTTTAAATAGTTCGCTCTGAACCAGTTTTTTAATATCCCTCTTTCCGCAAAAAACACCTAACAGGTTAATATCATCTGCTGCCTGTTTTCCATCCATATTATCCCCCCTGTCATTGCCATTCCTGTCTATCTTTTCTTAAGCCCGATGGTTATGGCTATTTTTCTGCATTTTTCAGCAATTCATCTGCATTGGCAGTATTCTGTGAAAAATCTCCCCTTATTTTTTTTAATACAATTTTTTCATTATTTATTTCTTCAGCAGTACGGACGCCGAGCATCCGGATCACAGGCAAAAGCGGGCACCAGCCCAATAAGGCATGCCAAAACAGAAAGAATCCTGCCAGTCCTGTTAAAAGGAACCAACAGCATTTCTTCCTTTTATACCCCAGGATAGAACTGATCAGCATGACACATGCTGCATGGGCTTCAAGAAATCTCTCCGTATCCCATTCCTGATTCAGCTTCCCGATTTTATCGGTTAGAATCGCTTCGCCGCTGTCCTTATACAAATTAATACAGCCCACCGTTTTATTTCGGATATCATTATTAATTTTATTGCAGGTATGGTAAGCCGTTTTTTTCGTCGTAGGAGGTAATATATTCAAGTTCATTAAAAGATCCTTTCCCAGTTCCTGAATGAAACTGCATTTATTCATTCTCTTAGTTTAACCATATCTGTCAGAAAAATTAACAACACACAAAATCACTTCAGGTTAAAAAGGATTGATATGTAACTGCAATTGTTGGATCAGAACCGGCATAAGCCATGACACTTTCCATGGAATCCCATTTTGTACACAAAAAAAAATGTGCGTATTCTCCCTGTTCAATTATCTTTAAAAATGCGCCTCTGTTTCCCGGAATTGCCAGAGTATCTTTGACACCTGTTTCATATTCATATTTTTCGAATCCTTCTTTCATACTCATCGGAACAATTCCATGCCATGTTCTTGATATCATTTTAATTCTCCTTAATGAACGATTTTATCTCTGCTAAAATCTAAAATAATAGATTACCTTTTACGATTATCTTCCGCCTATTTAGAGAGTAAACGATTATGAAATAATATTCAACTTAATTTTTATAATTCTCCTTCTGACTCTATAGTATCTACATATTTATCCCGCAAAACTGGGCATTGAACAGACCGGCATAAAATCCTCCTTTTGCCATTAATTCTTCATGCTTCCCCTGTTCAATGACAGAACCATGATTCATGACTAAGATACAATCTGCATCACGGATCGTGGAAAGGCGGTGCGCTATCACAAAACTGGTCCGTCCCTTCATAAGTGCTGTCATGGCCATTTGGATCAGCTTTTCCGTACGGGTGTCCACAGAGCTGGTTGCCTCGTCAAGGATGAGAACGGCTGGATCAGCGAGGATTGCACGTGCGATCGTAAGAAGCTGTTTTTCTCCCTGAGACAGATTCGCCGCCTCCTCATTAATCAAAGTCTGGTAGCCATGGGGCAGACTGCGGATGAAGCTGTCAGCATAGGCCGCTTCTGCGGCATGAACGATCTCATCATGAACAGCATCTATACGCCCGTATCTGATGTTTTCTTCAATCGTACCCTGAAACAGCCAGGTATCCTGAAGGACCATACCAAACAGAGTACGAAGATCATCACGTTTCATATCCCGAATATCGGTTCCGTCAAAGCTGATTTTTCCGCCGTTGATTTCATAAAACCTCATCAGCAGATTCACAAGTGTTGTCTTTCCGGCACCCGTAGGCCCGACGACAGCGATCGTACCGCCCTCTTTTATGCTGAGATTCAGATCTTCGATCAACGGTTTGTTCTCATTATACCGAAAACGGACGTGTTCAAACTGAATATTGCCGTGAGGATCAAGGATCTTTTTTGCTTTTTCCGTATCCGGTATTTCCTCTTTTGCATCACGTACTTCAAAAACGCGCCGGGCACAGACGGCAGTGAACTGAATGAAATTTAAAATCCCTGTCACCTGGGTAATCGGCATACTGAATTGACGGGCATATTGAATAAAAGCTGTAATATCCCCTATTCTCATCCAATTCCCTGTTATAAAAATCCCCCCAAACACACAAATCAGGACATAACCGATGCTTGTGATGAAATTCATGGAAGGTGATGTTAAGCCGGATAGAAACTGTGCTTTCCAATTTGCCGCATTCATTTCCTGGTTCAGGGCTTCAAACTGAGAAATGGCTTCTTCCTCGTGACCGAATACCTTTACCGCTTTATGACCTGCATACATTTCCGTCGTGAGACTGCTCAGCCTGCCAATGATCTGCTGCTGTGCGGCAAAATAACCCTGAGAACGTTTGGCGATTGCACCTGCAGCCCAAAGATAGAGCGGAAGTATGCAAAGTACGATCAGTGTTAAAAGCGGGCTGATCGACAGCATCATGACAATGTAACCAATTATCTGGATCACTGACTGAATAATCTGGGTCAGGCTCTGTTGAAGAGTATTGGAGATGGTATCCACATCGTTTGTCAAACGGCTTAAAATATCCCCCCTTTGATTGGTATCAAAATAACAAAGAGGAAGCTTAGACAGCTTACAATTTATGTCATTACGCAGCTGATAAACCACTTTTTGTGAAATAGAAACCATCATGAACTGCATAAAAAATGTAAAAATATCGCTTAGCAGATACAGGATCAGCATAATGAGCAAAAGCCTTCCAATGGTTTCAAATGGAATGCATCCTCCTGCCGTTTTGGCGATATACCCGTCTGCCAGCTGATTGACCGCAAGTCCGCTGATCTTCGGCACAATCATTGCGGCAGCAGATGCGGCAATGGTAAATATAATGACAAAGGCAAGATGTAACCGCCAGGGTCTGAGATAAGCGTACAGTCTTTTGACAATTCTAAAGAATTCAGCTGCATCAAACGTTTTCTTATTCATGCCATTACCTCCTCAGCAAATTGTGATGCTGCGATATCCTGATAAACTCTGCAGCTTTCCATAAGCTCCTGATGCTTCCCCATACCGGTTACGGCACCATTTTCCAGTACGATAATCTGGTCTGCTTTCATAATGGTTGAGACACGCTGGGCAACGATGATTACAGCAGCATTTCCTGTCTCCTTCTTAAGGGCAGAACGCAGGGCTGCTTCCGTTTTGAAATCCAGCGCAGAGAAACTGTCATCAAAAATATAGATTTCCGGCTGACGCACGAGAGCACGGGCAATCGAAAGACGCTGCTTCTGGCCGCCGGAAAGATTGCGCCCCCCTTCGGTAAGCACAGTATCATAGCTGTTTTCTGATTCTGTAATATAATCAGCCAGCTGTGCGGTACTTACTGCATGTTCCAATTCTCTGACCGTGGCATTGCTTCGTCCATACCGGAGATTATCCGCAATGGTCCCTGTAAACAATACTGCTTCCTGTGGTACAAACCCGATTTTAGCCCGCAGTTCCTTCTGCCCTATATCTTTCACATTAATGCCGTCAACCAGGATTTCACCTGCGCTCACATCATAAAACCGGGGGATCAGATTTACCAGGGTGGATTTTCCGCTGCCGGTCCCCCCAATAATAGCTGTTGTTTCACCAGTCCTCAGCCGGAAACTGATATCCCTGACCGCCGGCTGTCCGGTGCCTGGATAGTAAAACGTAACATTTCTGAATTCCACTTTTCCGTTCTGCCTGTCTGCTGTATGCGAAGAAACCGAATCAAGGATTTCCGGTTTGGTCTCAAGAACCTGGCTGATACGCTGGCCAGCCGCCTGTGCACGGGGAAAAAAAACAAATGTAATTGAGAGCATGACAAAATTTGAAAAAATCAGTACCGCATATTGCAGGAAAGCCGTCAGGGCGCCGAGATTCATTACTCCGGAACCTACCCGTATGCTGCCAAACCACAGAATACTTAATGTAATGACATTGATTGCCAGCATAAAACCAGGCAGCAGGAAAGACATAATCCGGTTGGCCTTAACACAGGCGTCAGCCAGATCCACATTGGCAGAATCAAATCGCTGTTTTTCATGATCAATGCGGTTAAAGGCCCGGATAACACGGATACCTGTCAGATTTTCATCCAAGATCAGGTTTAAACTGTCAATCTTAGCCTGAACCTGTTTAAAAACAGGCATCGCCGATCCCATGACCAGGGCAATCAGTATGATCAATACAGGAAGTGCCGCAGCAAAAATCAAGGTCAGTTTCTTATCCTGATGCCAGGCAAGGATGATGCCGCCAACGGCAGTCAAGGGCGCACGAAGCATCATACCCAGCATTAGAACAGTGAATGTCTGAATCTGAATAATGTCATTTGTGGTCCGGGTGGTCAGTGTAGAAACCCCAAACCTGTCAAATTCATTCAGGGAGAAATTTTCCACGCACCGAAAGACACGGCTGCGCAGAATACTGCCAAGATCGGCGGATATACGGGCGCATAAAAAATTCGCTATGACAGAACAGCTGATCCCTCCTCCTGCCACCAGCAGCATAAATCCGCCGCTGCGCAGAATGTATGGGATATCTTCTTTCATAATTCCATTGTTTATAATGAAAGACATCAATGCAGGTAAATATAAATCGCATAATACCTGTGTAAATATAAAAACAACTAATGCACACACTTGCAGAATGTAATGCTGTAAATTTATAAAAATCTTAAACAATATACAAACCTCCGGTTCTTTTACATGTATCCTAACTATCCTTATGATGAATTCCGTTTTGTTTTATATAAATATGTAAAGCCTTGGCTAAAAAATCTTCGATCGACCTCTGGATCTCTTTCGCACTCTCCGGCCAGTTATTAAGATCTTTTCCTGCTGAAACCAGTGTTTTAAACATATCCGTATCCCCACAAGCAAAATCGCAGACCAGATCCCACCACTGTTTTGCAAGCTCCTGGCCCTCTTTTCCAGCCGGGTCCGCACCATTGTGATAAAGGCTGTCAAGCCTTGAGAATATCTCTTTTGCCGCATTCTGTTTTTCAGGTCTTTCAAACATCCGGCTGTTTATTTTTCTTAATTGTTCGTCATTGAAATAACGGACCATAAAGGAATACGGATTCCCCTGATTCATCAGCTTTAAAATCGTAATAAGCCTGTCCATACCTGCTTTTTGCCCGGCTCTTGTTTCTGTAATCAGCAAATCCAGTGTTTCAACTATTTTGTTCAGGTTTTGTATTTTACCAAGCAGAATTTCACGCTGGCTCTCAAATACATTTTCCAAATCAACGGCATTTTCCTGTTTTAATATTTTTTCTTTTATCTCTCCCAGAGAAAAGCCAAGTGACTTCAGAAACAGAATTTGCTGCAATTTAAGCAAATCATCCAGGGTATAGATTCTTTTATGGCTTTCGTTATATGCAGCATGGAGCAGTTTGGCCTGATCATAATATTGCAGCGTCCTTACGGAAACACCCACCAGATTTGCCAGTTCTCCAATCGTAAATACATTTTCTTTCTCATTTTCCATGTTAATTACCTCCTTGTTCTGATCTTATCACATGACGTTACGTCGTTAGCAACTATTATTTTTTTATCTGTCAGAAAATGAAATACAGGAAAAGAAAAGCACGTCCAAAATCGAACGTGCTACAGCTTCGGATACAAGAATATTTCCTAAATAACCTTTTCATGACGCTTATTTTTCATTTTCTGCATAAAACCGGAAAGCTTTTCCTATGAATTTACATGCACCCATGCCATATTTCTCATCCAGTATTTTTATCGTTGCAGAATCTGATAAATGATTCTCAGCAAAAATATCCCAGTATTTTTCTCCCTTATCCTTTTTATCTATATTTAGAAACCTGAATTTCTCATCCGTCAGATTTACTATTTCATGAACGATTTTCTGGACTTCTTTTGAAAAAGGGTCTTTCGTTATGTCATCAGTAAGTATTTTATACAGTTCATCGTCCTTATTAATATAATAATCCAAATCTTCTTTTTTTATAGTACTCATATTCTCCATATTATCTTTTTCAATATTGAAATTTTTCTTCGTAGCTTCCAGGAACTTTTCCAAACTGCCATATTGCTTTATAGCCTGCCCGGCAAGTTCCGATTCCCTTAATCTGGAGTTTTCAATAAATTTATCATGTTTTGTAAAATGCAAAGTTTAATTCTTGATTGCAAGGGTAAGGGGATGCGGACGCAGTCCAGGATTAACTATTTAAGTCCAGGAAAACATCCGCACCCCCAAATCATGAATTTACATTTTCATTTAACGATCTGAAGATTTCACTATACTCCTTATTTCTCCGATATAAAAAAGCGATCCAAAAGCGCATATTATACCATCTTTAGGTGTCTCTGCAAGACTTTTTTTCATTGCGTTTTCAACTGTATCGCAGATCTGAATATTTTTACAATATTTCTCTGCTGCTTTTGCCAGATCAGCGGCGGGGAGCGCCCTGCTGCTATTTGGAGTAACAGTGAACACCTTCTCACAGCCTGGTAGAATATGTGCAAGCATGGACTGGAAATCCTTATCCCCCAGCACTCCCACTATAAACGTCAGTGCTTGGTCCGGGAATAAGGAATCAAGGCTTTTCTTCAAGGCTATCACACCTTCCTCATTATGTGCACCGTCTATAATAAGCACCGGATCCCTTCTAAGCACTTCGAGTCTCCCAGGCCATCTCGCCTTTAAAAGACCTGTTCGAATCGTTTTTTCCGTTATGTTATAACCCTTGCTTTTCAGTACCTCGGCCGCATGAACCGCTACAACTGCGTTTTTGACCTGATGCTCCCCCAAAAGGGATATTTTAAGATCCGTATACTCTTTATAGTTGAACGTTTGCTCTTTCATATTCTGCTCCATAACTTTAATACTTGAAAAATCTGTATTATGAAGCTTAGCGTCTTTTTCTTCACTGGCTTTTTCTATGATCTCTGTGACAGAAGGAGAATTGAAATATGTTATAATATCTCCGCCGTGTTTTATAATGCCTGACTTTTCTCTGGCGATCTCCTGTATTGTGTTTCCGAGCATGTTCATGTGGTCATAGCTTATCGCTGTTATTACGCTCAGGTCCGGTGTATCAATAGCATTTGTCGAATCGAGCCTTCCGCCAAGCCCTGCCTCAAGGACAGCGACATCACAGCACTGTTCGTAAAAATATTGAAATGCCATTGCGGTAATAATTTCGAATTCCGTGGGATGACTGCCGCCATGTTTCAGTACGGTTTCAATTTGGCCCTTAATCAATTCGGTCAATCCTGCAAATTGGTGTTTTTCAATCTCAGCATTGTTTACCTTGATCTGCTCAGTCATCCTTTGAATATGCGGAGAAGTAAATATACCTGTCTTATAGCCTGATTCAATGAGGATACTGCTGATAAACGCTGCCGTTGAACCTTTTCCGTTTGTACCGGCTATATGGATATACTTAAGCTTCTTTTGCGGATCACCCATGCGTTCCAGCAATTCTGATATATTATGGAGCCCCGGTTTCATTCCGAATCTTTGTGTATTACGGATAAATTCTAGAGCTTCGTCATAGGTCATAGCATATCACCACCTTGATTTTTATATTATTCATTTTTTAACCCTATTGCCCAATTCTGGTCAGCCGCAGCTATCATATTCATCTATTCCAAATGAAACGTATCCGGTTTGTACAGGATGAATGAATCCGGCTTTACAAATAGGTCCCATAGGTTACTCCTTGTGTAAAATTTCAAAATACAGCTCACTGACGCTCTTGTTGCATACAGGATGTATTATTTCCGGAGCTATTTCATTCAAAGGCTTCAGTACAAATTCCCTTTCCAGCATTCTCGGATGTGGAATGGTTAACGATGGATCGTTCAAAACCAGATTTCCGAATAACAGAATATCCAAATCAATGGTGCGCGGTCCCCAATGAACGATCCGTTCCCTTTTTAATTCTTTCTCTATGCTGCCGCAGATACCCAACAGCCCATATGCGGTAAGACACGTTTCTATCTCAGCGACCGCATTCAGGAAATCCGGCTGTTCCGTATAGCCTACGGGAACGGTATTGAAGTATGTGGAGACTTTGGTGACTTCAACTCCGAAGGCATTTTCGAGCATCTCAGCCGCCCGGTTGAGATGCTCCTCTCTGTCACCAAGGTTTGAACCGAGCCCGATATATGCGGTGACGAGACTACCACTCATTTCTGTCACCCCGTTTCCGCTCCAGCTCCACGGCTGCATACTTGAGATGATGTCCCATGGGGGCCCACGGTTTTTTCAGCATAACGCTTATCTCCATAATACCTGCATATCTTCTGAACAGATACTCGATTATGTCCATGGCTGCGGCCTCGATCAAATCACATTTTCCAGACTGCATCACTGTTTGTACATCATTGCATATGTCGGCGTAGTTTAACGTGTCGTTCACGTCGTCGCTTGCTGCCGCTCTTTCCAGATTTACACCGATCCGAAGGGAGACTAAAAACATTTGTCCGGTTACTTTTTCTTCCTGCGCAACCCCGTGATAAGCGTACACCTGAAGATCTTCGATGATTAGCCTGTCCATTTGAATCACCTCACCATACTGTCCGTCATAGCCGCGGCCCTTGCGTTCTGCAGCACATCGTGCACTCTTACGATATCGGCCCCTTTCAGAATGCCGGTTGATGTAACGGCCAAGGTTCCTTCCAGCCTGTCGTTTACCTCCACCCCAAGGGTTTTCCCGATGAAGTTTTTCCTTGATGCGCCAAGGAGAATGGGGTATCCGAGCTTTTTCAGCATATCCAGGTTCCGCATTACCGTTAAATTCTGTTCCCATGTCTTTCCGAATCCTATTCCGGGGTCCAGAATTATATTTTCATCCTTTATGCCCGCCTTGACAGCCCGTTCAATGCTTTCCCCCAATTCGGTCATCATGTCCTCCATCAGGTTATCGTATTCCGTGCTGGTTCTGTTATGCATAATACAGACCGGTACTTTGCATGAAGCCGCAGCATCAGCCATTTCAGGGTCTTTTTTCAGGCCCCATATATCATTGATCATATGAGCGCCGGCTTTGACTGCAAGTACCGCTGTCCTGGCCTTGTAGGTATCGACAGATATGGGCAGAGTGCTCTCTTTGGAAAGCCTTTGAATGACAGGAATAACTCTTTGAATCTCTTCCTCAGACGATATCGGAACGGCGAATCCCGGCCTTGTAGCTTCTCCCCCCACGTCAATGATATCTGCGCCTTCTTCCGCCATTTGAGCGGCATGCTTTAGGGCAGAGTCCATATCATAATATTTTCCGCCGTCCGAAAACGAATCCGGTGTTATGTTCAATATGCCCATTATATAGGTCCGTTTTCCCCATTTCCAAACCTTGTCTGCTATGTTTAACCTATCAGTCATATAAATAATCTCCTTTCTAAGTGGATTTTAATATTTTAGCGCAGTTTTTTTTCCGTCCGTAAATCTATTGCACCCATCAATGCTTTTGCAAAAAATGCAAGGTCTGCAAGCCCCATATCCGCTATCCTTACGATTTTGCTCAATCCCAGAATTTTACCATTGGGTATATATGCCACAGTCGCATTCATGTTGTACATTAGCGCAAGATGGTGTTCACAGCAGCTGAATATTTCAATATCCCTCACCACTACCATGTCCTTGTTGTTTTCCGGAGTATACAAATCGTCTTCGAAAGTCTTGTGAAACATCCCGGCAATCTCATCATTTGTGTAGTTTATTCCTTCGAATCTTTCTTCACACAGCCTGGCAACACGGGCAGGAGTCTCCGAAAGACCTTCACGTTCTGGTTCTCTCCCAAAGCCAATAAAAGCCCGCGTATGTGTTCTTCTATTTTCGTTTTATCTATCGCCACTGCCATTCTCCTTTCTGCCAATCAGGCAAATCAACCGACAACCAAGCAAAAAACACACGACCGAAAGCCGGAGTCCTATAATCCGATTTGTTTTTGGACGTAAAATACCCCCTTTACTATGGCAAAATTCCATACCACATAAAGGAGGTATTACTCCCATATGCAGCAGCGGGATGCGAACCTTGTACCGTAAGCCTGCTAAAGCTTTTCGTCCCTCTGACAACTCCCCGTTCAGAAGGCACTGCAAATCAATGATTTACGCACAAAGTCCTACTCTGCTCATGATTTAAAATTTTTTTTAATGGCACTGGCCACATTCAGAAAGAAATAAAAAAGGCCCACCAATCCAAGCATCATGCCCAGACGGTCGGCTTCCAAAATGCTGTACTCCCTGTGGTTAAATCCACTTCCGTCAGTCGTACCGCATATTTATATTATCACTACATATTAATATTGTCAATTTCAACTTCGGCCAGCTTGACCCGAAGTGATACTTCCGGAAAGGAGAGGTGTTCATGGCAGCCACGCACCTTATCATTCACCAACTCGTAAACTGGTAAGACATAATTTTATACCCCATAACCATTAATTAGTTATGGGGTAAGGGTCCTGTACTCTATTTATTACTTCAGCCAGTAACATATAACCAACCATTCAGCCTTTTGTCCGTTTATTCCAGTCACAGCCGTAAAAAACGGATGCACACCGGCGAACCAGTATTAATCTGATCTGCCTGTTTCAGATGACCATTCTCTTCAATTTCAAATACTGTGATTGTATCACTGTCCTGGTTACCAACTAAAATATACTTTCCAGTCGGGTCAATTGCAAAATTCCGGGGAGTTTTTCCATTGCAGGATTGCCTTTCAACAAATGTCAGACTTCCATCTTCTTCGATTTGATAGCATACCAGAGTATCGTGTCCACGATTTGATGCATAGAGATATTTTCCATCCGGAGTAATATGGAGGTCAGAGCAGATATTGTTCCCGGTAAAATCCTGTGGAAGTGTATTTACAGCATTATCAAATTCCATCTTGCCAGCCGCATATGTAAAGTGCATCACCTGGGAGCTGATTTCATTAATCAGATAAAAATGCTTTCCGTCTTTTCCAAACTCTCCGTATCTGGGACCGCTTCCCGCCGGTACACTTACAGAAGCATTATCCTCAGAATATACAGTACTGCCTTCATATCCATAAGCCACCAGTTTATCCAGTCCAAGATCAGGCACATACATCAGCTCCTGGTCCGGGGCGAAAATACAGCTGTGTGCATGAGGCCCTTTCTGACGCACCGGGTGAATACTCCTGCCCTTGTGCTGAAACAGCTGGTAATCATTTTCAACATTCCCTTTTTCATCAATTGGATACATCGTAACGGAACCACCTGCAAAATTTGCTACTGCAATAAACTGTCCGTTAGGTCCCACTGTAATATGACATGGGTCTGTCCCATAAGTATTTAAGCTTCCATCAATGCTCATATGGCCTTCATTATCATAAGAAAGCTGTGTCATACCGCCACCGGTCTTTCCCTGATATTCTTTCATCTCATTGACTGCATAAATCTTTTTATTTAACTCATCTACACATAAGAAAGAGGGATTTTTCACTGCAATTTCATTTATTATTTTGATTCTTCCGTTTTCGAATGTACAAAATGAAATTCCCTTTCCCTTTCCTTTAAATACCTCTCCTGTTCCAAACAAAATTGGTTCCGTGTAACTGCCTATAACAAAATATTGTTTCAAAATTCCTATCCTATTCCTTTCCGCTGGCTGTTAACATATCAAGCATTCACTTAAAGGTTATCCAGCTTACTGGTAATCTTTACTGCCTCGATAATGAACTGATCCCGTTTTGCCAAATCTTTTTCAATGCTCCTCTTTTCCCAGTTATAAAAACCCTGTCCGGTCTTCACACCAAGTTTTCCTTCTGTAACAAGAATGCGGATATATTCATTTGCATGTTTCTCTGCACTGATATCCGGGAGAACTGTTTCCTGAACAGAAAGTCCCAGATTCAGCCCAATTGCATCCAGATGTTTGAGTGGTCCCCACTCCGGGAAGCGCATTGCCATACCACAGCTGATCGCCGTATCTACATCCTCTGCACTTGCAAGGCCAGATGCGACAATATTAATGGCCTCACGGATAATTGCCTGAAATACACGGTTTGCCAGCTGTCCCGGCAGATCCCTCTTAACCAGAACAGGGGATTTCTTCCAATTTTTCAGCTCTTCCCTTACTTTTTCAGCCACAGCCGGATCTGTTTTATCACCCATAACAACTTCAACAAGCGGAACCAGATGAGCCGGCAGCCAAAAATGTGTTGTCACAGTACGCTCCGGATGTCTGCATTTTTTACTGATATCGGTAATCTTCAGTCCACTTGTATTGCTGCAGATTGGAACCTTTGCAGGAAGCAATTCATCCAGTTTTGAAAACAGCTCCTGCTTAATTTCCAGGTCTTCAACAATCGCTTCTATTACTATAAATGCCGATAAGGCTGCTTCAGCCATATTGGTGCTGGTTTCAATAAGAGACCGGGCCCGCCTGGCCTCATCATGGGTATTCAGGCCATTATCTTCTCTCAGTTGAATACAGGCAGCTGCTTTTTCCATACCTGATTTCACATGTTCTTCATCTACATCCACCAACAGCGTCTTATGCCCGGCAAGCGCACTCATTGCACCGATACCGCTCCCCATCATACCACTGCCAACCACCATAACATAATCTCTCATTGCTTGTCCTTTCCCCTCCTAAGGATGAATTACCACTTTAATAGAACCATCTTTCTTATGTTCAAAAATATCTACTGCTTTCTCATAATCTTCTAATGAAAAAGTATGAGTAATCAATTTCTCACCCTGAATCGCTCCTGTTGAGAAAAAATGAAGAACTTCTTCAGACACATTGGGGTTGGCTTTGGATCCAACAATCTTAATTTCGTTGAAGTTTACAGTATTTGCAGGGATCATTACTTCATTTGAATGATATGTGGCAATAATTGCTATAGTACCAGTTTTTCTTACCATCTGACATGCTTTCATCGGAGAATCAGACGCTCCTGAACACTCCATAACTTCATCGGCTCCAATGCCGCATGTCAGCTCCAGAACCCTCTGTACAGGATCCTCTTTCTCAAAATCAATGCAGACATCTGCTCCCAGCTCACGGGCCTTTTCCAGTTTTACACCTCGTCCGATCATAATGACTCGCCCGGATCCAAGAGCCTTACATTCCATCATTGCGCAGAGGCCAATCGCACCTGGTCCAAAGACTACACTCGTACCGCCTGCCGTAATGCCTGCCAACTGCACTCCATGAAAAGCAACACCCGCACAGTCACACATGGAGGCAACATCATAACTTATATTTTCCGGAATTTTATGCAGTGCACTAGTCTTGTAAACATTGTATTCCGCATTGGCACCTTGCCAGTAAAAACCATAATGGCGGTGTCCCATATCAAGACCACTCCTCTTACCGTCTCTGCCATAATTCAGGCATACCGTATAATGCCCCTTTTTACAATTATCACATTTGCCACATCCAACATGAGCCTCACCGGCAACTCTGTCTCCCGGCAAAAAATCCTGTACACCTTCACCGGCAGCTACTACTTCTCCTGCCCATTCATGCCCCATGATGAAAGGAAAATATGGCGGCCAATTTGCAAACTTATATCCTCCATGAATCATCTTTGGGTCAGAACCGCAGACTGCTACGGACTTTATGCGGCAGAGAACTTCTCCGGGACCCGGCTGTGGTACGGGCACTTCTACCAGCTGCAGTTTATCATAAGCCACCAGTGCCATTGCTTTCATTTTCTGGGGAATCGTAAAAACCTTCATAATTTTTCTCCTCTGATTCATACACCACGCACGGATAAATCATCCATAAAGTGCTTAATTTGATCCAGCGAATGTAATCAGTTCTCAGTCAAATACAACAACAGTTCTTCCTAAACTGATACCGTGCCGCAAATTGTCAAGTGCCTCATTGATCTGTTCAAGTTTATATGTTTTATAAACGTATGGTTTGACAATATCTTTTTCCACCAAACGAATTGTCTCGACAAGATCCTCTCTGGAACTGCCCCTGATTCCAATAATTTCTTTTTCTTTTATTACTATCTCCTGATAATTAGCTTCAAATTCCGGATCATTATATCCCACAACTATGATCTTGCCGCCAGGCCGGAGCATTTTCAAACTGTCCTCAATAGAACTTTTTATGCCAATATTATCGAAAATAACATCGCACTGTTCTCCATTTGTAATCCTGTCAATTTCCACTTTCAGATTACATTTTGCAGTATTAATAACCTCATCAGCACCAAACTGTTTTGCAATTTCCAGCTTCTTATCCTGTCTGCTTGTCGCATATACTTCGGCTCCAAAATACTTAGCAATCTGGATTCCCTGAATACCCAGGCCTCCAACACCAAGAATCAGAACCTTGTCACCTGCTCTGACCTGCCCCTTGTTCTTTATTGCATGATACATACATACCACCGCATCCGGTATCACCGCCGCCTGATCAAATGGTATGGAATTGTCAATGGGAAAAATATTATTCTTCGGAACTACCGCATATTCTTCATGGGAACCATTCATTTCAAATCCAATCCGGCGTAAGGACCGGCATAGATTCGTATGTCCGGTCAGGCAAAAGCGGCATCTGCCGCATGTCACATCGATTGCCGTTACTACATGCTGACCAATTTCCAATCCGGTTACTCCCTCACCAAGTTCACAGATTTCGCCTGCCATTTCGTGTCCTGGAATAAAATTCAATTCTACACTTGGTAAAATCCCATCAATAATATGTAAATCTGACGCGCATAATCCACTTGCTTTAACCCTTACCAGCACCTCCCCGTATCCCGGTGATGGGATATCTGTTTCCTCTACACTTAAACCTTTATGAAAATCCCGTAAAAATGCCGCTTTCATTTTTCCTGTCATACTATCACGCTTTCTCTACCTTTTCTTAATATATTTCTGTGTATCTACCGCTACAGCAAGCAATATAATCGCACCTTTTACAAAATACTGCAGATATGGATTAACCTGTGCAAATACCAGTCCATAACTGATAATCTGAAATAAAAGCACGCCAGTTACCACTCCGCCGATGGAACCAACACCGCCTCGCATAGAGACTCCGCCTACTACACAGGATGCCATGGCATCCAACTCATAGGAAGCTCCCAAAGCATTGGTTGCGCTTCCTGTTCTTGCAACCTCCAGAGAACCACCAATCCCATACATGACGCCTGCAATTACATAAACGATGAGCATATTGCGGATAATATTAATGCCGGATACATTTGCCGCCTCACTATTCCCACCTATTGCAAACATATTTCGTCCAAGTACTGTCTTATTCCAGATAAACCAGATAACAGCAACGGAAATTGCGGCATAGCAAACCAGATAGGGAATCCGTATGCCTCCCAATTCAAATGCTCCCTGAGCAAGTTTTGAAAATTTCGGATTCAGGACTCCAATTGGAGCCGAATCATTAACTACATCAAAGTAGATTGACATCAGTCCATAGATAACAAGCTGCATACCCAAAGAAGCAATAAAAGGAGCAACTTTCAGTTTTGCCACAAAAAATCCATGCAACACGGAAAACATGGAACACAGTATAATTGCTCCCAGAATCGGTATGATTATGGGCAGCTCCGGTAAATTGGGAAACACTCTTGATCCATAGGCTGGATCCTGCAATAGAGAAGCCGTAAATATTGCAGCCATGCCAACACTGCGTCCCAGTGACAGATCTGTACACCCCAGTACCACAATACCGCTGACACCAAGTGCCAGAATAATTCTGGTAGACGCCTGACTCAGTATTGCAGAAACATTTTTTAAACTTACGAACTTTGGATCAATATATATAATTACAAGTACCAGTATCAGTAATACAATATAGATTGACCAATCCAAAAGAATACTTTTCCATGGCTTTCCCTGTCTGTTTAGCAGAATACTCTTAACCTTTTGCATAATTTATCATCCTTTTCATACTATAAATATTTGGCGGATAATTTAAGAATTTCCTCCTGTGATGTAGTTTCCGTATCAACAATTCCTGCAACACGTCCATTACTCATTACCATGATTCTGTCTGTGATTCCAAGAAGTTCAGGCATTTCCGAAGAAATAAAAATTACGCCATTTCCTTTTGCCGCATACTCCATTACCAGCTGGTATATTTCGTATTTCGCTCCGACATCGATTCCTCTGGTCGGTTCATCTAACATCATTATCTGGGAATTTATCAGAAGCCATCTTCCCATAATGACTTTCTGCTGATTTCCGCCAGACAAATTACCAATCTTTTCTTTTTGAGAAGATGTTTTTACACGAAGCCGGTCAACAACCCAGCCGGTGTCTTTTATCATCTTTTTTTTGTCAATCATGCCAAAACAATTGGCATAACTTTCTATATTTGCAATTGTGGAATTGAATTCGATATCAAGACCTGAAAAAATCCCACTCTGACGCCTGTCCTCTGTAATTAATGCAAATCCATTATCGATTGATTCTCTTGCAGTATAATTACCTATTACTTTTCCATCCTTCTGAATCGTCCCGTCAGCCTTCACTCTGATACCAAATATTGTTTCAACAGTTTCCGTTCTGCGGGAACCCATTAATCCTGAAATGCCTAATACCTCACCTTTTCTTAATTCAAAAGTTGCGTCTGTTACTGTCGGACCATACAAACCTTTTAAATGTTCCACCTTCAGTAAGATTTCGTTTTGAGGACTGTTCACCTTTTCAGGAAATCTGTTGATAAGTTCCCGTCCTACAATCAGAGCAATCAGCTGATCGGTATTCATCTCGCTGGCCAGTCCGGAATAAATGTACTGCCCATCTCTCATAACGGTTACATCATCGGAGATTTCCAGGATTTCTTCCATCTTATGTGATATATAAATGATACCGCATCCCTGTTTTTTTAATTGTCCGATAATACGGAACAGATGCTTCACCTCCGTCTCTGTTAAAGAAGAGGTTGGCTCATCCAAGACCACAATCTGTGCATTCGCTGATACAGCCTTTGCAATTTCTATCATCTGACGCCTAGATACAGACAAGTGACCGATTTTTTCTCTTGGATCAATCTGTAAATCGAGATTTTCAAATATTTTTTTGGTATCCTCATACATTTTGGCATCATCCACAATGAGTCCATTCTGGGGGATTCGGCCCATCCAGATATTTTCCATAACTGATATCTCAGGTACCTGATTGAGTTCCTGATGCACCATGGATACGCCATGATCCAGTGCCTGTTTGGGATTCATAAACTGAACTTTCTCACCCCTAAAGACAATCTCACCGCTGTCAGGAACATAAATCCCGAAAAGACATTTCATCAAAGTAGACTTTCCAGCACCATTTTCTCCCATCAGCGCATGTACTGTGCCAGGCCGTACATTCAGATTAACATGATCCAATGCACGCACTCCAGGGAAAGTCTTTACGATATTCTTCATTTGAAGGATATATTGTGTATCCTTTTGATCCATTCTTTCACCGCCATTTCTTTCGCTTTGAAAAGCTTCCGGGAAACTTTCAGTGGAAGTTTCCCGGATACCTTGGATATTATTATTTTGATAATACCTTTGCATACATATCACGCGCTACCTGAACATTATCCTTACCTACCGGCACGTATGGAACCCGTAAGTCTTTCATACTTCCAAGCTCACCGGATATACCATCCATGACATCCTTTGCCTCAACAGCGTTATATGCCATACTGTATATAGATTTTCCTTCCTCATAAGCATTTGACATGATGGAACCGATGATTGTCTGATCTTCAATCATATCCAGGACCTCAGGTAAGGCATTAATACCAATGGCCCCCATCACCTTGTCTCCGGCACCAAAGTAGCCTTCTGCTTTACATGATTCAATGGCACCAAGCAGCATCGCATCATTATTAGTCAGAATCATTTCAATTTCATCACCATATTTCCCCATCCAGACATCCATGACATCTTTTGATGCTGCTGTTTTAAAATCTCCTGTCTGTGTATCCAGAAGTTCTGCAGCAAATCCTGCCTTTTCAAAAGTCTCCTGGTTTGCAGCGGTTCTTGCCACGGCATCTGGATGCCCCATAGTCCCCTGAATGATTACATACTGCATGATGCCATCCCCATTTTTGTCAAATGCCGGATTTTTCTTAAATGCCTCCATTGCCATTTCCGCCTGCATCTTGCCGCTTTCATATGGGTCGTTGCCCACATACCAGCATTTATCGTAGCTCATCATATCTGCTTCAGATGGACAGCGGTTAAAGAATATAAGCGGAATATCCGCTGCCTTTGCTTTTGAAATAATAGATGAGGCAGCCGTCGGGTCCACAGCATTGACACAGAGTACCTTTGCCCCCTTATTAATCATCAGATCCACCTGTTCAACCTGCTTTGCCTGATCATTCTGTGCATCAACCATATGAATCTCCACATCATCACCAGCCACTGTCGTAATGGCATTACGAACATAGGTTACATAGTTATTGGCATAATCAAAAATCATAACACCAATGATTGGTTTTTTCCCGTCTTCTTTTGCACTCTCTGCTGCTTGTGTAACTGCATCAGTCCCTTGATTCACTTGCGTCCCCGCCCCAGCCGTAGTTGTTTCTGTTGTTTTTTTACCGGAACATCCGGTCAATGAAGCTACTAACATGATTGCTGCAGCAAATAAAGCTATGCTATTTCTCTTCCTCATCATAATACCTCTCCTGTTTTGCATACTTTTTACAAGTTCTGTGGAAAATATTTTTTAAATTCTTCCCGGCTTTTAACTTTCTTCAGCATTTCAAATTTTTGTTGCAGATTTGTAATTGTGTTAAAATGATGGCTGGCTCCAATCTGCTCAGCTCTCTCAGCATCACCTCTGTTAATTGCTTCTGCCAACTCAGCATGTTCCTTTACCACCTGTTCACCCCTGCCCACAATATGATATCCTGCATCTCTGTTTCGCTTTGATATCATGTACAGCTGCTTCGCCATATCCTGCAGAATAGGCGTCTTCAGACTCTTATAGATCAGAAAATGCAGTTCCTGATCCAGTTCCATAAACCCTTTCTCATCCCCCGTCAAATAACACTCTTCTGAACGGTTTGAAAGCCCAGTCAGTTTTTCCTTATCTTCCCCTGACATGTAACGTGACGCGGAACGGGCAGCAATGCCTTCTAAAGCTGATCTTGCACAAAATATCTCATACATCTCTTCAGACATAAAATCTGCCACTCTGGCTTCTTTATAAGTAATTTTCTCTGCCAGTCCAAGTGATACCAGTTTATTAACAGCATCTCTGACCGGTGTACGGCTTACATTCAGCTGTTTTGAAAGCTGACTTGTATTTAATGGGGCATTTGGAGGCAGTTTTCCCGATAAAATCTGATCTCTCAGGATCTCATATACCCTTTCCTGTAAGCTTAAATATCCATTCATAATATCAATATTATCGTTTTCCTGAAGTCCCATATGTCGTTCCCCTTTTTTTGTCTTGGCCAAAACAAACTGACTTGGATACTGTGTCCAACTCATAGTCACATGGTATCATTATGAACAAAAATTGTCAATATTATCCCTTGTTTTTATGCATTTTGACCATTCCTGTCTTTTTTGTACAACAATCGGATTTTGTATTATGTATACATTGTAATTAAAGATTTATAAACCCACTCCTCATTCTCCCTATTAAATAGATCTCTATACATTCCAAAAGACCTGACCGATCCTTATGCATAGTTGTTCTTATATCTTCGGAATAAACGGAAATTGTGAAGTTCAAGCAAATTAATCTGCTATGTAGTTTCTGAGTTCAATCCATTGCTTATGGGAAATAGAATGACATTATTAAAAGATTTAAATAGATCAGATGAGATATTCTTAGGAAAACAGAATTTTAGAAAGATCCGGCTTCGGATGCTTATGGGATCGGATACAGTGAAGCAGTGATCCGGCAGCCAGGACGCTGTTGGCTATAACCGGAATCCCGGACTTATTAAAAAGCCTGCGATGCTTCCCTGTACCGTCTAAAAAAGAAAAATGCAAAGTCCATGGAATCGGGCAGGCTTATGTAAAAACAAATGAAAAAAATTGATCAGATTTTAAAATAATCGCCTCTTTTTTCCACTATTTGATAGCCAATCGAAGCAACACGGTTTCTCAGACAGACATTACACTCCGCCGCTTCTTCTCCTGTGCATATTTTATTATTGTATAATTCATATTTTTTTCGGACATTAACAGGTGACAGATTCGGCATTAACACATTGGCTCCTGATAAAATTCCTTTTTCTCTCCCCTTCGGATCCAGCGTTCCCAACGCTGTTGTGGATGGTAACAGCACATTCGGCAGCATCAGCCTGATGATGGCTAACAGAAAAAGAGTTAGGTCAATACTGCCCGCCGGATAATCTGCAAACGGTGTGTCCTTATGGGGAATAAATGGTCCTATACCCACCATTTGCGGGGACAGTTCTTTTATGAACAGCAAATCTTCAGCCAGATACTCGGCTTTCTGAAAAGGAGAGCCGACCATAAATCCGGTACCAACCTGATATCCGATTTTCTTTAAATTTCTCAGGCAGTCTTTTCGATTTTCCAGAGACAGAGAATCGGGATGAAGCATAGTATAGTGTTCCTTTACTGCTGTTTCATGGCGAAGCAGGTACCGGTCAGCCCCGGCTTCAAAATATTTCAGATACTGGTTATAGCTTTTTTCTCCAATGGAAAGTGTAATCGCACAATCCGGATATTCCTCCCGAATGCTTCTGACGATATCCGACATGATCTCATCTGTAAATGCACTGTCTTCTCCGCCCTGAAGCACAAAGGTGCGAAATCCTAATTCATATCCGTTTTTACAGCAGGACATGATGTCAGCCTTGTTTAGTCTGTACCGGTCCGCATTTTTATTGCTTCTTCTTATTCCGCAGTAGTAACAGTCATTTTTACAATAATTTGTGAATTCAATCAGCCCTCTGATATAGATTTCCTTTTTAAAGTATTTCTCACTTAGTGAACGCGCCAAGGCAGACAGATATTCGCCTGTTTCCCTGTCATAATTCTGCAGCAGAAAAATAATTTCATCCTTTTCCAGGTCATGTGTCTCGTATAATTTATCAATAAGGTCCTTCATATCCGTTTACTCCTTTACTCATCTGTATAAAATACCCGTCTTTTATTTTACCTTATCATACTAAAAATTGCACCGGATAAATATGGTATCAGCCAGAAAAACCATACTGCAATACTGAATATGTGAAAATCCTTTTTTAATTTCCTGTTATCCTTTACGATTACAATAGTAGCCCATACCGTATGGAATATCATTAATAGAATGGCAAGCAAACCTGTCACTCCATGAAAATTAAGCTGAAAGCCGTTTGCCGCTGTCTTACTCATTAATATTGTACCGGCAGTATCAAAGACCAGGCCAGTCCAGAATGCTGCTAAATGCCATTTTTCAAGCTGACCTTTAAGTCTTTCTCCCCATACCCCTATTGTATAAAAAACCAGTGCTGACGTGATTGATATCATTGCACAAATGAACAAAGAACTCCTCCTTTTAAATAACCCGTCTCAACAGTCCTGTTACGGAATCGATCACAAGCCCATATACCTTAATTTCCTCAGGGACGAGAGGATGATTGCATATCAGCTCCACCGATCTTTTCACTGATAAATCCAAATCTGAAAAACCACCAAGCCATGAATCAAAATCAACGCCAAAGTACCTGATCTGATCAATACTTTTTTGTGTAATTCCATGTGCTTTCATCTTTTCAATCATTTTCCTGCTGTCTGTGGATCTGGCACCGCAGTCGGTATGGCCGATTACCAGAATTTCATTAACGCCCAATTCATAAATTCCGATTAAGAGACTTCTCATCGCACTTCCAAATGGATGGGATATAATCCCTCCCGCATTTTTGATGATCTTGGCATCCCCGTTTTTAAGCCCCAGAGCTGCAGGTAATAATTCTGTTAATCTTGTATCCATGCAGGACACTATGGCAACTTTTTTTTCCGGATATTTATTGGTAATATATTTATCATATTTTTTGTTTTCAACAAACGCTTTATTATACTGAAGTATCTCATCAATCATAATTTATCCCCTTTCTTTCATTCCCTATGACACTTAATGCCGCCTGCTGGTATCCGCTGCCTTCCTGGCCTGTTCAATCTTATGGGCGCCAATGTGGCAATATCCATCCGGATTCTTATCCAGATATTTCTGATGATATTCCTCTGCTCTGCAGTAATTGGCAAGAGGCATGACTTCAATTGCAATTTTTTCCCTGTACTTTTTCTGCAGTCCGTTTATAGATTCCTGTATTACTGCTTCATCCCTGTCAGCCGTGAAATAGATCCCGGTTCTGTACTGAGTACCGGAATCCCCTCCCTGCCGGTTTATGCTTACCGGGTTTATAACGTCATAATAAAGCTTTAAGATATGCGGCAGTCCGATTCTGTCATCATCATACTCCACCTTTACCGTTTCCGCATGACCGGTATTCTTGCAGCACACTTCTTTATAAGTCGGATTCTCCGTATTGCCATTGGCATATCCGACCTCTGTTGACAGAATACCCGGAATGTTTTCCAGATACTTTTCGGTTCCCCAGAAACAGCCGCCTGCCAGATAAATTTCTTTTTTCATAGAAGCCACCTTTATTTTCATTTAACACAAATTATCAAAAGATACACTGATAGTATAACATTTTTAACAAGTGGCAGCCATTCTTTTTCTTAAAACTTTTTCTTAAAAAACACTCTTTTGCAGGTATCTGCCAATATTTAAAAATAGAAAATCCATGAAATGCTGAAGAATTTTCTTTCCTCTTCAGAATTCATGGATTTTATTTTTTTCCTAGTATCTTCCAATATCTATAGCTGCCTGATAAGCTTCTGATGTCGCATAATAAATATTCCTTGGAGATATGCAGTCACCGATCTGATAAAATGTTGCATATTCATCATTTGAAGTCAACTAAAATATAAATATCTGCATAATAATATGTTTTACCAAAAGAAACATTCATCGTCACATCTTGTACGACAATGGTAATATTTATCTTATCATTTTCTTTGAAAAACGCTGCCTCCTCACTGGATAATTCATTCTTGTCTATTGCATAGCTGCGTAATTTAGTAATAATATCTGCCGTATGGAAACTTATTATTTCATGATTATCATTGTCAGCCAAAATAATATCAACATAATCCCCTGTTTTCTTCTTTTCCATTGTATACTTTTTTCCTGATTTTTCAATATTACAAATGATGGACCTGCCATTATCTTCTGAATTAATAAAGGTATGGATAAGTACATCATAACCTTCTATATTTAATGGAACCGATGGATTTAAAAAGGTGTTGACTGACCAATTGGCTTTTTGAGGCACATTAAATTCATGAAAACCAAATGTATTAAAAAAATCTTTGTAAACCGTAAATCCCTTTGGCATCCATGTAATTTTATCGGTATAACCCATCATGGACAGATATTGGGTGAACGAAACAATCTTCTTTTTATCCTGGTCGGATATGGAACCGTTTGGGGTTATTCTGTCGTTTGCCAGCATACCGTTTTTTTCCAATACGGATTCAAGCCTGTTTTCCTGACTAATACGGCTGACAGTAAACGCATCAACGGGAGGAATCACAGACCAGGCTGAAAATACAATAAACATTGCAGCTATGATGCCATTTTTCCGGACAGGCACAAGGCTCATGGCGATTCCGGCACAAACAGCAAAAATTCCAAATAATATAACAAAATACCGTGTATGGGTAATTCCGGTCTCAATCTGACTGATAAAAGATGATGTAATTTGGAATATCACAATGGGAACAAGGATCTTTGGAATAATCCGCCGGAATAAAACAGCGGATTTATTATCCAGTCTGCTTGACAGAATGTATAGCAATATTACGGAAACCGCATAGGATACCAGCATTGGCTCCATAAGATTATTTGTCCAGAATTCTCCTCTGATGTTCCTTACTATATAAAGCAGAAGAATTGCCGTTAAAACAGACGTTATGGGAATGATTATATATGATATAAGAATCTCAAGAAATTTGGGACAGCTTGCTGCCTTTTTAATAATTTCTCCCTGTTCCAGGATTTTATCAGATTCCAGGTCTCTGTTCATTCTGCCAGGATATACCGGAATCAGGGAAAGAAAGAATAAAGGGGCAAATATTAAAAAAATAATATTTGCGGTATGCAGATAAGCATGGTCATCCACATTTACAATAAGAGTATCAAATGCTAAAATAAGGAGGCTGCATCCTCCATATAGCACGGCAGAATAAAACGCTGAATGAAAAAAGGCTTTGAACGCAGCCATAAAACTTTCATTGAAACTGATTCTGCTTCGAATGACAGGGACCCATATGAAGGCTGGAAAAAGGGCTGAAAGCGTGACCCATGTCCGTATCCGGGTTTCCGGGCTAAGCACCGGGGAAGAATTTAGAATAAGATAGTATCCCAGCGTGATTATAAGCCCGCATCCCATTAAGGCAAGGCGAGTCCGGACTTTCTTAAAAAAGCGTTCATATACCGCCTGCAGCGAAGCACATAAAAAAGCACCAACCGAACATGTCAGAAGCTGCTTTGCATACTCCTTATCCGTGTTGATTGAAACAGCGACAAAAACTGCAGCAGCTATGAAGAACAACATGGTAAGGGGATAACGGTTCCCTGCATCTGTCAGCCCTTTCAGTCTGTTCATCAGTTTTGTAAGCCATTTCATTTGTATCAATCCTTTCCGCAAAGTATCCGTTTCATTTAATCATCATCATACCTTTTAGGGTGTCTGTAATAGGTATTTTTCCTGCAGTCATACTTTTCAATAGGTTCCGGACCTCTGACCACGGTACGAAGGACCCGGAGGTTTCCATTGTCATCGGATGCTATTCTCCAGTCAACCATTAATATTTCACCATTTATTATCTCAATTCCTGTTATGCCCCTGGTTCGGATGCAGCATCCTGTATTAAAATATGGAAGGTCATCTGCTTTTGGAAACTTGGGTCTGTGGGTATGCCCGCAGATCAGCATGACTTTATGTTTTTCTATCCATTCGTCATATACTTTCTCTACTTTATGCCTTTTAAATAAATTACGGGCAGGACTTGTAGGATTATCAAATCCTACAAGATGCAGATACCTCCAGAAATAGCGTAGTAATATCATGGAAAAAAACCAAAGCTGATCGTTCATAAAATCACCCTGATGTCCATGAATCACAAAGATTTTCTGCCTGGTATTCTTATATTGAAAGACTAAAGCTTCCTTAGGTTCTAATCCCTTAAACAGGTCTACTCTTTTTTGGTTATATTCATCATAATATTGATAATAATTTGATTTTACAAAATGTTTTGATTTTAGATAAATGTTATGATTCCCATAGAGCATAATAAACCGTCCGGCATCATAAAACTTTTTCATGACAGTAAATACATCGGTATGTGCCAGCCGGATAACGCTGAACTTCTTATATTCCCACAATTCATCACCGTCACCTACTTCTACATAAACATAGCCTTCTTTAAAATAATAATTCAGTGCATGTAAAAAAATGTTCTGATTTCTGATAAATTCATCTGAAACACTGTCATCTCCCCGATGACAGTCACTGAAGAAAATGTATTTTGAATTTTTATCAAATGATATGGTTGTTGCATCTTTAAACGCCCTCGTCAGCCGCTTATCCGTTTTCATTTTGCCTCCATGTATCTTTTTTATATAGTATTTAACCTTATTTTCAGTTTTATACCGATACAAATATGGCTTCCGGTTATTCCAGGCAGACATTTACTGGATATTCATTGTGAACTTGCGTTTCCACTCTTCAAAATCCCATGTTTTCAGGAATTCACATGCAGCACCGTATCCATTTTTATAAAGAGCCTCACTTTCATCCTTTGTAATATTAAAGTCAATAGCACTTATTTTTTTAATATGGTCATTCACATTCACCGTGACAGGAATGATTATGGTTCTGTCAATGTCTCCTCTCGTTGTGGATATATAGTGTTTGTCATGCGCATCCAGCATCGTACCGATCAAAGCTTCCATATAATCAATGATTGTTGATATGGGATGAGTTTTGTCTGTTTTTTGCACATCTAATGTATATTCAGAAAGTTTAAATCCAAAGGTAGGCCACTTCGGTTCTTTTGTCTTATCATCCAAAAGCCATATTGGATAATTGCTCAGAACACCGCCATCAACGATGTAATGAATATTTCCATCTATGTCCTTTAATTTGACAGGCTCAAAAAATAAGGGTATGCTTATACTCATCCTTATGGCCGTGGAAAGCTTGAAGTTATCAGGATCCAGACCAAAATATTTTAAATCCTGAGGCAGCACCAGCATCTTTTTATCCGTCAGATCAGATGCAATCACATTTAATTTATATTTGTACCTCTCATCCGTTTCATCACTTAGCCGGATATCTCCGAAAGAGGTTTTTCCTTTTGCCTCGAATAATCCTTCCAGCCACTTCATAAAGTAATTGCCTTCATAAATTCCATATTCCAGAATAATATCTAAGGATTTTCCCAAAATACCGAATTTATCTATCAAATCCTCATCTTTAAACTTCTTATAATCCAGATCTTTTAATACCTGTTCAATTTCATCCCCAGTATAACCTACAGCCAGCAATGATGCAACAATAGCGCCTGCAGAAGTGCCTGCCAGATTCACAAATTCATATCCGCTTTCTTCAACTGCCTTTACAGCGCCGGCCAGACCGATCCCTTTTACACCTCCGCCTTCAAAAACAGCATCACATTTTAATTTCATTTAATTCATTCCCTTATTATAAAATTTATTGTCATTAAAACCTATACTATATCATATTCCATAAAATATGAATTATGCGGGAATAGAATAAATAAAGAACCCGGACCTTTAAGAAGTACCCGGATTCATAACCTGTTTATTCACTTATTTAATTAATGGAAATCTGATAATCATCAATCAAGTTCACCACTGACTTTACGATTTGTGCTGTCATACCCCAAATCCAATAGTCCTCATATTGATAAAATAAAATATCATAAATTCCCTTTGTCCATGGATATTTTATTCCTCCCGGAATCCATTCATAAGGAAAGTCCTCCGGCGGTTTATGAATCAGTTTGCTCTCATATTTCTCTGGCTGCTGATTACGGAAGAAGTCTAACGGCACGCTAACAATTTTATCTACTTCATCGGTACTGAATGTATTCTGATAATCTCTTATTATACCGATAAATGGGTGAATCATCAGGTTAAACGGTGATATATAAACATCTCCCGGACCAATCACCTCTATCTGCTTTTTGAGGACCTGCAGTTCCTCAATTGTTTCACGCACAGCACAATCCTGCAATGATTCACCAGGTTCCAGTTTTCCGCCTGGAAAACAGATTTCTCCCGGCTGGCGTTTTAACTTATAAGACCTCTTTTCAAATAATAAATAATCAGCTCCTGAAATATCTATTAACGGAATCAATACTGCATACTTCCTGAATTTTTCTTCTCCAATGATTCCAGGCCGCCGAAGTAAAAATTGTTCTTTCGTCAGAATGATGACCTCCTTTATAGCTGCTTTTCTTCATTCTATCATAAAGAAATTATTTAATCTATCTCCTTAGCAATTCCTTGCCTATAATCCCCGGCTTAGTCATATTCATCGGATCATTACTTCATTCACATCCGCCTGGGAAAGCTGTCTGAAAAAATTTCCTTTATTGCAGCGATCTGCTGAATATTTGTAATACCGCAGGCATAAGATACAATAATTTAATAACATTCGGAGTGTATATATGATATCAAAAGAAGCCTATGTGCAATGGTCTCTCCACTATAATCTTTTCTGGACCCGGATCATGAAAGAACATGCGATTTTCATTGAAGCGACCATGCCGCCGCCTGGTAAGCAGCTTGCTCTTAAGGCCGATTACTACAAACTGCATTACGACCATTTCTTATCCGCAGCAATTAAGCTCTCTAACGGAGTCCTTCCGCTAAAAGTCCTTCAGTCAGGTCAGTATTATACGCAATTTACGGAAGAAGCCGAACGGCTGGCACAGCAGGACACTGGTATCTTCATCAACAGAGAACTAACGCTTAAGGAATATGATATTGAACCATATTCCCCGGATTTCACTGTGACCGACGAATTAGTACAGAGTGTTTCCCAGTTAAATCAGGATATTCTGAATCTGACGGCCGATTTTATCCAATTTCAGGCTGACCTGCTGATGAAACGCTCTTCCTGCAGCCTGTTTACCATGATGTACAATGCGGATATCGATCATGTTCTGCTGGAAGCTAAACGCTATCATAAAATAATATCCGGAATGCAGGGCAGGGAAGAAAGCGCCGAGGACTACAAACTATTCTGGACACAGAACATGGCGGGCCATGCGAAGGTCATGCGGGGACTGCTGGATCCTACAGAAACGGAATATTTTAAAACAGCAAATCAGTTTTCGGATTTATTTGATACTCTTGCACAAAATGAAACGGTACAGGAAACAGTTCCTTCTGATAATGAATTAATAACTGATACAATGGCAATCAGAAATTTCAAGGCAGATACTACCCAGGGGATCATCCGCTGCAAAGTGCAGGCTATTATGCTGGCTCTCTATACAGACCATCTCTTGCGGGAAGCAAACCACTTCCTCTGTCTCATGCAATGACAGGGGCGGACATCATTAACGGTGTCCGCCCCTGCTTCTTCACATTACCGGATTACGAAAATACTTATCTATAATTTTCTCCGATGTGCGGGCTGCCAGGGCCTGAGTGGTCAGTGTCGGATTCGGGCCTCCAAGTCCATTGCTAAGTACACTGTTGTCCGCAATAAATAACCGTTTGACCTGGTTTGCTTCGCAATTGGAATCCGTTACATATCCCATACGCATTGTACTCATAATATGGGCGCAGACATCAGGCGGCCAGTTTGCACGGGTAATGGTCTTTGCTCCAGCTTTTCTTAATACTTCGCAGGCGAGCCTGGCCAATTGATCTCTCCTTACAGAATCCTCTTCACTCATCTGATAGGAAATAACCGGAATGTATCCATTTTCATCCTTTTGCGCCGGATCCAGAATGATGCCATTCTTTTGACTGACCTCATCATCCGAAAAAATAACGATACTTAAGGTCCTTTTATAGTTCCTCATGAATTCTTTCAGCAGTTCTCCCACAACCATGCCTTCTCTGTCCCATGGTTCTTCCTGATTTACCTGATTTTCTGAATAATACCCCTTTTGGCTTATTCCATATATCATACCCGAATAAATTCCGGGACTTGTTCCAAAGGGTTCAAATGCCCCAAGCCCCGGGTAATCAAATCTGGCTGCGGAATTCTGGCCAACATATGGCTTCACATCAGACATTCCTAATATATTCATTAAATCCTTTTCTTCAAAGATACCGGACACGCAGTCAATAATGTGGGTCGTCAGTCCCTTTCCAACCCATTCATTTTCCGGCAGACCGGAATTTAACCAAAGCCTTGGAGTCTCAATGGCACCTCCTGCCATAACGATAACATTTGCACGCAATTCACCGGTTTCACCTGTCCAGGTGTTCCGAAAGGATACGCCGGAGGCATACAATCCCTCATCTTTATCCTCTTTTGTATTGATCCGTGTTACAAACGTATTGGGCATGACTTTTACATTTCCCTTATTAAGTGCAAGCGGTACATAACTGACCAGAGTAGATCGTTTGGCTACCCCGCCTACACTTGGCCCGATATTGCATCCATTTACACAATGTCCTCTCAGTGTACAGCCAACGGAATGATTGTCTTGAAAATCAAAATCCGGATTATTAAGAAGGGGATTGACTTGTAAAATAGCATTTGGCTGGGGACGGTATCCAGGTTCCTTTAAATCCCTGGCATCAATATAGTTCCACCCTGCTTTCTTCGCACCATAGTAAAACAAGTCCTCCTTTGCTGTACCTGTTGCCTGATGTACAGGCAATGTATTTTCTACTTTTTCATAATATGGAATCAGTTCTTCGTAAGTAATCGGCCATTCTTTATCAAAGGCTCTTGGATAAGCACGCGGCGAATTTGCAAAATAAAGAAGTGTGGTACCGCCTACTCCTGCACTTTGCCAGACAAAACCCCCCTGCCGGTTGATTCTTTTCCAGGGACTTTGATTTCTGTTTGCAGGACCCCAGCGGAATTTACCGGATATGGCATCATTCATATCGTTTTCCAGATCCGTAAAATTTTTATTAAGCAGATCAATGTCAAGATCATCATAATTGGAACTGCTGACAGCCCCTGGTCCGGTGTTTGGTTCCGGCCATTCTTTATTGCCATACCAGGGGCCTGCCTCAATCAGCAGCACCTTCAGTCCTTTTTCACCAAGTTCTTTTGCAGCGACTGCACCGCCGCCGCCCGCACCTATTACGATAACATCTGCTTCATAATTGTTATTCATACCTTCCTCCAATCCAGATTCTTATTTTACCTGCATCATGTATAGCTGTATGATCTGGCAGCACGATACCCTAAAGACGGTCCAGGATATCCGATCTGTTCCCAGCTGACAGGGTAATACTCTAATGTACGCTGGTTTGGAGATTCCAGACGAGTATTGCCATATCCCGGCCATTCCGAATAATACCCCATCATGGCTAATCGGTTTAATGACAGGATGACAGGTAAAATATCTTCCTGTCCATATCGGTCTGCAGTTTTATTCAGCAGTTCTGCTGCTGGAACTGCGAGAGGAACTGATAAGCTGTCCAGTGACATAATAAGATATTCAGCCGTATATAAGTCTGATGCACCATAATACTGTATCCTGCCGTATAATTCCGCCAACCCCGGAGATCGGGGTATCACGGCATCGGCAAAGGTCTGAAAGGTATCTGATACATAATTATTTAATATATCTTCATCCCAAAGCATGTTATTTGAATGATAATATGTCCTATCCAATGATCTACCTGCTTTTTTTTTCAGCATTTATGCTATGTTTATAAAATAGTATGATTATGATACGGAATCTATCCCAAATATTTAATCAATTTGGTGGGGTTCTTCTTTTTATCCGATACAGCTTTTGCAGCAACATCCTATAATTCAGTTGTTAATCTCCGCTTACAGACCGATTTGTCTCTCCGCCAAATAATGAAAATGCAGCAGCTACCGTAAGCTATAGGAAGCGTTGTATGGCTTATCAAGACCGATAAGCCATACTATTTAAGTACTCTTTGAGCTTTGGTTCTACATGAAAAATTTCTTTCAGTTCATTGTACTCATTTTGGGCCTCTTGTGCTCTTTTTTCACTATAAGATCCTTTTGCTGCTCTTATCATAATATTCTTTGGAGTCTCTCTGGCTGGTACATATTCAAATAAATGAGTCTGATAACCTGCCTGCTCAAGAATTAAGCTTCTCATGGTATCAGCTACCATATCGGCAATCCGCTCCTTATAAACACCATATCTGGTCATAGAAGTAAGCGGATGTTTCTTCATATTGGATCGTACAAAATGCTGACAGCAGGAAACCGTCATAATATATTTGGCCTGTTCCTGAATCCCCTTTGCTACCGTCATGTCTGTAGCGGTATTACATGCATGCAAACTATAAACAATATCTGGTCTCTTATCTAGTTTTACATGAAAAATGTCATTACAGATAAATTTCATATTATCAAAGCCCAAACTTTTGGCTGCATTTTGGGATTGTTCAATGACATGGCTGTTATAATCAATACAAATAAACGTAACTTTTTTATTTAATACACGGAGTAAGTAATCATTGGTTATGAAGGACAGATAACTTCGTCCACATGCACAGTCAACAATAGTAAGCGGTCTTTTGGTCGATAAGTTATTGATTGCCTTTTCAATATGAATCAAGAAGTCAAAAACCTGGCGATACTTACTCATTCTTTGTTTGTATGGAACTCCCTCCTGATTGCTTAATCCAATTACTTCAAAAATTGATTCCAGTTCTTCTGGATTAAAATTTTTTAAATTCATAAAATACCTTCCTTAATTTACTTTTTGTTATTTAACTATAAGATTTTCGGGTAATAAAAAAATAGTACGAGAAAAAAAAGACATCAATCAAATAAACAAGAAAGTACAAAAACTAACGCAACAAAGTTGCGAGCTTTCTGATTATTCAATTAAACGTTCTTTTTCTTCTCCGTACTACTTAATGAAGATATCCTATGATATATGGTTAAGAAGCCGGACTAAATTCCACCTTTCATAAAAAACATTGTTTATTACGGACACCATTGTAACACAGAATTCTAAACTATGTCAACAGGCTCCTTTTTATAGAAACACTAATTACTTTGACTCCATATGTCCAAATCTTGTATCGTACAGATTCATTAAAATAGTCCAAATCTTCATTTAATGGTTCGTATACGATCATCACATGATATTTATCTTCTATATTTTCTATCCCTTTTTCTATATCTTCCATAGAATTATGGGGTTCTATCTGGAATGATTCTATCTCCTTGTTATTACCGTTTTATCTTGTCTTATCATAACCTGCATCTCCTTCAAATAATATTGCAAAAGGCTATGGACAGAACATTGCCCATAGCCTTTTAAATATAGACCATTCATAAAAAACAGGTATTAAAATAAAACTACTAAAATGATATAGCAGTCATTCCCTGATTAACCTGTTTTTTGATGAAACGAAAGTCTTATACTCTAAAATACTCTGCACAAGGTTTCACCATGTTTACTTGTACAGAGATTCCTCGATTCTTTGGATGCATTCTTAAACTTACTCTCATAATGATTCTCCTTGATAACGTATCCGATTTTATCATGCATTCCTGGATTTATCAACTGATTATTCACAATTAAGATCCTTTAATTTCCTTTTCAATATCTTTCCACTTTCACTTTTAGGAAGCACTTTAACGCAAAAAACAGCTTTTGGAATTTCCCAGTCAGACAGGTATTCGTTAAGATATTTACGTATCTGCAGCATGTCAGTTTTTCCCTGGCCCTCCGGTACAATCCAGGCAGCCAGTATATCTTTCCCTCCCCTTTTCAAAGTCTTTACTGCAGCTTCTGCAATCCCAGGACAACCTGCCAGTTCATTTTCTATTTTAACAGCCAGCACCTTACGTCCGTTTATATTGCATATTCCATCTTTTCTTCCATCGAAATAGAGCAGTCCGTTTTGGTCAATATGGCCGCAGTCCCCAATCCATGTCTCCTCTTTTGTCCCAATCACTCCATACCTTGTACTTACTCCAATTTCACCGTTCTCCACATGAACCTGTACCTCCGGAAATGGGCTGCCGACTAAAGTCTTGTCTTCTCCCATCTGAAAGTCCTTCACATAGGTGATATAATTCAGTTCGCTGGCTCCATAGTAGAGAATGACTGAGGCATTTTTGAAAACCTGTTTTAATGCTCCCGCCTCACTTCCTCCAAGGCTCTGGGAACCGCTGATGATCGACCTTACTGAGATGTTCACGCATTTTTTCCGGTCGTATGCCTTCTTCAGCAAACGCAGCTTTGCTGGAATTAAGTAAACCGTATCCGCCTTCCAATCCTCTATTTCCTTCATCCACTTCCTGGGGTCAAACGTATTGGCGGCAACAATACTTCCCCCCACTGTCAGCTGCGCAAGATACAGATTTAAATTTCCCGTAAACGCCAGGCTTCCATGCATAAAAATCCTGCTTCCGTCTCCCATGCCGAATATCCTGTTCTGGATATGGAAATATCCTTTCCAGCTTTTCTGTGTACGAAACAACAGTTTATTTTCTCCTGTAGTTCCGGAGGTCATGACCGCCATGCAGGCTTCCTTCGGAACCTCTGTTTGAATCTGAGTTTTGCTTACCTGAACATCGACCGGTACAATCACCGGAACTGCCTCAGTACCGCTTAAGGCCAGAAAGGTAATCAGCTGTTTCTCAATATCCGAAGTCTGTATGATGCGGATAACTTTTCCCTCTCCGCATGTAAGGCCTTCCTTAAGTCTCAGCTTTAAGGCCTTTTCAGCAAGCATACCAAAGGTATATCGGCGGCTGTTAAAAATCAAGGCGGTACGATCAGCAGGTATCTGCCTGATCAGTCCCAGATAATCCCTTTTATTTTCCTTTTCCATTCCATTCTTCTCCTCTTTCAATCAGAACTGCGCTTCCGATTCCTCCTGCCGCTGCCACTGAACAGATTCCATATCTTCCTTTTTTTATCTTCAGTGCTTTGAGCAGATGAATAAGAAGGAGGGCCCCCGAAGCTCCGTAAGGATGCCCATATGCCAGGGCGCCTCCGAATATGTTGTATCTGTCTTCTATTCCCAAAAACCTTCTATGAAAAAGCACGTCAATGACGGCAAATGCCTCATTGACCTCATAAGCATCAATGTTACGGTAATCAAGTCCCGCATCCGTTAAGAGCTTCTCGGCCGCCAGAACCGCTGTTTTCGGACTTTTTAAGGGGTTCCCTCCCACTGAAACGCCTCTCCGAAAATATGCCTTTGGCAGAAGCCCTGCTTTTTCTGCATAACTTTTTGAACAAAGAACCACAAAAGCTGCACCGTCATTCATCAGACATGCATTGGCAGCCGTAATCACCTTTCCCCCTGGAAGGATGAAGGGAAGCCGGTCAATCAATTTCTGATTCATACCGGCCCTTATCCCTTCATCTCTCCTGCTTCCATTCACAGAGATGACTGTATCAGAAAGAAGACCCTTCTCAGCCGTCAGAGCTGCTCTTTTGTGACTTTGCAAAATCCAGGCATCCATTTCTTCTTTCTTTACCCCTTCTTCCAACGCGGTCAATTCAGCCCCCTCCAGCATGATCTGTTCTCCCTGCATACCCGGTATGAATTTGGCCACTGTATAGGACTTGTTTTCCACATAATCCGGGTGGTTTGGGTTCCACCGCCTAAGTGGCTGAGTCGAAGAACTTTCAAATCCTCCTGCCACTACCACCCTGGCAGCTCCGCTTTCTATCATAGCTGCTGCCATAGTAATGCCTTCCAGAGCAGAGCCGCACTGCAGATCCACGGTGACTGCCGGGACTGTTTCTGAAATTCCGGCCTCCAGGGCCGCAAGCCTTGTGATATTTCCACCTCCGCCAACCGCATTGCCGCCAATCACCAGATTTATTTCCCTGTCTTCCAGTTGAATGCGTTTAAGAAGTTCTTTAAGTACTTCCGCTCCCAGGACCTCCCCGGGTACATGCTTATACATTCCGTCTTTGACTCCGATAAAGCTTCTAAGCCCCTCCAAAATACAAACTTTTTCCAAGAAAACCGCCCCCCCCCTGTTTTACCGGATTACCGGGCGCAAAGCCTTAGCCAGTGCCGCTGCCGCAAAGCATTTTACGATATCAAGCGGAATAAATGGAAGAACGGCCTGTATCATAATCGCCAGCCATGGCAGTCCTGTGACGATCTTCATCCACACAGCACCAAAAAAATAGATAATGGGGATTCCGGCTAATATAAGAAACAGGGGTTCCATACGGCTGTTCCTGACCTTCCTGCAAAACAGGGAAATCAAGACAGCTGCAACTAAATATCCAAAAATATATCCACCCGTAGGTCCAAACAGCTTTGCAGCTCCTCCGGTTCCTCCTGAAAATACAGGGAGGCCTACAAACCCGGCCAGAATCCAGGCCACAAAAACCAGCAGCACTTCCAACGGGCCCAGAACCATTCCGATCAGGTTCACCACGATTGTCTGGGCCGTTATACTTGCTGATGAAAAAGGAAGGGGGATGATAATATAGGATGACACGCTTAGTAATGCCACCATCAGCCCCATCACTGTCATTTCCCGGGTAGTCCGTTTCTTTTTTATCTGCTTTACTGTACTTTTATCCATCTTTTTATCCTCCATCTAATATTACTTATTAATCCTTATGTTAAATACTTCTGATTCTTTTAAAAAGCCGTATAACCTGAAACCATCTGGTTCAATATCCTCTTTCCAAAGTTCTGCTGGCTGACCTGTTTTCATAGGAGACAGGAATCTTACCTCCGTCTTAAAGTTTTTCCTGTTCCTTTTAAGTATCTCCTCTCCTGCCTGCACCACAACCTGATTCATAATCATAAAGCCCGGAACGATTGCGTCATCACCCTTATGAATGGGATTGCTGTCTGATACGGAATCAAGAAACCGGCTGACCTGTTCTGAGGAAAAAACAAGGGTTCCATACATCTTCCCTGTTTTGCCTTTCTGCCCCTTCCTGACGGAATTTATTAGATCATGCTTTATTAGTGTTAGCTCAAGCTTCCCCTCCAGCTTTCCGTAATTTCCATAAACCTGAAAGACTGCCAGCATGCTGTTCCTTTTTAACAGGCTGGCCTTAAAGAATTCCTCCTTATTTTTTCCTTTAACCTCCAGCTGATTTGTGATTCGCAAATTGCATTTACCAATCAGCCAGCCTTCAAATCCCTTAAACTCTGATAATGCTCTCTCCAGCTTTGTAAGCAATGTCCCTATCTCTGTCATACCGGCCTCCTGTAAATTCGTTTCTTTAAGTAGTATAATGAAAATATCACAAATTGTAAACCTCTTTTTTATCTCGGTTTACAATTGCTTTTTCACAGAATACATAAAATGCCGCTAAAACCCTTCAGAGCTTTGCCCATTACAAAAAGGCAGTTAAAAAAATCTGAATAAGATATTCCTATCTGCCTCTGTCCTTTTGTAAACATGTTTATCTGACTCGTTGTCTGCGTAAATAAAAAACTCACTGTTAAAGGTCGGTCTGGATAACCAAATTCTTTCGCAGCGAGTTCCTATTTATTTGTTTTTGACATCATTCCATTCTGCAATAAAATCCTGGATAATGAATTGTTATAATATGACTCTTTCATTCAATTCCATCAAACGCTTGCTTCATCTTTACTCCATTTCCTCAATATTTAAATTGTCCTGAGCAATGTCTTTGCCGCATGGCATCCGCAGATATAAGCAGAAGCATAAACCCATCAGGCCTTTTGCTGAAGCCTTAAATCCCTTATTTCAATATTTAACTCATTCAGGCGCTTTTCTAAAATAAAATCTTCCTTCATCCCATCCGTATCGAGTATATCCTTTATCTGATTTAATGGTATTCCGGCTTCACGTAATGAACATATCCGGCTCAGACATTTTTTGTCTTCCTCCGAATATTGCCTGTAATTAGCCTGTGTACGCTCAGAAGCAGTCAGCAATCCAATGGAATCGTAATATAGCAGAGCACTCCTTGAAAGATTAAATTCACAACACAACTTTCCTATTGAGTACATATACGCTCCTCTCCAAAAATATTTTACCGCAACCGGAATTTCTCATCAACCTCAAACTGCTCCGGGGTCTAAATAGAACCTTTTTGGTTCAGACTTTCAAATGGATGCTACTTTGACACGGTCATCATTACCAGGAAATTTGCCGCCTATGGAACAGAAGTACCATGTACCTCCTCATTCTTAATCTTTATAATCCTGTTGTCTTCATTAAGAACCAGCACATTCGGCTTAAATTCCTTTGCCTCGTTTTCATCCATGAGGGCATAAGCAATGATGATCACCTTATCTCCTACCTGTACCAGTCTTGCGGCAGCACCGTTTATACAGATCATACCGCTCCCGGCTTCTCCGCTGATCGTATAGGTTTCAAATCGTTCTCCATTGTTTATATTTACGATCTGTACTTTCTCCCCTGGCAGAATTCCGGCTTTTTCAAGCAGGTCGCTGTCTATTGTCACACTGCCAACATAATTTATATCAGCATGGGTAATGGTCGCCCGGTGCAGCTTTCCCTTAAACATACTTAAAAGCATTTTCTGATTACCTCCATTTACAGCCACAGTACTTTGTTATCAATCAGTCTTGTTTTTCCGAATTTTACAGCCACGGCAGCCAGGGCTTTTTTCCCTGGTTCTATATACGCAATGTCATCCAGTGTATCTCCGTCCAATATCTGAATATAGTCTATATCAGCAAGGTTACAACGCTGTATGCAATCTTTTATAATTTGAATTAATTTATCTGTTTTATTACTGTCAAAAGCCTCCGACTTCAGGTATTCCTCTGCTTTTTGAAGCCCGGTGTACAGACAAACGGCCTGTTTCCTCTCCTGCGGATTTAGGTAGGCATTTCTGGAACTCATAGCCAATCCATCTGCTTCTCTGACAATGGGACATACCACCAACTGGACCGGCATATGAAGATCCCGGATCATTTTCCTGATGATGAGTACCTGTTGGGCATCCTTTTGTCCGAAATACGCTTTATCTGGTCTGATAATATTAAACAGTATATTAACTACCGTTGTTACTCCTTTAAAATGAGCCGGCCTTGATGCTCCGCATAATTTCTTTACAATATCCCCGTACACCTCAACAGCTGTAGAACTTCCCGGATTATAAATATCCTCTGCTGAGGGATAAAAAACCATATCGGCACCGGCTTCCACTGCCAGCTTATAATCACGTTCTATATCCCGCGGATAATTTTCATAATCTTCATTGGGTGCAAATTGTGTGGGATTAACAAATATACTCACCACAGCTAGGTCATTTTGCGATTTTGCTTCTTTTATAAGCGATAAATGACCTTCATGCAGAAACCCCATGGTCGGAACGAACCCCAGTGTCTTGTTTTTGCGGCCGACCTGTGAATACCAGTTATTCATTTCCATAACATTTTTTATTAAACTCATGATCCTGACTCCCTTATGATTAATACAGCTTATCTAAAACCTCTTTTTTCATGGAAAATGTATGCTTTTTTTCCGGAAAACGCTGTTCCTTAACGTCGTTTATATAACCTTCAACGGCTTCTTCAATGGTATCTTTTAATTCAGCATACTTCTTAACAAATCTGGGTACAAAGTCGGAATACATGCCTAAAATATCATTTACAACAAGAACTTGTCCATCGCAGAATTTACCTGCTCCGATTCCAATAGTGGGAATTCTGACTTTTTCTGTAATAATACGAGACAGGTCTTCCGGTACAGCTTCCAGTACTATTGCAAAAGCTCCTGCTGCCTCCAGAGCCAGGGCATCCTCAATGAGCGCTTTTGCCGCATGCTCTTCCTGGCCCTGAACCTTAAATCCGCCGAAAACATTAACGGATTGAGGTGTCAGACCTATATGCCCCATAACCGGGATCTGCGCCCTTACAATAGCATTTACCGTACCAGCCATACTTTTTCCGCCTTCCAGCTTTACGGCATTCATTTTAGCTTCCTGAATGAACCGCCCGGCATTCCGGACTGCCTCTTCCGAACTGATATGGTATGTGAGAAAAGGCATATCACCGATAAGCATGGCATTTTTTGCTCCCCTTGCCACACATTTGCAATGATAAAGCATCTCTTCAATGGTTACTTCTAATGTGGATTCCTTCCCCTGTACCACCATCCCCAGTGAATCGCCCACCAGAATTGCATCAATACCGCAATTGTCCAGAATCTGTGCCATGGAACAATCATAGCTGGTAAGCATGGTGATTTTTTTATTACTGCGTTTTGCTTCCCAAAATGACTGAATTGTAAATTTATTCATGAATGGTATCCTCCGGAACCAGCTGTTCTTCTGTTATATATAATATATTTTATGCAATTTCATTATATACATGATAGCAAATATTGCTATTGTCGTCAATATATCATGTGATAAACGACACATTTAACTGTTCTTCATTCTTTTTTTATTTTGATTGCAGAATCTGATATTACGGTATAACCACGATCACAAATTCTTACCGGCCTCCAGAAAAGCTTAGGGGAAGGCTTGGCACACATTATAACAAAACAGATCATATTATATACTACACCAGAGTATAAAAGGAGTTGTAATTATGTCAGAAAATAACATTTTAGAATATGTTGACAGTGTAATGTCTAAAATAGATGTGCCTGATAATCAAAAAATTCAGGTTGAGAATGAACTTATGAGATACATCATGAATAGTGTGGAAAATACAAGTATGGAAGAGGTAAAAGACAGTTTAACTTTTCCTGAAAAAGTTGCAGATGAAATATCGAAAAAACTTGCTTTCAATATTATTGAAGCAAGAAGAAATGAATACCTGGAACCAGATAGAGAAACTTATCACCACAAAAAACATCATCATGCGTATGCAGGCGAACTCATGCAGGAATTCAATAATCTGAACTTAAAACTGCTCTATATTCCATTGATTCAGATATCATCCGGTACCACAAGATTAGTTATGCCTCTTACAGACGACGATGATGATTAAAACAGGCCAAGCAGTGAGGATTCTTTCACTATCCTCACTGCTTTCCTCCGATACTTATGGGGTTTGGGTATTTTTCATCATAATGACCGCATCAATCGCCTGAAGCAAATCTTCCTCCTGAATGACCAAATGATCTAGACAGGAATCCCCATCGTTTAAGTAGCGGCCGATCGCATTCATGGCTGCTTTTTCGCATACGCCATAGATATCGGAACCTACAAAACCGTTTGTTAAGAAGGCCAGTTTTTCCGGACTGACGCCCTCGGTAACCGGCCTTCCTCTCATATGGATTTTAAAGATCTCACATCTTTCCTGCTCATTCGGCTCCCCGATTTTAAATATCTGGTCAAATCTGCCTTGCCGTATGAGTGCCGCATCAACTAAATCAATCCTGTTGGTTGCAGCAAGTACCACTACTCCCTTCAGTTCTTCTACTCCATCCAGTTCCGTTAACAGCTGGCTTATGACTCTCTGTCCTACCCCTGAATCCGAACCGTCACAAGACCGCTCGATTGTCAGTGCATCTATTTCATCAAAAAATATAATACAGGGTGCTGCCTGTTTTGCCTTTTTAAAAACCTCTCTTACCTTCTTTTCCGATTCACCCACCCATTTTGAAAAAAGAGCAGGACCCTTTACCGAAATGAAATTGGCATTGCTCATAGATGCGGCTGCCTTTGCAATGAGAGTCTTCCCTACACCGGGCGGGCCGGTCAGCAGAATCCCTTTTGTATGGCGGGCTTTTAAGTGTTCAAAAAGTTCCCTGTATTTGAGCGGCCATTCTATGGCTGTTTTCAGCGCTTTTTTTATTTCATTCAGACCTCCGATATCTTCCCATAACACATTGGGAATCTCCACAAATACCTCCCTGATTGCCGAAGGTTCTACTTCTCCCATGGCATGGGTAAAATGTTTCATATTTACCTTAAGAGCCAGCAGACTTTCATAGGGAATCGTATTATTATGGAAATCTATTTCCGGCAATATCTCCCGTACGGCTGCCATTCCTGCTTCGCGGCATACGGCCTCCAGATCCGCCCCGACAAATCCATGTGTGATTTCAGCAAGCTTTGCCAGGTCCACATCCTGTTCAAGAGGCATGCCTCGTGTATGTATTTCGAGAATTTCAGCCCTCTCCTCTTTATCAGGTACATGAACAGAAATCTCCCTGTCAAGCCTTCCCGGCCTTCGCAGGGCAGGGTCCAGTGCATCAGGAATATTGGTGGCGCCTATTACCACCACCTGGCTGCGTTTCTTAAGACCATCCATTAATGCTAAAAGTTGTCCTACTACTCTTTTCTCCACTTCACCTGATACTTCAGTTCTTTTTGGTGCTATTGCATCGATTTCATCAATAAATATAATGGCAGGAGCCTGGGCCGCCGCCTCATCAAACACTTCTCTTAATCTGGCTTCACTCTCACCATAGAATTTATGTATGATCTCAGGCCCGTTTACTGCTATAAAATGAGCATCGGTCTCGGAAGCCACAGCTCTTGCAATTAATGTCTTGCCAGTTCCCGGCGGCCCGTAAAGCAGTACCCCGTTAGGCGGATTAATGCCCAGTCTTTTAAATATTTCAGGAAACTTAAGCGGCAGCTCGATCATTTCCCTGATCCGCCTGATCTCTGTATGAAGTCCGCCAATATCTTCGTATGCGATCCTGCACCTTAAATCCTGTTTACCGTCTGTGTCTGTTATGTCAACTGAAGTCAGGGAATTTATGATTACGATTCCCTCAGGAGCTGTCTTTGTTACTGTAAAATACATGGTCTTGGTTCCAAAGTATGCAGTCTGGACCCGGTCTCCTTTTACCACCGGCAGTCCTTCCAGCAATTTTATAATATAACCGGACTCCCATTCCTGCCCGGTATCATCCTCTTCGAGGATGGGAACGAGTGTTATGGCATCCGCCTGAACACAGCTGCTTTTTTTTACTGCTACCATGTCATCCAGACCAGTACCTGCATTCTCCCTGATAATTCCATCAATTTGTATGATTGATCTGCCACGGTATTCCTGATGTATGGGTAAGAGCTTTGCTGATGTTTCCTTTACTCCTGACAGGGAGATGATGTCCCCCACCTCTGCGCCCAGCTTAGCCATGTCTTCCATGTCCATTCTTGCTATACCGTGTCCTACATCTTTAGGCCCGGCTTCCCGTACCTTCAGGGATATTTCAAATTCTCGTCCGATATAAGCATCTGCCATAGCAGTTTGCTCCTCCTTCTTTCTGTTTCTTGATCTTTTATTTCTCTCTGTGGCTTACCCAGCCGCACCTAAAGCATCCGTTTGTAAGCAGGCTTTCCCGGTCTGCCAGTCTGCCGCATACCGGACATGGTTCCATATTTTTAATTCCTTTCTTCTCATTCTCATCAATGAGTTCTCCTAATATTGTTTCCCAATCCTGTAAGGATTCTTTCTTGTCTGAAAAGCAGACTACCTGCGTTCCTGTTTCATCCTTGTATACGATAACCATTGATTTTTCCTCTACTGGCGCACTTCCGAACTGTACATCCTGCACGGCGGCATGCATGATCGCATCGGTCGGTATGTCGAAAAGAAGTTTTTTATCAAAATTATACCACCAGCACAGCCTTTGACTGGTAAGATATAAATGCCCCGGCTTCCATTCATAATGGGTCGTACCTTCTGCAATATAGGCCAGCCGGTACCACATACCACTTCTATGTGTTACTACTTCTTCCGGTTTCAGGAAGTCTCCGGGAACTTCATTTTCAACAGGAAAATCTGCATTTTCATCTAAGGCAAGACCCTTTTGGCTGATCATATCTTCCATAACTTTTTTAAAGGCACGGACATCCTTTGTATGCATTTGGATTGTCTCATCTCCCTTAAGCATAATGTAAAGTTCTTCTCTTTTACCGGTGAAATGATCCCTTTCCTTAATAACCATGGCCCTCATCTCTTCATAATATATATCCAGAAGGATTTCAAAAGGCAGTTTTCTGAACAGGATCAGCCTTTTATTAGTAATATAGAATGTTCCGGCTCTCCAGTTGTTATAGATCCCTTTACTGTACCAGTGACTTCCAAACACTGAAAAAACAATATATTCATCTCTCTCCAGAGTAGGTTTCCTAATCTCTGTTTCCTTCATGGCCACAGCACGCTGGGCTTCATCCCAATCCTTCATAATACCAAATTCAAGCATGGTCTCCATCCCGGCAAGGGCCAGCTTTAAATTAATCCCAATCAGGGGAATCCCGGATACCGTTATGATCAGATCCGTAGTTAACAGAAGCCCCTTGTCAAGAATCCGATCCAGCAAATCATTAAGTGTTGTTTGTGGGCTCCTGTTCGGTTGCATTGTGATTCCACCTTTCTATCTGCCTTAGTGCTATGGTTTTTTTTATAGTGTGAACCCACTTTTCAGGATCCGACAGAGCTATGTAAACACATTCCTCTCCCCTTTGTCCCTGATAGACAATACATAATTGCTTTACTCTGCAGCCAAGCATCCATGCTCTTTTTAAAATGTCGATCCTTATGATCCTGTCTAAGCTGACCATAAACAGATTTTTTTTAACCTGCATAAAAAATAACTGATTACCAGTAAGATGCAGATGTCCCAAATGCCATGACATTCTATTTTGAATGGTGCCCTGGGACTTTAGGATAATCATCTCTTCTTTATCCATCATTATTTCCGGTCACCCCCTTTTCAGGTGTGACGAAACTATAAGGTGCCCACGGCCCGCTGAATCGTACTGTTATTCCATCGTTATTTTCTATTTTCTCTAATTCTTCTCCTAACGGTACTACCATTTCATTACTTACCAGACAGGAAAGATTCATCAGCATCTGCTGGCTTCCGCCAACTTTTTTAACCTTGCCAATCACAATATCATCCGTGCATTTCTTTATTAAATGATAAAAATCTTTAAAATATTCATCTGCCTTCTCTTCAATCCGCTCTTTTACCAGATCCTTCAGTATTTCTCTCTCCATATAAGCGATTCCTTCCGGTTTCGCATCAATTTCCGCTTTCTTTTTCTTTAACTTTTCATCTGTCTGCAACAGCCTTTCGCTCAGATCTCCAGTATCCAGTATTACCTGGATTCCATATTCCTGTCTGTTCCTGATCTTAGCCATTGTTTCCATAAAACTGTCATAATTCTTCTCCAGCCAGGATATTGCTTCTGTCTCAGGGTCATTGCCATTCTTTCCTTCAATAATCATATCAAACCCCATAGGCAGCACCCCTTCAAATCTTTCGACTGCTTTGTCCAGGACCTCCTGCTGTGTAAAGAGCCATTCTTTTACCGCATCTTCATTTTCTGATTTGTATGGTTCAGCCATGCAGTCATGAACAACGATACACAGATCCTTATAGGGAATCGTATAGACTTCGGCGCCATCAAGACCTATGGCTCCTAACTTTTCCCGTATCCCTTTCCCGCCTATCCCGTAAATATACCGACCGGGCTGATCATGTGAATCCTGGCACTGTTCCATGATTTCAGGCGGCCGGTCCATAATACTGACTTCTGCTGCCTGAACCACTTCAGAATCAACTTCTTCTGAATGAACTTCTTCTTGATAAACTTCTTCTTGATGAACTTCTTCTTGATGAACTTCTTCTTGATGAACTTCTTCTGGATAAACTTCTTCTGAATGAACTTCTTTTGGATGACAGCATTGACAGGCCGGACTATGTTCACTTTTCTGATCTGCCAGTAACCCGTATAATGTTGATAAAGAATTTTCCAAACCTTCAAAACGTTTCTGGAATTCCCTATCCTCTTTATCAGGGATCTTTTCAGATACTTTGCTTATTTCCTTCCCCTTGGAAGATCTTAAGACAGACAATGCGGAAACTAAAAGCTGTATCCTGGCATCATCCTCTTCTATATCCAGATCCGTCAGAATTTTTTGAACGTTGGTGACACTGATTTCTTTCCCAAGCTCCTGTAAAAGCATTACAATATATAGGTATTCCATTATCCTTCCGCCTCCTTGCTTAATCGTTTTCCTCCGTATCCTCCGCCCATCTCTCCGGATTGAGAAGGCGGTCTACCACACTGTCTACAATTTCATCCAGACCATCTCTTACGCCCTTAACCGATTCCGTTATCCCCTGTTCTTCCTTTATATCCTCAATTGCAACATCCAGATCCAACAGTGCATTCCCTAACTTTTCCATCTCTTCACTTGTAAGGGTCCCGCCAATCATTCTTTTCCGGGCCTGATGCTTCAATGCATCCCTGATAATCTCCACCAGCGCCATAATAAGCCCCAGCAAACCATGTTTCAAATTATCTTCACTTATTTCGAGAGCCATCAGTTCTCCTCCTTTCCCGGATCCTTATGCAGTTTATCAAGTCTGATATATAAAATCCCGTGACGTTGTTCCATATTTATTTTGTTACTTACCGTAATAGACGGGGAAATTTCAGAAACAATGATGATCTGATCCTCTTCATCAAAGATATCTACCAAAGGCTTTCCGCATTCATCCGCAGATAAAGGATTATCTTCCATAATGTCAGATAACCACCATTGAAAAAGTATTATATATCCGGTAATACGGTCCACCCTGGATTCATGGAATTCCAGCAGAGGCTTTCCAAAGCTTTCGGCAGCCGCAGGATTTATGATCTCCCGTATCCTGTATAAAACCTCCATATCCGCCTCGGCTCCGATAAGCTCCGTCAGTTCGGCAAGTTTGGCATGTCCGTGGCATCGGATATGCCAGTAAATTTTCCTGCTCTTCTTATCTATGCTGTTTAAAAAACCATTCAGACTATCTGAGGTTATGATTTCCTTCTCACCTGCCATTCTTATCTCCAATTTTATGCTAATGAACAGATGCAGCCACGGTCTGGATTCCTTTCACTTCCTGCTCTTTTATCCTCTTTTCCGCCTTTGCGCTCATCCAGCCGCACCACGGGCAGCATTCATTCAATAATTCTTCTTTCGCCACTTCTTTTCCGCATTGCGGACATGTTTCCACACCTGCCTGTGCATCCTTCCAGGCTTCTGTTTCCAGATTGGTTCCGGAAGGAAATTCCAGGCCATATTTTGCTGCTGTAGCAAAAGAAGCAAGGGCAGCTCTTACCTTCACACCTAATAATTCTACCCCCGCCACCGATACAACGATATCCGCATTGATTACCAGCCCCTTATCCAACAGCCTGTCAATAACATCTACCAGCGACCCTCTGTCTTCTTTATTCCGTACGGCCTCTACCATCTTTATACTCTCCTTTCATACAAATTTTTATCTGAACAGCCACTCACTCTTCATCCTCATCTTCATCCATCTGTTTTCTTTCCTTGATCTGCTGAAGCCGCAATACCAGATGATCCTTGACCTCCTCATACTCATCCTCACCGATCTCATCCATCTCATATTTTAATCTTATTTCATATAGTTCCTTCTGGACCTTACTTTCATCATTAACTTCTTTATCAATGTAGTCATGGATCAAAGATACAAAATTTATGAAACCTCCCAATATATTCATTTACATTCATTCCTCATTTTATTGATCATACAGACATTTCTATAAAGTTATACGGCGGCCATGGTCCGGTAAATTTTATATTATACCGTTCATCAAATGGCGGTGTCATTTCGTTTAATTTTTCAGTAAAAAAGGCCAGCTTATCCTTATCAATTAAAAATGATGCATTCAAAACCATATTAACCGTATTGCATTCATTTGATTTGGCATTTGAACTATACTGCTTTAGTATTTTGAATATTTTCATTTCTAATTCCTGTTGTTTCTGCTCCAATGCTCTTTTGACCATTTTTCCTAATTCAACATTGTATGTAATACTCTGCTGTCCATCTAATGACTCTATCTTTTTTTTCATTGTTCTTATGGTTTCGTTTTCTATCTCATCGCTTAAATATTCATTTTTTATAAATATTTTTAAACCCACTTCGATTTTTCCTTTTACTTTTAGCAGGTTCTTTTTTATGCTCACATACGTACTTTTTAAAAATTCATTCAGATCGCCTTTTGTTTTTAGGACATTTCCATAATTAAAGGGCAGAACCGCATAATCGTTCATCAGTTCCTTCACGATATTTTCGTGTATTTCAATGTTTTCAAAGGAAACATCATAGACCTTATAAGGGACACTGCTGACAACGGCCTGTATGTCTTTATATTCCACCGTATAGATTGCACTGTCATCAATCCCCTTATTTTCTAATTTAATTTGATCCTGTCTGGGAATAATGCAATACAAATATAAACCGTCACGTCCTGGCATTTGAATACCTCCATCTCTGACTAGTGATAATAGATTTAAGCAGTGACAATGATATTGCCGCATTTTCCAGTTTGATCCCCTCCGTAACGCACCTTTTCGCCAGTGATAAGGCGGCTTCATCACAAATATGTCTGATATCTGCCCCTGACAAACCTTCACTTATGTCTCCCAGTTCGTTAAGGCACAGATCCTTTTCCAATGGTCTGCCAGCCAAATGAATTTTAAATATTTCCTTTCTGGCTTCAGCATCAGGATTTCCAACCTCTATTTGTATGTCAAATCTTCCATGTCTAAGAAGTGCCTCATCAATCAGTTGAATCCGGTTTGTGGCCCCAATGACGATAACATCCCTGATTTCCTGTACGCCGTCCATTTCAATGAGGATCTGACTGGTTATACGGTCCTGGACATCGGAGGATTCCGGAGTATTCCCCCGTGCTTTCATGAGACAGTCCACTTCATCAAAAAAAATAATGCTTGGAGCCGCTTCTCTTGCTTTCTTAAAAATCTGCCGGATATTTTTTTCAGATTCTCCAAACCATTTTGACATTAATTCTGAGCTTTTGATACATAGAAAATGAAATTCCAATTCATTGGCAAGTGCTTTTGCCAGCAGTGTCTTTCCTGTTCCTGGAGGTCCGTACAGCAGAATTCCTTTTGGAACGCTGACTTTGATATGCTCATAGATATCCCTGTATTTAAACGGCCATTCAATGATTTCCCTGAAGTATTGCTTAACATCCTCCAATCCGCCTACATCTTTCCATGAAACTTTTGGGACTTCGATAATGACATCCCGGATGACCGACGGTTCCACCTGCCGGAGGGCGCGTATAAAATTCTGCATGGGTATATTGATATTAAATATAATTTCATTAAATTGTTTTTCATTATTCCGTTGATTTTTTAAAAATGCATCCCTTACTGTGATCATCGCTGCTTCCCTGCATAAAGCATGCAGATCGGCGCCCACATAACCTCCGGTTAATTCTGATAATTTAACGATATCCACATCAGGTCCAAGGGGCATTCCCCTGGTATGTATATTCAGTATTTCCAAACGGCCTTTGGCATCTGGTATCCCTATCTGGATTTCTCTGTCAAATCTGCCCGGCCGTCTGAGAGCAGGATCCAGCGAATTGGGAATATTGGTTGCGCCGATCACCATCACCCGTCCCCGGTCCCTGATTCCGTCCATTAATGTTAACAATTGGGCTACGACCCGTTTTTCCACATCTCCCTTTGTCTCTTCCCTTTTGGGGGCTATGGCATCAATTTCATCTATAAATATAATACTTGGGGCATTTTTCACCGCTTTATCAAAAATTTCCCGGAGTTTGGCTTCACTTTCTCCATAAAATTTATTAATGATTTCAGGTCCATTAATCGTTACAAAATAAGAATCTGTTTCATTGGCAATCGCTTTTGCGATGAGCGTTTTACCTGTTCCGGGTGCTCCATGAAGAAGAACTCCTTTTGGTGCATCGATTCCAAGCTTTTCAAACAGGTCCGGGTGTTTTAATGGCCACTCGATCATTTCCCGTATTTTTAACAGTTCATTTCCAAGACCGCCGATATCCTCATACATCACTCTCAGATCGTATTGTTCCTGCTCCTTGCTGCTTGTAACTTTAATCTTTGTATCACGGCTTACAATAACGGCTCCTTCGGGATATGTACTTTCTACCATGAATTCATAAAAAAGAGAGCCCATTAAATTAGCCCTGATTTTATTCCCTTTCAGCAATACTAGTCCTTCAATTAACCGGCTTATATAAAGTTCATCTCCTTCATTGCTGTTACCGGTATTGCTGCTGATCTTAAGCAGACTTACTTTTTCTGCCTTTACACAGGAAACCTTCCTTACGGAAACACTTTCTCCTAATGTAACTCCCGTACTTTCTCTGGTATAACCATCAATCTGTATAATTGACTGACCTCTTAAATCCGATTGCATTGGCATAACCTTAGCAGCACTTTTTTTAATACCTGCGATTTCGATGATATCCCCTATTCCTGCATCCAACTCAATCATTGTCTGGGGATCCAGCCTGGCTATGCCATGCCCTACATCTTTTGAAAGTGTTTCAGAAACTTTGAGGATCAATTTCTTATCATTCTCCGCCATCTTTATTCCTTCAGCTCCCTAATAATTCAACATTCACATCTTTTTATTCATTGTAATCTCAATAACGCCGTTCTTATAGTCCCATGACATTATCTGGTCATCAATTGTACCCGGCAGCAATATTTCCTTATAATAGAATACCTCCGGATTCCTGGCTTCAAAAATGATCTGATTATCCTTTGTAAATATTTTTATATCTTTTTGTTCAATATTACTGGTAAGTACAACAACCCGGTATTCCTTTTCCTCCTCATAAATATCCACATTTGGCTCCATTTTAACTGGATTATTTATTTTTTTTACTGCATTTTCCCCTGATGTATTCAGACCATCAAGTCCCAGCTTCATAGACAAATCATACTGTGCCTTTACTTTATTCTGAGGATTTAAATCAACTTCTCCAGACATATTTTTAAAATTTTCACTGCCCACAATTAAATCATCAACCAGACCAAAAATGCCTTCCAAACCTCTCATAATATTATTCAACGGTCCTTTTACTTCATTCCTTTTTTCATCATAAGATCCCATAGTTATCTCTTCCCAACATTTTATTTTTTATTTTTTCTGTAATTAACCGTCTCTTACAATGATTTTTCCAATACTCTGCCGCGTTCCCGAATCTCTTCTCTCTCATAGGATATTATCTGCAGATCCTGACTCATCATTACCTTAAACACAGATATCAGATCATTTTTAGCACGTTTTCTGGTATAATCATCATCAGTAATAATTTCTACCATAAGTTCCCAGCCGCCTTCGCATCGTCTTACCCCTACAACAGTAGCCGTATCATCATAAAGTTCTTCAAAAAATTTTTTTGCTGCATCGATTACTCTTTTCATCAATATCACCTCATTTCTTTCAATATTTACTAAAAATCTACTAAATAAGTTTGTCTATGGGGCTTTAGTGGAATGTTCCACAACCACTCTACTGTTAAATTCTTTTTACATATATATTCATCACTCATCTAAATATTTCCATTTTGTAAATAATATTTGATTAAAAGAAAAAAAATAAAAGCATAAGTAGATCAAAGGTGGTTAATACATCCCCAATGGTCTATCTTATGCTTAAATTCATTATGGTAAAATTTTTAAACTATTGGTCAATAAGATTTTTCAGCTCATTGTATCTCTTCTCCAGCATTTCCATCTTTTTATCAACCAATACTATTTTATTCAGACAGCCTTCCCTAGTCGTTTTAAGTCTTTCCATCTGACTGGAAAGAATGTGCAGTTGAAGAAATAAAGGTGTTCCGCTCATGATTGGTTCTGGCCTTAGATATACATTACTTAATGTTTTGATTTTTTGCATAATTACTTCCTCCAAACGTTATAGGCAGATGATTATCAGGATAAGTTATAGTTTTTCAATACTATTTTGATAATATCATCCAATTCTTCATTTATCTTTAAATTTTTCGTATTCTGCCTTTGAATGCTGATTCCTGATGTTAATACATCCATACATACATTTTTAAAAGCCTGATTGTCATACCTAATATTTATATCGCCTTTTTCAACAATTTTACATAATTTGATTGAGTCTCTTAAGGATACTACAAATTTAGACCTATAAAAATCCCGGAAGTTTCTTACAATTCCAACCAACGGCTTAGCTTTCTCAATAGAAATTCCGCTGTTGGCTATCGCAATGTTTATCTCACTATTCAGATCAGGAAAATCCAATTCCAATGTTATAAATCGATCCACTAAAGCATCCTGGGATTTATATACACCCGTATATTCTTCAGGGTTGCTTGTAAAAATCATTTTGAAGTCCGGATGTATTTTCAGCAGCTTATTCTTTCCATAATAATTGATCGGCAATTCAAGTACTTTTTCCTCAAGAACGGATAACAGGATATTATTTGTCTCAGGTCTTGCCCGTGTAAACTCATCATAAATTAATGTATAACCTTTTTCGCATGCGTTTATAATTCTGCCGTCAATCCATTTCCGCTCGTAATCTTCCATTGTCTTATGAACAGAATGTATATAATTGTCTTCTATCATTTTTTTTCTGAATCCATAATCCGAACCAACGATATCTGCTGTTTCAACAGCATCATTTCCAAAAACCATGGTAACAGGTTTACCGATCAATTGTGCAATATACATGGCCATAACCGTTTTTCCTGTCCCGGCCGGTCCTTTTAAATGTACTGGATATCCAGAATAAAGATATAAAAGAGCTCTATTAGTAATCTCTTCTATATATGATGTTAATGTAAAGGCATTATTGTACACCAGAGTAATATCATCTGAATTTTTTAAATCTTCAGCCATGAATTTCCAACCTCCCTTTGCATATTTAACTTTATAATAAATCATATTTATGTAATTATTTATCAAGAACCAAAAAATATAGTCACTTGATAATTTCTATACAATATATGAGTGATATCTTAAATGTGACAAAAATAATATAGAAATATTCAGTCCAGTTTCTATTGAATTAAATTTTAGTTTTAAATAATTTAAAATATTTTTTACTGTTTAATGGAATATCATTCTCAAGACCGAGTGACGCTTTTTTATAAATTCCAAATACGTCGATGATATTCTCATCTGTCTCTTTTTTTACCTTTAAATAAATTCTGTCATTTATTTCAGGAGATTCCTGATAGATTAACACAATACGCTGATGTTCGAAATCAGACTGCCTTTCAAGTACACAGTCATTGTAATCCAATAGAATCTTACCTTTTCCCAGACTTTCAATTTCCACCTTTTTTCTTGTGAATCTCAAAATAGCATTACATTCTTCAGTAATATTTGGATGTCCACCCATGTACTCAACAATATACGACCATCTGGATGGGATATGCTGTGCCATAATAGTACCTCCTGTTGTATTATATTTATAAAAAACTATAGGAAGTTTTATGAATTCTCACGTAACTTCCTATAGTCGCTGCTATCCAGCAGATGTTTATTAAATGTTTATTCCTCTCCCTCGAAGTACAGATACTTAAGCGAGGGGATTTCTCTTACATACAGCCATAAAAATTCATATGTATTTTAATGCAGTTATCATTAATGGTACATAGAACAAAAATGTCTGTTAAACTTCCATAGCATGATGATGTTCCTCTTTAAGTAAGCCAACAGCACTAGCATAGCACAACCATGTTTCAACACTGGCAATCACTATCCTGGCCTCAACTGCCAGAAGCTCGATACCAACTAGAGAAACTCTGGCCCAAAGATCTACAACGATGCCCTTGTCAAGGATTCTGTCAATGACTTCTGCCAAGCTTGATGCCTCAATTGAGTGTTTCATAAATAATAGCCTCCTATTAATATAATTCCCATAACAATATATGAGTGAGCTGTCATAGTGTGACTTGTGCATAAAAATTAATTTGCCCTGTTGAAAGTCCATTTTATAATACAAACTACAGTTAAATATTCATAAATTATAATCAATAAAGGTATAATGAAAGATACATGGATGATGATTATTAAATCATCGTAAAATCAGCAAAAATCAGAAACATTTTAACAATTATCGAATATCATGTAATGAATAAACAAAAGGAGATATCTGAAACATTCTATCTTACGAAAGTAACAGACAATAATGTTATGCTGATGCTGTTATGTTTAATCCATGCTGCCTTTTATAACCCCTTACCAGTGGGATAAATAAAGCATATACTTTGTAGAATTTGTGCACATATATCGCACAATATCTGTAACACATAGACTGTTATATGCATTATATATTAATAGGAGACATTTCTCTATGAAACATTCAATTGATGCATCAAGCTTAGCAGAAGTCATTGACAGAATTCTTGACAAAGGTATTGTTACAGACCTTTGGGCCAGAGTTTCTCTGGCCGATATCGAACTTTTGGCAGCTGAAGCTAGGATAGTTATCGCCAGCGTAGAAACATGGTTATGCTATGCTAGTGCTGTCGGTTTACTTAGTGATGAACATTATTGTGAAATATAGAAGAAAACTCATGTATTAATACTATGCGACCTGTACATTGGATAAAACATATTTAAATATTTTTATAATTGTGTAGTATCAGTCACATTATCTATGGTAACTCATATATTGCTATATGCATTATTATATTAATAGGGGGCATTTATCTATGAAACACTCAATTGAAGCATCAAGCTTAGCAGAAGTCATTGACAGAATCCTTGACAAGGGTATCGTTGTAGACCTTTGGGCCAGAGTTTCTCTGGTAGGTATTGAACTTCTGGCAGTTGAAGCTAGGATAGTTATCGCCAGCGTAGAAACATGGTTGTGCTATGCTAGTGCTGTCGGCTTACTCAAAGAGGAACATCATCCTCATAGAGCTATGGAAATTTCATAAAATTCTGACTTCATATATTACGCACGGTTATATGCGGGATAATCCCAAAAATTTTAAACCTTCAAACTGAAGTAAATAAAATTACTCAGTTTGAAGGTTTTTTATTAAAAATCTTTTTTCACAATTTCCTTTATCTGTTTCTCTGCTTCCTCGGATAAAGACTCCATAAGATAATTACGCTCTCTTTGCTGCATATCTGCATATTCCTGTTTGATTCTCTTATTTGCCTCTTCCATTTCAGCATTCAGGTCTCTTGCCGATAACAAAGAGCAGCCTGCGCCCCTTACTATAATCTGCTGCAGGCCGTCTGATGTCGCAACTGTGATATTATATTTTTTATTGTTCTCATGAGCAAATTTTTCGATATACTGATCTGCCGTTTGAGCTTCTCTGGTGAATACCATATGAATATTATGATAGCTGATCACTTCCTCCCCATGATCTTGAACCCGGTATGCATCAAAAACAGCAATAATCCTGCATTTTCGGATTCCCTGATAATTACTGAGCATATCAAGCAGCTTCATTCTGGCTCCATCCATATTTTCGAGTGCAATTTCTTTTAACTCAGGCCATGCAAAAATAATATTATATCCATCTACAAGAAGATACTCTTCTCTCGTCTCCTTCTGCCTAACTGCAGGTTTATTAGATTCATAATGACTTTCATAAGCGGTTTTACGTCTTTTCCAGTCGGACTTCTTTCCCTGGTTTGCATAAAAGGTACTATTTATGATTTTTTCTATCTCTTCCAAACTCATCATCGGCTCTTCCCTATGGGAGGATTGGTTTTTCAATATTTCTTCTGATGGAGTCTGTTTCGTTTTCAGACAGCTCTCCATATGCATATAGTCTTTCACTTCATTCCAATTAACCAGGAAACCTGCTCCGTGAGCGCAAAAAACAGATCCGGCCGGATTTTCCAGATCCTTTTCTGAATCATAACCAATGTTTTCTATTACTTCCTCCGGATTATGACATGGTTCATAACCCTTCAGTCTGCAAGACAGCTTTCCAAGACCTTTTGAATAAGCAGCTACCTCTTTCTGGTAATTTCTCATCTCTGCAACAGGCGCACTGCCTGAAAGGACAGCCATTACACCGTCTGACTGCGTTAGTTCACTTGTACCATACATCTTCTCAATATCAGTCATGGCTCTTCCTACCATTTTTTCAGGAAGTTCGAGAGAAAATGCATAATACGGTTCCAGCAATACGCAATCAGCCTCTTTTAAGCCCTGACGTACAGCACGGTATGTCGCTTCACGGAAATCGCCGCCCTCGGTATGTTTATGATGGGCTTTGCCGGAAACTAAGGTGATTTTCATATCGGTAATGGGGGAACCCGTCAGAACTCCTTTATGCACTTTTTCTTCTAAATGAGTTAAAATAAGCCTTTGCCAGTTTTTTCCCAGAATGTCTTCGCTTAAGTCTGTACAAAACTTAAGACCGCTTCCAGGCCCGCCAGGCTCCAGCAGCAAATGCACCTCCGCATAATGCCTTAACGGTTCAAAATGTCCTACCCCTTCTACTATACCGGCAATGGTTTCTTTATAAACAATCCTTCCGGTATCAAACGACACTTCCACACCAAACCGGCTTTTTATCATACTCTGAAGAATTTCGATCTGCACTTCCCCCATAATCTGGACTTTCATTTCCTGTAACTGTTCGTCCCATACAACATGAAGTAAAGGCTCCTCTTCTTCAAGCTGGCGGAGTTTTGGAAGCATCATTCTCGGATCGCAGCCTTCCGGCAGTTTGATCTGATAAAAAAGTACTGGCTCCAATATAGGTGCCTCAAAAGCTTTTTCAATCCCCAGGCCTTCTCCCGGCCTGGTCTGACTAAGACCGGTAACCGCACATACGCTCCCTGCCCGGATCTCACTGACAGACTCATATTTTTCTCCGGAATATATGCGGATTTGATTCACTTTTTCTTCCCATATGCCATTTGTTAAAACATTTCTGACATTTAGTTTCCCGCCGGTAATCTTCATATGAGTCAGACGGTTTCCCTGATCATCTCTTGTTATTTTAAATATTTTAGCACCAAAATCACTGGGGTAGTCCGGGACTACGGCATAGTTTTCGATTCCCTTAAGGAATGGTCCGATCCCCTCTATTTTTAATGCCGAACCAAAAAAGCACGGAAAAACATCTCGCTGCTTTACTGACTTTTTTATCTGCTCTTCTTCAATACATCCATTTTCCAGAAAAGCTTCCATCATACTTTCATTACACATTGCCAGCTGATCATAAAAATAGTCTGTCTTGTCCTCTGAAAAGTCAATGCAGCCATCACTTAACTGCTTTTTGATTTCTGTTAACAGCTTATCTTTATCGGTAGTAATCTGATCCATCTTATTGATGAATAAAAAAACAGGTATCTGATACAGGTTAAGTAACTGCCATAAAGTCTTTGTATGTCCCTGTACTCCATCTGCACCGCTTATCACTAAAATGGCATAGTCAAGTACCCTGAGTGTTCTTTCCATTTCTGCACAAAAATCTACATGTCCGGGAGTATCTAAAAGAGTAATCCTGGTATCGCCGATATCAAAAACCGCCTGCTTAGAGAAAATCGTGATTCCTCTTGCCTTTTCCAGTTCAAACGTATCTAAGTACGTATTTTTATGTTCTATTCTTCCTGGTTTTCCGATTTTTCCGCTTACATAAAGGAGACTCTCTGATAATGTGGTCTTACCTGCGTCTACATGTGCCAATATTCCAATGATTAATTGTCTCATAATCCAAATCCTTCGTATGGTTCATTGTGTATTTGATTCTCCGTTATTATGATACCAGCAAATCTGGAATTTGTACATCATTATACCAATGCTCATACTAAAGTCCTGAATATATCATAAGAATTATATACATCTACGATACCATAACCCCAATCCTGATTTGGATACAGTAAATTGCTGCTTCTTTTGGCACCCCGAAGAAGAAATTTTTTTATCCCTACCGAATCAAGATTGGGATAATTATTTCTTACGATACCCCATTCTAATATCATGGCTGCTATTCCGGCTGTATGTGCTGCTGCTGCCCCCGTCCCGGTTACATTTGTAAATTCCTGGTTAAGGGTCGGACATGTAATACCAACACCTGGAGCTGCCAGATCCGGGTTTAAAATATTGGATGTTGAAAAGCCTTTTCCTGAATCCGGATATAAAGCTCCGGTATCTGAATTATACGCTGTAACGGTAATCGGTACGATAGAATTGCCGGGTGATGTTATGGTAGTATAAGGGTTTGCTTGAAGAAAAACGGTATCTTTCGATATAAAATTACCAGAAGGCAGCCATATGTGAAAATCTCCAGGCATATCTCCTCTTCCGGACACCCGAAACCTCCAGATCCCCTGTGACGGATTTTCAAAACGCAGCATAATGACCTGTTTTCCACTGTCCTGTTCTATCATAATATAATCAATATGAAGGACTGTCTGATCAAATATAAAACGTACCGTATTGGTTTCATTCAGGCGATGGGAAATTTCCGGAATGTATTCACCGGAAGGCGATTGAATATCCATTGCATAGATCATGGGAGGATTGCCCCAAAGCTCCATCGTAAAGCCATATTCATCCTGTGCGATCTGCAATTCAACGGTCACAGTTTCAGAAGGATTAAGAGTGCTGTAAAAATGTCTTCTGGCAAAAGCTTCATTTCCTGCTGCAACCGAAGATCCTACTGCAGGACAGTCACCTATTATCCCTAACCCTTTGCTGAGCAGTCCGTTATCATCATGTGCGCCTTGAGAAGTTCCCAGTCCCAGACAGATTACCAGTGGCCGTTTTAACTCATCAGCGGTCATGAAAAGATACTGAACCCCCCAATTTATATCAATTTCCTGGTAACAGGGCACATCAGGGGGAATGGAATAGAAATCAGTAAGATTTTTTTTAGCCTGCTTCAGTTTAACTATTAACAGATCTGCATCCGGTGCTACACCCATAAATTGATTCCTTCTGTTTTCTGAACCGGCCGCAATTCCGGCCAGCATGGTACCATGGCCATTTTCATCCATACTGGGGACAATCTCCAGCGGATTACTGCTGTTTAATGCCTGATTAATCTGCTCAGCAGTATATTCTGTCCCATAGTATGAAGGTCTTCTTAATTCCGGATATTGATCACTCTCTATGGTCTGATCCCAGATTGCCGCTATTTTCGTTGTTCCATCTTCTCTTAGAAAAACCGGATTGGTGTAATCAATGCCGGTATCAACGATCCCAATGAGCACCCCCTGTCCCCGCAGATTCAGTGTCGGGATATTCCGCAATCTTGAAACTCCGGATGCATCCAGGCTTTGATAGCTTGATAACGAATAGCATTTGGGGAGTGCCGGATAACCAAATTCCGTAATCAGCTGAGGGGTAACCTGGGATAGAGGTAAATAGATTTCTGCATGGCCCGGATTCAGAATATGTACAGAATATTCTTCATATCTTTTCAGAACATTAAGATTACCGTTATATTTAATTATTAAATCAAAATAATCATTACTGTATATCTTAAACCTGTCCTCTGGCATCATATGACTCATCCCCAATCAACATCAGTCTATAAGTACTGTATTCCGTATCCTCAATCATAGTTCGGATATATCCTATCCGGTTTTCTTTTGGCTCTCCTATTATGATACCAGCAAAACCAATGCTCATACTAAAGTCCTGAATATATCATAAGAATTATATATATCTACAATACCATAACCCCAATCCTGATTTGGATATAGTAAATTGCTGCTTCTTTTGGCACCCCGAAGAAGAAATTTTTTTATTCCAACTGTATCAAGATTGGGATAATTATTTCTTACGATACCCCATTCAAATATCATGGCAGCTATTCCAGCTGTATGTGCTGCTGCTGCCCCCGTCCCAGTTACGCTTGTAAATTCCTGGTTTAGTGTCGGACATGTAATGTCAACACCTGGAGCTGCCAGATCCGGATTTAAAATATTGGATGTTGAAAAGCCTTTTCCTGATTCCGGATATAAAGCTCCTGTATCTGAATTATATGCTATAACAGTAATCGGTACGATAGAGTTACCGGGTGATGTTATGGTAGTATAAGGGTTTGCATCAAGAAAAACAGTATCTTTCGATATAAAATTACCAGAAGGCAGCCATATATGAAAAGCTCCAGGCATATTACCTCTTCCTGACACCTGAAACCTCCAGATCCCCTGTGACGGATTTACAAAACGCATCATAATGACCTGTTTTCCACTGTCCTGTTCTATCATAATATAATCAATATGAAGGACTGTCTGATCAAATATAAAACGTACCGTATTGGTTTCATTCAGGCGATGGGAAATTTCCGGAATGTATTCACCGGAAGGCGATTGAATATCCATTGCATAGATCATGGGAGGATTGCCCCAAAGCTCCATCGTAAAGCCATATTCATCCTGTGCGATCTGCAATTCAACGGTCACAGTTTCAGAAGGATTAAGAGTGCTGTAAAAATGTCTTCTGGCAAAAGCTTCATTTCCTGCTGCAATCGAAACTCCCACTGTTGGGCAGTCACCTACTACCCCTAACGTTTTGCAGAGCAGTCCATTATCATCATGTGCGCCTTGAGAAGTTCCCAGACCTATACAGATTACGATCGGCCGTTTTAATTCACCTGCGGTAAAGAAAAGATACTGAACCCCCCAATTTACATCAGTTTCCTGGTAACAGGGCACATCGGAAGGAATGGAATAGAAATCAGTGAGATTTTTTTTTGCCTGCTTCAGTTTAACTATCAGCAGTTCTGCATCCGGTACCACCCCCATAAATTGATTCCTTCTGTTTTCTGAACCGGCTGCAATTCCGGCCAGCATGGTACCATGGCCATTTTCATCCATACTGGGGACAATCTCCAGCGGATTACTGCTGTTTAATGCCTGATTAATCTGCTCAGCAGTATATTCTGTCCCATAGTATGAAGGTCTTCTTAATTCCGGATATTGATCACTCTCTATGGTCTGATCCCAGATTGCCGCTATTTTCGTTGTTCCATCTTCTCTTAGAAAAACCGGATTGGTGTAATCAATGCCGGTATCAACGATCCCAATGAGCACCCCCTGTCCCCGCAGATTCAGTGTCGGGATATTCCGCAATCTTGAAACTCCGGATGCATCCAGGCTTTGATAGCTTGATAACGAATAGCATTTGGGGAGTGCCGGATAACCAAATTCCGTAATCAGCTGAGGGGTAACCTGGGATAGAGGTAAATAGATTTCTGCATGGCCCGGATTCAGAATATGTACAGAATATTCTTCATATCTTTTCAGAACATTAAGATTACCGTTATATTTAATTATTAAATCAAAATAATCATTACTGTATATCTTAAACCTGTCCTCTGGCATCATATGACTCATCCCCAATCATTATCAGACTATAAGTTCCAGGAAAATATTAAATACATCAAGTATTCCGTATCCCCAATCGTAGTTCGGATATATCAGATCCGGTTTTCTTTTGGCTCCCCGGATCATAAAAATTTTCAAGTCCTCTGTATTCATTCTTGGATAATTTCCTCTTACGATTCCCCATTCAAGCATCAGAGCCGCTGCTCCTGCCGCATGCGCCGTTGCAGCACTGGTACCTGTTACCCGAACGAAGTCATGATTCAATGACGGACTTAATATATTCACTCCCGGAGCAGCAATTTCCGGCTTTACTATATTCGTGCGTGTGTACCCTTTCCCTGCGTTTATATAAAGACTGCTATCTTCCGTATTATAAGCTGTTACGGAAATAGGACTAATTGCACAAGACGCAGAAAGAAGTGTCGTATTCGGATCTGAGCTTATAAAAAACGTATCCGGTCCTATAAAATCTCCCATGGGCAGCCATATATTAAAACTAATGGGATAAATTCCTCTGCTGAATACATTAAATTTCCATCTTCCCTGTGTCGGGTTAGTAAACCGGAGCAATATCAGCTGATCACCGCTCTGAGATTCTACAAGCTGGGAATCTACATAAATAACTGTGGGTTCAAATATAAAGGTGATCTTTCTCGTTTCATCAAACCGGACTTCAATGACCGGAATATATTCACCGGAAGGCGATGTAATATCAATATTAAAAGTATTCGGTACTGTCCCCCATAATTCCATGGAAAATCCGCTTTCACCCGGACCAACATTCAATTCGACTGTTTCATAACCCTCTTCCTCTGTAATCAATCCCCCAAAATGTCTTCGTGCAATCCCTTCATTGCCAACTGCAATTAATATTCCTATTCTTGGCATACTTGAATGGTACGATAACCAATTGCTTGTGGTACCTCTTCCATCATGCGCATACTGTGAAGTATCCACAGCAATACACAAAATAATCGGCTGGTCCTTTTGAGCTGCATAGTCCAATAAATACTGAATACCAAAAATAATATCATTTTCCTGATAGGCGATTGCATCTTCAGGTATTCGGAAAAATTCTTTTAAATAAGGTTTGGCTGGTTTCAGTTTTACGATCACCAAATCACAATCAGGAGCTACGCCGGAAAATCCGTTTTCGGGATCTTCGTTGCCCGCAGCGATTCCTGCAACCATTGTACCATGACCAATTTCATCCCTCGATGGTACGATACTGTATGGATCATCGGATTTTAAGGCTTCGTTGATCTGGTCACTGGAATATTCTGTTCCATAAATTACACTTTCCGAAATATTTTCATCATTAACAATTGTCTGGTCCCAGATACTTACTATCCTTGTCGTATTATCATTATACTGAAAAACAGGATTGGTATAATCGATACCGGTATCAACAATACCGATCAATACTCCCTTTCCTCTTAAACTTAAATTAGGAGCACTGCGGACAGCCGGTATACCAGATGCCTCCAGACTTGTCTGGCTAGCCAGACCAAATAAAGACGGTATGGAAGCATAGCCCATCTTCGATATCACATCTTCCGTCATGGTACTGACCGGAAGATGTAAAACCGCATAAAAAAAATTTATTACATTAATTGAACCAGTTTCATATTGGTCTAAAATAGATACATCTCCGCAAAAACTTACAAAATAATCTGCATAATCATTGCTATATATTTTATCAATCTCTTCAGAATCCATGGAAAACCTTATTAAATTATCTCATTTCTATTATATAGTAATCCAGAAAAATTAGTACCAGAAATCCATCAGTAGTTTTCATACAGTCACCAGTTCTGCCGGTGAATTTAAATAAAAATATTCATGATGAATATTAATTGCAAAATATCCAACAATATAAATAACTAATAAATTTAATAAAGGTGATCCTATGTCAAAAAGAAATATTATAGTTCAGGAAGCACAGGAAGCTCTTGATCAATTAAAGCTTGAAATTGCTAAAGAAACCGGCACACCTATAGAAAACAATGATCGTAGTGGGATGACATCTTATCAATATGGCTATATGATAAAAAAAATGATAGAGGAACAAGAAAGACAAATGACCGAAAAATTCAAATCATAATTTTTTATTATGCTGGCTCAAACAAAGTTTTTACCCATTGATTCAATACCTTTAACTGCTCCGGTGTGTGAAACCAATGTTCGCCATCCTCCATAACTGTCAGATGGCAATTAAAGTGTTTTGTAAATTTCTCTGCAACACTGCGTTCTGTAAGTTCGTCATGTCCGCCATACAGGATTCTTGTTGGAACATTCCACTTAGTAATCGGATGGTTTTTGGCATACAGCAGATAATCCCACGAAAGGGTGTGGCCAAAGGAAGTCGAAATAATCCGTTCCCGTCTAAGCTGTTCTTCAGAAACTTCTGCCCAATTCATCATATTAAAAATGATCTGCTGCATATCCAGAATCGGGGATACAAAAAGACATTCATCCAGCTTCTCATTTCCAAAGCTTAACATACTAAACCATGCTCCGATACTGTTGGCATATAATGCGATCTTGTTCCAATTAAACTTCGCATATTCCATGACAGCTGATAATTCCGGTACAATATGCCATGGATCAAACGAATTTTTTTCTTCTCTGCGTTCCCCGTGTTCAGGCAGATCAATACTTAATACCTGCCATTCATAATGATCTGCCATATCAGCAAATGCTAAAGCCTCCTCTTTGAATCCACCTTGTCCATGTATATAAATAAATAATTTATTTGACGGATCTCCCCAAAGAATTGATGGAATTCCATTAATTTGAAAACATTTCTTTTCCATAAAATATCTCCTGTCATTTTAGATATATAGCAGCCATTGCCATGTTTCACAATTCGATATACTAATGTTGTTAGTTATAATACTAATATAATTAGTATTATATTTAATGGAGTTTGATTTGTCAATATAAATGACCAGAAGCATTTACTGAACATTCATCATTGACGGGACTAATCCAATTAGTTAAACTAAAGGGTGAATAATTGAAATCAGGAGAGGAATTATATGCGTATAACCAAAAGAGCAGTTATACAGGCTGCCTCAGACATAGCCGATAAAGAGGGCCTTAATAAGGTTTCTTTGAAAATCGTTGCAGAAAAACTAAGTATCCGTACTCCATCTTTATACAACCATATAGCAAGTTTAGATGATTTGCTGCGCGAAGTGGCCCATAGCGGAATGAGGACAATGAATGTTCAGATGACACAGGCGGCCATCGGCATTGCCGGCGATACGGCTATAAAAGCCATAAGTACTTCATATTTTAGCTTTATGATAGCACATCCCGGAGTTTATGAAACAGTTCAGTGGGCTGTCTGGCATGGCACCGGCGAAACGGCAGAACTATTTGACAATTATAAATCTCTCTTTGTCAAACTCATTCATTCATGGAACCTGAAATCAGGGAATACCGATGAAATATTAAATTTACTAATGGGTGTGCTCCATGGCTTAACAACTTTGCAGCTTGGAAAAGCAATCGTGAATCCAGAAGAAGCAATAAAAGAGTTGACGAATTCCATGGATACTGTGTTATTAGGCATCCACAAAAAATATGATTAAATTTACAGCATAGCTTCGGAGGTCCGGAAAAGATTTTCGGCATTAAATTGTAATATTATAGACATTCTATAAATATCTTTAATATATATACCTTTATACACGGTAAAGGGAGCACGAATGGACTTTTTGCAAAGCAGAACGTATAAGAATTTAGGTATTGCCTATGAAGACGAGGCTAATGCCTGCACAAGAGATTTAATTTTTGCTGATATAGCAAGACAGGAAGGCTATATCGAAATAGGCTATATATTTGATATAACCTCCAGATATAATAAAGAACATGCAAGAATCTGGTTAAGGCAGTTAAATCAAGGTACACTTCCAAATACTTCGGAGGCACTTCTACAAGCACGGGACGATGAATTTAACCTGGCAAATGATAAATATCAGGAATTTGCCAGGATAGCAAGAGAAGAAGGTTTTATGGATATTGCCGCATTATTTGCAGGTATCGCCAATATTAACTATTATAGTGGTACAAGATTTTCCAGACTGAACGAAAATGTAATAAAGAATGAAGTATTCTGCAAACCTGCAGAAACTCTTTGGATCTGTATGCAGTGCGGTAATATTATGTATGGAGAATGTGCACCGTTAGTCTGCCCTGTATGTGGTTTTCCACAGGGTTACTACCGTTTATTTAATGAAAATAACATTTTATAAAAAATAAATCCCAGTCTATTATATTTATAAAAGTATGCTGTGTCATCAATATTTTATTTAAAATAAAAAAGAATTCCGGTGGGATAAACTTCCTTTCACGGAATTCTTTTTAGTAATACTACATATTCTTTCGTTTCACATAATAGGTATGAAGAAGTTCGTGTGCCTTTTCTCCATAAGGTTCTCCCAGAAATTCTTCATAAAGCTTTTTAATCGCAGGATTTTCATGGGATTTTCTTAATTTCTTGCTTTCATCTTCTTTGTATATCCCTTCCATACGTTTTTTCAGAACATCAAAATTCCCAAAATGATAGGGTTGTCCGCCGCCTCCGATGCATCCTCCCGGACAGGCCATGATCTCGATTGCATGGTATTTGGACTTTCCGGCTCTAATATCCTCTAAAAGCTTCCTTGCATTTCCCAGACCATGTGCAACTGCAATATTTATATCCTCCCCATTGATCCTGACCACTGCCTCCTTGATCCCATCAAATCCTCTCAGGTCGTTAAATTCCACTTTTTCAAGAGTCTGATTGGTAAGCCATTCGTATGCGGTTCTTAGGGCTGCCTCAATAACGCCTCCGGTGGCTCCGAATATGACGGAAGCGCCGGTAGATTCTCCCAGCGGTTCATCAAATTCTTCATCCTTCAAATGCATCAGGTCAATATTGGCTTCTTTTAACATGTCACCCAGCTCTCTTGTAGATAATACGGCATCCACATCCTGAATCCCATCGTGCATCAGTTCAGGTCTGGCAGCTTCATACTTTTTGGCAAGACAAGGCATAATGGAAACCACAAAGATATTTTGAGGATCGATCCCCATCTTTTCTGCATAGTAAGTCTTTGCAATCACTCCGAACATCTCATGAGGTGATTTACAGGTAGAGGGTATGTCAAGCATATCATTAAACTGGTGCTCAAAAAACTTGACCCAGCCCGGACAACAGCTTGTAAGTATGGGAAGCCTTCCCCCATGCTGCAGTCTGTGTATAAATTCCGTTGCCTCTTCCATAATGGTAAGGTCCGCTGCAAAGTCTGTATCAAAAACTTTATCAAACCCTAATTTTCTAAGCGCAGCCACCATTTTCCCCGTAACAACCGTTCCCGGTTCTGCTCCGAATTTATCTCCTAAAGCTACTCTGACAGCAGGCGCTGTCTGTACAATTACATATTTGTCTTTATTATTAAGTGCTTCCCAGACATTTGGTATATCGTTCACTACGGTTAAAGCAGCCGTTGGACATACGGTAACACACTGTCCGCAAAAGGTACAGATGGATTCATTCATCGGCAGATTAAGGGCAGGCGCAATGAACGTATCAAACCCCCGGTTCACCGCAGAATAAACATGAACCGTCTGTACTTCATTACACATGGTTTCGCATCTTCTGCACAAGATACATTTATCCATATTTCTGATGATTGCTTTACTTGAGATATCTTTTTCGTGTATTGCCCTTACACCATTGAATTTGATTCTGCGTATATCCAGTTCTGCTGCCAGTGCCTGTAATTCACAGTTTAAATTCTTTTCACATACCAGGCAGTCTGTTGGATGATTGGACAAAAATAATTCTACCACCAATCTCCTTGTTTTAATGCACCTTAAGGTATTTGTTCTTACAACCATACCCTCGAATACCGGAGTGACACAAGCGGGTGCAAGATTTCTCCTCCCTTCGACCTCTACCACACAGATACGGCAGGAAGCAGAGCCATTTACCATTTTTACATGTTCCAGATTAAGGTGGCAGAGTGTGGGTATTCGAATATCCAGCTTTTTTGCAGCCTCCAGAATGGTTGTTCCTTCCTCTACGGCAATCTTTTCATCATTAATTGTAACATTGACCATCCCCATACATTCACTCCTCTCTTAACCTTTTTCAATTGCGTTAAATTTACATGTATTAAAGCATGCACTGCATTTGATACACCTTGACTGGTCAATCACATGAACGTTCTTAAGTTCCCCTTCGATACAGTGCGCCGGACATATTCTTGCACACGCAGTACAGCCCACGCACTTTTCCGGTAAAATATGAAAAGAAAAAAGTGCCTGACAAACTCCGGCAGGACATCGTTTATCCTTTACATGTGCCAGATACTCTTCTTTAAAATAGTTCAATGTACTGAGTACAGGATTCGGAGAAGTTTGCCCAAGCCCGCACAGCGATGCATCTTTAATGACTTCCCCCAACTCTACCAGATCTGCCAGATCCTGTTCCGTACCATTTCCTTTTGTTATCTTTTCAAGTATTTCCAGCATACGTGTATTTCCAATCCGGCAAGGGGTACATTTCCCACAGGATTCATCCTTGGTAAATTGAAGATAGAACTTTGCAATGTCTACCATGCAGTTGTCCTCATCCATTACAATCATTCCGCCAGACCCCATCATGGAACCTATACTGTTAAGGGATTCATAATCAATGGGTATATCTAAATTTTCTTTTGTGATACAGCCTCCGGAAGGACCTCCGGTCTGTACCGCCTTGAACTTTTTATTATTCTTAATGCCTCCTCCTATGTCATAGATGACCTCTCTTAACGTAATGCCCATCGGCACTTCTACCAACCCCACATTATTTACCTTCCCAGCCAGTGCAAAGACTTTTGTACCAGGCGATTTCTCCGTACCAATCGTTCTAAACCAGGCCGGACCTTTTAAAAAAATAGGCGGTATATTGGCAAATGTCTCAACATTGTTAACACACGATGGTTTCCCCCAGACACCTTCCTGTGCAGGAAACGGCGGTTTGGACCAGGGTTCTCCCCGTTTTCCTTCAATGGAGTGGATCAGAGCTGTTTCTTCTCCGCATACAAATGCACCGGCACCATAACGTAACCCAATATTAAAATTGAATCCTGTAGAAAAAATATCCTCTCCCAATAACCCAAGTTTGCGTGCCTGTTTTATGGCAATTTCAAGGCGATGAATCGCAAGCGGATATTCGGCTCTGATATAAATGTATCCATACTGAGCTCCTATGGCATATCCTGCGATCGCCATGGCTTCCAGAACAGAATGAGGATCTCCTTCTAATATGGACCGGTCCATAAATGCGCCAGGATCTCCCTCATCTGCATTGCATATAATATATTTCTCATCCGATATACTTTTGTTTGCATATTTCCATTTAAGGCCAGTTGGGTAACCTCCTCCGCCTCTTCCCCTTAAACCTGACTGCACGACTGTCTCAATTGCCTCTGAAGGACTCATTTCCGTCAGACACTTTGCCAGCGCCTGATACCCGTTTGCAGCAATGTATTCATTGATATCTTCGGGATTGATAAATCCACAATTTCTAAGTGCGATCCGGATTTGCTTTTTATAAAAAGGAATCGTCTTTTGTCCTTCTAATCTCTCTTTTGTATTTGGTTCCACATACAGAAGGCGTTCCACCTTACGGCCTTTAATCACATGCTCTGTAATAATTTCCTCTGCATCCTCCGGCTTTACCTTTATATAAAAAATATTATCCGGATAAACTTTTAATATAGGACCTTTCTCACAAAAACCAAAGCATCCGGTAACAACCACTTCTACCTCATTGGTAATTTCTTGTTTTTTAATGACTTCCTTTAACTTTTTCACCAGTTCCAGGCTGTCGGAAGATGTACAGCCGGTACCCCCGCAAACAAGTAAATGCATCCTGTAGTTACTCATGAACCCTCCTCCTTTATTCCAGATTTTCAAATGACTTATTTATGATTGCATTTTGGAGAAGGCGGCCGTTTTTAATATGCTCATTAACGATTTCACGTCCTCTTTTCTCGTCCACATTTCCATAGATGACAGACGGCATGGTTTTGGAGACAACCTCCACGATTGGTTCCTGGGCACAGTACCCCATGCATCCGGTCTGGGTTACGGAAACATTGGTAAGTCCCTGTTTATCAATTTCATCCATAATCGCTTTCATGGTAGTTCTGGCACCGCTGGCAATCCCACAGGTAGCCATTCCAACCCGTACTAAAACTCTGTCTTCGGATTCAGCAGTGGCTCTTAAGTCTAATTTATCAATAGCTGCCTGCCTGATCTTTTGAAGTTCCTCTATGGTTTTTAACTTAGCCATCACTCATCCTCCTGATATTCTTCAAGAATTGTTTTAACCTGATTTAGTTCTACCCTGCCATAGACCTTATCATTAACCATAACTACAGGAGCAAGTCCGCAGGCACCGATGCATCTTAATCCTGACAATGTAAATCTCTTATCTTCGGTTGTTTCACCTGCCTTGATATTCAGTAACTTTTCAAATTCTCTCATAATCGCATCGGAGCCTCTTACAAAACATGCAGTTCCAAGACATACGTTTATTACGTACTTTCCTCTTGGTTCTGTGGTAAAAAAAGAATAAAAACTGATGACACCAAAGACTTTTGCACTTGGGATATCAAGCTTTTCTGAAATAAAGAAAATCACATCTTTAGATAAATATCCATAGAGCTGCTGGGCCTTGTGCAGCACAGCAATCAGCGCTCCCCTCCTGTCTTCCATGCTGTCAATAAATTTCTGCAGCTGCTGAAATTTTTCCTGGGTCTTGCAATTGCTTTCCATTTATAAATCTCCTTTTGGCTTTAGCTTTCCTATTTATAATGTCATCTATACATAAAGATTTAAAATTGTTATGTATAGATGGCAATAGGCCCTAGGAACATATAACACAAAAAGGCAGAATAACCACTGGGGGTGATAATTCTTTACCCGCAGCGGTTATTCTGCCTTTTTGCACTGACATACACTATTTTGTTTTTCTACAGGTTTCAATGGCAGCTTTTAAAATTTCAAGTCCGCTCTCAATCTGCGCATCAGTAACAACCAGCGGGCAGAGGAAACGGATAACATTCGAATAGGCACCGGCACTTTCAATAATCAGTCCATGCTGTGCACAGTAGTCAATAATATTGGTTACAAGTTCTGCATTGGGGGTTTTGCTCTTTTTATCCCTGACAAATTCAATCCCCATCATGCATCCGATTCCTCTTACCTCTCCGATTTCTTCATAGGTATCCTTCCAAATGCTGAATACACCTCTGCATTTATCGGCTATCTCTAAGGAACGATTGCATAAATCATCCCTTTCAATAATTTCAATTACCTTTAAAGCTGCTGCACAGGCAAGCGCATTGCCGCCATAGGTTCCTCCTATAATCCCGCTTTTCACGCCGTCAAAAATTTCAGCCGACGCTGTTACGGCGCTTAGGGGAACACCTCCTGCAATGGACTTGGCAGAGACCAGTATATCAGGAGCACAACCGGCCTCCTTCCAGTAATTTGATACGAACATTTTGCCGGAACGGGCAAACCCGGTCTGTACTTCATCAGCAATCAACAAAATCCCTTTTTCATCACAGATTTTTCTTACAGCCTTAACCCATTCAATAGGAGCCGGGATAAATCCGCCCTCTCCCTGTATTGGCTCCATTGCAATAGCTGCCACATATTCAGCCGGGGAGGCTTCTTCAAATACTTTATTCAGCTTTTCTATATAATAGTCTACTGCCTTTTCTTCACTGTATCCACCTGGACTTCTGTACAGATAGGGGAATTCTGACCGGTAGATCCCATCCGGAAAAGGTCCAAGACCTGCCGCATATGCCTTCTTAGCCGTCATAGAAGCGGTGAGAAGGGTTCTTCCATGAAATGCTCCTGAAAATACAATGATATTAGGTCTTCCTGTATAGGATTTAGCTATCTTAACAGCATTTTCAACAGCTTCCGCACCGGAATTGGCAAACATGGTCTTTCTCTTCGCCGACTTAACCGGAACAATCTGGTTCATTTTTTCTGCAAGCTTTATGTATCCTTCATGGGTAACGATATTCATCATGGCATGAAAGTACTTATCGGATTGCTCCTTTACTGCTTCAACAAGTTCGGGATGGCTGTATCCGATGTTCAGTACCCCTACACCGCCGACCCAGTCAAGAAAGATATTTCCATCCACATCTTCTACCATTGCCCCCTCACCTCTGCGGATCACGCAGGGATATACGGACTTAATTGCACCAGGAACTGCTTCCTTTCTTCTCTCTAATACAGCGCTTGCATTGGGCCCCGGTAAGGATGTAATGATTTTAGGTAATTCGTCTTTTAACACAGCTTCCTCCATTCTGCGTATGGAAACGCTACATGATTATTCTTACAATGCACTTTGGTATATACGCTTTATCTCATCCAGATTAAAGACCACCGGGTGATTAGCGATGCTTGGAGCAGATACTTTCCTACAATTATCTGCGAGCCAGTCTATATCCTTTTCTTCAACGCCCAGTTCTCCAAGGGTTTCTGTCAATTGAAGATCCTTCAGCAATTCCTTTATCTTGCTGGTAAATTCATGCTCGTCCTTACCGCCAAGAACTCTTGACAACTGAAGAAATTTATCCGGTGCCCCCTTTATGGAAGCTTCGTAAACATGCGGTGCGAGCGCCGCCAGGCCCTTGCCATGTACCACGTTTTTCAGCCCGCTGACGGGATGCTCCATTCCATGAAGCGCGGTTACTCCTGCCATATTGATTACCATTCCGCCTAAAGTGCTTGCAAGGCATAACCGGTCCCAGCTGTCAAGATCCCCTGTATCCCGGTACAGACGGGTAAGACTTTCGGCAGCCAGTCTTGCCCCCTCCAAAGCCATCATATCTGTTAATGGCTGGGCAATGGCAGAGATATAGGCGTCCATATTATGACAAAGGGCATCAAAACCAACAGAAGCCAATACGGACTCCGGCATTGTTTTCATGAGCAGAGGATCGATGATTGAACACGCAGGAACGATTGCACTGCAGCGCAGGGATTTCTTATCCAGTGTATCCGGATTTGTCATAACGGCAAAACCATTTCCCTCACTGCCTGTACCGCAGGTAGTCGGTACCGCCAGAACAGGAAGTGCCCTGCTGCTTACTTTTCTTCCGTAAATGTATTCGTTAATATCTCCTCCGTTCACTGTCTGAAATGCAATCCCCTTAGCTGCATCCAGGCTGCTGCCGCCCCCAAGAGCAATGACAAGATCACAGCCCTCTTCCGAAGCCATCTTCGCCCCTTCATAAACTGTGGTCGTAAGGGGATTGGGAGTCACCTTGTCAAACAATACATAAGAAACTCCACTGCTTTTCAGCAATTCTTCTGTTTTTGCAAGCAGGCCCGATTCTTTGGTGCTTCTTCCACCGGTAACCAGCAGAGCACATTTTCCAAGTTCCGCTGCCTTCTTTCCAATTAAATCTGATTTTCCCCGGCCAAATACCAGATTGACCGGCAGGTAATACTGAAATTCCATTTGACTCTCTCCAATCTTTATCTTTATTTGATATTTTTTGTCTTACCGTCATCAACACTTACAAAATAGTCTTCGGTCAGACCGTAATCCTTTAGTATCTTTAGCAGTGTACCGTCTTCCTTCATGTCATTTAAACACTGATCCACTTCATCTAAAAAGTCTTTATCCTCGAAACGCAGTGCTGCTCCAATCTGTCCGCTGGCCTCTGCTTTGTAAGGAGACAACAGTTTTAATTTTAAGGAGCTGTCTGAAGAAAGGGTATAACCTGCCACAATGCCGTCTGTGACCACTGCATCCACCTTCCCCATATTGACAGCTGTCATAAGAGTGGCCTGATTATCATAGGCATCCAATTTGGCAATCTTTCCATCATCCAGCCATTTCTGTGCAGTTTCATAGAAGGTTGTTCCTGGCTGTGCACCTATCGTCTTATCTTTTAAATCTTCTTTGTCAGCTATGGCTGAATCGGCTGGAATGACCACTGCTTCCCCTTCCTGGTACCATTTATCGGTAAATGCTGCAATCTGAAGTCTTTCATCCTTTACATACATGGCATCCACCACCATATCAATATTATTATTATTCAGTTCTACTAAGAGATTGGAGAAATCAATGACTTTCATCTGGACATCGGGTATCTCAAGACGCCTGCATATCTCTCTTAGAATTTCAATGTCTATCCCCTCTAATTTGCCTGTTTTTACATCTGAATAAGAAAACGGAGCATCATTGGATGAGCCAATAAGAATATAGCCTCGTTCCTTAATCTTCTTTAGCATTGCGGATCCTTCCGATGCTGTCTGGGAATCTGGGGAAGCTTCAAAAGTGTTATCACTGCCAGATACCGGCTCAACAGTATTCTGTTTATTTAAGCCGCAGCCTGACAGCACCATGAGAGTCAGCAGGGTCGTCAACAGGAGAGTAATCCTTCTTTTCTGATTCATTTTTTTCATAATCTTCACTCCTCTTTTTTATTTTTATTATAAATTTATAGAACTATCGAATTCTCTTAAGCCTGCGTTCTATAATCCGGCTAAGCTGGGACAGCGGTATACTCAAAAGCAGGTATACAATCGCCAGAATGGTATAGGCTTCCACGGTCAGGAAGGTCTGGGAAGCATAGGTTTTGGTTCGTAAGAGAAGTTCCTGCACCGATATCATTGCCAATAAAGAGGTATCCTTAATGAGCATAACGAGATAATTGCCAAATACCGGAACGGAATTTCTGAGCGCCGGAGGGATAATAAAGTAAAAGAGTACCTTTTTCTCACTAAAGCCCAGGGCCAGGCCGGCTTCCCTCTGTCCGGAATCGACGGCCAGTATAGCAGAACGTATCACCTCTGACATATAGCAGCCGTAGTTGACGGCAAATCCCATGATCCCGCAGGCAGAGGCTTCCAGCTGAATGTTGGTGTCATAACCGAACAAGGCAAGGATTCCGTTTAGCAGCGTTGGAACTACATAGTATATGTAAAAGAACTGAACAAGCAGGGGGGTACCTCTGATCACTTCTATAATAACGGCTAATAAACGGCTGAGTATTTTGTTTTTAGAAAGTCTTCCGATGGCTACTAACAGAGCCACGGCCAGCGCACAGATAAAACCGGCTATGGTTATATAAAGAACTATTCCGATTCCTCCCCAGAGACTGGGTCCCAGAGTATCATAGGCTTTTTTGAAATGTAATTCCATATTTCCCTCACTTTCTCGCTGTTCATTGTACAGGTTTCCTATAGCACTCTGGACAGAAAAGCTTTGGTTCGCTCATTCTTTGGCTGGGAAAAGATTTCATCCGGTACCCCCTCTTCCACCACATAGCCTCCGTCCATAAAGATGACTCTGTCTGCCACATCTTTCGCAAATCCCATTTCATGGGTAACTACGATCATTGTCATCCCTTCCCTGGCAAGCTGTTTCATGACCTCCAGCACATCCCCTACCAGCTCCGGGTCAAGTGCAGAGGTTGGTTCATCAAACAGAAGGATTTCCGGTTTCATGGCAAGTGCTCTTGCTATGGCAACCCTTTGCTGCTGTCCTCCGGAAAGAGCTGCAGGATATGTATCTGCCTTTTTTTCCAGCCCCACCTTTTTAAGCAGTTCAAGTGCCTGCTCCCTGGCTTCTTTATGGAGAACTTTATTCAGTTTTACCGGTGCAAACATGACATTTTCCAGAACCGTTTTCAGGGGGAATAAATTAAACCTCTGAAACACCATTCCTACCTGCTTTCTATAATCGGTAACTTTCTTACCCAGGTGGGTGATATCCTGGCCCAGATACAGTATTTCACCTCCGGTAGGCTGCTCTAACAGATTAATGCACCGCAGCATGGTGCTTTTGCCTGATCCGGAAGGTCCGATGATGACAACGACTTCACCTTTGCTTACAGAAAGATTAACATCTCTTAATACCTCCAGGTCCTCAAAGCATTTGGACAATTTCCTGATCTCCAGCATTCCCATAAATACTCCTCCCTTCAATTCTCTTTCTGAAATAAAAAAGGCAATGGGCTTTTCTATTTCAAAAAGCTCCATTGCCTGCTGATAAGCTATATGTATTTTTATACCAAAAGATTAAACTTCTTCCTTATGATATGAGCCAGGGCATCACAGGTTCCCTCCACGCCAAGAAGGCTGGAGTCTATCATAATATGCTTATAATCCTTATCAGACATAGAATAGCCGCAATACTGTCTGTGATAGGACTCTCTGGCCTTATCTACCGATGCAATCATCTTCTTCGCCTCGCTTGGCCCCATATCCAGTTTTTCTACACAATTAACCAGCCTTGCCTCATAGGGCGCATAGATAAATATATTTATGATATTCTTATAATCCTTTAATATATAATCAGCACATCTTCCAACGATTATACAGGATTTCTTTTCTGCAAGGTCAAAAATGATCTTGCGCTGGGCTGCAAAAATTGAGTCCTGAATTTCTGTGGTTCCCAGTCCAAGCGGATAGTTCATATTAAAAAACGCAGATTTCGCACTTTCCTCTACACCACTGATGGTAGATACGGGAACATTCAGTTTTTTGGAAGTCATCTCCACAATATCTCTGTCATAGTATTCAATTCCCAGCTTCTCACTGACTAAACGTGCGATTGGTCTTCCCATACTGCCAAACTGTCTGGCAATGGTCACAATAAATTTCTCACTCATATCGAACACTTCTTTCTCCGTCTGATTCTCTTTTGATATATTAATTATATTTCCTATGGTCTCTGGCTGCAATGGTTATCTGCTCCAATATTTTATCCGGTTATTGTACTTTGAGTACAAAGTATGGTATACTTATCTATCATTAACAGGGAGGAATCATGATGGAAACACAAGTAACTGATTTATATCATTTCTCCAGGGAAAAATACGATCTTACACTTCACGGCGGAGAAGCAGGGATGACGAACTCCGTTTCCTGGGTATATCTGGCAGAGGATATTCAGAATATTCCCTTTTTAAAAGGCGGGGAATTCATCATTACTACCGGCCTTTTCACCCAGAGCGGAACCGGGCTCTATGATTTTATCTGCTCTCTGGCAACCTGCAACTGCAGCGGGATCCTGATCAATGAGGGGAAGTACTTAAATCTGCCTGATCTTACGGAAGAAATCCTGGATTTTTGCAGTGTCAATAAATTCCCTTTACTTACCATGCCCTGGAGGGTTCATCTTGTCGATATCATGCAGGTTTATTCCAGTATCCTCCTGCGTAATACAAAAAGTACAGATCAGTTAAATGCGGCTTTTCAAGGTGCCATCTACCAGACTCCTGTCCATGAGAATATTCTCCTGACCTTAAATCAATATGGCTTTCCTACTATAGCAGAATACCGGATCATTATAATCCAGAATCTGAAGAACGCAACCAGGGTCACGTTCTCTTTAAACCGCCTTAAGTTAAAATATCATCTTTTTGAACATGAAAACCGACAGATATTCATCTACCTTTCTTCTCAGTCACAGCCCTCTCTTACGGAAATCACAGATATCCTTTTGTTCTGTGACAGTATCACTCTGGGAATCAGCAATTCCCTCCATTCTCTGACAGAACTCGGCTGCTGCTACAAGCATGCCCGTTTCGCTCTGGCAACTGCCTTATTCCGAAATATGCCGTGTATAAACTTTGACGATCTTGGGTTCTTTCAGATCCTTTTCTCTTCCTCAGACCCCAGTATTCTGCACAATATTTATGAGAAATTCTTAGGCAGACTGGAGCAATTTGATACAGAACACGATTCAGAATATATGAATACCTTAAAGATCTTCTTGCTCTCCGACTGCAATCTTCTTAAAACCGCATCCCGGCTGCATACCCACCGCAATACGGTTATTTACAGGATCAAAAAGATTAAGGAGATTTTAGGGACTGAACTGGATCATTCAAAAACAAAATTCGACCTGATGATGGCATTTTATATAAGAGAATATTTTTCTATATGATTATAGAGTCTGATACAATTGATGGCTTCGCAAAGATAATTGAGGAAGCAGAAGCCGGGAATGTGGCAGCGGACATAGGAAACGGATAACATACGAAAATGCAGAACAGCTTTATAAACAGTTTTTTTCCAGATAGTCCCATGCAAACTGTGCATAAAAAGCAGAACCCCGTTTTAAGACTGATTCATCTACGGTATAATGATCATTGTGATTAGTTGCTGTAATGCCAAGTTCTTCATTTCGGCTTCCTATAAATGCAAACACTGAGGGGATTTTTTCCGAATAGTAAGCAAAGTCTTCGCTGCCCATCATCATCTGCAGTCCGCTCAAACTTTCCTCTCCATAAAGTTTGACCACTGCCTCCTGAGCAATCTTATTCAGATCATCATCATCATTAATAACCGGCCCTGGATAATAATTATATTCAAGTGTTACAGCTGCTCCCATTGCTTTTGCGGTATTCTCAATAATATTCCGCAGCTTCTCTTCAATCTTCATGCGGAATTCCTGCTGAAAGGTCCGGACTGTCCCATGCATCTCCGCATGATTTGCAATAATATTAAATCTTTGACCAGCATGCATTTCACCAATCGATACCACCAGAGGATTCAGCGGATCATTCATTCTGGAAACAAATGTCTGCAAGTTCATTATAATCGCGGCAGAAGCAGTCAACGCATCAATTCCTAAATGTGGCTGCGTCCCATGCGCAGAAACACCTTCCACCCGAATAGTAAAATTGTCACAGCTCGCCATGCGGGGACCTGATTGAACATTTATATAGGAAGAGTCCAGTGTACCCCAGATATGCTGACCCATGATGGCGTCTACATCGTTAAGAATTCCTTGCTGAACGTAATATTCTGCCCCGTAGCTTGTTTCTTCTGCCGCCTGGAACAGAAACTTAATTTTCCCGCAGAGTTCATCCTTCGTTTTCATAAGCATTTTTGCAGCTCCCAGCAGCATGGCAATATGATTATCATGGCCACAGGCGTGCATCACACCATTATTCACACTTGCAAATGGCAATCCGGTCTTTTCCTCTACGGGGAGTGCATCAATATCTGCACGCAAAGCTACTGTCCTGCTGTTTGAATTTGACCTGCCGCCTTCCAAAACCGCATAGCATCCCGTTTTCCCTTCGAACCGATAAACTTTATAACCCATTTTCTCCAATTCTAAAGCAATCGCATCCGTAGTGCAAAACTCCTTCCAGGACAATTCGGGATGCTGGTGAAACCACCTGCGCTGCTCAATGATATAAGGTTCCGTACTTTCAGCCAGTTCTTTGTAATTCATATTATTATATAACTCCTTTCTTAAATTAAAACTATTCTTTAAAAATAATTATAAAGCCAATGCATATATCATTTTCATACAGCCTAAGAGGCTGTCCTGAAAAAACACTTCAAGACAGCCTGCTTTTATAATAAATATACTAATCTGATTGAGCATTAAAGTCTATAGCTACCTGCGCATACAGCATCGCACCTTTCAAAAGGGCATCTTCATCGATGAGGTACCTTCCGGAATGCTGCGGCCATACAGCACCACATTCTTCATTTCCAACTCCAAGCAAAGCTATTGCACCAGGAACTTTCTCTATAAAAAAGGCAAAATCTTCACCTCCGGCTGTCGCCGGACTTAAGATCGGTGCATCTGGTGAGATCACCTTTCTGGATGCAGCCTGGGCCAAATCCGCCATAGTAATATCATTAATTGTTGGTGGAACCAGGCGAATATAGTCCAGCTTGGCATCAGCACGGAAGGTCTTTGCTGATTCCGTAATAATACGCTCCATCATTATGGGAAATCGTTTCCAAACATCATTGCTGAAACAGCGGGCGGTCCCTTCAATATGTCCGTACTCAGAAACCACATTCCAACGGGTACCAACCTGCATCGTACCAACAGTAATAACAGCAGCATCCATCGGGGCAATCTCCCGGCTGACGATAGTCTGAAGATTGTTTACCACCGCACAGGAAGCAATGGCAGCATCAATACACTCATGGGGCGCAGCACCATGCCCTCCCTTTCCTACTACGTCAATCTTGAAATGATCGGCAGAAGCCATACGGGGACCGGCCTCTACCGAAATCTTTCCTTTTTCAATTCCGGACCAGACATGGATCGCAAAACAACCGTCTACACCCTCCAACGCGCCTTCCGTAATCATCGCCTTAGCGCCTTCTGCAATCTCTTCCGCTGGCTGAAAAGCCAGCTTGACGGTACCGCACAGATTCTCTTTCATATCATTGAGGATGTGTGCAGCAGTCAGCAGCATAGAAATATGACAATCATGGCCGCATGCATGCATGACTCCCTCGTTCTCGCTGGCGTAGGGCAGTCCTGTTTCTTCTTTTACTGTCAAGGCATCCATGTCACCGCGGATCAAAATGGTCTTGCCCGCTTTCCCGCCCTGAATAGCAGCCAGAACACCAGTCTCCATTCCGCACTTCTTCCATGTTACGCCAATTTTATCTAATTCTCTTTTAACAATTTCACTTGTATGGTATTCCTTTCCACTGACCTCCGGATGAGAATGAAAATATCGGCGCATTTCGATTTGATAATCACTGTAACGCAGTGCCGCTTCTTTGATATCCAAAATCATATCCTCCTCTGAAAATTAAAGCATATTTGCAAAAACACCTGCAATAAATACTGAAGTAATCGTAACCGTAGTGAAGCCGCCTACAATCATGGAGGGGAACATCTGACTCATTAAATAATCCTTTTCCTCCTTATTATCAGCCAGTGCATCACATGTGGATTCCGTAATGATTGCATCGCAGGGAAACCCATAAAGCGCTGTTAAGCAGTTAGCAAAAGCCATTGGAAAAGACATTTTAAGAATTTTAGAAATGACGAAAGATAATACAGCCATCCCCAGGACTCCCATGATGATCAGGATGATCATAGGTAAAATAATACTCTTCAAAGTCCCGGCTGTGCAGTCCTTCAAACCGTCAAATACATACATCATCAAGGCAAACATCACGATATTATAGGAGTTGGCTTTATGTAGAGAGTCCGGCTCCAGAAAACCAATGGTGGTGAAAAAGATACCCAAAACAAGAGCCCAAATAGCTCCGCTGACACCGGTCAGAGCGCCCAGCTGGGTAGCTAACCAGCCTACCAATGCCAGCTTACCCAATATTACAACTGGAGAGTTAAAGCGCTTAGGAAGCTGAGGCAGGAACTTTTTGCCATCAGTGGAAACTGAGGTTGCTGCGGTTGCCTTTGCGACAGCTGTCCGATCAGTGTCAGTCATTTTAATACTGCCGGAGCGGAAGTCCGACAGCAGCCTCGCTCCCTCTTTTTTCAGGCATATAGCAGTAATGGGGTAACCTGCAAAGCCTTGGATACAATACATAGAAATTGCAAAGATGGCGGCCAGTTCCAATCCTGCATCGGTTGCTGCCTTCTGCATCATGGTAGCTGCAACAATACCGCCGGTCAGCGGGGGCAGTCCAGCTATTACCAGAGTACGGTCCATCAATGCAGGAGTAACTAAATAAGAGATTATGCACATACCAAACAGGCCGCATAAACAAACAACAATGGTTTTCCACTGTTCCTTCAACTGCTTCAGGCTGATAACGGTTCCCATATGCGTAATCAGCAAATAAATACCAATGGTACTGCCAAAGGGAATCAGCTGAGAATCACTGACCACACTTGTGGGTATAAATGTCCAGTAACCGAGCAGGAACACCACTGCAGTTACGAATACAGACGGAATCCATGCTTTAGTCAGGGTCGACACGACCTCACCAATAATAAAGGCAATGGCGCAGATTACAAATGCGAGTGCAAAATTGTACATTATTTCTTCCTCCAATAGTTATGATGCTGATTTCTCCTTGAAAAACAAGGACAATATCAGCTGTTAAGATACTTAATTACCGTGCTGGCAAGCGCGGTGATTCCACTGGGCATTGCTTCTTCCCGGAGAATACACTTTGAATTGTGCAGAGATGTCAGTTCCCCCTCATGGCCGCCAAACAGTACGAGATATGCCCCGGGTATGCCGGTCAATTTGGTGTAATAACTGAAGTCTTCACTGAAAGACAGAGGCTGAGGCAGTTCCACAATGGCATCATTCCCCAGTTCATTACAAATAGCACTGCAGGCCAACTCAATCAAATATTTGTCATTGACTACAGAAGGATATCCTTCATAATGATTGATATTGATCTTACAGCCCGAAGCCATTTCAATACCACCAGCGATTTCATAAAACTGCTTGGTAATCGTCTTGCGGACAGCGTCGGAATAGGCACGGGCAATCCCGCTGAATTTGGCTTCCCCTGGAATGATATTGGGAGCATCACCGCTATGGATACTTCCAATAGAAAATATTGCAGATTCCAGGGGATCTATCCTGCGGGCGACGATCTGCTGAAGTATTACGATCATCTGGCATGCAGCAAGAATAGGATCATTCGCAGTCTGAGGAGCAGAGCCGTGTCCGCCCTTTCCCTTTACCGTTACATCATACAGATCCACCGAGGTAGTCAACGGTCCGGCATGTACACCGATTTGACCAACACGGGTCTTATCTGGCAGCATGTGAATTCCTAAAATTGCATCCACCTTCGGATTAATCATGACGCCTTTTTCAACCAGTTCTTTTGCTCCACCGGGTAACGTATCTTCGCTATGCTGAAAAATCAATTTAACACTTCCGCGAAACTCATTGCGCATTGCAGAAAGCACTTTTGCTGCTCCAAGCAGTATGGCCGTGTGCATATCATGTCCGCAGGCATGCATGATGCCGGGTACCTGGCTTGCATACGGAAGTCCGGTCTCTTCACTGATCGGCAGTGCATCAATATCACAGCGCACCGCAATGCACTTCCCCTTTCCCAAAGTTCCGTGAATTATGCCAACCACTGCAGTTGGGCAAGGGGTTTCAATTTGATCCACACAAAATTCTTTCAGTTTTTCCTGAATCAATCTGGAAGTACGTACTTCCATTTTTCCCAGTTCAGGATTACGATGGATATCACGACGAATATCTACAATTTCTTGAAAGTCCCTTTCGACTTCTGTTTTAATTTTACTTATCAGATATTTATTTCTCCTTTCTTTAGATCTATCAACATTCAAATTATGTCTTATAATCAATAAATATAACTTAAGTTTCTACAGTTTTAATTTACAATCACAAATTTTATCCGGACTGTTTATAAACAACTAAAAAATCCCAAAATATAAGGAATCCTATACCTCTTGGCAAAAATGAAGCTGTCATAGCCAAAAAGTGGATTCCTTATGTAAAATTATACTTTAAAAATCACTTATAATATTGAGACATTTCACAGAAACTTAAGGATTAAAAAGCAATAAAGAATGTTAAAAAGCATTATAGCAATTTAAATGTGGAAAGTCAACTCACTGCCTAAGTGAATGTACAAATGAAGTATATCCACCGGAAGCTGGGTACCCTGAATACTTCATTGATATTCATAAGCTCCGCAATCAATACACGTTCCCGACAGCCTTGGTTTTCCATCCAGATCAGTCTCACCAGTGGCTGAAGTCATATCGGGATCTCCCGTATCTATTGCCGGCGTAAGTCCATTATTGGGATTATTATCAACATATTTCAACACATGAAAATCCGGATTTTCAGCTTCCGGGTCTTTAAATCCAGGATCCTTAAAGCAGGAATTACTGTCGAGATTACTAAAGGATTTCCACGCTTCAAATCCAATTATCTGAGAGCCTTTACCCCATTGGAATTTTGTATTATTTCCGTCTTCACTAAAGTAAACGTTATGATCCATAACAACTGTACCTATCGGGTCGTTTATAGGATCTCTGTAAATAATTTCTCTTCCTCCTATTCCATAAATTATATTATTTTTTATGGTTACATCATCGCAGACTGAAATATTAAGATCCCCCCTATGAGTTCGTTCAGTATTATTTTTATAAAGTGTATTATTATATACCTGTGTATTTATAACAGAGCCTGCAATATTGATATTATATCCTCCGATGGAAAGTCCGCCTCTGGTATTTTTGTAAATAAGGTTATTCCTCACTATAATTCCGCTTGTTGTTTTCCCATGGTTTTCACAGCCGACGGAAAGACCATGCTGTGAATGGTGGACAGTATTTCGTTCAATAATAATATCCTTGCCTCCGTCAACATAAATACCAGCTGCTGCTCCGTCCTCATTCGGTGAATTGCAATTGTATACAGTATTTCCACTAATAAGCCCATTTCTTGCCTGATCTAATGAATCGATCGAACACTCTCCAAAATGACCTGCTGCATCAATACCAATATTGCCTGTGTCATGTATCTTATTATTTGTCACCTGCCAGTACTCGCTGTTCCCGTTTATAGTGACAGCTTCTGCCCACCCTGTTGCACAATCATAGATTTCATTTCCATCTATAATTATATTGCTGTTTGAATCTGATTCGTTATTGCCTAATACATATAATGGATTTGCTGTACTGCTTGTGGGGGACGCAGCTTTTATATCGTGGATTTTGCAATTTCTGATTTCTATATAGTCACTTCCATCGTCTATATTGATACCTGTTATGCCCTGCCCGCTGTTATTTCGGATTTCAAGCCCTATGACTTTTATATAGCTTTTTTGCGTGATAAACATAATATTGGTTCCGGATATTCCTGCTCCGTCAAGTATCGGCGTCTCTCCTGGATAATTGCGGATTGTAATATAACCTCCATCCGCAGATCCAGAGACATAAAACGCAACTTTTTCGTTATATACGCCTTCTCTTATATATGCGGTCTGACCTGGCTGCAGTGTATTACATGCCTTCTGTATGGTCTTCCACGGCTGCTCTTTGGTTCCCGGATTACGATCGTTTCCATTTTTAGAAACATAAAAGTCTTCGTTGGAAGTTCCACCACTTGAAGTAGTAAACGTATAATCGCCGCTTGTGGAAGTCTGTCCATACGAATCGGTGGATTTTACACGGAAATGATAGGTCGTTCCTTCCTTAAGCCCTGTCAGTGCCACGCTATGACTTGTCACATTATCCGTTCTTTCTGACGTACTGCCGTATAAGGTACTCGTACCATACTCTGCCACGCTGTTTGAAACAGTGTCAGTAGTCCATTTCACCGTTGCTTTGGCCTGCGTTATACCAGATACTGAAACGGATGATATTACCGGTGCAGCCGGAGTTTTTCCGTCATCCAGAGTATATTTCGGCAGTACTCCTGATGCCGGAATACATGATCTTATGGTCCAGTTGCTGTTTTTATCTATGTAGCCTGCTGTAATGGCCGTACCAAGCCCTGTCAGAGCGGTTTTTGCCACTCTCATTTCACAAATTGATGAATTCTTTGCTATCAATAAATCCGACTCTCCAAGACTTACCCATGCTCCGTCCCAGACCGGGCTGTTTGCCGGATGCCTGTATAATATCCCGTTTTCTATCAGAAAATCACAGCCGCTTGAACTCCATTTGTCACTGATATATCCTGTTGCTGTATCGTTGTCTGCGTTTATCAAAAAGTCATAATAGCTTCCCATACCGCTTCCCTGTATGCAAAAGTACAAATAATCTTCATCATCTTTTATCTTAAGGCTGGTTGTGCTCTGTCCATCCGCTGTCACGATTGCGCTTATACCTGCCCATTCCGATGCGTTTCCGTCTATTGTTATGACTTGTCCAGCCTTTGACGGTATCGGGTTTATAACTGTCATGATCAGTACAGCTATAACAGAAAACATAATTGCAAAAAAACTCTTTTTTCTCATTATTTTCATACTCTTCACCTCTTTTTTCAGGTTTTTCCTAACCAGGAATTTATCTATAGTAACTAAAAATTACAAGTATTAAAAACCTTATAATTTTTTTACTTATAACATATGTTTACAGAATTTTCAACACATGTGCCAAAATTATACATGTTAGGTTCCAAAATTTGCACAAAATTACATCATTTAAATAAGAATAGAGCGTTTATTGTCTGCATAAGAAAAATTTTGTCATATTCAATTAACATATATATAATTCATATATTACAATTTCAGAATAGATCACGCAAAAAAGCAGAAACTATAACTGCAATATAAAAATTTGTTTAGTAAAGGAGATTATCATGGATAATAAACGTGCATCAGAAATTGCTTCGTCACCTGACATGATCAATGTAACCTATAACGGAAGACCTATTTATATTGAGACTGTCAATTCTGCAAAGGAAACCGCCAGTATTCATTACCTGAACCAACCCCAAAACAGTCAGGAAGTGTCTTTAAATCAATTGGTAGAATAAATTTTAGACAAAGGCTTCCGTTAATGATTCCTTTTATTTCATATGCATCTGCTTATATTAAACTTTTAGTCATAGCATGAGCCGCCGGTTGTATGATTTTATGTGGTAACTTAACTATAACAAAATCGGCGGTTTCATGCTGTTTTATGCCATAATTCACTAAATTTCCAAGGTGCATAGGCACTTATCCAAGTGCGAAGTTTGAGTTAATAAAATATTTATCCTGTGTTATTTCAATAAAAAATGGAGGAGGTTTTATTATTTAGCATAGGGTTTCTAAATTAAAAAATAATATTATTAAAAATATAGTTGATAAGGAGACTTTGCAATGAACCCCTATTTTAATGCACTTTGTGAAGTAATAAATGAAAAATATGAAAAAGATAATAAACCTATTCCTTTAGATTTTTCAAATCCCACAGATTATAACTGCATATGCGAAATGTGCGGTGGCAGGAAGGTTTTTCAAAATGAATTTACTCATTTGTATAAGGTTACGGAAAATACGAGAAACCATCATAGAGACAGTTGTATTAAAGATGATGCTAATTCAGAAGGAGGCTTCACCAATCTGATTTATATTAATGATTGCAGCTATAATAAAGAAAACAAGGAACTTTATGCTTTTGGGAATATAAATCTGAAAAAAAAGGTAAAAAGAATCTATGTAACCCTGACAGTGTTTAATAAAAATAGTAAAAATGAAGACCAGGTTATAGGTTTTAATAGTATATTTGGCAGAGACTGTTCGAGTGTATCTATAGATTGCATGAATCAAACTTTTGAATTATTAGATTATAATATAAAGATAGTTATTCAAGCTACTTGGGAAGATGTAAGCAATTTACTGAACTCTTACGTAGATTCTAAAACATTCGAATATTCATTAGAAGAGATTATAGATAAAGATGGTATACAAGTAAACGATCCAAGACATATAAAATCTTCCGCAGAAGATGATATTAATGTATGCTATGCACGTCAGCCAATAGCAAAGGAGAGAATTGACTATGAATATCCGGAAGATCGTACGAAAGAAGGCCACCAAAAAGTATATCTGGATAATAGCGGAAGCGCCGTATTAAAGAAAGGATATACGTTTGATAAAGCAGTTCCGCGATACGTAAATATGATACTTTCCTGTTTGGGAGCAGGCGGGATTTATTATGAGGTAGAAGCTCCGGAAAAATATGTTAAGAAAAACGAAAAAGGCTTTGAATGGAAGTTTCCGGTAAAGTGGGAAAATTATATACCTGAAAGTATTAGATATGGAAATAGAACGTATAAATTCGAAATGGAAATCCAATTCTATATAAAAGAAATCCCTAAAAACAAATATGAAATCAAAGTTTCAAGTTATGTAAACCCGCAGCCAACAGATCATTATAAAAAAATATCAGATATACACTTATGGTGGGGGTGTGTAGCAGAAGATACTGAAATAATGATGGGAGATGGAACACAAAAAAAGATTCAAGATGTAATAATTGGTGAGTCAGTTATGACTGGTCCTGATGGCAGTACAGATGCAATTAAAAATATTTGGAAAGGCACAGATGAAAAAATGTATTGCGTAAACTGCAATCATAAACAAATTTATGCATCCAAGGATCATCCGTTTGTTACCAAAGAGGGATTGAAGCCATTAATTAATCTTACCGATACAGATGAGCTTTTAATGGAAGACGGCAGCTACTATATTATACATTATGGATATCCTTTACAGGGTAAGATGAATGTTTATAATCTGGATTTGTGCGGAGAGGTTCATACAATGATATGCAATGGTTTTATTATTGGAGATAACGTTTCGCAGGGACAAATACTGGAACAAATGAATCAGGATGATAACAGCTATTCAGCATTTGATGAAACGGATGAAGCAGAATTAGAGGCACAGAAACTACAGGAAAGACTTTTGTCATATAAACAAGAGATTGAAAAGAGGCTGAGTAATGAAGAACATTAACAAAAAGTGCATAAATACTCTTAGAACCCGAAATGGCAGCTATATGCAGCATAGTACGATACCTGATTTATCAATCAACGGCTCAAAACCTTTTACGGTTGAGATATTTTTTGGTTTGTTAAACATCAATTCCAAAGCAGCTTTATACAGGCAGGAGGGTGTATTTGAAATTGGAGTTGATGAGGGATGTATCTATTTTGAGTCAGTTGGCTTTTGCAGTTTTAAAACTGATTCTTCAGGCGTTATTTTGTCTCCTAATCAATTTTATAGTATAGCGGTTGTATATGACGGAACTAATATTTCTCTTTTTATACAAGGGTATAAAATTCTGACTAAACTAAAAGGCAGTATTATTGCTGCAAATAATAATTATTATGATATTGGAAAAAGTCATGATGGTTACATCACTACAATTCGTGTTATGGATATTGCGCTGGATGATGCCAAAATTCTAACGGATGCTGCCAACCCTTTGCAGAATTCTGCCAACTGTGTAGCTTGGTTGGATTTTTCCGATCGTCAGCCTGTAGATCATAGTAAAAATAATCTTTCTATATGGCCAATCAATAGCATTTCTCCAATCGTAAATTTAGTAGCATGTACTGAATTCATGGGTACTGGCTGCTGTCTTGCTGAAAATAGTTTGAAAAACCTTTCATCTTATACAATTCTTGGAAAAATTTATCCTTTTTATAACAATAAAGTTAATATGTGTGTGTATTATAATGCCAAAGATGATAAGACAGGTGGGTTTCAAATATTATTACACAAAAATGGAAACAATAATTTTAACTTAGTTTTTTCTGCTGGTACTACTTCTATTACTTCTGCTCATGAAATAGAAACGGATTACTGGTTTGATTTTGCTGTCACAATATCAGGTACGAATGTAACGCTATATGTTGACGGAGTACAGGATACATCAGGAACGATTACAACTCCTCTTAGCGGAAGAGAATATTCAATTATTGGAACGAAATATATGGATGGAAGACCTGATTATACAATGAGCTTTCAGGGCTATATGGACTATATTGCAGAATTTGAGGATGTTCTCACATTACAGCAAATCAATGAATATATAGAAAATCCACCGTTTATATTTGATAAGAAGATATTATCCAATATGTATATGTCAGATCCCTATCCAAATGATATTGTATATGACAAACCCCTTGCACATATTGGTGATGTAAAATTTATATTTGCTGAAAAAACAAATCCGCTTCATTGCGAAAAAGGGACAAGCTTCTATGTTCCAACAACAGAAGACCCGGTGTGGGCAACTCTCTCAAGAGAAGAACAATGGGAGCTTGAAACAAGCTGTAAATTTGCAGATACAAACAGAGAAATGGTATATGGTGTAGCAACAGTCGGGGTACCTGAGTTATTTAAAAAAGCAGCAAGTACTCTGCGAAGAAGAGCCGGCGGTGTTCAAAGACCAATTCCACAAAATGGATTAGAAATGGTTGAGATGGCTGCACAACAACAAAATGCTGGGGTAGCCGTAGCTGCCAATACAGGTATTGCTGGCTTTGCCAGCTGCTTTGGCTATGGAAGTTGTTTAAAAGCGCTCGCCTGTGCAATTCCGCTCATTGCCATACCTACAGTAATTACTGCAATTGTTATAGAGCAATTAGAAAAACGTCCAGCCTCCACTAAAGTTGAGCTGGAAATAATTTCACTTCAATTTAATCATGATGGGAATGTTAATCAAGGAAGTATTCACTTTAGAAATAATGCGGACAATGCCCCTGATTCAACTGAGTATAATGTAAATGCAGCCAGTGGACAGATTAATATGCAAGGGGTATTCGTTCCTAAACTATTAACAAATATTAAGCTTATAGCCACGGTGAAGCTGAAGCCCAATAGTACATCTGCTATTACTACAACCTTGCAGGCAAAGGAACTGAATGCACAAAAGGCACTTGGAGATGTTTCGTCGAATGCGTTTACGATTTCTATTGGTGAGACAAAAACGATTGAAATTAATTTTAGCATCGCAAGCATATACAATAAAGAGGAAATTGATAAAAAATCAAATGTCTGGAAATGGACCTATTATAATCCGAATACAGGAATAGATGAATTTATTGTTAATTCAACACATGACATTTATACAATTTTAGATACACCTAAACTTCCATGGAAATATATTAAAGAATCTTATAATAAAAATAATATTGGGTATATTTGGACAGATGTACTAGATCTTTATAAACATTTTAAGCTTCCTTCCGGACCTTACAAAGATATACAAATAATAATCGAATATATTACAAAGTACCTTAACGGTTTAGTGGCATTTGAATATGATACTATTAAAGGTGCCTCGTTCTATACTGATATAAACCGTAAGGTTAAAATGAAGAAATTTCTTATGGACAAAAATAGCGCACATAAAAAATTAAATTGTACGGATTGTGCCAATCTCGTTGCAGCATTGGCAGCAGCATTTGGAATAGACTGCTATACCATCATATTAATGGAAAAAGGTGGGTTTTTATTAAATGAAATCATTCCTATCGGTAAGGCAGACTGGATGATACCTTTTAACGGTGGATTTTCTTATCATGAAATAGTTGTAGCAGTACCATCAATAAGTAGTGCAGATGTTAAAATTTTTGATGCCTGTCTGAAAATTGATACTGGTGATTATCCTGGAAAGAGTTATACTTCTGTAATCAAAAAGGAGCAACTTCCAACAAATTATGCATTTACAGAGACGTCAACACCATATGTGGATGTTCCTGTAAGCGTACCATATAAAAAGAGCTTTTACAGGGAACGGCTAGTGAAAACCGGCGAATACTGTAATATTGGATTAATCGCTTCTGCACCTGTTGGAATTACTGTTAATATAACTAAAAATTCAAAAGAGGAAATTCCTATGGAATATTTTTCAAAAGATTCATCCATTGTAAAATACAAACAAGAGCTATGCGAACGATTCCATTTAGATATTCCTGCCTTTGAAGAAAAGTATAATAATCGTTCAATAACTTATATTCCGGATTTTTCAAAAATAGATGGTATTCATTCAACAATTTTGGAGGAAGATATGGGTCTTGAGAAAATATGGCAGGCGGCTGCCGAAGATGGACAGAAGGTAACGGTGGGTATCTACAACACAAACAATGTTAAGGATGCTTTGGAGGGAATGCTTGAAATCTTATCCAAAATTAGTAATCCTGATATGAAAAGAACGGACAACGTAGGTGATATATCCTTTGATTTGGCAAATAGTGGAACATTATTTGTAAGAAATACTATAGTTGTCTATGTTTATGATGGAAATCATTTTGGAATAGCCCATTCAATTGATAAACAGATTAGAGCATTACCGGCATCATAATTATTTTAAATTTTATTTCAATAGGTTTATAAATTAAATTTTTTAAATTACTCAAACTCGCACTTGGATAAGTGCCTATTCACCTTAAAAATTCAGTATATCTATGTGCGAAGTTTGAGTTAATGGTTGTAAAATTTTCTTCTATGTATCAATCTCCTATATACCAAATCTATTTTAAAGCTATCATGACCGCTTCAAAGCGTCCATCGCCAATATTCGATATATTTAATGCAGTTTTACAATTATACCATTGGAACTCTCCGCATATCATATTTATTTTCTTTAATGCTGATGAATAAAAATCTTTCGTATTCAGACAGCCAATACCTTTCAATGCTACGATAAGTGCCGGAAAATTATATGTATGGCAGCCAGTGGATTCCCCCGGGTTAAGCTTCAGACGGTAAACTGCAAATGTATTGGATTCATAGTCGTTTTTATAATAGTCATGATCAAAAATCAATGGATCTTTATGATTGAGATTTTTTTTAATTTCGATTCCCATCATTATCATATCTTCCAGGTTGTCTTTTGAAGCAGACGCCCTATGGATAACCGGCTGTTTCTGATGCATCATGCAGAAAAAAAAACCTTTTGGCATTTTAACGGAACCAATCAATAAATTCCTGATCCCCCACCTGACTTTCGTAAAGAAGCTGAACGATTTTGGAAAATCAATAGGATATCGCCTTGAATCTCCTGCACTCTGAGTTCCAATAACGCCTCCCTGCATTACTATATATACTGTATCTTCGGTATGACGGTGATAAAGCGTCCGATGACCAGGCCGGATTGCAGCAATGTATATGCGAATTTGCTGATTTTTATATACTTCTTTATGATCCGGTTCGTCTTTAACCTCAACATAATTCATTAATACCTGTTTATTCTTCATTGTGTTCTTCATGAAATATCTCCAGTCATAACAGATTTTCTCTTCTCAGCCAGTCAAAAGAATCCTTAATCATTGTTTCAATTGGAGTAGTATTGTAACTCAATGTTTTAACTGCTTTTTCATAATTACATGTGATGCTGCCTACCGCACGCTTATATTTCGCCAGAGTCAATGCCGGCTCTTTACCATCTATTTGGGATTTTAAAGACAATAAAACCGTTAAGAGCTTTAATACATATTTTGATTGTACATGTGTAGATAATTTCTTTCCAAACTGTCTTTCTATTTCATTGACTATATCTTTAAAACTGGCTTCTATTCCCCCCAGGAGATAATTTTCTCCGGTTTTCCCGAATTCAACAGCATTAATATGGGCCTTAGCAACGTCCTTAACATAACACCACATTGCCTTTCCCGGAGGAATTACAAGAAGTTTATTATTATACACCGGTTTTACAAACTGCTTTGTCCAGTTATTTATATCGTATGGTCCGATAATATTAACCGGGTTCAGTATTACTGCCGGGAGGCCTTTTGCCGCTGCTCTCTTTACTATCTGTTCTGCCAGAAATTTTGTTTTATTATAGTTCATGTTACAATTGAGAGCGTTTGACCTTGTCGTTTCACTGACCGGATTTTTGTGATACCCATATGCAGAGATCGAAGAAGTATAAATTAATTTTTTTGCCTTTTTCTCAAATGCGGCATTAACAATATTTTGAGTTCCAATAACATTGTCGCGATATTGCTGTTTATCATTTTTTGACCACATACTTGTATTTCCAGCTACATGAAAGACAGCATCAACTCCATAGGGTATGGCGTCAGCCAGGGTATCATAGTCATTCATATTACCTTTCATTTTCAAAACATCATATCTGGATAAATATTTAAGATCAGCACCCGGCAGATGGAATGCAGTTATCTTCCAATCCTGTCTTTTCAATTCCTCTATCAGATTCAGACCCAGAAATCCAGTGGAACCTGTTATAAAAGCTGTTTTCATAGTAATGAGCCTCCAAAATCATTTGTATCTATTGTAAACAAAACAATTTCAGAGTTCATTAACCTATGTTAATATTTTTATTCTTTTTTATTACGAATTCTGCTTAATGCAACAGGCGTGATTCCAAGATATGAAGCAATATGATATTGATTTATTCTTTTTTCATAATCAGGATAGTTTAATGTAAAATTGTGATATCTGGCTAAAGCGTCATCAGAAAGTAATTCATTTTCTCTTTTTTCCTTTTCTATAAAAAGCTGCTGGGCATATTTTGTGCAGATCATCTGCCAGCATAAATGCTGAGTTAATAACACAGTATAATCATTTAACGATACATATAACAGAATACTATCCTCAAGCGCCTGAATAGAAAACCTGGAGTTTGTATTTTCCAAAAATGAACTGTAGGCGGATAGAAGTCTGTTCTCTCCCCTGAAAACCAAAATTCTCTCAGTTCCCGATTCAGTTGTATAAAATACCCGGAATATACCGGTTACAATAAATGCCAGTTTGTCAGGTACATCTCCCGCATGAATAAAATATCCATTTTTTTTGATTTTCAGTATCCGTAATTTTTCCTGTGCTCTGCTCCACTCATCATCCGGAATCCGGGCATATTTGCTTAGAGCAGTATGCATCTGCCTGAGCCATGTTTTTTCTTTCAGCACCCCGTCCTCCTTTCGATTCATTGTCTGCAGTATAGCATATTCACGTTAAAAAATCTATCAGTGCTGCCCCTCCTCTGTACCGGCAGCTGGGCCTGCATCCAATATCATTTTACTCATCAATTTCTTTATTCAGCATTTCAATAAATTCATGAATGTTCATGCATCCTAAATCGCCCTGGTCTCTTTTTCTGATAGAAACTTCCTGACTTTCCATCTCTCTTTGACCAACAATGACCATATATGGGACTTTATCTAATTGTGCTTCACGAATTTTATAACCAATTTTCTCTTTTCTGGAATCTGTTTCGCACCGAATTCCATGGTTTTTAAGTTCAATCATAATCCGTTTGGCATACTCTGCAAAACCATCCCCAATTGGTAATATTTTGACCTGGACCGGTGATAACCATAATGGAAACTTACCGGCATAATGTTCAATCAAAATTCCGATAAATCTTTCTACAGAGCCAAATACAACTCTGTGAATCATAATCGGCCTATGTTTTTCTCCGTCAGATCCGATATATTCAGCCTTAAACCGCAAAGGCAATTGAAAATCCAATTGAATGGTGCCGCACTGCCATGTTCTTCCCATTGAATCTTCCAAATGGAAATCAATTTTAGGGCCATAAAACGCTCCATCTCCTTCGTTGATAATATATGGTTTCCCAGATGCTTCTAGAGCTTTCTTAAGTTCATCTGTTGCATATTCCCAGTCTTCATCGCTTCCCATACTGTCTTCTGGCCGTGTAGACAATTCCAGAGTATATTTAAACCCAAATTTGTTATATACCTCATCAATAAGGCTTATCACGCATTTTATTTCTTCTGCGATCTGGACTTCTGTCATAAAAATATGAGCATCATCCTGAGTAAAACAACGTACCCGCATCAGACCATGCAGAACACCTGATTTTTCATGTCTGTGAACCAATCCAAGTTCACAGATCCTAAGCGGTAAGTCACGGTAAGAATGAGACTGCATCTTATATACAAGCATACCTCCCGGGCAGTTCATTGGCTTGATTGCAAAGTCCATATCATCAATCATTGTTGTATACATATTTTCCCGATAATGATCCCAATGCCCTGATGTCTGCCATAAATCACGATTTAATATCACTGGTGTAGATATTTCATTATATCCTTCCCGCACATGGATTTTTCTCCAATAATCAATTAATATATTTTTTAAAATCATTCCTTTTGGAAGAAAAAACGGAAAGCCGGGTCCCTCCTCCATAATCGCAAACAATCCAAGATCCTTACCTAATTTTCTATGATCTCTTCTCTTTATCTCTTCCTGTAATTGAAGATATTCTTCCAATTGCCTGCTTTTTGGAAAAGCTATTCCATAAATTCTTGTCAGCATTTTGTTTTTTTCATTTCCTCTCCAATAAGCGCCGGCAACCGTTGTCAATTGAAATGCTTTAATCAAATTTGTATTGGAAACATGCGGTCCTGAGCATAAATCCACATACTCTCCCTGCTCATAAAAACTTAATACAGCGTCTTCCGGCAGATCGCGGATCAATTCTATTTTATAAGGTTCCTTTCTTTTTTCCATCAGAGCAATTGCCTCTTCTCTGCATAAATCAAATCTCTTTAAAACCAGGTTTTCTTTTGTGATATTTTTCATTTCTCTTTCAATTTTTTCTAATTCTATACTGGTAAAATCAAAATCGAATTCAAAGTCATAATAAAATCCATCTTTTATTGCTGGTCCGATGGCACATTTTGCTGATGGGTAAATTCGTTTTACCGCCTGAGCTAACATATGCGCTGCAGTGTGCCAAAAAGCCTCCTTACCATATGCATCTTCAAATGTGCAGTCATTTGTCATTCCATTTTTCATACTTACTTTCATGTCTTATGTTCTCCTTTCAAATATATGCCTGATTGGCAGATTATAAAATATCAACATAAGAAAAGCACCCCTAGTCAGAAAGCTCACGCTTCCGATCTAAGGGTGCATAATTTAAATGCACGGTTCCACCTTAACTTTTTACTTCAGATTCTGACAAATCCCAGACTTTAACGCAGTCATACGGTAATACTTACTCATTTCAGCATTACAGCTCGGGAATGGTTTTCACTTACTCTCCTGCATAAAAAACTTCCACCAAATGTTTTTCTCTCTGAATGCTTCAAATAAGTTACTCTTTTCCGTCTTTGCTTTTCTTATGTTATTAAAGTCAATTATAACAAAAAGTATAATTTTGTCAAGAAATCAGAATGATTCCTTATAAAAGTTCCTTTGCTTTAACAGCATGGTATTTTTTAGATTCCTTTCCCGGAATGAATACAGCATTAACCGGGCAGAAGCTGAGACACCGCATACATACTTCGCACGAATTATGCCATACGGGATACTCTTTCATTTCAATGTTTTTTACAGGACAGAGATTTGCGCATAAGCCGCATTTCATGCATTTATCCTTATCTGCCGTTATTTTTCGTCCAACAGCCAGGTTTATCCGTTTCATAATAAAATCGTTGCAGCAGATCTGATACAAACCTTTTGAAAGAAATGGAATCCGATTCCAGGAGGTTTTGCCATCTATCAGTTCTTCCGCATATTTTCCAGCTCTTTCCAGGCCGTTATGGATTTTTTCCCTGTTCTTTTCAGGATCAATCTTTTTGGGCAACCAATTATTAGGCATTACAATCTCACAGGCGCCTATACAAGTATACCCTTTTGATGTAAAGACCTTTTTTAAAGGACCCACAACAGCACCGGAGAAGGCCATCATTGTATCTACCATGAAAACAGGTGTTCCTTGGGCACGAGGCAGCCCGTTGATAAAATTCCAGACAAAGGGAAATGTGGACTGGAAGGCAACCGGAAATGCAAGTCCGATTGTCTTTCCGGTATCAATTTTCTTTGGATCCGTTCTTTCAATTTTATGAAGATTAATCTGTATCCCTTTTGCAGAAAATATTTTTGTCATTTCGTTAACGATGAGCAATGTATTACCGGTTCCGGAATAGTAAAAAAAGTTAATATCTGATCCTAACATCATTAATCTCCTATCGCATTTGTAATTGCCATTTCCTTCGTTCCTATTATTTTACTGATGTCAAAACGGATATTCGCAATCCGCTTCACTACTTGCTCACAGCGTGCCCCGCTCCATCGGGCATAACCTTATTACCACTTCGTGGTATTTCCGCAGGAGCTTTGACTCCTACGGAAACAAGCAAGACCATACCCCCGCTTTAAGAAGCGGGGACTTCCTTGATAAGGTTAAATAAATCTAACGCATCTTTAACATTTACCCTCCAAACCATATGATGAGTTCCTTTCCCCCAGTAATCTTTCAGAAAATATTCTGGTTCACCAAACTTTTTACACCATATTTTTTGTGCTGTCTTATATCCGCTATCAAAACAAATTTCTTTTACTCCATTACTTTCTAATTTTTGAAACAATTTATAAAACAGCAAAGAGGCTACTCCTTGTCTCTTATATTTTGGATGTACAAAAACTGTACCTATTTCATATAAATGTTTAAATTTATGATCTGTACATTTATTCAAAAGATCGTTTGATTTCCCATATTCAATAGACCCGATAATTTCTTCATTATATTCTGCCAAAAGAAAGAACCTGTCTATTCCATTCGTTTGAAAATCTTGATTGATATATCTCTTCTTATCCTGTATTTCTTCTTCAAGTAATTCTTTTAAGCTGCCTAAACCATTTATTTCAAATGTATCCTTCAGCATAATGATAAAAAATTCATTTATTAAATCTATTTCTTCTATTCTAGGTCTTCTTATTATAACATTGTCTATATTTTTCACTATAAATCCTCTGTAATCCCTTATTCCTTCTGCAAAATATAATTATACACCATATACCTGATTATTTCATCACTTTTCTTTTCCACTCTACGTCAAACATACAAAGCCGTAAGGATGAAAACTCTGCTGGATCAGTGTGATATTAATGTAACCCGGATCCGCCTCCTGCATACGGAAAGAGACCGGCATAACACCGGTCTCCATCGTCTGTAAAACTCACATGAAATAATATCATTACCAGAAGTATCATAAGCTTTAGAGATTCTGTATAAGTTTCATATCCTTAAGCTTTTCATACACGCCGGATTTTGCCCGTGCATTTAATGGCAATGCCGGAAGCCGCTCAAATCCATCATGCTTTAACACCCGATCATATACTGCCTGCTTACAGGCAAGGAACAATGGTGTACTGAATGAATAGATCTCCATCGCATCAACCATTTTGCAGAACCAGTTTGCTGCCTCATTAAAATCATTCTCTTTGGATGCCCGGTACGCGTTCACAGTAAATTCCGGTGCAAAATTTGCAGTTGCATTGATGAAGCCATCAACTCCAAGAGGCAGCAGTCCCATGGCCTGATTCTCATATGCTGCAAAAACGGAAAACTCCGGTTTGATTTTCTTAATGCTCTGCATACTCATAACATGATTAAAATCAGCAGTGGTATCCTTTATACCCACAATATTCGGATACTTCCCAACCAATCTGGCTATCATCTCCACATTAAATTCAAATCCGGTTAAATCCGGGAAATTATAAATAATAATTGGAAGAGTTGTATGGGAGGCCACATAACCATAATACGCCTCTACCATTTCACTGCTATATACTGAAAAATAAGGATTTACCAGAAGTACGCCATCTGCTCCGGCTTCTTCTGAAAACTTCAGTAACTCTATGGTATAATCCAGGCAGGTATCTCCCACCCCTACCAGCACATTTACCCGATGGTTCACATACGCTGTCATTTCCTTAATCAGTATTTTCTTTTCTTCCATGGTCATAATGCTGAATTCACCGGACGTACCCAGATAAGCCAGGCCATCAACACCTTTTTCTATTAAAAAGTCCGCATGTTTTTTGCAGGCCTCCAAATCAATTCTTTTATCCTTATCAAAGATAGTTATAACCGGTGGATTGACTCCGCATAGTCTTTTCATGTCATTTTCCTCCACTTCAGCCAGCTTCTTGTTCATTTTTGTTCATCATAACCGTTCACCTTTCTGAACGCTTATCAGTGTCTTGTCTTTGTTAAGTTCAACGCCAAACCCCGGTTTGTCGTCTACTTTCAGTTTTCCGTTAACCGGAATCGGCTCATTTTTCAGAAGCGGATAATATTGAGGAATCACTTTGTCAGCTTTTGGTGCCATCATAAGGCATTCTGTAATGGGAGAATTTACTTTTGTTGTCACATAATGATAACTGTAAACACCACTTCCATGAGGGATGATCATTTTGCCATGTGCCTCTGCCAGGTTGCCGATTTTCACCAGCTCCGTCATGCCGCCGCACCAGCCGATATCCGGCTGTATTACATCCAGGCCGCAATCCTCAATCAGCATACGGAAACCGTACCGTGTTGCTTCATGTTCACCGCCGGTTACCATCACCTGATTTCCGGCTGCCTTTTTGAAATCACGATAGGACCAGTAATCATCCGGATTAAAGCATTCTTCCAGCCAGTGGAACTTGAGTTCAGAGCATGCCTGAAGCAGACGCTTTGCATAACAGAGGTCCAAAGACATCCAGCAGTCCCACATCAGAAGGAATTCATCACCGCATTTTTCACGCATACCGGCAGCCGCTTCTATACTCTTCTTTAATCCTTCCATCCCATCCGAAGGACCGTAGACAAGCGGCATTTTACCTCCCACAAATCCCATCTCTTTTGCGAGATCCGGTCTCGGTCCCGTTGCATAAAAGGTCAGTTCTTCACGGACTTTACCGCCCAGCATAGCATAAACCGGCTCTTCTCTCAATTTGCCAAGAAGATCCCATAATGCAATATCAATTGCAGAAATCGCGTTCATTACGATTCCCTTGCGTCCATAATATAAAGATGCACGGTACATCTGCTCCCAGATAATTTCAATCTGATCTGCATCTTTCCCCACAACAAAGTTCTGCAAATGGTTCATCACAAGCCAGGCCGCCGGATATCCACCCGTTGAAATACCAAATCCGACAACACCGTTATCTGCTTCCACCTCAACCACCAGACTCTTTAATGCATTGATACCAAAGCTCAACCGTGTGGCCTTATATTCCGGGAACATGCTCATCGGCGTAGATACCTGTCCCACAATCCAGTGATCCATGCCCTGATCGTGATAATCAGCTCCGCCGCCCTCTACGACATAAGCGCGGACTGCTGCAATTTTTTTTCCCATCAGTGCCATATTTCATTTTCCTTTCTTTCACCGGTATTCATAAATTCTTCTTTTCATGTTTTCCCGGCTTTTTATCCGTTTTTGGTGCTTCCTCCAATATATACCACATATTGTCTTTACGGATAGACTGATAAGCTTCATTCAGCTCCATAACTGTCTTTAAATGTTTTGAAAACAGGCAGCAGAATATAATATCAATCAAATATTTTGCAGAAATGCTGAACATAATTGTCTTATACCGCTCTACCTGAAAAGTAGTTGTGGCCAGCAGCGTTTCATTACAGATTTTAGAAAGCGTGGATTTTTCAACTGCTGTAATCAGGACGGACTTGGTCTTAGTTCTTTTCAGATTTTTAGCAACTTCACATAATATTCGGTTCTCCCCTGTGGAACTGATAATAACTGCCAGATGTCCCTCCTGCTGGTTCAGCGACATCAATTGCTGAATATTAACCGAATAAAACGAATTGGCAATTTTTCCGGCATGAAACATCTGATTTTGTCCATAACCCGCCAGCGCTGTATTCAAATCTGTAGAATAAAAATCAATATATTGTGACCCCTCAAAATAACTGATTATCCGGGATAACTGCTCATAGGACAGATCACTTCTCGTATCATCAATAATTTTTTTCTCTAAAGAAGCCAATCCATTCACAATGGATACAAGTGATTCTTTTTCCGTAATCGTTTTTTCATCCTGCTGTTCCAGTGCATCTGTCTTCAATTCTTCAAGCAGCTGCATTTTAAAATCAGAAAATCCGTGATAATCCAGTTTCTGCGTAAATCGAATAATAGAAGCCGTACTGATATATAATTCCGAAGAAAGACTCCGGACTGTCATCCCCTTGATTTTTTCGGGATACTCCAAAATATAATTCCGAATGATCAGATCTGTTTCATTTAAATTTACTGCTTCTCTTAATTTTCTCATTACGCCCATATGACCCACCTCGAATTTTCAATCTGTCGTTATCTGCCAAAATTATAGCATGATAAATTTCCAGTTTCAATCCTGCGTGGGTCATCGGTTCTAAACCAAAATTAATTACAGCTTTTCACCATTTGATGCAATGACATCTTTATACCAGTAAAAGGATTTTTTTCTGCTCCTCTTTAAAGTTCCGCTTCCGTCATCATGTTTATCCACGTAAATAAAACCATACCGTTTTTTCATCTCGCCGGTTGATGCGCTTACAATATCAATGCAGCCCCAGGGAGTATAGGCAATTAAATTTACACCATCCTTTACAGCCTCTTTCATCTGCTCAATGTGTCCTTTGATATAACGGATTCGATAATCATCATTTATGGAACCATCCTTGCTGACCGTATCTACTGCTCCAAGTCCATTTTCCACAACCATAATCGGAATCCGATAACGATTGTAGATATTATTTAAAGACCAGCGAAGGCCTTTCGGGTCAATTTCCCATCCCCACTCCGAAGATTCCAGATACGGATTTTTAATGCCACCCACAATATTCCCCGGAATTTTCGTCTGAGCGGGATCACAGCTTACGGTAACCGGCTGATAATAACTCATAGAATAAAAATCAACAGTTCCCTCTTTAAGGACTTTAAAATCATCTTCTCTCATTTCAATCCGGATATTATTTTCCGCCAAAAAGCGCTCTGCCATTGCAGAATATTCGCCTCTTACCTGTACATCACTGCAATAGAAATTACCGATTTCATCTTCTTTCTGTGCCAGCAGAACATCATCCGGATTACAGGTCAGAGCATAATTGCAATGATAGGTAATCATACAGCCGATCTGATAATTCGAATCTATTTCATGACCCATTTTTACAGCTCTGGCACTTGCCAAAAACTGATGATGCAATGCCTGATAACGAAGATTACGGCTGTCAGTCTCCGTATTGTTGAACCGGCCGCTGTCATCTACCAGCATCCCAGCCTCAAGGTAAGCTCCCAGAGGGAAGGTCAGACAATTGATTTCATTAAATGTCAGCCAATAGTTTACCCTTCCTTTAAAATGCGTAAATAAGGTTTTACACAATTTCAGATAACAGTCAATCATCTCCCGGCTTTCCCAGGTATTGAATTTTTCCGTTAATGCGAACGGCGGTTCATAATGGGATATGGTCACCAATGGCTCGATTCCGTATTTATGTAATTCGTCAATTACATGATCATAAAACTCCAGCCCTTTTTGATTTGGTTCCTCTTCCAATCCTGTGGGATAGATACGTGTCCAGTTTATGGAAAAACGGAAAATTTTAAATCCCATTTCAGCAAATAATGCGATATCCTCTTTATAATGATGATAAAAATCTATCGCTTCATGGCTTGGATAAAGCTCATTCTCCTCAATCTTCATTGTGATCCGTCTAGGTTTTTCAAAAGTACCTGCTGTCACCATATCACAGGTAGATAAGCCCTTTCCATCCACATCGTAAGCTCCCTCGCACTGGTTAGCCGCAACTGCCCCCCCCCACATAAAGTTATCTGAAAATTTTGTCTTCATATTATTCTCCTTGTTATCTGACTTGTAAAGCAACCATCTGGTTGTCAACAGACTCCCCTTTCTGTACTGACACATCATGGTTTTGAACGTTTGTTACAATAACCGGCACGGTAATGTCATAACCGGCTTTCTTTATGGATTCCATATCAAATCCCAGAAGCAGATCGCCTTTTTTTACCTGATCTCCAATGTCTGCATAGGTTTCAAAATACCGGCCCTCCAGCTTAACAGTATCTATACCGATATGGATAATTAATTCCACACCCTGGCTGCTCACCAGACCAATTGCATGTTTTGTCGGGAAAATCATTGCCACCTTGCCATCAAAAGGAGCATATACCTTGCCCTCAGACGGTACAATCGCACACCCGCGCCCCACGGCGCCAGAAGAAAACGCTTCATCATTTACTTCCGATAAAGAAATCATGCTGCCCTTAACCGGCGCATAGATATCCTCCTTCATAGATGCTGCACTGTCAGCTGCAGCATCTATATTTACCTGCTCCGTCTTCTCTTCATCATCATTACTATCCTCAAATCCAAGCATCCATGTCAATACAAAAGATGCTGTAAAAGCAATTGCCATCGTAATCAAAGCTTTTATAATATTACCTGGGTTCTCACCAATAAATACAGCTATTGTAGGGATGCCGGGAGAACCAAAAGAATATCTTACCAGCCCGCTGAGACCGGCATATAATCCTGCAATACCGCCGGACACCATAACAGCAATCAGCGGGCGCTTTAATTTTAAAGTGACACCGTAAAGGACCGGTTCCGTGATTCCGCAAAGTGCGGTAATACCGGAGGACAGCGCAAGCTGCCTCATCCGCTTACTCTTTGTTTTCAAAGCAACTGCCATAGCCGCACCGCCCTGGGCGATATTGGATGCCAGCCAGCCTGGTCCCATAGCCGTTTCCGAACCGTGATCAGCCAGCTGAATCGAACTGATTGGAACCAAAGAAATATGCATGCCGACTGCAACCAGAAGGGGAGCAAAAGCACCGGTCAGTGTGGGTACCAAAAATCCGGCATGACTGTCCAGAATATTGATTCCTGCTGCAAGCTGATCACCGCAATATGCCCCCAGAGGACCAATGACAATCAGCGCAACCGGTGAAGTAACTAATAAAACGATTAATGGTTTTAAGATAACCTTGATAATACTTGGACTGTACTTTTCTGCAAACCGTTCTACATAGGACATAAACCATATAACCAGAATAATCGGAATTGTACTGGAAGCATATTTATACAAATAAACAGGCATTCCAAACAAATGGACCCCATCCCCTGCACTCACCAGGTCAACAAATTTGGGATGGATCATAACACCTGCAATGGCCATTGCAAAATACGGATTGCATTTGAATTTTTTTGCAGCCGAATTCGCAAGCAGTACCGGAAGGAAATAGAATACGGCATCCGATACAAAATTAATAATATAATAATTTTGTGATTCCTTGGATAATCCGCAGACCACCAAAATCGATAACACTGCTTTTAACATTCCGGCACCTGTGACAGCCGGGATAATCGGTGCAAAAATTCCTACAATCGTATCCAGGACTCTGGAGATCAGTTTCTTATCACTTCCTGCCGCTCCCGTTGTCTCTCCGGTCAATTCCGTTACAGCATTATATACCTTTGTTACATTGGGGCCAATGATAACCTGGGTCTGGCCGCCTTTTACCACTACGCCCAATACACCTTCTAACTTTTTAACCGCATCCAGTTCGGCTTTCTCATCCTTAATCAGATTAAATCTCAGCCGGGTAGCGCAATGACCGACACCTGCCACATTTTCTTTGCCGCCGACAAGAGAAAGTATCTGCTTTGCAAGTAATTCGTAATTCATTAAATTTCCTCCTCCATACTCTTTAAGACGCGCATCTCATTGAATACACTATATATAATTTACATAAGAAATTCAATACGAAGGTTCGATTCTGTACCAATGTTACAATCTTTGTGATTTTACCTCCGCTTATGCTGAATATTTGTTACAAATAAGTGTACTGACCCGAATCTCTCCTGTACAAATGGCGTCTTTAAGAATCAAGGAAAATCAATTTATTCTTTTACCGCTCCAATCATAACCCCTTCCACAAAATGTTTTTGTATAAAAGGATAAATGCATAAAATCGGAAGTGTTGATACCAGTATGGTTGCATACTTAATGGTAGTACCCACATCTTCAATATCATTATCACCCGCCATCGCACCTAACTGGCTTCTCGTTAAAATGTTTCTTAATAACAACTGCAGCGGCATCTTATCAGTATCCCGGATATAGATCATGGCTCTGAACCAGGAATTCCAGTGCCCTACTGCATAATATAACATAATTACCATAATCGTAGGTTTTGCAAGCGGCATTATAATACGGAATAAAATTGTCCAGGTGCCTGCTCCGTCAATCTTAGCAGATTCCTCCAGTGATGATGGAATTCCCTTAAATCCGGTAATCATAATCAGCAGATTATAAGTACTTACGGCCACCGGTAAAATTAATCCCATTCTATTATCAATTAAACCAAGTTTATCCATTAATAAATAAGATGGAATTAGCCCACCGCTGAAATACATTGTAAAAATAAACATTAATGTAAAAAATCTTCTGAGCATAAAATTGGGTCTTGATAATACGTAAGCAGCTATAGCAGTTGCATATATATTAACCGCCGTTCCCACAACAACATAAAATATTGTATTTGCATAGCCAATATAGATTGATGAATTATGAAATACTTTTTTATAAGCTGATAAAGAAAAACCATCCGGCCAGAATAATATCCCCTGATTACTGATAATTTTTACAGGATCACTAAAGGATGCAAAAATAACATATAGAAAAGGATACAATGTTAACATAGCGATTAATAGCAAAATTATTGTATTAAATACAGAAAAAATGCGCTCGCCTAAACTTCTCTTCATTTTCCATTCCCCTCCTTTACCACAAGCTGCTGTCTGTCAGCTTTTTACATATCTTGTTTGCTGAAAACAACAGTACCAGATTGATTACCGAATTAAATAAATCAACTGCCGTACTGAAGCTGTAATCTAAATCCTGAAGACCTTTTCGATATACATAAGTTGATATCACATCCGCTGTCTCGTAAATAGAAGGATTATATAATAATATTATTTTTTCATATCCAATCGTCATCATCGTTCCAATTCTTAAAATGAGCATTGTAATAATCGTGGGCAGAATTCCAGGAATCGTAACGTATAAGACTTGTTTAAACCGTCCTGCGCCATCTATCCTGGCAGCTTCATATAACTCTGAATTAATACCAGCAATGGCAGCTATGTAGATGATCGAGCCCCAGCCTATCTCCTGCCAGATATCAGAAATAATATAGATCGGCCGAAACATATTTGGATCTGTTAACAGATTATTTTGTGCAAATCCAAAAACTGTCATCAATTTCGTAATAAACCCATTTGTACTCACAAACTGCATAATCATTCCGGAAACAACCACAGTTGAAATAAAATGTGGTAAATAACTTACTGTCTGAATTGTCTTTTTAAACCACAATTTACGAACCTCATTTAATAATAATGCCAAAATAATGGGCATCGGAAATCCTATTATTAAATTAATTATATTAATAATCAGAGTATTACGTACCAAGCGGATAAAATATACTCCATGAAAAAATGATTTAAAGTTTGCTAAACCTACCCACTTGCTCCCTAAAATCCCAAATTTTGGACTAAAATCCCGAAAAGCTATCTGAGCACCGTACATAGGTAAATAGCAAAATATCAGGTAATATAATATAACAGGAAGCAGCATAATATATAAACTTCTATATTTTTTTAAATCTCTGCCTAATCGTTTAAAAAAACCAGCATTCTGATTCATCATATTTTTTTCCCTTCCAGAATCTATTTAAAATCTCGTTACAAATCAGGAGGTGACATGAAAAACTGCTCCAACGCCACCTCCTGTTTTCAATCACTTTATTTACTTATGTATCATAAAATTACCGCTTCATATATCTGTCATATGCAGCCTGCTGAATTTCAATTGCTCTTTCAATTCCCATTTTCTTAATTGTATTAACAAAATCATCAAAAGTATCCAAAGATTGTGTTCCATATATGAATTTCAGCTTGTTTTCATTTACATAAGTATTAATATCCATCATGATAGAATTATACTCATCCGTTTCATCAGCAGTCATTGATACCGGAGGCATTGACTTGATTTTCGCATCCGGAGTTGCCCATATTTCAAGAGATTTCTGCTGTACTTCTAACGGATATACCTGGAACGGGTTAATAAAGGCTTTATTCTTATAACCTGCGTATAAGGATAAAGCCTGCTGAGGACTTAGACCATCCGGATTATTAAGTACATAATCAGTTAACTCCGGCTTACCGTTTACCATCGTATAGGTTTTTCCTTCTTCCCCATAATTGGAAAGCATAATACCTTCATCACTATATACATAATCGATAAATTTAGCAGCAGCTTCCACGTTCTTACAGGAACTGGTGATCATGGCACCTATATTATTTACCCGGTATGCGCTTACATCAACCGGAAACTGATCCCCTTTATTCATTACAGGATTTGGTATAGGCTGAAAATCCATGTCAGGATTCTGCGATTTCATTGATTCTATTTTTCCTAATTCACCACCGGTATATCCGAAAACCAGGCCAGTCTGTCCTGCTGCTAATTTTGCGTAAAAAGCGTCGATATTCTGTGCAAATCCATCCGGATCAAGAATTCCCAGGTTGTACCAGCGGCTGAATAATTTCAGGAAATTCTTATATCCATCCTGAATACATCCATACTGAACCTTCCCATCTGCATCAACATACATGCCTTCTACGACTCCATTGGCCATAACCATATAGGAATAATTATTCCATGCAAATGAATATCCCGAATCACAATCCTTTTTTTCTTTAAATGCCAATAATACATCTTCCATTTCCTGAATAGTTGTGGGTTGCTGTAAGCCCAGTTCATTAAGCCAATCCTGTCTGATCATATTACCGCCGAAAACCAATGGTGAATCTTTTGTACGAATCATAGGTGCCCAGGCATATTGACCATCATCATTGACAGTAAGTCTGTCTACTTCTTTATCTTTTTCCATATATGCTTTAAAATTAGGCATATATCCGGCATCCATTGCATCATTTAGTGCTATGATAGTGCCATCATGTAAATTCTGTTGTATTCCCTTTGGAATATTCGTACTGTAGTCTATGATTATATCCGGCAAATCGCCTGATGCAATCAATACTGATAAAGCCTCTAATCCTCCTGTAGAATCTACAAATTCAAGATCTGTATTCGTAGCTTTCTCATAAGCTTTCCAGTAAGGAGCGTCACCCTGGTTTTTCATAAGATCAGCAGCACCATCCCAACTTGACCAAATTTTTAATTTCACTGGTTCCGTGCTTGTTATATCTGCCCCCCCTTCAGCTGTCACCATCTTATCTTTCTCACATCCTGATAACATGCAAATGACCATCAGTGCCGCCATTATAAAGCCAGCAGCACGATGCCGTTCAGATAGATTTTTTTTCATAAATTTTATCCTTTCTCCTAATAAAAATGAATAGAACAGCAATGCTGTTCTGATTTAGACCTCTTTCCGGAATAAGTTCTGAGTTCAGTGTAACAACGATGTATATATGAGTAAATCCTATAATTCTTAAATTAATATTATAAAACCCCAGAGATCCTATTAGTTTCGAAATATCATATTATTAATAAATTATACGATTGCTAATAATTATCAAAAATATTATACTAATAAACGTAACTTATATGCAATTTATAAAAATGTTAAGTTGTCAGGAGTGAAATCATGCTGCATAAAGCAAATATTATTAAAGTTCACAAAAAACCCTCCAATATATTCTTGAAATATGTGGTTTCTTATATGAGCATGTTAATTATTCCTTTGCTGATCTGCTCCTTGTATTATTCCCATTCTTATAAAGTAATTAAAAATGAAGCTATGGAACGCCAGCACCTTGCCCTTTTTAATGTTAAAACTCAACTTGATAATAGTTTTAATAACTTAATCCAGATTTCAACAAATCTACAAATCAACCAGCAAGTCTGTTCATTTTCTTATAAGAGCACCTCATCACCCATTATTTATCAGCAGATCAACAATCTGATTGATGAATTATCAATTTTTACACTTACAAATTCCTATATCAAGGAAATTTATATTTATTTTCCGGAAAGTGATTATATAGTAACATCCTCTACGATTTATAAATATAAAATTTCACACTTCATGCCCTCAAGATATATATCACAAGAAACCTGGCAATATTTAACGGATAATCTTCATGGGAATTCTAATCAATTGTTATTAACGGATCACGATAAACTATTATTAGCGAGAACATTAATCATTAACAATAAATCAAATAAACCTTTATCCATTATCGTTTTCGAAATCAATCAGAATTATTTAAACACCTTCTTAAAGAGCCAGCAGATTTCATGCAATTTCTCTGCACTTGCACTTACCAAAAACACTAATTTCCTGTTGTCGACAAATTCTGATATAACACAGTTATACTCTGATGGCCGTCCTGTCTGTTCTGACAACATAAAACCATCGGTTACTATGTATTTAAAAAATAAACAAAAAGTTAATTATATTATTGATTCTGTAAATTTAACGTTACCCGATCTGAATCTTGTATCCTATACAGAAGAAAATGTATATAATAATGAGACATCCAATATATTATTTGTTTTGTTTATATCCCTGTTTATCAGTATTCTGCTTGGCAGCATTATAACTTGTTTCTATTCCATATATAATTATCGTCCCATCAAAGAAATTATGGGTTATTTAAAATCCTTTCCCTCTGACTCTGAGGAAAAAAACGAATACAGCAAGATAAAGGATGTTATTATAAAAACAAACTCGGAAATAAAAACACAACGAGATTTACTTAAAAATAATTACTTATATAAATTATTAACAGGTGAAATTCAGTTTTCAGAAGTATCCCCAACTGTCGCGGCCCAGTTTCATTTGAATTTTACTTCGGATTTTTCCTATATTGTTTTAATACGTTTTTCTTCCTTTAAGCTTTATGATGAGAATTTTTCATCTAAAGATATGAAAAAAAATCAAAATGATCTGGTTTTTTTCATTGTACAAAATATACTGCGTGAAATATTTCAGTCTGTTTTTCCAACTATTTATTTTTGTTATAACCAGAATGAAACTGCTATGATTGTAAATATATCTGATTCTGCTGAAAAAAAAGATTCCCTTCTTTCTGAGGGACTGGGTACTTTTATTACATACTGTAAAAATCACTTTGATATTGATTTTCATGTTGGAATAAGCGAATTATGTGATAATAAGCAATTATCCGATGCCTATACCCAGGCCAGCAGCACGTTGGAGTATATGCATTTATTCGGTGTCGGTAATTTACGGCACTACAATGAAACGCCTAAAGAATCCCAGATCAGTTATCTCCACCTTAAAACATTTGATTATATAATTAATCTTGTTATGTCAGTCAGCGAACAGGCCCTTGAAGACTATTTTAACAACATATATCAGGAGTTAAAGCAAAGAAATTTATCCGCAGAGGATGCTAAAAGCTGTCTCTATTTCTTTTACAATGTAACCATGAGACTGAAAGCGCAACTGCATTATCAATATCCATACAGTTCGATAGAAGGTATCTTTGTTCTTACTAATCAGTTTTTTAACGATTCCTTGCTGGATGCTATCCATTATATCAAAAAATTATATATGCAGGCAATCCAGATAATCAAGGCACAAAATATTAATAGTACAGATAAAAAAATACATGAGGTGACCCAATATATTGAAAGTAACTATTTCGACGGCAATCTGAATTTGAATAGTATTGCTGCTCATTTTAAGATTACACCTTCCTATTTGTCCCAAAAATTCCGTCAGAAAAATGGACTGAGCATTATTGATTATCTATATAAAATCCGCATCTCACATTCATTAGTACTCATAAAAGACACTTCACTAAAGATCAGTGAGATTTCCCAGATGGTGGGATTCCAGGACAGCAATGCTTTTATCCGAATATTCAAAAAGTATCATGGAGGTACGCCGGGAAATTATAAAAGCGCTGTTTCAAAATCGTCCAGTTAGACAGACACAGGACATCCTCCCTGAGACTGCGCCCATGACGGGCATACATAATATGAAAAAAGTCCTGTCATTCAGGACTTTTTTCATAAAACGATTTAATGATAAGAATGATATATTTCCTTTACCGTTTGAAAAGCAAGCTTTTCTCTTCGATACATATCTACGATCCCCTTATTATTCTGGCACTTTGGCCTTACATGAAACCAGCCTTTGTCAACACGGCAGTCTGCATACTGCCAGATGATAACACCCGCCAATTCCTCATCAGCTAATATGGATGTTAATTGTTCCTTTAAAATAGTTTGCTGGAATTCTTCGGTCCATTTATCCATGTTATTACTCCGATAGCCATAGACGGCACCTGCTCCTATCTCACTGATCAGCAGCGGTTTTCCCGCCCCCTCAGTACGATTAACGAAATCTTTAAGGGTACCTAAGAACTCTTTTACCGGTGTATCATGGTACCATCCCGGATAGATATTATAAGATACGATATCCACCAGATCCAGGCATAAATCGGAACCAATATGGGCACTTAAACTGGCATAGGATACCGGACGGCTGGAATCCAGGCTCTTAATTAAATCAAACTGCTTTTTATAACAGGACTTTCCAAATTCGGTATTGCTTACACATTCATTTAAAATTCCCCATACATAGATCGACGGATGATTGATATGATTTTCAATCATTTCTTTAATACAATCTGCACTCTGTTTTTCAAAGTTTTTATGCTTCATCTGCTCTTCGCTTAGTCCTCTTGCATGAGCCTCCTCCCATACAAGGATTCCATTTTCATCACATAAATCAAGAAAACGTTCATCGTTTGGATAATGGCAGGTTCGAATACAGTTAGCACCTAACGATTTAATTATTTCGATGTCACGATACATTGCTTCAATAGGAACAGCACAGCCAAATTCTGCATAGTCCTCATGGCGGTTCACTCCTTTGATAATAACTTTTTCCCCACTGAACACGATATCTTTTCCACTGACTTTTACTTCACGGAAGCCCACTCTGTCTATGATGTCGTCAACCGCATTATTATTGTTAAGAAGGGTTGCAGTCATTGTATATAATTTTGGACTCTCCAGTGTATATGCAGAAGCAAAGGGGAATTCAAAGGTATCCTCAAGCAGAGTTTCACCGTTATGCTGCAATACTTTCTCGTTAAAAAATACGGTATCCTCATCTCCCACCTGGATTTTCAGCGTAACATTTTGGGGTGCATCTGTAACATTACTGACAGATGCACTGATTTTAGCATACCATTTCCCTTTTTCCTGATATGGAATAAAATGAACATATTTAATAAACATGTTACCAATCTCTTCCACAACAACCGGGCGGGTAATTCCACCATAAGAATAATAATCATTGCTTACATGAAGAGCGGAATCCTCATGAAATGAATTATCCACCTTTACTTCCAGCAAATGCTCTCCGTATGACAGATCCTTTAATAATACACTGAATTCAGTATAAGCGTTGTAATGGTATGCCACCTGTTTGTGATCCAAATAAACATATGCCGTATGGCTGACTCCTTTGAATACCAGACGGATATTGCCGCCAAAGGTTATTTTCTTTGAATACAATGCCTTTCCTCTATAAGAAGCCAGTTTTGGATTGCTCTCCCAGCAGCTTGGAACAAGCATTTTAAATTCCTCCTGTTTCTCCTCATCCGAATTCAAAATATGAAAACTCCAGATCGGATCAAGCGGAATTTCTTTACGTATCCTGTGATTTTGAAATATTCTTGTATACATGTTTTTCCTCCATAAAATATTTGCTGATCAATGATATTATCAAGACAAAACTTTACTGGCAATAAATCTATTGGTAAACTATAAGATTGTATTAAAATATCAACGTCTGCATATTAATTACAGTATAAAAATTTGCACGTTCCATATCAATAGTTTATAATTAGAATTAACTGATATATTCTAAGATGGAGGTGGAAATGATATGTATAAAATTCTGCGTATGGGCTGTAATACGACACATGACAGCAGCTTTCGTGTCGACCGTCCAAAGGGGTATGAATGGTATCTTCTGCTGCTTGTAAAATCGCCCGCAGTTTTTATGATTAACAAAGAAGAGATTGCAACACCGGCTAATACCCTGATAATCTATGATAAGAATTGCCCTCATGAATACAGAGCAAACCGAGCAAAATACAAAAATGACTGGATTCATTTTGAACTGGATCCGGCTATTCTCCGTCAATACCAAATTACACTGAATAAGCCATTATATATCTCAAATCATTATTATCTCTCCGATTTAATTCAAAAAATGGCAGGTGAATTTTATTCAAACAATCCGTATAAGTGGCAGACCCTCGAATATTTGATGCAGATTCTGTTCATAAAGACGAAAGAACAGACACAGACACAGACATTTTATCCCTGGCACTCAAGAATTCACGAAGAATTAATAAAACTGCGAAGTGAAATATACAGTAATCCTCATAATAACTGGTCAATACCATTAATGGCAGATAAACTTCATTTAAGCTGCGGCTATTTACAAAACATTTATAAAGAAACTTTTTTTATCTCCTGTATGTCAGATGTAATTGAAAGCCGCATTACATATGCGAAAGAGCTTTTGGTGGAATCGGATTTGCCGGTTTTAGAGATTTCATACTTATGCGGCTACCATAACGAGGTCCATTTTATGAGACAATTTAAAAAATTAACTACTTTAACTCCTTCAGCATACCGGAAGCTGAACAGTAAGGCATTATAAATTGAAATTTCATGAAAAAAGTACGAAAAGGTGCCGGCCAGGACTGAGTCCTGACCGGCACCTTTTCGTACTTTTCCTCACTTATATGGGACATATATGGGATGTTTCCACCAATTGTTTTTTAATAGAGGTTACTGCCTTCCTGTACTGCATCGTTTAAATGGTTCCATCCCATGTACTTACCTTTGTCGACTGTGCTTCCTCTTCATCAAACCATCTGGTTGTCACCACTTTTGTTTCCGTATAGAAACGGAAACCATCCTTGCCCAGACAATGCAGATCCCCGATAAATGAAAGCTTATGGCCGGAGAACGGGAATGCTCCCACCGGTACCGGGATGCCTACGTTCACGCCTACCATACCTCCGTCCGTGTGTCTTGCAAACTCCCTGGCATAATGCCCGTTCTGGGTAAAGATTACGGAACCATTGGCAAAGGGATTGCTGTTCATCAGCTTAAGTCCTTCCTCAAACGTCTTAACACGCTTCACACAAAGCACCGGCCCAAAAATTTCACTATCACCTATGGTCATATCCGGACTTACGTGATCCAGAATCGTCGGCCCAAGGTAAAAACCGTTCTCATATCCCGGAACCTTCACGTCTCTTCCATCCAGAACCACCTTGGCTCCTTCATCTATTCCTTTTTGAATCCATTTGAGTATGGATTCTCTGTGAGCCGCATTAACAACAGGACCCAGATTGGTGGACTTATCATAGGCAGGCCCAACCTTCATTTTTTTTGCCTGCTCCGCAATTTCCGCAACCAGTGCGTCCGCAATATCTTCCTGAGCTACTATAACCGGAAGTGCCATACACCGCTCACCCGCGCAGCCAAACGATGAGTTGATAATGCCTGCGGCAACTCTTTTAACCGGTGCGTCATTTAATACCAGCGCATGATTCTTGGCTTCACAAAGGGCCTGGACCCTTTTACCGGTAGCCGCCGCTGTAGAGTAAATATGCATACCCACTCCGGTCGATCCGACAAAAGTGATTCCTTTTATATCCGGATGCTTCAGAAGAATCTCAGCCTCGTTTCTGGAACAGGTAACAATGTTGATAACACCGTCCGGAAGTCCTGCCTCTTTATATAATTCTGCAATTCTCATACAGGACTGCGGTGTAAAGGTTGCTGCCTTCAATACGATGGTATTGCCGCATGCGATACATGTGGGCGTCATCCAGCCCATCGGTATCATTGCCGGAAAGTTAAACGGAATGATTCCGGCAAACACTCCCAGCGATTCACGGTAAAGAACGGTGTCGAAACCGGAGGATGTATCCATCAGGCTTTCGCCCATAAGCAGAGACGGTGCGGATATGGCATGTTCCGTACCTTCTTTCGCCTTCAGCACATCACCATGGGCCTCCTCCCATGCTTTACCGTTTTCTTTGGCAACCAGCATGGTCAGCTCATCCATATGCTCAATCAAAAGATCCCTCAGTTTATACAAAATCTGCACCCGCTTCATCACCGGAGTTGCAGACCAGCCCGGATAAGCAGCTTTCGCAGCGGCAACTGCCTCCTCCACCTCATCAGCCGTACAGCAGGGAACTTTTGCAATCACCTCACCAGTACTGGGGTCGTAGGCGTCGCTGTACTTTTCAGTCCTGGATTCCTTAAATTCACCATTGATATAGTAGCCTAATTTCCTGATCTCTCCCATATGTTTCTTTTCCTCCATCTCTTTTATTGTATCTTTTTATTTCCTATTAAATCCAATATGATGCCTTCCATTCCAGATGCATTCTCTGAAATCTTTGTCAGACTACCGCTGCCTCCATGGAAAACCAACGGCTGACCGGGAATCACTTATCATCACATCCTTTCTTTCTCTTGATCACTTTGGTTATTTTGTTTTTATTGATAATATTAAACTAGCACACTTTGGTTATATTGTCAACATTATTTGGTTGTATTTTGAACACTATGGTGTTTTTCCAATAATTCCTAATTCATGTAAACGTCATTCTATGTATTCACATAAAAAAAAACAAAGTAATCAAACTTTGCATGGAATATCTGCCGTCACTTGTCCTGACTTTCATCCCTTTTGAGAACATTTCATGACTTTTCTGGCTATTTTGGCAATATTTTATTGATATTTGCAATTATTATGGTATAATGTACTCAAAAACAATCAAAGGAGTCTTATCATGAAAGATCAGCGAATGAAAGACATGCAGGAATATATTCTACAACATGAATCCGTAACTTTAAAAGAACTGTGCCGTGTTTTCAACGTCTCTTTAAATACTGTGCGCAGGTATGTTAATGCAATTACAAGTAACTCCAATATTAAAAAAGTTTATGGCGGAGTGTGCGTTCAGACTCCTGTATCCCCATTGCCCACGTTCAAAGAGCGGAATCAGACCCAGCATGAATTCAAAAAAAGAATTGCCAAAAAGGCGGCAGAATTTATCAAAGAAAATGACATCATCTTTATAGATTCAGGTACTACTACCATGCATCTGATTGATTATGTTCCGGAGCAGATGCAGATCACTGTCATTACAAACAGCTATCACATTGTACATGCCTGCATTAAACGGCCCCAAATCACGCTTATCGTGCTTCCGGGCATGCTGGACCGCAGAACCTTATCCTTCAGCGGTGAAAATTACAAATATCTGGAATCCTTAAATATCCACAAGGCATTTATGGCGTGTACCGGAATCAGCATATCGGATGGGGCCACCAACTCCTTCTCTTCAGAATATACCAACAAAAAAATCGCAGTATCGAAGGCAGATCAGATCCTGCTGCTGGCGGACAGCAGCAAATTTGGCGTTTCAACACTGATGACTTACTGCTCTCTTTCTGAGATTGATTACATTATAACGGATCAAACGCCTGAAAGCCAATTCTCTCAGGTGATTGCTGAATTCGGACATTCGGTCATTCTTTGTGACAGCAATTAACATAACGGAATGCATAAATGAAATCATACAATGTTTCATTTCACTGCTGGCATTTCTTACCAGGATAATAAGAATACTCTGTCACAACAGCTGATTTATGGCCAGTAATATAGATACCTCCTACCACTCCTGTGAATACAGAATTTGAGCATTCACTTGTAATATGTTTCGTTAATGTCCACCCATCAGCTAAAATTTCATTATTGCTTAATGCTGCAAATTCATATTTATCAGCACTTCCGCTGACACTTAATTTTACTTCACTCACTTTCCTTAAAATCGGGAAAAACGTCTCCTGTACAATGTCGTCAATTTTCTTCTTAAGGACAATTGCCATTGTGTTCTCACGAATTGTGACAAAGAACGAAATATAATGTTCATTGTCCATAAACATTGTAATTCCACACTCTTCCTCAGGTTTCTCAGGTATAAACCTGAGGCCTGCATTTAATTCAAAATCATATTGACTTTGTCTGACTGCAAGAAAAACAGGATCTGCAAGATCATTAAGCGTATATCCATTGCCAGTAATTATCATCCTGTCCTCTAGGAATTGAACCAAATCATCGTTTCGATACCGGGGTGAAATTATTTGTTTTGGCAGCCTGCCCTGTTTAAAATCCATTAAAAATGGTTCCTCTTTTTGTTGAGCTGCCGCAATATCTACTTCAATTTCCAAAGGCATATACCTGTCTTTTGCTATCAGCCATCCGTCTTCTGTCCAGCTGGCAGGTGTCAGCATTGTTTCTCTTCCTAATAAGGTTCTATGCTTTTTATGGCGTGTTCCCAGCGAAACCAGCCAGTTTTTTCCGCTTTCATCTTCTATCCAGTCCGCATGTCCAATGGATTGCAATGGTTCTCTCCCTTTGTCTCTATTGGACAGAATGGGGTTATATGGGCACTCTTCAAAAGGTCCCCATATTTCCCTGCTCCTCATTAAGGTTACCATGTGCCCTTCCCTTGTACCGCCTTCTGCCAGCATCAGATAATACCAGTTATTCCGTTTCCACATATGAGGCCCCTCCACATCCCGGCCTCCGCACCCCTTGCTGATCACCCGCGGGCCATCTACAATTTTTCCGTTCTCTATTTTGATTTCAATCTGTTTTATCACGGTCTGATTTTCATGAAAACCAGCATATTGAATATAGGTTCTGCCATTGTCCCAGAATAATGAGGGATCAATCCCCTCAATGTTTACATAAATTGGACCCGACCATTCCTTTTCAGGATTCTCTGTATAAATATAGCAATTATGTAACTTATTCTTTTTATATACAGCTGTAATCATATAAAATAACCCTTCATAAAAACGTAAAGTTGGCGCAAAAACCCCACCTGAACAAGGGCAGTCATCCAGCTGCAGCTGAGACTTTCTGGTAAAACAATTTCCAATCTGAATCCAGTTTATCATATCTGTGCTTTTAAATACCGGAACTCCAGGAAAGTACTCAAAACTTGAATTAACCAGATAATACTCATTATCTTTGGCACATATAGACGGATCCGGATAAAAACCTGGTATAATGGGATTTTGATATTTCATGCTTACCTCTTTTCATGTTAATAAGAATCTTAATATTCATAGCTAAACTGCAATTAATTACCGCATATTTCGAATCTTATCCGCTGTGTTATTCTCCATAAATGATATATGGTATTGCATGAATGGATTGAACCCATACCTGCAATACCATATACGCCTTGAGCTGCTTTTTTATTCCTTTATCATGGAATCATTAAATCCAAATAAAAATGTACATACTGTAGTTCCAAAAAATCCTATAATAGAAGCAATTACCATGATGATACCGCCCTTAAATGCTGCAATTGCCGGTAATGTCAGAGCACATACCGTAATTAATGCCGGCTGCTGCCCTGCTGCAAGACCTACCAAAATTCCTCCAATGCTGCTGAAAGCGCATGCAATGTAGAACGGCTTTTTATATTTTAAGTTAACACCATAAATTGCTGGCTCCGTTACTCCGCCTATAAGAGCTGAAAATGCTGAGGAACCGGATACCTCTTTTAATTTTGCGTTCTTCGTTTTTAAAAATACAGCTAATGCAGCTCCTGCCTGTGCAAAATTACATGCCACAGTTAATGGTAATAATGTGTCATATCCCAAAGTCGAGATATTGTTCATTACAATCGGTACAAGCCCCCAATGCGCACCAAACAGGATTATGACCGGCCAGAAAAATCCCAGTACAGCTCCTGCAAGAATTGGTGACAGACCATAAGCAAAACTATAAGCAACAGAAATCCCAGTACTCAGCATGGTGGTTAATGGTCCAATTGCGGCCAGAGCCAGCGGGAACATGATAACCATTGAAATCAAAGGTACCAATACACTGCTTAAAATCGACGGAATTATTTTCTTTAAAAATTTCTCTAATTTTGATAATACATATACAATTAGGATAGGCTGAATCACTGTAGATGAATAGTTCATCAATTTTACAGGAATCAAATTCAAAAATGTAATATTAGTTCCGCTGCTTAGTGCCGTAAGAATATTGGGATAAAGCAGTGCAGCTACTACTGTTAAAGCCACAAACTGATTTGCTCCAAATTTCCTTGCAGCCGTGATTGATAATGCAAGGGGAAGAAAATAAAAGAATGCATCTGCCAGGGAATATAATACAAGGTACGTACCACTATCTGTTGATAATACCCCAAACGTTGTACAGGCTATCAAAATGCCTTTTAAAAGACCTGCACCGCCCATTGCTCCAATCACCGGAAGAAAAATTCCGGAGATAACATCCAGCAATTCACTGAGGATTGATTTTTTTGTATGAACAGCAGTATCCTCTTTTGCATTTTCGGTCATATTAATATTAAATTTTTTCATTATTGTTTCAAAAACCTCTGGTACATGCGTACCGATCACTACTTGATACTGCCCTCCTGAGATAACAACGTTTATTACCCCTTCTACCTGTTTTAACTCATCCGTTTTTGCCCTGGATTCATCATTTAAGACAAAACGCAGACGGGTCATGCAATGAGTAAGGCTTTTCACGTTCTCTGTTCCACCCACTTTTTGAATGATCTTACTGGATAATTCAGAATAATCTTTTGCCATATCATACCTCCCAAATAACTGTTCATGTTTCTGAAAGAGTTGCAACCTTCTTTGTACTTAAACTATATCACTGGCAAACTCTTATTACTATAACAGCTCCACAGATTATTATTGACGAAATCACAGATTATTATTTGACATGCAGACCTTTGCTTGTTATACTTTTCTATTATGTGTAATCTAAGGATTTTATTGAAAGGAGAATGATATTTTGAATCAAAAATCACTTGATAAGCTGCTAAGACAGATTACAGAACATGAAAAAGAATATCAACTTGGTAAATCTTCTGAAATATTGAAGCATTTTCCAAAAGTCACCATAAACGGTGAAGAAATATTGAAAATTGATATTAAATATATCGAAAACGCAGTGACACCGATTTTTGTTAAAAAGCATTCCAGATTCCAGACATTTCCCTTTCATGTGCATGAGGGTATTGAAATCAACTATATGTATTCTGGTTCCTGCACTCAAATCATTAACGAAACCACACAGGTTCTTCAAAAAGGGCAGGTTCTATTTCTAAATTCTGATATCATTCATACCGTGGAACCTCTTGGAGAAAATGATATATTGATTAATATTTTTATTGATAAAGATTATCTTAGCAGCAATTTTTTCAACCGCTTCTCTTCCGAAAGTATACTGACCAACTTTTTTTTTAATGCAATCACCACGGGTGTAACCCATAATAATTATCTCTTATTTAAATCAGAAAACAGCCAGCGGCTTACTCTTTTCATGAATGAATTTCTTTGTGAATGGTTTAATCCATCCTATTCATCTGTTGATATTCAAAATAGTCTGTTTACCTTGATCATTTCAGAATTACTGAATGTTTATCAAAAAACTCTGGCCGAAGAAGATAACAGTTTTAAAAATAGCTCCATAATCTCTATTTTGCATTATATTGAGACAAATTTCAGAACATGTTCTCTTGCTTCTGTCGCTTCTTTCTTCAATATGAATGCTAATTATCTATCAAATCTATTAAAAAAACATACTGGTTATTCCTATAGAGAATTAATTCAGCAGCAGCGTATGAAGACTGCTGAACAACTACTTCGAAATACCAAATTATCTGTTACAGAGATTGCTAATTATGTGGGTTACGAAAATATAAGTTTCTTTTATCAGGTTTTTCAAAAACAATACCATTGTCTTCCAGGAGATTACAGAAAAAATGCAGTTTATTATCATAAAGTATAGTGAAACAGCATTGAAATAACTTGAAAATCCTTTTATAAATCATTCAGTTAATCTAAACGGCTGACTGAAACAATTTTATTTCCCAAGCCTTCTAACACAGGATTTTTTCAACAGCTGCCAGGAAGACGGACCCATCACGATTGTAAAGTCACCCTTATAAAGTTCCATGGAAACAGAATCCAGAACCTGTGTTGTATTACCGTTTTGTACAAACGTTTTACAGACATTTTATCACACGAAAGACTTTCAGACGGATATCACCTTTTTCCACAAGCTCACCAAGAATTTTCATGGCAGATGGGTGTCTTAATATCTAAAAAAAGCTGGTACGCTCTCATCCCATCAATCCCATCCCCCACAGCCATCGCACCGCCATATCGGCCATCTGTAGCTGCGATAAAAACAACACGGGGACCACCTGCCAGAAAACCCAGGATCTGCTTGGCAGACATATTTCAAAACGCTGCAAGGATGATTCCAAGCAGCATTTTATTCCAGGCTTCCTTGTCATATACAAAGTAACCAGGTTTTCCTGTACTGCCTGATGAATGTATGACATGATATTTCCCTTTGAAAGGCTTGCGGTCAACATTTTCTTTCTCATCGAAGCGGCGCAGCTCTTCCTGGGTCAGATCATTAACAGTAATCAGTTCATCAAAATGCTCTAAAAATAACGACTTATCGATAGACGGAAAAGCAGAAAGGGGCAAAGTATCTATATTATGTATGGTAATCCCCGCTTCCTCAAAAGTTTTTTTATAATAAGCTGATTTTTCATATGCATGGCGAAGCAGCTTTCTCAGTCTTTTTTCCTGCAGCAGCTGTATCTGCTCTTTGCTCTTTGCTGTATCTCTTCTCAAAACAAATAAATTTATTAAAGTTCTGACATAATTCATATCATCACCCCAATTCTACTCTGAATGCATATCCGTTTTCATAGTTTTCCTGATGGTAATAATACACTTTTCCTGTATTTTGATTGAATACAATACTCCACTCCGTGGATTCAAATTCTCCAAAATTACTCTTGCTGACACTGCTTCCGTCTGCATCTGCAATTGCAAAATGTACCATATAACCCATAGATGCATCCTTCTCCTATAGCCTGGAATTCATCAGGTTTTTAATCCCACATTCCCGCTGCTGATACCGTCAGCTGCTTCTCCCAAAGGAAGCCAATCGAGTGCTTTTTTGATATAGGCATCCCAGAAATGCCAATTATGTTTTCCGGGACCGGCTTCCCATGCGATCTTATAGCCCAGTGATTCCAGCTTATCCTTATAAACATTATTTACATTGAACAGACTGTCTTCCATACCGCAGGCTATAAAAAACTCAGGGCGTACTCGTTCTGTTTTAGAAAGTCTTTCTGCCAGAGCGTCATAATCATTCAAAGACCCAGAAAAATCCTCGATATTTTTCAGGCCAAACATGGTTTTATACTGTGTCTGGGTAAAGAAATCACCCCCCGGTTCATCAACGGATTTTAATATCTTGTCTTTGATAAGTGCGGACGACAAAGCGATGATGCGGCTGAAGGTTTCGGGGTTGCGCAGCCCGTTTACGATTGCTCCGTATCCCCCCATGGACAATCCCCCTATATAAGTATCTTCACGCTCACAGGAAAGGTTGAAGGTATTACGTGTAAACTCCACCAATTCTTCGCCAATAAACCGGCCATAATAATCGCCGGACAACTCTGAATCACAGTAGAATTTATTATCTCCGCTGGGCATTACGACACAAAGGCTCCGTGCATCCGCCATCTCCAGTAAACGGGTATCGTTGATCCAGTCTGCATAGTTGCCCAGAATACCATGCATCAGGTACAAAGTTTTAAATGGCTTCTTATCGGGGGAATACATACCGGGAAGCAGCATTTTGTCCGATGGAATTATGATGTTGAACGTAGTGGTCCGATTAAGGAACCGGGAAAAAAAATTAACAGTTGCTAAGGCCATTGATATCATCTCCAATCTTTAAAAGCCTTACTGGCCAGACCTTAAAACCTGATTGATTGTTACCTGTTTTCACTTCATTACAAACTATTTTCTTCAGTCCTCTGGTTCAACTTTTTCGATTTGAATGGTGCCTGTCATATCTTTGATATATTCGCTGCCGGATATGGCTTTCCCTAATTCATAGAGTCCGCTTGCAGAACCAAAGTTGCCGTAAAACATCACTACATTCCCCCATGGTGCATAGTATGCAAGCGTTCCGATTCCCGCATTTGCATTAGGAGTATTGGCTGTATTCAGTTTTTGGGGGGGATAAAAGATTTTTTCATCACTGCTGTAATTTTCAACGGCTATCTTTAATGGAAGCTGCTTATAAAGATCTTTGGCCGCCTGGCTATCATTTAATTCAAAAACGGTTACATGATTATCTGCTGTCACACTGATTTTCATTTTTTCCTCCATTATCATTCCTTTGGTGATTGCGTATCTCCATCTATATTAACCAGATTATACTGTCTTTTTCCAAGTCCGATTTCTTCTGCATGCTCTAATGTATGAAGTCCATTTCTTGATTCTATTCGTTGAACCAGTGATTGACTGTCATCTGCCGCATACACCAGATCAATACATGCCTGGTCGAGAGCTACAGGATCATAAGATGCCAGAATTCCTATATCATGCATATCCGGTTCAGCCGGGTTCCCATTACAGTCACAATCCACAGAAAGCCTGTTCATAACGTTAATATAAACAATATTGTCATGCAATGCATCTACAACCGCTTTTCCGGCTTCTCCCATGGATTCCAGAAATGCATCCTGATCTCCAGCAATTCCGCTTTTTCTTTTTCCTCCGGAATGTATCCAGCTCTTTCCTTCTGATGATGCGATTCCGATAGAAATGTTTTTAATCGCTCCACCATATCCGGCCATAGCATGACCTTTGAAATGGGATAGTACCAAAAAAGAATCGTAGTCTGCAAAATGAGCTCCAACATAGTTCTCTGACAAATGGCTTCCGCCAGCCACTGGAAGTGTCATGGATCCATCTTCATCCATAATTACAAAATCCGCAATAGATGTAAATCCATGATCTTCTGCCACCTGATAATGCATGGCTGTGCTTGACCTTGCGCCTCCATAAGCTGTGTTGCATTCCACAATCGTCCCGTTCACTTCGTGAACCACATCCTTAATCAGATCCGGACGAAGATAATTACTGGCAGGCGGTTCTCCTGTAGATAACTTGACAGCCACTTTCCCTTCCGGCGTCCAGTTCAAGGCCTTGTATGCTGCCATCAATCCCTCCGGACTTATATCCTTAGTCATATATACGGCTGGCAGTCCGGAATTATCCACTTTTTTATCAGTGCTTTGCAAAACAATGGCTTTGCTGTTTGATTCTTCCGTCACTGTCTTCTGTACCTGACTTTCTGTCTGTGGCACAGAACCATCCGTACTTTTTGAGCACCCAGACAACATAAGTGTCATTAATAACATCAACATTATACCATTTTTTTTCATAGTATCTCCTTTCACTTAAAAATCAATGGATATGCTTTATGCAATCACAGAATCGTATTGATGAACACACCCGTAACAAGCGCAAAAAACATGATATATAATAGATACAAAATAAAATGTTTCATTCCTAACACAATTTTTAACGCACCAAGATTGGTTATCTTGGTTGCCGGTCCGGTTACCATGAATGCTGCCGCACTGCCCATGCTCATTCCACTATACAGCCACTGCTGAAGTAACGGAATTGTACCTCCGCCACAGACATAAAGCGGCACTCCAACGGTAGCTGCCAACAGTACACCAAACCCACGTTCCTGTCCAAACAGACTGGCAAATCCATCTGCCGGAACGTATCTTTGGAACAATGCAGAGAGCAGGATTCCAAGAAGAAAATAGAAACCGGTTGCTTTTACATTTCTACCGAAATTTTTTAATAAACGTAAAATTATAACAGGATCTGTATCATGATTATGTAGTTCATTAAAACCTTCAAAATTGAAGAAACAGCCCCGTTTATAAAATATATGAACCAGTATTCCGGCCATTACACCACATAAGCTGCATGATAGAAATCGAATCCAGAAGGCTTCACTTCCTAATGCCATGCTATACATCATAAGCTGTGGATTAAGTAAAACAGAACTCATCATGAACGCTGCCAGCCAGTCCTCCCGCATTCCATTTCTTGCAAATGAGGCTGCAACCGGAATGGTTCCATACATACAAAGAGGGGATGCAATCCCAAGAAGGCTGGCCGGTACGATTCCGATCACCCCCCATGTTTTATCCTGCATCCCTTCAAATAATAAATGAATCCTGTCTCTTAAAAAAACGGAAACAAGAGAACCCAGTATCATACCAACTAACCAATATTTGAATATCTGTTCAAACTGCACACTAAAATAGTACCAGATATAAACAAATTCTCTATGGAATGAAGTTCCCATTGTCTCACCCTTTTCTTCTACTTCTCTAATTACTCTCTATCTGTTTCTTTCCTGTCATTTGCTCTCCATATACTTGTCTATTTGTCTGCCACTTTATTAATGCAGGAAATGGCATTTAAACTTCTTGGATAACCAATATAAGGCAAACACTGTGATACCACCTTAATTAAGAATTCCCTATCATTGCCAAGATTCATATTGCCGGCTGCATGGCTGGTGAGCTGTGACTCACAGCCGCCCTGTGCTGCCAGGAAACAAAATGTGATCATTTCTCTCTGCTTTAAGTCAAGACCTGTACGGGTATAATAATCACCGAAACAGTTGGCTGCAAGCCAACGATTGATGTGGCCGCCTTTCCAATAATCTTTCATGCCTTCGCCAAAGATCTCTACCTGTACCTGAGAGCCTTTTTCCAATCTGTTTTCCATGGTCGTTGTAGCCTGACCTTTAAGTGGAAGTTCAATTCCTTTTTCTGTCATGATTTCATTGGTAGCGGTAAGGAACGGATACACTCTTCCTATTCCAAGATAATCCACCGCCTGATAGACGATCTCCTTTACCATTACCGGCGTCAATGCCTTCTCAAGAGCCATAGGAAGCATGACTTTGTATTCCTCCACACCCTGGCAGCCAATCAGAGTTGCTAATATTGCCATAAATCTTGGCTCCTCCTCAAGCTGCTGTCCTGGTTCATTTACAACTTCCTGAAATGTAAATGCTTCAAAGCGTTCCATAAATTCCGGATCTGTCTCATATAAATTCCTTTTGTCTGCCATGATCTTCTTCCTTTCTAAACAAATTTGCTTTCTCAGCTCAACTTGCTATATTCCTCATCAGATACCGGCTCACACCATTCATTCTTGCAGTTTTCACCAGGTACCTCAATGGCAATATGACTAAACCAGGAGTCTGCCTTTGCTCCATGCCAGTGTTTTACATCTGTTGGAATTGTGATTACGGTTCCCGGCTCAAGGCTTACTGCCTCTTTTCCTTCTTCCTGATACCAGCCGCTCCCTGCCGTGCAGAGTAAAATCTGTCCGCCGCCTATTGTTGCATGATGGATATGCCAGTTATTGCGGCATCCCGGTTCAAAAGTTATATTTGCAAGGAATACCGGACACTCTCCCGGTACTGTCAGTGGATTTAAAAAAGAGTCACCCACAAAATACTGTGCATAGGCAGTGTTCTCCCTGCCTTTTCCAAATACGTTCTCTTTGTTGAATTCTTCTTCATTCATAATCTTCATCTTCTATTTCCTCCTATAATTTTTTTCCAAAATTTCTTAATCGGGAAAGAACTTCTTCTGATTTGTTCTGTTTTCCAAACGCTTTGAATATTCCCATATCCTCAAGCTTCATATGATCTACACAAGTTTTCTTGTATTCATAGACCGCACCATCATAAACATCATCACTGCCTGAACTTAAGATCAGCATGGATCTTTTCAAATTCTTAGGGATTCCCAGTGCATATATACGGTTAATTGCACATTGGAGCTGACCAGTAAAACTAAAGTAATAAATCGGTGAGGCTATGACCAGCATGTCTGCATCATTCAAAGCAGTGTATACTTCCTGCATGTCATCCTTCTGGATACAATTGCCTTTTCCCTGTAAATGGCAATATTCACAGCCAAGGCATCCGGAAATTTTCTTTCTACATATGTCTATGACCGATACCAGATGCCCCGCTTCACTTACGCCTTCCCTAAATGCAGCTATCATTGAAGTTGTATTTCCATTCGGTCTGGGACTTCCATTTAATACCAAAATATTCATGAAAAACCTCCTTTTCATACACCTTCATTAATTACATGCACTGTTTTAATATTGTCTCAATTTCTTCTGTGGTCAGCACACGATAGCCGCCTGGAAGGATAAAGCTTGTCTTTGCAATATCGGGAATCATATCTTCTTTCACACCTAAATCACTGATTTTCATTACAACACCAATCTTATTCATATACTCTTCCATAGCATCAAGACCTTCTTTTGCCACCTGTTCCTCCGTCTTGCCAGCCGGATTCACGTTCCATACATTGACAGCATATCTTTTAAACTTAGCAAGTCCATCCTTCATGATAAACCGGTAATATGGCATAGATACTGCTGATAACGTCATTCCATGAGTTGCATTGGTAAATGCGCCTACCTGCTGTCCAATCATGTGGACCATCCAGTCCGTTGTTTTTCCTTTTGCTACAAATGTATTCAGCGCCCATGTAGCTATCCACATAACGTTGCTTCTCGCCTCATAATCCTCTGGATTTTCCACTGCTGCCAACGAACTGTGGATCAGGGATTTCAGCAATCCTTCCATAACATAATCAGAGGTATTATCATCTGTATTGGAAAAATACTGCTCTAAAATATGAGACATGATATCAAAGAATCCTGCTGCCATCTGATATTTGGGAAGACTATAGGTAACCTTTGGATTCATAATAGAAAACTTAGGAAATACCCTTTCGTCAAATACCTTACCAATTTTCAGCTTATCTTTTGTATTGGTAATCACCGCACCGCCATTCATCTCACTTCCAGTTCCTACCATGGTAAGAATTGCTCCTAACGGTACCGCCTCATTGTCTGCTTCCTCCATTCTGAGGTAGAATTTCTGCCATGGATCTTCTTCGCAATGGACAGATGCTGACAACGCCTTGGAATAGTCAATAACTGAACCGCCTCCAACAGCCAGTATAAACTCAATATGATTCTTGCGTGCAATATCTATACCTTCATATAATTTATCTAATGTAGGGTTTGACATAACACCGGAAAGCTCTGTCACTTCTTTTCCGGACTCGTTTAAAATTTCAATCACCTGATCGTATATGCCGTTTTTCTTAATTGATCCTCCGCCATATACAAGAAGAATCTTGCTTCCATAATTTTTAAGTTCTTCTGTAAGATTACTCATGGCCTCCTCTCCAAAATATAATTTTGTCGGATTACAATAACTAAAATTTCCCAGCATAATTTTTCCTCCTTGCATTTTTATTTCATTTTTTTCATTAATAATTCCTGACTGTGTTTCTGTTGGATTGAACTTTTTCGCATCATCTTCTTTCCTTCTTTCCTTTTCTATTTTGCAGCTTTGCTGAGTTTGTCACAAGCACTGCTTACCCATTTTTCATATGCCTGAATACCATTTTTCAGACGTATCAGTCCGTCTTCCAATTGTTTCGCTGAACATGCAAGATTCATGCGGATAAACTGATATCCATTTCCTCTGTACTTGTTACCTTCTGAAAGGTACAAACCTGTCTCAGTTCTGATAAACCGGCAAAGCTCTGCAGCATCTCCAAGAATGTTACTGCAGTCAAGCCAGACCAGATAGGTAGCATGAGCGGAAACCAATTTCAAATTTGGAATCTCCTTTTCAAGAAAATCTGCAACTATTTTCTTATTATTTTCAAGATAGGCCTTTAATTCATTGAGCCATTCTTCTCCTTTTGTAAACGCAGCAATCGTTCCTTCAATTGCGAACGCATTTGGCTCTGCTATTTCATCTGAGTTCAGCCCTCGTTCCATTTTTTGACGCAATGTTTCATCCGGAATGACAACTGCTGCTGACTGCAATCCTGCCAGATTGAACGCTTTGCTTGCAGCTATACAGGTCATACTATTATTGGCACAAATTTCCGAAGCAGCTGCAAATGGTGTATAATCATATCCTTTATCTGTAAGATCACAATGTATTTCATCCGATACCACTACTACATGATGTTTTGAACAGAGTTCCCCTATTTTCATCAGATCTTCCCTGCTCCAGATATTCCCGGTTGGGTTATGTGGATTGCACAAAATCATCATCGTTGTCAGTGAATGCGACAATTTTTCTTCCAGATCCAAAAAATCAATTTTGTACTTTTCACCATCATATTCCAATGTGTTTTCCACTACATGCCTTCCATGATTCTCAATAGAATGAAAGAAAATATCATAGACCGGTGTCTGAACCAGAACATTATCTCCTGTATTGGTCAGCCTTTTCACTGCACAAGTAATTGCCGGAACAACTCCGGTACAAAAAATAATCCAGTCTTTTTCAATGGAAAAATCGTGCCTTCTGCACCACCAGCTCCTAATTGCTTCCTTCCATGCATCAGGGATAATAGAATAGCCGAAGATTCCTGTCTGCACCCTTTTGTTCAATGCCTCTATTACTGCCGGTGCCGTTTGAAAATCCATATCTGCTACCCACATAGGTAACTCATTCTCTTCAACATCCCATTTCATGGAATATGTATTTCTTCTATTGTTGCATTTATCAAAATCATGGATCACTTCTATTCCTCCTTAAATCAAAACGGATATTCGCAATCCGCTTCGCTACTTGCTCACAGCGTGCCCAGTTCCATCGGGCATAACTTTATTACCACTTCATGGTATTTCCGTAGGAGCTTTGACTCCTGCGGAAACAAGCAAGTCCATACCCCCGCTTCTTAAAGCGGGGGACTTCCTTGATAACACCCATGCCTTACAGGCACCACGATCAATGAAAGTATGAGACTTTCATAGTAAGATTAAAAAATATTTCTCAGCCATGTTTCTCTATACAATCGGATGAGCAGAATCGTTCCCCGAAAACATAATTCAATACACATGGCAATCCACACTCCCTTAAGACCAATCTGTATTGCAAGCAAGTACGACAAAGGAAGGCGGACTGCCCACATACTGACAAAATTCATGATACTGGGGATGAAAGTATCTCCCGCTCCTCTCAATCCTCCGGATGCCACGATGGCTGCCGCATACATGGGTTCTGCAAAAGCTTCAATTCTAAGTATCTGTGTACCTAATTCCTGCACTTCTTTAATAGGTGTTAAAGCCGAGATCATGATCGGTGCTGCAAAATACATAACCACTCCTGTAAAAGTCATAACTGCCATTCCCAGTTTTAGTGTCATACGTGCAAATTGCCTTGTTAATTCTTTTCGTCCGGCCCCTATGCTTTGTCCCACCAGTGTAGTTGCAGCACTGGCAATTCCATAACCCGGCATATAGCACAGGCTTTCTGCAGTAATTGCAAAAGAATGGGCGGATATAGCGACAATCCCAAGTGGTGCAACAATACGTGTTGACACAATCATTGCTCCGCAGACAACAACATTTTCAAACCCTATGGGGAATGCGATCTTTATCGCTTCTTTCAAGCATTCTGCAGTTGGTTTAAAGCTCTCACTTTTTCTGAGCCGGAATGCGGGAGTTTTAAAAAACAAATAATAGATCATAAAACAGGCTGTTACAAGTTCAGCGGCTGCAGTTCCAAGCGCCGCTCCTTTGACACCAAGGCCCGCTCCCGGAACCGTAATTATGAAATGTAATAAGCGAATATTATATTCCGGAAAGATAAATACTGCATTTAATATGACATCCAGAATACACATCATTATATTCAATAAACTTGGGATTTTCATATTTCCACTGCATTGAAGCATACTTCCTGCCAGACTGTTAAGTCCCATTGCCGGAAGAAAACAAATATAGATAAAAAAATAAACTTCCGCATTTTTCCGAATCTGTTCTTCTCCGCCAAGTAAACCAGGAAGGATACTGCTAATGGACACACCTGCCATGGTTAATAATAATGAAAAGAGCAGCACTGCAGTCATGGATTGTCTCAGAACTGCGCGCGCATCTTCATTTTTATTGGCACCAATGTACTGTGCGACCTGAACAGAAAAGCCAGAAGCAGCTGCTATGCACATACTGCCAAACAACCATGTAGTACTTGAAACCAGACCAATGGATGCCGATGCACCTGCTCCCAGCCTGCCAACCATGGAAGCATCGATATATTGCATAGCAATCGAAGCGATCTGTGCTAAAATTGCAGGAACACTTAAATCAATTACTAATTGCAGCTGTTGTCTGCCTGAAACAATCTGACCATTCTTAACATATGAAAGAATATCTTCTTTTTGTTTTAATCGATTCATATATTTTTAATTATCCGACTAATGCAACTTTTCCATTTTCAGTAATAATTTCAGTATTTTCAGCTTTCATTTCAGGATTATCAAAAATTACATCTTCTATACTTTTAGCAACTATTTTCCCTGAATACGGGTTTTTAACACTTTCTATACTACTGTCTATGGTTGCGTCTACGGTTGAATATTCAAATGCAAGATTTGTATTCAGAAGCTTACAATCTTTCAGCACTACATTTTCCATATAACACATTCCCTGAAGACTTTCAATAGTACAGTTTATCAGTGTTACATTTTTGGAATTCCAGCCAAGATATTCCCCAGATATAAAGGAATCATAAACGGTTACATTTTCACTGTTCCAAAAAGCATCCTTAGACAGCATTTTTGCATTTCTTATTATTAGATTCTTTACTCCATCAAAGGAATAATTGCCAACTAAAGTAAATCCATCTATTTCCATATCAGAACTGCCCATTGCAAAATAATCTCCTTTTGCTGTAACATTCTTCATTGTGATCTGTTTACAGTTCCAAAGTGTCTCAGAAGCATTTGGCATATCAACCTTTTCCATAACAATATCATTACACCGTCTGAATGTTTTCGGTGCTTCAATTGTAACATCATGCATATTGATATGATTGCTATACCAGATTCCTGCTCTCGCCATCTCAAACATCACACTGTCTTTAAGCCTTACATTGTTGCAGTACCAAAGTGGATACTTCCATTGAAACAGGCTGTTTCTTATTGACAGATTCCTGCTCTCCTTTAAAGGTGATTCCCCGTCTGCAAATGTGCAGTATGCAATATCCAGATCACAGCTTTGGAATAAAGCTCTTTCTCCTGTAAACTTTTGTTCTGTGTATTTCTTCATTCTTTTTTTCCTTTCCAAATGCTTATAAACAGCTGCTCTTCTCTAATTATAGCGTAAGCCTTGAGATACATCATTTGTATGCTCCCAGGCAGGTATGCATTTACAAAACAATAAATCCAACCTTACAATTCTTTTTTATCCATCAATCGTTTTAACAAAAAACAGTCCCATGTTGAAAACCAGCGCATCAAAACGACAAATTTTTAGTATTTTCTCTAAAAAATATAATTTTACACCTCCCTGATTACATAAAAACCTAAAATTTACATTTTTTCCCTAAAAAAAGAACTTGAAATACTTGAAAAATTTAATCTGATGAATTATGATATAACTATCATACATCCTAAACCTGGCTTTAGGTCAATAGTTTTTTTATAACGTTTTTATAAATTTATAAATTTTTGGAGGTATTATGACTTATTCAATTGGTGAAGTATCGGAAATGTTAAATATATCTATATCAACACTTCGTTACTATGACAAAGAAGGATTGCTGCCTTTGGTAAACAGGACATCAGGAAACATTCGTGTATTCGATGAAGCAGATATTGAATGTCTCAAAATGATTGAATGTTTAAAAGCCACAGGTTTGCAGCTTAAAAATATCAAGCTTTATTTTGAATGGTGTGAAGATGGAGATTCTACTATAGAAAAGCGGTATAGGCTATTCGTGGAACAAAAAGAAAAAACAGAACATCAAATTGCACTTTTACAAAATGCGCTTAATCGTATCAATTACAAATGTGAGTATTACCGTATAGCGAAAGAAAAAGGAACTACAACTGATCTTGGTTTACGCGAAGAATTAGCAATGAAATATTTGTCTAATGAGAATGGCTGTTCTGTTGTTGAGTAATCCTTTCAAAAAGGGCTGGCAAAAGTTATTGTTTAACTTTTGCCAGCCCTTTAAAATCAAGTTTCTTATCCTTTCACAGCTCCCATAATTATGCCTTTAGCAAAATACTTCTGGAAGAATGGATAGATAATAATAACAGGTAAAATAGCAACGACTGCAATGGCCATACGTACTGTGGCACTTGGCAGTGTTGTCGTTATCGCAGAGCCTCCCAGCAGGCTTGCATTATTGGCAAGGAACTGAATGTTCTCATTCATCTTATTCAATAACTGCTGAATGCTGAATAGTTTCTCATCTGTAATGTAGTAAAGTCCGTTTGTCCAATCGTTCCAATAAGCAACTCCTGTAATCAATCCAACCGTTGCAAGTATTGGCGTAGTCAGATTTTTTAATTTTCCCCCCGGACATAATACCAAACTAACAGCTTTTTCAGCAGATATCTTTCTTCGAAATTCACGGAAACACCAGATTAATTTAACCCTCCATATACATTGACTATTATATTGCAAAGAAGTAAACTATACATGTGCAAATACAATTACATTTAAAATATATATTCAAAAACTTACACTTTAAGCAGTCAATCCTATATAACATATGGTCCAAGGAGAAAACACGATGCTAAAAACAGCAATGATATTCGGTAACAATATGGTCATCCAACGACAGAAAAACTTTAAAATTTGGGGAATTGGTACTCCTGGTAACATTAAAGGCGTGCTGAAAGGCAGTAAAGTATGTAAAGCAGAAGGCATTATAGAAGAATCTGGTGAATGGATATTGACATTTCCCGCCATGGAAGCAGAAAGGAATCTGGAACTTACCATAACGGACAATAAGGATTCAATAATTTATCAAAACATAAGTATCGGTGAAGTCTGGCTGGCAGGCGGACAATCAAATATGGAATATTTCCTTCAGTTTGATGCTTTAAAAGAGCAGGTTTTAAATGATAAAATGAATCCGGATATTCGTTTTTTTGATTATCCGGAGATATCTTATGAAGAACAGCTCATAGAGCATGATTATTCACGATTCGGGATATGGAGGACCTGTACCAAAAATGATTTGTCCTATTTTTCCGCAGTTGGTTACTATTTTGCCAAAAATCTCCAGGAGAAACTCTCTGTACCCATCGGTATTGTAGGATGCAATTGGGGAGGGACCCCTGCATGTTCCTGGATAGATCCTGAGTTTCTAAAAGATAATGAAGGGCGGGAATGGCTGGATTCCTATAACCGTGCAAATCTTAATTTGAATATAGAAGAATATATGAAAAATTTCAGAAAAAATCCTGATAATGACCATTCCAATCCATTAGACAATGAGATAATATGTAAATTAATGTATCCAGGGTTTTCCAAAGAAGAACAGAAAGCATTTATGGAAAACATGTCAGCTGAACAGATAAATCCTCTCTCAGCCATAACCGGACCTTATAGTGAGAAACGGCCAGGCGGTTTGTATGATACCATGTTAAAAAAAGCAGCACCTTTTTCTATCCGGGGCATTATCTGGTATCAAGGTGAAAGTGATTCTGAAAAACCATATCTATATGGCACTGTTTTTAATAAATTGATTGCGTGCTGGCGTAATCTCTGGAATGATGAGAACCTTCCTTTTTTATTTGTTCAACTGGCTCCTTTTGAAAAATGGCTGGGTTGTACCGGTGACATGTTCCCAATAATAAGAAGTCAGCAGGAACTTGTATCAGATACCGTATCAAATACCTGGATGGCAAGTTCTTCTGATGCAGGTATGAGATGGGATATTCATCCAAAAAACAAAAAATCCATTGGCACACGCCTGGCGCTATTGGCAAGAGGACATATATACAATGAGAATATTTTATGCGATCCTCCTGAATTTTTAAATGCAGAAAGAGTTCCTGACGGTATCAAAATTAATCTCCAATATGCGGAAGGTCTTCATATAAAAGGAAATCAAATAAATGCTTTTATCATTGAGACCGAAGACGGTAAAGAACTGACCCCTGATGAAATTCTTATTCATGAGGACTCCATATTGATTATGGGCTGCTTTGCAGACAAAGTAATGATCTCATTTGCAAAAACGCCATTCTATGAAGTAAATATTTATAATAAGGAAGAAAATCCTTTAAAACCATTTTCTTTTACCATATAAAGCATGTTTACTTTTCTATATTTTTCATTTTGGCATCTATTTCTTTTCAATATAAAAATACCATGCTGCTGGATATAACCTTCAGCAACATGATATTTTTAGAAAGTATTCTTTATGGATTCCAGCCGTCGGAGCCGGTCAGGTAATTACTCTTTGTATAAGACGAAGCCTGGGAAGAAGTTAATTGTTTTCTATAAGAGTTCACGTGCGCACCAGGTCCGGTACTTCCAAATTCATAGAATCGGGCATTTGCAGCCTTGTTGTTGCTCATATCCGTCCAGCCGTTGATCCGGATATGTGCTCCAAGATAACAATTTTTATAAACAACATAAGCATTGGCTCTCCAGGGCCTTCCTAACCAGGTTGCGTTGTCAGGAGTTGCTCCCTTGACCCTGCAATTATTAAACAAATATCCATAGTTATCCGCACTGGTGCTGGCTGCTGTAATATAACCGCCGGTTCTGGGTACTGAAAAGATTTCACAGTCATCAAATACGGCAGTGGCACCGCCAAATATAAAATCAACATCTCCCTCAATATAGCATTTGGAATAATACTGTCTGTTATATCCAGCGTAAAGAGTATCCTGATTACCCAGGATTCTGCAGCCTGCAAACCGGGATTTGTCACCCGATACATAGGCGGCTACCGCCTGGGAAGCTCCATTTTTTGATTCATCATAGGAATTTTCAATGGTAATATTTTTTCCTGTAAACCCACTGCCCTTTACAAACATAGTGGCACAGCCGCTGGTACCGTAAGTACTTCCATCGGGTTTTGTTGTACCTGCTGAGTTGTCATAGGTGATAACCGTATTCCTGCTGCTTTCACCGACAATGGTGATATTGGCAGTGTTAACCGTGACAACTTCTTTATAAGTTCCATTTTTAACAAAAATCACATCTCCTGGTGAAGCAGCATCGACTGCTTTCTGTACCGTTGTGTAACGGCCGGAACCATCCTGGGCAACTATTATATCCGGGTCCGTCACTGTTGATTTAGCATAGAGCTTGATCCCATCCAGATAAAAGCTTCCGGTACCAGAATTCGTAGTATAAGACTCCATTCTGGCTATGTTGTCAGCCCCAGAATAAAAAGCCACATTAGATAAGATTTTGTTGCCATTTAACAAGATATTGCATTTTTTCGAAGAAATGTTGGCTTCAATTTTTATGGTATACCAGGTATTTGTACCATAATCGGATACAATCGTCTGATAAGAATTATCAGCATTGCGATAAGAGATATTTCCGCCGATGGTTTCAATAGAAGCGGCTGCCCTGCCGTCATTAGAAATCAGCCTGAATAATTTGTGATTATTTACTTTTATCGGAAGCATGACAGAAAACTGAGCGGTTACCGACTCGGTTTGTGTTGGAACAACGCTGCTGAAATTTACGAATGAAGATGTACTGGTATCATTTAAGTATATACTTTTATCTGACGAACTTGGTACAGGGGCAACCGTAATGGTTCCCCCCGTGGTGTCAGACACCCACCAGGCAGGGATGCTGTTTGTTGGATAGCTGTCAAATTTTTCATTTGTAATATAATCAGACGTTGTATAATCAGCTGCATAAGCTGTAAGCGGAAAAATCAGTGCCAACATGCTAACTATGGAATATTTGCTGATTTTTTTAAGATAATTAAAATGAAACATAAATACCTCCTGATCTCAAATAACTTTTTGCTCAGCCATAATACTGGATTAAAATGTAATCTTTCCCGCTCCTGCTCCGTTTAAAACAATGGATTTTACGTCATCCTTGTCATCAGGAGTGTAACTATAGAACTTTCCTGGATTGAATACCTTACCCCCTTCAGCTGGTGTACCGGAATTTATCCAACGGTTATTTGCTTCATAAATATTGGCGGTACTGTCTCCCATCAAAAGTGTTTTGGGGCAGTTTTCAACATAATTATACTCAAAATGAAGTTCTCCTTCTTTTTCTACGGAAGAGATATATCCCCCCTGGGATCCAATATTGCAGTAATAGTTATTAAAACAGTGTACTTGCCCTCCATTCACCCTTGGATTTCTCTGATTTGTGCCGTTAAAAAAGTTGTGATGATAGGTCACCCTTGTTTTTGCCGTGTCGATACCGGATGTACCGATTGCCGTTGTCTTATTGTGATTATAAAATTCTGTCCACGATACCGTAACATAGTTTGAGTTCTTAACTATATCAAGAGCTCCGTCGCAGTGATGGCCAATGGTACAGTGGTCAATCCAGACATGGTGTGCCTGTTCCAGGTTAACGCCGTCCCATGGTTCTGTTTTTCCGTTCCAGTCCCCCTCTACATACGTATCCTTAATGGTAAGGTTCCGGATAATAACATTTTTAACCTGCTGGCTGCTGGTTCCCTTCATCTGCAGTCCGCCATAATTGATCGTGGCACCTGTTCCTTTTCCAAGAATGGTCTTATCGGATTTTACCTGCACCGCATAGCCTTTCGGGGAGAGATCTATGGTACCCTGTACATATATGATATACTTTCCGTCCATACCTGCATATTTTACAAGATCTTCCTGATTGGTTACGGTAACTGTGGTGCCGCCGGCTCCGCCGGTAGTGCCGTTTTGTCCCAGCCCGCTGCATCCCGCCCAGCCGATGGGTGACGATTCATACGCATAGGACGGAAATGTAGTACCCGGTATCCCTCCCAGTACCAATCCGCCCATCATCAGAGCTGCTGCTAAAATCATTGATATTCTTTTACCTTTTAACATAATACATAATCCACCTCACTTCCTGCCAGTTTTTTTAATACATTTCTTTACTTATAATATTATAAATTAATTTCTCTTAAAGGAACAAACTTTTCATCGCATAATCTGACAATCAGACGCCGCTTTGTGTCAACAAAAAAGGAAAATTAATTAACAGCGTATAAGCTGTCCTTTTTTTTCTGCCATAGATAATACGCCATTTTCAACAATGATTTTCCCTCTTAGTATTGTCATGACCGGTTTTCCCTTACCTTTTAAACCTGTAAAAGCAGAGAATCTGTTTAAATAAGCTAAGGATTCTTCTGTAATTTCCCAATGAGCTTCCGGGTCCAGCAATACCAAATCAGCATCATAGCCAATTTGAATCTGCCCTTTCAATGCACCGAAACCAAAAAGCTCCGCAGGCCGTTTAGCCATCGTTCTTGAAATAAAGGCCGGGTCAAGGCCTCTTTTAACAACTCCTTCATGGAACATGGTCATTAAACCTGTCTGAAGACCACTGATTCCTCCCCATGCATCAAATGCTCCAAGGGACTCAGCCTTTTCATCGATTTGGCATGGTGAATGATCCGATACGATACAGTCGATCTCATCATGTTCAACAGCTTTCCACATGGCATCCAGGTTGCTCTTTTCACGTATCGGCGGGGAACATTTATACACATTCCCGTTTTCTATAACATCTTCTTCTGTAAATAATAAGTAATGAGGGCATGTTTCTAATGAAACCTCCACACCTTTCCTGCGGTATTCATGAATCATATCCACAACATCTTTGTGACTTACATGACAGATATGTACCTTTGCTCCTTTTTCCCTGGCAATTTCCAATATCTGCCGGGCAGCAATCATCTCTGCACTTAAAGGCCTTGCATTTAAATAATCTCTGATGGAAAGCCGTCTCTCAAGACGAGCTTTCTGTTCTTCATATTCAATAATATGATAATCTTCACAATGAAAACCAGCTAAAGCATCCATTGATTTTGTGATTTCCAGTACATCTCTGATCTGACCGGTGAAAAGCGGTGTATAGTCTTTTCCGACAGGACACAGAAAGCTTTTAAATGCTTTTGCACCTGCTTTACGCAATCCTTTTAAATCATTTATGTTGTAATCCACTAATGCTCCCCAGAAGCTATAATCAATATAGCTTTCAGACGACACATGTTTGGCTTTGGCTTCAAAAATTTCTGCACTGGAAACCGCCGGTTCATTCTGCATCGGCATATCAACAATCGTTGTTACGCCTCCTATGGCGGCTGCTTTCGTTCCATGGGCAAAGTCTTCCCGCCATGTAAAACCAGGATCATTCAGATGCACATGATTATCAATAATTCCCGGAAATAAATATTTTCCATCACCAGAAATGACTTTATCCGCTTCAATTGGCGACTGGCTGATTAATTCAATTTTTCCGTCTTTCACACCGATTGACCCTTTCAATACTCTTTTATCTGTTACAATCAGGGCATTATTAATTGCCAGATGCATCATATGACCACTCCTTCCTTACTTTTCTACAGTTACTAAATCCGGTAATACGTCAGCCAATGCTTCCGGGTATGAATAGGAATAGAAATCAGGAACAGCATCGATATTTCCTGTTTCCATCATGAAATTTGCCATTGTATTCGTTCCGTCAACAAACTCCTGATTAAATTCCATGGAATATACATTATTGTTCATTATTCGTTCACATTCATCTGCATCCAGATTAATCTTCTCTGCAATGATTTCTGCTGCTTCATGCCGGTGTTCGTTAATATACGTTGTTGCTTTATCCAGTGCTTTTAAAATGGCTGCTACCTGTTCAGGGTTTTCATCATAGAAATCTTTTGTTGTCTGAACTGTCATATGAAAATCAATCCAGTGTACTTCCCCCTTTTTTTCAGGTAAATTTGACCAGAAACCACTGAATAATAATTGTCCGCCGTTATCCATTGCTTTTCCCACCCAAGGTTCCCAACATGCCATGGCATCAATGTCACCACGCTCTAATGCTGCTAATTGATCGGCTGCCTGCAATGTAACAAAATCTATTTTGTTTATATCCACACCAAGTTCATCACACATACGGCGTATTGCTATATATACTCCTGCTCCGGAGGACATTCCAATTTTCATACCTTCTAAATCTTTTGCTGAGGTAATCTTAAGATCACCTCTTGCGACAACACTTTGCGTACCACCTGCATTGGCTAATGGTGCCAGCAATGCAATATCAACACCATTGGCTGCCAGAGATATATTATTATAAGTTGATTGAAATGACAGCTTTGCATCACCACTTGCTACCAAAGCTGCTCGTTCGCTTGGTCCTGATAATAAAACATTTTCAACATCCAGTCCTTCCTCTTCAAAATAACCCATTTCTTTAGCTATTATTTGTTGAGCGGATACTTGTGGATCAATTTCTCCATAAGCTGTAATTTTAAATAATTTTTCAGCTTCTGATTCCCCATTTGATGAATCACTTTCATTATCAGCTGATTCAGTTGATGAAGTTGTTCCTTCTGTTGATTTCGTTTCTGTATCCTGACTTGATTTTTTATTTGAACAAGCTGCCATAGATAAAGTAAGCACTGCAATTAATAAAATACAACCTAGTTTTTTCATGTAATTATCCTCCAAAATTATTTTGATTTATCCTTTTTAAATTTATATCATCAAGATGTCTGATACTTCCCAACTAAATATATGTCTAGAATTTTGGCGCCTGCATACATTCCCCTGGTTTAATCATTCATCTTAATAGCCAATTATTCAATAGCTCCGCCTAAACCATCCTTTTTCCATTTAAAAATAATCTTTTCGATTCGAATGATCGCTGATAAAAATAATGAGTATAGGATTCCGATTAATGCAATCGCCAAAAAAATATCCCCGGTTTTAAACCAGTTTCTCGCATTAATGATCATGAATCCCAGGCCATTGTTGGCCCCCATCATCTCTGCTACAACTAATGCCGAAAACGTTAACGCTAAACTCACTTTCATTCCTGTAAAAATATTAGGCAATGCTGCGGGTATAACAATTTTAACAAAAACCTGCCGCTCACTGGCTCCAAGGCTCATCGCACTGCGTATCCAGATTGGATTTACATTTCGGATTCCGTCAATGGTGTAGGTCAATAATGGCATAAAGGTTGCATAGGCGATCAATCCGATCTTTGAAGATTCTCCAATGCCAAACCAGATAATGAAAATTGGTAAAAAAGCATATACAGGTATAGGGCCGACTAAATTTAGTATCGGACTTATGATATTGTCGAACATTTTTGACTTTGTAATAAAGATGCCCAGCAATAAAGCAACCACAACACCAGCAAAGAACCCTGCAAGTACCCGGTATACACTTGCCCATATATGAACAATCAGTGTTCCGTCCATTATGTATTTAACCGCTACTTCAATTACCTGAGTCGGTGCAGGTAAAAACTTAGGATTAAATAACTCTTCTGTTTCATTAAACATGCACACAAACTGCCATACAAGGAAAAACGTGATGAGTGATACAATCCGGATCACCTGACCGCGGTCAGTTTTTAAAACTGATTTTTTTTTCTTTTGCCTGTATTCTATTGTCTTAACTTGCACTCCTTCCATATTTCCCCTCCTTCCTATTCGCTGAATGCGTTGTCATTTCCATCCGTTAACAACTGTTCCAGTTCATGTACATATTCTTGAAAAGCCTCTGTTCTTATTTGTCTTGGTCTTTCAAGTCCGATACGCCAGTCCAGTTTAACCCGGCCATCTTTTAGTAAAATAACACGGTCTGCTAGATAAACCGCCTCTGGTACACTATGGGTTACAAATATTATGGTTTTCTTCTTTTTCTGCCATATATTAAGAATCTCTTCCCTCATTTTTTCACGGGTCATGGCATCAAGGGCCCCTAAAGGTTCATCCATCAGCAGCAATTTGGGATCGGTTGCAAGAGCCCTGGCTATTCCGACACGTTGAGCCATACCTCCTGACAAACTGCCTGGATATCTGTCTTTATAGTCTGTTAATCCAACCAGATCTATAAAATAATCAGCCTGCTGATCCGCATCTTTTCTTTTGGCAAGTTTTAAGCCAAAAGCTACATTCTGCCTGACTGTGCACCATGGAAATAATCCGTGTTCCTGGAAAACCACACCTTTTTCTGCCGAGGGACCTTCGATAGCTTTTCCATCAAGCAGAATTTCACCATTATCAGGTTTTGTAAATCCTGCAATTAAATTAAGCAATGTAGATTTTCCACATCCACTTTTTCCAATAATGCAAATAAATTCGTTTTCTGAAACTTCAAATTCTATGTCATTGAGTACATAAGACCGGTCTAAATCCAGTCCTTCAAACGTTTTAAAAATCCGTTTCACTTCTAATGCTGCCATATCCAACCCCTCTTTCTTAATGGGATACCATTCTATGGGTATTTTCATGAAAAAGAGGCATACAAATAGAACCATTCTATTTATATACCTCGTTGTATGTTTTTATTTTTATGTAAAATTGATAACTTTTTTGCGCAAAACGCACAATTTATTTATTCGCTAATCTCAGAAGACTTTCCGCTAATAGTTCTGTTCCTGTTTTAATATCTTCAAAATCTGTCCATTCATCTGGATTGTGGCTAAGTCCCCCTCGGCTGGGAACAAAAATCATGGAAATTGGGGCAAATTTCCCCACAAACATGGAATCGTGATACGCACCGCTGATCATTCTTGTATAATCTATGGATTTTTCTGAACATATTTTTTCTATCATATGATTTATGTTTTTATTACAAGGCATCGGCTTATCATGATTGTCAATATTATAATATATCCTTACTTGACGGCTGCTTTCCAATTCCTTGAAATAACTTAGGAGTTCCTGCATAACTTTTTCTTTTACTTCCATTTCACTATCCCGTAAATCAATGGTAAACGTTACTTTTCCCGGTATGGCATTCGATGCATTGGGATAAACTTCCATGAATCCAACAGTACCTACCGTATGTTCACTGGATGAGCCTTTCGCCAGAGCTTCAACTTTTAAAACAATCTCAGCAGCAGCTGTTAATGCATCAACTCTTATTGGCATTGGCGTTGAGCCTGCATGTTCCTGTACCCCTTCTACGGTTACGGTTATATTGGACGGGCCTGCAATGGCTTCGACAATGCCAATAGACTTGCCTGCTTGTTCTAATACCGCACCCTGTTCAATATGTAATTCCACACTTGCATAGACATCCTGATTCCTTTTCCTGATTAGATGAAAAGCATTTAAGTCATAGCCTAAACGTACTAACACCTGTTCCAGACTTTCACCATCGGCATCCCGGATCTCACTTAAGTCCTCACGTTTTAATTCACCTGCCAAAGCTCTGCTTCCCAGACAGCATAATCCAAATCTTGTTGGTTCTTCAGATGTAAACACCACTGATTTAATGGTTCGTTTATGCTTCCTGCCTGACTCCTGAATCATGCGCTGTGCTTCAATCGCCGCTATGACGCCAGCCATTCCATCAAACTTTCCAGCATGTTTCACCGTATCAATGTGAGAACCTGACCAGATCGGCGGAAGCTCCGGCTCCTGGCCTTTCAGGACCCCAAATATGTTGCCGACTGCATCCTCTTCCACGGTTAAGCCAATCTCTTTCATTTTATCTTTTATATATTCTCTTGCTTCCAATTCAACATCAGTAAATAAGATCCTTGTTGTTCCCTGGCCTTTGGTGCTGTTGAATTGATCTAATTCATTAATCCCATTCCTGATACTTTCTAAAGAAGCAGTCATCATGAGCATCCTTTATAACCACCTTTTATATTAACTGGATTCCCGTCCATAAAGGCTTTTACATTATGAAATGTAATAATAGCCCGTTTCACCAGCGCTTCCCTGGTTGCAAATGCAACATGAGGTGTTACAATGGTGTTCTTTGCATGCAGTAGCGGATGGTTCTTGTCAATCGGCGGCTCCGTTTCAAATACATCAATGCCTGCACCGGCTATTTGATCATTGTTTAATGCTCTGGCTAAAGCCTCGCTGTCTACAATCGGGCCTCTTGCCGTATTAATCAGTAACGCCGATGGCTTCATGCATTGAATTTCCTTCTCCCCTATTAAATGCCTGCTTGATTCATTTAAGGGTAAATGCAGGGTCACGATATCACTTTCTTTCAATAATGTTTCCAATTCAGCATAGCGGACACCTTTTTGTTCCAGGACTTCTTTTTTCGTCCGGCTATAAGCTATGACCTGGCAGCCGAAGGCTAAAGCAATCTCAATAACCTGGCTTCCTATGGCGCCAGTACCTATGACACCAATGGTTTTTCCTGCCATTTCAAAACCGATTAGTCCTTGTTTTGTTCTGGAATCTCTTACTGCCTGGTCACATGCCAGTACTTTTCGATAAAGGCCTATCATAAATCCGATGGCCAATTCTGCAACCGCATTGGTCGAATACCCTGCTGCATTGGATACAATGATCTGCCGTTCATCACAAAAAGCAACGTCAACATGGTCAACACCGGTAAAAGCTACTGATATCATTTTTAACTGCCTGCATTGTTCCATGACTTCTTTTTTAAACGGCAGATTTGTAAGAATAATAATATCCGCATCTTTACCCCGCTGGATTAATTCCTGCGTATCCTCTGTCCTTGTATCATAACTGACAAATTCATGACCGCTTTCTTTTATTCCACTGCTTAATTTCTTAAGTTCCTCTTCATCAATTCCCAGTGGTTCTATTAATACTATCTTCATCTCTCATTCACCTCTTATTATTAATCTTTATAATTCCACATCACGATTACAGTCTTTTGAGTAAATATATGTAAACCGGTTCAATCCAACCCCATAAGCACCTTGGGTTACGTATGGCCCAAACCATATGAAATCATCTTTCTTAATGGGAATCCATTCATTGTCTAATAAATACATGCCTTCCCCTTCTAATACATAGGCCCCGTGTTCCTGTACATGGGTTTCCACAAAAGGATGGCACCCTCCTGGCTGAAAACTCAGAATATGCATGTTCATATCAAATCGTAAATCCTTTGGAAGCATATCTTTAATTTGCACATTTTCCATGGAATCGTAATTCTCATACATGATTTCTTCCGTATTTCCCCATACTACAGGCGGGACAGGCTGACCTTCTAACGGCACATACTTTTGTTTGTAAAGCAATAACTTAAGCTTCGATTCGTCTTTGCCGGAAAATTCTATGGCTTCATTAACAGACGCATAGACATACATACCTTTGGAGAGTTTTTTTTTCGTACCCTTAACAATACATTCCCCTTCACCGGAAAGGCAGTACAGGAATTGTTCCACATTTTTTTTTGCATAAGATACCTGATTCGCAGCTGATTTTCCATCTAACCGGACAATATACTTTGCAAAACCAGCACCGAGTTTTGGTGATGCAAGGATGCTGACCTTGCATTCCTCCATACCCGGCACCACATTATTAACCAATCCTTCCGGGGGGATAACTGCATACTTTCCTACTTCAATCCTGCTTCTTGTTGATAAAATATCTTTTGGATAACCCATTACATCACCTCATTTATTTTTCTGATTACTTCTTCTGTTATATCAATGACCTTTTCAATGGTATCTTCTTTGCTGTATTCATCCGGATGATGACTGATTCCATTAACACTGGGGATAAACAGCAGACCTGTGGGAATATACGGTGCAATCGCTAACGCATCATGACCAGCTCCACTGGACATTTTCATATAGTCAATATGACATGCCTGACAGCTTTGACAAATTACGTCAATTAATTCATGATCCAGATGAACCGGATCAACCGATATTTTTTCTTCAATATCATAACTGATACCGGTTTCTTCTCTTATTTGTTCCGCTTTTTTTATAATGGCATCATAGACACATTCAATGGATAAACGATCTAAGGATCGTATATCTATTCCAAAAGAAACTTCTCCAGGGACCACATTAATTGCATTCGGTTTCACTTCCATATATCCAACGGTTGCTACTGTCTTACTCTCCTGTACTTTCGCAGTATCACTGATAATTGAAATGATCTTACTGGCACTGTCAATTGCATCTTTTCTTAAATCCATTGGTGTTGTGCCTGCATGATTGGACTGGCCCTTTATTGTCATTAAATAGCGTTTCATACCAACAATTCCTTCAACAACACCAATATCAATACCTTTTTCATAAAGAACCGGCCCTTGCTCAATATGCACTTCAAGAAAGGCTTTTATATCTTTAGGATTTCTCTTTGATAAATAAAGCCCATTTGGTTCATAACCGCTATATTCCATGGCTTCCCGGATACTAATCCCTTCTTTATCCTTAAATTCCGTCAGTTCTTTATGATCAAGCTGCCCAAGCATTGCTCTGGCACCCAAAAAACCATTTCCAAATCGTACGCCTTCTTCGTCATTTGTTGCAATAATCTCGATATTATAATTTGGTATGTAACCTTTTTCTTTCAGACGCCGGATCACTTGCAGACCAACTGCAATTCCTAAAGCACCGTCATACCGTCCGCCATTGATTACTGTATCGTAGTGAGAACCTATTAGAATCGTTTCATTTTTCGTTCCGTTTCCTTCCCATTTACCATAGATATTACCAAAGGCATCTGCTGTCACATCTAAATCTAATTTTTCCATTAACTCCATTAAATACTTTGCAGCTTCCACTCCCTCTTTTGTAAATGGTAAACGTGTAACACCATATCCGGTGGAACTATACCTGGCTAAATGATCCAATACATCCTGAACTTCTCCCATAGTTTCACCTCTTTTCAGATATTGATTGATTAAGCATGAAACTATTATATAACGTATCTTTTATTCTGTATTGTGCTTTTGGCACAAAATTCTCTTATTTCAATCATCTTTTTGCACAAACAAAAGATATTGGCAAATCTGCAGGCATTGCCTGTAAAAATTATAAAATTAATCCATAAGACATATTTTTTATGGTCATTGCTAAGACATGTAATCCATTTGCGATGTCTTCATCTTTTGTGTATTCCTCCGGTCGATGACTAATCCCTTTTACACTGGGAATAAATATCAAACCTGATGGAATGCCCTGGCTGGCCATGATCTGTGCATCATGGCCAGCTCCGGATTTAAATTCCATTTGCCTTAAACCAATTTGTCTTGCCGCTTTTTTTATCTGCTCATTTATTTGAGTACTCATTTCAACAGGTTCTATTTTCACCAGTTTTTCTAATTCGATATGTACACCACGTTTTTCTTCTTCTCTTTTCGTATAGTTTAAGAGATCCTCCAGCATTTGGTTAAAAACTTCCGGGTCATGATGACGCATATCATGAATCAATTCTACTTTTGAAGGAATGATATTGGTGGCATTTTTTGCGTTAATGGTATATCCGGTTGTTGTCACACCTTCATATTTTATACCTAAATATTCGACAAAACTAATCATTTTGGCCGCACAGCAAAGCGCATCCTTTCTTTCAAACATAGGAGTTGTTCCTGCATGATTCGCTTCTCCCACAATCACCATGCGAATTTTCATCTGACCAGGTATGTGCGTACAGATACCAATTGGTATCTGAGTTTTTTCCAAATATCTGCTTTGCTCAATATGTAATTCAATGGCTGTAATGATATCATCTCTTTTACATCGGTCAAGCTCTTTCTGAGAAAAGGGGGGGAATCCAATGGCTTCTCTTGCTTTAAAAAAACTGATGTTTTGTTCATCTGTTAATTGTTCCAGCTTTTCATATTTCAAATTACCAAATAATGCCCGGCTGCCTAAGAATGTTGTTTTAAATCTTGCCCCTTCTTCCTCTGCAACACAAATAACTTCTAAGGATACTTCCGGTGTTTTGTATTTCTCTTTTAACATGCCAAGTGTCTCAATACCTGCAAGAACACCTACAATTCCATCATAGGCTCCGCCATTTTCCACTGAATCGAAATGAGATATGATGGATATGGTTTTTGACCTGTTATATCCTTCTAACCGGCAGAAAAGATTTCCTATCACATCTTGTGATACTTTCAAACCGTCTTCTATGGCATACCTTTCTAACGTCTTTTTTGTTTCTAACCATTGCTGATTGTATAATTGACGATTGTTTCCAATATTTTTTATTTCCTCAATTCGCTGTAATATTTTCATTTTGTCTCCAATTCCTTAAAAAAGTTCATGTATATCTATCAGATCTTTTGCATAAAGACCCATTTGAATCTTTATATTGTTATTACCGTCTTCAAAATCACATGCCAGGATTTCTCTGATCTTATCTAAGCGGTATGCCAGTGTGTTTCTGTGTAAATGAAGTTTTTCTGCTGTTTCTTTTGATTTATAGCTGCATTCCATATATTGTTTTAATGTAGCTGCTAATTCACTATTGCTTTTCTCATCAAATTGATCTAACTTGTGAATGGTATCCTCATATAGTTCTGTCAATTCACCAAAGGACATCCCGTCATTTAATATATGATAGATAAAATCATTATAATAGGAATATATTTTTTCATCCTTATGTATTCGTTCCCCTAAATTGATCGCTTTAATGGCTTGTTTAAAACTTTTGCCTACTGTAGCAATGCCTTCATAACACTTTCCAATGCCACACTGCACTTTATACTTTGAACCAATTGCCTGGTAAATGGCTTCCATGACTTCTTGTCCATATCTGTTTAAGGTGGAATTTTCTTTGTCCTGATTAAAAAACAGGTATAAAATGATATTATTGTTATGACTTAACCGATAGCTGTTCAGGCTGTTTTCTTTGCAGACTTTATTGATTCCCTGAGCCAGGACTGCTTCCTGCTTATGCAGTTCATACCGGTTCATATTGGCTTTTCTGGCCGGTCTGATTATTATACATATCCGTTTCACTGAATAGTCAAAACCATTCATATCACATACGGCCGCCAATTCTTTCGAATCGGTAATATTTCCCATTAAAACATAGGTAACAAAATCTGAGGATGCACTTTTCTTCTTTTGTCGGTTAAAAAGGACTTTCATCAATTCCATTTTTACAATGGCCCTTAAATGCTTTCCTAATATCAAACTTTGTTTTTGATTATTCCAATGGTCATTGATCGATATAAAACAATATCCAATGGTCTCTTCTCCATCAGCCAGTTTATAAAGCCCTATTTTTTCATATTTCTGAATTAATTCAGGTTTAAATAGATAGATATCCTCATCTCTATACATGAATGCCTCTTTTATTTCATATTGTTCATTATTGGTAAAGAGAAGCATTCCTTCTGACAATTCACTGAGATAATGACTATCACTACTAATATCCTGCCCTGATTCTGAGAACTCAATTAAACGAAATGACTCATCAACAATACCAATTGTCAATTGAAGCAAAACAGACAGTTCATCTAGTATTTTTTTTAAACCTGCATCCTGAGATATTAAATTCATAAATCGAATCATAATGTCTTGATTATTCATTGAAGTCCTCCACTACCTTTTGTCTAATTATAACAGACTTAAAATTGCCGTCAAACCCCAAAAGCCATTTTTTTAAACGGCTTCCTGGTCAGCAATGGTGCTTTTATTCAATGCCCCACCAACTGCCGTAGAATCTCGGACTTCCTATCATGCCAAAAATATAATACAAGGCACCCCGCGAATTTTCATCGCAGGATGCCTTGAAGATACGAAATAGAAGCCACTTTTTATAGGAACCGTTAATCGATCGATTCATTATTTCATTTTTTATATTATTCTTCAGCAAAATTTTCCTTGATATACTGAACAGCATTCTCTCCTGCCATTCTGCCGGAGTTAACTGCAAATCCTAATGTATTTCCTGGAAGAACAAACACATAATCTGGATTGCATATAGAGTTTGCATCGGTACCTGCTGCATAAAGACCTGGTATTACATTATTTTCTGAATCTATTACTTCTGTTTTATAATTAATTTTAATACCGCCTAAACTGCCATAAGCACTTGGTGCAAATTTTAATGCATAATATTTGGGTCCTGTGATTGGTTTTAAATATTTCGGATTTTTATTAAATACAAGATCCCTGGATTTGCAGCATTCATTGTATTCCTTTACTGTTTTTGCAAGTCCTTCTTTATCAATGCCTGTTTTTTCTGCTAATTCTTCGACAGAGTCTGCTATGAACAATACATCATTTCCATTTTTAATAAGGTCTTCCATTTCCTGGTTAAAATCATCCATACTGATATTGGAAGTAACAACATTGATTAAATCCAGACCATTTTTCTCATATTGCTTAAGGATTGTTTCATCAATAATCGAAAAGGCAACTCGATTCTTTTGTCTTGCAATAGCATTCACTGAGAAAACAGGATTTTCAACTACTGCCTCATCATAGAATCTTTCCCCATCCAGATTTACAAAAAGGTTCGGCTGTCTGAACGGAAGTTCAATAGGTGCATATCCGCCTGTATTAGGTGCAAAGAAAACTAATTCCATATCCATTCTGTCTCTGTCCGCTCCGGCTTCCCATGCCATGCTGATTCCGTCACCGGTAAGTCCTGGAATTCTATAAGAGAATAAATCTTTCCCCCATTCAAATTCCGTGTACTTTTTAATAAATTCAGGGCTGTCACCGAATCCGCCGGTAGCAATAATCACGGCTGAACCATATGCTGTTATTTCTCCCTCATTATCCTTTGCAACGATACCAACTATGTCCCCATCTTCCTTTATTAATTTCTGAACTGGAGATTCCAGGCAGATTTTTACTCCTAATTCTTCAGCTCTGTCAGTCATCGCTTTGATCATGGTTGCTGCTGCCCGTAATCCTGGTGCACCTGTCTTAGGCTGGACAATATGCCAGGTTGCTTCAGAGCCTGGGAAATATTTGGAAGGCAGAGCAAATTTAACGCCCATATCCTGAAGCCACTCAATGGTGCCTGCTGATTTGTAAATATAATTCTTTACCAGTCTTGCGTCAGACCGCCAGTGGGTGTAGTCCATAAATTTTTGAAATGCTCCCTCTCTTGTACAGCCAATGAGCCTGTCCTTTTGAAGCTTTGTCTCTACTCCCAAAAGCCCCATTGCCATGTTTGCACAGCCGCCAGTGGTATTGGCTTTTTCAAATACAACTACTTCAGCGCCCTGCTCTGCTGCAGAAATTGCAGCCGCCATTCCGGCTGCTCCTCCCCCTACAATAATTACATCTGCTTCCATTTCTCTCATTTCTTGTACCTCCTGATTTATATTAAAAAATTATTATAGCTTTCTCTTTCTTCTTCCCAGGCCCTTTTTCGCGCCCAAACCATCCACTGCAAAGCTTCCGGCTGCTGCCGGCTCAGAAGGTAACTGGGGTTTTATTGTTCCATACCGCTTCACTGCCCTTATGCTGCAGATCTTTTCACATTCTCCGCATTTATCACAAAGCTCTTCATCAATGATATGAATGAGTTTTTCTCCACCCTTAATGGCATCTTTATGACAGGTCATACAAGTTCCACAACCGCTGCAGACGGATGGATCAATATAAAAGTTAACATAGGATATACAGCTTAATGTACTGCATTTTTTTCTATCGATATGCTTTTCAAATTCCTCTTTAAATTTTTTCATAGCTGTATAGAGTGGATTTGCCGCACTTTTTCCAAAGTCACATAAAGAGCCTGCTTTCATAGTCTCACATAATTCAAAGGCAAGCTCTATGTCTCCTTCTCTTCCTTTTCCCTGGACCGCATCCTGCATGATACGGTACAGCTGATAAATCCCCTCTCTGCAATAGACGCATTTTCCACAGGTCTCTTTGCTGTTTTCCAGCATTTTTTTATAAGACCAGTTAACAATACAGGACTCCACGTTATAAACATCAACCTTCGCTGTTTCCAGCATGGTACCACTTCCCATAAGACCGGCATAGGTAAATGGGGTATCTAATTCTTCTTTGGAAAAAACAGCTCCTGTATTTCCGCCAACCTGGACAAACTGAATCTCTTTTCCTGTGCTGCTGCCATTTCCGTACTCTTTTATGATTTCATTCAGCGTTTTTCCAAACGGAATCTCATAAACTCCCGGAGTTTTCACATCTCCTGCAATGGTTACTATCTTTTCAGGTATGTAATTTTCTTCTGAAAAAGAACGGCTTAATGCGGACATGGTTTCTGCATGATGAACCAGGGTATCTTCCCTGAACACCTCTTTTTCGGCGTTCTTTTTATTTTCCACTACAACCACTTCCAGGCCGTATTTCTGCAGTTTCTCAAGGAATTCACTATAACATGCAGAAAGATAAATCTTAGCATCTTTTATGTTTACTTCTTTCATACAGATACGGATTCCATCCATAATCTGATCCAGATAGGTATCCAGCAGATACTTTACATTTTCACTTTGTCTGTTATCTTCCACAAAGAGACAGGCCAGTTCCCTCCAGGCTCTGTTCTTCCATCTGTCCAAAGTGGGAATGCCTTTTATTCCATGTCCACATATCTTAATATCTTCCATTGCCTTTCCTCACTTTCTTTATTTAATTTTATACTCTGTCCAGAATTTTGCTTTTGTAAGTTCCGGCCGCAGATCACATTGCAGGCATCTTAAAGCCTCACATCGAGCGGACTGTTCATCTAAGCCAACCGTAATAAGATTGAAATTATCAATTCTGTCTTCTACCGGTATACACTGATACTGATTGCATTCTTTTAAAGCAAAACCTTCTTCCATTCCAATACAGGAATTCAACTGCTGATCTTCTGATAAGGTTTCTTTCATATTGCCATCTCCGCCTAAATAAATGTCTATATTGGAAGCGGCTGTTCTCGCAGCGGCTATTGCCTGGATCACGGAAGCTGTTCCTGTTACCGCATCACCCACTGCAAAGACGCCGTCAATATTTGTTTTACAGTTTCCATCAATGGCAATTAATCCTCTGGAAGTAAGCGCAACATCCGTAAATGCTTCCAAATCCGGTCTCTGTCCTGTTGCAAAAATAATAGTCTCACCGCTAATTACATGGTCTGAACCTTCTTTGATATTTAGTATTAATTTTTTGTCTTCATCAAAGGAGAAACTTTCCACTTCACGGCATGCAATACCGGCTGCTTTTCCGTTCTTTTCTTCAATCTTTACAAAGGTTCTGCTATTATAGATGTTGATTCCCTCTTCTCTGGCTTCAACAACTTCCTCATCACTTGCTGTCATATTGTCAGACGATTCCAGACAGACAACGGAAACTTCCCTGCAGCCTAATCGCTTGGCAGTTCTTGCACAATCAAAGGCAACGTTACCGCCTCCTAAGACAACAACGGAATCTTTCAGCTCTATATCAAGATCTAATAAATCTTTTCTAAGGAAATCAATATTAACATGAACATCCTTTAAATCGGAACCAGGAATCGGAATACGCACTCCTTTGTCTGTTCCAATGGCAATCAAAATGGCATCGTAACCGTTCTCCTGCAGTGCTTTTAAAGAGTCAATCCTGCTATTTGTAAAAATATTGACCCCTGCTTCCCGGATAATATCAATTTCCGATTCAACCACTTCTTTAGGAAGCCGATAATCCGGAATACCAGCTGACAACATGCCTCCTGCAACCGGCAGTTTTTCATATACGTCAGCAGCATGTCCTGATTTGGCAAGATAATAGGCCGCAGTAAGTCCTGCCGGTCCAGCTCCGATAACGGCCACTTTTTTATTGGTACGTTCCTTTTTAAAGGATTTTTCTTTCCATTTATAAGTATCTTTTTCAGCTGCAAATCTTTTTAAATCCCGTATGGAAACTGCTCCGTTTATCTCTTTTCTGCGGCAGGCGGCCTCACAAAAACGCATACAGACAAGTCCCAGTGATTTTGGAAATGGTGCCTTTTCACGAATAACAGCTGCGGCCTCTTCATAATTTCCTTCTTTTATAAAGCGGACATACTTGGGAACATTAATACCTGCCGGACATTCATGTTTGCATGGTATTAATACGTCTTCCCGTTTTCCTTCCTTAAACAGTCCTTTTTTATCCTGCAAGGCTCCTGTAGGGCAGACCTCTACACAGGCACCGCAGAAACGGCAGTTGGCATCCAGTAAGGATTTTCTTCCATTTACACCTACATAGATCCTGTCTTCTTCATTTTTATTTAACCCCAGAATTCCTACCCCTCTGACATCCTGACACACCCGAATACATCTGCCGCAGGAAACACAACGATTTAAGTCCCTGATAATTAAAGGATTTTCTGTCTCAACAGGAACGGCATTTAATGTTCGTCTTAATCTTGAAGTGCTGACTCCCAAGTACTGGATTAACGACTGTAATTCACATTTTAGATATTTGGGACATGTGGTACAGTCATCTACATGATTGGCCAGCATCAGTTCCATCGATAACCTTCTCATTTCATCCAACCGGTCAGATTTTGTCTTTACGACCATATCAGGTTCGATTTTCGTGGTACATGCTGTAAGGGGTTCTTCCTTCCCGTTTATTTCAACAACGCATAATTTGCAGCCGCCAACATCGGGTAAATCTGGATGATGGCAAAGATGTGGAATGTAAATATCAGCTTCTTCAGCAGCCTCCATAATTGTTTTACCTTCCTCTGCAAATAATTCCAAACCATCAATTGTGATTTTAACCTTGCTCATATCTTCCTCCAATTTCCTTGACTCATTAACTCCAATTCATTTATACTATTACTATAAACTTTGCCATAAGGGCAAAGTCAATAGTGGAGTGTGAAATAAATGACAAACTTGTATACAATCGGAGAAGTCTCTCGTTTTCTTAAGATATCAACCAAAGCATTACGCCATTATGACGATATGGGAATACTGAAACCTCACTACATTTCACCGGATACCAGCTACCGTTATTATAGCTATGACCAGTTTTTTACGATCGATGTTATCCGCTATTTGAATAAAACCTTAAACATTCCACTGGATAATGTAAAAAAATTACTGGAGCAAACCAAAGAAAGTGATTATCTTCTGGAACTTTTAGATTCCCACAAAAAATTATTGGATGAAAAAATCGCTGCCCTGGAATTTTCCAAGCAGCTTACCGATAACTTAATCAGAGATACGAAATACCGGAAAAAATATCCGGAGAAGATCGGAATATATGAACAATTTCTCATGAGCCGTAATCTTTACTATAAAGAAATGAATACTTCTATTTATGATATTGACAAATATGTAACCAGGAATATCGACAATATCGAGCCTAATAAAAACAATATCATGTGTCTTCTGTTTTCTCTGTCAGAGTATAAACAGACACAGCAATTAATGGTAAAAGGATTTGGTGTATTCTCTGATAAAAAATTGCCAGGATTAAAAGTAAAGACCCTTCGTGATGGCCGTTATCTTAGCGAAAGCTTTCTTTACTCAGAGGAAAACACCATGTCTACCTTAGATGAATTAGATAAATATGCAGGGATTCGAAATATTGAATTAGAAGATACGGCCGTCTTAATTTCTAAAATGGTTAATCTGGATGTATATTCCAAATATGATTATTGTATGGAGCTTCAGATTATCTGCAAAACTCTTTAATGTTTGGCTGGACCAGTTTTTGCATCCTGCATGGTTGCCTGAATAAATGCAATGGATTCTTCTAATTTTTTTGTTTCCCATTCATTTAATTTTACAGGCAATTGTTTCAATATACCTTCACGTCCGATCATGCAGGGCATACTTAATGCCACATCGCCATCATGGCCATATTGACCATGCAGAGTAGTGGAGGCAGGATAAACACTCCGCTCATCTAACAGAATTGCTTTTGCCATGGTAATGGCAGCTTGTGCAACGCCAGCATTGGTCCAGCCTTTTCCATTAAATACTTCATATGCAGCACTGACAATCTTAGATTTTATGATATCCGGATTTTTTAAATCTTCCACTCCTTTAAAAATGGAATCCAAATCGGTAAATGGAATCCCACTAATATTAACATGACTCAAGACTGGAAAAGCCGTACTGCCGTGTTCTCCCATCATAAAACCATTAACAGATTTTGGATCTATCTGGTAGTTATCAGCCACTATTTTACGTAAGCGGGCAGAATCAAGCATGGTCCCGGTACCAAAGACACGTCCCTTTGGGTAATCAAATTCATTTTCAGCAATATAAACCATCGTATCCAACGGATTCGTAATTAAAATGATGATGGCTTCTTTCGTATAATTCGTTATACCAGCCATTACATTGCGGATTACCTCACAATTTGTCTTTGTTAATAAAGTACGATCTGGTTCTCCTTTTGGATCACCGGGGTCTGGTATTACGCTGGGACCGGCAGCAATAATAATGATATCAGCATCCGTACATTGTTCATATCCACCACTTTTAACAGTAATATTATTCATGTATGTTAAGGCTGTTGCCTGCGCTTGATCAAGAGCCTCACCAAATGCTACGTTTTCCAACACATCAATAACACCAATTTCTGCAAACAAACCAATTTTCATGGCATCTGCCAAAACATAGGAACCAACATGACCGGCTCCAACAACAACTAATTTATTCTTATACATATACTTATCTCCCCAAAAACAATTTGTATCCTTATCATGTGCCGGATCATCCGCTTTTTCACTTCCGGGTTTTGAATCGGTGCCAGCTGCTCCGGATCCTCTCAATACATTTATCTGTTAAAATAAATACGGTAATGTACAGCCTGTAATATATTTTGCATTATCAGAACACAAAAATGCAACTCCTTCTGCGATGTCCTGTGGTGTTACTTTCTTTCTGTTCAGCCACTCATTATTATGGTTACAATAATCACATGCCTCTTCAAGATTTGAAATTTCATCAACAGGTCCCGGCCCGATTATATTAACCGTCACGCCCATTTTCCACGCTTCCTTTACTGCCAGCTTTAATGCCTGTATTTTTGCCAGTTTTGCAACATTATAGGAATACGATGGGGAGGGTATATCCATGTTGGAGGCAATCCCTATGATTCGGCCCCATTTTCTTTTCTCCATATCCTCCAATAACATGGGCAGCAGATTATATATGGGACTGATTTCCTGGTTTACATCCTGCAATGATTTATCCGGTTTTAAACTTTTTAAATCTTCTGTATTCCAGTCAGCGCCAGGTCCTATAACACATATGTCTATCCTGCCAAAATAATCCAGTGTAGTATTAACCAGCTTTTCGCAATCCTCTTTATTAAATATATTGCCTTGTACTGTTATTGCTTTCCCCCCATTATCTTTGACATACGAAGCAATAGCCTCTGCACCTTGTTGATTTTTACGATAATTGACTGCAACTGCAATTCCCTCTCTTGCTAATGTCAACGCTATACTGCGTCCCATACCATTTCCTGCTGCACCAGTTACAATTGCTGTTTTCTCTTTGCATATCATGATGCATCCCCTCCTTTACTTTTCCTGCATATCTTAAAACAATCATTTTTAAAATTTTTAGTTTAACTTTAGGATATGTTCCGCATTTTTAAAATAAATTTGTTTGCGCTCTTCATCATTTATGTTTAATGCCTCAATACTTTTATCAGCATTCTCTGTCATATCAGCACCACCATTTTTATCCATAGGAGCATCCGATCCAAAAAGTACATGATCTGCACCAAAGAAATCAACTGCTATCTTTAATGCATCCGGATTATAAAATTGAGTTGCTGTATCGACATAGAATTTTTTATAATGTTCTAAGTATGGAGCACGAATTGGGGAATTGTATTTTACACCAGCATTCGCTTCAAAAAATTCTACACCAATATCAACACGACCTGCAAAATATGGAACCATTGCACCATGATGATGAATAATAATACGAAGATCCGGATATCTGTCAAAGACGCCGCTAAATACGATTCTATGCATTGCCAGGGTACTATCCGATAACCAGCCAAATGCTTGAAAATATTGATATTTTGATCTTGTTCCTTCATCTAAATAATCCGGAAGACCAGATGAGCGTGCAGGATGAATCCATATTGGAACATCAAGTTCATCAGCCTTTGCAAAAAGTTTATCATAATCCGGATGATCGAAAGGTTTCAAATCAGGTCCGGCACCTATAACTCCGCCAATAAGCTTAAGCTCTTTTACTGCACGTTCTAATTCTTTAACCATAATATCTGCATTTGTTGAAGGTACCATTGCAACACCAGCAAATCTGCCAGGATATTTTTTTATAAGCTCGGCCATTTCGTTATTACCGATACGGGCTGCTTCTGCAGAAAGTACCGGATTTTTTTCAATTTCAGGTGTTATTCCAATTTCCGGCTGCGGAACCAGTACACTGATATCTATTTTATATCTATCCATTAAATGAATTCTTGCATCTGCATCAATTAAAGGTTTGTCATTGGCAAACAGTCTGGAAAACTCATGAGGATGACCTGTTTTCTCCTCAATGAAATCAAGTAATTTGGGAAACGAGAAATGTGAATACATATCGATTTTTTTCATTAACAGCAACTCCTTTATATTTAATTTTTCAATGACTTATCATGACAGGCCTTTGTGGTAATTTACTACTCCAGATTATCATAAATCTTATTTAGTAAATCTATTAATTCTTTAACTTTTTCTGGTTCAATTCCCTTAACAGATTGTTCCATAACACCAGTTCCTATAGGATATAGCTTCTCTCTTAAATCAGCACCTTTATCAGATAAATAATAGAATGATACACGCTTATCCTCTGAATTTATATAATGAGAAATCAAGCCTTTTTTTTCAAGTTTCTGAAGAATACGAATTGTATTTGGAATATCTTTAAAGGTTATTTTAGAAATTTCAGTAGTTGGTTTTCCATTATCTAAAGACAGATGATTTAAAACTGCCCATTGATTTGGCGTTAAGTCAAATTCTCTGAACTTACGAATCATTACATTTCTTATCTTTCCCTGAGTTCTGGCTATCGTAAATCCGATTGAATTATTTAAATCATAAATCATATAAGAGACCTCCGTAAAAAGCAAAAGCTTGTCGTGACAGGTTTTATATTGATTATATACATTTATCTTTCACAGGTCAATAGTTTTAAAGTATAATTTACAGAAACACAGATAAAGCAAAAGCCGGAACGGCAGAAAAATGAATTGCTGAAGAACCGTTCCGACTTTATTCTATTTTGGATTTTTTTCAAACACAATCTGATTCACCAGAACATACAATTCCAGAAATTTCTTGATTTGAGATATTATAAGTTGTATTTTGGGTTATTATCTCTGTAATTTGTACTATATAAGTGAAACATTCTTCATCACAATGACTAATTAAACAATCACAAAAGTTAAGGACTAATGGTTCAATAGTATTCACTTCCTGTACAATTGTTGGTATAACTTCAGACGCTTTATAATTCCACTGCTCAAGTATGCTTAGATTGCCAGTATGGTTAGATTCTCGAATTAACCTGAAAACTAAACATAGTATTGGGTTAAAATCCAAAATACTAAATGAAAGATTTTGAGAGTAATTAATAAGAACACAAGGCTTCTTTATATTTCTTATGTTTACTTTTATTGAAGCTAAATTTATAGGCGGACAATCTATTGTTAATTCATCAGGCAAATTAACCTTGTATATTTTGCCACAATATAAAGAAGGTATATTTTGATAAACCTGCACGGTCAGCACCCCCTTCTTAAAAATGCTTGTTTATCCGTTCCAAAGTATATTTGAGCAGTCATACTCTTTTGGCTAATGTCATAGTATGAATTGCCAGATAATTCAGCTTCAACCAATTCCATTGTGTATATATAGTGCCTGTCAAATTTCGCATTCAAACAATCACAGACGTTGTAAACAACTGGTTCTTTAATATTGGTGTCATTAACAAATGCCCTTCTGAAAGGCCATTCTTCAAGAATTGCTTCCTTTGAATTATCCACTTTTTTTACTAATCGAAATGTTAAATTATTAAAACGCTCATCCTTTAAAACAGATGTAACAAAACCGGAAAAGTTAATTAAAATACATAAGCTGCAATCATTTATTATATCAAACGATACTTGCGTTAGTTTAACCGGTTTCTCTTCTTTACTTAAATGTAAAGGTAAAACCGGATTATATACTCTCCCACATTTTGCAAAAGGTTCGTTACCTTGTTTATAAATAGCTGGCTCTCTGTTTAATCTTTTACAACAGATCTGTTCACTGTTCAATACAGTCCCTGTAATACTTTTATTCGTTATACTGTAATTCATAACACTGTTTGTTTCAATTTGTATGATTTCCAGTTTATAAATTATGCTGTAACTTACATATTGATCACAAAAATTAAGAACGGTTGGCTGATTCGTGTCTACATTTGCAATTTCAATCACATGAGATGATTCAAATTCAAATTTCCACTCTTGAAGGATTTGAACATCTTCTGTACATTTATCTGTTCTGACCAGCCGGTATGTGATTTTTAATTTGGGATTTAAGCCTAATATTTTAATAGCAATAAATTCAGAGAATTTAACTAATACACGTGGTCTTGCGATATATCCCGTATCTACATTAACCTCTGCTAAAACAATAGGTGGTTCACTTGGGCTTAACTCATTGGGTAAGCTCGGTTGAAACACCTTTCCGCAATATATACAGGGTCTGCCAGAATTTTTACTCATTCCTTTACTCCCTTGAATTTAAGTTCCTGATCATTCATTAATAGTTCTATTATATGTTATGTAATAATAGGAATGGCTGTTCCTTTAACTCTGGAATATTCAGATAAATCAAAGATCCACACTGTAACCGCGGCCACATAGACCCGTTCTTTCCGATCCCTCCTGACTGTTAAGATAAAAATGAATAAAAATACATTTTTTTGATTGAAATATACATCTTTATATGTTATAATCTCTATGAATGTTTGCCACATTCGAATAATCTTTGGTAGAGCCCGGCTAGTAATAGCCGGGCTTTTTTCATTGTTATACAAAGATGCCGCTAAGAACCTGGCTGGTTCTTAGCGGCATCTTTTTGTATCGCTCATCCTTATCCTGATTCAGGCAGTCCAGCCAAAAAGGGGCCTTTACGATAACTGACTGCCAGCCTGGAAATAATATCCTGCATCTTTTCTTCCAGATCGGTCTTCCCTTCATGAAGGCACCAGTCGAAAATCACCCCGCGCGCAGCTACAAAAAGCCTCTCGGTAATTTCCTCTGCTGTCCGGGATTTATCTATGGTTCCCCGTTCCTGAGCCTGTTCCAGAAAAGCTGTCAATAAATCCTGCATTAATCTGCCATGAGTAATAAACATCTGGTTGGTTGGGATATACAGAGTCTTAACTCTCTCCAGTCCTTCTTCTATTGAGAGCCTTGCATACAAAATAAAATAATCAATAATCTTTTGGAAATCCTCTTTTTCATTTTCAAAAATACTGCCTGCATGTTTATGGAAATAAACATCTCCACGATTAAAGTTTTCTTCCAAAAGATCTGATTTGGAGACAAAGTAATGATAAAATGTTCCGATGGAAACCTTTGCCTGTTTTGCAATATCCTCCACGGTAACATTATCATAACCATAGTGTCTGATTAATTCAATTCCGCATTCATAAATATACTTTTTTGTTTTTAGTGCCTGTTTTGCACGGTTTGTCAACTTTTTCACTTCTCTTACCTCCACTCCTATTATATCAGAGAAGCTTTTTGCTGTTCAAGACCGAACTTACATCCATACACATTTATCGCATTTGCCCTGATCCTAATCCAGATGGCCTGCAACCTCATAAGCGTCCCAAATTGCATACATAATATTAGATACCCTGCTGGCATCACCCAGAACATGAAGATTAAACAGGTCATCCCTTAGCTCATCATACAGGCTGGTTTCTGACTGATATCCTACTGCCAGAACCACTGTATCAATTGCCAGTGCTTTGTCTCCTTGCTCTGTCCCGACCGTCAGAGTTGTTCCATCATAATTTTTTGCTTTTGCTGAAGCAATCACATCAATGTGGTGGAAAGGCACTAATTCCTTCAGCATCTCATAGTTAGCGCTGCAAAGGGGTCCGTTTACACATAAAATATCCGGCATTGCTTCAATGATGGAAACCTGTCTGCCCTGCTCCTGAAGCCAGAGTGCTGTTTCACAGCCCACAAGGCCTCCTCCGATAACTGCAACCTTTTCCCCTGCCTTTGCTTCTCCCATAAGAACCTCGGAAGCCGTATACACTTCCCCTGTTCCTAATCCAAAGCGCTTCGGTTTGGAGCCTGTTGCCAGAATAACCTCATCTGCCCCGGATTTTCTGATTTCATCCGCAGTTACTGTAGTATTTTTATGTATTTCCACATTCAGATGCTTTAACTCACTTTCGTACCAGGCTGCAAGCAGATGATCATCTTCTTTAAAGCCTGGCACACCGCCTGGAATTAAATTGCCGCCCAGCCGATCCGTTTTTTCAAAAAGTACCGGTTCATGTCCCCGAATGGCAAGCACACGAGCTGCTTCACAGCCAGCTACACCGCCGCCGATAATCCATACCTTTTTCTTACTTAAGGCAGGTATCAGACTCTCCGAACGTTCCCGGCAGGCCTGTGGATTAACCGCACAGTTTAAAGATGAGTAGGTCTGAAGACGTCCCATACAGCCTTCCTGACAGGAAAGACAGGGACGGATCCTCTCTTCTTCTCCACGCTCCAGCTTTTGAACATAATACGCATCTGCAAGAAGGGGACGGCCAAGAGAAACCATATCACAGGCACCGTCTTTGACAGCATTTACTGCCAGTTCAGGATTATCCATACGCCCTGCGCAGATAACCGGAACATCCACCACTTCCTTTACCATCTTGCAATATGGAATATAGAGGCCCTTCTTCTGATACATCGGCGGATGGTTCCACCACCAGGAATCATAAGTTCCCACATCCACGTCTAACGCATCATAGCCATATCCCACCAATAATTTGGCAGCCTCCAGGCCCTCCTCTGTGTCTTTTCCTTTTTCTTCAAATTCTTCACCCGGAAGGGCACCGACACGCCAGTCCTTGATAAAGCTCTTCACACTATAACGAAGAGTGACAGGGAAATCCTCTCCACAGGTCCTTTTAATCTCCTCTACTACCTCCCTGGCAAAGCGAAGACGATTTTCCAGGCTTCCACCATACTCATCGGTACGCTGGTTAAACATGGAAATTGCAAACTGATCCATCAAATATCCTTCATGAACAGCATGAATCTGGACTCCGTCAAAACCTGCCCGCTTGGCATTATAAGCACCCTTGCCAAATTGAGTAATGATTTCATGAATTTCCTCTTTTGTTAAAGGACGGCAGATTTTATCCAGCCAGCGATGGGGAATCGCAGATGGTGCTACCGGGGGATGCTCTCCCAGATTCGTTGGTATGGTAACACGGCCAAATCCAGCGGATAACTGAATAAAAATCTTGGAGTCATAAGCGTGTATCTTCTCTGTCAGCTCACGTGCAGTTCTGACAAAGTGCACATCATTATAAGTGGAGCATGGCGTACTGGGCATACTGTGCCCTTCCACATGATTATCTACAAAAGTAACTCCTGTAATGATGAGTCCCGTACCGCCTTTGGCTCGTTCCACATAATAATCAATCCCCCGCTGGTTAAAGCCGCCTTCCGCATCTCCCATTCCCAATGGGCCCATAGGTGCCATGGCAAAACGGTTTTTCAGTTCCACTTTACCAATTTTGACCTTATCAAACAAAGGCCTGTATTCTTTTTTCACCTGTATATCCTCCTTTTTTTACTGAATACGTTCATAGAATGCATTCTATGAATTTATGTTATCATTTTAACAAAGCCTTGTCAAGATCGTATTTTCTTAAGTGCGGAATCGCAGGGCTGCGGTACTGAAAGTGGGATTATCATTGACAAATCTGGATTTGTAGGCTGCAAACGGAATTCTCATGCTGCAGCTGGCCAGTTTATATAATGAATTGTATCAGCATGTCCCAAAGTTTCCTTAAAATCAAATTTTCCGATATATTTGGTTTTTAAATCTCTGATTTTTTTAAAAAACCGGATAATACTCAGATAAATATCATAAAAGTCAACAGCAAACCCAGAACATTTTCCTGACACGATACATTTGGAGATTTGACTACTCCCTATTCGCTGTCTATAATGATGTCAATGTACAACAATTATAGTTTGGCTGAAGTGACTTAGAACAAAACATGATGAAAAATCCAAGGCATTTGTTGGGTAAGCTTTACAATAAAAAACTGAACGAAAAGGAGACAGTATTATGAATTCGCTGGAAAGAGTCACATTGGCATTAAACCACAAGGAACCGGACAGGGTGCCTGTTTACCCGCTTATTAACAGTATCTCAATGAAAACAATCGGTATCGGCTATGACGAATGGTCAAAGGATATCCATAAATGTGCACAGGCTATTTTAAAGGCAACCGATGAAATTGATGTTGATATTATCTGCACTCTGGTAGATTTGTCGGTGGAAGCCGCTGATTGGGGGATGGAACTTAAATACTATAAGGATAAAGCGGCAGGCCCTGTTAAAAACAAACACTTAATTAAAGATGCTGAAGAGTATGAAAAAATAAAGGTTATTAATCCCCGCAAAACTCCGAGAATGAGCGGGCACATCGAAATGGCCAGGCTTTTATACGATGCAAAGGGCTTGGAAAAGCCAATCGTCGGTTTTGTATTTGGGCCTTTAGGCACTTTAAGTATGATGCGGGGGCTCGACGATATGTGTATCGATTTCTTCACTAACGCCGAAAAAGTCAAATATGCGCTTCGCAATATAACTGATACTCTCAAGGAGTTTTCAATCGCATTAATTGAATCAGGCTGCCACGCCATTATGTTCGATACGCTTTATGCGTCAAAAACCATTATGAGCCCTGAAATGTGGGATGAATTTGAGGGTTCGTATATCGAAGAGTTATGTGAAACCGTTCGTGAACATGGTGCAATGGTTATGCTTCACAACTGTGGTGATGGTATATATTTTGATCTCCAGATAAAAAGAATGAAACCCGTCGCTATTTCTTTTGGTCATCTCCCGCCTGAGTGTAAAACCATGCAGGAACTTAAAGAAAAATACGGGAACCAGACAACACTGATCGGGCATATAGAACCCGGCTTTCTTATGACAGCATCTGAAGAAGATGTCCGAAAATTATGCAGGGAACAAATTGACGCATATAAAAAAGACGGCGGATATATTTTAGCAACAAGCTGTGAATATCCCGCCCCCCTTGATGATACATTCGCAAAAGTTATTGTAGATGAAGCAAAAACATATGGAACGTATTAATTGTTTTAGAGTGTGCCAGCTTTCGCTGCAGCTCAAAAATAGGATGCATCAAACTCCGCAGATTTTTGATACATCCTATTTCTTTTTTTAATTTATTCCTGACTTAAAGATAGTGTAACTGTCACATCTCCACTGCCAAGTGCTTTTTTCAATTCTTCTTGTGTCACATCATTTATTTTTCCAATTCTAGTGAAATTCCAGGTATTCGTATCATAATAAATAACGAAAGCCTTTCCCTGGTATAATATTAAATCTCCGGGTTCTGTTGATATGGCTTCATCATTTCTAGGTAAAGCTGTATCAAATGATCCAACTTTTTCCATATTTCCATAATCTTGCATATCGATTGTTATTGGTCCTTTGGAAAGCATTTCTAACAACTTCTCAGCAGTTGAATTATCTGCTAATGCAGCTGAGAATATGTTATCTCCAATCTGAATATTCATAATGTTATTTTCCATCTCCTCTGTGCTGCCCTGATTATGATCAGGTTCAATGTCATTTGTATTGGTAATGCCATTTTCTGCATTTGAAGTATCAGATACATTATTTTGATATGTATCTGATACAGCATTTTGATTCGAGCACCCTGCAGTCATCGTAAGTGACACCATTACAAATAATAAAACAAAAATTCTTTTCATATTTGCCTCCATCAATTAAGGATGTCCGCTAATCTAAAAAGGTATTAAGCTTTTCAGTCTAAGGAACACTTAGTCCAAAGAAATGATTTCGTATTCTCTTGAACCCAATTTTAATTCAGCTGCTCTTTCTACCGTATGAATTCCATTTCTTGATTCCATACGCTCAATCAACGCTGCCCTTCCCTCATCTGATGACTGGTATACAGCATCTACACAAGCCTGATCAACCGCTACCGGGTCAAGTGAAGAAAAGAGTCCTATATCGGCCATTTCCGGATCATGTGGATTGGCATCACAATCACAATCAACAGAAAGTTTATTTGCTACATTGATATAAACAATATTCTCTCTTCCCAAATAATCCATAACCGCCATATCCGCCTCTGCCATAGACTCTAAAAAGGAATCATGGTCTGAAGTCCAGATCTTTTCCGGCTCTCCGGCACCATGAATGACAGCTTTTCCGTAGGAAGAAGCAACACCGATGGACATGTTTTTCAGCGCGCCTCCAAATCCTCCCATTATGTGTCCTTTAAAATGTGACAACACTAACATGGAATTATAATCTGCAAGATGCTCACCAACATAATTAGTTGTCAAATGTTTTCCACCATTGACAGGTAATTCCATCTCACCCGTTTCATCCATAATATCGCATGGCGCAATATCCAAAAATCCATGGTCTTTTATGGCCTTCCAATGATCCTTAGTATTTGTTCTTTTTCCTTCATAAGCAGTGTTGCATTCAACGATAGTCCCATTTAATTTATCAATCAATGGTTTAATTAACTGTGGATTCAAAAAATTGTGTCCACCCGGTTCACCAGAGGAAATTTTAACTGCAACCTTACTATTTAAATCAATATTTAAGGCCTCATATAATTTTAATAAGCCTTCTGATGTAATTTCCTTCATAAAATACACCTTTGATTTTTCCATATTTTACCTCCAAGTTTCATTGACTAAGCCCTTTGACTTCTGATTTGAATATCTATTCAAGCCCTTTACCGCTGCTTCCAATATCGGTCTTCGTGTGGTTTTAAATTTGTTCATCGGATGCTGATCATCCTATATTTTTTAATGATCATATTATCGTACTATGGATACCACCCAAAATACATTTCGTATCTCGTAATTATATTCCAAAAATCACCTGGTACAGCATTCATAGTTTTACCCCATTGATCTATCGTTAAGGTATTATTAAAAAATTTATTCATTTCTTTTATATATCACCTCTCTACACCAATAGCTGACAATTCACCAGGCAGCCGATGGAATGTTCCGTGACCAGCCAGCCTTATATCTATCTATTAATCACTTTTTTATCTATAATGAATAATAATAAAGCATAAAGTTAACTTTATGTCAAGACCTTAAATAGCCAAAAAAATCCAGGCTCTATTGCAATCACTTGAGCTGTTCAATAACCAACTGTGAAAGTACCTTTATACCAAAATCAATTTCATCCAATGAGGCATTGGAATAGGAGATTCTGATATACTGGTTAGAGTGATACTCATACAAATCTCCAGGGTGAATAAGTATTTTATTTTTTAAGGCTTTTATAAACAGCTGATGCATTGATATTGCATCATTTAGCCTGAGCCAGATGAAATATCCGCCTACCGGTGTGTTCCAAGATGCGATGTCTTTAAAATATCTATTAAGAGCAGTAAGTGCAGCATCCCTTCTTATCCTGACGTTTTTTCTCATCCTTTTATTATGTTCCGTGTACCGCCCGCTGGCAAGCATTTCTGCCGCCACATATTGAGAGAGAGAACTGGATCCGTAATCCGTCTGCATTTTTATATCCGCCAATCTACCAATAACCTGTTCAGACCCAATAATCCACCCTATCCTGAGTCCCGGACTCATATTCTTGGACATGCTGCCAACATAAAGAACAAGGCCGTTTTTATCAAATGCTTTTATAGGCATGGGAGGCTGTTCATCAAACCAGATCTCCCTGTAAACATCATCCTCTATAACAGGCAGTCTTTCCAGCCCGCATTTGTCTATGAGAATTTTACGTCTTTCCGTAGACATTACATTTCCTGTGGGATTATGGAAAGTAGGTATTGTAAACAGCATTGATCCTCTTTTCCGCCTGTGTCGTGCAAACAATTCCTGAATATTGATGCCCTCCTTATCAAGAGGTATTCCCGACAGCTGCATGCCAAAGGACTGAAAGGTTCTGAGCGAATAAAGGTAGGAAGGTTTTTCAAGGTATACAACTGAATTTGAATGCAGCAGGCCAAGCGATATAAGCTGCAGGGCCTGCAAAGCTCCCGAAGTAATCAGTACGGAAGATGGTTCTGCCTCTATTCCTAAAGCAGAAAGATATGTGCATATCTCTTTTCTCAAACAAAGTGACCCCCTTGGTTCTTCGTATCCAAAGAATTTTTCCGATACAGGCAGCTTCTTCAAAATTCTATTCATCAATCCGTTAGAAATCAGTTCAGCAGATGGTTCGCATGAGCCCAGTCTTATGATTCCCGGATCAAACTCAGCCTGGTTAATTTGCTGTACTATGGTCTGATTGGCCTGATGAGCGCCTGAAGAGATATAGGTATTCCAGTTGTAGGAACACTCTTTTGAAAGCAAAGACCATGTATTATTTATTATTATTGTGCCCCCTCCTGTGTTTCCTTTTATGACACCATCTGCAGCCAGTTCTTCCATTGCGGCTACAACGGTGCTCCTGTTTACGCCTAAAACATCTGATAGTGTCCTCTGACTTGGCAGTTTTGTACCAACAGGCCACTCACCACAGGCCACTCTTTTTTTTATATATCCTGCAATTTGCAAATGCAGTTGAACCGAGCTGCTTCTGTCCGGTTTCCAATCAATATCCAGCATTTCATTACCTCCACACATTTACTGATATTACTGTATCATTTGGTTGGCTAAAAAGCAACCAAGCAATGGTTGGAGACTTTTTTACAGACTTTATTTATAATTACATGGAAACAAAAAACTAATGATATGGAGCAGATATGAATATGATACCTATAAAAGTTTTAAGTGATCGTGATGTGAAAGACATCCTTGATATTCGTAGTGCAGTGGCATGTGTTGAAAAGGCTTATATACTTAAAGCCAATAATGAGGCAAGATTATTCCCGGTGATTTCCGAAGATCTGTACGAAGGCAAGGCGGACATGGATATAAAATCCGGTATTTTGAATGGTGAAGATTCCTTTGGTTTAAAGCTAGTTGCCTGGTTTGGGGAAAATGAAAAACAAGGCCTTCCGCCTTTAACCGGTTTAACAATGATATTTGATCTGAAAACCGGCTTACCAAAAGCCCTTATAAATGCAAGGCATTTAACGGCAATGCGGACAGGAGCCGCCGGTGCGGTCGGTATAAAATATCTGGCAAATGCCGGCTCACAGGTTCTGCTTGTTGCAGGCACCGGATTTCAGGCAGCATTCCAGATTGCTGCTGCTATTTCAGTAATGCCTTCACTCAAAAAGGTTTATCTATATAATCCATTGAGATACCAGAATGCGGTAAAACTTCAATGCTCAATCAAAGAAGAACTTGGTAAAATAACAAATGATATTATGGATTTTAAAAATGGCAGATGGATTCAAAGGATAGACTCCATCGATTTTATTGCCACTGATAATGTTGCAAATGCCCTTAAAGAAACAGATGCCGTCGTAACCGTAACATCTTCCAGCAAGGCATATATATTAAACGAATTGGTCAGGCCCGGAACTCATTTCAGCTGTATCGGAGCAGATATGCCTGGCAAACAGGAAATAGATCACAATATCTTCGCTGCAGCCAAAGTATTTGTCGATGACATTCCCCAGGCTTCATCCGTTGGTGAAACACAGACTCCCATAAAATCAGGTATTATTGAAGAGAAACACATAACGGAAATAGGTAGTCTGATAAATGGAACTATCAAGGGCAGAACATCGGACAAGGATATAACGATCTTCGACAGTACAGGGATCGCCCTGCAGGATCTTACTGTTTCTAATTATCTGATTAGAAAAGCAGAAGAATTGAATATCGGTACAACCATTTATATTTAATATAACAAACCAATGCAGCGAGGAGAAATAATTATGAAAGTAAAAGCGTATACCGTTTATTCGTTTGTTAAAACCTCTGAAGGAGGCAACGGAGCAGGTGTTGTTCCAGATGCAGATTACCTGTCGGATGCAGAAATGCAAAAAACAGCCGCCAGCCTTGGCTTCAGCGAGACAGCATTTGTTTTGAAATCAAATCTGGCAGATTATAGGATAAGGTTCTTCACCCCGAACGAAGAAGTCGATTTATGCGGACACGCAACGATAGGAACTTTCTTTACCCTTTCAGCCCTTGGGTATATAAAACCGGGCAGCTATCTGCAGGAAACCAAAGCAGGAATTTTGGGCGTTGAAGTAAAGGAAGACCTATCGGTCATGATGTGTCAGCCGCTCCCGACTTTTTATGAAACAATTGAAAAGAGCGAAATCGCCGGTTCTTTAAATATTGAAATGGCCGGCATTCATGAAGATTTACCGGTTCAAATAGTATCCACAGGTCTGAGAGATATCATGGTGCCTATAAAAAGCGTGGATATTTTAAATTCCATAAAACCGGATTTGGAAAAAATAGCAGAAATCAGCAAAAAGTACAATGCAGTCGGTTATCATGTTTTTACACTGGAATCAATTAATCATTCGACCGCCTGCTGCAGAAACTTTGCCCCCTTATTCGCAATCCCGGAAGAATCCGCTACAGGTACTTCAAACGGCGCCTTTGGCTGTTATCTCTATAAATATGGCAGGATTGGCTTTGACCAGGCATCGCATATTATTATCGAACAAGGCTATACTATGAAAAAACCGTCGGAAATACTGGTTTCCTTAGTTGTTAATGGAAAGGAAATCACTGAAGTTAAAGTTGGCGGCAGAGCATTAAACTTATCTTCCGTTGAGGTTGACATCGAATAAGTTTTTATAGTGAATAAGGCTGCTTACAGGTTCTCCTGGTCTGCTTTGCCTGGTTAATCCTGATTAATTCGAATATTGGAAAATCGTGCAGTGTTCAATTGTTCTATTTCATTTGCAACCTTATTGCTGTCCGCTGCAAATCCAGCATATACGGTCTCATTCATATCAACGGTCCTCTGGCCGATGAGATCCCAGTTCTCACCATCTGCTGAACTATAGGCAATAAAGGTATTCTCTTTACGTACAAGCTTCATAAAGTATCCAAGGGATACTCCCATTTTCTTAAATGGTATGTCAGGCTGCAGGGCAATTCCTTTTTTGGCAGCAGCAGCCTGCGAATCAAGATCTTCTGCTAACAGATCAAAATTTCCTCCCTTTATGTCTCTGCCGGTCAGGTACATGGACCAGGGCAGATTCGTGTATTTCACCCAGGATAGTCCAAGTGCTGCTGCTGCCCCATTATCTGATAAGTCCTCCCGGATCATAATTCCTGAGAAGGCATGATTATCTACAGAAGCAATACTTTCCAGTTTGGCAGTAACTTCTGTATCACCTGTAATCTCTTTATATACAAAGTGAAATGCATCCTTTGATGCATCTGCCGCAACAGTACCGGAAATACTGCCTTCCTCTTTACCGAGTTTACCATTCCCTTTTACCGTAAGAACCCCATTGGCCAAACTAGCTGTACCTGCAATGGCAGCATTGCCAATATCAACGGAATGCCAGCCTTCTTCTGCTAAAGAGGAAGGATCTTTATTTACATGAATTGGTACTGCTGTAGACTGTGTCTGATTTCCATCATCGTCATATACTCTGGCAGATATAAAGTATGTTCCGTCAGTCAGACCGGTAAGAGTTATCCCATAGGTATTGTCCGTTATGTCTGCTGCGGCACTGCCAATGAATGTTGTTTCTGTATCCGTAGTACCATAATAAAAATCAATTTTTTTAATTTTATGGCCATAGTCTGAATATGCCTCAGCTGTAACGTTAACTGCATCACCCTCTGAAATAAACTGGTTGTTTTGCGGCGATACGATTACCGCAGAGGGATTTTCTGCCTTATGATCCATATCTACCAATGAATTGAGGTAAACTTCAAGGTTTGTATACCCATCGGCATTTATATAATTTCTATCCGCCGCATCGACTGGATTTAATCCATTCTTAAGCTCCCATTGATCCGGCATCCCATCGGCATCCTTATCAAAGTCCGCATTTCTCATCGAGGTAATGACTCCAGGCTCAGATACATACCCTCCGACTTCATGCTCTGTATTAATATATCTTCCAAGACCGCTCTTGACTTCTGCAGCGATTCTTGCATCTATGCCATCTCTTCGGGGATAAATGGCCCCTGCTTTATCTAATACTTCATCATATACGGGCAGTGTAAGATCTGCCTTATAGGAATCAAATCCTATATTCGTCACACCGGCAGATGGTCCTATATTATCAGCCGATAAATAACGTTTTTGACTCATTGTGGTAGCTGAATCTCCAGTTAAGTCCCCTTTAAATAGAATATAGGGAGAATGATGATCTAATACTCCTGTCAGGATACCATTCGGCCGGTTGGTATAATCCGCTATATAATTTCCCGAAACATGAAAACCACCGACTTTACCTCCTTCCCCTGGAACTACGACGATATCCTTTATATTATCCCGTGTACCGGGTCCGGCCAGCTGATAGTTATTGATATAATTGGTAAACTCATATCCTCCTCCGTAAAGGGGATAGAAGCCCCAGTTATAAGTAAGGTTATTGCTCAATTCTACGACCCCTGCATTTTCTGCATCTGCTTTGCCGGCATATCCTCCGCCTATCCTGGGATTTCTTGATGTATGGTCCGCATACAGATTGTGATGAAAAGTAACACTATTACCTCCGCTGATACCGCCGTATCCATGTCTTCCTTTGCTATGCCCGGACAAGGTGAGACTTTCATAAATAAGACACCACTGTACGGTGCCGTTCTCACCACGGTAAAGGGAAAGACACTCATCTGTATTCCAGCTAAAGGAGCAGTGGTCGATAATAAAGGTATTATTGTCCCTTCCCCACATTGCATCCATAGAGTCACCGCCATTATATACATTAGCGGCACCCGGACGGAACCTGACATATCGGATGATTGTATTTTTTGATTTACTGATATTCGTATCCCACCCTGAAATCGTGATGCCGTCACCAGGCGCTGTCTGTCCTGCTATGGTTATATTCTCCAGGCCATCAAATCGTAAGCTTTGTTTTAACGCAATATTTCCGGCTACATTGAATACAATGGTCGTATTGCTTCTCAGACCGTAACGCAGAGATCCGGGAATTGGTGTTTCATCTTTTGCAAAGTCCCTAAGATTTGTAACAGTATACACATCATATCCCCGGCCTCCGCTTGCATACATTCCCCCGCCTTCTGCTCCGGGAAATGCTGGTATTTCAGCTGTTTCTGAAGCCAATACATCTTTTGCTTCCAAGACCGGAAAAAGCTGAATAACAGAAACAGCTGCCAGTAATGCCAGTCCAGTGGAAATATACTTTTTTACACTTATCCTCATACATATCCTCCTTAAAATAATAAACCCCGCTCTGAATATATACGGATACTTTACAATCCCTTATCAGCTTCCCATATCTGAATCCTGCCTTCCTTTCATATATAATACTTCACATATAAAATATATCATAAAATAATCTCATCACTCTACACAACAGTAAACTTTTTACCGCATAATCCGACACTACATTACTGCTTCTGTCAGACTTCTTCTATTACTATGTGGATTCCCAATTAATACGGATTATCGTTTCGTCAGATATTCAGTTCTTACAGATGCTTGATACCGTGCTGTTTGTTATTAAAAAAGAGGATTTTCCATCTCATCCGGAAAATCCTCTGACACTATTTTTGATATAAAATCTTTCTGATTGTATGAGTTGAAAGGAAATATGTTTTAGATAATTCATCAATTGCAACGCCATTTTGATATTGTTGAATAATCTCTTTATTCCTCTTTTGTATAGCTGCCCTGCAGCCGGATACTTCGCCCCACCCTTTATGCTTTCCTTCTTTTACAGGTATATAGAGATAATCTCCTTGTACAAATTCCTGCAGCTCCTTTACCAGACAATCAGGTAAAATCTTAATTGCGTTTATATAATTCATGCAAGCTCACTCCTTGATTATTTATTATTCAAGTTGCAACGCCAGCATAATATCAATGCGACTTATATTACTCCATGCAAATGTCGCAATCAACTGCCAGCTTTGCATGGAGTAAAACCTCTGTTCTTTTTTTATATTCAAATCATCACCGCCTTTGCCAATCATTGGTCAAATTATATCAACTGTTCCAAACAGCCGGATTGTATTGCTTTTATATTCTTTTCAATCTTTTCTTTCGGCCAATTCCACCACTTCATCTCAAGTAGCGCAGAAATAGTTTGTTCTGAAAAACGCTTTCTTATTGGCTTTGCCGGCATTCCACCAACTATGGTATATGGCTCCACATCCTTTGTAACCAACGCACGGGTACCAATCATTGCACCGTCTCCAATAGTGACACCAGCCAAAATAACGGCTTCGTAACCAATCCATACATCGTTTCCAACAATAATATCGCCTTTATTGTCCCACGAGGCAGTGACATCCTTTCGGTCCAGCCCCCAGTCTTCAAAGAAGAGGGGAAAGGGATATGTGGATAATGAAGTCATGGAGTGATTGGCACTGTTAAAAAGAAAGCGGGAACCACAAGCTATGGAACAAAACTTACCAATTACAAGTTTGTCATGATTAATGGGGTAATGATATAATACATTATTTTTTTCAAATAAGACCGGGTCATTTACAAAATCATGATACATTGTATAATCGCCAACCGTAATATTGGGATTTGTAATCACATTTTTTAAATAAATGGTTTCTTGATCGCCTGTACGGGGATATATTTTTTTCTCTGGAATAGTCATTAATAACCTCCTGGTCAATTTAAAGTATTCTATTAACTATTCCAGCCAATACAATGCAGAGCTTCACAATCTCACCTCCAGTCTTTTTATGATAACATTATAGAACCTTTGGGAGTTAAAATCAATAAAACCTTCCTTTATACTGCAGCTGCCGCTCATTCGACAAACTCAAATTCAAGCATATCAAAGCTGCCTTCACCCTCATACTCAAAATACAAGGCGTGGATTCCGTTGTGTATGATAACCGGAGTATCCGCATTTACCCAGTTATTACAAGAAATTCTTATGTCAATATCGGCAATATAGGCATCTTTTTCCTTCAAACTTAATCTCAGGGTACCCGAAGCAGTTCCCCTTATTGAAACAAGAATTTTATGAACATCTTTCATGTCAAAATATTTATAACCAACGATACAGCCATTCTTCATTCCTTTTAAATATTGTCCGGGTTCACATTCTCTGTCTTCACCGTCCTGGGTAATATAAAAAGCTGCGGCACTCTTTTCCTCTTTAGTTTCATAAATATTTGCGTCCATAAGATTGCAGGCGATATATGCAGGATATTTCCCTTTCCCCAAAAGAGGACCGCCGTTAAGCCCGCAGCTGGTTGCTTCAACCTGTCTAATTCTTCCTGACGGTTCTATTTCTATTGGTTCTGCCACCCCTTGGCGGCAATAAGAGGACCCATTTGTAAAGCGGTGGTCAAAAATAAAATACCTGCCGCCAATACACGCAATCCCGCCATGAGTATTCCCAATGGGATAAGCCGGATTCTCCACGGAATGCCCGTTAATTCCCACATCGGAGGAAGAATGGATCAATCCTCCGTAAGTAAACTCTTTATCCGGATATTTACTGAAATAGTAATGCAGACCGGTAAGTCTCGCGGAATATACAAAATAATAAATACCATTTATTTTTCTCATAGAAGAAGCTTCAAAAAACCTGGCCCCTGACCGGCACTCCTGATTCCTTGATATCAATACTTTCGGGCTGGCTTTTACCGTGAGCATATCTTTTTTCAAAACACAGACATGGGCACCAACATACAGTCTGCCCTCTTCGTCCCTTTCTTTTTGGGGGCAGAAACCGGAATAAAGATAGATCCGTCCGTCATCATCAATAAAGATACCAGGATCAAACTGATAAAAATCACCGGATTTTTCCCCAAGCCTTTCTCCGGATTCGTAAACAACATCTCCATAATATTCATATTTGCCGGCTGGAGTATCACATACCGCCACTGACATGATTGAAGAATGGGCAACGGAATAATATAAATAATACCTTCCGTCATGGCCTTTTGTTACGTCAGGTGCAAACAGGCGGTTGGACCCCAGCTTATAAGGATGCTGCTCTTTTTTAAATATGACCCCTTCATATTTCCATCTGGCAAGATCATTAAGCGGAGCTGACCAGCATACATAATCATTCTCACAATAGTCTGTACCGTTAAATTTATCATGGCTTCCATAAATATATAGCCTCTCATTAAAAATATGCGGTTCCCCATCCGGTACATATTCATAACTGGGAAGATAGGGATTAAAAACCTGTTTTTTCATAATAACCTCCGTATTTTAATTATAATTTATAATAAATAGCTTCCTATTCCTTTAAGGAACCTATCATCATTCCGCTTTCGAAATATTTCTGAAGAAATGGATAAATACATAAAAACGGCAGAGTAGAAGTAATTACCATAGCGGCTTTTGTAGTTTCCAGAAGCTGCTCATAATTTACAATCTCGCTTACGCTCTTCTGGAATGTCTCATCTCCTTCAATAAGGATATTCCTTAAAACCAGCTGAATAGGAAAAAGATCTTGATTTCGCAGGAACATCTTAGCGTTAAACCAGCTGTTCCAATGACCAACTCCATAATATAAAAGCATAACCATCATGGCTGGCTTGGACAGAGGAATATATATACGGAATAAAGCCGTAAAATGTCCGCCTCCGTCAATCATTACCGATTCTACCAGACTGTCCGGAATTGTACTGAAATAAGTACGCAGCAAAATCATATTGTATGTATTAATCGCGGTAGGTATGATAAGTGACCAAAGGGAATTATATAATCCGACACCTTTTACTACAAGATAAAATGGTATCAGCCCCCCGCTGAAATACATGGTGATCATAAACATTAACGTTATGGGTTTATGAAAATAAACATTTTTTCTTGCAAGAAAATATGCCCCGCAGGATGTGAAAAAGATATTCACCACCAGTCCCATACTCATAATAAATAACGTATTTCTGTATCCGGTCAACATATCCTTGGATGAAAAAACCAGTTTATAGCCTTCCAGAGAAAATCCCTTAAACCATAGGAGCACGCCTCTGAATTTTACCAGCTGATTGGCATCGCTGAAGGAAACAAATAATTCATACAACAAAGGATACAGCATAATTAATGATATAAAAATAAGAAAAGCAGCCATAATAATATCAGGAAGCCACGAAAGTACTTTTTTTCTTTTCATCTGCACCCTCCTAAAACAGACTTGATTCTGATAGCTTGGAGCATATTTTATTCACAATAAAAACCAGGGTAAAACTTACTATCGACTCGAATAAATTTACTGCCGTAGAATAGCTGTAATCGCCGTCCAGCAGTCCTTTCCGGTATACATAAGTTGATATAACATCCGCAACTTCATAGGTGGATTCATTATACAACAGCAATATTTTCTCAGAACCGACCCTAAGAACTTTCCCCATCTGCAGGATAAACAGAATAATGACTGTTTGTTTAATTCCAGGCAGTGTAATATGCCATATCCTTTGAAGCCGCCCGGCACCGTCTAAAGCTGCCGCCTCATACTGCTGCGTATCAACACCGGCTATGGCTGCAATATACATGATACTGCTCCAGCCCACCGTCTGCCATATACCGCTTCCAATATAAATACTCCGGAAATACTTTGGTATCTGCAGCATGGATTCCCTGTCTAAACCAGCTATTTCACGTAACGTATTGAATAATCCGTCGGAAAGGCAGAAGCTGGTTAATAAACCGCATACCACCACAGTGGAAATAAAATGCGGGAAATAGGAAATCGTCTGTACGGCTCTTTTTATTTTTTTGAAACGTATCTCATTAAGGATTATTGCCAGTATTATAGGTGCCGGAAAGCTGAAGATCAGACTGTAAACACTGATCATTATGGTATTTCGCATCAATCTTGCAAAAAAAGGATTTTTTATAAATTCAATGAAATGCTCAAAACCATAGTTGTCTGCCCATTGACTGCCGAAGATACCAAATGCGGGCTTATAATCCTTAAAAGCCATAATAATACCAGCCATCGGAATATAGCTGAAAATAATATAATAAATTATAATTGGTAACACCATAAGATACAATGCCTTATTCATTTTTAAATCTCTTATGATGATTTTGGTTTTCTTTTTTTCTGACATGTCATGTCCCTCCTTAAAAACACAGGCCAGGTCTCTTTTAGATTCCCGGCCTTATGTCCGTCTGAACTCCTGATAACCTACCGCTTAATATAACGGTCATAAGCAGCCTGTCTGTATTCGATAACTTTTTCTATTCCATACTGCTTCAGAGTTTCAATAAAAGAATCATAATCTGCCAGATCTTCCGTTCCAAGTATATATTTTGTTATCTTTTCGCGGGCATATGTATCAATATTACTAAAGGTTTTATTGATGTAATCCGCTTCTTCTTCCGTAAAGGTTACTGCCGGCATTAAGGATTGCTCCATCTCGGTAGACCATGTATTTAAAATATCGGTTTCATATGGTTCCCTTGCTCTTACATAATCCTTCGATATAAACTGAGGCCAGTTTGCATTCTTTGTAACATATCCTAAAACTGCATCCGGATTTGGTTCATTTGCATTATTTAAAATAAAATCCGTATACTTTATTTCACCATTTACAACTTCGTACGTGACACCTTCGGTACCGTATTTCAGTACCTTGTTGCCTTCCTCACTGTACATATAATCCATCCAGCGGGCTGCTGTTTCAATATCTTTACAGGTTGTACTGATGCTGAAACCGGAATCACCCGTATACATTCCATTATAGGAGCTTAACAAAGGCGTATCCCCTTTGTTTTCTACCAAAGACGGCAGCGCTGTTACCTTATAATCCGAGTCTGTTTCCTTGTTTGCTATGATACAGCCTTTAATGTTGGATAACAATTGAATGGAGGCACCTGCCTCACCACTGGCGAATTTAGCCTGCACCGTTTTTTTGTCGACAGAGGCAATATCTGCATCGATAAGCCCTTCCCTGTACCACTGGTTCATCATAACCAGGAAATTTTTATAGTTCTCTTCCAGCGGACCAAATTTCACCTTATTATCCATAATATAAAAGGGATACAATGTTTGAAAGGAAGAACTTAAAGAAGCGGTACCGTACTGCTGGAACATCCAGCGGAGTTCAAAGGTAAGCGGTACCTTGCAGCCTAAATCTGTTTTGAATTTTACAAGAGCTGTATGTAATTCTTCCACGGTCTGAGGTATCTCAAGTCCCAGCTCATCTAGCCAGTCCTGACGGATTACCAATCCCATGGCAGGCTCCGGATTTTCGTTAATTACCGGCAGTGCATAATAGGTACCGTCATCCGTCCGTATCATTTTCGCTATGTCCGGGTGGTCTTTTAAATATTTTTTAAAATTTGGCATATACTGGTCAATCACATCATTCATGGAAATAATGTAGCCGTCATCAATTGCCGCACTTGGACCTCCGGAAAAGGATATCCAGTTCGCCCTGAATATATCCGGATACTCACCGCCTGCCAGTAAAAGCATAAATTCATCGCTGGGTGTGGCAGAACCGTATTTCCCCCCTATATCAACTAAAGTAACACCGGTCTTTTCCTTTAGGACTTTCATCCAATTATAGTCCATATACCAGTCTTTCATATCCGATGTATCATAGATGTCTCCCCCTTCACCCCAGTTCATGGTGATGGACTTATCGCCGGCAATGGGATAATGAAACCCGGTAGTATTTCCGTTTTCTGCTGCTTTTGCCGGTACAGCTTCTGCCGTTTCTTCTGTTCCTGTTGGCGCATCAGAATTTTTCGAACTCTTACACGCTGCCAGGGAACTAACCATAAACACCAGTATAGCTGCCTTAACAACTGTTTTTTTTACTTTCTTACTTCCCTTTCTCATAAAAGAAACCTCCATAAACATTTTTGCTGCCTGAATAAATCCCCTGTAACAGAAGTATCTTATGATCTGCCTTTACTAAATACAATTGTCATTTTCTGCATGATTCATCATTTTGGGTTTTTCGTATATTGAATTCTGATTTCAATCATCTTTTTGTGATTTTAAAATTTCAACATAGCTGCCAGGTGTAATTCCCTCATATTTTTTAAAGGCACGGATAAAGGTATTTATACTGCCGAATCCTACCCGTGTATACAGATCATTCATTAAGATTTCTCCCTTACTTTGTTTTATGATCTGTTTTGCCTCCTGCACTCTTCTGTAATTGATATAATATAAAATGCTTTCCTGCCTGTACTCACGAAAGGCTTTCGATACATTTGACACAGAACGTCCAAGATTTCTGCATAATTTCTCCACACTTAAGTTTCCATCGGCATAATTCTTATCCACATATTCAACCGCAGAATTCACTATTTTTTCTGCATCCTGGCCACTGGTAAGCACTTCCATCTGTTCGATAATGACTTTTACAGAATTCATTAACATTTCTTTTATCTCATCCATACTATCCAATTGCGAAATAACATGATATTTTATGGGAATTCCTTTCCAGTAAAGAGCAGGACAAATATCTTTTGTTGATTTATATAAAATATTCATTTGACCGATCAGGAGAAACTTTGCCTCATCCATTGTTAAACCGCTTTTCCCTGCGGCACTTTCCCACATGTCATTCAAAACCATTTTTGTCCTTTCCATATCAAGACTTTGAATCGCGTTTTTCAACCTGATTTCATCCTCTTTTGAATACCAGCTGAAATAACGCCGCTGAAAATTTTCTTCAAAGGCTATGGCATTTATTTTTCCGGAGGATTCCATACACTGTAAAATATATACCATTTCATAATATACCTTATGAATTCCTTTATTGATCTTATGTAACGTACTGACTGCCATATTATATCCATCGGTTCCTTCGGAAAGATTATGCCAGACCAGATTTATGTTTTCTTTCCATGTTTCCTGTGTAAAATCCTGTCCGTTCACCAGTACTACATGCACCTGGCCTATTTTAACACAGATTCCCTGAAGCAGTGACTGTCCCTTTTTATGATGTATTCCAATGCGTTCTGTATTCAGGAGATCTTCTGTTCCTTCCATTTGTTTTATAAGAATGATTGCATATTTGGAATATAAAAACTCTTTTAGAAAATCCACATGATTTTTATACACATCGGAGGCCTTCAGACTTCCTGTCAAAAGCTGTACCAGATAGGACTCCACAAGATGTTCCATTTGCAGGGTAATTAATTTTTCATTTTCAATCTGCTGCTCCATAACTTTATGAAATGCATTCCGCAGATACAGATATTCACCCACATCTGCATTTTCTTTACTGTCAACCGTATTTTTAATATCATCAATTAAATCACGGAGAGGATTATAATTCTTTCGTACGGAAGTAACGATAAAGACAACCGAAACTAACATATATAAAAGAAAACAACTGAATAAAAAAAAGAGTAAAATATTCTGCTGCTTCATATATATATTCTTTGGGATATGGACAGAATATTTTACGCCTTTTAAATCGGAATCAGCAGTAATCGTTTTAAATACCGGTCTGGTTTCTTTACTAAAATAGTTCAAGTCCATATTTTTGATTCTGATATCTAATGAAACCCCGTTTAAGCCGCAAAATTCCAGGGCATTCTTCTGGAATATTCCTTCCGATAAAAGAAGTACCATTGTTGCATGAGCCCCATTCGCACCAAAGGTTTTTGCAGGAAGGCTGTAGCTTAGACAAACTTCTTCCTTCCCGTCACTTGTGTGGTAACTCCAATAGTCTCCGTTAAAACTGCCTGTAATCTTATGTATCCATTCGCTGTAAGAGGACTGCAGGGTATCTTTATTTAAATTATAAAACTGCTCGGAACCTGTGGCTGTATTAGAACTTATCACAAAATTATTTTCTTTTATGTATATGTATATGTCGGAAATATAACTATTGGACTTCCTGTAAGATTCCAGCTGCTTTTTTACCTGATAGGTTGCATAGGCCGCATCTCCCTGTGTTTCTGTATCGGATCTATTTAATTTATCCAGTATTAAATTATCCCAGATGAGTGAAATACCCGTGGTATTAACTGCTACAATTCTTTTATCCATTTCATTTTGAAAGGATTTTAAGGTAATTTCATTTAATAAATACATCTGTTTATCTATATTATATTGTATACCCCCGTATATCATAATGAAAAAGACTATAAAAATAACCAATATCCCCATATAAGAAACGATCAGGCGCTTTAACACCATATCTTTTTTCCCTTTGTTATAACCAGACCCCATACCCCATTCTCTCCTTTTATATACTTATCACTGACTAAGTTTCTATGAAAGCAGCATATCTGCAGTTTTCTTTTGTAACTTTTATTATAACTCTTTCTATAGTAATAGATATTCCATTTTTTTAATTCTATTGCTATATTCTGCAGATAAATAATTAAAATAGCAGGCCGGCAATTATTTTCGAACAAAAAACCCATGCCCAAAATGGAAAACATAACGTAAGCAACTTAAAAATCAGCTCTTTATATCACTACCGTAATATAAAGAGCTGATTTTTCTATTTGGTCTGCCTTCCGTCCTTTAACAGACTCCAGGCAGCAATTATTTACTTATAAATAATATCTGATCCATTATAATTTATATATTTACCTCCAATTTTTTCATACAAACATGGAGTATCCGCTTCATCCAAAGCAGGTTCATAATCCTTCATTAAATTACCGTCAGCATCAAATATTTTTAAATAATAGATTTTGCAGGACATATTTGCTATTTTAATAGAATTATCATTAAATGTAATATCATTTCTGTTTATGTTTCTAATTAATTCATCATTTATATATGTTTTTACTCCAACTTGTTTTATTGTAAATATATCTCCAATTGCCGGCTCATACACTTTACTATTATACCAGGAATAACCTTCAAATAATCCGGAATTCTGTTCATAACGAAATAATTGATTATCCGTTTTCATCAGATTGCCATAATAATTTTTCATAATAGCTGTTTTCATTTCTATGGTACAGGTTTCATCTACTGTTATATCAGATAAATCATCCTTAAAATAATTAGAGGAATTTGAAGTCTGCAAATAAGTCACATAATTAATATCCTTTTCGGAAGCAGCGGTTCCCTTGGATACCAGCGTAGGGATATAATCAACATCAGCTCCATACCACAAATCTTTTGAAGTATAATTGTCAGCAGTTACATTTCTTCTTTTTAATATTCCCATATCTTGTCCATCATCCCAAATACAACAAGAGATTCCATATTCTTTAGCTATTTTAACTATATCATACTGGGATTGTGCATGAGATGATATATCGGATTTCTTTAATCCAAATTCACCGATATAGCAGGTATATCCTGTTTTGTCTAACATTTGAATACGCCATAATATTTGTGAAGTATCGCCTTCATATATATGGGCATCACAAATTAATTTATCGGAAGCAGTATCATCAGGCATTACAAATCCAAAATCTGATGTAAATGCTTTTTCTTTGTTTGCATAAGAAGATACCATCAAAAATCTGTTTTCATTACCGGCCACTTTTCTAACTGTATTTACAAAGATTTGATTCAATTTGTTAACACCATCAACAGACTCCTGATCTACGTTTGCAGAGCTATAAACATCCCATAAGTTCGATTGATTAAAATTTAAGGGTTCATTTATACCTTCAAATATTAAACGCTGGTCATAATTTGCAAATTTTTTTGCAATTTGTGTCCACATATTAGAAAATTTATCACTTATATTATCTGCATTGAATACGGACAACCAGCCATTGTCTCCGGCATCATGGTGTACGTCTATAATACAATACATATCATCTGATATTACATAATCAACAATTTCCTTCTCCCTGTTAAGCCATGACTCATCTATATTTCCTTCTGAATCCATATGATCCGTGTATGTAACCGGAATTCTGACTGTTTGAAATCCTGCTGCCTTAACAGCATCAATTATTTCCTTTGTTGTTTTTATATTACCTAATGATGTTTCTGTTATAACTTTTTTGTTTGAAACTGCATAATCAACCATTTGAAAATCCACTTTTAAAGTAGCTCCAATTAAATCTTTCGTAGTGGATATTCCTTTCACACCAGTTAAATCTATTTTGGCATATTCTGTGACTTTATCCTTTATAGCAAATGAATAGAAACCTTCTCCGCCTATTTCTATTTCTGTTCCATCTTTTAGTGTTAATGTTGTATTTTTTATTTCGTACCTAACTTTTGTGTCTCCTGAATTTTCAATATCATTATTAATTAACTGGATTCCAAAATATCCAACGCTTCCATCTGCGGAAGAGTTTAGAGATTTCATGGTCCATGATGCACTGCATACTCCTTTAGCGAAAAATTGATAGCCACCGGCATCCCATCCGCTGTAATTCTTTGTAGAATATGTCATTTGAACCTGATACTTGCCTCTGGCCAGACCTGAAAAACTGTCTAATGAATTTCCTAAATTCCAGCCTAATCCCATATCTGCCACGAATTCTTTAGATGTCATATTTTCGCTGCTGGAGTTTACCTGTGCTGATGTCACTGCTGAATCAGAGAATACCATTGTGCTAATCATAGCAGCACATAACGTTAATTGTGTAAAACATTTTAGTTTCTTTAAAAATTTTTTCTTTTGCATATTACCTCCTCAAAATCAAATGTTTACGAGTTATTTGAATTTATACCTCCTTAGTATTTATTACAATAAAATTCAAAAGAAATGGAATCTTTATTGTCCACTGATAATTATTTCATACAGCCCCACCTATAATTTTTTAATTAAACACCATTTGCTTACGCTTAATGGTTACAAATTGTAATTATTATCCATGTATATATCATATTTTGTCACCACATTCAACCAAAGTGCCAAAATTATACACGTTAGGTTCCAAAATTCGCACATTATTCTACAAAAATCGCCAAAACACTATGGATATCACGAAGAAATGTTATATATTTTACACCCTCGTCATATGAGCCAGATGTATTAGGAAAATTGCAAAAATCCTTAAGGGAATATCCATTACAGGATTGGCATTGTTAATGGATTAACGATTCTTTCTTGACATCAATTATACACAGATGTACAATTAATTCAAAATAATTATGCATGCGTGTTTAATTATCAGGATAGTTATCAGATGGTTTGCTGAATGGAATTTTTTTGTTTTAACAGAAAGAAATACAGGAAATTATGCCAGTGAAGCTATAAGATCAGCGAAAAACATGGTCAGACTTAATGGAGTGTCCATTCCGTATCTTGATACACGGCAAGGCCGTCAAAAAAACAGGTAACATAAAAATGGGTGATTATTAAAATAAAGGAGGAACTGATATGTCTCAGAAATACAAAAACCTGACCACTTCCTTGAAAATCGGAAGCATCACCGTCAAAAACCGCTTCTGTCTGGCTCCCATGCAGTTAGGCCCGCTAATGGGTCCTTTCGGCGAGTTCAGCGATGTGGGTATCTCCTATTATGAAGAACGGGCGAAAGGCGGTTTCGGCCTGCTTTTCACTGGTGCCATGAGGACCGATATGGAAGTTGATCCGTTCCCGCCGGTCGAAGGCAAGGCACCGCTCAGAGCACCGGAAACCTTCCGGCGCACCGCTTATGAAATGTTAGACAGGCTGAATGCCTATGACTGCAAAATGATCCCTCAAATCACAATGGGACTGGGACGAAACATGGATGGAAGCTCAGCACCTTCGGAGATTCCTTATTTTGCTGCTCCGGACCGCAGCACACCTGCCCTTACCACTGATCAGGTCAAGAAAAAAATCCAGTCTATGGTGCAGACGGCAAATTTCCTGAAATCCTGTGGTTTTCCCGGCATCGAGGTCCACGCCATGCACTGGGGGTATCTTCTGGACCAGTTTGCCATGGCGCTGATGAATCACCGTACAGACGAATATGGTGGAGACCTGGAAGGCCGCATGCATGCTGCCAGGGAAATTTGTCAGGGAATCAAGCAGGTATGCGGTCAGGACTTTGTTGTCACCATGCGCCTGGGACTAAAGAGCTATATAAAAGGGTTTAACCAGTCTTCCCTGTTTGGGGAAGAGGAGGCCGGCCGTACGCTGGAGGAAGGCGTGCTCATATCAAAACTGCTGGAGTCCTACGGCTATGACGCACTGAGTGTGGATGTGGGAGTATACGATTCCTATTACCACGCTGCTCCCCCAGCTTATATGCCAAAGGGACATATCATTGAGCTGGCAGCGGCGGCCAGGGCCAAGGTCAGCATTCCGGTTCTGTGCGGCAGCCGCATGAATGATGTTGATCTATGCGAAAAGGCCATTGCCGAAGGTAAGATAGACGGTGTGGTTTTGGGACGCCCGGCGCTTGCCGACCCTTACTATCCCCGTAAAACAGAAATGGGATGTCCGGAAAAAATCCGCCCCTGCATTGCCTGCAATCAAGGCTGTATCGGTGCCCTGATGCAGGGCAGGGCTGCCACATGTGCGGTAAACCCAGCTGCGGGCAGAGAGCTTACCTTTGGTATCTTTAAAGCCCTTAAGGCAAAGAATATCGTCGTGGTTGGCGGCGGCGTGGCGGGCATGGAAGCCGCTCGTACAGCAGCCCTGCGGGGCCACAAGGTATCGATCTATGAAAAGAGCGGCAGTCTGGGCGGCAACGTCATTCCGGGCGGACAGCACTCCTTCAAGAAGGAAATGCGTGAACTGAACGAATGGTATCAGAACGAACTGAAGGATCTGGGCATAGAAGAACATATGAATACAGAATGTACCGTACAACAGATTCTGGACAGCAAACCTGATGCGGTGGTGTTAGCCGTAGGGTCCGTACCAGTCATGCCCAGTCTGCCGGGCATTAACAGCGCAAAGGTGTGCAGCTCCATAGACGTACTGTTGGGAAAAAAGAAAATCGGTAAAAATGTGGTCGTAGCCGGCGGCGGCCTGGTGGGCTGTGAAATCGCATGTGAATACGCCAAAGAGGGAAAGAATGTCACCTTGATCGAAGCACTTTCAGCCATTCTTTCGGCTGGTGAACCGATCCCCATTATGAACTCCATGATGCTCAATGACCTGTTGGCGCACTACAACGTAAAGATAATGACCGGACATAAGCTGGCATCCGTGGATGAGGAAGGTGTCACCGTTACTGGTGCGGAAGGCGATACAAAGATTTCCGCCGACTCCGTGGTGATGGCCGTCGGTTACAAGTCCAGAACATCCATGGCGCCGAAACTGATGGAAGCCGGCATCGAAGTCTATGAAGTGGGCGATGGTAAGAAAGTTGGAAACGTATGCACATCCATCGCAGATGCATACACTGTGGCCCGTTCCATCTGAAATCCATAATGTTTAATATTAATAATAAAAAAATAAAGCAAGGACAGCACTCTCAGGAGATGTGTTCCTTGCTTTTTATGTTAAAGTTGATTTGAGAACTGTTTACCGATATAATAGAATTTACAGGAGGAAATACGTATGCGACAAACAAAACAAAATTCAGAACTGGTCAAAGACACAATTCTTGAAAAAGCTGCGGAAGAATTTGCACGGAAAGGGTACCAGGGGACAAATCTAAAGGATATCACCACAGCCGCCGGAGTGTCCCGCGGGCCGCTCTACTACCGTTTTAAAGATAAGAAAGAGCTGTTCGCTGCTACCGTTCATAAACTCATTATAGAACAGAGGGCAGCCTATGAATGTGTCCTTGAAAAAAATGGGTACATTTTGGATATACTGCGGGAAGAATATATTCAATGTCTCAATTACAGCAATACGCTGCTGCAGATTATGCGCCGCCAAAAAGAATTGCTGGAACTGGAGGAATTTCGTGAATTTGACAATTGGCTGTATCAACGCAAGCTGGAGATATTCACCGCCGCCAAGCTGCGCGGGGAGCTTCGCACGGATTGTAATCCAAACGAGATCGTCACTTTTCTTTATATCTTTTACAATGGACTGATGCATGTTCGGGAAAGCAGGAACAGCGGCTTTTCCTTATTCGACAGCACTCTGCTGGATCAAAGTGTGGAGGCCTTTCTGGAAATCGTGAAAGCCCGTTATTGTGATTCAAAATAAATATTTCTGATATTGCTAAGTACATCTTATATTTAAAATTATTAATTTGACACCTTATTCATATCCTTTAACAGATGATTAACGATAACAATGATGAAAGCGGCAAGAAGTGAATTAAGAAAGCCGCCCATGCTTATGTTTGTTACAAAATGATCTGCAATCATGATCGTCCAGGCATTCACAATAAAGCTGAATAAACCTAAGGTCAGCACGCTGACCGGTAATGTTATTAACAGCAGAATCGGCTTTAATATAAGATTTACTGCTAACAGCACCACTCCCATGATAAGAAGTGCCGGGATACTGCCGATATAAATCGTGTGTAATACAAATGACAGCAGATATATGGTTAATATGATAGATATATATTTCATGAACAGTTTCGTCATTTTTACCTCCGACAGACATATTTTACCTGATTTTAATTAATACCCTGACTTTGCCAGATGTAACATCGGCAAGATCATAGGGTTCATCCCCGGCTAAAGAATCCAGCAGTTTCATGACCATGATAACGAGTACTTTCATTGAATAGATGGTGAATCGGGAAGATGAACCCTGATCAGAACCTTTCGGTATAAAAAAACATACGGCAGTAAGTAAGTCCATTAAACAGTCCAATAATTCCTGAACGATATAAAAGGGAATCGGAAAGGGAATACTTATGAACCTTCTGTTCTCAATCCGGAGCCTGATCCACAATAAACGAAAGCCCTTAATCGACATATACTCTCACCTTTACCATCGCCTTATGGGTTTCATCCCAGGCTTCCACATCAACGATATTCGGGTCATCCAAGGTACCGTTTATGATCTCTTCAATTATCTTTGCAAAATCGATGCTGGAAATATCGATACCTTTCGCTTCCATCTCCTTTCTGGCATCCGCAGGAACCATAGTAGTCATCTTGTCAGCGATTTCAGTGATCGTGGTCAAAAGACGTATCGGTATATTTACGTTAACATTCACGGAATTGTTTTCCGATGTAACCTTTACCTTAAGGAACTTATATTTGCGTCTTACAGAAGTTACGGTTTCAACCTTTTTTATTGTCTCTGCTTCCTGAGTCACATGCAAAGCTTCCAGAAGCTCCATACCTTCGGCAGCGGTAATCTGCCCTTTTTCTATCATTTCCAGTATTTTTTGTTGTTCATTCATAGAATGACCCTCCTATTATTATAGTTTTTTAATTTGTTCCGCTGCTTCTTTTGGGGTGATTTCACCGTTTGATAATTGGTCAAGAATTTCATTCCTGGCAGCTGTCTTATCCTCATTTTCCTTTATCAATTCTTTTGATGATACTTCATATCCAAGACCTCTTATGACCGAATCCAGTTTACCGCGTACCGTGGGATAAGAGATGCCCAGTTCTTTCTCAACATCCTTGATATTACCGCGGCATCTTATGAATACCTTGGCAAACTCAAGATCTTCTTCCGGAAGACGGCAGAATTCACAAGGCTGGAAATCTCCTTCAATGGCTGTGGTGCACTTGGGACAGTTTAGCTTGGTTATTGAAAGTTTTTCACCGCATACGGGGCATTTACCCGGAGCTTTGTATTTCATTGTTTTCACCGTCCTTATGTATTATATGATTATAATATACAACAATGAATCAAATATGTCAATAATAAAATCAATATTATTAATATAGTCATTAAAATAATTAATCCTGAAGTTAAATATATTAAATTCAAGTCTTCTTTTCCCTTAAATATCTATAAAACAAAAAGAAAGCCTTGAGACTCCATGCTCCCAAGGCTTCCTATAACCTGCTTACAATAAAACCATTTCCTATATTCTGTTTGTGTGTCTGCGATAAAATGAAACATAGACTTATGTTTCTGGTTTACACATATTTTGAATCCGTCTTACAAAATCCGGGCAAATACGCCAAATCATACCAATGATCGTACACAGTCCGTGTTTATTGACAAATCTTTCCCGGATTTAATATGTTTCTGGGATCAAATGCTAATTTTATATTTTTCATCAGCTCTACATATTCAGGGCCAAATTGTTCCAGCAAATATGGCTTCTTAGCAAATCCAATCCCATGTTCTCCGGATACGAAACCTTTTAATTCCCTTGATTTGCCGTACATTGCTTCAAATACTTCCCCAAGCTTCTTTTTCCAGGCGTCCTCTGTAAGTTCATCCCTTAATACATACACGTGTAAGTTGCCGTCACCAGCATGTCCAAAGCTTCTGATTCTTAAATGGAAAATCTTTTGAAGTTCATCGGTATACTTAATAAATTCCGCAATTTTATTTCTCGGAACAACAACATCACATTCGTCCATATCTGTTGTTGATGCTTTCACAGCTTCAAGAAAAGCTCCTCTTGAAGACCAAACGGCTTCTTTTCTTTCCTCTGTATCAGCGATAAATACATCAATAGCGCCTTCCTCAAGACAAATATCTGCTACTTTTTCATATGCTTTTTCTATCTCTTCCCTGGTATTGCCGTCAAATGTTAATAAGAGATACGCATCAGAAGAATTGTCAGGGAACTTTTTTCCCAGGTATTCCTCAGCCGCAAGAATCACTTCTCTCTGCATAAATTCTATGGCAGTTGGTGCAGCTTTTGATTTTACGATCTTTGGAACGGTACTGATTGCCATATCCAGGCTAGGAAAAGGTATTAACAAAGATATCGCCTTCTTTGGCAGAGGAATCAGTTTTAAAATGGCCTTTGTTACGATTCCTAACGTTCCTTCTGACCCGCATATCAAGTCTTTTATGCTGTAGCCGGAAGAGTTTTTCACTACCTTTCCCCCCACTTGAAGGATCTCTCCGTTTGGAAGTACGATTTCAAGTCCTCTTATATAATCTCTGGTAACTCCATACTTAACTGCTCTCATTCCCCCTGCATTCGTATTGATGTTACCGGCAATTGTTGCTGATTTTTCACCTGGATCCGGCGGATAGAATAAATCATACTCTTCAACAAATTTACTGATTTCCATTAAAAGAACTCCCGGTTCAAGGGTTAAGGTTAAATTTTCTTCATCTATTTCAAGTATTTTATTCATCTTGGACATATTTATCATAATTCCGCCATAAACAGGAACGGATGCACCAACTAATCCTGTTCCTGATCCTCTCGCTACAACAGGAATCCTATGGTCATAGGCATATTTCAGAATCTTCGATACTTCTTCTGTTGTAAGAGCATCCACTAATACATCGGGAATTCTGCTTATTCCACCCATTTCATCATGACTGAAATCACTATTTATTTCTTCTCCGGAAAATACTCTCTCTCTGCCTAATATCGATACGAAATATTCAACATCTTCAGCATCAATTTTTTTGTAAACCATATCATTCATTACCTCCTTAATTCGAAATTTTACGTGAATTATTCAATCTGCTTTCTATGTAAAGGTACCTGTCACTCAGTTCCTGCGCTTTTTATGTCTTTAATCAATTGCGGAACGATTTCATAAATATCTCCAACGATACCATAATGGGCTACCTGAAAGATAGAGGCATTCTCATCATTATTAATTACAAAGATACGTTCTGAGTGATCCATTCCGGCTGTAAACTGAACTGCACCAGATATTCCAAGCGCTATTATTAACTTTGGTTTTACCGTTCTGCCGGAAAGACCGATTTGCTTCCTTGCAGGAATAAGACCGGCTTCCACTAAAGGTCTTGTCCCGGCGATCTGTGCATGAAGCAGTTCTGCTAATTCTTCTATCATAGCCATGTCTTTTTCTGATTTTAAGGCTCTGCCAACGGCTATGATTACATCCGCATCCGATATATTTTCTTCCACTTTTTTCTTTGTAACCTTTAATACCTGAATTTTGGAATTTAATTTTGCCTGATCCAGTTCACATACCGTTATTTTACCTTTTGGATCACACTGTTTTTCCGGTGCATTCATAATCTTATACCTTACCGTTGCCATTTGGGGTCTCGTATTGGGACATATGATCTGAGCCATAATATTCCCGCCAAAAGCTGGTCTTATCTGTACAAGATCTGTATTTTCTTTCATTTCAAGTATGGTACAGTCAGCTGTTAATCCCGTCCGGAACCTGGTGGCCACTCTGGGAGCAAGTGATCTGCCAATGGTTGTGGCACCAACCAGTATGGAAGATGGCTTTACTTTATTTATGAAGTCTTCAAATGCAGCTGCATAGGATTCGATCCTGAAATCTTTTAATTCCTCGTAATCGTATACAAAAATTTCATCTACTCCGTAATGAAGCAATTCTTCTGCCTTATCCTTTATATGATGACCTATAAATATACAATACACTGGAAAATTGACAACTGCCGCAAGCTCTCTGGCTTTTCCGATCAGTTCCATGGTCACCGGATGTATATTTCCTTCAACATGGTCAACATATACTGCGATTCCCTTCCACAGACTCTTATCAACTGTTTTCGTTTCTGTTTCAACAAATTCCATTATTCCTGCAGGACCTTTTTTTACACATAATTTACACATTTTACAGCCTGCATTCACTTCGATTTTTCCGCCATTGTATTCAATAGCGCCAAAAGGGCAGATTTTTAACAATTCTTCTATATTTGATTCATTTACTTTGTCCTGGTTGCATACTAATTTACCCATAAAATACCCACCCTTTCTTATATAAATTTTAATTCTTTCAGTTTTGCAGTCATCTTTAAACTAAGTTGTCCGCCAGTGCCTGTCCATATTTCTCTATCATGATTAACCGATGGAGGAAATATTCTTTCCACCTGTGTAGGCGATCCATTGAGTCCGTATTTCATTTCATCTTTATCTTCAAAATCATTTATGGTTAAGATTTTGATTTCTCTGTCTATTGCAGTCAGCTTTTTCTTATAAGATGGCAGCCTTGGCTGAAAAATATCTTTTTCTACTGTTAATAAACATGGAAATTGAATTTCTGCAACTTCAATGGTGTCAGGCATGTCCATTTCAACAATCATTGATTTTTCTTTTATTTCCACAATTTTTAAAACGTTTGTAATATGTGGAATACCAAGGTATTCGGCCATTTCCGGTCCGACCTGGGCAGTATCACCGTCTGTTGTCTGCTTACCGCATAAGATCAGATCAAAATTACCCATTTTTCTTACACCCTGAGAAATTGTGTAAGAGGTAGCAAGAACATCTGCTCCGGCAAACTTTCTATCGGTTATTAATGCCCCTTCGTCTGCCCCCATCATATATGCTTCTTTAATCACTTCTTTTGCCTGAGGCGGTCCCATACTGATCACCTTAATGATTCCGCCTTGTTTTTCTTTCATTTTCAATGCTGTCTCAAGAGCATACAAATCATAGGGATTCATTTTTGAATCTACGCCATCTCTTTTTAAAACACCTGTAACCGGATCTACTTCAACTTTTGAAGTTTCCGGAACTTGCTTGATACAAACTAAAATATCCATACGTTTTCCTCTCTTTCTTTGTATTAAATATAGGGTGGCAAATCATCAAACATAAAGTGATTTTGCTCTGTTTATAATGGTATTATGGTCTGACCACTTATATTTATAATATCACAAAATCAAAAAAACATCTATACCTTTGAAAAAATAAAGTTAAAATAATATTTCTATAACCATCACCTTATGGAACAATTTGATCTGGCAAGTCAGAATGTCATGAAGAAATGGACACTGAGGTATAGGAACTGGAATCAGGTCAGCGGATTTTGCTATATGAAGAACGCACGAGATAAAGAAAAGCCGGGACGGCTGAAAAATGAATTGATAAAGAACCGTTCCGACCTTATAACCATTCGTTTACTTTTTGCTTTAAGAAATCACATATCTTTATACTGGCAGATACCGTCACTTAGAAATAACTACCAGGTCGTTTAGAATATCCGCATCCTGAAAATTAGTAAGTATTGCCGCTCTATTCAGGCAATTAATCCCGTCTTCTTTCCTTCCTAACCTTGAGAGAGCAATTCCCTTACCTTTTAAAGCTTCCGGATCATTTTTCTCAAGTTTCAGTGCTTTCTCATTATCCTCGAGACAACGCTCATAATTTCCGCACATATATTCACAAAAACCTTTTGCTCTTAAAGATTCCCGGCTTTCAGGCATTGATTCATGTACTCTCTCAAATGCAAAGGCCGCTTCCTGAAATTGTTCTTCCTTCATAAGCTGCAGTGCTTTTGCATAAAGAATTTCTCCATCCTGCTCTTTGGAATATCTGTTCTTCATTTCCTTTAACTCCAGATTGTATGCACAATACTGGTTTTCAGAATAAATACTGCCATTCATTGTAAGTCTTGTATTCGGACATCCTCCCAGACACTTTTTCCCATAGATGCAAATATTACAATCTCCGTCTAACTGGCATTTTTTCATGTTTCTGCACCAGTTGAATTTCTCGTCGCTTTCCCATATGGAAATAAGCGTCTCGTTACGCAGATTTCCTTCCACATACTGTTTATCTCGAATAGATGTACATCCCAGTACATCTCCATTATGAAGGATTCCGAAACTTCTTGTTCCGGCATTACACCCGTTCCAAAGAGACACGATTGGCGTATTATAAGAAATCCTTTTTATTTCCATTTCCTTTTTTGTATAGTATCCAATACAGTCTGCCGGATAAATCTTAATTCTTCCTTCTTTTGCCGTATCATAGCAAAAATCAATTAAATCATTAACCTGTTCTGGATCGAGAACCCATTCCGGTCTCTTTTTAAAATTCCCCATAGGAAGACCAATCTGTACCTGCCAGGAATCAACTCCCATTGAAATAAGATTTTCTTTTAGCTCGTTAAGAGTCTGGATGTTTTTTTTGGAGACTGTTGTAATCGCACCTGTCCGGATTCCTTCTCTCTTCATTAATTGAAAAGCCTTCCGGGCTTGTGCAAAAGCACCCTTTTTACGAATGTTGTCATGAATTTCTTCCGTTCCATCTATACTGATAGCAACTGTATTAATATTTCTCTCTTTTAATTTAAGAACCATTTCTTCTTCTAGAAACCAGCCATTGGTTATCAAATTTACAGAAACACCTTTATCATTTAAACGTTTTACCAGAAGGTGGATATCTTTCCTTGTTAATGGCTCTCCACCAGAAAGCGTTATCCATTTCAATCCTAAATCTGCAATCTGATCGCAGACATTCAGCGCTTCTTCTGTATTCAATTCATCTGGCAATGCTTCTGCACACGATGAACCGCAGTGTTTACAGCGCATATTGCAACCCATGGTTACTTCCCATACGCAGGTCAATGCCTGATATCTCATAATCTGCCCCCTCTTATTCCTGACATGCCGGAAAACTCGTACATGGGTCCTTTGTCCTACAGGGATATCCATATTTCAGATTCGCATCCTGTGTGCCACAGGGATATCCATACTTCACAGTAATATCCTGTGTGCCACAGGGATATCCATACTTCACAGTAGTATCTTGTATGCCACAAGAATATCCATACTTCACAGTAGTATCTTGTATGCCACAGGGATATCCATACTTGAGATTAGTATCCTGTACTCCGCAGGGATATCCATATTTCAGATTCGCATCCTGTACTCCGCAGGGATATCCATACTTGAGATTCGCATCCTGTACTCCGCAGGGATATCCATACTTGAGATTTGCATCCTGTACTCCGCAGGGATATCCATACTTGAGATTCGCATCCTGTACTCCGC
>CAYOCB010000002.1:524169-534268 GCA_964402355.1 uncultured Lacrimispora sp.
AGGGATATCCATATTTCAGATTCGCATCCTGTACTCCATTACCGTCTGGATTACTACATACCATCCCATAAAGCAGCGCTGGTGAACTAAGGTAACGATTTCCCTGATTTCCATTATACTGCGCCGTATTTTCGTGATAAGCAACAAATCTACTGGCTTTTGATTCTGTTCCATCATAATTATTAATGCTCACATTAATAGAAACTTTATCTACAACCTTGGTAAAATCACTGTAATTCACAAGAATAAACGGTATAACAATGTCGACTGCAGATTCAACTTTTTCTAATGTAACACCAAAATAAAAAATCTGATTTACTGGTCCCACTCCAGAAGAAAAGTGTACTGTATCAGTTCCTGTCAGCACAATGCCTTCCGGTAGAAGTGCCAGTGCCCATCCGTAGTTTGTAGAACCAAACATTGATTTTAATGAGACAGAAAAATTTCTGCCACAATAAGCAATTACTTTTTCATTTTCCATATAATAATCTCCTTTCTTAGTCTATTGCATTTTAGCGATTAGTATATTCATTTTTTTATAAAATATTACAAATTATTATACTTCCCAGCTTTTGAGCAAAGTTCTCTTAATATTCTATCTCCTCTTTCCAAAATCACAGCAAATCTTCATAAAAAACTGCTTGATATCATCCGTTATTTGTTCCGGCATAAGTAAAACAAGCTAAAATTAAATAACCTTTCCAGAGCATCTTACAAATCCTCCGGAAAGGTAAAATCAATAGCATCACGCAGACGCATCTTATGATACCCGGTCACATATATTACCTTTCCATGTTCCAGGAACTATTATAAAATCAAAGTTTTAGAGAGAACGGACACATACCAATCACATGATTTTACAATACTTATTCGTGTAATCTAAATGCTGCTGCATTGCTTTTCGTGCAGCTACAGAACTATGTCCTTCTATGGCTAAATATATCTTTTTGTGTTGAGATAAAAGCATTTCCTTATTTTCTTGTTGAACTAAAATTAGCTTTCTTGCATCTTTAATAAAATCATCTACAAGAAGTGAAACGGATCTGAGAATGTTAAATATTAAAACATTACCTGAGCACTCTGCAATTTTATAATGTAACTCTTTGTCAATGCTTGCATTCATTTCTTCATCCTCACAATTTTCGAATCGTTCCATGATCTCTTTTAATTCCGTTAATTGTTCAGCCGTTATTCTCTTTGCAGCAAGGCCTGAAGCCTCGACTTCCAGGATCTTTCTAAACTCCAATATTTCTTCCGGATTGGTCCCTTCTAACATATACATAATCGATAAAGGTTCAAATAAATTATCTTGAAAACTTGATTTTATAAAATTACCCTCGCCTTGTCTGCACTCGATCAGGCCAATCACTTCTAATGCCCGGAGTGCTTCTCTGATAGAAGCCCTGCTCACCTGTAATTGTTCAACCAGATCCCTCTCAGAAGGAAGCTTATCTCCCTTATTCAAAGTTCCCTTATCAATCATTTCTTTAATTTGATCCATTACCTGCTCATAAACCTTTCTGTTCTTAATTGGGCTAAACATCTTACTCCCCCCTGCTTCTTATATTCTATTATATAACTCTTTCAGGCTCTTAATTTCATATGTCGGTACAATATCCGTATTGTTTTCCGTATCAGATTATTTATAGTCTTTTCAATTATTATAGCATATCCAATCACATTTTACGATATGCCTGTTTTAAATTTCCTCCATTCCTCCATTCAGCATACTAACACATCCTCTACAACGGCATCATACCACATTCTCATTTGCATTCCGTGTATTTGTTTTATACCTATGGGTTACAAAATTAAACTTCTGTATAATATCTTTTAACCTGTAAATAATAACACTATTAATTTTGAAGGAGAGTAATTATGGCAAAAGATTCACAACTCGACCCAAAACAGATTCGTAAGAAAAAATCCAATGGCGGTCCTACCATGGCTGAGAGCGCATTGGATGGAGAAAGCCGAAATACCAAGTTGCAATCTGGCAGCCGTCATAAACCCGGTAAGGATAAATAGTAAACTTTTTATGTAAAGGAGTAAATTTATATGAATCGTGATGAACTCATAGCTCAGGTAAAAAACGAATATGCACGAATAGCCTCTTCTGAATCCCAGCAGCATTTTCACCAGACCACAACAGATATCACACCTGAAGCTTATTATGAAAACCTGTTAAGTAAAGCCATCAGCGAAATTAACAAAGGAACCTTTGACGATTTCAAATCCGGCGAGGAAGTAGTAACTGCCATTGCAAATGACAAGACCTGGCTTTCCGGTTGGAAGTAACCGGTATGATTCGGAGTATTTGCCATTAAATAAAACATTATAAAAGAGCCGGACGCCAAATCTCAGAGCCGATAACATATGAGAAAATCACAGTTTATCGGCTCTTTCCTTATGATAACTTTTTCAACCATGTGATACTTAAAACCGTTTGATGAAACTTTTCATAAATGGTCTTTTATTCACTTGAGAAAATCAATGATTATTTGTTTTTCTGTTTCAGTCAGGTGATTCATATGACCTCTGCCCTTTAAAAGATATGTAATGCAATTAGGTATTATTTTTTCTGCCTGTGGAATTACTAATTCAGCAGGAAAAAGGCAATCGTTTTCTCCTGCCATTACCAATGCCGGTGAAACACATTTTTTCATATCAGGTGGCAGAACATTACTCGGCATACCTGCCTTGATTTTTACATTATCTATACTGCATTTTGCCGTTTCGAATATATCGTTATCAATATTTTCTTCTGTCACTGCCATTGGAATGATACATTTATCAAACCATTTCTTCTTGTGGGTAATCCGATACATTATCATAGGGAACATCATATTTATAATTTTATAAGCGGGTGCATTTTTTATTCCGGACGGTACATATAAAACAGCTTTTTCGATTTTATCAGGAGAAACACACATTGTTTTTGCAATGATTCCCGCACCAAAGGAACCTCCAAAACAACGTATTTTACTGCAGCCTATTGCAGTAATAACTTCACTGGACCATTTCCCATAATCATAGTTGTTGGGCGAAATGCTATTCTCTTCACTTTTCCCTGGGTGTCCAATCGTATCAACAGCATAAATATGAAAATCGTTAAGTAAAAAAGTACATGCAAGCAAATTGTATGCAGTTGTTGCATTTCCTCCATGAAAAACAAGAAGTGGAATACCATTCAAATTTCCAGTTTCGATAAGATGTGTTTTACCAAAAGATGTATCTACATATAAATCATTGTATTTTATACCGAGTCTTTTCAATTGTTCGTCATAAAGCTTAAACACTTTATTCTTACCTTCTGTACTTTTGTAAATTGTTTTCATTTTCCCCTCACTTCTTATTGAAATTTTCTGATTTTCATCTGGAAAACATCTTTTCAAAGGTTGACATTATTATCAGCTCTAATCCATCAGCTGCTGACTCACCAATCATACTTTTATTGACATATATTACGAAAAAACTCATTAAGGCTGCGTTAAGAAATGTCTCTGGAACCGTCAGCTTATATCCATTCTGCATCGCCGTATGGATAAAATCCAACACCCTTTTTTGATCTTGACAGGCTCCTCTCTCTTTTTCTTCCTTACTAATCTTCGACCATATTTCATAAAGTAATTGTGGATCATTATGAATGAACAGTAAAGGCTCCTTATTCATATAGCTCAATGACTTTAAAACGGTATATTTCAACGCTTCAGGAAATTCATATTTATCTAGTAAACAATTCAGGGTTTCCATTTCTTCTTTATGCATTTTTATTTCAATATCCATAATTAAATCAAATACCATTGATTCCTTAGAAGAATAAAAGTTGTAAAAGGAACCTTTTGCTATGCCAATTTTTTTAACAATTTTATCAACGCTTGCTTTTTTTACTCCGTATTTTTCAAACAACTCCTTACTCTCATTTAATAACCTGGTTTTTATCAATTGTTTTTCATCTTCAGAAAAATGTCTTGCCATATCCCATCCCTTCCAATGACCATTTTTCGATTTTAGTCATTGTAACACAATTGAAGACTATTGTCAAATTCTAAAACATTAGGGCTTTGATCATGCCGCCTAAAGCTGGTAAGGCTTTGGCGGTATCACCGTACATTCCTTTTGATGGTTTTGAATTCCTGCACATGAGATAACGATAAATGCTGTTAAAAAATACAACAAAGCATTGATTGTTAAAACATATAATTGGTTTCCCGATTTTATTGCCAAAAGATAATTAAATAATTGGTGCATCATAATTGGTATCATGAGATTATGGTTTAAATTATAAAAAACAGTTATTAAAACAGATAGCGAAATACTGCCAACCATAAAGCAAATGATATACTGAATCAATTGTTTTCCTTCATATCCTGATAAAAACCATAGCGGTGTATGCCAAAACCCCCAGATCACTCCGATGATAACAGCTGATTTTAGTAGACTGTATTTATTCTGCAGTTCATTTAATGCAAACCCCCGCCAACCTAGTTCTTCCCCCAATGGTCCCCGTATTATGTTATCCCCAAATCCTATAATTAATGAAGTGAAAGAACAATCTATCTGCGTTTTAACACTATTCTCAAATAGATTTGTTAGTAATATACCCGCCAGAAAAATAAGAACCTGAAGTAAAACAGCATAAACCGCAGTTGAAATTCTTAATTTTTCTCTAAACAGGCCCCGCATATAATTCCTGAAATGTTCATTTGGATAGATTTTATGAAACATTGTGATAAAAACCAATGCAGGAGTCCATGCTGATATCACTTTCAGGATCTGGGATAATGTTTGCAATTTCAATACCAGCATCGTTAACCCTATGAGAATTAGAAAACCATAAAATACCCCATATGTACATATAACATATTTCTTTAATAATTTTTTCATTTCAGTAATCTCCATATTTAAAAGAATGAATGATAAAATCAAAGATTTCTGTCTGCTCGTGCTGCACGAATGTACTGCAAACCAATCTTCAATTTGTTTCATTGGATTCACTATAAACTATGGTATTACCCCCAGGTCAATATCTGTTACAGCATTTATTTTTCTTTAATTGGAATATATACTTCCAGAAATACCCTTTCCTTCTCATCAGTATAAGTAATTAACCGTGTATTGGCAAATGCAACGCCCAATAGTTCCAGTCCCTGTTCCTTTACCCATGTACAGGCAGATTTATATATATTGTCCTTAATATCAATATCTCCATTTTGATATCTGCCATCCTCTGCAATTGTATAGATGCAGTTTATATAATCTAAATAGTTTTCTCCTTCGATCCTCTGATTCCTTTCCGCTCTATTCACGATATACATCTTATATTCAAGAAAACCCGTATCGTCAAAAGTAAATATTTTCATGATATTGCTCAAAATATCCTCTTGTGTGAGATCCATATTTTCCAGGATGACAGGATACTCAAAGAAAGCATTTAAATCAGAAATCTCTCCCCTCACTTCGTAAAGCGGCAATTCCCTGATAGAAAAATTATTCAAATACATTTTTATATCATTGCAAAATTGTTTTGTCTCATTTATCTTGTGAAGAATAACTTCCTGCTTATGTATTGCAGCTTCCAATTCCTTTTCTTTTATTTCTAAAATAGTTTGTATTTCATCTATTTTACTTCCTGACTTTACTTTTTTAACTTCATTAATTTTAAAATTTCTCTTTTTATAAAATTCTCCAACCATCAAGGCATAAATATCATAAAAATCATATTCTCTATAATTATTAAGTGCTTCCTGTTTAGGTTTTACAATACCTTTTCTTTCATAATATCTGAGCACATCTCTTGACATACCCAGAATGTCGGAAAGCTGACCGGTCCGATATGTATTTAATTTCTTCATTTTAAAAAATTCTCCTAAATATAGTTTTATACCCTGGCGTTTTTATAATGCAGAATATAGGGTTGGTATCAGGAATCAACCCTTACTTTCCAAAGTATCTTTCTCAAAAAATAAACCTGTCTCAAATAAAATAGCAGGTTTTATACATAGGCTAATGTTATTAAATCTCAGATAAACTGATCATCTCTTCGCAATATTCCGTATATGGCCTGAGCTTATCATAATTTCTTGTGAATTTGAGTCTGCCATCGATTTGCTTTAATAAGGTGTCCGTTGATATCTCATTCATTTTCTTGCATATATATCTTGTATCTAACTCAAGTATTTTACATGCTTCCAGCGTTGGACAGAAATTCATCGAATGAAAAACAATTTCTCTATCTGACTTTTTTATAACTGGTGCTTCCTCCTGAGTAATGCCAAACCGCTCAAGCAATAAGCGATGCCCTGAATTAAGAATATCTTCTGAAATGAAATCAAACGTCCCTTTGTTTTCCCTAAACCACTTAAGCCTCCTGCATATTGAATCCTCATTCAGGTCGGACAATATCTTATCATCAGCATTTCTTAATCTCTCAATTTCTCTCCTGACATCCTTCCGGTATAAAACAGAGCATTCATCATTTAGAATCCCTTCATATGTATTAATTTTTATTCCTGCTTTATTGAAAATGGCTTTACATGAAAGCTCAATTCGTTTTCTGCCCTGCAATATGGCTTCATCAATTGTAAATCCGTAGGCAACCTCTGTGATACCTGCCCAAACGATTGCGGAAGCGCACATAGGACATGGCTCATGGGTAGATATAAGAATACACCCTGAAAGCTTTTTCCCTATTATTCTACTTGCTTCTCTGATTGCATTTATCTCAGCATGTGATGTAGAGTCATTTTCAGTATCTTCTCTGTCATGCGACGAAACTATTACATTACCGTCTTTTATAATTACCGTGCCAAATCCATTATTTCCTTCCCGTAAGCTTATTTGGGCCTCTTCTATGGCAATCCGCATAAACTGCTCTAGTTTCAATTTTACACCTCCTGCATAAAACTTTTAAAAATCATCAAAGAATAACACAAAGTTTACTAAAAGTCAAATGATTAGCTGTCTGCCAGACTATGATCCTCTTAATGATCTGGAGTATAAGGCTGTCGTACAGTCCAAATGTTACAAACTTATTAATATCTACAGGAAAAGTATAGAGTATGTTATAATGGCTGCATATAAATAATTGCGAAGCTTTTTCGTATATAATTTACATTGACTGTAAAGTCATCAGCATTTTAAAATACTTTTAAATTAAGAGGTACGAATATGAAAAAACAGAAAATGAAATTAGCATTAGCAATGGTACTAATATTAACAGTTGAAACATTAAAGTTATTTTGCGGTACTGCATATGCGGCAGCTGATGTGGCACTCGGTAAGACAGCAGCTGCAAGTTCGGCTCTTGACGGCTATCCCGCAAGCAATGCAAATTCCGGAGATGAATCCAAAATCTGGTGTGCAAGCGATGGTACGTATCCACAGTGGTGGAAGATTGACCTTGGGCAAAACTACGATGTTACAAATTTGACATTCAAACTTGCTCCCTCAAGTGCATCCTTCAAATATAAAATTGAAGTTTCGACAGATAATTCTTCATTTATAACCAAGGTTAATAAGACTTCCAACTACTGCTCCGGCAATCAGAACATCAGCTTCACAGCAGCGGCCAGATATGTAAGAATAACCTTTACCGGCAGTGGTACAGGTGACTGGGCAAGTTTATCAGATGTAATGGTTTATGCAAACGAGACTAATGAAACCTCAAATCTTACAGGCAGAGTAGTATACCATAGTTATCATTCGTATGGTGACGGTACAAGTCAGATATTTGTTCTTAATTTGGGGACTAAAGAATTACGCTGCTTAAGCTCGGAATGGACAAATGTTACTGATCCAATGAATGCAGTGTGGTCTCCAGATGGCAGCAGAATAATATTTATGGGCATCAATTCAAATAACAGCTGGGATTTGTATTCATATACAATCGGTGCAGAAGGTAATCCGGTAAACCTGACGAATAGTTCAGACAGCAGGGAGGAAGACCCAAAATTCTTTCCGGGCAGCAATAATAATATAGTGTACAAGTGTACATCAGGAGGTACATATTCTTTGAAATCTATGAATATTGAAACAAATACTGTTTCTACGATTTATTCCAGCACTTCAATAGAGTGTTCGATGCCATACTGCTCCTCGGATGGTTCAACCATATACTTCTCTGGATTATCTAACGGTGAAACGGATATTTACCGTGTACCTTCATCTGGTGGAAGTGCCGCCAAAGTGACAGGCTGTTCAGTATCCGGTGCTTTTGAGTACTATCCTATCATAAAAGACAATACAGGCTTCTATTTTACAAAGCATACCAATTCAGCTCCAGAAGATCAGATATATTTCAAAAACCTTTCGTCCGGAACGATTTCCAGCATGTTATTTAATGTATCCGGCTATGACAATTCAGATGCCTGTGTTGTAGACTCGGCTCATACGATCATTTCAAGTACAAGATCAGGTGGTAATGGCGCCTACGATCTATACATCTGCGACAACAATACTGGAAATGCATGGTCACTGAAAAACTACAACATCAGTGTAAATACTGTAAAAAACGAGCTTGGTGCATGCTATACATCTACTACTGATTAATTGGAATAGAAAAAGAAATACACTCTCAAATGAATTTGGGGGAAATTTTAATTTTTTTTATTATATACTTACCATATTTTACCAATTATGCTATAATCTGTATGTCATACTAAGAATTTTTTTAATCTTTTATGACATACACAATATTATTTTGGCAGAATATGGAGGTTTTTAATGAAAAGAAAGATATTCAAAAAAATTTTATGTCTCACTATGGGAGCAAGTATACTGTTATCAAATAGTTTACCAGTATATGCTGCAACAGATACTCCTATAACACTAGCATCTGCAGCCGCTCAAGAGAAATACAGTACAGTATCCGTTCATAATGGTTATGCAGTAATATCATCTAACACAAGTGTAACCAAAGGCTGTACAATATCTTATAACCTTTCCGTAAATACAACCTGTATTACTGAAAAAGATGTAAAAGAGTTTATTAATAAAAATAAAAATCTTTTTACGGATGATCAATATTCAGCTATAACTGGATCATCATCTTATAAAAGATCAGGCTTTGGTGCAGAACTTTATAATAACATGTTAGAAATAGTTTTCGATCATCCTATTTCAACTGCCAGTATCACTGCCGTGAACAGCCAACAGCAGCAAGTGCTGACAGCACTCCACAACATGATTCCAAAACAGTACACATTAAAAGGAACAATTAATGCTACAGGATTTAGTTACATTCCAACAACGCCTTATAGCTATCTGCGTGTAACTAACTTGAAATTCTCAGACAATAAATTAGTACGTGTTGTTAGTGACAGGGTTCTGGTATCCGATCAATATGGCAGTGATGATTATGTAACAGGCAGCGGAACGCTTACTTTTATCCCAAGATAACTCAAAACAGACGAATATACAGAGTTTAAAACCACAGTCCGGATGGTTGATTTCAGCCTTTCCTTACTGTGGTTTTAATGGTTCCGGACCGGAGTTGGTTTTTATTGATCGTTATATCCCCATACAAGGTAACAAAAAAACTGCTGCAATTAAGTTATAACCCGCTTGCAGCAGCCCTGATAAAATTTAATATACAAAAAAATTATATAATATTATTCAACCATAAAATTGGCTACACCAATATTTTTTAATGTAACGATTGGATTGCACCAGAATGTCTTGCAGCTGTTTTCAGACATCCTTACTTTTAAGATATAATAGCCTTCATAAGGAACTGCAAATTCAAAGCAGCCATAACAGTTAATCTTTACACAGAACAGTAAAAGATCAAAGTCGTTGCATCTATTATATAATTTCACATCCCATTCATGAAAATTATAGCAGCGGCAGCCCCAGATACACCCCATAATTATACCCGGTTCAATCAGGCAAACCGGACAAACAGGGCAAGGTTCCGGTTTCGGACATACTGGGCATTCCGGGCAGACTGGACACGGCTCTGGTGTTGGACATTCCGGGCAGACTGGGCACGGCTCTGGTGTTGGACATGGCTCTGGTTCCGGGCACGCCGGACAGGGTTCTGGCGTTGGACATGGCTCTGGTTCCGGGCACGCCGGACAGGGTTCTGGCGTTGGACATG
>CAYOCB010000002.1:534368-593933 GCA_964402355.1 uncultured Lacrimispora sp.
ACGCCGGACAGGGTTCTGGCGTTGGACATGGCTCTGGTTCCGGGCACGCCGGACATTCCGGACACACCAAAACAGGCTGTTCCTCCCTTTCCGGCAATATCTGAGGTACTTCCGGAACTGGAACTGCGGGAGCCGGTGCTATGGCTTGACATATCACTCCTCCAACAAAGGGATAATAATGAAATTCAAAACCGCTGGCAGCATTTACGGCAAAAGCTCCCAAGGCTGCATTACCGCTTACATGGCCGCCTGTAGGGTGTGCATGGAACATAGCCTGTGGCGCCAGTATACTTCCCCAGATATCGGAGGACTTTTCCATATAAATATTTGATGCATCCTCAAACACATACAATGTCTCATTGGCCTTGCTTCTTTCCCCATAGACACCGTATTGCAAATGAGCATTTGCTCCTGTTCTCAGCCTTACAATAACAGTACTTCCCTGTGGAACTTCCGCACGTATTCCTTTGCTGATTAAACCGTTTGGCATCACATCGATAAGGAATACATTCTGTACAGGGTCATTGCCCCTTAAAATCCATTCGTAATTATTATCCACTACTCTTCCATTGGGAGTTAAAGCTTCAATACAGTTTTTGTAGTATCCGATGCTTTCCCTGGCATCGTTAAAAAATTTTGTTATGTCAGCACCGATCCTGCTTGCAGGTATATACCTTGGTACATCATAACTGGGAACCACATAGTGATCACCTTTATCCGTTGGTGTCCAGTATTGGCTGCCTCCATTGGCCTGGTACAAAAATTTCAGTTCCTGTATCCCATCTGTCATATTATCTTTTCCGATTAAATAGGTGCTTCCCCTGGCTGCACGAAATCCACCGCCAGCAACCACATGACCGATAACAACCAAAGGACCGTTCATAGATACATTACCGCCAGCTAAAAAGCGTACTAAATCCGGTGAGTAACCGATTTCACTGGAAAAGCCAACACTCAATCCCCTTGGACTGTAAAAACTTCCACCTATCGCTACTGGCCCTTCAATATCTATAATATTATTGGCATCATTAAATACAATAACATTAAATCTGGAGGCAGGACCAAAAGGCTGGCCTTCAATATTATACCAGTTTATATCATCATAAGGTAATCCAGCACTTGCCATTGCTTCATTAGTATAACTGATATTATCCATATAAACTCCTGCAAGCTGCTTGAATTGCAACTCATTTTTGTTCTTAATTCAGTTTATTCTATTGAAAATGGTTCTGTGCGGATGTTTATGCAATTGGACTAAATTTTATGATAACTTTCGAAAATTTATCCGAAATCAATTCAACAATACCGGATAAATCAGTTCATTGACTCCACTGGCAAACACACAATTTTCTTTTAAATATTATTTTAAATTTGTACGGAAGAAATCTGCCAGTTTATCAAACGGAATTCTGTCTGTTCTGTCATACAGATCAATATGCTCAGCATCTTCCACCACATACATCTCCTTCGGCTCCTGCGCTCTTGCATATGCATTGTCGCTGAAAAATCTGGAATGCGCTCTGTCACCAACTACAAACAGAATCGGTCTCGGAGAAATTTCAGCAATGAAATCCAGCAATCTGAAATTCAAAAGTGCCAGATCACTGGTTGTAGTAAAACCACCTCTTGCATTGATATGATGTCCTCTCTTTAATGCATAGAACCGGAACCATTCTGCCGTCGGCTCTTCCAACTCTGCGGGCACTTCATCAATTGGCTCAGCCGGGAAGTAGGGAATATATTCCGGATAACCGTTCTCGGCATCCACCCATCTTTGCCGGGATAACCGTTCCTTTGCAGCCTGCAGGGTTTCTTTATCCATAGAATCTCGTCCGGCAGCGCTCATATCATACATACTGGCAACTGCAACTGCCTTAATTCTTATATCGCACTGAGCTGCTGACAGGGAAAAACCGCCGGAACCACAGATGCCGATTACTCCAATCTTTTCCCGGTCAACAAACTCCTGCATTCCTAAGAAGTCCACGGCTGCACTAAAGTTTTCAACGAAAATATCCGGCGAAGATACATTTCTTGGAAAGCCGCCGGATTCTCCCATAAATGATTGGTCGAATGTAAGGACAATAAATTCTTTCTTTGCCAGTTCATTCCCATACACGCAGGGCCCCTGCTCTTTGACACCGCCATAAGGTGCACCAACGATCAGTGCTGCGTGCTTTTTCGTCAAATCCATGTCCTTTGCGTAATACAAGTCTCCCACAAGATCCAGACCATACCGGTTCCGGTAGGTGACTCTTTTTCTTTCTATACGTTCACTTAATTTTGCAATATAATCACTCATCTTATAATACTCCTTTGCTATTTATTTAGGTGTGTTCTAATACAACTATACAACCTAAACTTAACTTTATGTCAAGCATAAATTTTATTAAATATTTTATTAAATAAATTATTGGAGGCTATCTTGGCAAAACAACTGACTGATCCATTTGAAGACCATGAAGCAATCCATAAAAAGTAAGATTTGTCAGTAATTCTGCCATATAAGCTGCACTATACTTCAAATCACTTTCAATCCATTTAATCGTAATTCCAATATGTGCTGATATAATATACTGAATAAAATATTCCATAGGAATCTGTAAATTATCATCCTGATACTCTAAAAATATTTTACTATATGTAATATAAGCACTTTCTTCAAATTTATTTAAGAATAAAGGAGTTCCGTGGGGTCCTAACATGGCCTTGAAAAAATTTGCATGCCTGTAAATATACTCAAAATGTTTCCTATAGTAATCATGGCTTTCCTTCTCCAATCCCATCTCTTTGGAGTATGATGGCAATGTTTCTTTTCTTAAATCTGCCAGGACTTCTTCTATGATATTATTAATAAAAAAAGGTTTGTCCTCAAACTGAGCATAGAAAGTACTTCGTGCAACCTGAGCTTTTTGCACCAGATCATTTACTGATATTTTTTCCAAATCTTTAGTTTCCATTAAAAAAAGCAGTGCATCAATTAAATACTGACGGCTGCGGGTTTTACGCATATCCATTGTCATATTTATATAATGATCTCCTTTCTTATCTTTTCGGCATTTTCCATACAATTATGGTAAAACTGTATGGTTTCCTACACCTCTGCTTACATTGATTATACACAACAAAAAAAAGTTTTGCTATACTTTTTTCAGGAGGTAAAGGCAGAAAAAACATTCTACCTGTGCCTTGAACAAAGCGAAAGGAATGGATAGAAAAATGAAACATAAATTAAGGGATGAATTTGTTAATGATTATGTAGCTCCATATGGTCAAGAACTTTTATATGGAAAAATCGCACTGGAAGAGCACTACGAGTCTCCTTCCTGGGATGCAACTGGTGATCCAATGAATGAAACAGCACGAAACAAAGAAGACTACTTTGCAGCAGTAAAAGAACGTCTGCATTCTCCTGAAATACGCTTAAAAGAAATGGATAGAAATGGGGTTGAAATGTTCATCATGTCTCTGACTCAGCCCGGAATACAAGAGGTTCTTGATACGGAAGAAGCCATAAAGCGGGCACATGAAATGAACATCTGGATTTTTGAAAATTATGTACAAAAATATCCAAAGCGTTTCAATGCCTTTGCAGCAGTTGCGCTGCAGAATCCAGAGGCCGCAGGCAGGGAATTGGAATTTTGTGTAAACGAACTCGGTTTCGTTGGCGCACTGGTTAATGGTTACACCATGAAAAACAGTAAAAACAGCATTGAATATTTGGATGAAAAGCAAAATTTTGTTTTCTGGAGAAAACTTGTAGAATTGGATGTTCCGTTATATCTTCATCCCCGTGACCCTGCACCAGATCAGCAGCGTGGTTACAAAGGATATGAAGGACTCCTTGGTTCTGCATGGGGCTTTGGAGCCGAAACTTCCCTTCACGCATTAAGACTTATGTGCAGCGGTCTTTTCGATGAATTACCAACTGCCAAAGTTATTATGGGACATTTAGGTGAGGGTCTTCCATTCGGTCTTTCCAGAGTTCAGCATCGCCTAAATAACCAAAATCCTTGTGGAACGCACAAAAAAGCGCTGACCGAATATTTTGAAAATAACTTCTATTTAACGACAAGCGGTCATTTCCATACCAGGGCTTTTATTGACACTCTGCTAGAGTGTAATAATTCTCATGTTATGTTTTCATCTGATACTCCTTATGAAAGTCTGGATGAAGCTTCTATTTGGTTTGACAATGTGCCTTTAAGCTATGCTGACAGAATCCGTATTGGCAGGAACAACGCAAAAGAACTTTTAAAACTCAACATATAGTCCGCCATCATCCTGCTTAACTCATTCTAAAAATAAATTCTTTCTTTTCATATTCAAGTATGGTATAATATTTTCAATTTTTAACCTATACAATTCTTATTTGCACATAGTATCCTTTTGATACAGTAAAGAAGGTGGAATATGATTAAAAAAATGATCTGTAATGAACCGCATCACGAAGAGTGCTATATGAAAGACCAGTGCCTTAAATACCATATCTGTCCTATGGCTCTGGTACAGGAATTACTTTCAGGTAAATGGAAAATATTAATTTTATGGTATCTAAACTCAAAGACCTTAAGGTTCAGCGATATAAAAAAACATCTTCCCCAGATTACCCAAAAGATGTTGACCTCCCAATTGCGCAGCTTAGAAGAAGACAAACTCATAGACAGAAAAGTCTACCCGGTGGTTCCGCCCCGTGTGGAATATCGTTTAACAGAAATCGGTAAAAAGATTATACCTGTTTTAGAAATAATGCATTCGTTCGGAAGCAGCTATCTAAATGAAGGTTTAATAAATGATTCAGGTATCACGGACAGCCTTGAAGATTAATAAATTTAAAATAAATAAGCTGCAATTGACAGAAGTCAAACTGCAGTTTATTTATTTACGTACTTATAAACCCGCTACTCTTGATGTGCTAAATTAATTACAGTTACCTTAGGTCTGGACATAGACTCAATGGAATAACGGATTCCCTGCGTACCAATACCGGAAGCTTTTACTCCAAGAAACGGGAAGTGATCGGGTCCTCTTTCCGTTTTATTATTTACCTGAACGGTACCTACCTCTAATTTGTCTGCCACGTAAAAGGCATCATTGATATTCTGAGTAAAAACTGCAGATTGAAGCCCGTATTCGGATGCGTTTGCTATTTCTATTGCTTCATCCTTATTTTTCACACGTATAATGGGAAGCACAGGTCCGAATGGTTCTTCCCATGCAAGTCTCATGTCCGTTGTAACATGATCAAATAACGTCGGGTAGATCACATTCCCTTCTCGATTTCCCCCGGTCAGCAATTTCGCACCTTTATTTTTCGCATCTTCCATTAGCTCCCATACAAAGTCCGCTGCCTTTTTATTAATTAATGGGACAATATTAACATCCTTTTCCAATGGATTTCCAGTGATTAACTTATCCATTTTAGGTATTATTTTTTCTATCAATTGATCTGCGATTTCTTCTACTGCTAAGATTCTTTTAACTGCCGTACATCTCTGCCCGGAATAAGAATATCCTCCTGAAACAATATTATTGGCTGTCAGCTCCAAATCTGCATCTTCCAATACAATTGCAGCATCCTTTCCGCCAAGTTCCATGAGCAGCGGCACCATATTTGTTATTTGTGAAATATGCTTCCCAACTTCTGTACTGCCAGTAAAATTTATGAAATTAATTTCTGAATGGGTAGTAATATAATCCCCGATTTCACTGCCTCTCCCGGTAACGGTATTTAAAACTCCATCAGGAACTCCTGCTTCCTGAAAAATTCCTGCCAAATATAATCCACATAAACTGCCTTGCGTTGCCGGTTTTAAAACCACGGAATTACCTGCCATTAATCCGGGTGCAATCTTTGATGCCGCTAAATTCACCGGATAATTAAAGGGAGAGATCGCCAAAACAACTCCAAGGGGTTCTCTTCTTACAATAGATACCTTATTTGTTTTGCCTCCCGGAAAACTATCTCCCGGAATACTTTCACCGGAGATATTCTTGGCGGTATCTGCAGTAAATCTGATAAAATCGGCCGTTCGTTCCACTTCGGAAAGACTGCTTTTTCTGTCTTTTGCAATTTCTTTTATCATGAGGCCAGCTAATTCCTCCTTGTTATTCATAAGAATATCGGCTGCATGATATAAAATTTCCGCTTTTTCATCGATTGTTACACTTTTCCAGCTCTTCTGTGCCTCTTTTGCAGCATATACCGATAAATCAACTTCCTCTTTGGTCATTGCCGGTATACTTCCGATAACCGAATTATCAATGGGGGATGTTACCGTAATATATTTACCGCTTTTACTGTTAACCCATTCGCCGTTTATAAGATTTCTATATCGGTTTTCGTCATCCTTTATTAAATTCATCATTTGATTTCCTCCTGTCATTCATCCTTCAATAAAATATTAACGGTTTCCATAATACATTTAGAACATATATCTTTTCTCCACTGGTAAATGCCAAAACATTCCTTATGAAATATCCAGCAATGTTTTCTCAGTTATTGAATCCATTCAAGAATAACTGTTAAAAGGTTACTATTCCCTGTAAACAATTTTTAATGAATGCATACGACAAGTGGCTTGAAAATATTTTAGCATATAAATACTTAATATCAAGTAGGCACTAATAAGTGATATAGTACCCAAAAAGTTACTTAGGTCACTCAGGCTTTCAAAAGGAATCCTCTTAATCCATCGGCTTTACCGGAACATCATTATAATCATCCGTAAGCGATATCAATGACTGCAGATAAGAAATCTGTGAATCCTTATTATAATCCTGTACCAGCACTGCAAGACATTTTGCAAATTTCATTGCCCCAAAATACTGCAAATGTGTATTATCAGAAACACCTTTGGAATAAGCTCCATTATATTCTCCTGCATCTGCCCAGAGAAAAAGTTCTTTACTGCCTTCGGCTCCAAATTGATTGCATACATCAATAGAAGCCTGGGTCAAGTCAAGTAATGGAATGTTTTGTTCGGCAGCCATTTTAAGCATTACCTGACGATACCCTTCAAAATTACTATGAAACGTTACCGTTCCATCTTCTGCCTCTGTATAACTCCTGCGTGCAACCGGGGTGACTAAAATACAGGTTCCCTCCCGCTGCTTAACTCCATCTACATAATATTGCAGATATTTTTCAAAGTCACTAACCGCTACATACCGATTTGGCCTGACATAAGTTGAATCGTTATGTGCCCACTGAATCATGACATAATCTCCCGGCTTTACATCCTCTAAAAGGTCATCCAATTTTCCTTCTTCAATAAAGGACTTGGAGCTTCGTCCACCAATTGCCCGGTTTTCGATTATCAGATTGGGAAGCTCATACGTTTGAGCCACCGAATAATTACAATCTTCACACTCGTACTCAGACACCTCTTTATTTCCTGCAAAATAGTTATATAAAACTTGTCCCCACCCGGTCTGTGGGTAATAATAGGAATGATAGGTCTGAACCGTAGAATCGGATGCAATAAACAAAGCAGGCTTCTTACCTGCTGCTCTCTGCTGCCTTTCCAGAGTAACTTTAGAAACATACACCGTCTGTTCTGCTGCATCGGATTCCTGTACAGCAGAACTTGCTGCCAAAAATTTCAAATTAAGCTGACCGTCTACTAAGCATGCCGTAAACGTCTGCTTAGATGTTTCTCCTGGCTCTACAATGATATTACTGCATTTTGTGATGTCTTCTGCTTCCAGATTAACGTTCAAAGCATTCTTCGTCGGATTAACCAAGTCAACCGTAACTGTATAATCTGCAGAATTTAAATCCACATTGAAAGTAGAAGTATCCTCATATGTATATACTCCATATCCGCTGCTTTCAGTCTCTTTCCATACCTTACTCGAAAATCCTAAGTATGTATTCCCATCTGATATATATTTATTATCCGATGGCATGATCGTAACAGTACGCGGGTAATACACCCCATTCACCCACCCTGCTGCTGCTTCCTTGTATTCTCTGGTACCGAATCCCACCTTTGATCCGCTGCTATAAATACTGTCTTTGGTAATTTGTGTATAGTTCTCTACTTTTTCACTTCCAAAACTATACTGTAGCTTTTGTTCTTCCTTTGCATACACTTTCAATTTCGATGTGTCGGTAAAGCTTAAGCTCGTTACCAATAAGATACCGAATAGTCCAAAAGTTAAACCTTTGCTTCGTTTAGACCGTTTCATGCAATAAATACCTCCTCTTTTCTTTGCTATGTTTTTGCTATGCCATTCTATTATTGAAGCGAAGATTCTCTCCGCTAACAACCTTACAAAGTACTGCCTTATACTATTATATGGAATATCAGCAGGATTTAACTCAACTAAAACCAGAAAATTCAATCCTCTTGTCTATGTCCTGGCGGGGCCTTACAGACTCATTAACTCCATGGTTCCATTAGATACCTCCTGCTGTTTGTTCTTAAAAAAAAGGATTTTCCATATCCGCTGGAAAATCCTCTAACATCTTTATTATATTCTTCTGTCGTACCTGCTACCGCCAATTTTTATGGAATAAGGGAATCTAGCTTCATTGAAGACCAAATATGCTAAAACTCATGTTCTATTAGGTTTGCCTGAAATAGAATGATATTTCAATATGGCAGGCTGATTTTAACTATATCATATTGCGAATTAATGACCAACCATAATTGTGGATAAAATATCATAGAATTCAAAATACAAATTCCATCTGATGAATATTCTTTTATGGTATGTACCAAAGCATTTATACTTCTTGCATCCAAAGTCCATACAATATGACTGGATAGTGATCCGGCAATAATTTGATTATAATAAAAATATGGTGTTTGTGATATATCATCAAACTGTATTATAACGTCTTCACTTAAAGCTAAGTTTAAGGCAGACTCCAATGAGAGCGAATTAGCGCCTGATTTGCCGGAAATATAAGGTAATGTCCAGTCATAGCTAATAACAGGTGCTCCTATAACGATCTTATCCGCCGGTAGCATGGTTACAAAATAATCTAATAATTCTCTGATATTATAGATGTTTATGACTGGAGACGGGGGGTCATAATTAGTACCCCAGACATATTTTAAAAATATGATACCGTTTACTGTATCACTCATACCTGTATAATCTATATTCATAAGGGATGCCTCTTTTTCAACATTTTCTAAAGAGGGATTTATTGTGGCAAAATATAGATATCCTTCCTGGGTTACCCGGCTGGATACTTTCCGCATAAAATTTTTATATGTTACCTGATTGGATGTATTGATAAAATTAAATACCATGTTTATACCAGAATAGCCTTTAGCTTTTATAATATTAAGAATATTTTCAATAAGACGATCCTGATTTTCTTCATTAAATGCAATACTATATCCGATTTCAATATCAGATGTTCCCAGAAGTGTTAACGTTGAAAGCAGCATTAAAGGGATTGTTCCATAATCCTTAGATATTTGAATTACCTCTGTATCATCATAATAGGAAGTTATGTTACCTCGTTCTGCAGCTTTATAATTAAAAACAGATAAATACGTCAGAAATGGTAAAACCTGAATAAGCGAATTTCTATTTATAAACGGATACACAATACCGTTTGTCGTGATTGTCCCATTTGTATCATAACTGATGACCAACTCTTCTCCGGGATAAATAACCATTCTGTCTGCAAGAAATGGATTATTTCTTAATAACTGCATAAGCGGTACATTGTTATTATAAGCTATACTTTCTAATGTATCTCCGTCTTCAACCAAGTAGGTCTGTTTGGGATATGCGATTACTATTGTTTGTCCTATTACCAGTTTATCAGGATTGCTCAACCCATTATCCTGAATTAATTTTTGTGCTGAAACACCATATTTATCAGCTATTGAATATATAGTATCCCCTTCTTCTACTGCATATATCTCCATAAATATCCTTTATGATGTTTGATTTATATAATATATGTGATTACAGGAAAATAATTCATAAATTTACATATCTTAATTTAGTTTTGATTCGCAATATCAATTGCTGCAATATTTATGTGCTGCTTGTATTTCCGGTGCATCTTGCAGACGTTAATAATCTGCTATACTGCTGTCTGTAAATTTAAATGCATATTGTTTTGGAGAAATTCCGACGATTTTTTTAAACGTTCGAATAAAATGGGAATAATTATTAAATCCCACCTGTTCATAGATTTGTGAAACAGGTATCCCTTTCTGTAATAATTTTTTTGCAGCAGCTATTCTGACTGCAATAATATATTGGTTAACTGTAAAACCAGTATGTAATTTAAACATTTTATTCAGATATGTTTTACTTATATAAAATTTTGCTGTCAGGTTGCTAAGGGATAAATCCTGGGAAAAATTGCTGTACACATAGGCCAGAACATCCTTAATTTTATAATAATTCAGATTCCTGTTTATGACGTCAACTGAATTTTGGATATAAACTTCTTTACTGAGTAAAAGCAGTATTTCAAAAAATGCATGTTGTATATATATTTCCTGGGCATAACCAGGTGTATTTAGATAATACCTGTTTTTTTCAATCAGCGATACCAGGGCAGTCATCCTTTCTTCTTCTAAATGAATGTTCAGGGCATCATATGCAGGATGTATAAAAAGTCCGGACAGCAGTTTTTCCGTCAAAGGTGAAAAACTGCACATATATTCCATCCTGAAATAAATTACATACCGTTCATATTCAGAATAAACAGGTATATCCACTTTATGCGGTATTCGGGGCGGAATAATTAAAACATCCCCCTTATTGATCTCATATACCTGATCATTCACACAGCACTTTATCCCCTCCTCACAAAACGGTATTAGTATTTCATAGGAATTGTGGCAGTGATACGCCTTAATGATACAAGGCGTATGAGAATAATATATTATTGAAAAATCGGCCCGTATGGGATAATAGAATATTGTGTTCCCCCTCATTTTATCACTCCTCTCATTGTCAATTATATACATTTTAGTGAAGTATTTCAACGATATAATATAAACAAAAAACAATTTAAGCAGTATATGTCTACATTATTTTATATAATCCCCCATAATTCTCTGTTTTTGATCATATTTATTATATATTTGATTTATTTTTGCAAACTTCTGTTTTATATTTGCAAAGTTATTTTTTAGAAATAAAAGTATAATATTTATATCATTAAAAAAGAGCTGAATTATGAAAATTGAAGGGCGATGAACCGCTAATCGCATTCAATATAGAGAATGAATAAAAAATAAAAAGGAGGATTACCATGAAACACAGAAAACAGGCATACAAAATTTTTTGGGGCACATTACTCGTTATCATGATTACTGTAACATCAACTTTTTTACCGACAGCCTCAGCTAATGCGGCAGCCAGTCCCCGGCAAATGGAGAATTTAGGCCGTGGTGTTGTCGCAATCCGCACCGGCTCCAATGTTTTTATAAGCTGGCGGTTATTGGCACTCGACCCATCCGGTATCGGTTTCAACATCTACCGCTCTACGGCAGGCGGCTCAGCGGCAAAACTGAATGGTTCCGTTTTGACCGGTGGTACGAACTACACGGATACCGGTGCCAATCTTTCCAGGACCAATTCCTACTATGTAAAACCTGTCATTAACGGTGTGGAACAAAGTGCCAGCACCTCATTTACCCTGGCAGCAAATCCTGCTGATGAGCCCTGTATAACGGTTCCGTTACGCAGTGGCGGTCCTATTCATTTTGTATGGCCCGGAGATTTCGACGGTGATCATGAATATGATTATCTTATAGACCGAAATACTACAAATCCCCAAACCCTGGAGGCTTATAAAAATGACGGTACGTTTCTATGGTCGGTAAATCTTGGCCCTAACAGCAGCAACCAGAATAACATATCCCCCGGTTCCGCTGCCATTGACGTAGGAATGTGGGACGGAGCGGCGGTTTATGACCTTGATGGAGACGGTAAAGCGGAGGTCATCTTAAAAATAGCCAATGGTGTCACATTTGGTGACGGTACTGTCTGGAACAATTCCAGCGATACGAAACAATGGCTGGCTGTACTTGACGGTATGACCGGAAAATTAAAAGCTTACTGCGCAATTCCCCGGGATTATCTATCCGTGGGACCTCTGGCCTGCCAATTAGGCATCGGCTATCTGGACGGAAAAACCCCCAGCATAGTAGCTTTTATGAAAAACAGGAATAAGGATCGTTCCTTCAATGCTATGGTTTGTGCTTTTCGTTACAGAGGCTCAAATCTGGTAATGCAGTGGAAATGGCTCCGCGGTTCCCAGAATTGCCCCGACGGCCACCAAATGCGTATCGCGGATGTTGATGGTGACGGTAAGGATGAAATCTGTGAAATAGGCTTCGTATTAAACGGTGACGGCACCCTGCGGTATTCTCTGGGTAATCAAAATATTGTCCATGGTGACCGGTTCTATATTGGTAAACTTGATAAAGACCGCCCAGGTCTTCAGGGTTATGGCATACAGCAGGACAACCCTCATGGTGTGCTTGAATATTATTATGATGCCGGCACCGGCTCCATGATATGGCAGCATTCTACCACTCCCCCTGCCGGTGATGTGGGAAGAGGTGTTATCGGAGATGTAGATCCCCGTTATCCGGGATACGAAGTCTGGTCCTTCTCCGGTATCTATAATGCTCCTACAAATACCCAGCTTACACCGGCGGATAACAGCCAATCGACTCCTGATAACAGGCCTTATCCTGCCTTCCGTCTATGGTGGGACGGTAACCTTTTAAGTGAAAGTTTTAATGACGGTAAAATTGAATGGTTTGACTACAACATAGGCGGCAATATTAATAATTGGGATTACAGTGTAAAAAGAGTCCATCGTATATTAAGAACTACCAATTACGAATCAGCAGTCCTTAGTGACCGCCGCGCTCCCGTATTCTACGGTGATATTCTCGGTGACTGGCGTGAAGAGATTATCCAAACAAATAGTGACTATTCCAAGCTCATTATATTTACCACAAACATACCTTCTGATAAACGTATTTATACATTAGCTCAAAATCCATTATACAGAAGTAATATGGCCAGCAAGGGTTACCTGGAATCGCATCTGACTGATTTTTATCTGGGTGACGGTATGAATACACCACCGACTCCAAACATTTATCTGACTCCGTAATCTGAACAAAGGAGGAAACCACTCAGTTATTTTCTGACACGGTTGAAGTGGCTGCTTTAAACGTGACCAGAATATCTGTACATGAGTTATCAATCGGAAAGGTAAATAATCAGTACTACATTTGGGAACTTACTTTTCAGTATAAATTCTTCCATTAAACAATGGGCTTTTGCAAATATTTGCAAAAGCCCATTGTTTCCTGTCAAATTGCTTAAGTAATAAAACACTTCTATTCTTTCATATTTTTATTCAGCGCAATTCATTCCGTGGCTCTACTTAATGGGTGTCCAAAGTTCACATTCACCAGAAATATCATTCAGAAAATATTCAAAATAAAAACCATGCTGTTCATCAACCTGGTATCCCAAATCGGGGATTACTTTGTAGAAAAATTCTGTCCATGCATCAACCATATTTGTTCCGGCAGGAATTTCAGCAACAAGATATCTTGCTGACGGAATATGTTTTATTTCAGCACAGCCGGGAGCAGCAGACGTTTCTTTGACCGCTCTGCCAAGAAGATAGAAAAAACTTTTATGTCCCTCTGTGTACCAATCTGGATTTCTGCATCTGACAGCTGAGCATCACCACGGTCAATCAATCTATAGCTTATATTTTACATAAAAGCAAAATACATCAATACTATAAATCCCAGTACAATCCGATACCAGCCAAAAAGTTTAAAATCATGTCTTTTGATATAGCTCATCAAGAATTTTATAACAAAAACAGATACCAGAAAGGCTACCACCATACCAATGCCCATTACAATCAATTCTTCACCTGTAAAAGAAAGACCGAATTTCAACACTTTAATTGCACTCAATCCAAACATTACAGGCACTGCAAGAAAAAACGTAAATTCTGCCGCTGCAACTCTTGATACACCAATCAGTAATGCACCAATGATAGTCGCACCTGAACGGGAAGTACCTGGAATAATGGATAACACTTGAAACAATCCAATTATTAATGCTGTCTGATAGGTGATGTCTGATACACTGACTACAGCAGAAGTCCTCATTTTATTCCAATTTTCAATCAGAATAAAAGCGATTCCATAAAAAACAATTGCAATTGCAATAACAACAGGCGTGTGAAAGTGTGCATCTATATAGTCGTCAAAGAAAATTGTTACAATTGCCCCTGGAATACAGGCAACAACAACTTTAAACCAAAGCGAAAAAACAGCCTTTTTTACAACAGGCTTCTCCTTTTCTTTAAACTGAAATGGAAACATTTTATTCCAAAAGATAACTACCACGGCAAGGATTGCTCCAAGCTGTATTACAACAAAAAACATTTCCTTGAATGCTTCACTCATATTAAGGGTAATAAACTCATCAACAAGCAGCATATGTCCTGTACTGCTAATGGGAAGCCATTCTGTAATTCCCTCTACGATGCCAAGAAAAACGACTTTAAGAATCTCAATAAAATTTAATATCATTATTTTAAATCCTCCTTTTTGAAATATTCAAATGTTGCCAGAAATCCCATGACTGATACCAAAATGATAATACCTGCGGAAAGTGGTATTGGATAACCTGTGCTTTGTATTCTTCCTTCTGTCAAAAAGAATGCTGCTGTCCACGGATATAGTGCCCCCAACTCCTGATTGGAAAGAGCTGCACTCCCCATACCGACAACTGCTGAGACAATCATTGGTGCAACCAGTCCTTTTGATTTTTCAGCTATAAAAGCAAACGGTGAAATCGTAAAAAACAATAGTGTATTACCTATAAGAAACTTAAAAAGCCATTCGATTGCAACTGCGAAATGAAAGCCATCCATGCCTATGACAACATGATAAAATCCCAACATAAAATAAATACCCGCCCAGGTGACAAGTGTCAGCATCAGAGTCCAAAGGAATAGGACAATAAATTTGCCTGTGATAAAAGCTATTCTTGAAACAGGCAGCGGCAATATGGTTTTTAAGCTTTTCTCCGTGTATTCCCGGCTGAATAAATAGGCGGCAATAGCTACATAAATCATCATATTTATTAAAAGCATGATATAAAGCAAGCTATCCCTATAGATATCTGCTAATGTAAAGTCAATTTCAGGACTCTCAAAATGTATTTGTAAGGCTTCTGCCAGCATCATACATGGTGTAGCCATGACCCCTACAATGCTAATAGACAGCATTTTTGAACGCTTTAGTTTTAATAATTCACAGTAAATAAGAGTATTCACTCCCACCACCTCCAATCAACTCCGAAAAGTATTCTTCTAAATTTTCTTCTTTCCTATTTACTTTTGTTACGAGCAGACCATTTTCCACAAATGTTCTGTTAATTTCACCACAGTTATGAGTAAAGTCATATACCTTAATAGTTTGACCATATACCGAATAATCTGTGATATGATAGCATGTTTCCAGAAGATTTCTCGCTGTTGTTGGATCGTATACATCAAATTCAATATATTGGCGGCAACTTTTGTGTAATTCTTCCATTGTTACTTCCTCTATAAGCCTGCCTTCATTCATTACGCCTATCATATCTGCAAGCTGTTCAATTTCGCTTAGAATATGACTTGAAATCAAAATTGTTATGCCTTTTTCACTGCACAGTTTTTCCAAATAATTTCGTATTACGGCTATCCCTACCGGATCAAGTCCGTTAATTGGCTCATCTAAAATTAATAACTCCGGCTCATGTATAATTGCCGCTGCTATTCCAAGACGTTGTTTCATTCCAAGAGAATACTTGCCAAAGGTCTTTTTGACATCCTGTTCAAGTCCTACCGTCTGGAGGGCAGCTTGTACGCTGTCTTTTTTGTAATGACCTCTAAGCCTTTCCAAAATTTCCAGATTTTCTTTACCTGTTAAATTTTCATAAAATCCCGGTGTCTCGATGATGCTTCCAATTCGACAATATATTTCTTCAGGATTATAATTGTAATCCTTGCCGAATAACTTTATATCTCCATCTGTGGGAGTAGTCAGTTTTAACAGCATACTCATAATAGTTGTTTTTCCCGCACCATTTCTGCCGAGCAGACCATAGATTTTACCTTTTGGAACGTGAATATTAACGTTATCAACAACCGTAATTGTTCCATATGCTTTTGTAAGACTGCTTGTTTCAATGATATATTCCATATCTGATTTTCCTCTCATTTTTTTGCGGTATACTTTCTGTGTACTCACAATTTTATTATCAATCCAAGGACCTATCAAAACAAGAAACCTATGGTCACAATAAAAAAATAACCCTGACACTTTTCGTGTCAGAGCCTGAATCAAGGGTTTATGTGGGTTTACTTTGTTTGGGATTGCTTTATCAATAGAAATATTTTCATTACAAATATTAAAAATAGAAGGGTTGTTACATAGGGTTCCTTTGCTGCAGCAAAAAAGCAGATTGCAAATATCTCTAATCCAGTGGAACATTTTGCAGTGAGATTTCGCCGTGACTCATTTTCAAAATGCAAAAATAGGAACTGGGCAATGCCAAGTCCAATAATAACGATGAAAACAACCCAATAGAGTATAAGATTTATGACCGTTGTATCTGTAAAAGCCATCAAGTTAACAGCATGAATATAGGAACCGTCAGATTTACCATATAATGGAAGAAAGATGCATAGAATTATCATCAAATCTAATATTGCATAAATCAAACCGTAAATTTTTATTAAACTGGTACGATTTTCCGTTTCTGCAAGTGTCAGCAATTCCTCTCCCGATAATAATTCATCAATCGAAATAGAGAAAAATCTGGCTAAACATTTCAGAGACTCAATATTCGGATAACCTTTTCCGCTTTCCCATTTTGAAATAGCGGTTCTTGATACATATAATTGTTCTGCAAGCTGTTCCTGCGTTAAATCTTTCTGTTTCCTAAGCTGCTGCAGTTTTTCATTAAATTCCAATCTAACACTCCCTATCTCTGCATGGTTTATTCATTGGGGCCTATAGTGATAAATATTTCATCCAACGATCTGCCGTCACAAGGACCGAACTCGATGCCAAGGATCGCTGCAATCGTAGGGGCTATATCTACCATCCGGATTTCTCCCAGCTGGTATTCTTTCTTAATACAATTTCCGGATACTACAAAGCCACATCCATACTCTGGTTTCTCCGGTGAATACCCATGAGTTGCATACTTTCTATTCTCTTCTTCCAGGTCAGTCACAAGGGACCCGGTAAGGCTGTCATCAAAACAGTAGCCCGTTTTTGCTTCCAGCATATACCCCGAAAACGGGAAAGCATGAAAACGTTCCAGTTCTTCACTGGTATAGATCCTCTCAATACCTAAGTTTTTCTCTTCTGCTGCTTTTAGAAGAATCTGAAGTACACGCTGCTTTGCTTCCTCGTCATTTTTCTTCAGGTGCAGATAGGCAGATCCTCCTGCAGACTGTATATAGGCTCTCCAAAGCATTTTCCCCTGTTCTTCATAAATAAGTCCTTGTTCTTTTAACAAATGATTCAGCTTTACCTTGTACCTTACATTTTTCTGCCCATGATCTCCCAACACCAGAAAAACCGTATCCTCAAAAATTCCTGCCTCCCGAACTGCCTCTGTCATCTTACCGATTCTTTCATCCATGCGGACCAGAACCTTGTCAATCTCAGGACTGTCTGTCCCATAATGATGCTTCGCATCGTCCAGATCAATGAAGTGCATCATCAGAAGTTCCGGCTTTTTGTTTAAAATGGTATCTTTTCCGCACATGGCTGTAAAATCATCCAGGTAAGGCTGTTTAATCCCTTTTCTTAATTTTCCATATTTTTTCTCAAGCCCCATACAAAAAAACGGACTTCCATTTTTTAAAATCTTAAAAGATTGATTCTCACGTCCGATTGCCTTTATCTCTGGCAGATTATAACGAATAGATGCCTTTCCGGTAACAGGCCATAGGATTCCGGCTGATTTCATTTCATGATTTCTCAACGCATCATACACAGCAGGTGCCTTGATATCCTTTTTAAACCAGAACCAAGCCTGTTCCTCTTCATCTATAAAAGGCTGGAGAGGGGTATTATGATAGATTCCATGCTTATCCGGATAAACCCCGGTCACCATAGTAGTATGCACGACATAGGTAAGAGACGGATATACGCTTTTTAATTTTTTACTGAACGCTCCGTTTTTAATTAACCGGGAAAGGTTGGGAAGCCGGCTTGCCTTTTCCCAGTTATCTTCAGAAAATGCATCATAGGAGATCACTACCAAATGCTTTGCTTTTCCTTTGCCCATTTTCACCCCATCACCTTTCATCTTATTTTTGTTCTTTAGGAAGTGTCATAAAAATCACAAATCCAATTAAAAAAAGGGGAATAATTCCCAAAATACTCCATCTGGCATTGCTGGTAATGGCTGTTGTAAGGGACATCAGCGTAGGACCCATAATGGCTGAGAATTTACCGAATATATTATAAAATCCAAAAAATTCATTGGATTTTTCCTTGGGAATAATCTTTGCATAATAGGACCGGCTCAGCGCCTGAATCCCTCCCTGGGCAGAACCGATCATGGCTCCAAGAATAAAAATATGCCATACGGAAGATATAAAAAATGCAGCAATACAGGAAATAATATAAGTGAATATCCCGATGATAATCATGGTTCTGGCAGATAGCCTTTTCGCCAGGTTTCCATAGAGAATGGCACAGGGAAAGGCGATCAGCTGTATAATCAGTAAGATTCCCAGCAATGAGAATGTATCCAGTGTATGGTTTCCCAGGACAGCGGTGGCATAAGGAACTACCATTTTAATAATGGTGTCCACTCCATCAATATAGAAGAAATATGCACCAAGAAAGCAGAAAACGGTTTTATACTGCCTGATCTGTTTAAACGTTGCCGCCAGTCTTTTAAAACTGTTTTTCACCGGATGCTGTTCGGGTTCCACATAATGAATCTGTTTCACATCTTTTATCATAGGGAATGTTAAAAGTCCCCACCATAAAGCGGTAATGATAAATCCAATCTGATATCCGATTGATTTGTCCATCCCTAAAAGAAATATAAGCACCAGGCAGATTCCAAAAGGTATGACACTGGATATATAGCCGAACGCAAAACCAAGGGAAGATATCTTATCCATTCTCTCATCACTGGTAACATCGACGATAAATGCATCGTAGAAAATATTGGACCCTGCAAATCCAATTGCCGATAAGACAAAAAAAAGAATTAAAAGCTGCCATTGTCCACTGGAAGGAGGAATAAACGCCAGCGAAGCGGTTGCAAGGACACCCAGACAGGTAAAGAATACAAAAAACCGTTTCTTTTTATCTTTATAATCGGCGGCAGCACCTAAAACAGGACTTAAAACCGCCACCAGAATACTGGCAATGGAGTTAAAATACCCCAGATCCATGCTGCATTTCACATTGTCAAACATTCCGAACATAATTGGCAGTAATGCGGTGGTGACAGCCATTGAGTAAGCCGAATTTCCGCAATCAACCAATATCCATGATTTCTCTTCTCTGCTTAACTTCATTATTGAATACTCCTTAAAGCCTTTGTAATCCAATTATATCATAATGTTAAGCATCGTCATAGTAAAACATTGTAGAAGAGCATTTGGCTTTCTGCTTTATTTATGATCCATTCCTCTCTGTACCCTCCCTACGATTCCCCCTTCTAACATCACTTTAATACCTCTTGGATGATTAGGGGAATTGGTTAATATTCTCTGTACGACACCTTCCGTTAGTTTCCCTGTTCTTTGATCCTGTTTTTGTACCACCATAACCCGGTCACCAATCTTAATATCTTTTCTTACTGTTCCGTCCATTTTTTCTTCCTTTCATTCTGACCTCTATAGATACCATCTGCCTGACTCTCCTGTCTATGATCCGATGGAAGCAAAGGTAATTAATTTACGAAACGATTCTTCAAAATGCCTGTCATCTTCCTGAGTTCTTTTTCTTGGCCGACACAGATGATTTTTAGATTTTGCTCTCCTTGCAGCTTTTGCCATATGCCGTTCCATGAGAAGCTGATCGATGTTGTCATTGGTATACCATCTTCCAGACTGATGAATCGCATATGCATCTTTTCCCAGTGCCATTGCTGCCACACCATAATCCTGTGTTACCACAATATCTCCGGATCTACACAGGTTTACCAATGCAAAATCCACTGCATCTGCTCCTGCACTGATAATCTTTATCTCGCTATAATCAGACTGTAACACATGATTTGTATCACACAGAAGACATACTTCTATCTTATTTTCTTTGGCTACTTTTTCCACAATACGAACTACCGGACATGCATCTGCATCCACATAAATCTCCATTTACTTCTTCCTCCCCATCATGCCATTTAAAAAAGGAATTATTCTATATTGACAAAATTATCTCACAACAAAATCAATAATCAACTAATAGGAATACAGATCTCGCAAAGATGCCGCTCAACCTGTTCAGCCGAATAACGCTCCAAAATTGGTCGTGTATTGTCAGAACAATATCCATTTTCGGATAATGCAGGAAAGATTTCTACCCAAGCCTTCTCTATAGCTTCGGCTGTGTGTTTCACTTTAAAAACCGCATACTTTCCGCCGGTGATTTCACCGTGCTGTACATGATCGCCTGCCGGAAAGTGTTCATCAGAAACAAGAATGCAGGCATCATAGCGGCAATTCTCAGGCGGTGTTGTTTGCGGATCATCATGTGCAATGCCATAAATAACCGCTTTACTGCTCATTCGGTTGTTGGCTTTCGCCCAGTGTTTCAATTGTTCCATAGTCTGGTTGTTTTTTACGCCATACGCTCCAATTTGCCGTATAAACGCAATAGAGCATGATGGGATAATTTCAATATTCATATTCATTGTATGGTATCCTCTTTTCATTATATTGTGACCGGTCCTTTTTCACCATACAATGCTTTAAAATGAAATACAATCTAATTTTTAAAAGTTGTATATTTTTACCAATAATTCCAATACTCCTGTGCATTTTCTCCATTTCCTATAACAATCGGGTTGCCATATCTGTCTTTCTTACATTCGCTCCAAAAATCTTTTTCGGCTTTTTACCAGCTGAACTTGCTAATATATGTTCTTATGGCATTTAAGGCATACGCCTGATTATATTTAAATATGCAGCATTTTATGTTTTTTACGCAATTCATTCTGTATACATTCCCCTGCCTTTATATAGTGTTACCTTTGTTAAAATCAATGTAATTGTTTCTGAAAACAGACGGCAGCAAATGAATAAAACTATTTAAAAAATTGATCCAACGTAATTCCCAGCAGAGTCAATACTACTACAATAATAAGAAATATTGAGAAAAAAAATAAATAAAACCATCCTTTTTTTGTCATGCTATTGTTCTTTTTGCGCCAAATACTGAAAATAATGTATAAGACAGAAAATAATATAGCGACATAATTTTTAACCATAAATAACTTCTCCTTGTCTAACCACATTTATAATTTGCTAATTATATAATTAATAAATAATCATTTTTTTATATAATTTAGAAAGCTATTGTTAAATATATTATAGTATAATATTAATAAAATCAAGTTAATCTGAATTATATATTAAGTATAATAATCTGTACCAAACAAATATACGCTTAAACGCCCCACTTGGAGGATTCTGCTCTGGTTATTTTTGGCATCGTTAAATTAGTCTAGAGCCAATAAAAGCTTAAAAATGTACAGAAAAGACACCTGCCATTTCTGACAGATGCCTATGCAAAGATTAAAGGAAAAACCAAAGTAATATTTGGTGAAATCAAATCTGCAAGTGGATCATACTTCTTTCGAATATTGTTTACATCTATGGAACTGAATAGATAATTAAGCTAAAATCCATTTTGTAGTACGTTCGTCTTTTATTCTTCCCGTAAAGTTCAATCCAAAACCGTATTCGTAAACGTTGCCATCCTCATCAATATACGCTTCATAGTCAAATGCAACATCTTCCTTATGCCGTTCTATTGTTTCCATATTTTTCGGCATAATAAACGGCAATAGTCCACTTGGTTCATATTTTCCTGTCAGAAGATCAAAAACAGCTTTTTTCTGAACCCCGAATTCTACCATAATAGCATCTGCATAAGGTTCTAATTCTGCCATTACAGTCGGATTATCCATATTCATACATACTATAACCGGTTTGTTTCCCATTATCTTCTTGGTGTTTATGATCAAATCAAGATCAGACTCATTTGCTACTCTATTCGTCTTTCCCTTATAGCTGCGATTCGTAAAGTCTTCTCTAAAATCACCTCCAGCTATACTGGCTGCTCTCCCTTCATCAGCTGTATAGGGGCGATATTGAAGACTAATTGGTAAATATCCGTTTCCTCCATTTATAACATCTGCAACAGAATAAGGATCTGTCATAGGACTTTTCACAAAAACAATTGCAAAATCTGCTGATTCAATGGGTGCAGGCTCAAAATATTGGAAAACCAAACCATGTTCAACCGGTATCACTTCCATTTCCGGTTCTTCTTTACGGAAAAAACCTTTCTTTGCCTTTTCAAAGCGGTTTGGTATATATACTTTCGGTTTCTTTGTTGAATTCTTCTCATGTTCCTTATTAATAGGTAAGCAGGAATTATGATTTTTTAATAATACTACTGATTTTACCTGAGCTTCATAACCAGCTTTCACATACTCTGGTGCACCGACTGTTTTTATACTATTTTCAACATCTACAAACGGATTATCAAAAAGACCGCAGCGGAAGCTGTTAAGAAGAAGACGAAATGCAGATTTCTCCAGTCTGGTACGCATTACCTCCTGCCCATACTTCTCACAGCCAAGCTCATAGGCATTAACAATCGGTTCGCTTTTATTAATTCCGCCAAACTGATCAATTCCATTCATGATGACTTTCAAATACCGCTCTGTTTCACTAAGCTTTTCCTGATTGTAGCAGCGACTGCCAAAAGAATCAATGGTAAGATCAGGATCTTCCATGATTCCCCAATCCGTGCAGACAACTCCATCAAAGTCATTCTGCTCCCTTAAAAGGTCTTTAATTAAATATTCACTGTAGGAGTTTCCAACATTTTCATTATTTATAATATCCTGTTGCCAGGATACCGTATAATAAGGCATGACAGAAGCCGCTTTTTGAGTCGGTCCGTTCAAGTGAAAAGCACCTTCTGTAAACACATCTGTATGTTCCTTAAAATTATTACCCGGAAAAACAGCATAGGCTCCAAATGGATAATGTGCATCGCGCCCGCCTTCTCCGGTTCCTCCGCCTGGCCAATGTTTGACCATGGCAGCAACACTATCTCTTCCCCAGCCATCTGGTGTATCTTTCGTTGTCTGCAGTCCATCACAGCAGGCCCTTGTCATGGCAATTGCCATATCGTGCGCTGTTCCAAAAGTTCCATTAAAGCGCATCCATCTTGGCTCTGTAGCCAAATCGATCTGTGGTCCCAAGGCAGTACAGATACCCATAGCCCGGTATTCTTTTGCTGCTATTTCAGCAAACGTTTCACATAGTTCAGGGGAAAATAAAGCTGCCATGCCAATCCCTTCCGGCCACTTTGATACATCCCCTTCTGAAACTTCAAATTCTGCATGCGCTTTTCTTGCTCCATGTCTTGGATCGGTTGAAATATTAACTGGCAGACCAAAAGGCAGCTCTTCTGCAAGTTTTTGCATTTGATTATTCCACCGCGCCGCTGCTTCTGTATTCTTGTTTCTCATGAGCAGCACATGCCGAATGCCATCTTTTTTAAGGAAGTCTTTCTGCTGATCTGTAAGTTCCCATGCTTTGCTGTTACTCTCCTCATAAGATTTTCCAAGATAGGTTGCCTGAAACGGACTTCCTGCATGAAATGGCACACATTGATGGGAAGAATATAACATAAGTCCTGCGATTTCTTTTATAGATAATCTGGAAGCCAGATCCCTGGCTCGTTCTACTGCACTTCTTCTCCAGTCTTCATAGGGAAGAAGTTCTTTTTTTCCTGAAAGATTACGAAATATATATCCGTCCACGACTTTTATTTTATTATTTGCTGTGCCTATCCATACACCAGTTGGATTTTTATATAGTATATAATCACCCTTTTTTTCACAATTTATATTATTCAAAGAATATTCCCTCCTATTGACTTTTTATTTGCAGGCTAATCAACTTATTATATATACAAAGAAATGGTATTCCTATGCATTTTCTTTTTTATCATGATATATAAATATTGTTCCTAAAAATGCCAGAAGCATCGCAATCAAAACAGCTATTACGCTCCATACCAGGCTTACACAGGAACCATCCGGATTCATATAGCATAAGAAACTGAAAATCCCCTGTCCCCCCATATTATAATATCTCGTACCTCCGACAATTGCAATCGCTCCCCCAATTGCAGAAGCAATACAACAAATAACAAATGGTTTTTTGAGTGGGAGTGTTACACCATAAATTGCAGGTTCCGAGATACCAAAAATTGCTGAAAACAGTGCCGGCAAGGCAGTATCCCGAATTGTCTTATCTTTTGTACGAATCAGTATTGCTGCAAGAGATGCTAGCTGTGTAAAACATCCCGCAAGTGTTGCTGCAAATACTACATCATACCCTTTTGTTGCAAGATTATTTATTACAATCGGTACAATACCCCCATGAATTCCAAAAATTACAAATATCTGCCAGAATCCACCTATAAACAAACCAAACAATAAGGGACTCAAATTAAAAATTGCCATCGTAATTGCTGCAACAATATTCGTTATCCATGTAGCAATTGGACCAATAATCAAAAATGCAAGCGGAACCGTTATCAATAACGTAATCAGAGGAACACCAAAAAATTTTATAACAGACGGACAATGTTTTTTAGCTGTTTTTTCAACTTTAGCACCAAGCCATACCGATAGAATAACCGGTATTAATGTGGAAGAATAATTATTTAAAATGACTGGTATCTTTAAAAAAGTTATATAAACATTTGATTGTAATACCGTTCCTGAAAACAAGGTAGAGATAGTGTCTCCATTTATGGCAGAGATAATATCCGGATAAATTAAACATGCTCCGATTGCCATCCCAACAACCTCGCTGCATTTAAATTTTTTTGCTGATGTATATCCCAGAAATACTGGCATAAAGTAGAAAATAACATCGCCGATGGAATTTAACAGAATGTAAGTTCCATCTGTTGATGACAGAAGATTAAACTGTGTAAAGACTACAAGCAGACCTTTAATAATACCACATGCTGTTAACAGACCAAGAGCCGGCATAAATATACCTGTTATGATATCAATAAGACTTGTTTTTCCCTTCATTTCCGCCTCTTTTGTCTCTTCTGATGCGGATTTCGTCACATTGCTTAATTGGGCAATGTGATTTACTGCATTGTATATCTCCTCTACATGAGTTCCTATAATTATCTGGTACTGTCCTCCAGAAATTAACGCTCCCTTAACCCCATCTGTCTTTTTAAGCATCTCTGTATTTGCCTTTGATTCGTCCTGTAACACAAAACGCAGTCTGGTCATGCAATGCTCTAAGGAAATAATGTTTTCTCTGCCCCCGATATTTTGAATGATAATCCTAGCCAATCCATCATATTTACTTGCCATAATACGCCTCCTTTAGTACTATTTTTCATGATAGCTTATTATAGCAAGGGTGTATGCGTTATTCTTCCTGAAATCCGTCACTTTTTTTATCATTTTCCGACATATTCCCCAAAATTATATTTATTGGCTAATCCAAAGTTTACGATATTTTAATGGAGTATACTGATACTCCTTCTTAAAATCTCTCATAAAAGCTTTTATATCTGCAAATCCATTATTAAAAGCAATATCTGATATACTGTCGCTACCTGATATTATCTGCTTTCTTGCATGGTACAGTCTTATCCTTTTTACATAATCAGAATATGTCATTCCCGTATATTTTTTAAATTTACGACTGAAATAATCTGTACTATAACCAAATTCATCGGCTACTTCTGTCACGGAAATTTTATTTGCATAATTCTCCTTAATGTAAGTCATTACCTCTTTGGGAAACTTACTATATTTCTCATTCTCAATCATACTTTCATCTAATATTAAAAAATCACGAAATAGCAGATATATAATATTATACATCAAACTGCGGATCTTAAAATTAAAATATTCTTCTTGATTCATATATAAATCATACATATTGCGAATATCATTCTTGATCTGTTCATATCCAGACTTTTTTATATCAAATATAAAATTTACATAGTCAAGTTCAGGATATTGATCTTTTAAGAAATCATATGCAATCAGTACCCCGCATCCTTTGATTCCTTCGGAAAAATTTTTAATTTCATGTGTCACTTCACTATTAATAAACAGCAGCTCACCTTCACATAATTTGATTTCTTCATTGTTCAGATTAAAGTTACAGGATTTATTCCACACATAGGCTATTTCAATGCTTCTATGCCAATGTGGTAATACACTCCCTGCTTCATTGAAAATACTAATATAGGGGGTGATTTTAATAGGATACGTTACCCGCATATGATTAATTTCATAATATCCTTTTTGTACAGAATAATTGGTTAATTTCACATTCAATCTCCTTCGCTATGTACTGCTGCTTACATATCACAATGCTGTAACCCATTGCACTTACCAGTATCCATTATCTCTGAATAAACAACGGCAAAAAGCTTGATTTTCTTTGGCTATGGTGCATATGTCAGTTAAGAAATCAAGGGAACGAGCTGAATTCCCATGGTCGGGAAACTGCTGTTTTTTCTTGAAATTCTCCTCAATTAATAATACAAATTGTCCGAAAATTTCCTCTTCAATTTTTGTAAGCATATCTGCCACATCCAGATAATAATGATAAAAGGTTGAACGATTTATATCGGCCTGTTGAACAATTTCTTTTACCGTAATTTGATTGATAGGCTTGTGAGACAGTAATAAAAAAAAACTGTTTTTAATAGCGTCTTTTGTCTTTCTTATGCGTCGATCTTCTCTCATGGCAATATTTCTCTCCGACATTTTGAGGTTGTTGTGTTGATTTAGCTACAAAACAACTAAAAATTAATGGTTGAATCTGCTAATAAATCTAATTATAATGCTTCTTAAATAATTAATCAACACAATGTTGTTTATTCAGTATCGTATTTCGATTTAAAAGGAGGCTATAAAATGAAAGAGCTAAAAATTCTGACACCCGTTGGAATGCTTGGTTACGGATTTCCAAATGAAGATTTTATTGGTACACAACAACATGCTCCCCTGCTGGATATAGAAATTCCTATATAGCTCACGATTGTGTCTGAATCCCTTTGCGGGGAGATACTGAGCCTGTACGGGAATTAAAATGCTGTCTGCAGCGGCATGTTAGCACACTAATAATGCAAACTAAACATTTTTAATGCCTGAAAGTTTTTGCCTCCAACTCAACTATGTAATTAAATTACTGTTTTGAATAATCCAATTAGAAATATTACGCTCTAAATCATATGGGTACAAGAAATTCATTCTTTGAGATGTATCATGAGATAAGCGTTTAAATAAATTTATTGTACTCATTAAAGCTTTCCAACTTTCACTCCTGTCAAAGTGACCAAATGAGTTCCATAACTCAACTTGTGTTTCTTCACTTGCCCATTCACATATGAAACGTCCTGCATGCCATGTGTCATACTCAGTTCCATTTACTGTCTTTTCGTGCCATTCTATCATCTGAAGAAGAAGTTCTTTCATATTACCATCTCGGACTTTCACTACCCATAAATCATTACGAAGTATCTGTTTCGCCATATTAAGGGCTATAAACCAAAACATATTAGTCGATTGTATAAACATGTCTTCCGATAAAGTAATCCCCTGAGGAGCCTTGTTCTGTTGAGGCATGATAGTATTCGCAACATGATCCTTATCAATAATTACTTTTACTCCTCTATAGAAATTATTTGGAATAATTTTATTCTCAACAATCTGATTTAAATTTTCAAGTGAGTGAATAACAAAATCAACCTGCCACCCACCATCAAATAGCGTAAGACATTCAGGATCACCTCCTGCTGTTTGTGACACAAATGAGGTCCAGATATCCCCCAAATTTTTAAGCCATTCATTACTTGAAAGATAATAGTTCTGCTTTGAGGTAAAGAAAATTATATCCAAATCCGACCACTCATCTGCGGGATGGTCATTACGAGCCTGAGAACCAACGATAAATGCTGCTCTTATGTCCTCAATAGTTTGTGCCCACGAAACAAAATTCCTTTCAATCTTTTCATAAAATATATTTGATAGTGACATTATGAAACACCTCCATATTTAAGATATTCAAATTTACAAATCACTTCATTTTCTTGCACGACTCGACAATGCATTCTGTATAAATACAATATATAGTTACTGATACACATGCATAATAGCTTCATATACAAACTCTGCAAGCCCCGGTGTCTTTTTGTCCATTTCTTCTTTATCATTCAAATATGCCTGTGCGATTTCACGAAAAGATATATCATCGCTTGGAACCAATATACTTATAAATTTTCCAAAAGCAGTAACCGCCTCTTTTGCCGCCAAACTGTCCGAGCCATACTTGAAGGCATCACGAAATTTCTCAAAGACTTCCTCCCCAAGAACAATGAGCTGACCCAAATCCATATTCATTATTTTTGAGGCTTCTTCTATCGACTTGTAAAGTCTGCACTTGAAGTGTCATATAAAAAAGAGCTTTTATCATACTCGGTATAAACTGCTTTCAACGCCATAGCCACTCCATATTTATTTTGCTCTTTTAATAAAATTGATTCTATTAAAGCATATAGATTTTTTTGAATCACACCTAAGGTATCTAAAAAAAGAAGTTCCTTCGATCCATAAAAGATATAGAAAGCACCTTTTGAAATACCAGATTTTGAACACAATTCGTCAATGTTGGGTTTTTTATATCCATACAGCTCCTAATTTTCTTTGCAAGCGTCAATAAGTTTTTCTCGGTAAACAATATTTTCATATTTGTCAATAACAGAATGAGCATAAAGTTATTCAACTTTAGTAGCAATGACTGTAAATATCGTGTGAAGTGATTCTTCAATTTTTTAATTTTCATCTGCTAAACTATCAAAACCAACACCTTTTCCCCAAACCGTATCCACAGATGTAACATCTATAAATGCTTCCATATCTATTTTCGCTATAAATTTTTTGATTTGCTGGACCTGGCGGGGGGGAACAGATGGTTACTATTTTCGTCTTTTTCTGATGTGTATATCCTCCTTGAATATCATACATGCTGATTCCCCGAACTACAGTATGCATAATATAGTCACTGATTTCTTCATATTTATCGCTGAGTATTTCAACTTTAACCTTTTTCGGACTAAAAACGATCAATACTGCATCGATGGATTTCATCATAACCACTTCTGTAATAACACCATATAAAGCAGTGTTTACATCAAATACAAAAGCGGATGCTGTGATAAGAATGATATCAATTGCAATATAAATCTGACTGATACCTACAAATGGAATACATTTTAAATGTATGATCTTTGCTATTGTATCGGTAGCTCCCTGAGAAAAACCAACTTTTAAAACCAGCCCTGACCCAATGCCTGCCAGCACGCCAAAATAAATAGCAGATAACAGCATATCATTTTTTATAAAATGAATAGGAAGTGCGTCAAAGAAAATTAATATTGGCGGAAATATGACAGAAAACACTAAAATTTTAAATACTTCATTTTTTCCTAATGTTACAAGGGTTATCATAAGAACCGCAATCGTAACTGCATAATAAATATAGGTATACTTAATATTGATTAATTTCTCGAGCAATATGGAGATACCGGTTGCTCCTCCCATAATTAAACCGCTGGGTTTTAGAATAGAAGAAACGGCAAATGCCAGGAGCATACTTCCAATGAGAAGTAACGAATAATTACCGATTATTTTTTTGAAATTAATATCTCTCATCATGACTTTCTTAAACTAATTTTCCTCTTTGATATACAGATTTTAAATTCTGTACTGTTTTAATGTTATCCAGTGGGTTTTCCAAAAGGACTAGAAAATCTGCAGATTTACCTGGTTCCAAAGTACCATACTGTTCTTCGATTCCAATTAATTCTGATGCAGTTTTACTTGATGCAACAATTGCATCCATCGGTTTCATGCCAGCGTTCACCATACGTTCCAATTCTATTGGGCTGTTTACACCATGCTCATTTAATGAGGTACCAGCATCGGTACCCATTGCGATTTTTACGCCAGCCTGGTATGCCATCAGAAAACTCTTCTTATGCTGCTCTGCAATTTTGCTTGCTTTGTCTACCATGAATTGAGGAATACCACCTGCTGCGCCGTTATTAACAATGTTATCAAGCGCACCTAAGGTTGGAACAATATATGCCCCTGATTTTACTAACATTTCTACAGCCTCTTCATCCAGTAATGTTGCATGCTCTACGCTGTCAATCCCTGCCATAATGGCATTTTTAATAGCCTGATTTCCATGACAATGCGCACAAGCTTTTCTTCCTGCTTTGTGTGCTTCCAGCACTGCTGCTTCTAATTCTTCTACATTAAACTGATAAGCATTAACATCTCCACCTGGAGTGGTTACTCCACCTGAAGCTACGACTTTAATGACGTCTGCTCCAGCCTTTAACTCTTTTCTGGCAGCTTTTCTAACTTCTTCTACACCATCTGCCTCACTGCCAATCTGATGGATATGGCCTCCTGTCATGGTTATGGCAAGACCTGCACTATGTATTCCAGGACCTTTCATGTCTCCATTTATTAAGTGCTTTTTCAGTTCCAAACCAATGTGATCTACATCTCCTACATCACGAATGTAGGTTACACCATTTTCCAGGAATTTTTCCAGGTTTTTCATTGTCATGACTGTCATATCCGTCCGGTTAGAGGTCATCATCACTGGTCCTGGGTTGGCGGTACCTGGAAGGGTAATATGTGTATGACAGTCAATCAGTCCTGGCATTACATAAGCTCCATCAAAATCTACAATTTCAGAACCCTCTTCGAATTTTTCGTTACTACCATTTCCAATTTCTTTAATGATACCATCTTCTACTTTGATATATGCATCTTTAGAGACTTCGTTTCCCGTTCCATCAATAAGATTTAAATTCTTAAAATATCTCTTCATAGTCATTCTCCTTCTTATTTTTTATAAGGTCGGTCATACAAACGATCACTTACCTTATTTACTTTAGCGCGGCGTTTGAATTCACCAGATCCCATAAATGTATAAACTTTGTTTTTCCATCTGTTTAATGGGCCAAAATTTGCAGAGGTGTAATTGTTTTCCCTTGCTTCACAATAAAGGATTGATTGGCTGATACTTTTTGCAATAAAATGAAATTCTTCTGATATATTTTTGCAAAGTTTAGAATCTATGGACTGATCACCCAATAAAGTGCCCATTCCTATACCAAGTCTATATACGTTTGTAAACAATGTTCGCTTCGCAAAATTATTGATAATCTCCAGTGCTACATGATTTTGTTCTGGTTCTGGGAACCCACAGTTTACGATGGTGTATAAGTTATGGGGTTTGCTGGGTTTATTTTTCATAAAATATTGATAATAGCTTTCTATAAAATGTTGTGCGACGGCAGGTACCGTATCCACATACAAAGGAAATGCAATGACACAATCATCACAAGAAGCAAGTTGTGCAAATAATCCATTGCGTTTATTTTCATTATTCATTACTAAACCATAAGAATATGTATCAATTTTATGACTGGTATTTTGTTGCTCTAAAAATCCCTTAATGGAGTCTAAAAATTTTAAAGAAGAAGCTGCTTTTCCACGTGGACTTAGATTTAACATTACAACTTGTTTCATTTTGCCACCTCCACGTTAGTAATAAAAGTTTTCAAGGTGATCCATACTTTTTGCTCAATGGTTTTTTGTGTATCGCAAGAGTGAAAGGTTAAAACGGAGTGCTTATTTGCACAAAGGTTAGTAGCATTTTTGCTGCATAATTTCATAAAGGTATCTTCTTCTGCTTTATTTAACTCATCCTGGACGCCTATGAATAGTATATTGGGTCTGGTCTCATATCTTTTCACATGATGGGTCTCTCCTTTGTATTGGGTAAAGAAAAATACATCATTAGGAATAAATCGGTCTATGGCTGTTTTAATAGGAAAACTATAATTTCCAAATACCATAGAGCAAATAATAATAGTAAGATCTGTCTGAATAAAGTCTTTAAGAATGTCCCTGCCAGAATCTTTGAGTACACACTCACCTGGCGTTTTTATCCAACATCCAAAACAACCAATACAAGGTTTTATTTGCGCAGAATCTAAACATGTATGTTTTACATTGATATAATTTTGTAAAGTACTTTTGTCTATAACATTTTTAACATTTTGAATCAATTCTGCATTTTGATAGTTTTCAGATAATACAAAAATATTTATAATCATAACCTCCTATAAAATTAATAGCATAAACAATGTTTGCACTGTAAACATTTGACAATTGAATATTTTACTACAAAATGTTTACATTGTCAACATTTTGTAGTAAAATAATTTCAGGAGGTTTCATCATGAAAAATAATACCTATCATCATAGAAACTTAAAAAATGAATTAATCAAAGTAGGCGCAAAGTTTTTATACGAAAAAGGATTGGAAAAGTTTTCTCTTAGACAGGTGGCAAAAGAAGTTGGGGTCAGCCATACGGCTCCTTATCGGCATTTTAAAACAAAAGAAGATTTGCTGGCTGCAATTGTTCTAAAGGGAATTGATTTATTTACCGAAGAATTAGTAAATGCTTTTGATAAATATAAGGACGATCCCAAAGAACAAGTCATACAAGTCGGAAAAGCTTATGTGAAAATATTTACCGAAAAGCCTGATTATATGAAAGTCATATTTTGGGGAGATTTGAAAACTAAAATAGATTTCACTCAAATTTTAAGGGGAGAAAATAATAATAAAAGTTACTCTGTCTTGAAGGAATGTGCCAGAAACTGTATTGCAACTGGAAAAACAAAAGTAAAAGATCCGAATACCTTGATGTTGCTTTTATGGAGTTGTGTACAAGGATTATCTTTCCTTATTACGGAAGGTATGGTTGAAACGGACGGCGATCTGAAAAGTTTAATTGATAATACGATACGAACACATATTGAAGTCCTTTTTAGCGATTAAACTTTGCATAATAAAACGGGAGTGCCTGGCACTCCCATTAAAAAGAAGACCCTAATACCAGCCATCCACGTGAATTCTTTTGTTTATTATTGTTTTTGTTTCCATCTGGTGATTTTAGCAATATCAGCATTATCCCCCGTAGTAGACCCGTATGGCTTGAATAAAAGCGGAGAAGCGGTAATGCAGCCCCTTGCTTATCCCTGCATTGAAAATCATCTGAGCTATGATTTAATATGCATACCGTATCATTGATTTAAAGATGCTTCAATTATATCCTTAATCTTTATGATTTCCTCAAATGAAGTTGCAAATAAATAATCGCTTATATTGATGTTACAGGAATATCTGCCGTTTTTCAGCTTTACTAATATTGAAAATCTGACTTTATCACCGATTGCGTCATCATCAACTCTACTACTGTAAAAAATCCAATGAGTTTCAGCAGGCTTCTTTTCAAGAGTATTCTTCAAATCATCAGCAATCAGTCCTATTAAGCTGTCAGCAAGTATTGAATAATCGTTATGACTAATCATCCTTCCTCCATATTCATCTGGTTCGTTAAAAATATAGTGGATAGATTTATCCCCTTCTTCAAACAGATACCAAATCGTTCTGCTGTCTCCATAAGTCTCATCAAATAGTCTTTTCAATATTATCCCTCCAAGTATAATAATGATATAGCTGCAAGAGCTATATAGTTAATTAGTTTCTATACCAGATAGCAGAAGAAGGAGTTCTTCCTTTATGCATAACCAACTTTAAAACACCTATAAAACACTTCTAAACTCATGAAATCAAACTATCTTAATTTAATCAAGCAAACTGTCTTCACATACCTTGAACGATTAAAAAGTTACCGCTTGAACCTAGTGGGGACTTAGCGGAAGTATCCATATCCAAATTGTTATACATCTTCATCTCACCCTATCCGCCTTTATAATATTGTATATAATTTATGCATATTTTTACAATTAATTTCATATATTGTTATATAATGTTGTTATTTTACAAATCATTAATAAAAGGAGTGTGATTTATATGAAAGGGAAATTCAAAATACTATTTACAGGTTTCATTTGTCTAGTTCTTATATCCTTTACATCAATAACTGTTTTTGCAGCAACCTGGTATTCCTCGGACCAATGGGCATCCTGGAATAATGGAGGCTATACGATTTATAATAATGTTTGGGGCAGCGGTGCCGGCACCCAGAGCATCTGGGCAAACAATTACAGTAACTGGGGTGTTTGGGCACAGCATCCAGATACCGGAGGTATCAAGTCCTATCCTAATGTTACAAAGTCCATAGGCAAAAGTTTATCCTCCATTCATACCCTGAAAAGCAGTTTCAATGTGACCCCCCCAAGCAGCGGATCATATGCTGCCACATATGATATCTGGACAAACGGTTCTACATATGAAATTATGCTATGGATGAATCACAAAGGCTCAGTTAATCCCATCTCTTATAATTGGACTTCTGCTGGGCAGCCGATTCCCGTAAAATCCAACGTATCCGTTGGCGGCCATTCCTGGAATGTATATCAAGGCACCAACGGTTCCAATATCGTTTATTCTTTTGTGAGAACCAGCAATACCAACTCCGGTACGGTGGATATTCTGGCTATTTTAAATTGGATTAATAAAAATGGTTGGTTTAACAGCTCCCAGACCGTTAATACTGTTCAATTCGGATTTGAGATTACCTCCTCAAGCGCCGGCTTAGATTTTATAACTAACAGCTATTCCGTTACCAGTAATTAATTGGTTATTTCTGCTTTACGGTTATAATATATAGCAACATTATTATACATCTTATTAAATAAACCAATACAACCGAAAGGGTGTTTAATTTAGCAGTAGTCTTGCATGCATATACATCACCATTAGGCTCTATACTCGTGCCCGCTTTTCAGCGGGCATTTTCATTCAGGAATTCTACGAAAGGAGAACTTTCCTGTAAAGTAAAAAAAGCTTTCAAAAGAGAAAGCTTTTTCCATTTACGCATCAGCAAGGTTGATCCTCATTCTTGGCTTAAGAAGCTCCAGATCACAGTATTATCCATGCGTTACTCAATATGAGCCAGTATCACATTTCTTTCTATTTTTCAAACCGTGCCATTCTGCTATGGTTGAATATTCCATGCTTGGTTACTGCCTCCGGTATCTGCCCACTGCAGGATATTTTCTCCGTCACTGGCAGAGGCATTGCTGACATCAGCCAACAGTCCGCTCTTTTTATTTTTTAGCTTGTAATAACCGTTACCTTTATCAATAATTCTCCATTTTTGGTTATCTCCGCTGTTATCCGTCCACTGTATGATATTTCCTCCATTACTGGTAGATCCGGATGAAACATCCAGCACTTTGCCGCTGTTAATGTTCTTTAGCCGGAAATACCCGGCTCCATCATACTGGAGCTGCCATCTTTGGCTGTTACTTCCGCTATCGCTCATTTGAATAATATCTGCTCCATCCGCCGTTGCTCCATTTTCAACATCCATCAGCTTACTGCTATTCTGGTTAATAAATTTAAAATAATTAACACTGCCTGTAACAGTCCCGGCTTCTGCATGAATGGAAAGTGTATTTGCCCAGCTCATGCTCATAGTTGTATTGGTAGGGAATATAAGGGGTGCCCATACATACATGGATTCATTTACTCTGCCGCCCCATGCACCTCCCCAGCGGTCTCCGGTGTACAAATACGTAGTGGAAGCAGTCCCCTGTACTGGTATAACATAAGCCGGCTGGGAATAGAAAGTTTTATTATCCCCGATATTCTGCAGAGCGGACCAAGCGCTGGTTAAACTGGAAGATACCGAATACATCGCCTGGTTTGGTGCCCATCCGGTACAGCCCGAAGTTAATAGAAAATAATAATTTCCTCTTTTAAACAGACAAGGTGCTTCCCGCTTGGAGCCTGCAAATAACCTGGCCGCAAGGAAATCAATATGTCGATAATCCGAAGTCAATTTATATAACATTAAATCTGCATTTTCATTGGCTGTGGAAATAAAGTAAGCAGTACCATCCGTATCCACAAATAAACTGCAGTCCCTGGACATATACCCGTCAATTCCATGGTCAGTAATCCCCTGCCCTGTCATGGGCCTGAAGCTTCCCTGATAAGTATAGCTTCCGTCCACGGAACTGCAATAGGCTACTGCCGCCCTGGCCTGGCCATAGTCATTCCCATTCTCCCAATGCATCCACATAACATACTGTCCCGTAGAAGCGTTATATATAACTTTGGGTCTCTCAATCCAGCAATTATTCAATTCAGATGCCGAATTTTTCGTCAGTACATCTCTAATATATGTCCAATTTTTAAGGTTCGTTGACCGGTAACAGGAAACTCCCTGAAAGTGTCCTGTATCGTCACGGTTTTCTCCAAACCAATAATAATAACTGCCAGCTTTTATCATGCCTCCGCCATGGGCTTGTATCGGGTTTCCTTTTGTATCGGCCCATTGAATTGCATTAATTACAGTTTGCGTTGTTGCTGCCTTCACTGGTGTTGACAATATCATAAACGCAATTAGGCAGACAGCCATTGAAACACTTAGAAATTTTTTAACCATAACTTCTCCTTTCGATGAATTCCTTTCGGGAATCTGAAATAGAATAGTTTTAAATTCTGTGCCACTCATGCTGCGGTAATTGCTTATGTTTAATTATTATGTCACTTTCTAATACATGGAAGCGTTTTCATATCATTATTATAGTAATAAAAGGAACCATTAATAATATTTGAAAATGTTACGTTACCAATAGTGATGATATAAACCACCTTTGCTAAAAAAATTCCTAGACTCTTCACCATCTCAGCATTTTATAGCCAAAACCTACATTTTCTTGTCCAAATCACAATACATCATCAGAACTACCACTTCTCTATGAAACTGTTTTCCTTAACAGGCAAACAGTTTCACAATGCCTTAAGCAGACAAAAATTTTAGCGGAAGGGCATGTTTATCACCTTCTGATTCAAGTTATCAAGGCACCCCCATGATAGCAGATATTCTTTTGCACCGTATGACATAATCTTATTTAACGGCTCAGTTACATACATATAATAACCCTCATATCAGAAAATGTAAAGCTTTTTATTCAATATTGTTAACAAATTTAAATATTTATTATAATTTTTAGATTATTTTGTAAATTATAGGGCTTTTTTGTCGATTGTACGTGTAAAATATATAAGCAGTCCTGCTTACTATGCGTACATCATCTCCTTGGGCATCCGTTGGTAGATGAAATCCCGCAGTGCTTTCTTGCCGCCCACCCAGCTGATAATGCTTTCATTGCATCACATGCCTTTCTTGCCATGCCTCCGGTTTAATTTGGTTTAAAGCAGAAGCCGTCGCGACTCCAACAGATAAAGTCGACGCCGGAATAAGGACAGCTAGTCCATAGGTACCTCGCTTCTATCTGGTTTTTTTGAGATAATGTCCTTATCTTTAAAAACTACGAGTTCTAGAGACTGCTTTTGCAGAAGTGCCTGCACCTGTTTAAGCATACTGTGTTTTCTGTACACATACATAAAAGCAGGGAACGATACATTTTTCTACATACACTTATAATCCATTCATTATTTCTGCAATTCGTTGTTTAGCATCGCCATGGAATAGACCCCCATGATAGCAAACAACCATATCTATTTCATATTCGCTTAATTTCTTGAGCGAAGCTATATTAGCTTCCTTATCTAGAATGGTGAAATCAGGACACTTTTCCAAAGACCCGTCCATTACCTGGAGGATATCCCCGGCAATTAACAATTTAAACTTTTCAAGATAATAACACATATGTCCTGGTGTATGACCGGGCGTATAAATACAGGTTATCCCGCCACAGAATGGGAGTACTTCACCATCTTCTATTGATTTATCCACATTTGCTTTGAACATTGGATAGTTCTTTTTAAGATTTTCAGTCAAAGTTTCTAATTGCTTACGCAGTCCCCCTGCAGCGTTACTTGCGCTTACTTCCATTTGCTTAACTCGTACTGGTGGCAGATCACACTCGATATATGGTTTTTCCTCTTTGTGGGCCATCAGCGTTATTCCTGCTCCAGCTTCATGAATTATTTCTGAAAGGCTTCCGATATGATCCATATCAGAATGAGTAATCAGCACTTTATTCAGCCTTTCAAATGGTACACCGGTACTTAATGCAGTCTCACGGAATATTGTCCCCATACCTGGCAGACCTGCATCAAACAAAACAACATCTTTTTCATCCCAGATAACCAGTGGATTGATTACTCCGGGTCCAATAGCCAATATGGTTTCCAATTCCAACATTTCTACATTCTCGAATATTCTCATTTCGTCCTCCATTTATTTTTATAGAAGAGGAATTCATTTATCATAAAAAATAACATTTTACCAGACTTGAAAAAAACTGTATTTTATGGTATAGTAAAGGCATAAAGTAAAGTAATATTTGCAGAATCTAACTTTATTTTTACAATAATAAACAGAGATAAACTTATGCTTTTCTTGTATTGCATAAGCTTCCTCTCTGTTTTATGCTAAAAACTCTTAACCAAAAAATCAATTCATTTTTTTATATACAAATTATATTCATTCACTAAATTAAGACGTTCATATTGTTCAATAGGTGAATCATTTTCCACCATTAGCCGTATCATGTTTTCTATCATACGTTGTTCCGTCTTCTTATCTTCTATGGGTTTATTCTGAGCCGGATCCGTATGTAAATCGTAAAGTCTGGTTCCGAATTTCCATTTCAGCGCAGTATCACCACTGACATCTTCTCTGGATATGAATTTCATAAGCGGTCCCCCTTTGGTAAAGGAAAATCCCTCTGACAGCTCCATCGTCTTCACCTCATCCAGCGAAAAAAATTCTCTCATATGGGTCGGCATAAGTGTATAATTATAAAGGGGCATATTTTCATCGTTATAATCCCTCATATAAACATATCTGCCATCCGTGATATTTACCTGTGCACCATGAAGACCGAATAGTACGTAATCGTGGACTGTTCCATCATTATTCAGAATCTCCTTAAGGTTTATCCCTTCCATATCCCTTGTTTTTTCAATATCAAATGCTCCTAAAATTGTCGGTGCAATATCTATGGTCTGCACGAGGGCAGTTCTTCTTTCACCTGTTTTCTTACATCTTGGATCCCATACAAATAGAGGTATATGAACATTTTCATTATAAAACGGATGCACACATTTTGCCCATAAATCATGTTCACCCAGCAGAAATCCATGATCTGTATTAACAATCAGCATGGTATCCTCCCACATTTTATACTTATCCATATAATCGAGAAGCCTTCCAAGATTATAATCGCACATGCTTAGAAGTGCTGCATATTCCATTCTGCAATGATTAACCTGATCAGCCGTCTCTTCCACCTGCTTATAGTCCGGCCAATCAAATAAAGGTCCGTCATAATGATGCGGATACATCTCTTTATATTTATCTATTGAATAAAAAGGCTCATGAGGATCAAAACATTCCCAATGCAGAAACCAGTTATCCTCCTCCCTGTTTTTATCCAAGAATTCAAATCCCAATTTAAAAACTTCTGTCTGAGGCAGTTCTTCTTCTAATTTCATGTATGTCCGGTTTACAATATCCTGTCTCCAAGCCCGTCCTAAGTGTTCCGGTATTTCAGGATCCGCTACAGAGGCTTTCCAACGGTCACCTTCCTGACCTCTGACAATTTCCCATGAATCGTATCTGTGGTGGTAAGTAGCTCCTCCATCTTCCCAATAATGCTGGTGGTCACTGATCATATGTGTATATACTCCGTTCTTCCGTAGTATTTTCGGCATGGAATCATCATATGGTTCAATCGGTCCCCAGGATCTATGTAAAAAATTCAGTCTACCCGTATGCAGTTCTCTTCTTGCAGGCATACAGGGTAAACTTCCGGCATAACAATTATCAAATGTTATTGCTTTTTCAGCCAATCTGATAAAATTAGGTGTCTTGGTCCAATCACAGCCATAGGGCTGTAATAAATGCCGATTCAGGGAATCAAACATCAACATAATTACTCTCATACGATTTATCCCCTTCCTATATTACCACCACTTTATTAAGTCCGTTATCTGATTTCTTAGAGTAACAAACTCTGGTGATGCAATGTTTCTTGGTCTTGGTATATTATTATCCAGAATTGTTTTTACTTTTGTAGGTTTATTCGTTAATATCATAGTGTGTTCACCTAGATAAACAGCCTCTTCAATATTATGAGTAATGAAAAGTACGGTGGTTCCTGTTTTTTTCCAGAGTTTAACCAATTCATCTTCCAACTTAAAACGAAGCTCAATATCCAACTGCGCATAGGGTTCATCCATTAACAACAGCTCTGGTTTTGTTGCAAATGCTCTTGCTATTACAACTCTTTGAAGCATACTGGCGGAGAGCTGACTCGGATAATATTTTCTGAAATCAGACAGTCCTACCATATCAAGAACTTCCTCTACACTTTCCTTTTTTTCCTTTTCAGGAATATGTTTTATATCCAATCCAAAGGATACATTTTGTTCCACCGTTAACCAGGGCATTGTCGATGTTTCCTGGAATATATATGCGATATTATGTTTCTTTAAATTTACAGGCTCGTCATTTACAAGAATCTCACCTGATGTAATATCATACAATTTGGTCAGACTATTTAAAAATGTTGTCTTTCCGCATCCGGTCGGACCTACAACACAAAGCAAATCACCCTTGACAATATCAAAGGTCATATCATCTAAAACTAAAAGATCACCAAATTTTTTGGTAAGGTTTCTAACCTTTACTTTTATTTCTTTCTCCATAGCGACTCCTTACTACTTCGTTTCATCTATAACTTCTGATATTTCTTTTCTAAGTTTCAAAAATTTCGGATCAACTAGATTTCTTGGCCTCGGAAGATCTATTTCATATTCTTTACGGATACTGGTAGGACAGTTTTTTAAAACAACAATTCGGTCCGCCAGATAGATGGCTTCTTCAATGTTATTGGTAACAAAAACAACGGTACGCTTTTCTTTCTGCCAGATACGTTCCAATTCCTCCTGCATAAGATATCTTGTCTGTGCATCCAAAGCTCCAAATGGCTCATCCATCAACATAACCGCTGGTTCGTTACAGTATGCCCTTGCGATTCCAACTCTTTGCTTCATACCACCTGAAATTTGAACCGGATACGATTTTTCAAAGCCTTTTAACCCAACCAGATCGATATAATACTGGGCAAGCATTCTACGGTTTTTCTTTGGGATACCTCTCATTTTAGGTCCATATTCTACATTTTTCATAACTGTATACCAAGGAAATAATGAAATCGTCTGATAAACTACACCTCTATCTGGTCCCGGCTTTGAGACAAGTTTATTATTAACTACGATTTTACCTTTGGTTGTCTGCTCCAATCCGGCAATCATATTTATAATTGTTGTCTTGCCGCACTGTCCCGGTCCAAATAATACAACAAATTCATTTTCTTTCACTTTTAAATCCAGTTTTTCTACTATTTCAGCATTTCCTTTATCAGATGGAAACACTTTATTCACGCCGGTACATTCTATCATGTATTTTATCTTCCGCTCTTGTTCCATCTGCATAATCTTTCCTCCACTTTTCTCATAACCACTGCTAATACGAAACCTACAATACCGATGGCCAGGATTCCTACCATGACATTACTCATATCATTCATTTCCTGCGCATTCACGATAATCCAACCAACACCTTCTGAGGATCTTACCATCTCTGCTGCAACTACAGTAGCCCAACTTACGGAAACAGCTACCTGCAGTCCTGCAAAAATTGCTGGTACGGAGGACCAGAGAACAACAGTAAAAAAAGTTTGGATTTTGTTGGCCCCAAGCATTTTTGAGGCACCAATTAATACAGGATTTACACTCTTTGCCCCATGATAAGCATTTAATGTTATATTATTAAATGCCGCCAGGAATATAAGGAAATATTTTGCATTTTCCCTTAATCCAAACCAAAGAATAGCAAGAGGTATCCACGCAATTGGAGGGATTGGACGGATTATTTCGTAAATTGGTTTAAAAATTGCTTCAACATATCGATTCCACCCCATTAAAATTCCTAGCGTTATACCTGCCACCGCAGCCAAAATATAACCAACAAGTACACGGGACAAACTAAAACCAATATGACCAAGAATAGAATATTTACCGATAGGTTTTGTAAAAGTACCAAAAAAGTCTCCAATAACTTCTACCGGTCCAGGCATTACTTCCCCAAGTTTAGTTCCATTTGTCCCAAAAAACCATAGGAGAATAAAGGCGGTAATAGATATAACCGCTGCACCAAATGCAAAGAGATTAGACCTAGTCTTTTCGCTCATTACCACTTTTCTCCTTTCAGTACTGCTTTTTCAAGCGTTCCGATTAATTTTGTTAATATTGCTCCTATTGCTCCAATTGCTATCATACCTGCAATGATTACATCAGGGCGGTACAATCCGCGGCACTGCTGTATCATAAAGCCAAGTCCTCTTGTAGATGCAAGAAGTTCAGCTGCTACAAGTGCACTCCATGCTGCTCCAAGAGATACTCTTAATCCTGTCATAATAAAAGGAAGGGATGTCGGAATTGCTATTTTTTTCAATAGTTGGAGATTTGATGCCCCAAATGTTTTACCAACCCATAAATGTACATCTTTTGTCTGGCGGATACCAGAGTATGTGTTAACCACAATCGCAATAAATGCAGATAAGAATATTACCATTGCCTTTGACATAATGCCAATGCCAAAAAGCATTATCATAAGCGGTATCCACGCAATACCCGGTACCGGTCTTAATAAATCGAATACCGGTCTCACAAACAAATCAACTGGTTTAAACCATGCCATCAGGATACCTAACGGTACACCAATCAGAATACCTAATCCATAGCCAGTAAGCGCTACCTTTAGACTGGATCCCATATGTTGAATCATAGTTGCTCCATCTGGAGCAGAATCATAGAATTTCACTATAAATGTCTTTATTACCCTTATAGGGCTTGGCAGCATAGATGATGGGAATAGTTTTAACAAATCTGTAATCAACCACCACGCAAAAATAACAAAACTAACCGACAAGACAGAAATAATGGTGTATTTAAATGTTTTTAGTTTCATACCTGCCATCCTTCAATAATATTGTTTATTTGCTACTATTTTTAAAAGGGCCTTGCCTTTTATGCACGGCCCTTTTACATTAATTACTTTTCTTCTTTATCTGCCGCGACATCGATATTCAGGGCATCCTTTAGTATGGATATATCATATGATTTCTGTACATTTGGAAGATTCTCTTTAACAATTTTACCATCCTGAGTAAAGAATTCAGCAATATCTGTCATACCTTCACCAAATATATAATCACTTGATGTCATGGATTCTGCTGCCATATACTTACGGGCTTCCATCTCACTTCTTAGTGTTGGCTCGTCGTATTCCTTACCATTATCATTAAACCATTTCATGGAATAATCATACCGAATCTGATCATCCTGAAGCGCTTCACAAGCTTTATAAGTAGCTCTCATAAATTTAACTATGTCTTCTCTTCTGTCAGATAAAACTTTATTATTAACAAAAACACCATCTAACAGTGATACACCCGTTGTATCTTCAAAACCGCCTGCACAGACATACCCTGCATCTTCTGCCTGGAATGAGAAAGGAGGATTTAAAGCAATCGCATCTCCTTCACCTGTTTCAAATGCTGCGTAAGCTGCTCCATATTCCATATGTACCAACTCAATATCAGTACTGGATAGTCCAAATTTATCAGCATAGCAAATAGCATTAAATTGTGCAGTGGTACCAAGTGGTCCTAAGATTTTTAACCCTTTTACAAGATCTGCAGAGCCATAAATATCAGGACTTCCATCAACTTGACCCTTTGTCTTAGCAATATCACTATCCGGTCTTACATAAATTCCCATTCCGCCAGTAGTATTGATTTCACCTATCCATGAAGCTGTTCCATTTGCCAGAGAATATACAGAGGCAAGGCCGCTGGCGGCCACATCAAGCTGACCAGCTGCAAATGCTTCATTAATTGGTGAACCTGTAGAAAAAATAACAATTTCTACATTTAAGCCTTCCTCTTCATAATACCCATTGTCATAGGCATACTGTACCGGAACACCAACGGTTAGCGGCATTGTTCCAACTACTAGTTTCTTTCCTGTTGTTTTCTCACTTGATTTTTCAGTTGTTCCTTTAGTTGTTGTTTTAGTCCCTGTATCAGAACTTTTACTGCTGCAGCCAACAATGGTTACCGATGCAAGTACTGCTGTTAATGCTAGTGCTAATAATTTTTTTTTCATATTTCGTCCTCCTGTATTCATTTGCGTGTTCGTTAACGCATCTCGTGTTTATATATTATAATTTTCGCCGCATAATGTCAACATAAATTTTATTTTTTGTATGTATTTTGTATATTATATACTATTTTACAGAATTATTTTTGTAGGTTATTAACAATTTATTTTCATTGATATATCTGAGATAATAAACGTTATCGTATACACTTTAGTAAATATTTCATTTTAACAGGAATTTGTTGTTTTATTACTCTATTATGTTATAAACGGGAATAGATTATAAGCTTTTATAGAATTGACATAACTTGTCATTATTCCTATAATATAAAAGAATATATAATTAAGTGAGGTAGTATAAAATGAAAATGACCATAAAAAAAATCGCTGAATTAGCGGGAGTATCTACAGGAACTGTAGATCGCGCCCTTAATAATAGGGGACGTGTCAATCCCGAAGTAGCAGAACGCATTCATAATATAGCAGAAGCATTTCATTATAAACCTAATAGTATTGCTAAATCTTTATCCAGCAGAAATAAGGATTACAAGATTGCTGTTATATTACACATCTCACATAATATATTTTTCGATGATGTTATTAAAGGTGTTGAAAGAGCTGCTAAAGAGATATATGATTTTGGCATCTCTGTTATCATTAAGCGTGGTTCAAAATTTAATCCGGAAATTCAGCTGAATTTAATTGATGAAGCGATTACTGAAGGAGCGAATGCTATCGCTATCGTTCCTATTAATGATGCCAGAATCAAAAAGAAACTAAATGATTTACACGAAAAGAATTTCCCCATTTTCTTTCTCACTGCTTTATTAGAAGATACAGATTTCATTAGTTACATCGGCTGTAATTATAAATCAGTAGGTAACATAACTGCCGGACTAATTAATATTATTTCCAGACCTGAAGACAAACTGCTGGTCTTCTCTCCATCTTTTCAAATGCTGGGGCACAAACAAAGAGCCGACAGTCTAAAAGAGAATTTAGTCCTTCATCATGCTGAAATTCTTCAAGGAATTTTTGAATTTACAGATAATGATATTGAAGATTACAAGCTTACTAAAGAACTATTTGAACATTATCCTGATACAACTTTGCTCATATGCCCAAGTGCTTTAAGCGGAAATGGAATCTTTCATGCTTTAAAAGAAAACGGATTTTATAATAAATTAAAAATTATCGTATATGATTTTTCTGAACAGGCCAGAGAGGGTTTTATGGACAACAGCATCATTGCATCCATAGCTCAGAGTCCTGAAGAGCAAGGATACCGTATAATAAAAAGTATTTTTGATTACATGATAGACCCTACTGTGAAAATAATAAAATATAACTATGTAAAGACCCAAATTTTTTTAAAGGAAAGTCTTGATGAAATTAATACTATATAATTAATCACTTTAATTAATTATTTACAAAAACTTAAAACAATAGCCAGCAATCCCCCATGTTCATGGGTTACTGCTGTCTATTGTACTCTCCTTCTTTCGAGCCATACACCGCCCGAAAATCCTTATAAATATCCGTCTGGAACTTCAAACGGTAAATCCGCAGAATTGCCGCTGATTCTCAATCTCTTTCCCGCTGTTCTCCGAACTCAAAACCATTCACATAATTCCGGCGGTCATATTAAGCGTTCATTTCATACCGCCTGGTGGCTGATTTAATTTGAACACCTCTGTGCCTTCATAATTCTATGATGCGCAAAAGCATAAACAATATAGCTGATTAATAACGGAAAATAAAAGTTAATAATTCTGCTTAAGATCATAGCGGATGGGAGCTGCCCATCCGGATAAAACTGACCAAACACATTTAAATATGCTTTTTCTGCAATTCCGACTGAACCCGGAAGGGGGACTGCGGCAACTGCAATATTAATAAAAGATTGGCCTGCCATCAGATCCAGGCAATCATTCTTCCTGTAACCGAAGCTTAAATAAACCAGATATGTTACAAGGCAGTATGCAATCCATTGAAACATAGAAACCACAAACACCTTTAGAAACAAATCTGGGTTTTTTATAAACAGTCTTGATTTTTCATGGTAAGAGATGATCAGAATATCCAGCTTTTCTTTTATTTCCTTTGGCTTTTTAAAGAGGTGAAGTTTTACGCCAAGTTTTAATGCCAAGTCAATCAGAAAAGGTATGATTACTCTGGAAAACATCAATGCTGATAAGACAGCCGTAAGAAAAAGCATAATAGAGGCTCCTGTGAATAACAGCCAGATAAACCAGTGTGCAGACTTAGCTAATATATAAAATCGTAACACCGCAAATACACCGCCCATTAAGACAATAACAATCTGACTTACAAAAACCATAAAAAATATTGTAATGGCAGAAATATCAATATAGATTTTATCCTTATTCATGTAATACATCTGAGCAGGCTGCCCTCCGAATGCTCCCGGTGTTATTGCACTAAAATAATTTCCGATGTACGAATAATCAATACAATTTTTATACGAAGCAGCCTGTCTTAATCTATGCAAAATCATATAAAAATTCATGGCCTGGCACCCAGCATAGAAAAACATCAATGCAATTCCGGTAATAAGGTAGAATAAATGTACGCTCCCAACCGCTTTAATTAATTCCCCAATCGAATACTCTTTTAATACAACTACAACAGTAACTGCCATCAAAGAGGTCATGAATATGATACTTCTCATCTGTTTTTTTTTATTGACTATTTTTTCTCTCATAATGAATGATCCTCATGTCAAAGTTGATATTTTTTATTATTACCAAGGCTTACTAATCCTATGTTAATTGCCTTCAATTTCATTCGGTATGCATATGCTTTCTCACTTGGCTTACTATTCTCTCTCTGCAAGTTACAATTTACTTGCAATGACTGCCTTACAGTTATCAAAATCACGAATAATAACAGGTACTTCTATTACTCCTGCCTATTCACAAGTTGCTTTTCTTCTATGCCCTGAAATTAACTAATAACCTTTCTATTTTTCTTAAATAAATTTATGAAAATAAAAAGAGACCGTCGATTCTCAGATTAGCAGGTTTCTAAAAGAAACTCTGAAAATGAACGGTCTCACAATCCGGCAAATTTCGACAATTGTTTCAGAATGTGAGGTGGTGGTGATTAGTATTTAAAAAAAGCGCAATTTGACCTTGGCGTAGGTAATAACTTCCGTTATATTCATAATAATTCGATGACTTTAAATAATTTTTGAATGACTGTGAATATAAAACTCCTCCTGACTTGGTTGAAATTTCTTTTCCATTTTTTCAAAATTCAAATCAAACTGCTCTATCGCTTTTTCATCTATCTGATAGACTTTGCTTTCGATATAGCGCCACTTTCTTTTGTCTATAGCCCCCTCCGTTAGCTCTTTTACCAGCATAGCCGCTGGATAGAAGTCCTCTTTTATGCAGATATCAAATTTTTTACAACTTTTAAACCCACGGGAAACATAATTATCAGGATTTCCAAAAATTACAATGATATCATACGCCATCTCTTTTGCCTTTGCAAATGAATATTCAAGCAGGGCTTTTCCATATCCTTTTCTTTGAAAATCAGGAAGAACACTCAAGGGCCCAAAGGTCAGTATCTGCTTTTCACGGTTTTCCTCATCTACAAGTTTTGCCTTGGTGTACATGATATTTCCGATAATACGATTGTCTTTTTCAAGTATAAAGTCCAACTCAGGTATGAAATCCGGATGATTTCTCATGACGTGTACCAAATAATGTTCACTGCAACCCGGAACATTTAAATTCCAAAAGGCCTTTCTTGTTAAATCCTCCACTTCCCGCAGATCCTCTACCTGTTCATTTCTAATAGAATAGTTCTCTTTATTGTTCAATTTATCTCCCTCCCAATTTTACCATAAACTACCCAGGATAATTACCATTAATCAATTCAACGATATAATATCTTCCTTCACTTACCACAACACTTTTTAAATTTCTTTCCACTGCCGCAAGGACATGAACTTCATCTCTGTTTTCTACAAATTTCGACACAAACTTCGCAATGCGTTGAGTGTGCAAAAATGATGTCGTGAAGACCCACTAGTTCCTTGGCGGACCGAATCCAACTTAATTATATACCAATTTAAAACATCATCTTAGTTTCGATGCATTTTCAGGATCCTTATAGAATTCATACGAAATATCATAATAACTTTCAATACTTCTAAGTCTCTGGTCATAAATACGAAAAATAGCATTATATAGTTCCAAATTTATGTTTTTAGCAACAGATAACACTTCTTGTGAAAATCCATATTTATCAGTCATGTAAATGGCACACATAGCTGCATTCATATTAAAATCGCTCTTAGTATTATTTTGATTAGAATTAAACTTGTTATAAACCTCGGAAAATTCAGTTTTAATATCGCTTAAAGCCGGTATATTTTTAATATATTCCTTTATTTTCTTATTAGTATACAGCTCTAAAGTAGGTCTGGCTCCAATGACTAGTTGATATTCATTCGGGGATACTGCCAAGACCGGTGCGACTAAATCGATAAAAGGGTTGCATTTTTCATCTATAAAGCTTTCAGCTTCTGAACCTTGATAATTATAAAATTGACTACAGCTTTCAGCATACACGATTACTTTCTTTAAAACCCGAATTTCTTCTTTGAAGCTACTTTCATTTATTGCACTGCTGCTCCTGTCACTCTCTTTTCCTTTAAAAGTTTCATTTTTCACTCTATATGCTTCCAATAAGACTTCATTTTTTGAGTTTATTCGATTTATACAGTACTTTATTATGTATAAACAAAAGCCCAGCGAGATAGTCCCTATAATAATTAGTGGCATTGAAAATCTTTTTATTACAAGAAATATTATGACAAAAATAAGTATTATCAATTCCCTATATGAATTTATTGTTTTTAATGCTTTCATACAGCCCTCCGAAAAGTATTTTTTGTTTTTCCTTTTTCCAATTTAATTTTGCACATTTGTCTAAATAGAACATTCGAGCTGCATCATTTTCAACCTTTAAAAGCATTCTATAATGTGTCCAACTCAATTGGTCACGCAGTGCGTGACGTTTCTGCTGAGAAAGAAGCATATCTACAAATGCCGCTTTATTATATTTAGTTAACTGTTCTCTCGTACGTTTTTCTGCATTCATAGACCAACCTTAGCACATAAAAAATAAAGTGTAAAGAACTTTTCAGCCAATACCAAAAGTTGTGGAAAACCCGATTAAGCACCTGTTCCAGATCTGGTTATCCACAAAAAGAATGATCAGGCAGTCCTTTTTTTCATATAGTCAATTTTTAATTTAGTCAGGAAATTATTTAAGGAATGCATAAGCCAGTGATCTCTCCACGGCTTACGATACAATTGATTTCGGATTCTAGCATTTGTTCGTTAATTGATTTGGCGTTTTTATAACTTCGCAATGAAACATTTCTTGCGTACCAAATACATATTCACTAAAATTCACCTGTCTCATAAGTGCAATTTGCCGCGCAATCTCTTCCGGCTTTTGCGGCATATCATTCTTAATCCAATCGATTGCTGCGTAAATCGTACCGATGGAATGATATCTGATTGCTAACTTAATGTTAGCAGGTACTTCCATACCGTAGTGAAGCTGACACCATTTTTGATCATAATTTAGTGCATATTCCACCATATGGTCAAGCAAAGAATTCTGACACGACATGTAACACACCTGTTTTAAAAAATAATGGTATTCCGCAATATGCCGATAGTAATCCAAACTAATCTTATAATAATCATTCTCCAGTTTAATATTCCGGAAATCTCCCAATATACGATTATCGTAAATCCATTGGATGAGATCTTGTTTATCTTTGAAATGATTATAAAAAGTCTGTCTGCTGACTCCAGTCATTTCGATCAGATTGCTAATTGCAATCCGTTTTATACTTTTCGTTTTGCAAAGAACGAGCATTGCATCAGCTAACATACTCTCTATATCAATTGCCATATCAGCTACTCCTCTCAATAAACGTCCAATAATATAAGTGCGATTCTTTTTGTTACTAATTGCTATTAATCATAACTTTCCAACGCAAATATTAGCTAATATACTAAATTAATATTATGATACTTTTTAAACAATGTCAAAATTTTTCTGCTCTCTTTTCTAGACATTTTTTGTTTTATGTCAACATTTAGACATGATAATTTTCATGTCAATATTTAGAATTATCATAATAACTGTAAATTGAATGGCTCAATCTTAAATGTTAAAGTATTAACAACGAAATTCTTCAGGTTTTCGTAAAAGTTATACTTATTCTAATAATAGGAGCTGAAAAAATGCAAAGTATTGAAACACAGAAAAGATTTGAACACTTACTTTCCCCTATTGATATCGGGAAAGTTACAATCAAAAACAGATTCTGTATGGGCCCCATTGGTCTTCCGCAAGCGTTTGGTTCACGCAAAGAATTTTCTGACGAAGCAATCGAATTCTTCGTTGAACGTGCAAAAGGCGGGTTCGGTATGATTATACAGGGGGCACAACAAGCAGATGATGTCGTTGATCCTGAATTAGGAGCTTCCCCTCTGGGATTTAAGTACAATCCAGGGCTTTTCAGGAAGCAATTGCTGAAGATGAATGAACGAGTAAATGCATATGATACGAAAGTTTTTGCCCAGATCAGTGCAGGACTAGGACGTAACTATCCAGGCTTTCGAGCACCTTCTGCAGTAGAATGTTACCAATTCTCAGACCAAAAGGGAATTGAAATCACCAAAGAGGAAATTAAACAAAAGGTAGATGCTGTGGTTGCTCTGGCAAAAATAGAACAGAACTGTGGCTATGCCGGTGTTGAGATTCATGCAATGCACTGGGGTTATCTTCTTGATGAATTTGCAATGTCGATCATGAACCACCGCGAAGATGAATACGGCGGCAGCCTTGAGAATCGGATGCGGATGGCAAAAGAAATCATAACAGGTATCAAACAGGAATGTGGAAAAGATTTTCCTGTACTTATGCGCCTTGGACTAAAGTCTTATATAAAAGGGCTTAATAAAGCCTCCTTTGATGGTACGGAAGAAGCAGGCAGAACACTTTTAGAAGGCATTCAAATTTGTAAACTATTGGAAGAATACGGAATTGATGCCATTGATATGGATATGGGTGTCTACGACAGTTTCTACTATGCCTGTCCACCAAGCTATATTCCACAGGGCTTCGCCTTAGATTTATACGCACAGGCAAAAAAAGCCATTAAAATCCCAGTACTTGCCGGTTCCAGAATGCAAAATGTCTATCTGGCAGAAGATGCTGTCGCCGAAGGTAAAATAGACGGGATTGTTCTGACTCGCCCAGGTGTTTGTGATCCGGAACTTCCTAAAAAAGTAAACCTGGGAAAACCCGAAAAAATTCGTCCTTGCATTGCATGTTTACAGTGTTTTGCAAGAGGTTTGGATGATGATCAGTTTGTTACCTGTGCCGTTAATCCAAAAGCATTTAACGAAAAGAAAATGCCTATTATAGCAACGAAAACAAAAAAAGTAATGATTGTGGGGGCAGGAGTTGCAGGTATGCAGGCGGCTCTTACTGCAAAAGAATGCGGTCACGAACCTGAAATTTATGAAATGAATGATAGCTGCGGTGGTCTTTTAATTCCTGCCGGCGCACCAACGATGAAGAAAGAGATACGTGAATTAATTCGCTGGTATGAAGGAGAATTACACGACCAGCAGATTCCTATACATCTAAATACGAAAGTAAATAGCGAAATGATCAAGAGCATAGCTCCTGATGTCGTTATCCTCTCTGCTCAATCTGAACCGATACGTTTAAATTCGGTTCCTGGTACAAATAAGCAGAATGTGTATGATTGTGTAAAAGCACTGGAAGCTGATGCTGTTTACGGTGAAAATATAGCTGTAATCGGAGGCGGACATGTTGGCTGTGAAATTGCCACTGAGCTTGCAATCAATCGCGGAAAAAATGTTACGATCGTAGAAATGACTGATGCTCTCATGTCAACACATGCGGTTCCTACCCCTGTAAAATCCTGTTTAATTGATATGATTGATTATTACAAAGTTCCTGTCAAACTATCAACGAAACTAATCGAAGTGTTAGATGATGGTATTGTTGTGGAGAACGCAGCTGGCGAAAAAGAAACCATCTTTGTAGATCAAGTTGTAATTAGTGCAGGGTTTAAGAGCAAGGGATCACTATACCACGAGTTAGATGAAAGTGGTATGGAAGTATATACCATTGGAGGCGGAAAACCTACTGCCAATGTCCTCCAATCTACCAGGGAAGCCTATGAAATTGCAACACATTTATAAAGTCGGTTCGTACCATTTTGTAATCACCGCGCTCTCAGCATCAAGACCTACTTATTAAATAATAAAATCAAAGAACACTTAAATTATGGAGGGTATATAGAATGAAAATCAAAGCAGCCGTTTGTTATGAGTATGGGAAGCCTCTTGTTATCGATGAGATTGATTTGGCAGATCCACGTGAAGATGAAGTAATGGTAAAAATGGTAGGTTCTGGTATTTGTGCAACAGATAACCATTCAAAAAATGACGGATTTGGAGGATGGGATCATCTTCCCATGGTATTTGGTCATGAAGGTTCTGGTATCGTAGAAAAAGTTGGACCTGGTGTAACTGACTTTAAAGTCGGAGATGCTGTTGTACTCTCTTATCCAAATTGCGGAGAATGTGAACCTTGTAAAAATGGAAAAGTATGGTATTGTGATCACAGTCTGGAACTGATTCATGGTGGAAAAATGGCAGGTGGATATTCACCACTTTCCAAAGATGGAACACCGATTAACAATTATTTCGGAACATCAACTTTTGCGACTCATGCTGTATCGAATATCAAGAATATCGCAAAAATTGATCCTGATGTTGTGGCAACTTCTGATGTGGCAATCTTTGGACCTTTAGCCTGTGGTCTGATGACAGGATCTGGCACCGTTCTCAATGATTTAAAACCGGAACCTGGCAGTTCCATGCTTGTTTACGGAGCCGGTGCAGTTGGTCTTAGCGCTGTGATGGCAGCTAAAATCTGCAGCTGTACAACCATTATTTGTGTGGATGTTGTTGAAGACAGACTCGAAATGGCAAAAGAAGTGGGTGCAACTCATGTTATAAATTCGAAAGAAGTAAAAGATATAACTGCCGAAGTCATTAAAATTTGTGGTGGTCAGGCTGAATACTGCGTCGAAGCATCTGGGGTTGAATCTTGTGTAAAAAGCGCCTATAATTCTGTAAAACTAGATGGAAACGTTGCTATTGTCGCTGTTTCTGAGCATGTAAGTTTTGATAATTTCTTTTTTAGCATGTTCGGCAAGACAACTTCTTGTGTGAATATGGGAAATGCAAATCCAACGCTGTTCATACCGAAACTGATCGAATGGTATAAACGCGGGATGTTTCCTTTTGATAAATTCATTAAGTTCTATTCTTTTGATGAGATCAATACAGCTATGGACGATCTTGCCAAAGGAAAGATGATTAAGGCAGTTCTTAAATTCTAATAAGCATTTGTGAACCGCTCAAAGTAGACAATTGAAAACATAAATTATTTTCATCCAGCAGGTCAATACCTGCTGGATTTTTATACTGCTTTTATATAAATTCTATATTTCTCCATTAGCCGGTCCGAAAGCCATTGTCGCTTTGCGTCAATACCCTGATGGGGCTTTTTACTGCGGATAATGCAGCATAAATGCTCATTGAAAAGGTTTTCTGTTGTTAAGTTCACAAAATCAGTATTCATATTCACTCTCGCTTTTTACTCTACGCCATATACTTTTGCCAAATAATATTACCTTCTGCCAAAATGTGCAAAATTCCTTACCCTCCCTTTCCTGGAAAGTAAGGAATTTTACCTCATATATATTCTAAAACACATCAACATCTTGACATCAAAATCCCCGCAACCATTGATTTTCCCAGCCTTTCCGCTCAAGCAGACAAACCGTCTCAACGTACCTTGAACGGTCAAAAAAGATACCGTTTGAACCTGGCGGAGTTTTGCGACAAAACCCATAACTGGAAAAACTGCTCGAAGTCAATTTATATAACATTAAATCTGCATTTTCATTGGCTGCGGAAATAAAGTAAGCAGTACCATCCGTATCCACAAATAAACTGCAGTCCCTGGACATATACCCGTCAATTCCATGGTCAGTAATCCCCTGCCCTGTCATGGGCCTGAAGCTTCCCTGATAAGTATAGCTTCCGTCCACGGAACTGCAATAGGCTACTGCCGCCCTGGCCTGGCCATAGTCATTCCCATTCTCCCAATGCATCCACATAACATACTGTCCCGTAGAAGCGTTATATGTCCAATTTTTAAGGTCCGTTGACCGGTAACAGGAAACTCCCTGAAAGTGTCCTGTATCGTCACGGTTTTCTCCAAACCAATAATAATAACTGCCAGCTTTTATCATGCCTCCGCCATGGGCTTGTATCGGGTTTCCATTTGTATCGGCCCATTGAATTGCATTCATTACAGTTTGCGTTGTTGCTGCCTTCACCGGTGTTGACAATATCATAAACGCAATTAGGCAGACAGCCATTGCTACACTTAGAAATTTTTTAACCATAAATTCTCCTTTCGATGAATTCCTTTCGGAAATCTGGAATAGAATAGTTTTAAATTCTGTGCCACTCATGCTGCGGTAATTGCTTATGTTCAATCATTATGTCACTTTTTAATACATGAAAGCTCTTTCATATCAATATGATAGTAATGATGATTTGAGTCGTCAATATATTTTACATAATATTCCATAAAATAATCAGCTAATATTATGCTTGTTTTGAAATCTTTTACAATCTTTCTTAATCCAATTTATACAATAGATAATATGCCATTATGAGTTTAATCCGGATGTTTTAGCTTCATCATTTTGCCCAGAACAATAACTCCGTATGCGACTGCTCATGGAGAAGCTTTCTCCTTCATCCAGTTTATAGCCAAGCCACTTTAATTCTTATGATTATAAACTGGGACGTTTGACAATTCTAAGCAGATATAAAACATAAATAAATAAGTTGTTTCCATGGAAGGTGGGGTGGTTTTTATGAATGAGTATTAACGAAATAATTCTTATGTATGTAAATTGATTATTAACTTTCAGATGGGCAGAATTGGTTTTTCTAAAGGCTCTTATATTTTTTAGGGACTATTTTCACACTTTTCGCAAGAAAAATGATTTGCTTAGTAAGGTACAGTAAGCCAGGCTTGATTGTAAGCCGATTTTGTTAAAATTGTTTTATGATGCCGTATGTCGGCTGAATGGAGGTAATATGAAAAGAAAAATTATGATGTATTTTATGGCATGTGTATTAGCAGTCGGAACATTGTTGTTTCCCCAGTCATCCATTATTGCAACTGCTAATGCAGCTACATTCAAAGATTTAAATCAAAGCCAGATAGTATCAGCTATGAGGGCCGGATATAATCTGGGGAATACGATGGAAGCAAACATTAATGGATATCCCAGTGAAACTGCATGGGGAAATCCAACCGTAACCCAGAGTCTCATCCAGACGATTAAGAATGCAGGATTTCATACACTCCGAATCCCTGGTTCGTACATGTACAATATCGGATCTGCTCCGAATTATACGATTGACGCTGCCTGGATGAACCGAATGAAGCAGGTCGTAGATTATGCCATCAACAGTGGATTTTACGTAATTATTAACCTGCACGGTGACAGCGGTCCGACGCCTGGCGGCTGGATTAATCCAGCAAGCTCCGATCAGGCAACAATTAAAGCTAAAATGCAGAAGGTATGGTCGCAGATAGCAACTACTTTTAAGGACTATGATGAACATCTGATTTTTGAATCCATGAATGAAGTCGGTGCAGATGCAAATTATAATGGCAGTACAGTTACTGCTTATTATACCAATATTAATGATTATAACCAGATTTTTGTTGATGCCGTGCGTGCAACAGGCAGCAACAATACGAAGAGATGGCTTTTAATCCCCGGCTGGAATACGAATATCGACTTTACTGCCGGCAATTATGGATTCACTATTCCTTCTGATAATGGATGTACCGCCTCCGGAAAGAGAATTATGGTTTCTGTTCATTACTACAGCCCGTGGGAATTCACACTGCAAAGCTCCAGTACCGTAACGCAGTGGGGTAACAATGCAGACCCCAGCAAGAGTGTGTCCTGGGGCGGAGAAGATTATATCATATCTCAAATTCAGGCGATGTATAATAAATTTGTTACGCAGGGTTATCCGGTTGTCATTGGTGAATACGGTGCCCATGATAAATCATCATTTGATCCGGTGAATGCATCCTGCCGTGTACTTTATTACAAACGTGTCTGTGAGGCTTCAAAGCGGTATGGATGTGTACCTATCGCATGGGATGGCGGTGCCAATGGTGTATACCAGATGGGTCTGTTTGACAGAAACGCGCAGACTATTACACAGCCAGCCATAATTAATGCAATCATGAGTGTATTTCCGTAATGAGTGTATTTTCGCCGACCGCTACACCTTAAGTTACTTCTTTTCCGGATTAATCTGGATGTAACGTTTTAGGTTAAATGGGACTGTCACAAAACAGGGCAAAATACAAGGTATGGTAGATATAAAGTCAAATCTACATCAACCTCTGGTAGAAAAAATCCATTTTGCGACAGCCCATTTAACATATAGAAAATGATAGTAAAACTAACCATGATGAAGACACTAGGAGAATTATATGTCAATAAAACTTTTACTTTTTCATTCCCAAAAGTATCCAAAATTAAAAATTACTTAATTGTTTTTAACTGTTTACTAAGGTTAAAAGTAGTAAAATAGAAGGATATATTAAGCATATATTACAATACTTAATATATTCCAAAAGTGTAATGAAATCAATTGACTTATATTAACTTTTGTAGCAAAGTATAGGAATCGGTATGTATGTTCTTTACAAACCAGCTGTTTTATGTAAGGAAACTTGCAAGCCATAACAATGAGGAGAGGAGGTAAAAAGATTTGGGGAGAACATAACTTGCCATAATTTTGAAAGCTACAAGTAAATTTAATTTAGCAATTGAAAAGAAAGAGGAAAATAATTTGACTAAAAAGATCCTGGCACAAAGTTTTGCTTTTTTATTTATAACAACTTGCTTATTCGGAATGAACGTTTCGGCAGCAGAATTAACACAAGGGGTTGATGTAACTTCTGATGGCTCCGGAAATGTATCAAATTCGATTTATTCCATTAATGCTTCTTCCATACCGGATACAGGAGATGGTAAAGTTAGTGTAAAAGTAATGAATGGAACAAACGGAGCATATTCAGACGACCAGGTTTACTGGGCAGTAATCGGAATTAATCCGGATACGGGAGTTTGGAGCTATTTGGATTTAAATGGCAACCTGAAGCCTATATCAGAAAGTTTAAATGATGCGGCAGGACATTTAACGAAAAACGGAGTCAATTATGCGAATATCTATCACACAGTTAGCGATGCATCATGGACAGCCCTTCCCAAAATAACTTCTGGAAGGATGTTCTTAAGCGTTGGCTCACCTTGTTATATTAAAACTTATGACAATGGATTTGCTGGTCCGGATATTAATAATGCCACTGATCCAAACCGGGATGTCTATTTTGATTTCGTTGAATTTACGGTAAATGATTCTGGGTATCATGGAAACACGACGCGAGTGGATCAGTTTGGTTTCCCTGTACAGCACAGATTGGTAAATAAAGCAGGTAACTATGACCGCACGGTAGGAGAACTGGAATCAGAAACTCATGACGGGATTTTTAGCGAATTTAAAAATGAAGTTCCGAAGGAGTTTAAATCTCTGGCCACGTTGCAGGCTCCTTACCGAATTGTATGTCCGATCAGTGGACCTTTTAAGGCAGGTGGAGAGTACGAAAATTATTTTAACAGTTATTCCAATATCTCTACTCGCGATATTTTGCTGGGTATTAATGGAGCCAGTGATCCTGCTACGTGTGCAGCATTAAATCGGCATGTTTATACAACATCCGATTGGAACAGTGTCAGCAATTACTATCAGACTTCGCCAGCAAATTATTATGCGAAATTCTGGCATGATCATGGAATTGACGGATTAGCTTACGGTTTTTGCTATGACGATGTAAATGGACAAGCGTCTTATTTGGAGGCAGGCGATCCTAAGGGTCTGATTATCCGGGTAGGGTGGTAAAACACATCAGAGCCAAAATCGCACCATCCACAGAGCTTACAAAACGAAAAAATGGCCAGACTGGCGCCGTAAATACGGCACCCCTCTGGCCATCAAGCAGCTCTGAGACAAATGCTTTATGCCTCCCGCTGACAACCGACTGCTTCATGACCTTATGCATTACCGTTGTTCACAGTTTATAGAGTTGCTACTCCACTTTTTCTTGCCGCTTTAGCAACTGCTTCTGCAACCGCCCTGGATACACCTTTGTCAAGTACACTTGGAATAATATAATCAGGTTTTAACTGCTCTTCGCTTAAATACGAGGCAATTGCCTTTGCTGCAGCAATTTTCATTTCATTATTTATATCCTTTGCCCGTACATCAAGAGCACCAGTTTATGGAAGTCCTGAACGCTTTGAAATTCATTTCTTCCATTAATGCTAAATCCTGCCTGTAACGATGATAAAAATCAATAGCTTCATGTGTTGGGTAATATTTATCCGGGTCAATTACAGAGTCATAATCGTGCTTAATGCCATGAGCAAAACCACAAGAGATATCAAGTCCCTTGCCATCCTCAAGATAAGCACCCTCTGCCTGATTTGCTGCGATCGCACCTCCCCACAAAAAGTCTTCAGGAAATTTTTCTTGAACCTTTTTCATGTTTACATTTCCTCCTATAAAATTTTGTCAGACAGTTAGATTTTATCTATACTGGTTTTATAGGTCAACATCAGGGCTCTTAAATGGTTATTTTCTACATAGTTTTATCTATATGTCTGTTTTTTTTGCAATGTAACTTGCACT